>CAVVJQ010000001.1:0-600371 GCA_963748615.1 uncultured Thermoplasmata archaeon
TCGCCGGTGGCGGCAGTAGGATGGATTCAGTCAAGGAATTCGATGAGGTGTCCGCGGCCTCAGGTGGGCTGGGAAGGATCAGAGGAAGAGATCTTCTGCCGATAATGTTGGGTATGGCCGACCGGGCAAAGAAATTCGGAGCATGATTGTGCCCCACCGGGAACGTTCAAATCAGCATTTAAAGACTACGGAATAGGTTGCTCTCGCGGTGCTCAATCCTCCAGGAGGATTGAGTTCTAGACGATGTGAATCTTGGCGCGATGGTTTTTTTAGATAACTACTTAACCCGTGAGACATCTAATAATCACTAGGTGGACCTTACAGGATGAGTTGAGTGGGAGTCTGGAATAACCCTCAGAGGAAAGTCAAGGAGTCGAAACGGTCGTTGATGACCAGTATGGTCGTGATTCCTTTGGCTGGTTGAGGTCCATAACGGTTCCATGTTCCCTTCCTGGCATCCTTCAAAGGTATGGAGGTGTGGTGCAGATGAACCCGATAGGGGAAAGCAGACCGATAGAGATTCTTCTCGTTGAGGACAATCCAGGTGATGTCCGCCTGACGATAGAACTTTTCAAGGAGTGCAGGATAAAAAACAGGATGAGCGTAGTGAATGACGGGGTGGAGGCGATGGCCTTCCTGAGGCGTGAAGGCGAATATGCAGATGCGCCACGTCCTGACATGATTCTACTTGACCTCAACCTCCCGAGGATGGATGGGCGTGAGGTCCTGGCCGAGGTGAAGAGGGATGATATGCTGAAGAGGATCCCCGTCGTTGTATTGACGATATCTAAGGCAGAAGAAGACATCCTCAAAACCTACGATTCGCATGCGAACTGCTTCATCACCAAACCTGTCAACCTAGACCAGTTCATCAAGGTTGTTCAATCTATCGAGGATTTCTGGCTATCGATTGTGAAACTACCGTCTAATGGCAAGAGGTGAGCTCGAGGATATGGTCCGAGTACTACTCGTGGAAGACAATCCTGGAGACATTCGCCTGATCCTGGAGCTGCTCGCCGAGAGTAATGCTGAGAGGAGGTTCGATGTTGAACCAGTCTCTACCCTGAAAGATGGGATCGCCGCGGTTCGGAAGAATGAATTCGACGCGATTCTCCTAGACCTGGGCTTACCCGACAGCCAGGGTTTGGACACCCTCAAGATGATTCGTTCGGCCGCCCCTTCTGTTCCCATCGTGATTACGTCAGGCTTAGAGGACTACGAGGTAGGCATCCGCTCATTGGAAGACGGTGCTGAAGACTACATATGCAAAAGCAAGTTGAACGCAGGTCTATTGACCCATGCACTGACCTACGCCTTGCAGAGGCGAATACTAACAGATTCAATCAAGTTGCGTACAGAGGAGGCTGAAGATCAGAAGAGGAGGGCGATGATCTATTTTGACCTATTGGCGCACGATGTCGCGAACCTGATAGCGCCGATAATGCTCATCTGCGATCTGACTCGCCTTGATAAGACCGCATCTGCTGAGGCGCATGCCAGGGCGAGGATGGTGTCTCGACAGGCCATGCGCGCGTCATCTATAATAACGAACCTTAGACTGCTAGAAGAGCTCGAGCGCGCCAACCCTGAAGATATCGCGCCAATCGACCTCATCGAGACGATCACGAATGTGAAGAATTCGATTCAAGCAGATGGCCCGGGTCCAATCGTCGTGTTCAGATTACATCGCTCAGATCGCGACAGAGTACTCGTTAAGGGCGGACGCTGGATAAGTCATGTCATCTCTAGCCTGCTCAACGACTATGTGAACCAATCCGATGCGGATGAGGTGAACATCCAGATCACAATCTCACTGGTCAAGGACTCATCGGGCAAGCCGTTCTGGCAGGTGGAGATCATAAGTGGTGATTCTAGCGTTACAGACATGGTCGAGCGCCCATCGTTTTCCTCGCTGGACCTGAAGGGGCGGTTCAATCGGGGAGTGGCGACGAACCTATCCTTTTACGATAGATTCGTTGATTACTTTGGGGGTGAGTTCTCGGTGCGATGCAAGGAGAACGGGGACCCCGATAAGAGTATCATGATTACTCTGAGACTTCCGAGGGGGGATTGATGTTGCGCGTTTCGATATTCGTTGTCGAAGATGAAGGCGCCTTCTATGAAATCTACAATACTGTCTTCTCCCTCATCGGGGCTGAGCTGTCAGATTGGGCTTACAGCGGAGAAGAAGCTGTAGCGAAATTCGAGAGACTCACTGCTTGTCCAGATCTTGTCATAATGGACCACCGGCTCCCCGGGATGAACGGCATCGAGACGATGACTGCGATGGCTCAGCTCAAGCCAGGGGTCAGGACTCTGTTCGTGAGTGCCGATGGATCCATAGAAGGGGATGCGATCAATGGCGGCGCCGTCGGGTTCCTTCGAAAGCCATTCGAGCTGAGTGCTTTCATTAGCGCAATAGGCGGAGCAATCCCTGGGTTTGGCGCTCACATCGATTCGGAGAAAGCGAGGGTCAGGAAGCTGAGATCCGTCAGGGTAGATTTCCAAAGTCGCTAGGGGTTCGGCACAGAGATGATTCCATCCAGTCATCTGAGATGTCCATCATTACATGATATTCAAAGCTTCAATGGTCTCCATGGGACCAGGTCCTCAGTCTCCATGTCTTGTCTCATTATTCCGACCATCGCTTTGGTCGACCTACCCTCCTCTATGATGAGAGTCTTGTAGGGTGAAGTTGAATCGCGATCCTTTTCCCAGTTCGGACTCTACCCATATATGTCCGCCATGCCTCTCCACGATCTTCTTGCATATGGCCAAGCCTATTCCAGTTCCGCTATACTCAGGACCAGCGTGCAACCGTTGGAACACGACGAATATCCTCTCCGAATACTTCGGATCGATTCCTATGCCATTGTCGCTTACGGTGAACAACCATTCTCCCGCCCTTTGTTCGGCGGACACATGGACCCTGGGCAAATCCTCACCACGGAATTTGATCGCGTTTCCTAAGAGGTTCTGGAATAACATGGCCAGCTGAGATTCGTCACCAAACACTGTTGTGGGCAACGGGTCTGATGTAACGACAGCGCCGCTGTCCTCAATCGCCATCTTGAGATTCATGATGGACTCTTTGAGGACCTTGTTGCAGTCTACCCTCGCAAAGGGCTTCCCTTTTGTCTCGACCCTTGAGAATGCAAGGAGATCGTTTATCATCCCCTGAAGGCGGTTCGCGCCACTCACCGCGAATCCTATGAACTCGTCGGCGTCCTTGTCGAGTCTGCCCTCATAACGCCGAGATATCAGTTCCATGTAGCTGGCTATCATGCGGAGCGGTTCCTGCAGGTCGTGAGAAGCGACGTACGCAAACTGCTGCAACTCTTCGTTCGATCTCTTCAGGTTCTTGTTCACCATTTCTAGCTCCACGGTTCTAGATCTGATCCTGCTCTCAAGGCCCTCTCTGTTCTCCTTCAGGCGTGCAACCATATCGTTGAAGGTCCCTGCTAGCTCTCCAATTTCGTCCCTCGATGTCACTACGACCCGTCTATCAAGATCACCTCGTGAGACGTCTCGAGACGCTCCTATGAATTCTCGTATCGGTCTTGACACGGAGCGCTGTGTGAAGTATGCTACGGTTCCTCCGACGAGCAGCAGCACGACTGTTGCTGGAATGGCGAAACTCCTAAGTCCATATGCTGGGGCAAGGACCTCATCGAGGTTGTAGCCGACAATGACAATCCATCCGAAGCCGCTGAAGTCGCGGCAGCCCTTTGACTGCGAATAGGAGTACAACACATCCCGTCCGCCTTCCTTCGCAACGAAGGCCCCCGAGCCGCTGACGACTTGAATGAAGAAGTCCTTGTCAGATACGTTCTCAAGTCTCCTGTATGCATCGGATGAGTACAGCAGTTCGCCATTGGGCTTCACCATTTTGAACTCTCGGGAACTGTAGGGGTTCGGGGTCAGCTCAATCTCAGCTCCTCTTATGACACCCACCAAGTTGACTACGCTCTTCACGGCTCCTATCAGAGTGCCATTTGAATCGTCAATTCTGGAGCAGACGCTGACTCCGTAGGTTTGCGAACACGCATCGAAAGTCATGTCCTCGATGTAGCCGCCGCTGGAAATGGTCGCGTTCCACCATACTTCGTCGTGTAGGTATCCAAAGACTCTTTGGGACATTGCCGTCGTCGCACCGTACTTGTTCGTCAGGAACACGCATGTGTATACATCATAGCCGCGCTCCGTCGCAGCCTTGTCCACCAACCGCTCCCTGACGATTCCGGAAAGCGAGTTATCGAGAATCGATTGAATGAACGGTGCTGTCTCGTTGAAGGGGATGGCGGTCCAGTTTCTGTCAATCTCGTCTATGTATGATGTTATATCCGGTAACGTGTCGAAATACGCGTTCGAATCGGACAGGGCTGCCTGCACCTCTGAATCCTCTGATAGGAGTTCGAGCTCAGAGCGTCTCAATAGGATGGTTCTGTCAATATTGAACGACGATGACGAAGCCATGGTGATCCCACTCTCTTCTGCTGCACCCCTTAGCTCCGTAACGCTAACCGACAGTATCAGCCAAGTCAGGCCGCTGAGAAGGAGTAATACGACCAAGAAACCGGCACCCAACTTCACGGCCACCCGCGTCCTCAGCGGGTTTCGCGTTTCGCGACTCATCGGTACACTAACACCCCACCGATAATTTGAGCAGCAAACAGGGGAACCCCGAAATTGTGCTGACCAGGTTCGACAATGATGACGCCGAGCACGCCGCTGTATACAACCCCCCTCAGAAGGAGGCTCCTGAGATTCTCCCTTGACACTACTTCATCGATCAGTAGCCCCGCGACCATATTCAGAGCGTCGTATCCGGACACCCCTTGATGACTGAGGGACATGTTGTACTCAGCTTTGAATGCGCTTTCGAGCTCTTCAGAGTACGAATATGATGGTCTGTAGATGTTCGGTGCTGAGACAAACGCGCCATCTGCAGTGGGAAGATTTCTGACGGACGGACTGGATGCGCCGCTTGCTAGGAATATCTTTCCTGCGTAGCCCGCATCCCTCAGATGCGCGAGGATACCCTCGTAATTGTTGGTGAGTCCAGCCGCGAAGATTGCATCGGTGTCGGATAGATTCTGTACTTGTGTCGTGAAGTCGGTTGTTCCAGACTCGAACTTCTCGATCTTGAGGGGCAAGTCGCGAATCTCAATTTCTGGCTTCAGTGCGTCGAGCACAGCGTTTCCGTATTCATCATCCAGATGAAGGACGCCCAGGCTCTTGATGTCCGAGGAGTCGATTTTAACCAGGACGGGCTCCACCTCGTCCCTGGCTCCGGAGTAGTATCTGAATGCCCAGTCACGACCTGCAGTCACAGTGTCCGAGGCACAGACCACTGCGATGAGAGGTGTTCTGTTCTCCTCTGCCAACGGGCTCAGTGCAATCGAGATCGAGCTCAATGCCGATATGTACATGAGGGGATGATACTCCTGCTCGATCTCGGCATAGACTTCTTTGGCCTTCTCCGTGTCAGACATGCAGTCTCTGATGATTAATTCCATTCTTCTTCCATTCAGCTTGTTCATCGCGTTAATCTCATCGATGGCAATCAGAAGGGTTCTCTCCACGTCGACAGCAGATGCCGCCTGAGGGCCCGTGAGCGATAGGATCACCCCGATTCTGATGGGATCCTGTTCATCAATCTGTATGTATTCCGCTGAGAAGATCACGCTCGCGACCAGTATAACTAGAATTACCATGGCAACTACCCGATTGGACAAATGCCTACCGGCCTTCGCTGCAGGTGTTCGCACTCTTCTAAGGCGACCACTCTCTCCCGAACTCGAGATCCCCTCTCCCTCCAGTATGGAGCACGCAGGTCTTACTAATCGGCGTGCCAATCGAACCTTGGCGGAACTCCAATTGCAGGTACTGCCGTTCAACCCAATAATACTGTTGACCAGAGTGGATGTTTGGGAAGGATTCAACGCTTGAAGGTGGGAGTCCGCACGGTTGAACCCCTATGCGGCAACCAAGTAGCGAACAAATGTCCATGAATTGCGCGGCCCCCTCGGGGTCGTGCTGCGTTATGCATCGGAGTCAGTATGGATACCTCTGCTATGGAGTCCGCGGCCAGGCATCGGGAAGCACAATGAGCCAATGGTTGAACCGAGATATCTGGCTCACATCTCACCATCAAAGAATTCCGCATTGGCTCGGTCCACGTTTGGATTTGAAGATTATGGTTTCCAGGTCACACACGGCATATGAATATCTCGGAGCACAAGGCTTATCGTGATGTATCCTATGTGCAATACCAACGAGAGGACAGAATGACCTGTATTTCGTGAGGTTCTTATGGCAATCATCAAGATAGAGAACGTTGTCGCTTCAACATCCCTAGGTGAGAGATTGGATTTGAATGCGATAGCGGCAGCACTTGACAGCGCGGAGTATGATCCAAAACGATTCCCTGGCTTGATATACAGGCTCAAGGAACCAAAGACCGCGGCACTCCTGTTCGCCAGCGGAAAGGTTGTTTGCACTGGAGCGAAGAACCTCGAGCAAGTCAAGACTGCGATAAGCAAGGTTGTGAGACTTATCGAGGCTGCAGGCATAATGATCAAGATCGAGCCGACGATCGAGGTTCAGAACATCGTTGCCACAAGCGATCTCGGCGCCAAGATCAATCTCAACGCAACAGCGATCACCCTTGGCCTCGAGAGGGTCGAGTACGAACCCGAGCAATTCCCCGGACTCGTATACCGTCTCGACGTGCCTAAGGTGGTCATGCTTCTGTTCGGCAGCGGGAAGCTTGTTTGCACTGGCGCTCGAAAGCCCGAGGATGCCGAGACCGCAGTCGACAAGATCACAGAAGAGCTGAAGGCCGCTGGTCTGCTTGCATAGTCTGAGATGGCAGGACATACAGGTTCCCATTCCGAGCGATGCGACCCATGTGGACCGCTGCGAGAGAGAGTGGCATCGAAGTGTTCGTTCCCGGCAGTAGCTCCAATATCCTTCACCTTTCCTTCTTGTTGACTTTTCTCCTAGGGAGCCTTGGTCGGATCAGAGAGCCGTGCTCAGTTCTCATCATAAATGAACTCCGCGGCTGTTTGTTCATAGTCTAATTCGGAGATCTTAGATCGTAGCTCGATAGTTCTTATAGTGTGCAAATTCCTAGCTATAGCCGATACTTACATGCATCAAGAGGATGTCTGAACTGCAGAACGGTTTGACTCGTCTAATCACAGTAGATATTGCGCCGAGTAGGACTTTATTATTATTGTATTTAGCTAAACTCTATTTTCGTGTTTGCATCGCTTTCGCTGCCCGCGAAGGGTTAGTTTATTAGATGCCTATTCAAATACCGTCAGGCCGGTGTGAATTATATGGCAGTGATAAAGATTGAGAACGTGGTCGCCTCGACATCTCTCGGGACGGAGCTAGACCTCCAGGCGATTGTGCTTGCACTTGAAGGTGCTGAATACGACCCGGAACAGTTTCCAGGGTTGATTTACCGACTCAAGGAACCGAAGACGGCGACACTGCTTTTCAGGAGTGGAAAGGCGGTATGCACCGGCGGTAAGAGTCTTGAACAGGTGGAGATTGCCATAAGCAAGGTGGTCAAGAAGATCGAGGCTGCTGGCGTAGCGATCAAAACTAAGCCTAAGATCGAGGTGCAGAATATTGTTGCCTCGAGCGACCTTGGCGCCAAGATCAATCTCAACTCGATTGCCATTAGTGTCGGCCTTGAGAAGGTCGAGTACGAACCTGAGCAATTTCCTGGGCTTGTGTACCGTCTAGACGTGCCAAAGGTGGTCGTGCTTCTCTTCGGCAGCGGGAAGCTTGTTTGCACTGGCGCGCGAAAGCCGGAAGATGTCGAGGTTGCTGTCGACAAGATTACGGTGGAGCTAAGGGCCGCTGGCCTGCTACCTTAGACTTGGTGAGCTGGTCATACGGGCCCTAATTCCAGACGACGCGGTTCATGCGGACTCCTGGACACAACTTGTCGGTTTTCATTGATGTCATGCCTATAGTCTCTTAGCATATTTGTGCAGGACCTCAAGAGCTTCCAGGGTCAACCATTGCTCGGTCTCTGAATGCGGCCGATTGGACTCGACCCACAGACCATCGCGATATCGTTTCGAGATGAGCCATCTGATCGGCTTCTCCATCCTGGGGTCCTCGGGCCCCTTGCCGATTTTCGTGAGCACCCACAGTGCAGCCAGGCCACTGCATCTGTAAGCGGGGTACTTGACGGCGGTCCAGTTGTTCTGGTTTTGAAAGAAGTTGGAGTGTGGATTCTTCTTGAAGAACCTGCTCAGGAGGAAATCCGCCCCCTTCTGCAAGCACCTGCCCTTCCTGAGTGGAGGGTTCTCCATGAGACCCCAGAGGACCATCATAGTCGTCCAGTGACAGCTGGGTATGTCCCGGAATTCACTGAGGTCATGTCCATTCCCTTCTGATTTCTCCATCAGCTGGATGAAATCATCCATCTTCATCCTATGGTATTCTGGGAGGTACTTGACGTCCTGCATATATGGCATATTCCAGCCACCGTCCTTCCTCTGGGATTCCATCAACCACTCTGTGACTCCCTGGACTCCAGCATCGTTTTCCCTGTCGAATCCATACAGTATGTAGAGGGCATACCCGTTGTAATGCGGCTGTGGAAGGCCATGTTGCATCGGTCCTCTAATGAAACCCTCTTCGTCATATCGCTCAAGGATGTTATCGAGCGCCCTATTGATGCGTTCGTCATCAGACCTGGCAACGGCGTGCAGCAGCGTTAGGAGGTTGTTGTACATCGTGATCTGCGTCGGGTCTATGCTTATCCCTGACTTGGATCGGTTCTGCGCCCGCCGACCGTTTGGCACGGGCCATGTGCCATCATCCTGAATGGTCCTGAACAGCTTCAGGCTGGCCGGATACTTATCGCACTCCTCCAATGTGCGCTGGACTATGTGGTCTTCCCTGTCCTTCTCGATGATGTCCCTTAGTATCCAGTATCTCACGGACGGAGACGAGCTCTGTAGCATCTTTCTCGATGATTGGTCGACCAACCGGTTGATCTCCGAAGCCAGCATTTCAGGTACCAGAAGGCTGACCTAGCATGAATCTTTTTTGATGCCAGGCATGACGCTTGTGACGTGATCTTCGGCTCCAAGAAAACAGCAATTCGCGAGGTGCGGGACCTACAGCCTGGTGGCGAGCATCAGGGCGAATCCAGCAATGCGTTGTTTATCATGTCCTCTTGAACATGTCCCACGATCTTCACATCTGCCTTCTTCATCTTTGGCATCTGGATAAGACGTCTCTTGATATTCATCGCAAGATGTATGCCCAATGGACAGAACGGGGACGTGGGCCTGAACACTAGACTGACGGAATCGCCCTTGATCGTTATATCTGAAATCAGTCCCATGTCGAAAATATTGATATTAGTGTGTGGGTCGACAATCTCCCTGAGCGTCGAAATGACCTCGTCCTCGGTCGTCATTATGAGTCCTCTTCAAATCGACTGGTATTACATTGATGGATTCTTCCTAGTTTAATGTATTGATTGCCTGGTACGGTATCACCACTGGAAATGTAGGTGCTTAACGCTGTTTGGTATTCATACCGCATGCCGCTGTTTCTTGAAGTAGTCCAGCACAATCTTTCTCTGCCCTTTTCTGAGGATCTCCGACAGAGTCGATGGCGAGACCTCGAACATTCTAGCTAGTTCTCGAAGGCTTATCCTCTTGGGATAATCGAAGTAGCCTCGTTCGAAGGCGACCTGCGTTATCCTGTCCTGTCTCTCCGTGAGTGCTTCCTTGTCGTCTATCTTGGTCAGCTTCACGAGTTCGGCATCCACCCCTTTGTTCTTGAGGTGTTCGAATATATCCCTCAAGACCTTCTTTTCGCTCAGAATGAGAGTCCATTCAATGTTGCCTTGGCCCCGCGACTGAGCTGATAGGAGGTAGACGTCCGCATCCGTGAGAATCCTGCAAATCTCGCATCTGGTCGTGGTGATCGAGCCGAGTACCTTGCCCTTCTCGGTCACAGTGGTGTCCATATGGTGCACCAGAGGATTCATCCTGATATCCTTGAGTATGTCATCCATGATGTCGCTGGGTGCCTGTATCTCGACGAGGTCCTTGACACCCTTATCAGAAAAAGGTACCCTGTCGATGACCTTGATCGTGGCCGGATACTTCATGGATATCTCGCTCATCCAATAATTCGGCGTTTTGAGCGATAGCACCGCCTCCATCATAGACGCCATCATACCTCCGCGCTGAGAAAGCCTCTACGCCCCTCAATTACATTAGGCACCTCAGCGTATATCAAGTTTGAGCATCCGAGGTGCTTCCCAGACATGTTCGGGGGCCGGATGCCCTCCTCAGGTGGGCATTTTCACAGCACCAGCCGCTTTGCTTATTAGTGTCAAACCGTTTACATCCAGATGGATGGACCTCTCCAATTTCTCCCGCTCTCAGGCCATGGTCGACAATTCTTCGCTTTTTGACG
Organism: uncultured Thermoplasmata archaeon; assembly: GCA_963748615.1. Classification (GTDB taxonomy): domain Archaea; phylum Thermoplasmatota; class Thermoplasmata; order UBA10834; family UBA10834; genus UBA9653. Next base: position 10,471 of record CAVVJQ010000001.1, read on the forward strand.
ATATCCTATCCCTTGACAACATATCGTCCCGTAACTCAAAATGCGCGTACTGCAAAGGTTCAAAGCTCCTATGCGGGAAGGATAGATGCCCCGTACTAGCACGATTCTTCTCGACCAGTCGGGTAAGGGGCAGAATCGATCGACTTAATATCGACGGGGCCTCGCCGCCAAGCGTGTTCATCGGAAGGTCTGGATACCCGAAAGTCTCTATCGGCCCAATGATACCTCCATTCCACGGTGATACCTCGCTGATCGACACCCCGGAAAAATGGGTGGGTCTGCCGATTGATGACATCATCGAGTTCAGATCCAGTCTGGTCAGGGGGATGCACCAGATCGATGTCTCGGATGTCGAAAACAGCAACAGAGTCGTCACTCGGACCAGGGAACTTGCGCTTGCGCGGACGCCTCCAGAAGTGTCCGCGGAATTCTCCAAGAAACCGCAAGGTAAGTTGACATTGAACGACGACGTCCAGCCTTTCGGTCCGTCTGCCCCGATAAGCAAATTCGATATCTCGAATGTCAAGTTCGACAGAAGATTGGAGAAGGCGTTCTATGACACGGATCTCCTCGCCAAGGATGCCCTGGTATCTCTCTACAACGACGGTGCTCTACTATCAAGCATCCAGCGCGCGTTCAGTGTGGGTGCGTTCGGGATTGCCCGAAGACGGAGATTCGTGCCTACAAGGTGGAGCATCACGGCCGTGGACAGTCAACTCGGTCTTAGGCTCCTGGAGGACACGAAGACATACCCCTGCATCGACGACTATCGGGTGTACGAGACTGTAAGCCTCGACAACAGGTGGGCGATTCTGATGATGCCGACCAGTTGGAGGTACGAGCTCATAGAAGCATGGTACCCGAAAACCGCCTGGAATCCGCACAGCGACAGGATTGCCATAATCTCCGATCACGAATTCTACGATGGTCGGACGACATATGCTCAGATCGGAGGGTGCTACTACGCTGCCAGGCTCGCGGTGAACGAGCTTCTCTCGCAAGAGAGGCGCCAGGCAGGGGTCAGCATCATGAGGGAATCTCATCCGGGATACATACTTCCCGTGGGTGTTTGGAACGTCCGGGAGAATGTGCGGGCTGCTCTCAAGAACCCACCTAAGCGGTTCTCAGGCTTGAACGCGGCCCTAACCCACGTTTCTGAGATGATGGACATCCCCATATCGAGATGGGTGAAGAACAGCGCGATCCTCAAGGACGCGCTCTATCAGCGGAGGATCGATGATTCCTGGGGATGAACTCTTGGCCGTCAAACTGGTCAAGTGCAAGAACGCGGTCTCGCCATCCAAACTACCTGGACTCGATTGGGCCGTCAATCCCTATCGAGGTTGCGAACACGGTTGCGCCTACTGTTACGTCCAAGATGTGACCCGGTTCTCGCTGGGCTCCACATGGGGCGAGAGAGTCGAAGTCAAGGTGAACATTGCCAAACAGCTCAAAAAGGAGCTCGAAAAGCGTGTGTGCGGAGTATACGGGATCGGAACGGTCACGGATCCCTATCAACCAGCAGAGGCGAGATACGAACTCACGAGGAACTGCCTTCTTATCCTCAAGCGATTTGGCGCATCCGTAAGCATACTGACGAAATCCGACCTCGTACTGCGGGATCTGGATGTACTGTCTTCTTGGACAGATGCGGAGGTTGGGATAAGCCTCGCATGTGTGGATGAGGGTGTATCTTCTGTCCTTGAACCGCGCGCACCTGCCCCGACAAGGCGGCTTGATGCATTGTCGAGGCTCATCGATGCGGGCATAGACACCTACCTCATGGCCGCTCCCATCGTTCCAGGGCTATCTGATTCCGAGAAGATGATTAATCAGCTCGTAGACAAGGTGGCTTCCGCTGGAGTCAAGAAGATCATGTGGGACAGATTCAACCCTCGGCCTATCGCGGATGCGAGGCTGGTGTCCAGATTCCCGCATATCGAGATATCCGATCTGCACAGTCCTCGCGATCCGTTTGGATTCAAGATGAGATGCGCGATGGAATCCGCATGTTCAGAACGAGGAATCGTACTTTTGGATGCATTCTAAGGCTCCGTTCATTGGTGGTAAGTCTTATATAGAAGCACTATCATAATCGGGCCTGGAGGCAACATCACATGATGGGTAACCAACCTATAATTGTGCTCAGAGAAGGAACGGAATCGACGAAGGGCAAAACCGCCCAGAGCAACAACATCATGGCGGCCAGAGCAGTCGCCGATGCCGTACGGAGCACCCTAGGTCCCAAGGGCATGGACAAGATGCTAGTGGACAGCATGGGAGATATCGTCATCACGAACGATGGCGCTACGATCCTTAAGGAATTGGATATTGAACACCCCGCGGCCAAGATGGTCGTTGAGATCTCGAAGACACAGGACAATGAGTGCGGAGATGGAACGACGTCCGCTGTCGTGATCGCTGGAGAGCTTCTTAAGAAGTCTGAGGCGCTGATCGAGCAGAATGTGCACCCGACCGTTATTGCCAACGGATTCAGGCTCGCATCCCTAGAGGCGATCAAGATCCTCAAGGGCATCGGTATTAAAGTCTCGCCTGGTGACAAGAAGACACTCAGGCTTGTGGCTATGACTGCCATGACTGGCAAGAGCGTCGGCGGAGAGCGCGACAAGCTCGCGGACATATCCGTCGAGGCTGTCTCATCCGTCTCTGAGAAATTGGATGGCAAGTACGAGGCAGATATTGACAACATCCAGGTCGAAAAGAAGCACGGCGGCGCCGTCTCAGATACGAAGCTCATCAAGGGCATCGTACTGGACAAGGAGCGCGTGCACCCGAGGATGCCAAAGAGCGTCAAGAACGTCAAGATTGCACTCATCGACTCCGCCCTAGAGATCAAGAAGACTGAGGTCGAAGCAAAGATCCAGATTCGCGATCCGATGCAGATGCAGAAGTTCCTGGACGAGGAAGAGAACACCATCAGGGAAATGGTCGAGAAGGTCAAGAAGTCTGGAGCTACTGTTATCATCTGCGAGAAGGGAATCGATGATATGGCTCAGCACTACCTTGCCAAGGACGGGATCTACGCGGTACGTAGGGTCAAGAGGTCTGATATGGAGAAGCTCGCCAAGGCGACCGGAGGAAAGATTGTCACGAACCTTGATGATTTGACCTCTGCGGAGCTCGGAGCGGCTGAGACCGTCGAAGAGGTCAAGATATCTGATTCTGACATGACCTTTGTGACTGGCTGCAAGAACCCGAAGGCGGTTTCAATCCTCATCCGTGGCGGAACCGAACACGTCATCGACGAGGTCGAGAGGGCATTGCACGACGCGCTCAAGGTCGTCGCGGTGGCGCTTGAGGATGGAATAGTCGTTCCAGGAGGAGGCGCTCCAGAGATCGAGATCGCGATCAAGCTCAGGGACTACGGACAGTCTGTCGGTGGCAGAGAGCAGCTCGCGATCGAGGCCTTTGCCGAGGCAATGGAAGTGATTCCATGGACCCTCGCCGAGAACGCTGGCATGGACTCGATAAACGTGCTGATTGAACTCAAGAACGCCCACACGAAGAAGGCGGGACGTGCTTTCGGAGTCAATGTCGGGGAGAACAAGGTCTCTGACATGATCCGCGCGAACGTCATCGAACCTCTGAGGGTCAAGACGCAGGCAGTCCAGTCCGCAACCGAAGTGGCATCTATGGTCCTCAGGATCGACGATGTCATCGCTGCAAGGAAGCTAAGCCCATCAGAGAGGGGTCCTCCAGGCGGCGGAATGGGTGGCATGGGCGGCATGGGCGGAATGCCCGGAATGATGTAAACACTTACGAAACACTCGGAGGGGCAACCCTCCGCAACTTCATTTTTTCAACTTGCGTGATTAGATTGACATGAAAAATAGTCGATAGGAGCGAAGTCAATCTCCTTCGGTTGGAATCAAATTGCTGATATTGTCCGACTCGCGAATCACCGGATGCCAGACATGCGATCCACGACCATTGCGATGAACGCGACATTGTTGACAAGGCTTGGTATCCAGAAATTCTCGTTCGGTGCGTGCATGTTCGTGTGCTCTATGTCTGCGTTGCTGCAAGCCATGCACATCGGAGCGTATGGGGTGAAGTGGTATGCAGGGCCAGATGCACCTATCATAGGGACAATGTTCGATGGAGCAGGAGCGGTGACCTCTTTGGATAATCCATGCACCATTCGTATGAATGGATCGTTCACACTGCTTCTGCTTGGGTAGTATCCCGGCGACATCTTGATTTCCATGTCATCGAACCCCTTCTTCGCCAGATGTCCCTTAAGCAGTTCATGGACCTTCTCCGGGGTCAGTTCAGGCACCAGTCGCACATCCAGTTTTGCGCTAGCAGAGGATGGTACTATGGTCATGTCTTCACTACCCTGGTATCCGCTAGTTAGTCCACTTATTGTCAGAGTCGGCATAAGGTACAGATGTTTCAGGAAGTCCAATCCCTTCCTGTTTCCTAGTGTCTCCGACAGACCATAATCCTCAATCATCTTTTGTGCATAGTCCCCTTCGTATTCTCTGAGCACTGCGATGTCATCTTCGGACGGTGGAGCAACGAGATCCTGGAAACCATCTATCAATATGTTCTCGTCTTCATCCTTCAAGGTATTGAGCGCCCATATCAGTCTCCAGGCAGCGTTTGGGACACCGGCCGCCTCCCCTGAATGGACGTCTGTTCTGGGGAACTTCGGTGGCCCGCTTGACCTTACCTCGAAATATGCATCGCCCTTCACACCGCAAGTGACCTCAGCTGGACTGCCAGGCATGGATGATATTCCTTCCCAGATCAAACCATCAGCTTTGATGAAATCTTTGTGAGTCTCTGTGAATTCGTGCAGGCTTATCGATCCTGCCTCTTCTTCTCCCTCTATCACGAATCTGACATTGATCGGAAGCTCTCCGAGCAATTCCTCCGCAAGCAAGACTCCCATCATGCTTGCTGCAATCGGCCCTTTATCATCAATTGCTCCTCGACCATATGCTCTGTCTCCTCTCACTTCCATCTTCCATGGAGATGATAACCAATGCTCCAGAGGTCCCTCTGGCTGGACATCATAATGATGATAGAAAAGTAGGGTCTTTTTCGCGCCTCTGTCCTTTTCCGCAGTTACAATTGGATCTCCAGTTGTGTCGAATCTTGATGCCCTGAAACCACTCATCTCGAACTGTCTAACAAGCTCGTCTGCACATGCTCTCAGACTGTCGTGGTCACGAGGAGAGACTGTCGGAAATTGTATGATTTTCTCAAGGAATCTTAACGTTTTCACCTTGTACCTAGACGCTTCCTCGACTGCCCTAGAATATGAGATTTCAGACATCAGATCCCTGCAGAGGGTATCGACACTCGCTCGATAACACTTTCTCTCAATCGCACGATTACATTTCAGATCGTATCCATTCTTCATATCTCTCTACGTCTGGGTATGATCTCATCGTTGCGTAATTCATGCATGTTCTTTGAACAATCTTCAGCCTCTAAATGGTATCATTTATGCATCTTTTCCAATCAAGAAATCTCATGGTTTTTGAGACAGTCATTTCATATTCATTTTGCACATTTTTCTTTGCTATTGAGATGGAATATCTGCTGCACATATAATTCTCTTGGTGGTCAAGGAGGAGCCTAAACAATTATCAGGTGCATGATCATTCTCAATTAATGCAATATGTCTGAATGTTGCATTCAACGGGTCTCACTGGATGCATTATGTGGGGGTTCTGATTCGATATCTTGCTATATCCGCCCAGTGTATTGAATTACATCTGGCTATTGTCATTCCACTTGTTCTTTTTCAATACTTCAGAGTATGTAGGGTGTGCGCAAGATCAGGCAAGATTGCTATTCGCTAACCGTTTCATGTGTGTGATGATTGATAGCAATTGACACTCTCCGGTGTAGATGCGTGGCTTGCTATGGCATGTCAAGCTGTCTGCCTATGTCGGACAGAATATTAGGTGCACACTAAAATGGAATAGGTAGTCATGGTGCGGGCAAGACTGGAATTGCAAACAGCTAATTTCATTCATATTAGCTTGCCCCTACGGGGGCAATGAGCATGAATTATGCTCGGATCACTAGATTTCCCCTATTTCCCCCACCCTAAAACACCATTTTTTGGGGAACCGTGCTAGAGAATAGCAAGCTAGACGGCAAATCATCAGCTGGATATGGGCTCTGAATCGGGACTCTTGAACAAAACGGCGATTAATCGGGTATTTGTTGACGCTTTCAGGGGGGTCCACGAGGGTGATTAGCGGCTGAGGGCATTTTTGAGGCAAAATGCGACATTTTTATATAGCCTCAAACCCATGTTTCGTCGGACAATCGTCCAACAGACAAGGGATGGGAATTAGCATGCGAAAGTATCTCAAGCAGGATGAACTGAAAGCACTGCTCGAGGCTCCTAAGCGGATGAGAGACCGATTGATCATCAAGTTGCTATACGAAACTGGGATGAGGGTCGGCGAACTCGTAGCCTTGACAATAGGTGACGTGGACCTGGAATCTAGCGAGATCACGATCCAACAGGCTAAGAGGCATGTGGAGGGTCGAAAGGTCCCCATCATCAACAGCTGGACAAAGGCGATGCTTCGGGATTACATCGGGACCCGCAAGAACAGGAGGGACCCGCTGTTCGTGTCAAACAAGCGCGGTCAATTATCGCGAAGGCAGGTCGAACGTCTGGTTTCGAATTATGCTGCTGAAGTTGGAATTGATAAGGACAAGAGCCATCCACACGTTTTGAGGCACACCCACGCAGTCCATTCATTGAAATCTGGCATAGATCTGAGGACCCTCCAGCAGAACCTCGGCCATTCGAGCATAGAGGTCACAGCAATCTATCTTACGATGGATATTGACGATAGGAAGGAGCAGTATTCGAAGCACCCTCTACCTGGCATGGATGTCTCTGATGACGGTTCCGAAGAACATGGTGTATCTGGAGACTCCGTGACTGTGACTTCGAATCACTCGAATTCTTTCGTCCTATCTCCTGATGTGTAGGAAAATGATATAAATTATTATCTCAAACCTCTTCCGACTTAATCTTTTGATGTCACAGCTAAACACATCTTGTTGAGTGCGTTTCTTGGGGCACTTTTTCTTGGCTTGCAGATAATCTATATCGGAAAAGCAACTTGTCTTGATACAAGATGCAGGAAGATTGGACTGAGAAATACCGGCCCAAATCACTCTCGCAGGTCGTTGGAAATGAACCTGCTGTTAGGACGATCCGTCGATGGGCGGAATCATGGGCTCATGGAGTTCCCAAGATCAAGGCCTTGATTCTAAAAGGAGAGCCAGGTATTGGAAAGACCAGCTCAGCTCTAGCACTGGCATTTGATCTGAAATGGGACGTCGTCGAGATGAATGCATCCGATCATAGGAACGCCGAATCCATCAAGAAGGTAGCCGGAATCGGCTCTATGACACAGACATTCACTCTCGATGGAGAGTTTCTTTCTTCTCATTCTGGACGTCGGAAACTCATAATCCTGGATGAGGCTGACAATCTCTTTGGCCGAGAGGATTATGGCGGTGCTAAAGCGATTGTTGACACGATTAAGGCGTCCAGTCAGCCGATATTGCTGATAGCGAACGATTATTACGAATTGACTCGAAAAGCGTCTGCCCTCAAGAGACTCGCAACAAGTGTCACATTCAGGCGATTGGACCAGAGAGCGATCGTCACAGTTCTGCGTTCGATTGTGGAGAATGAGAATATCACCGTTTCTCTGGACACCCTTGGGAAGATAGCATCGAATGCGGGGGGGGACCTCCGGGCGGCAATAAACGATCTCCAGATGATTGTCGAAGGACAGTTCTCATCTGGATGATATAGATACGGATGTCCTCGGTGAGAGAAATCAAGAGAAGGAGCTCAGCAAGGCCCTTAATACCATGTTCGGTGCGACGACTGTTCGCGAAGCTCAGAATGCGACGCTCGATATCGACAAGATGCCTGATGAATTAGAGAAATGGATCGAGGAGAGCATACCATCCGAGATGAAAGACCCCGAAGATCTGGCCCGTGCATTCGACGCGCTGTCGAGGTCCAACATTTATCTCCGGAGGGCGAGAGCGCTGCAACATTATGGGATGTGGTCTTATGCGAAAACGATGATGACTGCGGGCGTTGCGCTATCGAGGAAATCTGGAAGACGGCCATATGTGAGTCAGTATCGTTTCCCCAGTTTCTTGATAGTGATGTCGCGCGCGAAGGGTACTCGTGCGTCAAGGAAGTCCATATCCACTAAACTGGCACCGTATTTTCACACTTCATCAAAGATGTTCGACGAATCGATCTTGCCTTACCTGTCGAAACTGTTGTCGAAGGATCGGGAGTTGATGGTCAAGCTGGCATGCGAGACCGAGCTCGATGACGGCGACATCTCGAATCTATTGCATGTGGATTCCGATTCGAGCATTGTCAAAGCTATCCGAGCAGAGATCATAGCAATCAGTGGCGAGGATGAACCAGTGCCGAAGAAGACTCCTCGGCGAAAATCCAGCCGGAGTCTCGCGGAGTTCTGAGAGGTGGGTTGAGAGTTGAGCGGGACTATCCAGCATCTTGAGAAACAGCAATATCGCATCGTCGAAGAGACGGGTGCGGTCAAGTTGTGTCATTGGATGCGTCAGCGGTTGATTTACGGGCGATCCTGCTACAAGGAGGAGTTCTATGGTATCAAGACCCATAGATGCCTACAGATGACTCCCGCAGTCAACATATGCAATTTCAGATGCTTGTTCTGCTGGCGTTTTCATGGGATGACTGGATTCGAGGGTACTAAGTACCCTGAACCTGAGGAATTGCTCGAGAGGTGTCTGCAAGAGCAGCGGTCTCTTGTGTCAGGTTTCAAGGGTGACGAACGGTGCGACCCTGCACTATGGGAGGAGTCACGTCATCCGAATCAGGTTGCCATATCACTCTCCGGGGAACCGACTCTGTACCCCCATCTTGGAGAATTCATCGCCCTCTGCAAGCGGAAGGGCATGACAACCTTCCTGGTGACCAATGGTTCGGTTCCCAAAGCACTTGCTAATCTCTCCTCTCTTCCATCACAATTATACGTTACAGTGGCGGCCCCCAACAAAGAATTGTTCAAGCGGATCTGCGTGCCACAGTTCGATGGTGCATGGGAGAATCTCATGGAGACCCTCGAATTGCTCCCATCTCTCTCGACTCGCACGGTGATAAGGCACACTCTGGTTCGTGATTGGAACCTGGGCTGGGAGGATGAATATGCCCGGCTGGATGAGGTCGCATCACCCACATTCATAGAGCCAAAAGGGTATGTGTTCGTGGGGGATTCAAGGACCAGGATGACGATCGAGAACATGCCATCCCACTCCTCGGTGACGGAGTTCTCTAGGAGAATCGCCGACCGACTGTCCCTTGAGATACTTGCAGAGCGAGAAGATAGCCGAGTGACCTTAATCGGTAAGAAGGGTTCCAAACTGAAGATCACTTCAGTCTGATCGTTTCCAGGTTCATAGGAGCCCGGGTCTCGATCCCGAACTTCTTGTATAGCGTACTCGCGAGTTCAGAACACTTGTATTCTTCGCCGTGGCCGATGATGATCCTCTCCGGACGCGGTTCGATAGTGCTGACGTAGTTGACTAGCTGCCTTCTGTCAGAGTGACCAGAGAAACCATCGACCGTCTCGGTATCCATCTTCATATGGAGTGTCAGCTGTTTCCCCTTATCGTTGAGGTTGATGTCCGTCCAACCCTTCTGGATCTTGCGACCCATGGTCCCCTCTCCCTGGAAACCGACGAAGACGAGGGTGTTCAACGGGTTGTCGCACCATGCCTTGAAGTATTCCATGACCGGTCCGCCGTTCATCATCCCGCTCGTGGCAAGTACGATGCAAGTCTCTGTATCGTGACATATGCGCTCTCTCATGTCTGGGCTGTCCACTCTCTTGAAGACATCGGACAGGAACGGGTTCTCACCCATCTGGAATATCTGAGTCCTCAGCTGGCTGTTGAGATATTCAGGATATGCGGTATGTATTGCCGTTGCCTCGAATATCATACCATCGAGATAGATCGGCACCTTGGGCACCTGGTGGTTTCTCATGAGATCTTCCAGGACGAGCATTACCTCCTGAGACCTGCCCACAGCAAAGACGGGTGTAAGGACCTTGCCGCCTCTCGATAGGGCCCTACGGATGATCTCCTTGAGCTGGCCTGAAGCATCCTGACGGCTAGGTTGCATGTCGTGATAGCCACCATATGTCGATTCCATGACGAGTGTCTCAAGCCTTGGGAACTTGTTCACGGCGGCGTTGAACAGCCAAGATTTCTCGAATTTGATGTCGCCAGTGAACGCTATGTTGTACAGTCCGTCTCCAATGTGGAAGTGCGCGATGGACGAACCCAGGATATGTCCCGCGTTCTGAAGTGTGAGTCTGACATCCGGCGATATGTCTGTCGTCTCTCCGTACTTCAAAGGTATCGTGTGCATGACGACATCGCGTATGTGAGATGAGTCGTATGGTGCCTTCTTGCCTTCACCCACGGCGACCTTGATGAAGTCGAGCTGCAAGAGTGACATTAGGTCCCTTGTCGGTGGAGTGCAGTACACGGGTCCATCATAGCCATACTTGAACAGTACTGGCAGAAGCCCCGAATGATCCAGGTGTGCATGCGTGATGATGATGCCGTCAATGGACTCGAGAGGCATCAGTTCCGGGGCGCTCAGGTATGGCGTCGAACCGTTTTCATCTGCCGATACCGCGACACCGCAGTCGATCAATACCTTGCTCTCGCGAGTCATCAACAGGCTCGCGCTCCGGCCGACCTCGCGGAACCCTCCTAATGCGGTCAGCCTCAGCCAGGTCTCGTCATTCATCCGCTGCCTCATCAGTTTCCGGCCGACCTTCCTCAGGAATTCCTTTCGCTCCTCCTGAACCTTCCTGAGATAGTTCCTGATGTCGCTGACCGTCTTGGACGGGATCGGAGGCGCTCGGACTACTTTGGCAGCCCATCCGATCTCCTTCTTGATCTCGTTCAGGATGGCTCCGTGCTTGCCTATGACCAGACCGGGTGATATGGCCTCGATGGTGACCTCGCCAGTGTCGTCTTCGAAGTATATGTTCGTGATCTTGGCTTCTTCCGGTATTATCTTGCGGATCTTCTCCTCGGCGCTCTCGATGTCTGCGAGGGTGCTGGGATCCGGTCGTATGGCCACACGTCGCCGGAGTGTCTGGGCCAGCTGTCGAACGAGGTCATTGTTATTGGAGAACTCGTCAAGGTTCTTCGTGTAGATCACTATGACTGGACCTTCGAAATCTATTTCTGTCACTTCAATATGCGAGGGGATGGTCTTCTTGACCGCGTCTCTCGCATCTTCCAGAATCTTCTCTATGCCCATCTGGTTCACTCAACTTAATCGAACACACTTTGTTCGCATTGTGGACGGCGATATAGCCACTCAAATCGTACCTAATCAGAGCCTTAGGAGATCAGCTTCATCTTGGCTTGCCTTTTCTGAATCTCCTTCTCGTCGAGGGGTGTGAACGCCTCTTTGGTTATGATCGCGACCGTCATTCCATCACCTGATGCCGAATCACGCTTCATGGCAGCGTGCAATGCCCTGATCGCGAGGTCTGCGCCTTCATTGACCGTCAATCCCTTTTCGTAATGGTCTTCGAGTACACCGTAGACGTATGGTGAACCAGAGCCCGTGGTGACATATGTATCGGGGATGGATCCGCCTACCATGTCCAATGCGTAGACATGGTTGCCTTCCCTGTCGACCCCGCCCAGGATCAGTCCGACCCAGTAGGGGTAGAACCGACTGCCCGCCAGAATGTTCGACATGAGCGTGGCACCAGATTTGACACTCATCTGTTGCCCTCTCTTGAGCTTGTAGAGCTCTACCTCGGCGGTTATGTATCTCGCAAGAGTCTGAGCATCTCCGACGACGCCCGCGACTGCGAGTCCCATGTTATCATCGATCTTGAATAGCTTCTGAGTGGTCTTGTGAGCAATGAGTGTGCCCATTGTGGCCCTCATTTCGGTAGCCATCACTACACCATCTTTGCAGACCAGGCCTATCGTGGTCGTGCCCTTCTTGATATCTTCGCTGCTCGTCATGAAATAACACCCACGGCGAAAATCTGTGACTAGAAAAGCCGTTTGAGAATAATTGCCACTCCAGTATTTAAGGGTTTGTCCTTGTCTGATTGCGGGCGCATGTGCGAGTCGCCCATGCAATGAGAATGTTTAAGTCGGTCGCCAGAGAATATTGTTCTGAGATGGGTAGCCTGTAAGTCCCTTCCAAGCAAGCACGCATCCTTCAAGGACTCCGTGCTCCGAAATTACAATCCGGAAGGGCCTGGCGTCAGGAATGAATTGCCTGCCCATCTCCCTTTTTCAACCAAACAACGATAAATACTCTCTAGTGTATTCGATGGCTGTGGAGGTATGGCTCCGTATGAAGATTCTGATAGTTGATGATTCGGAAGCCTTTCGGAAAGTTGTCGTCGAACTCCTCGTCAGGTCTGGCTTCAACGATGTCAGTGAAGCTGGCGGTTACGACGAGGCGGTGGATATCTACAGAACGACCATGCCGGATATCGTATTCGCGGATATGATCCTTCCAGGCAGGTCCGGTGTCGAGTTGACGAAGGAGATACTGAGGATCAATCCAAATGCGAAGATCATCGCAATGAGTTCCATCGTGAACAAATCCATGATAAAACAGAGTTTGGATGCGGGCGCTAGGGATTTCCTGCTCAAGCCAACGAACGAGATCGCTCTATCATCCGTGCTTGCGATGTGGAGTGATTAGATGAGCCTGTTCCTTTTCAAGAAGGGCAAGGGGAAGAGGAGCACAAAAGAGGCTCACCTGGGGATCACCAGGAAGTATTCACTTGCCCCTGGGAAGTGCTATGTGATTGAGGAGGCGCCTCCCAGCATAAGCTTCGATGCTTTCACCAATATGACATCCACCAGTGACGAGAACGGCGGGAAGATCGTCGGATTCGCCGTGACAAGACAGCATCCGGATCTGCTGAAGGAGAAGTACGGCCTTGAGAACACTCCGATATACTGGCTGGCGACCCGTGCTGGTGAGAATGTGCTGTCTCCGACGAACCTCGGAATACTCACGCACAATATGATCAAGTTCATCGAGGATACCACGAATGGAGTGATCCTGTTGGACGGGATCGAATATCTTGTGTCCAACAACGATTTCAACAAAGTGCTGAGGGTCATCGACCAGGTGAACGATCATATCTCTCAGAGTACTTGCAGGCTCATATTGCCTGTCGACCCCCGTGCCTTCGAACCCAGGGAGCTGGCCCTTCTGGAACGGAACATGGAGAAGATCACGGCTAGAGCCACCTCGTAATCGACGATGTCTTGTCAGGTGGCGGTGACCACCGTCGCTGCGAATATGAGCTGTGAGACAAGTATGCAGACGCCTGTGGATTTCTGCAAAGCCCTCTTATCGACTCCGCCTTCTATTCCCCATACGAAGAAGCATACCACGGCGTTGATCTCTGCCAAGAAGATGCCCAGAACCAGGACGAGTTGTCCTGGAGTCACTGACCCGCTGCCTCCTCCGAGAGATTCCAGGGACATGTAGATTGAGTACGTTATGCCCAGCACGACCGGGCCCATGACATGTGCGGTCATCCTCATCATCGATATGATTGGCCTGAGCCTGCTCTTCAACATGGATTCGATCTGCGACAGGTCCCGAATATATGTGGCCAGGTCCATAGCCAATAGGCCCGCTGATTGCTCGTCTTTCTCGGCCGCTCTCTTCACGACCTTCATGGCATCATTCGCGCCGGACGCCCTGACCATGTTGTCCTCGTCATTCATTGCCTCGTTGAAGTCTTGTCCTAGGACTATAGCCCTCACGGCGATACGATACGGGACGCGGCTCCTGTCCTTCCCCGAGTCAGTCGCGGCGTTTTCCAGCGCGGACTCGAAGTTCTCTCCTTCAAGCATCCTCGCTCCCATTCTGAACAGCATGTCCCCCATCACCGCCTCTTTTTCATCCGATCTTATAAAAGTTGGGCCAGATGAGGTGATCAGAAGGATGATCGATGTTGGGCATGTGAATGCGAGTAGAACGATCACGGGTTCGACATGGTTCGACGCGAAGTGCCAGAGCGACAGACCCGCCACGCATCCTATTGTGATTGCGATGATGCATTCCGTTCGTCGGGGGCTCGAGGACTTCATCCTCCTAGTGCTTCTCTCGAGCGGATGCCTCGAAACGGCCTCCATGGCGACCAGGAGAGCCACCGCCGGGAAGAGGAGATTCATCAAGAATCCCGTCTGGATGATTAAGCCGTTCTCATCATTCTGTGATACCCCCTCGAGAGCTGGTGTAGACCATATATCCCATGAGAGCATGGGGAGAAACGCACCGACCATTATGGGAAGGAGTATCCCAAGACCGAAGAGGAGCATGCTCGGAGTGGATAGAGACAGAGCATACTCCTCGATCCGTCTCTTCGCGCCCATAACCATTGCGTGGTTCGCCCTGTCGAGCGCTCGCCTCTTACCCTCCTCCGTCTTTTCTGAGACTGCTGTCAGAAGCGAGGAGACCGCCATCTTCAGCTCTTCTCCGAACGCGGACCATCTGCATCCAACGTCGTAGAGGGCGGCCTCGAAGCTGTTGAACCTGCCCATTATCACATCCCATACGCACATCCTGAGCTCTCCAGAGAACTCCGATTCGCTCTCTGACGCGAACCTGATCGCATTGGGAACCGAGGGTTCGTGCCGTATGCTCATCGTCATGAGGCTCATCGATTCCGTCGATCCTCTCAGGACATTCGCAGCCCTCTTTCGTGCCATGGATGTTGGATGGCCGATGATCGCCTGGTGGACCAGAACTGGGGCTACCGCAGATATCACCATCAACGGAAGTGCGAGTCTGCCATGGACGATCGACATGTACGCGACAGTCAATGCGCTCATGGCTAAGATGACGATCAGGCATGCGCATTTCGCGGCCATCCTGATTGATTCCACGGTGACTGGGATTCGGGCAAGATCGAGCTGTCGTCTGAGATGTTCGTCAGTCGTTCTTGGCATAGCCAACCTTGGTGGGACCGATCTGTATGATGGAGTGAGGCCGATCGCGCGCCCGATGCGTGCGAGCGACTCACACCCGCGCGCATATGTGGTCGACCCGTCAGACAGTGCCGGTTTCGCCATACAGTTCCCTCCATTTGTCCAATCCTGATGTAGGTCCATCTGGGTGGAACAGGGCACGAGCAAGCAACTCGTTTGATTGCAGCCTCACGGAGTCATGGGCGCCGAAGTATGAGCTGCTCCTGCGGTCTGATTTCTCCGAAAGCAATTGATCGCAGATTGCTCGCGCCTTGATTATTCCGATCAACGCTTCTGCAGTGATTCCCATCGCTGCTGCCGCACCCTTGACCGTCCGTGACTCGGACGAGAACTCCTTTGTGGGCTCGGCGTTCGTGCTACCTTCACCCATCTCGAAGAGGTTCACCAGCTCCACGCCATCATCATTCGGTCTGACTTCCGCAACCTCCACGACCTTTCTATGGAACCTCGATCCATCCGGTGTCCGAACAAGCCCTATCACCACAACTATGTCTGTGGCCGAAAAAGCTCGTTCTGACACACCGAGGTCCTCGACTGCGCGGTCGAGGACTCCGCTCGCGGAGTTTCCATGAATTGTCCCCAGTACCGCCGACCCCGCGCTGCCCGCACGCATGCTCTCGTACAGTACGCGCGCCTCGCTCCCCCGTACTTCTCCGATGACGATTGCGCTTTCTCCCATCCTGAGGCTCACCTTGAGCGCACCCTCTGCGGACATATGAGTGACGTCGTTATCGTTCGTGAACCTGAGCGTCTGGATATCATAGCCGAGATCGCGCATCCTTCTTACAGGTATCTCGGGGGTGTCTTCAATGAGAAGAATCCTCTGAGATAATGGGAACTCGAGCATCATTGCAGCGAGAAGCGTGGTCTTTCCGGCACCGCGGCTTCCTGCCACGAGTGCCGTCCTCCTGCCTGTGACGCATGCCCAGAGGAAGCTTGCTAGAAGCGGGGATAACGAATCGTTCCTGATCAAAAGGGGAAGAGTCCACATTTCGCGAGAATGCTTCCTAATCGCAACGGAAACGCCCTTCTCGCTTATCGGAGGGCCTACGAGCGTGACCCTGCTCCCAAGTCTGGGTATGTCCGCTTCGAGGACGGGATGCGCTTCTGAGAACGGTAGGCCTGTCTCCAGCTTCAGTCGCGAGACGAACCCTTGTATGTCTCTTGCACCGATGTATATGTTCGTCCGACATTTTTGTCTGACACCTTCGATGGTATCTGACCTCAACACCACAAAGACTGGGGTGACGCTTGATGGCGCGTTGACATAGATATCCTGAACCTGCGGATCGTCAAGCAGGATCTCTAGGAGGCCGTACCCCGCAGTATACTTAGCGACAATCTCCGAGAGATTGTCCGTCACCTCCTCCTCATCATACTCATGAGGATGGGAGCGTCCCTTCCTGATAAGCTTGTCGAACACTATGTCCTTGGCGCGTGACTTGATGTATGGCCTCATCAAGTCGAGTGAAGATGTGTCCATCTCTGTAGGCGGTGAAGCGGAGATGACCTCGATGGTCTCTGATATTATCTTGAGATGAATCGGGTTGAGTCGATACTCTGGAGGATCTATGACATATCTTCCAAATGTCTCGTTCTCGAGAGCGAAGAGAGCGACATTGACATCCCCCACGCTGAACTTGGCCGTTGGCAGCCCCATGTCTCCACGAGCTTCGATCCAGGATGATGTGAAACATGGTCTCGTTTCGGAATGGGGCTCGGCATTGATGAGCGCCCCTCGTTTCTCAAGATATGGTTCATTGACTATCCTGAGCGGGGTGGAACGCGTGACCTGGCCGATGATTCTCGGTCGAGGCCTGCTGTTCTCCACGGCTACTCACCACCGTCATATCGTATGATGGTGGTGGCTAACACTTCCCTCAGACATTCATGTGCCTTCGGACATGAAGCTTCCAGTGCAAGATCATCCAGCTTGGCGGACAATTCCAGTTTTCGCATCCGGTATGCTACCGGGTCGTGCCTCAGCTGGTCGATGAGATATCCTGCAGTCTCATTCTTACTGGCCGAACATGTCTGACACTTCTTGTCTGACGAAATGATATGTGTGCTGACGATTCTGTTCAAGACGCATAATTCTGCTGCAAGTTCGCAGAGTAATTTGAATGATTCCGATCGATATCTTCTGTGTATGTATCTCTTGAGTATGATCGAATCCGGTTCGACGCCAGAACGGAATATGTTCAAGATCCCTTTCGCACAGTTGCTGTTATTGATGTCCTGGGCGCCAGAGCAGGTCGAACAATCAACTTCCAGCTGCAGTCCATGTTCATTCGTGTATGAATGTGGACAATGCACATCTGCACGTCTCGATGGTGCGAGTTTCTTCGACGGGCCACTGCTGCGTTGTCTCATGCATGCGATTTACCGCGTGATTGATATTGTATGGTTGGGTTCCTTCGTACGCTACATGTAAGGCTGCACGATTTGGCAGGTTCGAGACCATTTTAGGATCATGCGTTCCGATTGTGACGCAGTGGGCGGGTTTGCAGAGGACCTACCCGTGCTTGCTATCGTCATATCCGGCGTCGTATTGTTGATGACCACCGCGAGCTGGGTCGGCGATATGTTGATTTCTGCTGAGATGTCGCGAACGCTGACGGATGAGGTTCAAGAAATCGCAGACCGCTTCGTTCTCCTTCTGACATCCGAATCCGACGAGCTCCCGCTTGTTGAATCGATACGCGCCGGGAACTACAACCTATCTATATTCCGTCTCGAGGATGAGATCAATTACATCGTTACCATAACGGAATGTCATCCCGAGTGGGCGGTGCTGCAATCAATCGAGCACTCCTCTCACAACCCGCTAGCGGGGACTGCTTTCGCTGCAAGGTACATCAACGGGCTGGATAGATTTGATCGAGTGGTAATATTGGAGGTCCGAGTCCTTGCATGGTAGATTGAAGCGGGATTCACGTGCTCAATTGGCACTGCTTGACGCCCTTGTGTTCTTCACTGTGATACTCGCGCTCTGCGGCAGCATGGTAGCTTATGTCAAGATGTGCGAAACCTCAAGGATCGACGATTGTGGGATAGAGTCAGTTGATGTGTCTGAATTGCTTTCGGTCTTCCTGCACGCATCCATCGGGGCATCGGTCGAGATCGCAACGAACACAGCCATCGAGATGACTGGTAAGGAATCAATGGCGGATATCTTGATGGTTATCTGCGATGCAAAGTTGAGCGGAACCAACGAGTCATTCTTTGCGCCTCTTCCCACCATGATACTCGAAGCTCTCGTCCGAGCATGCCCATCAAATATCGAGCCCCATTTGGTCGTTCTCGACCTCACTGTGAACCCCACGTCGGAGATTTTGGTCTTGGAGAATGGGCCGTGCTGCGAGGCTGATACTAGCGCCGCCTCGCAGAAGATGCTAGGTCATGATGGTATCTTGCTGCTACTTGTGCTGGTCCTTGAGCCAGCCCTTGGTCTTCATGACTCTGGTGTCTGATTTCGTAACCTTGAGTTTCGATACCGCGTATCGGTGCCCTCTTGTCAATTCGGTGAACTGCAATACGAGCAATGCCACGACAGAGGCCACCCCCACATATAGATAATTCCTATCATCCATGGTTGAGTTGAGGTACACGAAAGTGAAGGTCATTGCTGCGAACACGTATATGGCATAGGTTGCCCAACTCTGCGGTATCGGGATAACCTTCAGGGTGCCCATGCACCTTGGACAATAATCCTTGGTCGGATACCAAGGTTTCACCCTCAATTCCTTGCATTTCGGGCAGTATAGATACTTCACGGAGACAGAATTGCGGGAGTCCTATATATCATGAACCCAAGGTGCCAGGGAAAGATTCACGGTCTGGGAAGAAGATACTCCACCAGATGATCAAGGACCATGACGTAGATTCCGATGGTTATACAAGCGATGAGAGACGTGTGCTCGCCTCACTCAGGAAGACCACTGGACGTACCTGCAGATTCTGTGCGTGGCTGTCTATGCGAGGTCATCAGAGAGGATGCTTCCCCAATGGCAAGTATCGGAAGTTTCTTTCCTCGGAGGAGTACGAGTCAGGTTGTTCAGAATATCTTCCAAGAGACCAGAAAACAGGGAAATCGTGATTGTCATTCGTCACTCTATGCACGTCGATCCGAACCCTGCCATCTTGATGATCGATTGAATCGGCACGTGCTTTCACATGTCAGTCATTGAATTGAGGCTCGTTCAGCCCCAATTGTCATATGGCATGGTTTTATCGGTGCGATGATAGGCATTGACCAACCAGAACGTCATCACGAATAGGAACGCTAGAGGCGCAGCGGCTGCATGACACCAGTTCAATGCGAATGGGTGTATCGGTCCCTCGGGTAGGTAGAACGGGATGAATAATGACATCATGAGTAGAGTCACAACCATCCCGAGCATCGCGCCTCTCGCCAATCTGGATGGCTTCGCTATCGTTCTTGAAAACAAGTAGAGCCCTATCAATCCCGTGAATAGTGTCACTCCCGCCAGCGCAAGCAGTGGGGATGGTCCGGGTTCGATGGCTTCGGTCAAATATGTCATCGCAAGATTGATTTGGATTGCTGCGAGTATGAATAGCCGCGCTACTGTCTTCGTGCATTCAATGCGGACTGCAATCAGAAACCCTAGGAATACTGCACCTGCTGCATTGACTGGCAAATGGAAATATGATGGATGATTCAACGCCGTATTGATGCTGAGCCATACCAGTAATCCAAAGAGCATCAGAAGAGCGATCGCTGGCATTATCGATGGGCTGGAGTCATTGGTAACCTTGCGAGCGATTCTGTATCTCATCCAGTCGGGAAGTCCGTCAGGCGACATGGCCATTTCCTCTTTGAGTTTACATCCAGATTGCCCACGATAAATGCTTCTATGGCATCCCAGATGTTGATGGAGCCTTTCCATCAGCTTGATAAGTGCCATATTCTCCGAGCGATCATATGTTTTGTCCTTTGAAGAAGCATTTGGTGCAGTGGCACGGATTCGAACCGCGGAGCCACTGATGGGCTGAGTCATTGGCTCTCACGTAAGATGGCGTAGACATGAAATAGATTCCCCGAGCATTCATGGATTCTACCGATGGTCTGTTTGAGAAACACAAGCGTGTTCTGCTGGTGGGCTTCCCCGATAACCTATATGTCCCCTCGCTTCAATCATATCTCTGTGACATTCATGGCTAGCTTCGGACCATCTTCAAGAAGGTTGGTACATGCAAGTGAACCTTACCAAATGAGTGTGAGGTGGAGAGTTAGGTCCGTGCCACCTGTCATCGGAGTACTTGTGTTCGTGGCACTACTTCTCGGTGTCGTTTCTGGAGTGACTCTAATCTACGAGAATGAAGAGATACTTGGTGCGATTCTCATAATTGCCCCTGTCGCCTTAGTAGTATTTCTGGTCATTCGGGCAATTAAAACTCCGAAATAGACTCCCTATTAGGAACAGCTAGGCAGTTGCGTTTTCTTACGCGTCGAACCCCCTTCAGTGGAACGAGAGTGCAGGGGCGCGGATTCGAACCGCGGAACCACTGCTGGACAAGGTCCTAAGCCTTGCGCCGTTGACCGGACTTGGCTACCCCTGCTTGCGTTGCATATGCCGGATGCCAGGCTCCATATATGAATCAATCGAATATGATCATCCCATCTCATCGCTCAGATGTCCTGACGGTTATTGCGTAGAATTGCGAGATATTCTCGCGCCTGTGCTATGGCGTTCTCTCGCTTCGCTGGATATGCCCTTATCTTCATCTTGATTGAGATGGCGTCATCTTCGGCCGCCAATCGTATGATATCACGAAACGCATCCTGTTTGCTCAACCTAAGGAATAGGTTGCACGAGTCGTCTATTCTAGATTCGATCGTCCGATCGATTTCTTCGAGGTCCCCTGCCTGCATCCTATCGAAGACCCTATCGATGTCGCGCATCTTTACCGTGCGCGCTTCGATTATCTCCATCTGATTTCCATGATGCCCCTTCGCTATAGTGACCTGCAGCTCAATCTCTCCCAGTGCATTGAGGACCGATTGGCGGACCTTCTCAATGTCCTCTGTTGAATGACAGATCGCTCGGACGTTCAGAGACGAAAAAGTCCTCTTCACATTCTGTGTGAATGCGTACCTCATATCTAAATCCGTTCCGGGTATCGTCCTTGCGTGCCAGGGCATGTCATCGCAGGGTCCCGTACTAGTAGGTGAGAGAATACTTAATATGCTGAAGTCGCTAACGCATAAATTGGTGCATCCGGGTGATTGAGGTCAGGTTTCATGGTAGGGGCGGCCAGGGGGTCGTCATAGCTTCGGAAGTCCTGGCGAAGGCGGCTTTCAAGATGGGATTCGAAGTATCATCCTTTCCCTTCTTCGGCGTTGAGCGGCGTGGTGCGCCAGTCACTGCATATGCTCGTATCGACAAGAATCCCATCAGGATCAAATCGAGTATCTACGAACCCGATTACATCGTCGTGCTCGACAGCACTCTGCTCAAAGGCGTGGACCTCCTCGAAGGCCTCAAACCTGGAGGCAGGGTTCTGATAAACTACCCCGACGACAAGACCCTTCCGGGGATGTCGGACCAATTCAAGTACTATGCACTGGACGCCACGGCTATCGCCGCGACACACGGCATCGGATCCAAGATGACTCCGATAGTGAATACCGCGATCATGGGTGGATTCGCCAAGATGAGTGATTGGGTGACAATAGAGGCTATGTTGGAGATCATCCGCGAGGTCGCCCCGGTCAAGAAGGATGCGAATGTCGAGGCGGCCAAGGAAGCATACGAGCGGACTAGAGAGGTTGCCGTATGACGAAGAGTTACGAAGAGATACCATTGACGCCCATTTCGGACAAACCAAGCACCATGAACATGACTGGCCTTTGGAGGGCATTCAGGCCGATTGTCGATATATCGAAGTGCAAGAGATGCACAATCTGCTGGAAGTTCTGTCCCGATGCGGCCATAGATCTTGTGGACTTCGTGCCAGTCATCGACCTGAAATACTGCAAAGGATGTGGCATCTGTTCCATTGAATGTCCCGCGAAATGCATCGAGATGGTCAAGGAGGGTATCGAATGAGAAAGGTGATGACCGGAAACTACGCCTCTGCCTATGCTGCGAAGCTCTCCAGGGCGGAAGTCATCGCGGCTTACCCGATCACACCCCAGACTTCCATAGTCGAGAAGCTCGCGGAGCTCGTATCGACCGGGGAGCTGAATGCCAAATTCGTGCCTGTGGAGAGCGAGCACAGCGCTATGGCTGCATGCATATCCGCGTCCATCGCGGGCGCGAGGACCTACACGGCAACTAGCTCACACGGTCTGACCCTCATGCACGAGGTCCTGATGTGGGCGTCGGGCGCGAGACTGCCGATCGTGATAACAAATGTGAGCCGGGCCATGGCTCCACCCTGGAGCGTATGGGTCGACCACATGGACTCCATAGCCCAGAGGGACACGGGTTGGCTGCAGTTCTTCTGTTCCAGCAACCAGGAGGTCCTGGACACGACGATCATGGCATACAAGATATGCGAGAGCAGAAACGTGATGCTTCCTGCGATGGTGATAGAGGACGCGTTCATACTCTCTCATACCTCTGAACCGGTGGACCTCCCTGATCAGGAGACCGTAGATTCTTTCCTGCCATCATTCTCGCCCGAGCTGAAAGTGGAGATCGGTAGGCCGATGGGTTTCGGATCGTTAGTGAAACCCGATCAGTACATGGAATTCAGATACAAGGCGATGCTCGCGATGAAGGCTGCTCGGGAGAGGATACTCCGCGTGGAGAAGGAGTTCAAGCAGGTGTTCGGTAGGGAATACGGAGGCTTGCTGGAGAACTACCGCTGCGATGATGCCGAGGTGGTGCTGGTGGCCGCGGGATCGACCGCTGCCACCGCTAAGGACGTTGTTGACCGCCTGAGGGAGAAAGGACAGAAGGTGGGACTTGCGAGATTGAGGGTGTTCAGACCGTTCCCGCACGAGGAATTCAGAGCCCTCGCGGGCAAGGTGGCCGGAATCGCGGTGCTAGACCGCAGCTACACCTTCGGCGTCTCAGGTGCATTCTTCACCGAGATCAAAGGATCGATTTACGACTGCCCCAAGAGACCGGCGATGAAGAATTACATCGCAGGCCTGGGTGGGCGTGACATAACCCCGGAGATACTTGAGAAGATATTCGATGATATCCAACTCTTTGTCAAGCGCAGGGAGGAGACCGATGTCGAATGGGTCGATGTCGCGGGTCTCCCGAGGAGGTGGCATTGATGCCAAAGACGACCATCCCGGAGGAAGAGTACACATATCCTGGAAGCACGGGCTGTCCCGGATGCGGTGCAAACCTGGTGATGAGATACCTGTTGAAAGGCCTCGGAGAGAGGACCATCGTATCGATTCCCGCATGCTGTTGGGCTGTGATGCCTGGATACTGGCCAAGCAACTGCCTGAAGGTTCCGCTCGTGTATTCGGCATTCGAAGCCACTGGTGCATCGATATCCGGATTGCGCGCCGCCCTGGATATGAAGGGGATAGAGGATGTCACCGTAGTCGGATTCGCTGGCGATGGAGGGACCGTCGATATCGGTCTACAATCGTTGTCCGGAGCAGCTGAGAGACAGACCGATGCCATTTATGTGATGTACGACAACGAAGCGTACATGAACACTGGCATCCAGAGGAGCGGCTCCACTCCCTGGGGGGCATGGACCACTACGACCCCTGTCGGGAAGAACCATGACTTCAAACAAGAACAGAAGAAGGATATCATGGCTATAATGCAGGCTCACAGGGTGCCGTATGCGGCGACGGTGTCCGTGGCGCACCCAGAGGATTTCATCAAGAAGGTCGAGAAGGCAAAGGCCATCAAGGGGATGAAGTTCATACACGCGCTCTCGCCATGCCCACCTGGCTGGAAGGCAAATCCGATGTATACGATCGAGATCGCAAGACTTGCGGTCGACACTCATGTGTTCCCCCTTTATGAGATCGAGAACGGAACTGTGCATGTGACGCGGAAAGGAAAGGGTCTGCCGGTGAGCGACTATCTGAAGCTACAGGGTCGCTTCTCCCATCTGACTCCAGATGAGGTGTCCTCGATACAGAGTGCGGTGGACGCCAAGTGGGCCGCTCTTCTGGACAAGGACGATTCTGGGACATGAACGAGTCCGAATTTGATCAGAGTATTCGCACAAGTCTTCTTCTCTTGTAACCGACCACGACTTTGGCGCTGCCTCTGAGCTGGACGTCCAATGACGTTTCTCCAGAGTCGACCCTCAGCACGGGCGTCGACCGGAGCTTTGTTGGCGTGCATATTATTATCACATTCTCCAATCCAACGCGCCTGATGACATCGGGAGATATCTGCTGGTTACCTCTCCCGAACAGGAATCCTTGAGAGCCGATAGGCGAAACGATTATCCTGGCCGGTCTGCCTGAAGCCATGATTGCTTCCAGATCCCTCTCGGACGCATCGCGGCAGACGATGTATCCGTCCCTGTAGACATCGACGCCCAGCAAGGTCTTGTCAGCCTGCATCGCTTCGGCGATGCGGGCGGTTGTGCCTCCTGGACCGATTATGTATGTGATGTCTGGTTCCATCGTATCTACCATGAACTGTCCCAATTCCAACGCTTCGTCATCCGCGGTGCCTGAGGAGAAGGACTGCTTTCCAGTCTGCAGGTGCACGCTATCGTCAGGTACGCGCGCCACTCCGAATAGACGACTTATCACCCTGCCCTCCCTGAACGCCTCTTCATCTATGTCCATCACATCTGCTTCTTCGGATAATCGGGATGTTAGGAACGATTCCATCACATGCGATAGGGCCTGGGGCGTGTTCAAGAAGACTCCTGAATGCATCTTGACCCCTGCAGGAACGCCCAGGATCGGGAGCTTAGAGCCGACAACCGATAAAACATCCCTTGCGGTCCCATCTCCTCCGACGAATATGATTATCTCGGCTCCTTCGTCGATGAACCTTGCCACGCCACCCCTGGTATCCTCGGAGTCCGTCTCCGGCTTGGAGCTGCAGACAACGAGGGCCTCCAATCCAACAGCGTCAAGGGCGGTCTCTCCCATGGTTCCAGAACAGGTTACGAACTCTATTGGAAGCTGTGCAGATTTGATCCCACGCAATGAATCGATAGCCCTCTGCTCAGCCGTCCTGACTGCTCCTCTATCTATGGCCTCTGCAACCGCAGCGGCTCCGTCAGTGCCCTTCAGGCCGACCGGTCCTCCCATGCCGGCGATTGGATTGATGATGAAGCCAGCTTTCATCGACACGGTTAGCGACTTGCCACTAGAAACCATTTGTCGTCATAAGATACCTGAAAACACTAGTGGAAAGGGTTTCTTGTCCGATCGTCATGCCCAAGCGAAGCCATTCCTTGACGGCGGCGAGATGAATCGCTCCGCTTCCTGTAACGAATCGAATCTCCATGTGTGCACATCTGCCAATCTTGGAGGTTCGCGGCCGGACGCGGTCCAGACCTTCACATGGACATCAAAGCTCTGCGTATCATCATGAGACACCTTTTTCATCATCACATTGCCCATGGTTCCGTTCAGATGCTTTCCGGTGCCACACCGTGCAGGTACGAACACCGAACCGATCGACTTCTCATCATTCTCGGGCACTGAATCTGGATCGAAGAATATCGGTTCGCATAGTCTTCTGACCTCATCTTCGAGATAGTCCTTCCTGACCTTGTTCCATTCTGACTCGTCGATCGTCTGAAGCCAATTTCCGGAACCCTTGAGGATGTGTCTCATGGGCGGTCCCTCCGACTGTCCGTTCCTGTGCTTCTCAGAAGAAGCCAGGCCCGAAACTGTTGAACATCGGGTTCAGATCCGCATGCAGCATCGGTCTTTCCATCGCCGACGGCATGGTCTGCGGAATCTCTTCCGATGCATCTGTGAATCCGGATATCTCTTCCATGAGCGAGCTCACATACGAGCTGGTCTGCTGCGAAACGGAATCCACGATCTTCATGACGCTCCTGTCGATGACTCCCATTGCCTCAGAGACCGGCAAAGAATCTCCCAGACCGAGCAACTTGTTGTTGTCAAGCACGACCGTGAAATTCGCATTGTTCCTGAGCTTGTCGAGCCCGTCCATCGCAGTCTTCCTGCGTTGGGTGCCCTCGACCTCGAATGGAAGTATCGGCACAGCGAATGAGATCGCGTTCATCTCCTTGGCGACATTGGCTACAATGGGTGCCACGCCCGTACCAGTTCCACCGCCCATGCCTGCGACGACGAACACGATATCGTAGCCCCTTATCGCCTCTCTGATGACCTCGCGAGCCTTCTCCGCGCAGTGTTCACCGATCTCTGGGTAGCCGCCTGCATCCTTGCCGAAGGACACATCCTTGCCAATCAACACCTTCCGGTGAGCATCTGTCTTCCTCAGATGCTCCTCATCTGTGTTGATGGCAACGGTCTCGACTCTATTGTGCTTCCAGTACATCCCGTGCACGATGTTCGAGCCCGCTCCTCCGCAGCCAACAACTGCGATCGTCGGTTCGCCCAGACTCACTCCCAATGAATTGATTATCTCTTCCGTCCTGCTCCCTTCTTCCGCCGTCATCCTTTTCTGGCCTCCGTTCACCGTTGACACTCGAGAGAGGACCCTCTCAACTGAGAGAATCCCCCAACCATGCCAAGGCGCCCACAAACGGTGCCTACGCTCGGGGAACGACCTTAACCGCGCTCCTCTGCTGTGTAACGTCCCTCTTTATGGTCTCCACGTGCTCCGCGTGGAGGAAATGGTGTCGGGCGCAATCGCTGAGCGCCTCAGACACCGAGTTGTAGACGCCCTCAGTGACGAGGTGTACCACGGTATCCATCACTAGAGGTGGTAGCTCCACGACCACCTCGTTCGGCTTGCTGCTCGCTCCCTCTGCACACCCTAGTTTTGCATCCACATACGCGCGTATCGCAGCGCGTGCTAGTTGCGACCTGTTGGAGAACTCCTTGCTGTTCGTTATGAACTCGTCTATGAGTCGGAGATCCTCCGAGTCAAGGCGAAGAGTTATTCGTTCGTTTTCCAACGGGTCGTTCATGTGTGCATCCCATCCCGATTTGCTGACGCAGAAGTAACATATGTCATACAATCATATATATAGGTATCCAAAATGTCACATTTCGTCTGATAATGTCATACCGGTCTCCCTGGCCTGTCATAATAATGCCTTGCGAACGAGCAGCCAGTCATACGGGTCAATGATTGCACCAATATGTTCGGAGACACGGGGAAGCTTTATCAACAGCATGCCGTATGCATCTTTTAGCCGAGAGGGGAATCTACTAAATGGCATCGAATGATGATAGCAACCGCAAGCGCCATTTCAAGCAGAAGGGAACGCCCATCGTAGTGGTGGTTGGCATAGCGTTGTTCGTCATGGGTTTCGTTATCACAGTATACTCTCTATCCTCGCTCGAATCGGTCAGTGCGGAGGGTGAGGGACCGACATACGAATCCCCTCAAGTCTTCAGCTCGTCCTCACTGCCGTTGTTCATCGGTCTAGTGCTCAGTCTCGTGGGCGTGGTGTCGGCGACTGCGGGTCCGGCAGCGATCTTCTTGCACGGCAAGAGGCGCGAAGCCTGAAGACATCAACTTCTCAAGAAACCTTTTATTGGTATCAACCATTCCGTCATACCGCTGGCTGACCAAGATGACACTCGATTTCTCGGCGATGGAAGCCAAATGGAGGACCGCCTGGTACAATGCCAGGGTAAACGAGTCGAATGCCGCGCCTGGAAAGAAGAAATTCTTCATGATATTTGCCTACCCTGGAGTCACAGGATATCTCCATGTCGGGCACATGAGGGGATATACGATCACCGATGCCATCGTCAGGTACAAGATGATGACCGGACACAATGTCCTGTTCCCCGTGGGAACGCACTCGACTGGCAACGGCGCGATCAGTTTCGCTCGCAGGGTGGAGCGAAGGGACCCCGCCACCATCGGTATACTTGAGGACAACGGATGCACATCAGAGACAATCGAGTCTCTGGCGAGCGCGGATGGTGTCGTCAGGTTCTTTAACGAAGTCTACGTGAACGATTATTGGAAGCGGTTCGGTTTCATGTCCGACTGGCGCAGGTTCACATGCACGACATATCCAGATTACTCCAAGTTCATAGAATGGCAGATGCGCAAGCTGAAGGCCCATGGGCTTCTCATTCAGAAACCATATTTCGCACCTGCCTGTCTTGAGCATGGACCTGTTGCGATCGATGCATCCGAGACTGATATTCAGAAGGGCGGGACCGCAGAGGTGCTGGAATACACTCTATTGAAGTTCGATCTAGGTGACGGTAGGAATCTGGTCGCAGCGACCCTGAGGCCTGAGACTGTGTTCGGTCTCACAAACTTCTGGGTGAACCCTGATGTGGAATACGTCGACGTGGAGGTGGACGGCGAGACCTGGGTGGTCAGCAGGCCTGCAGTCGAAAAACTGGCACTGCAGATGGATTCGGTCAAGGTGCTGGGTTCTGCCGACGGCAGCGCGTTGATGGGGAAGAGGTGCAAGGCGCCATTCACGGGCAAGATGATCCCTGTGTTCCCATCGAGTCTTTGCGACCCGAACGTCGGCACCGGGCTTGTCATGAGCGTCCCATCGGACGCTCCAGTCGATTGGATCGGGTTGGTGGAGCTCAAGCGCGACTCGGACCTGAAGGCGCGATATGATCTCACGGATGAGATGATCGAGGACGCGATGCCGATCGCGATCATAGATACGCCAGGCTGGGGTCCAATGCCCGCGGTGGAGATATGCGAGAAGATGGGGATATCCACGCTGGCCGACCCTAAACTGGAGGATGCGACCAAGGAGGTATACAAGGCCGGCTTCCACAGAGGTGTCATGAACTCTTCCTGCGGGGAGTTCTCTGGAAAGCCTGTCGAGGCCGCTAAGGACGCGATCAGGGAACAGATGCTCTCCGGTAACCAGGCCGCCATGATGCGTGACTTGTCCGAGGAAGTCATTTGCCGGTGTGGTGAGAAGGTACTCGTGCGGAAGATCCCTGATCAATGGTTCATCGATTATGCGAATCCGGGTCTGAAGGAGCGGTCGAAGGAGCACGCAAGAACGATGAAGATACTGCCTAAGGAGTACTTTGACAACGTGCAGAACGTCTTAGAATGGTACAGGGAGAGGGCATGTGTCCGCCTCGGTAATTGGCTCGGTACGAGATTCCCGTTCGATCTGAGATGGATAATCGAGGCGATCGCCGACAGCACATTGTATCCTGTCTACTACGTATTATCAAGGTATGCCAACGAAGGCACAATAAAACCCGAAGGCATGACTGAGGCGTTCTTCGATTATGTGATTCTCGGTGAAGGGGATGTGTCGGTCGTCGAGGCGGAGTCTGGCGTGTCGAAGGAAACCATCGACATGATGAGGGCCGAGTTCGAATACTGGTATCCTCTCGACATCAACCTCGGCGGCAAGGAGCACATGACCGTTCACTTCCCTGTCTTCTTGATGAACCATGTGGCGATCTTGAGGCCAGAGCACCGCCCAGGCGGTATCATGGTCAACTGGTATATCACATCCACAGGCGGCAAGATATCCAAATCGAAGGGCGGCGCGCAGCCGATCCCCGATGCTGCAGAGAAGTTCGGGGTCGATGCGATGCGACTCTTCTATGCGCACATAGCCTCCCTGTTCGTCGACGTTGCCTGGGATGATGAGAAGGTCGAGAGCTACTGCGACCGGCTGGAGAAGATATGGATCCTTGTGGACGATCTTCTGAGGATCGGGACCGAAGAGAACACTGGCATGGACTCATGGCTCTCGGCGAGGTTGAACATGCGCCTGGCCAGACTCCACGAGTATATGGCGGATTACGATGTCAGATCGTACTCGAATGAAGTGTATTTCGAGATCTCCCAGGACATCAAATGGTACCTCAGAAGAGGCGGAAAGAGCAGGAGCGTCCTGATGGATGCGCTGAGGGTCTGGATTCCCCTCATGGCGCCGATCACGCCCCATCTGTCCGAGGAATTATGGGAACACATGGGCGAGAAACCGTTCGTGTCTCTGCACCAACTTCCAGATGGGAGCAGGAGCGATGAGGTGATCTCGGAGGAGGCCAAGGAGAAGCTCATCCAGAATCTCATACAGGATGTCTCTGAGATACTGAAGGTGACAAGCATGACCCCGGCGAGGATCTCCATAATGGTCGCTCCGTCATGGAAGATCGAGATGCTATCGGCTGCGCTCAAGCATCCAAAAGGCAAGGTGGATGTGTCCTCGCTGATCAAGATTGCCATGGCCGACGCAAAGACTCCAGAGACGAGGAAGGCCATACCTGCTTTCGCAAAGAATGTCGCCCAGGAGGTTTCGAGGGCGGCCGAACATGACCGCATCATGCTATCTGCAGAATTCGATGAGCTCGAGGTTCTCAAAGCGGCGAGCGGTTTCCTTGGCGAGCAGTTCGGATGTCCGGTCGAAGTCCGTTCGGTTGACGATCCAGACCTGGTGGACCCGAAGGGTCGGAGCAGGTTCGCGAAGCCTGGCCGTCCCGCAGTGTATGCGGAATAGCCGCATAGTGCATCGCCCGGGCAGTGTATTGCTGCAGATCGATGGGACCTCCATCGATTGTGCAAGGACTTCTACTTGTTACGCGTGATAACGAGATGCGAAAGCATTAAGAGCAATCTGACCAGATACTGCCATACTGGTCCTCATGATGCGTTTCAGGACAGCAATGTTAGCTCTTTTCTTGTGCACGGCACTCATCATATCAGTTCCCATGGGAACATCCGCCCAAGGTGGGGATGTGATGATGATCGAATCGAGGATGTCGTTCACCGTCCTGGACACAATGAAAGGGAATGGCGCGGTGCAGCTGACATTCGAAGGAGACCCCGCGATTGAGTTGCGCCAATCAATATTCACAAACGATTACAACGATTTCGATACGAACATGAACCAGTATCTCGAGGTGTCTGAGGCCAGAGCGTTTCTTGTGGCATTCACAGATGCTCTGGTAGGCAGACAGCACTGGGGCATGACGATCGGTAGCCCCACCGACTTCGCGAACTTGACCGATAATGAGTTGAGGCAGGCGACCACGGGCATACTTGATACGAGATGGACCTCTGTAGCTGCGATATCCATCGACATAGAATTCAACTGCGTCGGGGAGAGCGTCATGAAGCTCATGAGGCCGTCGGAGGTTCCATTGGAGACCTTCGTCGGCGCACTCACCGCTGTAACCGGTTTCACTTTCAACGGCACGTTGATGGTGAAAGACCGGGTGATGATGTTCGGGATGAGCAGCTTCACATCCCCGGATCTGGTTTCAGGCAAGATCAGCGAGGTAAGGACGCCGATTGGCACTATCCTCTGGTACACCTTTGAGGGAGAGGTTTCTGCAAACGGTACGGTCATGGAAGAGACCACGACATACGAGCCATTCACCATCTATGACAACAGCCAGTTATCCTTCATAGTGCTCCTATTCGGATGCGTACTAATATTGAGGGTGCCCGCGAAGAGGTTCAACAAGTATCTGATGCAGCATCCGAAGCGTTTCAGAGGTTCAGCAAAACCACTCCCAGCCATCAGATGGTTCACATGGACGCTGGTCGCTGTCCTTTGCGTGTTCTACGTGCTCCCGTTCCTATTCTCATTCGTAAGCAAGGGCACTATGATCTACGGCTCGTATCTGTATTTCTTGGTGCCCGGCTTCATCTTTGCGAGCTACGTATTCTCCAAGACGCTCTATGACCGTGCGTCGTTCCAGATACCGGATGATCTCGTCATTCCAGTGAAGCAGGCGGTCGTGAAGCAGGATGGGGATTCCTACACGCTGAGATGCCAGATGTGCATGCGCCCTATCGATGCGGAGAAGGAGCTCTACGAATGCATATGCGGGCATCAGATGCACATGGGATGTGCGGAGAAGGCCCAGGCGTGCCCGCAATGTGGTGAAGTGCTGTTCCCGGAGCACACGCGTTCGATCCAGTGCAAGGTGTGTGAGGAGACCTTCCTGTCAACCGGCGAAGAGGATCCGTACACGCTACAATGCACAAGATGCGGCGCATTCCAAGAAGAGGTGAAGGGCGGGAGGAACTACCTCATCGTCGATGTTGATTCACGGAGAGGGTACAATATGATACGCGCCATGGGACTTTCAGGCCGGCCAGCACTGGTCATGACGAACGAATTCCCGGGGAAGGTGCGTGAACAATACGACCTCGGTGACGATTTCGATGTCAAATGCATGTGCGACAGCACCACCGACATAGACAGCGTGAACATCCACGACCTGGACGGAGACGCGATGGAGACCGTATCCACTTTCCTGATGACGACGAAGCGCTCGGGGCTACTGCTCGAGGGCCTTGAGGTCATATTATCGGCAAACGGGTTCGAAGCTGCGCTTGCATTCATAAAGCGGATGAACGACCTATCTGCAATTCACGGCGCGTCGGTCATCGTACCTGTGAACAAGGAGAGTATGTCCGAGGATGAGTACAAGCTCATCAGCGACGAGTTCGACGAGGTACATGATTACCTGTGAAGGACCTGCTCTCCATCCCAGCGCTTGTATAATGAATTCTCTATTTCCAGGATATCGAGGATCCTCCCGACGAGGAAGTCGACCATGTCATCGACGGTGTCTGGATTCGGATAGAACGCGGGACTTGCCGGCATGATGACTGCACCCGAGAGCGAGAGCTTATGCATATTCTCCAGATGTATTGTCGACAGCGGGGTTTCGCGGACGAGCAGAACGAGTTTCCGCCTCTCCTTCAAAGCAATCGATGCCACTCTCGTTATCAACGTATCGGATATTCCGCAGGCGATCTTCGACATCGTCGAAACGCTGCAAGGGGCTATTATGACGCTGTCGAACCTGCTCGAGCCTGACGCAACTGGGGCTGCCAGGTCAGCGTTATCATAATGATGATCCGCTAGAGATTCTATCTCATTCCTCTCGAGGTTCATCTCGATCCGAGCGACATGCATGCCGTCCTCGGACAGGATGACCGTCTTATCGCTGGGTAGTGCTTTCAGGAGCCTTATGCCGTAGGCCGTTCCCGATGCTCCAGTGATGCCGACTACAGTTCTCACGGTTGCCACAAGCATCGACTACTCTCAAAAGCCTTTTCCCCTGGTCGGGCATACGTCACCAAATGAATACGGTCCATAAGCTGGCGATATCGATAGGCAGCAAGCATTTAAATATGGGCACCAACTTATCCGCGTTTTGCCACCCATGTGGCACATGCTTTCAGTATGTAAGTCACACTCGTTTGAGGTAATCCAATGGCTACGGCGTTTGATGTGCCCGCAGATAAGCTCATTCCAAGGCTTGCGGAAGAGCTGAAGAAGATCGAGACGATTAAACCCCCAGAATGGGCTGCATATGTCAAGACCGGACGACACAGGGAAAAGAGCCCTATGCAGGAAGACTGGTGGTATATCAGGTCCGCTGCCGTTTTGAGGAAGATATACATCGACGGTCCAATGGGTTCGACGAGACTCGCCGCCTGCTATGGCGGTTACGCGGACCGCGGCGCCAAACCGGACAAGGCGGTCAGGGGCTCGCGCTCGATATCACGTTCGACGATTCAATTGCTAGAGAAAAGCCAACTGATACAGAAGGAGCGGGACGGAGGCAGGAAGATCGCCCCGAAGGGCCAGAAACTCGTGGACAGCGTGTCCACCGTGGTCCTGAAGGAACTTGCGGCCAAGAACCCCGAACTCACAAAATACCTTTAAGTGAGCGATATGCCAGAAGAAGATGAGCTAGCGGCTCTGAGGCAGCGCAAGATACAGGAGCTCCAGTTGAGGGCGCAGCAAGAGACCATGGCGCAGGAGCAGGCGAAGCAGATGGACGCCCAGAAGGCCATGGTCATGCGGCAGATACTGACTCCTGAAGCGAGGGAAAGGCTCGCCAACTTGCGCATGACCCGACCCGATCTGGTCGAGTCCGTCGAGAACCAGCTGATAACGCTCGTCCAATCGGGAAGGGTGAACCAGAAGATAGACGACTACACCCTGAGGCAATTGCTGCGGAAGATAATGCCTACGAAAAGAGAGATCAAGATCGAGAGGAGATGACCCGATGTCCAAGCACAAACCGACTGCCAGAAAACTCAGGCTGATGAAGGCCATCAAGAGTAACAGGAGGGTTCCTGCCTGGGTTATGATGAGGACGAACAGAGCCTTCCTCAGACATCCGAAGAGAAGACACTGGAGAAGGACCAAGTTGAAGGTGTGAGGGCTTACCATGGTCGAAGAGTTAGAGAGAGTTTTCACCATTCCGTTGCCGATGACGAGGAATGTGCCAAAGACGAAGCGCGCGCCCAGAGCAATCAAGGAGATCAAGGAATATGTCCGCAGGCATCTCGCCGACAGGACCCCCTCTGATGAGGAGGATGCCCCGAAGAAGGATGTATGGATCGATTACCGTCTGAATGAGTTCCTGTGGTCGAAGGGTATCGAGAATCCTCCCAGCAAGGTGCGCGTGAAGGCCATCCGGTTCGAAGATGGTCTGATAGAAGTGTCCCTTCCTGACGAGTGAGGATTTTCGGAGAAGAATCGATGCTCAAGATCGGCATGATGATCGGTAGTCCCTATGTGGGTGTCTTTTGCGCTGCTAGTGAGAGACTCGCGATAATGCCCGAGGCAGCCGATTCTTGGGTCAAGAAGGATGTGCAGGAGGCCCTAGGCGTAGACACCCTCTGCACGTATCTCGCCGGCTCCGTATTGATCGGTTCGCTTGCTTCTATGAATTCTAACGGCATAGTCGTGACGAACTTCGCAGATAAATCCGAATTGAAGAAGTTGCCGAAGGACCTCAGGGTCGGCATGATGGAGGAGAAGCTGAACGCTGCCGGGAACAACATATTGGCCAACGATCACGGGGCCTATGTGAACCTCAATGCGTCCAGGTCGTGCGTGAAGACCATCGAAGATGCCCTGGGAGTGGAGGTCCTGCGTAGGACCATCGCCGGCATAGACACTGTAGGCTCAGTGGCGATCGTGACATCGAAGGGAGTCGTATGCCACCCGAGGACGTCACAAGATGAGCTGAAGGAGATATCCGCGTTCTTCAAGGTGCCTGCCGCGCTCGCGACATTGAACTACGGGACGCCATACATCGGTGCATGCGCTGTTGCGAACAGCAAAGGCGCATATGTCGGTGGCAAGAGCACCCCCATAGAGCTGGGCAAATTAGAGGATGGCCTAGGGTTATACTGATCCAGATGTCTATAGCGAGAACAGCCAGATCTCCGTGCCTTCCTCTGGTAGATCTTCCGCCGAGAAGTCGACTTCGTTGCCGACTCTGACGACTTGGTTCTTGTCACAGAGGTCGAGGAAATTCTGTACTGGCTTGATCGACAGGGAAAGGCCAGACGTGCGGTAATGCATGGGCACTGCCACCTTAGGTGCGAGTCTCTTAATGGTTCTCGCGGCTGCTTCAGGACCTATCGTGAACACATCCCCCACAGGGACGAATAGGAAATCAACCGGTGAGAGCTGCTCCGCCATCGAATCGTCGAGTTCGTGGCCGAGGTCCCCCAAATGGCAGAATGACATGCCGTCGAGCTCGAACTTGAAGATGGTCACCTTTCCTCTCTTCTTCCCCCCAGCTTCATCATGGGCGGCTTCTATGCCTTCCACTCTGACCCCTTGCTCGACGGTCATTATGGGATCTGATATGACCTTCGTATCTCCTTTCTCAACAGCTTTGGGACAGTTATGATCGAAATGGCCGTGGGAGATCAGCACCAGGTCTGCCTTGACGTCGGGCGCACGTATGCCTATCGATTTCCCATCGTGAGGATCCGTGACAACATCGACGCTTCCTCCGACTTCAAAGCACGCATGGCCATGCCAACGAATGCGCAATTATCTACTCTCCCCGGGAATTGAAGTAATCATCCAATTCGTACTTAACAAGAGCGGTGGCTGCGATCCACGATCCCGCCCTATCAACCCTTGACACGCCTGATTGCGCGAGTCTTCTTCGGAGGTTCGGATGGCGTTACAGGGCTTGGCCCAGGCTTTGGTGCGGCCACCTGCCGTACCTTCCTGACAGACCTTTGAGCGGGTGCGGAGGTCTCCGGCACGAATGCAGGGATCGGCTCTTCCTCGATCGTGGGTTCGGGCTCGATGACCGGTGCTGGCGATGATTGCGTCCTGACACTCCGAACCTTTCTAGTCGCTGGAGCAGGTGTCGCGACAGATTTGGATTCATACTTCGGCATCTCCGCCTTTGGAGGTGCTCTATGTGCGGGTGCTGGTTCCCTGACCTGTTTCGCGGGCTGGTTCATTGCGGCCCTGCCACCAGCCAAGAGGTCACCAGCAGTTGCTGGCTGCTCGTCAATGGACTGCGTTTCGGTCCTATCGAGTACTGGGTTGCTAAGTGTAGATTCTATCATGTGATTGACAGATCCAGGCTCGAACTTCTGTTTCTCGAGCATAAGCTCTCTCTCGAGCTTTTCGATCTGGAGTATCCACTCGTCCTCCTCTTCAAAGTCCCAGCCACAGAATTCACATATGTTGGCCTCGAGTGAAACGCCGAGACCACAACTAGGGCATTCTTTCTTTGGTTCGGCGCGGTCTATTTTTTTGGCCATCGAATAGATAATTCTGTGGTTATTATATAAGCATTTTTAACCGAACCCCTGATTGTTAGAGCCAGTATCTCCGAGGCGCAGGGTAAAATAACCCTGCGAGCCATTAGGTGAGTCTGATGAAGATTCTCGTTCTGTGCGTCGACAGGGATGACGACCTAGGCTCAAAGGCGGGTGTGAACGGGCCTGTCATCGGTAGAGAGGAGAACCTCGAATCCGCACTGGCGCTTGGACTTGCTGACCCTGAGGAGGTGGACACTAACACCATCCTGTCCGGCCTGCAACTCTACGACGACCTCGTGAAGCGAGGGATGGACGCGGAGATAGCTACTATCTCGGGCGATTCGCACGTCGGCTTCCAATCCGACCTCATACTCGCTACTCAGTTGGAGAATGTCTTGGCGGTCGTGAAGCCCGACCGCGCGATTCTCGTCAGCGACGGCGTCGAGGACGAGGCGATATACCCCGTGATCTCCTCGCGGATAAAGATCGATTCCGTAAGGCGCGTTTATGTCAAACAGAGCAAGAGCATTGAAGGCACATACTACCTGATTGTCAAGACCCTTCAGGATGAGAAGATGAGACGGAAATGGGTAGTCCCACTCTCACTCGTTCTCATCATCTGGGGCATGCTATCGCTTATAGTCAAGATCGTGGAATTCGTCGAGCAGAATTACGAAGATATCGGGCTGATCTCTCAGATGGCCTTCGGGGTCATCGGCATTGTCCTCGGACTGTACCTGCTGGGCTGGTCCTACAGATGGGCGGATGCCCTGCGCGAGCGCATCGTTCGGACGAAGAGGTCCATCAGACAGGGAAGCCTGGCGATCCCGTTCGCGATAATAGGCCTGGTCCTCGGAGTGGTTGGCCTCCTGATAGGGTTCGATATGACCACGGTATATCGTGAGTCACTCTTGGTCCATGAGCGGAGCCTCGCTATCTCAATACTGATATTCGTATCTGGCGCCGTATGGTTCATCGTGTTCGGTGTATTCGCCTTTGAATCGGGCAAGTCCGTCACGACATTCATGCAGACGGGGAAGATCCGTTGGTCGTTCATCGTCATGATGGTCTCCGTGCTCGCTACCGGGTTCATCGTGCAGGGTTCCGCAGATGCCCTCTCTTATTTCATCGGGTATGGAGACTACGATCTCACTGTGATAATCGCAGAGATGATAACCGGTATTCTCATCGCCATATTCAGCTCAGTGTTGAACGCGTCTCTGAGGAGCGAGGCGAACAAGGCGCGTCAGGCGACCGGAGCGTGACCTCTTGAGGCTGGCGGATTGGATGCCTATCTACCGGCAGATCTGCTCCGAGTTCGGATTCTCCGAGGAGGAGGATATCGTGTCTGCCCTTATTCTCGCAGAGCTGCTGATGCCGCGAGCTACGGATCGCATCAGAGTCCTGGACTTCCTCATGAGAGGATTTCCGGAGGAGGTCTATATCTGTGGTGGCGGGCAGAGTCTCTCAGATGAATTATCGACCCTCCCTTCACAGGCTTTCGTGATCGCAGCAGATGGCACGACCACGAATCTATTGGATTCTGGGATCAAACCGAAGCTGATAGTCACTGACCTGGATGGCACGGTCGGGGACCAGGTGTCAGCGAACGCGGAGGGGGCCACGGTGTTCGTACATGCCCACGGTGACAACATCCCGTTGCTGAAGGCGCAGGTGCCTCTGTTCACGGGTCCAGTCGTAGGAACATGTCAGTGCGAACCGGTCACGGGCCTGTACAATTTCGGAGGCTTCACGGACGGAGACCGGGCGGTATGTATCGCCTCAGAACTGGGGGCAAGGAAAGCGCATCTGATAGGATTCGACTTCGAAAACCCTTCGTCAAAGCCGGGGAAGATACTAGCGGTCAAGCGAAGGAAGCTGCAATGGGCCGAGCGGATCATCGAGGGCGTATCCGGGCCTGATCTCATGGTCGTTTATCACAGGTCTCGGGCATAGGGGCCGCAACCAACCCTCTTCGACAGTCTTATAGCAGTGTACTGAGTTTCATATCCGGGACTGGGATGACTGTTGTCACGATGCAACAGGTCGAGCTAGCTCTGAAGAGGACCATCGGCAAGAAGGGGATGTCCGGTGAGGAGATTGAGAAGCTAGCGGAATACCTGATGAGTTTCTTTGGATACACAGACGAAGTCATAGACAACAGGCTGACTTCTGAGGACAGGGATGTCTTCTACATGCTCGAGGAAGCGGGGCTGCTCACGACGACCCAGGAAGAGGTCTTGCTCAAGAAGGGCAAGCTTTGGCGGATACATTTCTGGATCCTGAAGAAGGATCAGATAATCCGGCTGGCGCAGATGGACGAGGCCGTCAAGGTCGATGTGGATCATTCGACTGATGTATACGATGAGTTGTCAGATGAGGAATGGGCCCGACATCGCCCCGAAGTGCCTGGTTCACCCGACGATCACAACGAAAAAGAATGAAACCAATTAATATCAGTATCCTGATGCGCAGACAGTTGGTCACCTGAAATGAATGGGTACTTGATCGCACTTATCGTGTTCATCGCCTGGATCATCTTCATCTACATACTCAATAGGACCAAGTGGCTCGAACGACACCGCATGAACCTCATGGGTCCCATGATCATGATTAAGACCCAGAAAGGCAGGGACCTCATCGATCGAATATCTCAGTGGAAGCGACTCTGGACATTCTATGGCAAGTTGTCCTTCTGGATATGTGCAGGCTCCATGGTCACCATCATGGTGCTCCTGCTGTGGGAAGCTACGATTGTAGACCAGGTCGAGCAGGCGCCTTCTCCTGAACTGATACTTGGAATACCTGGCATAAACCCGGTTATCCCACTGGGATATGGGATACTCGGACTCGTCGTGGCCATAGTGGTGCACGAGATGGCACACGGCATCATGACTCGCCTCGGCAACCTGAAGCTGGTTTCTCTCGGGGTGCTCTTCTTCGTCTTCCCGGTGGGCGCTTTCGTGGAACCGGACGAGACTGAGCTGCAGTCGACAACGCGGAAGAACCGGGCAAGGGTCTTCGCCGCGGGCCCGGCGACGAACATGATCGTCGCCATCGTTGTACTTTCCCTATTCTCGGGCGTCATGATGGCATCAGTGGACCCTGTGGAGGACGGCGCTCTGGCCATGGGCGTGGTGGAAGGTTCCCCCATAAATTTCGCAGGCGTGACCACTTCGAGTGTCGTGACCTCCGTGGGCGGCGTAGAACTGACCTCTGCGGAAGACCTAGACGTTATCTCTTCCATTGAGCCTGGATCGCTGGTGGATGTCGAGTACACATTCTCCGGAGAACATCTGACCGCTTCCGATGTCGTGTACGGTTTGGTCGTTTCTTACACTGTGAAGGATTATTCTGCCAATATCGGCGGTCTGCATGCAGGGATGGTCATCCTCTCATTGAACGGTAGTGAACTCCGGAATCTGAACGATCTGAGGCAAGCGATGTCGATGACAAGCGCTGGTCAGACAGTGAACGTCTCCATCATGTACTACGATGATGCGAACGAATCCTTCCAGGTCGATTCGACCATAACGTCCCTCACCCTTTCAGATAAGTACGATTTTTACGAGGAGTTCTATCCATCTGATAACGAGGATACCTTCTCTGGTGAGGGGTATCTCGGGGCTGGCTTCTTGAATATGGGACTCGACGTCGAGGATGCCGATTACTATGCGGCTATCCTTGCCGACCCGTTCGATGGTGACAGGAACCTGGATGATTTCTCCAGGTCTTGGCTCAGACTGATAGCGCTGCCATTCCTTGACCTGGCCCCGTTGCGATCACCGGTCACCGACCTCTACGAACCAAGCGGTGCGTTCGCGTGGATGCCTGCCGGGGCATTCTGGATCCTCACCAATTCATTGTACTGGATATTCTGGCTGAATCTGATGCTAGGTTTGACCAACGTCCTGCCTGCAGTACCTCTGGACGGGGGCTATCTGTTCCGTGATTCAGCTGATTATATGCTCAGCAAGATCAGGAAAGGCCTTTCGACCGAGCAGAGGGAGAAGGCTGTCGGCACGCTCACGCTGATGTTCGCGCTATCCGTGCTATTCCTCATCATGTGGCAATTGATCGGACCCGCCTTGCTTAATTGAGAATGGGCTTCATCACTTGATTAAACACTGGGAAAACCAGACATTTTTTTCCACTACAGATCTAGTCAAAATGAACTAGCCACTCTGTACGAGCCCTCCTTCTTTCTCACGCAAGGGTCTACACGTTGTGTTCTTTTCTAGTGCCGATGAACCCCTTCTGTGCAGTGTTGTCCTTGGACCATGCATCCTGACCACCCAAGGCACCCTCTTTCTGATTTCAACCAACGGTGAGGTGACTATGACGGGACAACTCTCATACCTTCCCTATGGTTCTCTTCGCAACGAGGACTAATGCTTCAGCATTTCAAAGGCGCAATCCGTACA
The DNA here is from genome assembly GCA_963748615.1 of uncultured Thermoplasmata archaeon. Lineage (GTDB taxonomy): Archaea > Thermoplasmatota > Thermoplasmata > UBA10834 > UBA10834 > UBA9653. The sequence continues at coordinate 51,599 of CAVVJQ010000001.1, forward strand.
AAAACGTGAATACATTCGTGCTTGTCGCCAGTTTCTGAACAGAACGAGCATGAGGGCAATGATTACGACCAGCATGACTGAGAAGACCTGCGTAGAAAGCGAGAAGTCGTGATCTGCGAGCGCGGTGGCAACAAGCCTACTCAGTCCGATCACGCCTCCAATTATGAACAAAGCTGCAAGGATGCGAGGGATAATCCCCACTGTGTGGCGTATCTCATCTGTAAGTCCGCCAATGATCGAAGTCTCCTGCCTCGATCTGAACTCTTTTCCACACTTGGCGCACACAACCATATGACCGATTGGATGCCTTCTTGCATTCATAGTTCTTTCCCCGGAGCTCCGACCTGAATGCTCTTCTCAGAAATGACGGACCGAAAGGATTTGGGCTCACATTATAGACTAGCTCTGTTGATCTAGATGCATGACGCCCGTCTTGTGCGACTTAGGGAGGCGACCGGAAGACAGCGCACAACCTCTTTTCACTCGTCTGACAGCCCGACGATTTGACTCATGCGCTACATGGTTACGGGTAATGAAAACTGTCCAAGAGTGACTCCCGTTGAATTGTGTGTGATGTAGGCAAGACAGGACATGGCATCAGGCGGCGGCTCTTCGAACTTGAACATGAAGTAATCTCCAACGCCGAGAGATTCGTTACGCTGCATTTCCTTCACAAGGAGTGTGACATTGCATGCGATTAAGCCCAATCTCAATGTGCCAGCATTCTGTGTGAGTGTATAGTCGTCGAATCCATCTGCATCAATATCGTCCCAGCACACGAGGTCAATTCCATCGGTGAGGTAAACCTTCACTTCGCTCCAGGGAACCTCGATCAGAGAGTAAGTGCAGGTCGCTCCGAAGTCAAGCAGAATATTATCCACATCGAAAGTGAGGAATTTCCCCCAAATAAGCGGATCGCTCAGTAGAACGTCAACGTTGTCTCCGATGCCGTTGCTGTCCGCATCAGCCCACTCGGTCGGGTCGTCAGGGAAAGCGTCTCCATTGTCTCCGTATCCATCCTCATCAGTGTCCGTCCACTCTGTCGAATCGTATGGGAATTCGTCGCCACTGTCAGCGTATCCATCTCCGTCGTGGTCTCTTATCGAGGCATCCCAGGAAAGGTCAGGGCTGTAAAAGACGCCCAGGATGGAGCCCATCAATATTGCCGGGACAGCAATTGCGTGAACCAGTATCATCCATCTACGCCGCTTGGCATGAGTCTTTGGCAATCCGGATGCGGAGACGCTGTGCTCCTCTGGTATCTGATCTAGTTGAGGTAGCTCAGCACCGCATTCAGCACAGTGTTTCTTTCCTTCAGAAGTCCCACCCTGGCAAACAGGACGTCTCATACTCATTCACACTGCTCCTTGACCTGGATGCTCTCTAGAACCTATGACCTTTTGCTAGGTGAGAACATGAATCTAAGCATCTCATCCGCGCATTCAGGAAAATAGCGAGAGGACACTCCTGGACTTTTCCACCAGAAAGCACGGTTGCTTAGAGATCGCCGATTCCACGATGCTTGAAATCGTTCGAGCTTTCCAGGAATCGAGTCTGCCGAGCGCCAATCCTTTGTGGATTAACCGAGAGAATCAACTGCCTGGCCACGCATAAATATTTATTATCGAATCTGTTACCAAGTCCGGTACTATGTTCTCGCCGGAGAAGGACATGAAGGAGCTGGTCCTCGAGATACTGAAGAAGGACCCCGCATCGATAAGCGGCATCTGTCGGGAGCTCGGCACAAAGGGCATAAAGCTCCATAGGCTTGAGCTGACTGGATATCTGAAAGCCCTCGCGGATATGAACATACTCAAGGCGAGGGATATCAAGCCGGCGAAAGTATTCTCGATATCCTCATCCAGGGAGAAGAACATCTACGAACTCATAGGTGAAGCTGCCTCCATGAACGCCGGAACGGCCACTGAGCGAGCCACGTTGGCTGCCTATTGCCTCCAAAGACTCTTCAGACGAGCTGCGTTCGACATGGAGGTCCGCAGATGCAATCTAGACGGCGTTGTTGAGGGAAGAAAGGCAACCCCCGAGGAAAGGACCGACGCGAAGGTTGTTCTGACTCGCATGGGATACAAGGTTCCTAACAGCGACATACCGACGATTGTGGAAGCAGATCTCGACGAGGAGTTCATGAGGGTTCTGGCGGAGATCGTGGCTGAACGGTTCAACATACGATCGCACATGAAGGAGACCGTCCAGACCAAACTCTGAATCGAAGTAACCGATAGATGGCGGTATCGTGGACATGATAGATGCTGACAGGTTGGTTGAAGCAATCAGAGCGTATCGAGGGGTGGTCAGGAAATCCCCTATATCCTCAGTCGCTTCGAGGCTGCTCCCCCTGCATGCCAAGGGCGTCATCGCGACCCATGGAGAGGATGCGGCAGCTATTGAGTTCGGGTCGGAAGTGCTGCTGATGGCCGCAGATGGCATACGACCTGACCTGATAGAGAAGAATCCGCGATGGGCGGGCTATTGCGCGGTGCTCGTCAACGTGAACGACATCTCTGCGATGGGTGGTCTGCCCGTGGCAGCAGTCAATGTCCTGTCGTGTTCTGATGCCTCGAAACGCAGGAAGATTGTCGAGGGAATGAGGTCCGCATGTGACAAGTTCGGTGTCCCAATGGTTGGCGGACACCTGCATCCTGACACGATGTATGATGCGGTCGATGTGGCGATGTTGGGCAGGACCGATAAGGATCATCTCATACTCAGTTCCGGGGCAAGGGACGGCGATTCGGTCATATTCGCGATGGACTTGTCAGGGAGGTTCACCCGAGGGCTAAGATATTCCTGGGACACGACGAGCATGAAGACCCCTGCTGAGGTTCAGAAGCATGTGGGATTGATGCATAGGATGGCACCGATGCTGAGTGCTGGGAAGGACATCAGCAATCCCGGGTCGTTGGGCACGCTTGGTATGCTCTTGGAATCGAGTTCGTGCGGAGCGGAGATAGATGTGTCAGCGATACCCAGACCAAGGAATGCCGACCTCCTGCAATGGCTTCTCGCGTATCAGGGATTCGGCTTCGTCGTGACATGTGAATCGAGTAAGGTGAGATTCGTCTTGAGCGGGTTCCGGCGTGCAGGCATACAAGCCGCAAGATGCGGAGTGGTCACAGGATCACATAGACTCGATTTGATTCTTCAAGCTGAAAGTAGCACGCTATTCGATTTCGGGACCGACACTCTTGGATGTTCGACTCCGCAAAAGCTATGAGCACGCTGGCGCTTCATGTTGATAGGAAGAGCGAGAAACACGGTAACACAGCGGTTAGCAACCAATCCGAGAGGGCGCCTAAACGCTCGGGTAGGTTGAGCTAGTAAAAGGATGCTGTCACGCTGCGGCGTCCGCCGTGCTCGACTCTCTTGAGAGAAATGGAGGAGTGCTAGGCAACTGGGGTTGCCGGCCTCTCCATGCGCCAGCTGCCCAGAAACCTCCTCGGTCCCGCTTCCCGGTGAGCGTTGATAGTTCGCGGTAAGGCTGCTCCCGTCAGGGCCTGACCCGATCTCCGCGACAAAGGCAAACGCTCCCGCCCTCCGGCAGGAGCATATGGCCCCCTTCAACCCCATCGGACAGGGCCTCACTGTCGGCTTCTGGACTGGCGCCGGTTCGGTTACGACGTCCCCAGCTGTCACCCCCACTGTCGACGATTTTGGTGTATAAGGACACGCCGAACGTCCCGGTCAAGCCTAGCATCGTTTCCAATATCAAGTCGAGTATAAAAGCAGTTCTGAAGGCCAATCATGATTCGGAAATCAATACTCATATGGTCTTGGGCGTTCTATATTCGACACATGCATCCGAATGTGCCAAGTATGGCTGGGTCGTAAATAGTGAGGTTAATATACCGTGTTGTCAGTTGGGTGACAGGTGCAGGCAGGGGGGATTATTCTTCCCTTTTTGTTCAGTGCGCCTCGCAAGATAAAGGGGATAGGGGAGAAGGGTTACGCATGCTTAGTGCGACCAGAATGATAGCTTTAGCAATGTGTGCTTGTGTGTTAATTAACGGAGTGTCGATTGCGATGTCGCCCTCCAATCAGGTCGGAGCTGCGGCCGCTGATGATGTTACCTTGACGATAGGTATCATGCAGGATCCAGACAGCCTGAACCCGTTCTCGATGGTGCTGGGAATTTCATATACGATCCTATATCTGATGTATGATACACTGAACTCCGTCGAGCCGGATCTGTCTCCTGGGCCCCAGCTTGCTGAAAGCTGGTACCACAGCGAGGATGGAACGGTATGGTACTATAACATCACTCATGATGCGTATTGGCACGACACGACGGCAGAGGTTCCAAGACAGGTGACGGCAAACGATATCGCCTACACTTACAACCTGGTCAAAGACAATGAGAACAAGGCTGCTCTTTGGACGGGCTACATAGACGGATTCGACGAGATTGTTGCTGTGAACGATTTCCAGCTGAGGATAACGACCGATGTACCGAAGGCGACCATGCTCAGCATCATGGTTCCGGTCCTTCCGATGCATATCTGGGAACTTATCCCGGAGAGCCAGTTCAGCTCTGTCGACTACTGGGGCGCGGATGCCAAGTTCTTCCCCAACGGGCCTGTCGGATCAGGACCGTTTGTGCTCAATGAATGGGTAAAGGACGATTTCGTTAAGATGCTTACCTGGGACCAGTATTACCTCGGTGTCGCCAACTTTGACGTCCTGATGTACAAGGTCTTCGATAGCATAGACGGGATGGCCACGGCAATCACCAGTGGATACATCGATGTCGCTACTGACCTTGATTCAATGAGCTGGGAAACGGCAGTCGATACACCTGATATTGATGGTCAGAGTGTCGGTGAACTCTCGCTCTACGAGCTCGGTGTCAACTGTGCCTCCGCCGAATGGAGAGAAGCTTTCAAGGACGCGAGCGATAACCTGGAGACTACAAACCTGTCAGTTCGTCAGGCAATCGCCATGTGCGTTAACAAGACGCAACTCGTGGCGGAAGGCTTCGGAGGATATGCCGAAGAAGGCTCGACAATCATACCGACCGCTACCCCCGCCTGGCACTACGATGTGCCGGAAGAGGAAATCTGGAACTATGATCTCGATGCCGCTGGTGACCTGTTGGATGCCGCCGGATACCCGAGAGACCCGACACAAGTGACTGATGCCATCCAAGACGGCGTGAGGAAGAACGAAACAAACGATGTCTACCTGGATTTCGTTCTGAATTACAGGTTGGGTTATCCTGGCGAGGAGAATGCTGCTGAGAGGATTGCAGCGGAATGCGCAAAGATCGGGATCAAGGTTGATGTAGAACCTTTGACGGAATCCCAACTGACAACTGCCTGGTTCTCGTGCAGCTATGATCTGTACATCTGGGGATGGGACTGCGATGTGGACCCCTCGTTCATGCTATCAGTCATGACGACTGACCAGATACCGACGTATCCTCAGGACTACACCAAATGGTCTGATTGCTACTACTCGAACCCCTACTATGATCAACTCTATCTAGACCAATTGAACGCAGTTGATTTCGAAGACCGCCAGGCAATAATATGGGAGATGCAGCAGATCCTCTACAGGGACTGTCCGTATGTGGTCCTCTGGTACCCAAGTGGCCTGTATGCATACAGGACCGACACATTCTTCAATTACCCAGATATGAATGAGTTCCCAGGGACGTCGCCTGGTTGGATGTGGTTCTTCTTCGCAGTTATTCCGTACAGCGATGACATGAACATGCCACCATACAATGTCAACGCGGGAGGGGACATGTCAGTCGATGTCAATACTCTGGTGACATTCTCAGGTGAGGGAGATGATCCCGATGACGATGATCTGAATTGGACTTGGGATATCTCATTCGGAGGCGATGATGAAGCTGTCCTGTACGGGCAAGTCGTCCAATACACCTTCGCAGTCGATGGTGAGTACGTTGTCACCCTTACGGTGACGGACCCTGGCGGATTGCACGATTCCGACAGTCTAATTGTTACCGTCTTGCCTGAGTCAACTGATCCTCGAGGAAACGTGACCGGTTATGCTTACGACGGTGAGGACAACTTGTTGTCTGGAGTATCTATTGTCGCAGGTGGAAAGACATCAACGACCGGTCTTGACGGACGATATAATCTCAGCATCGCGCCGGGCACATATTCCATCAACGCATCTAAGACGGGATATGCGCTTGCCACGGAGAGCGTCGAGATTATAGTGAACGAGACTGCATGGGTCAACTTCACGTTGACATCGAACACCGCATCTGTCAGCGGAATAGTCACGGATGAAGCTACTGGGGCGCCGATGGAAGCCGCCATTGTCAGGCTATCTTCTCCGTCGTTGACCAAGTGGGATTCCGTGAACGAGACCGGCTGGTATGTAATCACGGGACTCGCAGCGGGGACGTATTCCGTCAATGTGACCTACGCCGGATACGTGACCAATACGACATCGCTTACCGTATCAGCTGGCGATGTGATCTCGTTGAACTTCACTCTGGCTGAGGAAGAATCGACATCTACTGGAGGAATAGGCACGGCTGTGCTTGCGATATTGGGCGCGGTTATTGCCCTTATCGTCGTCGCGGTTGTTGTAAGCTGGATCCTCAAAAAGCGACGGGGCGATGCGTCTGAGGATGTACGACCGGATGAACCTGGTCCTCCAGAAGGGTCCTAGATCTAGCAAGAGGTTCGACGAAACCCGACATAAACCCTTTCACATTTCATATCTTGGATGAGTGCCTGGATTCCACATCTTCAGAGACGCGATGATACGAAACTATGAGGAATGCATATCATGAGTACAATGAAGGCAATCATAAGTCGAAGAGTGCTCAATGCGCTGATCACGATTCTTCTGGTGCTTATACTGAATTTCTTCTTATTCAGAATGATGCCAGGGGATCCAATCAAAATGTTTGTTCCGAACAATCCGAGGATTCCACAAGAGTATATCGATAAACTGATCCATGATTATGGTCTCGACCAGCCATGGTATAGTCAGTTCTTCACATATCTCAAGAATGTATGGACCCTCGATTTCGGGGATTCAATCAATAATCCTGGTACTCCTGCCAGAGACATAGTGTTAGATAAGATGAAGTGGACGCTGATTCTGACTGGCACGTCATCGATCTTCATGATCTTGATCGGAGTGACTATGGGGATAATCGCAGCGTGGAGGCGAGGTGGGATGTTCGACACAGGCTCACTCGCGTTCTCACTGTTCTTCTACGCTATGCCCACCTTCTGGTTCGGGATGATGCTGATAGTGATATTTTCTGTAGAATTACAGATGTTCCCTCCTGGAGACGCATTATCGTATGGTGCCACTCTGGAGCCTACTGTCGCATGTATTCTTGATTTGCTGGATCATCTGGTGCTTCCAGCGGCGAGCTTGACGATAGGGAGCATTGCTGCATTCGCTTTGATCATGCGGGGTTCACTCATCGATGTGATGACAGAGGACTTCATCACGACCGCCAGGGCGAAGGGGTTGCGCGAAGGAGCGGTTCTGAGGGACCATGCAGTTCCAAATGCGATGCTACCAATGGTTACGCTCTTGGCGATGGAGATCGCTTTCGTCGTCGGAGGCGCATTCCAAGCAGAGATCGTGTTCGAATATCCTGGAATCGGATGGGCGACCGTCGAAGCTACATGGGCGAAGGATTACCCAATATTGCAGGCGGCATTCTTCATAATCGCATTGGCGGTCATCTTGGCTAATCTGATGGCTGACATACTATTGATTTATCTTGATCCAAGGGTCAAAATGGGGTGATTGAAGATGAGCAAAGATGAAACTGAATCACCACGAAATATAAAGAGCCGCATATTCTCAGAGCCCAGAATCGAGAAGTTCAGATTGTTTAGGAAAAAGTCACGCGCGACATGGAAGATATTCCGCGCAAACAAGATGGGGATGATTGGCCTGAGCATCCTCGTTGCATTTGCCATGATTGCGGTATTCGCTCCTCAGATAATGTATATCTGCGCTTTGATCGGGGGCTGGGAAGATGCAAATGGGGACGTGTACGCATACGGTCCATTCGACGAGGTCGCCGTTGTTGGCATGGGTCTTCCTCCATCGCCTGAGCATTGGCTTGGGAGCGATTATCGCGGATTTGACATCCTCGCCAGGGTAATATATGGGACCAGGGTCTCGCTGGAAGTCGGATTGGTCGCGACCGCTGTCTCAATGGGTCTCGGATCGGTAGTAGGTCTTATGAGCGGTTATTGGGGTGGGATCAGGGACGAAGTCCTGATGCGTATAACGGATGTGTTCCTGGTCATCCCATGGCTCGTTCTGATGATCGTTTTCGCGACTATGATGCCCGGAGGGCCTAGTGTCAGCAAGGTGATATTCGTCATTGGCATAACGGGATGGTCTGGTACTGCGAGAATCGTGAGGGCTCAAGTACTATCTCTCAAGGAACGCGCCTTCATCGAAAGAGCAATTGCAGTCGGCGCAGGCGATGGACACATCGTTAGAAGGCACATATTCCCGAATGTGTTCCCACTCGTCTTCGCAAATTCTATCCTGACCGTGGCGTTGTCGATCTTGTCTGAGAGCACCTTGAGCTTCATAGGGCTTGGACCTCATCCGAGGGAGGTCGTTACCTGGGGTAACATTCTTGAGGATGCGGTGGACGGTCATGCGATGCTGAATGAACTCTATCTCTGGATTGTAGTGCCCGGAATGTGCATCGTGATCCTGGTGCTTGGATTTACTTTCGTGGGTTATGCACTCGACGAGATATTCAATCCGAAGCTCAGACGGCGCTAGTGAGACAAATTCCGAGTAAAACCCGACTACCAGGCCCGGATGGGTCTGGTCAAAATCTTCTTCCCTTTTCATTCTTGATTTTTGAGAGTTCTACTGCCAAGCCCGTTATGGATGCCAGTATCTCCATCCATCTAAGCGATTCTATAGTGGGGAATTTGTAGTCTATGGTTCCTGATATCTCTATCCAGCCGAGTATATCGTCATTCTTGCCGCGTATCCAGATATCGAAGTAATCTCCCTCTATGCTGTCCTCCACTGAGCGTCTCATAGATTCGAGCATCGCAGGGCGGTTGTATGTCTTTGCTTCACCTTCCCCGTAGGGATTATCTTCTGCCAGGAAGAGAATGATGTCCTTACTGATCTCCCTTGATTTGTATACCTTCGGGTTTATGAGTTCATCTTTGGTGTATGACAGGCTCTTATGTGCTTCCCACGTATCGTGCCTGAGACCGCCCATGTACCTGTACATGTAGGCGTCCTTGTCGGGATTGAATAGAGCTACCGTGACTTCCCTTACCCAAAGGCGTCTTCTTATGACTGTGATGACCTCATCGAAAAATCCATCGAGATCTATAGCCTGCTTGCGGAACTTCTTCAACAGCCCGCTGGTATTGTCAAGGATCTTCTGGTAGTCGTCCTTGGAGGAGTACATGTAATCGAGGCGGAGCTTCCTGCCGACCTCTTCTGTACTCACAACTTGTTTCTTGTTCATTGTCACCGCCTGTGGCGATGTATTTCGCCGGTTGATTACTCGTGAAGGCTCAACGGGATGATGAAATCCATTTAGTCATTATGAGTGTCGCATACTTTTTGATTTTGGTTCAAGCAGAGTTCATCTAATCGCGGTAGAACCCTAGCATGCGGCCCCTTCGTATGCGAAGCCCTTATCTGCCATTTGATGATATTTGCATGGGATTGGATGAAGAATCGCTGTGCATGGGTCAGCGACGACCCGTTGTCAATAGAATATCATGACAATGAATGGGGTGTGCCAGTACATGATGAATATAGGTTATTCGAATTTCTTGTGCTCGAGGGAGCGCAGGCAGGACTCACATGGATGACCATACTGCGCAGGCGGGATAATTATCGAAAGGCGTTTGACAACTTCGATCCCTCGAAGGTCGCAGCATATGGACCCAAAGACATACGCAGGCTATTGGCGGATGAAGGTATCATTCGAAACCGCCTGAAGATCGAATCAGCGATAACGAATGCAAGGGCATTCCTGAGGGTTCAAGATGAGTTCGAGACATTCGATTCGTACATCTGGCGCTTCGTCGGCGGAAAGCCCACAGCGGCCCCGATGAGAGAAAAGTGCAAGCTCTTGACCACGTCCGATGAAGCAGTCAGGATGAGCAAGGATCTCAAGAACAGGGGATTCAGATTCGTGGGACCCACCATCTGTTACGCGTTCATGGAGGCGATCGGCATGGTGAACGATCATTCGATAGGATGTTACCGTCGGAGGGAGCTGGAATGATGCCAATTTGCACATCGAGGCCCATGTATTTGTCATGAGGATAGTGTCGGCGGTCAGCCCCAAGCTTTAATTATCTAGCAGACGTCGCAGATTAGATGCGATGTTCTCATTGCGAGAAGTGCTGTAGCGATACTGAGATGGAGCTATGCAATGCAGACATAGCGCGACTCGAGCGAAATGGACATAATCGCGAGGATTTCGTGATCCGTGGCGTTGATGGCATACCTCGACTACGAAACATGAACGGATATTGTTTCTTTTATGATCATGATAGGAAACGATGCATGGAATACTCGCGCAGGCCTTTGGGCTGCGTCATCTACCCTGTGAACCTGTCCTCTGTCGATGGCGAGGTGACCGTGGATGAACTGTGTCCAGAGGCTTCCTCGGTTAGCCGCGAAGAGATGGATGTCAATGGTCGACGATTACGTATGTTGCTCGATACGATCGCTAACGAGGTTAAAATGCACGATTTACGCGGAAAATGATCGGATTCTGCCTGATTATGACGAATACGCGAAACATACAGTATGTTGTGTTTCGAATTCAGCCTAAATGGTGGTAATAGTTGAGCAAAATTCGATTAATCCGCATTTGGATGCTAGTCTTGCCGACTAGGCGTTTATTTATAAGCTATATAAGCCATCCCTTCAAATACTGTTAGGCAGGTGCATATCCTATGGCAGTGATTAAAATTGAGAACGTTGTCGCCTCAGCATCTCTAGGAGTGGAGCTAGACCTTCAGGCGATCGCGATTACACTCGACGGTGCGGAATACGAACCTGAGCAGTTCCCAGGTCTGATATACAGACTGAAGGAGCCGAAGACGGCTACGCTGCTTTTTAGAAGTGGAAAGGTCGTATGTACGGGTGCCAAGAGCCTTGAGCAGGTCAAGACCGCCGTTGGCAAGGTGGTCAAGGAGATAGAAGCTGCCGGCGTTGTCATAACGAAGGAGCCTGAGATTGTCGTTCAGAACATCGTTGCCACAAGCAACCTCGGGGCTAAGATAAACCTGAATGCGACTGCTATCACTCTTGGTCTCGAGAAGGTTGAGTACGAGCCAGAGCAATTCCCCGGACTCGTGTACCGTCTCGACGTGCCGAAGGTGGTCATGCTTCTCTTTGGCAGCGGGAAACTGGTGTGTACTGGCGCTCGAAAGCCAGAGGATGCCGAGACCGCAGTCGACAAGATCACCGAAGAGCTGAAGGCCGCTGGGTTACTTGCATAGACTGGGAACATAGGCCAATGCGTGCGATTCTCCATCTGGATGAACGCATTCTAACATCGTTCTGACCGGATGGTAAAAGGGGATCATTCCCTTCCTAGAACAGCGGTGGAACGTCCCTGTCTTCCAATTGCTTTTGACCTTCACAGGTTGCCGTCAGGATCTCTTTCATGGGATCCTTTCTTCCTCCATTGGATGGATAGCATTGAGCGGTCAGAGGGTCGATGCTAGCCTCGTTGAATCCTGCGCCAGGTGAAGAGGAACCGAGCCGTAGAAAGAGCCAGAAACGCCAGCACAATAGCAATGTTGAGAGTGCTTGCACCTGACAATATGTCCATGACAAGGATGAATGCAAACAGGGCGATCAAGAACAAGTTCAATGCAATGCGGTTACGATATCTTGTTTGCCCGATCGGCCTTCGGCCATCAGTCATATGTCCGTCGGCAAAATCGACTAAGCCCTCTGATGTCGATTTTTCTAGAGTTGCACGCGAATCCTTTGCAGCAGGACTGCGTAGCGTGGAGGCACAAGAGCCACAACGGAAGGCATAGTCTGGATTCTTGGCTCCACATTTCTTGCATACAATCATCTTCTTTGCCATTTCTGTCGACCGTTGGCTGCATGCTCTTTCGCCCCTATGGCCTTTTCTCAACGACGAAAGCTACGCCCTTTCCTTCTTCTTCCGTATAAGAGCCTCCTTCTTCTTCCTGGCAAGAGCCTGCTTCCTTTTCCGGGAAAGAGTCTCCTTCCTCTCCCGAATAATAGACTCCTTTCTTCTCCGGACAGAAGATTCTTTCTTATTCCGGATATGTGCCTTGATTATCCAATAGACAGCGAAGCTGATTACGGTCAACAAAAGGACAAGAACGATCAAATCGCGGAGCTCAATGTAAACCGCCATTTCCCTCTGCTAGGTATCGCCTTCTCGCCCTAAGTCCTTTTCTCAATTAGATATTCAAGGACCCTCGAGGTCTCCGAGTGCATCCTGCGGTACTTCTTCTTATTCTCCGGAGTCACCGTGTCATCTTCGCTCCACATTCTGATGTTCTCGAGCCTGTTCTTCAAGTGTCTCACATCCTTTATGGATGCTGCGAGCCTGAGCTCGACCTCTGTCGCTATCATATGGGCATCGTCCACCTTCTCAAGGTTCTTGATGATGACATCTTTCGTTAGGGCTAGACCCATATTCTTCACATTCTCAATCTCGACCAGTTCATGAACCACGATCAACTGGTTCTTCAGAACCTCATCGAGCCCGAAGTTCTCATCGAAGGGCGTGTCCGCTTCAAACCATCGTTGGAGGTCATCCGCAGTCGTAGTGCAATTGTAGTGATGATCTCTCAGAAGTTGCCTAGCTGCTTCTACAACTCGATTGACCTCAGAACTCCGAGCCATCCAATCACACTTGGCACTTGATGCATTTCCGTCTCTATGACTTTTTCTCTGAAATAGTGGACCCTGTGGGGTCTTGACCTTGGTTAGCGAGACATCCTTTTTCTGAATTCAATCAAACGGGGAATTTACCGGAGCTAAACCCCTTACTCCCTCAGCAATCAGAGACTGGTCTCTGTCACCTTTGCCTTCTTGGCGTTGATGTAGCCCTTCTGCGCTAGATAGATGCCATAGCCGCTTGCACCGATTGTGACAACCCATCCTACTTGCCCGGCAGTAGTGTACTCTGCCAGAATCATGGTCGTGGCCCCAGCTATCCATAATATTCCCGCTAAGACAAATCTTCTGACAGCCCATGATTTGCTGGGGTAGCTCATGGTCCATATGAGGTCCACAGTGTAGCAGGGTTGGTCAGTATTGTGCTCCATTTCCTTCCACGGAGCGTAATAGGATTCCGCCCATATGGCCTTTTCCGAGAATGATGGTGGACCCTGTGGGGAAACCTAGTTGAGCTAGCCAGTGAATTGAGTTTGTCTGTCAATCAACGGGAATTGAGCTCGGGCATAAACCTCTTTCCTATTTATCCATCTACATCAATTTGTCCCAGCGCAAGTGGTGCAAAATGACTCAAAATGGTACAGATACAAACTCTCTCAAGGAACTGCTTCATTACAGATTCAATGACGAGAAATTGCTTGAGCGCTCTCTGACCACGACTGGCTACATTAATGAGAACCCCAATGTACAGCTAGACCAGACTCCCCTATCCACTCTCGGAGACGCTGTATTGGGCGCAATCATTGCTGATAGAGCGTTTCATGAAGGCTCGACGGCTGAACAAATAACAGAATGCAAGAGGCAAAATGGTGCAAATATAGCGCTTGCACAACTAGCAAAGAGTATGTCCCTTGAGCTCCTCGAATACATCAAATGCGGGCAGGGTGAGTATCCCAGACTCGATGCTTATGAGCGATGCCCAATGGAATCAATTTCAGATGATGCAAAGGGCGGCAGGAAGATATATGCAGACACGATGGAAGCCATCATCGGGGCAATCTATCTCGATGCAGGCTACGATTCTGCTAAGGAGATTGTCGATAGATGGCTCAGCTAGATGTGCTATGCTAGTATGAGACAATTTGGACCGATGACGTCAATAGCCTAAACAGGAGAAATCGAATCGCTTTATCTCGCTAACGCGGTCTGTCCCACGGACCGCTCATACATTATCTCATCTGTATCTGACTGTTGTTTGATAAAGACAATTTAAAGTGAGAATCAGCCTCTAATTGAGCGACAGATCTTATCCCATAGAGCGATAACTGCAATAAGAGCAAAGAACACGACAATTGCTACTTCTAACATTTGCTTACCTCCCAATTCTTATGTACATACTTGTACCTCGGACATTATAAATGCTCCCCTCCTTCGTAGAATAAGCCATTCATTAGATGATATTGAAAATATTGATAGATTAAGAGGTTTGATTCTGTACCTAAGCTATCGCCTTGCCTTCATCGATTATCGTAGTCATCTCTCTGAGAACGCCAGTGTATGGAGTCTCCGTCAGACACCATCCCCTTTGGCGAGTAATTCCTCAAGCTCTTGAATCGCCTTGACTCTCTCCTCATCTAAAGGATGAATACCACCTAGGAAGAATCTCAATATTCGATGAGGCAACGAGTCATTGTTCCCTTGCAGCTCATCGATGATTTTGAAGAGAGAGGTCGCTACGGCAGATGGTTTCTCCACGCTGAACTTTTCAATCAGGGTCTTGGCTGCATGTAGGTCGGCTCTCGTCTCATCTTCCTGAAGTGGAGTCTCAAATGCCCTGAACGACATTAATGACACGATGAACATGACAACACCAGCAAGATTGAGGGCGACTGTATCAGTGTGTCCAGGGCCTTTCAAACACAGATATACGTAAATCAAGAGTGCGTAGCTAGCAACGATGAACCCTGTGAGTATCTTCCAATTCTGACTAGTGGTCTTGTGATTCTCTTCGTGCAGCAATGCGAATCTGAGAACATTGTCATCCAGAGCGGAAAACTTCTCGTTGTAGTAGATGCTCCACCAATTGAGAATCCCGGCTTTGAAATTACCAGACCATTTGCCCTTTTTTGGTGTCAGCTTTCTCTTCTCATCGACAAGCCCTCTTGCCTTCAGGTCCCCGAGTATAAGCTCGATGGGCGACTCATTCTGATTTGTAGTCATGTTATTCCTCTCCGCCTTCCTAGGCACACTACTGATGAACATACCTCTAAATACTAGCCAGAAAGAAATGCCGACAACAGCCGAGGCCGGCAATACTATCCAGTACCAAGACAAATCATCGGGCCAAATTGCGAAGATTATGACCACTACTACTATCTCAATCAGAGGCCATTTTAGCCTCGGCAATTCCCTAGTAAATCCTGCCATGGTAATTCCAAGGGTAATCGCTGCACATACAACAGCATAAGAGAGGTATCCAATATCAAGGAGTGCCAGCGTAATGAGTGTAGATGTCAGAACAACTAGAATAAAGGTCATCGTTGTGACTGACTGCTGAGACTTCTCCGAAGCGCTAGTCACTTGTTCCATTTCATATGTCGACTTCCTGACGATTGCATCATTCGCTTGCCCAGATAGCAATTCGACCTGCCCCTCCAACCCACGAATAGCTCTCGTCATAGCATCAAGGTCTCTCCTTAGCCAATTGCCAAGATTTGATAGAAATCCACTTTCAGAATCAGCACTCGGTGCAGAAGGCCAAGGCAACATCGAGGGCATTTTCAACTCCTTCTGGTCAGATAGATTGTTCTTACTCCAGGCTTCAATGGTCTGGCCAAATGCTCTCTCAAACAGTCCTATCTGGATGTCGAGCGAGGCCATTGTTATGCCGACCTTCGTAAGCTCATCTAACTTGCTCATGTCGACCAGGTGCCCTACATCGGAGATTATACTCGTGCTGACCCGGCTTATGGTTCGTTCGTAGGTTCTGAACTGTGCCCAAAATGCTCTAGACCAAGATAGTAGAGCGAGAGGCACGACAAACATATTGGGGAGGGTCCATGACACATTCATTGGAGCGCCCATTGTGAGTGCGATGGCTGGAATCCTTGTCTGCTCAAAATCGAGAAGTCCCTCATCAGGCGACAGGACGACCATGTACGGACTTCTTATGCCCAAGTCCGGCAGCATCTCTGTATGGCTAGTTATTACTGAATCATTCGAAGCTAATGCAAAGTGAGACCAGATGTCGGGCATCCGTTTATCACTCAGAATGAATGGGTTGAGCTTCCTGTGCTCTACAACATCTTCTCGGGATGCTCCTTGAGCGGAAGAGCGAATGCTGATGTTCCTTGCTTCTTTCTGAAGGGATGTCAGGAGATGCTGTTCAGCCTTGACCGCAAGAATTGTGAAAGCTGGAACCGCCGGTCTGATGGGTGGACCCTTCATGCTATGTCCGTTGAGTGACTCCAGAAAATGCCTTATTGGGTCCCTTACGCATCTGATGTCCTTGTCTACATTGGCGGATTCGGAGACTGCCATCGGATTCAATATTACATGAACCACCAACAGGTAGAATGGCAACTCCCTCAGAATACAGGGATTCTGCCTCAATGCTCCTAATCATACTCTTGAAGAGTTCGTGGCTTCCACCACATTTGTTGGGGGGCGCATCTGAGACTTCCAGAACCGCCCTAAATGCCACCTCTAAATCGGTCAACTGCCAGAGGAAACCATTGTCGGATTCAGATTCATCCACTCTATTAACGACGGAGATTTTGGGCTCCACGCCTAGCAAGTTGGAGACTTTCTTGTTGACTGTAACAATATCCTCTCTAGGGAAAGTCTCCACAAAGACCAGCTCTCCCCATACAATCTTGCCTGCAACATCACTGGCCTTGCGATTTCTTTCCTCCATTGTATCCCGTCATGGTGTCCTAGAACATCAATCTTGACATGGCAAACCATATTGCCCCCAATACCAAGGAATGTCAATTAGTAGGAAAGTACTGCCACGCTGACTCTTGGAGAAAAGGCAATAGGGCGGAACGCACTACATTATTGCTGAGGGAAAGAGTGGCATTGAATTCGGAAGACATAATACTGGCCATAATACCTGTATTCTTCGGATTTCTGCTTGGAATTCTAGCTCAACCGCTAGCTCAAACCGTCATCAACTGGCGTCGCAGAAGAAAACTCGCCCATGCATTGAAGTCGGAGATACGCGCAATCAGAATATCTGTCGAATCCAGGATGAACATACACAAGGAGAGCATTGACAAGTCAGAAAGGATTTTTGAGACTAGTCCGACCGCCGTTGGCGGACCGGAAATGGCTGATGGAAATCTGCCGACTGGAGTGTATTGGTCGAATTCCAAAGAGGTGGGTCTCTTTGGTGATGACCTAATTGTTCTTCTGACGGAATTATACAACTGGATAGGATACGCAAATCACCATAGGGATTTGAATATGCAAGAGGCACGTGCCCTACAATCATTCACCATACCACTTCTCGGGAAAGAATTCAACGAAGCTGCAATGTCCTACCTTCGTGTGAAATCCGGCTCAATGCTTCATTATGCTAAGGCATACATGAAATGCCTTGAGAAGATACAGAAGCTTGCGGACGAATCCCTTCAAGGAACTTAGCAAAATCAGCAAAGGCGAATCCAAGTATTCCGTTAGTGCCAGTTTCGGGGAACCGCTGAAGCAGGAGTTCCACTGAATGACTGTCATATGATGATGGCCAAGCTATGATTGAATCATGAAGAAATCGGATGTTCCGGCTCAACGACAACACAATCCCTGAGAGAAGCCCTTAAGCCATCGAGAGCGATTCGGGATTGGTGATTAGAATTCGATCGACACCAATCAATCCAACAGAGGTCACAAATCAACAGTTGATGACAAAGCTTGAAAAAATGGAAAAACAGAATAAGAGCTGGATTCTTGTATCGTCCGCCTTCGTATTTGTTGCACTAGCATTTAGCATGTTGAGCGTGACAGGGGTTCAAAGTTGAGAATAAGATACTGGTCTATGTCTACCTCATAGCTGCATTCATAATGGGTTGCTTAAGTCTGTATCTTCTTTACAGGGCAAGCAAGATACAATGATGGCATAACGGCACATTGTCGCTCAGGCATTGACGTAACATTTAGTGTACGTCACATCTGGAGCGCTTCGGTCTCAATTCTACACATTGATGCCATAAAGCTTAATAGGAACAAATGTTGTTGTTGTGATAATAGTATTAGTAGTAATACTGGTGGTGTTAGCGGTGGCATACCCCGAGCCGATTCCTGCGCTGAAAGCGAAAGATGCAAAGCAGTTTGTGAAGCAGCTTGAGAGCTTTGAATTGAATCCTGCGCAGAAGAAGATTTACACACAGGCCAGGGAACGATTCCCACCGGAATAGCCTATTTGAGGAGGAATCAACATTTCTGGCTCGAACTTCGATGAGCCGGATTTTGAAATAGAGCGACTCAAGTTTGAACCGTTCAAAGCTGATACTGCCGAAGTAAAGTCCTTTGATTGTGGAATCGCAGAATTGAATGATTTCCTATGCAGCGATGAAGTTGCTACATACGAGAAGCAGAAAGTTGGTAGGACAACTTTGGTATACTACCACGGTAGGCTCGTCGCATACTATACAATAAGCAATGACCAGCTTAGAACCGAATACGTCAAGAAACACACCGGCTTCTCATTGCCAAACGAAATGCGACTTGAGGGCATCCCTGCAATAACAATAGGTCGACTAGCGGTCAGCAAGGAATGGCAAAAAAGGGGACTCGGCACGGCAATCATTCAGAAGATAGCCATGTATGCGCTTCACTGCTCCACTCAATCCGGAATAAGACTCCTCCTAGTTCGAGCAAAGAAAAATGCCTTTGGATTCTACGAGAAGATGGGCTTCCAGTACGTAATTGAAACAAGGAGAGAAAAACAGAGAATTCTGAATTACGGGACTAAGACAATGTTCTTTGACCTCAAAACTCTCAGCGACCTAGAGAGTCATCCTTGATTTCACCCTTGCTTTGAATAGATTATTTCAAACCCGTGGTTACCTTCACAATGCTTTGCTGAGTTCAGTCTGAAGCGTAATTGCATCATCGAGTATTCTCTCCAGCTGAGCGATGTATTGTCGTAAATGCAGAACGGACGAGCGTGAAGTCACTTGCAGATACTGAATCTCAATATCAGTTGGTCTTCGACCTGAGCTTGATTTGAACATGCTCGTGTATTCGGAATGCTCTCGCCGGTTCATGTTCTTTAAATTGTGAGCGATACTGACATTGTCATAGAAGGTCGAAACTCTGCGTGCAAGGTCACTACCTAACAAACTCAGGTCAGCCAAGATGCTTAGATATGACTCAGTTGGCAAATCTGTGTCTCCGATTTCAACGCACGGAGTGTTAATGAAATGCCCTTTGCCAGCGAACACCGGATTTGGATGCCCCTCTGTCGCAGGAATACTCTCGACCAATCTTATCGATTCATAGTGCACTGGCATATGGTCTTCTATTTCCTTGGCAATACGGCTGACCTCAGACTGAACCGAACAGGCAACATTCCTTCTCTTAACCTGCCTGGCGTGGTGTGAAAGCAAGAGTTGGCCAAGTACTCCGAATGCAGCTCCTACTGAGACGAGAAGAATGTCTCGAATCAGAAACTCATCAACCATCAAGACTCCTGAAACCGAAATAGGCACTCGATATGAAGAATATAGTGGTACCATGCGTCGCTGAGAATCAAACTGTTTGATTGAATTCAGAAAAAGGATGTCTGGCTAAACAAGGTCAAGACCCCACAGGGTCAGCCGACTTGATAAAGACCTAAAAGGCAGCAGAAAAGACCTTATTCTGGTTGTGGCGATTCGGATATGGAGGAAACAATGACTAGTGTGGGTGGGTTATACCTGAAGGAGATACACCGTGAGTTCGACTATCTTGCCACCTGGCTGCCAAACACGCATCTGAAATTGGGTGATGTGGGGCTGTTGCAGGGGGATAAGTTCGTTCAGCAGACTTCTCTCAACGACCTTGAAGTGCCATTCAAGGTGCGAAAAGGTGCAAAGTCGACTGAGTTCACATGGACATCAAAATCTGGATTCTCGCTCTATGACGAAGGTAGCGGGACAACTATTCCGCCTGGAGCAACCATTCCCTTGGCCAAGGCCGGCGCGTCCATCAAGTTCAGTAAAGAAGGCGCATTTGTGTTTCGGGCGAGTGGGTGCATGATAGACGGAATCGACAATATCGCGGGACTCCGCCCTTGGATAGTCGACCTGCTCAAAAAGAAGGTTTGGGATAAGAACTGGGCAATTGTGAACACTCTCGTGAGAGCAGACAGTGCAACAATCATCGTATCGAAATCTCGTGAGTCCACCCTTGATATTACCGCAGAGGTTCCAATAACGCTAGCGACACTAACCGACATCGACGCAGGACTTTCCGTAAATGGCCAGCAGGGTGACATTATACAATTTATTGCAGCGAAGGGATTGTCTCCGTTGTTCAAGCGCTCTAGGGTCAAGCGCTCTCTTATTTCAAAACTGCTGGATAATGATGACAAGATTATCCTGCGAGAACTTGGCGGCGACAGGACTGCAGTCGATATGCATGAGGACGACATATTTGAGTCTGTATCACCCCAGTGAATGGAGACTGAGAAGAAACTCCAACAAGGGCATTTTGAATAGTGTGCCCGTCATTTTGGTAGTAGGTATACTAGGCGGTGCAACAGGTGGCTTCGGATGCATTCTAAGCATGTTTGCCAGGAAGGACAGCGTTCTGTATGAACAAGCACTGAATTCGTGGCTGGTGGCGGTAAGACCTCTTGTTGGGGTCGTCCTTTCCTTTGTGGGGACACTGTTCCTATTCTCCGGCCTTCTGACCTTTGGCGATTTGACACTAGAACTACTACTCTCAGTGTGCTTCGTGGCGGGGTTCTCGGAGGAATTAGTGCTTGCGGTTGTCAAGAGAATTGCAGGTGGCCCTTCGTCCAAGGAGTAACGACACCATTCTCGGACTCCGCCTGATTGACTGTGTAGAACGGCACAAAGTGAAAAAGAGGAAATAGCTACAAATGCCATCGAGCAGACTGGCGATGGGCTTTGATTCACATGAAGAACGATAGGGTGTCTAAGGGGGACTCTCGTCCACCAATGAGTGAGGAGGATATCTTGAAGAGAGTCACCAATGCCATCGACAAAGAAGGGGAGGAACTAGCCAATTACGCTCTGAAACACGCGAGAAGAGAACTGCGGCCATACCGAAGGAGGAATTCAAGGATTTTCCAGAAGAGAGTGCTCCAGAGGTGGGGGCAGCCCTTGATATGATGGAACTCCTCGCAAATCTAGCTCATGAGATTGGAGACGATTTCAACACGAAGCACGGAGCGGAGGCCAACAGCGCGAAAAACCGTGAACACGAGGTGTTAACACATCTGCACGGAAGAGGATGCAGAATATCAAAGGAGATATTGGCGCTCTTGAGCAGCGGCTATCCATCCGGAGCGCTAGCTAGGTGGAGAGGCGGCACGAGGTGACGGTTGTCGCGAATATCATTAGGAGACACGGAGGGGAAGTGGCCGAGCGCTATCTGGAGCATGTTGATATTGAAGAATCCAAAGCAGTGATTGAGTATCAGAAACACTCCATGGAAAGGAACGATACCCCGTACGCCAAATCCGAGGTTGACCAAGCAACAGCACGAAAAGGACTCCCTCCTGAAGAAGTACGGAAGTGAATTTGGCGGGAACCATGGATGGGCATCTAAGATAATAGGGAATAGCAGTCCAACTTTTCATTCAGATTGAAGAGAAGGCAGGACTGGCTCATATGAGACCGTACTACAGGCTCGCAAGCCACGATATTCATAGCAGCCCAATGGGGATAAGACGAAACATCGGAGTACCGGATGATTCATGGCAGTTCTTCGTCCTGGCGGGTGCTTCGAATCTTGGATTTGCCGACCCCGCACAATTGACAATGATATCGCTATATCAAACGACCGCGTGTCTTGTGACTACCAGAAGCGACACTGATGCTCTAGTCGCGTGAAGAGCATTGGATATACTGAGAGAACGAGCCATCCAAGAGTTCGTTCGGATACAGAGACAGCTGGAGGAGCAGATGAAATCAACGCCTGCGATAGTCATCCACACTTCTAGCAAGAAGTTGCTGAGACGGAATGGCAAGCCATGAGCATGGCGCCTCCCTATTTGAATGATGGCTACCCCTGACATCAGGTAAGAACCCATCTCTTACACTTCGCTGAGCCAGCATCCTCGCCGATAGGCTGAAAACGTCCTACTCGACGCCTTCCCGGGATGCATTATGGGAACCTCTCCAAGAAAAAGGACTCAGGAGAGGGGGGAGTGACTGTAGAGTACGGCACGGTGAAGGCACAGTTCAACGCATCCTACACGGCGTTCTCGCCCGGTTCAAGTGCAAAAGACGGGTAAGAAAAGAGAAGGGGTTTGCTGCGTTCTCTCTTGAACCCCATATTGCAGATTAGATTCTAGCAGGCATCCCGAATTCGAATCCGGTTGGGCCCACCATAGCCCTACTGGCTCTTTTTCAATCAGTGGTAATTGAGATTTGGGAAGAATGCCCAAAACCCCTTTCTATTTCTTCCACAACGACCTCTTCTAATCATGAGCAAAGAGACTAAGAGTCAATCATCCTATTCCGCACTTGGTCGGGTGGTGGCCTGCGCATCGGTCATGTTGACGGAAAGGACAAGATATACGACTATAAGGGCGAATTGATTCTAAGCCCTGGCGAGACGCTCCTGAGCAGACATGGCAATGTTACAATGAATGTGACCAAATCCTGGCGGAGTTGGTATGTGGAAGCGTATATGCGATGGAAGCTGGACCTTTCAGGTGTTTCATGACCGACCAGCGAGTGGTATTCATCCGTCGTCCGCACCCTTTCAGAGCAGGTGCATATCTAATGACGCCCTATGGCGCACCAGAAGGCGCAGCCAAGATGTATAAGGCAAGAATGATTCTTGCAGCAGGTGGATTTGAGTACTATGAACTCCAAAATCACAATATCAGATTCTACAAGGCTTATCGCAAGTGTGTGGAATTATTCATTGCTGGCAACGGGGAAAGGCAGAGAGCAATGGTCATGAATGGTTGAGCGAAACCAGCAATCAGAGAGTCACTTCTATCCATGGTGAAAAGCAACGGTATTCAGCCGAGATGATTCTCTCGTCCTGGCCGGTTGCACGCCCCTATGGCCTTTTCTCATGACAGAGCGTGGGTTTGGGGCTAATTAGGCAATCCCAGAAATGAACTCCTGATGTGATTCTTCCATTGGAATTGTCATGTCAG
Organism: uncultured Thermoplasmata archaeon; assembly: GCA_963748615.1. Lineage (GTDB taxonomy): Archaea > Thermoplasmatota > Thermoplasmata > UBA10834 > UBA10834 > UBA9653. Next base: position 74,817 of record CAVVJQ010000001.1, read on the forward strand.
CAATTGCCTTCTCCAGGCTTTCTATGCCCGGGATACTTTCGATATTTCTTGCCTCGTCCAAATGCTGATTGTAGTCTTCCCGGGTGGCGACGCGGAAGACCGACAATAGAAACCACAGTCCATATATCAGTGCAAATAGAGAAAAGGCAAGTATGACCTCGGATAGCAGCGAGTATGTAACCCATGTCCATTCTTTAGTGATGCTATCCAGTCCAGATAGAACAGTTAATGACAGAATCATCGTAGCCAAGAACGGAATCATGGCGAGTATAAGTCTTCTCGGCAGGTCGATGAAATGCTTATTCTCTCTATTGAACCGCACGAATAGCACTCTTGCGTCATTATAGCGCCTTTCCTTCTCTTTAAGTTGCCAATATCTGTTCAACTGTTCATAATCACCCTTCGGAACGCTTGAGAGAGAGTCAGTCAAGTATCCTGCTTCGGAAATTAGTAGCTGATAATTGTGAGCGTGCCATTCGCTCAATATTGTAGGAATCGCACCTATATTCAGCAAGGGTAAGGATTTTGGAGAGAGCGCACGGATAGTTGCAGTCACATCTGACAGCAGAGTGTCTTTTTTCTGCCTACTTCTGTCAAACCCAAAGACGAAGGAGAGAATGGCTAGGCCAAGGAGCGCGGCCATTCCCTGAAATATTGCAGAATAGAGATATCTCACCGTTTCCAGTTCGGGGTTCAGAACTCTGAATACTTGGCCAAGAATAATGACTGGAGTTGCAGATATCGCAAGGATTTCGAGCTCAATCCAAGGTATGGATTCCTTTGTCCAAGTCATAGAATTCCGACTCCACGAACCTGAGTAACATTCTCCACCCCAATTAACTCTCTCCTTCGGCAGAGTGACTCAACGAGTGTGGTTTAAATATCAAGTTTCAGCAAAGAGAAAAACTCATCCGTGAGCAGCGCATCTTAGTCAATGAAAGAGGTGTGGTGAGTCATGGGCCAGAATCATGTCTTCCCGTCAGATACAAAGGATTGTATGGTGTCGATGGACCAGAAGTGCAAGTTCTTCCTGGACACCCAGAAAAGCGAGAAGTCCGTATTCATTGCCGCTCCAGTTAGGGTTAGCTGGCTAATCGAGGCAACAAAGGATGTTGTAAAGGAATATGGGTTTGAACCTCTTCTAGCCACGGAGGTCAGAGAGTACAACCAAAATGCTTTCTGTCATAACATATGCAGACGAATGTTGGAGTCGTGGATTACTATAGTCATCGGGGACTGGAAGAAGAACAAAGGAAACGCAAACGTGGCATTTGAATATGGGATTGCGACAGCCCTTGGTTGCGAAATCGTCCCTGTCAATCTGGACAACAAGAAGGGTACTCCATTTGACATATCTGGCTTTCATTCCATTATTGTTCGCAAGGGTGACGATGGCGAGTGGGATTTGAATTCCTTCAGGAAGGAATTCAGAGAATGCTTCGAGAAGTCAAAAAGCAAGATGGAGTTGCGCAAACAAGAGACCATGCTCTCGGAATCCCAGAAGGCAAGACTCAATGAATTGATGAGGCAATTCACTATTGCGCGAACCTCGAAGGATAGAAGAACTGCGATGGCGCTGATTAAGAAGTTCTCAAATACACATTCTATCCACAGGGATTACGAATTTGTCCAAAGGATGGCAGATTTCTCTCATGAATACGCCGCGTTGTTCGTGAACCACCAGCCATTGGGGGGCAATCTGAAGGTCGAATGTATAGACGAGAGCTTCTTCAAGGTGCTCGGAGACGCGATATCACCCAATCTGAGAAACCCCGCCTGTGCAGTCATATCCGACAACAGGTTCCATGGTGCTTTGGCTGTTCTCGCGCGGGGTCAAAAGGTGCCAATCTATGCCAGGACAACTGCAATTCATCTCCTTCTGCAACTCGCCGCGCACCTCGGTGACGGGAAGTTGCTATGCCCTGTCTTCGATGTCATAGAAGACACACAGCTGTCTGATACAGACTACAGGACTATGGCTATACCGCATAGGCTGGCAGGCTACGCAGACCTGGTCATGGTAAGAGAAGAGAGTCTTAGTCCTCTGCTCGAACGCATATCTATTGCACGAAGTAAGGAGGATGCAATGGTTCAAGGCAGAATTGAGGAAATCGACGACACGCTGAGGAACTAACCCCTTGATTCCTCCAATACATCAAGTCTCTTGAGCGTCAAGCTCTCTGCGAAACCTGAGATTGGCCACGGTCCATCCCTCTATATGGATGTTTGCGAAGAATGCGAGGCCAGATATCACTGGAGAATAGTCAATATGACAGATAAGAACCAGAATCCAATCGGCTGTGTGTTCGAAGAGTTGAAGTCGAAGGGACATATCGCAAAGAATCGGAAGCTAGTATCCAGGAAAGCGAAATGGCCTCTTGACTTCGCAAGTGACTGGGTAAGACCAAGAATCTATTACAACGAGCTACACTCGTGCCTTGAAGACAATCTCCTCAGAATCGCTCTGCTTCATGAAGAGGGGCATCTGACTGCCCCCTACGCCGCGAAAATCTGGTCGAGAATGTCTATCGTCGGTGCTTTAATCTTCGCAGTCGCAATTGCGATACTGTTCGTTTGCCTTGAAACCTACCTCGTAATATTGCTGATGGTCCCCACATTTATCATGTCTCTGAACCTTTCTCAGAGGTTGTTCAGAACTGCTCTTGGCAAAGAAGAAACTAGAGCTGACATGCATGCTGCGAGGATTCTATTCACAGAGTCTGGAATCACGAGACCTTCCTTCGTGGCTGCATGCCTCTTTGAAATCTTAAGAAACAGACCGCGAGATAGAACGTCTGGTCGATATCGATTGAAGAAGTTCCTGTCAGTGGAGTTCCATCCGTCTGATAAGGAGAGAATCAAAGCAATTCTGGTGCTTGAGGAATCACTGGTCAAGGTGGATGGTGTCTAACAGCAACTCCATACACTAGCACCTTGTTTTTGTTCAACTCGCTTGTGGTTGCATCAAACACACATAATCTCTCAGTGCTCCCCACCGTCACTTCAATGACCTTTGATATGATGACTCAGAGTGGTCATCCACACCTTCACTAATACCTCTACTGGCACGGATTCCCAGTCGTAGGTCTGCCATGGCCTCGGTGCGACTCTCAAACTCTCTATGGTCACCAATCCATATCAGGTCGACCCCGTCTCCATTGAGCTTTTCAATCAGCTCGGGTATGCCCAGAGCATCCCTTCTGAGATATAGCCTTGCTAGGTCCGCCTCGTTACAGGTCAGAGTGCGTGTTCTCAGTATCTTCTCTCGCCATCTAAGATAGTGCTCTATTCCCAAATCCTTGGTAATTATGAATAGTTCTTCCAGGTCGAATACGTCTATGATAACTGGATTCGGCAAATCCGATAGGGCTTCGCCAATCTGGGAATTCGAACCAATTGCTGAACACGCCAGAGGAAAATTATCATCAAGAACAAGAAAGGATGAAATAACACGGTTCCGAATATTCTTAAATGTAGCAAGATTGGACCTTAGTTGGTCAAGACCATCGAGGATGTTCCTCTTGATATCGGATTCGAAGTTGTCGCGGCTCCCCAATCTCCCTCGGGACCTCTGGATTCTTGATTTACATTGAACAATTATGATGCCCGAATCTGGCAACTCAACTAGCACATCAATGTCCTGCGATTGGCCCTGCATTCGATATCTTGGAGTTGCAGAGCATCCCGAAATGCCTATGCGGAATCTATCAGCAACGATATCTTCGAAGATTCTCCCTCTTGATTGTCCATATTTTCCTCTCAAATCAGACGGCATCTTCCTCATTAGCTCCAGGTGAATTGCTGAGTAAAGCGTTGGCACTGTCCCCGTGGGCCAAACCAATGAATACTTACCATCTGGAAGGCGCACTACACACCATGTTTCCAAGAATTCTTCTTGTGACCATATCCCTCTCAAGTCAACACTTATGAGTTGAAGGACTTTCTCAGCATGTGAGCGCTCCTTCTGCGATTTCCTCGAGGGTACTTCAATATTAGTCGCCCTTTCCCACGAATCAAGAAAGTCCTTTGGAGGTTTCAACATGACATTCTTTGGTACCTTTTTCCTATTCAGCAGACGCTCCACTGTTTCATCCTTCAATCCTCTCTCTAATTCAACTTCAATTGCTACAAGAATATGGCGGAGCTGCGCAAATGCTGATGCAACATCGAATCCGAGGAGGGACTCAAGGTGGTTATCGTGAGGTGAATACATATCCAAAGCATAACATATCATCTGTCCTTCCGTGCCACTTCTCTTAATGCAATGGCTTGCAAGTCGCATATTTTCGGTCGTCATAATTGGCTCTAGGAAATCCTTTCTTGTTATTTTCTTGGAAATCGAATTCCTCTTTCTTGGCGCATTCCCGGAATTCATTAGATAACTCGCATCCTTCAATAAGTCGAGTATCTTGCTGACTGTGTGAACATCTGCGTTCCGGGTAGATGCAATGTCAGCATTCATTAGGGCGAATGTAATTGCAGAATGAGGTGGAACATATTGCGCTCGTTCACCATTGAAGGTATAGAACGCTCCGATTCTTGATGCTAGTTTGTAGGGTGAGATTTTATGGCACAACGCTTTTGCGGTATTGATGGATTCAAGTTTCTGGTCCTCTTGTAACATCCAATCCTCCAGTCTTACTGTAGCAATCTGACGCTATCATGATGAGTGCATCATCGTAATATGTATTGTGAAATGCCCGCAATTTCTCAGAAATCTCAACCGGCGTGCAGTACATTGGTGCTCTTTTCTTTAAGTACTCAAGTATCTTCATCCTGACAGTCGTTTCCTTTCCGCCTCGTCCCATTCTACCCACCTACAGTAATCATATGTCTTGCTCCCATTATAGGCAAGAATCTGCATTTCAGGACTGTGTGAATCGCAGAGAAAGTTTAAAGACTTCTTGCAGAATGCACCTGACCTGTTGTGGTTACAGATGCCTCATAGAGGAAAGTGGACCGAAGAGGATGACGAATTTCTCAGGGAAAACTATGGGCGAGTCCGTGCGAAGGAGATTGCACACAGACTAGGCCGGTCTTATTGCTCAATTCGTACTCGGGCAGCCGTCCTTGGGCTTCGTTCTGGTCTCAATCATTATGATTCTGAATGACTTCCTGACCTTATCAGCAAATCTCTCCAATTCCTGATTGATGCAGCAATTCTCATTCAGACGGGGCTAGAGAATCAGAATGGTCGGAAGTCATGAATCTGATTTATCATGTCGTATTGTGACTGCCATGTAGGCACTGTGGTTCAAAGCCGGAATCAGGGCACATTATGATATTATCTAATATGTCATGAGGCAGTTCTGATGACATAGGGGGATTCACACCGTTATCGCATGGCTGGCTTGATGATATTCTTTTTACATTTCTGTCGCATTTCTGTTCAATCATGCCCTGCTATGTATCCGTTCCACGCCTTCAGATTCGCTATTCGATTCATCGATATTGAATCTAGCATCCATATCCGCTAGGTCAACAATGAGGTAGCATCCTCTGAATTTGTCTTTTCCTTTTTCGGCCCTTGATTCGGCCATCTTTCTGACATATTCCACCATTACTTGATTATTCGATGAAATCAATTCGTTCATCCTATCCTTTAGTTCACTAAATGCATAATCTATGGCATCAATGAATTCAATAGGTGGCAGTTCTCCAACGATATATCCTTTCCCTGTGACAGGACAATAGTCTTGTCCTTCAACGAAAGGTCTGGTCTTATGTCCTCGGGAGAGAGCAACATTGGAACGAATATTGTCGGTCATCGATTCAATCATCGTTCTATGAGATTGATTTCCAGCCTCTATTGTGAGTCTATGTCTTCGTTCAATGTATCGCTTCTTTGTGTTCCATATGTATGAAAACCTTGTTCCATGTCCCTTGACCTTTCGCCTCTTGATAAATCCTAAGTATATCATTGATTCAATCAATCTACCAATTGATGAGTGACTTTTCATGCTTGCACCAGATATACGTCTCAGGTCCTTCGTCGAGTAACCATCCTTAAAGAAACCCATCCGGTCAAACAATTCCATCAGCAATAGGCACCTCCGCAATTGAATTGACGCTTCGGCCCATATTCCCAGCGTCAATATGCACTCGATTGAATTCTCTCGAAATAGCGGATTCGAATACTTTGAACAGTCTTCCAGCTCGAGACAGATTGAGCAATCATGAGCTACTGGAATGCTATTCTTTGATGGTGATGCCTTTGCGCGCTTCTCCTCTTTGAAGTGACAATAGTAAGTGCAGACTGGCCCCCCTTCTTTAAGTTTGATATACTCGTTGCATTTCCCACAAGCGATTCTTTCGCATATGTCCCACACATCCAGACTGCCTGAAGCGATTATTCGTTCTATATCCTGATTCAGCTTCCCCTTGGACCATTCATTGAAGAGTCTGTCTAAGACCTCTGACTGCATTGATTCATTCGAATACTTCGACTTGTGTTTATTTATAAATTGACATCGCGTTGAGCCAGACTCCATAATATCCCTCTGAAATCAGTATATTAGGGGGATATATCCTCACACGTGCATATACCTGCCGATTGATATGGCTGGTCGCGAAAACAAAGTGAAAATATCGATAACAATTGACCCGAATGTCCTCCTGAACGGCAAGCGAATTTCTGGACTGGTGCCCCTATCACGCTTCATTCAGATGTTATTGGAGGAGCGAATACAACAATGCGAATCAAACCAGAGGGGTGGTTGACGATGGCTGATAGAAGGCGCATAAAGGATGTGCGAGTCCTTCATGTTGCGGTGCCTTCTGACATCTTCAGGTGTATAGAAGGAGTCATCGCAGTTTATCCATATATTCTGAGAACAAGGTCAGAATTTCTCTATATCGCTATCATGCAACTTCTGGGTGAATTAGGTTGTTTTGATTACCTGATTGATGACAAATCCATTCAGAGAATAGATTTTGCAGACAGTGATTCGAAGGAGCCACCTAGGAGGGATGATTCTGGAATCTGAAGGAGCAGCTCATCTAGATAGGATAGAATCCAAAGTCTGTCGCAATCCTGAGATGAGTATCAGAGATGCAGGAATCGCTATTGAACAAGGATACTCTTCAACAGCACTCATTTCATTCTCTGGATTGATGAGAACAGTACTGTCTCTGATTCTATGCACGTGTGTGGATAATGCGCGTGCATGTCAGGTTCATGCCTTACCTTTTCCATCCAAGTATAGAGCACTTAGGATGTCTGGAATTGGGGGTAGTTGAATGTCACGACCATATGGTTCAACTTCGGGCAAGAAGGTACCATTGAACCTGACAGTGCCACCAGAGCTGCCATTGTGGTTCAAGAGGCACGATATCCAGCCATCAGCATTCCTCGAATCGCGTTGGCGTGAATATGTTGATACGAACAGCAACTTCAAAGCTGAGGTGATTCTAGATAGGATTGATTCACTTAGAGACGAGGTATCGCATGAGGAAGAGATGTTCTCTGCGATTGTTGGCAAGACAATCGAAGAGTACTGGCAAGAGAAAAAGGCAAATCAAGAGTCCTGTAACGAGTCTCCCCTCGACCGCCTCTGGAATGCGCTGGGCGAGGACAAACAGCAATGGATAATCCATGAACGCAAAGGGAAACGGCATCTGATTATTGCGTGGCTTAAGACCCGCAGTAGAGATTTCGACATTTTCCAACCACCTGCTGAGACCTATGAGTCTCTCATGAAGAAGTATGGTGGTAGAAAACCTTGATAATAGAGAAGGAGACGCCTGCAGCATGTGCTCTATATGCTCGAGTATCGAAGGATGGCGGCTACCAAGACCCTGAGACACAACTAATCAAATTAAGGGAATTCGCGTCCAGGCAAGGATATCGTATCCACAAGGAGTATGTCGATAATGCATCCGGTGGCCAACAGCATCGCCCAGCTCTTGACCAGATGATAAGGGACGCGAGGGGAAATAGGTTCAGAAAGATTATTGCAGTGAGAATCGACAGATTGGGTCGCTCGGTCAAGAACTTGTTGACAACTCTCGAAGAACTCGATGAAATGGGTGTCGGACTGGTATGCACAGACCAGGAAATCAACACCTCGACACCTATGGGCAAGATTATTTTCATCGTAATCGGCGCAATGGCCGAACTCGAACTCGAATTGATACGGGACCGTACAAGGGATGGTTTGGCAAAGGCAAGGGCAAAAGGTGTACGGCTAGGTAAGCCCCCAAACCCCGCCACAACCGCTGATATTCTTCGATTAAAGGCCGACGGGCTTTCAATGCAACAGATAGCTGAGATAGTGGGAATGACTCGGCAAGGGGTCAGAAAACGCCTCAGAGCGGCCAGGGTAACTAAACGGGTAGAGAATTGAACATGAAGCCAGCATCCTCAGAGGGCTCCTCCGATGAAGGGGGTTACAAATCGACCGTTAAGTTTACGTTTAGCGGAGGTATTCCCTCTAGGAGGGAAACCATGCGACCCGGCAATATCGCAATGGTGCTCTCTCAGTGGGAAGACGAGGACGAAAGAGGGGGGCGAGGTCGTTGGGCCGATACCCCCTGAGGGCAATCGTGAGGAAATACATGGAGGCCAACAAGACATTCCTGGCAGAGAGTACATTCGCGGAAAGGGAGCGCAAGCTGCGTATGATAGCAAAGAGATTCGAGGAATTGTGTAAGGAATATCCCGAACTTGAGAAGGACCCGGACAAGTGGACTGAGCGCGAGTTATCTCAGTATTCTGCTGGACTGGAAGAAGCGCGGATTGAGCCTAGGGACGCAGAAGAAGAACCTTGGCCATATCCATGCAGTCCTGAAGTACGTGGGAAATGGTGCTCTGGGCAAGATGAAGGTGAATATGCCTCATGCGATCCCGCGAGCGCAATACTAAGGGGACCAAGCCTATCTGAGACCAGATAGTGCAGGTTCTCAATAGTCGCTGAGACATATACAGGGGTGGCAGGGTGAAGTAGCCCGGTTCGTCTGTCCATGTATGCCTTCACAGGCCTAAGATTGTCCGAACTAAGAAGGGCACGGTTCACATGACCTAGACATCAAGACATGGACATTGACAGTCAGGCATCCAAAGGGTGAGGGCTCATACGGCGAGATTCCGGATAGTGCCCATACCCGACTCGATTACGGCCATTCCTGGAGCGATTCCTGACTGCCAGGGAGGCGATGCTGGCTGAGAAAGGATATCTGGACAGCGGAGCCCCTGATTCCGCGCCAGCGAGGAGGTCTGAATGACTACTACTCGGCCAATGGTTTCGAGGAGATGCGCGAAAGGTCCGAAAGCATCAGGAATGGATTTCGATTTCAGGACCCTTCGCAGGACATACGGACAAACCCTTCTCAACCGAGGGGTAGGCCTCCAGAGCGTATCGTTGATGCTAGGGCATCATTCGACCTTAACCACCGAGAGATACTATTGCCGACAAGATGCAGACTCCGCAAGGCTCGAAGTCCTCCGAGCACTTGAAGGGTTGCAAAATCGGTCCGAGTGCAAAAACCCCCAAAATTGACGAAAAATCTGAGATTACTGGCTATGCTTAGTGGTGGACCCTGTGGGATTTGAACCCACGACCTCTTCCTTGCGAAGGAAGCGATCTTCCACTGATCTAAGGGCCCGTATGCTAGCTGGGGAGCTGACGAGAGATATTTCTAACTTTCGTCAGCCTACAATTTTTAGAATGTGGTCTACTGTCCGCCCCGTAGTGCCCAGATACGCCCGGGGATCCAATGCGGCATCTATATCCGACTCTGATAGCAGGCCAGTTACGTCCTTGTTTGCCATCAAATATGATTTGAAATCCTCGCAAGCGCGCTGGGATTCCATGCTGCACTTCCGTATAAGTTCGTGAGCGTCCTGTCGTCCCATCCCCTTTCCGACAAGTGCGAGGATAACTGATTCGGCCATTATTACGCTCCCAGCCCTCGCAAGGTTGCGTTGCATCTGATCTTTGTTGACAACAAGTCCAGCGTACATCTTGGTCATCTTTGCGAGCATGTCATCCAGGAGTATGAACGAATGCGGGATGAAGAATCGCTCAGCCGATGAGTTGGTAAGGTCCCTCTCGTGCCATAGTATCGCGCTCTCGAATGCAGGTGTCATGAATCCCCGCACGATCCTCGCCAACCCACAGACATTCTCTGCAGTGACAGGGTTCTTCTTATGGGCCATGGTAGAGCTGCCGACCTGGTTGTTCTCGTCGAACGGTTCGGATACTTCTCCAAGCTCCCCTCTCTGAAGGTTCCTTACCTCCGTCGCGAACTTCTCGATTGAACAAGCGATGTTCGTGAGGACGGACATCAGCTCGACATATCTGTCGCGGCCGACTATCTGAGTCGGTCCTTCCTCGACCCCTAGGCCAAGTTCATCCATCACAGCCTTCTGGATCTCCGTTGCCTTGGGTCCGAAGCCAGCGCCAGTACCTACTGCCCCACTCATTTTGCCTACGAGTATCCGCGTGGAGCATTCCCTCAGCCGCTGCTCCTGCCGGTGTATCTCGAGAGCATAGTTGGCGACCTTCAGTCCGAATGTGATAGGCAATGCATATTGACCATGCGTCCTTCCGACCATGATCGTGTCCCGGTTCTCTCTAGCTCGCTCTGCAAGCACTTTCTTGAACTCGGCGAGATCCTTCTGGATGATCTCGATTGCGTCCTTGATCTGTAGCGCGGCGGCCGTATCCAGGATGTCATTGGATGTGGCGCCCACATGTACGTATTTCCCGCTCTCGCCGCATTGCTCGCTCAATGCGCGTATCAACGCCGTTATCTCATGGTTTATCTTGGCGTCGATCTCCTGGACCCTGGAGAGTTTTACGTATCTCGTTGATGCCGTCTTCTTTATGATGTCGGCATGGTCCTGTTTGATATTGCCGACTTTGGCATGAGCCAGCGACAGCGCCGCCTCCACATCTAGAAGTCTCTGGAGACGGTTCTCCTCTTCGAATGTCTTCTTCATATCGGCTCTGCCGTACCTGAAATCCAATGGACAGACTGGCATGGGACACTCTCCCGACAATAGGACATATACGCGTGAGACATAATGGTTTCGCGCATCCGGACAGCCCCTCCGCATGTTGCCAGGTTCCTTATCACCGCTGATAACCTGACGAAAACCAGCTTAAATGGTGCAATTGCTCATTCAATAGAGCTAGATGACCCCCGAAGAGAGATCCAAAGAGGTGTCCAAGCTTCTGGCGGATGATTATTCCCAGAAGATCCTTGCATACACATACTCATCCCCCATGTCTGCCCAGAAGCTGAGCAAGCTATGCCGTATACCCATCGCGGCCTGCTATAGGCGGATACACGAGCTGGAAGAGGCAGGGCTCATTACGATTGACCAGGAGAAGGAGGTTTATAAAGGGCGAAGAGTGAGGATGTACAAGTGTCGCCTCAAGTCCGCAGCAATAAGATTCTCAAAAGGCAGGTTCTCACTCAGGTTCGATGTCCATCCAGATGACGGCGTTTCGGATGAGCCAGATGCGGGGAACAGGGTCACTCGCCTCGGCACGCAATATTCTTAGGCGACGTGCCTTCGGTCCAGTTCATTATTGACCAGTGTAACGCAATGGTCAGCGTGGTAGCTGACAGGTCCCAATGAGATCTTCTTCGGCTCGTAGTTCATGAGCATCTCCTCCTCCTCAGGAGTAAGGTCCTGATCGTCCCCCAGGATGAATGTGTTGTCCTGGACGAAGTCGCTAGACCTGATGTCGATCCCATCCTCTTTGAGATAGTACATCTGGGACTCCTTCGATATGTTCGACAGGACATCCTCATAGCTTCGGTCTGAGACATATATTCCAGGAGAGCACCTTCTCTCGCCCTCGCCCTTCTGCATAAGTGCGTTCCTGATCAGGGCGGCAGTGCTCCTTTCGTCAGGATTGAGGTACTTGACCTCCGAACCGTCGATCCTTATTGTCTTTGGTGGGTTAGGCTCTCCCAGGAGCATGAGCGTGATCTCCACATCCCTTCGGATGGAATGTGACAGGAAGAACGCTGAGTTGACGCACCTGAGGAGTATGTCCAGTCGTCCGGTTGACCCGCAGAGGTCGTCGAGTTTGAAATCAGCGGACGTGATTGCCCTATGGCCCAATACGATGAATCGTCTCATTGTCATGCCTCCTTGGTGAAATCCGCACCCTTGAACTGCTTCATGAGCTGTTTCCGCATCTTCCGGTTGCCCATGAACCCTTTCATAGCCTTCTTGGACATGTTATACTGCTTCAACAGCTCCTTGACTTCCTTTGTGGTCGTGCCGCTCCCGCGCGCGACCCTGATGATCCTGGACGACTTGATGAGCTTGGGGTTCTCCAATTCCTCCTCGGTCATCGAATCCATTATCACTCTGAACCTCGCCAGACGCTCCTGTGTTGCCTCCATGTCCTGTTCTTGGAGCTTATCGGACATGCCTGGAATCATGGACGCGATCTTCTTCAGTGGCCCCATGCCCTGCAGCATCTCCATCTGATCGTACATCTCCTTCAAAGAGAACTTGCCGGACATCATCTTACGGGCAGCTTCCTCGGCCTTCTCCTCATCCATGACCTCGCTCGCGACCTCTATGAGGGACTTGATATCCCCCATCCCCAGGAGCCTGCTTATGAAACGGTCGGGGTCGAACCGTTCGAGATCCTCAAGATGTTCACCTACGCCGATATAGCAGATGGGGGCGCCCGTCTCCGCGATCGCGCTGAGCGCCCCTCCGCCCTTGGCGGTGCCGTCCAGCTTCGTTATTATGACGCCTGTGACATGAACTGCGTCGTGGAATGCCTTCGCCTGGGGTCCGGCCTGTTGCCCGGTCTGAGCATCAAGGACAAGGATCTTCTGCTCGGCATCGACGATCTTTGCGACTGATTCTATCTCATCGATAAGATCGTCTTCCAAAGCATGTCGACCAGATGTATCGAATATTATGACGTCGTAGTCTTCGAACTCCTTCATAGCCCGCTTGGCTATCTTGACCGCGCTCTTCTCTTTGGGATCGCCGAAGACTGGCACGTTTATCTTTGCGCCTATCTGCATCAGTTGGTCGTACGCCGCAGGTCGATGAACGTCGGCGGCTACAAGGCCGACCTTCATGCCGCGCTTGTGTAGGTCCTTGGCCAATTTGCCTGAGGTGGTCGTCTTTCCTTGACCGTATAGGCCCACCATCAGTATACGCTGGGGTTTGGCAGGTATCTCACCGCCCTTGCCAATGATCTTGACTAGCTCCTCATAGACTATCTTTATGACATGTTCGCGAGAACTCATGCCTGCAGGGGGCTTCTCAGTCAGGGCCCTCTGTTCGAGCTCCTTGGTCATAGAGATGACCAGCTTGACATTGATATCCGCCTGAAGGAGCGCACGCTGAATATCCTTCACGACTTCCTTGACAAGCCTCTGGTCAACATGTGATGCGTTGGCGATCTTTTTGATTGCGTCTTTTAGAGCGCCACCGAGGTTTTCCAGCACCATCTGAATCTACTTCCGCCGCTAAGGCTACGCTTCGGATAAATATGTTGTGCAACAGCCCGAGATTTACAAAAAAAGGGAAGGGAAGGGCTAGCCTTGTCAGAAGGGATGGGATGCACTCTAACAACTAGCCCAAAATTTCCCGAATGATATATTGGCGGTGCCCTATTTATACTTGTCGAATCGGCCTTTAAATACCGTGCCAGGGTCGAGGTCTTAAGCGAAGGATGTTGCCAGCATGTCACGGGAATAACGTCGCTTTTTCAACTGGCAGTACCCCCGCTTCATATGGAGCCTGTGCACCTCACATATAACCGGATTTTTGCAGCACCATGATGTCCTCGGTGCTGAGCTTCTCTCCACTCCGGAACTTGTCGTATATCTCCTCGGCCTCCTTCTTGACCGAGCTCTCGTCGTTCTCCCTGCGGGTCTTGCGACTCTTGTCCCGTATGCCGGTTATGATCTTATCGAAATCGTGAACCTGTCGTATGTGCTCTATATGTTCGCGGTGCTCCTCGTCGGCGGTCAGTTTTGCCTCGATGAACTTCTCCTGGGCATCGTCCGCTTCCTTCCTGATGGCATCCGCTTCCTCATAGAGCTTCAGCATGGAATCATGCTCCGTCTGCGCTTTCTCAGCGTATTCGGAGACCTGTCTGTGGAACGTCTCAGCCTGCTCCTTTGCCTCTCTTGCCTCGTGCTCAGCCGTCTTGACCTCGGTGAACTGCTCCATCTCCTTCTCGAGGGCTCGTATCTTGTTGCTGAGCGAGGATATCTCCTCGACCAGGGCCCTCTCCTTCTCAGTAGTCAGGACCGAGGTCATGTGTTTCTTCTCAAGCGCCCTCAGCTCGGCCTTGTACTTCCTGATCGATTGGCCGCTCTTGGGCATGTTCTCCCGTTTGAGTGTGATGACCTTCTCGCTCTGGTCGTTGAACTTCCTGTTCCACTCGTCCCTCTTGGCTTTTACTTCGCGGACCTCGGTGTTGAGCTTGTCCCTCATCTCGCGTCTGGCGTTGGCCTCTTCTATGAGCTTTCGAACCTGTGCATTCAATTCATCTCTTCGATCGGCCCATTCCCTAGTCTTCTCGTTGAGCTCATCTCTGAGTCTCTTGTGCCGCTCGGCATCGGCATTGTGCCGTGCCCGTTTTTCTTCGAGTTCTGCAACAAGCTCTTCCGTCATACTGTACCAACGCCGTCAGAACACCCATTAGGCTGTGGACGCAGTCAGGACAATGATAGGTCCCGTTTATATCTTTTTCGATGTATGGCAAACGCTTGGTAGTGTTGTCTGGGGCTGAGTTCTGGTCATTTTGACGAATAGCCAACGGTCGCCCGAGCGCATATCCACATGTATAATCTCGGCAATCTGCTTATATGGAATAACGCATTAGAGTGATAGTCGCGTTGTGGGTGTGCGGCCAGTGAACGAGAAGGATCTCCAGCTAGTCAAAATCATCAGTTCTGAGATTCAGACAGAAGGAGAGAGCGCGCTGTATCTCATATCGGTGAAGTATACCAACCTAGTCCGATTGAACTTGGTTCTTCTGAAAGCGCTTCTTGAGCGAAAACGGAAGAAGGGCATCATGATAACGATCGATAGGCCTCACCAATATGTCTCACATCTCCTCCAATTGCATGGCATTGACCAGAGCAACCTCTCTTTCGTCGATGCCATCTCGGTCCAATCGTCAGATACCAAAGGCGGTGCGGTCGCTGCCGAATTCCAGAAAGGACCGTTCCATATCGAAGTGCTACCGGAGTTCATAGCAGGTTCGAACGGCTCGGATGCTGACATATCTTCCGAGTTCTCAATGGTTGAATTCGTAGTGATGGATAACGTGTCCACCCTGCTCACCTATAACACGATGGCGAGCGTGGAGACATTCTTCACTAAGTATCTCGACGTGCTCAGGGAAAGATCAACGCATAGAGTGATCACGGTACTGGCCATGGACAAGGATGTTCATTCGGTCCTTTTTGAGTTCGTATCTGAAATCGCGACGAAGACGATCGAACTGTCGCCTGACATGCAGATAACGCATATCTTCCAGGGCAGCCCTGGAGGCCTGGCAAAGAACGGTATCTCGAAGGGTGTGATTTGAACATGAATGAGAATGGCTTTCCGAGACTGAGCAGTGGCATTCCTGGCCTGGACGACATGATCGAGGGTGGGTTCCCTTTTCCATCGGTCGTCCTCGTAGCTGGCGGGGCCGGATCTGGTAAGACCACGTTCGCCCAGAAATTCCTCTTCTCAGGCGCTGAGACCGGGGAGCAGGGCTTATACATAAGCACATTGAGCGAGCCTGCGCAGTGGATGCTGAGATATGCCACTCAGTTCGAGTTCGCCAAGCGGGAGTACTACGGCAATGAGATAGTCTATTTCGATCTCGGCCTCGAACTCCGGAAGAGGAGTGGCGAGGAGATACTCGACATCATAGACAAGAAGATAGCCGAGGTGATGCCCACCAGGATAGTCATCGACCCGATCACTGTGGTAGGCACCATGATGAAGGATGATTACAGGGTATTCGCCTTCGATCTCGCGACACGCTTGAAGAACTGGCAGGCCGTCACAATTCTGACAGGCGAGGTACATCCAGGTGAACTGTACCCCGCGGAGATATCGTATGCAGTGGACGGGGTCATACTCCTGATGCTCTCCGACGAAGGGGACGCGAGGCGCAAATACATAGAGGTGCTCAAGATGAGGGGCACGAACCATCTGACTGGGAAGCAGTCAGTTGACATAACGCGCAAAGACGGTGTGATAGTGCTCAAGGCGAGATTCTGAGCATCTGACACCTGGGTATTGGCAAAATCTGGTGTTATCAGCGCTGATTACCGTGTCGACACCGGTATAAGTAATCCTCTCCAATCCTTCAATTGAGAGAAACGATTCGAGACATTTGATGAGAGGATATGGGCGATGAAAGCGAAACACCAACGGACTGATGATGAATCCGACGGGAAGGATGCTCCGGCCGAGGCCAGGAGATACGGAAAGAAGGGCAAGTTCGTCACGGTCAAGGAAGAGAAGAGGCATCTGAGACGGGTTGTCAAGGCGAAGCCTATGAGCAGGAAACATATGGCAGATGCCCTGAATGCACCCAAGGTGACTCGCGATGATATCCAGATCACCACTCAGGTTCTAGATCAGTTCGTCGCCAGGACTTCCAGTGCTCCCCCAAGGCCGGTAAGGAGGACTTTCCAATGCTTCGAGTGCGCCACACAGATCCCCGAAGGCTCAGAGAGGTGTCCGAAGTGTCGCACATTGTACATACAGGGGATAGACGAAGAGCAGATGGAGGAACTCTTGAGTGCCGAGAATCTCAAAGAATTCCAGCCTGATGATTTCCCTTCGAAAGACGGCAACCCATTGATACACTTCGACGCGGAGCTGGGCATCCTGCATTATCTGCAGGATGACAAAGGTGACCCGGACTTCGTTTTCGAATGCACACACTGCGGTACAGTGATTGAATTGAACACGGACCGGTGTCCGATATGCGGAACCCGCATGGAGCTGGGAGATACCGGTCTTGTGGGCATATTCACAGACATGGTGTTCGACAACAACCCACTCGATGAGGTGGACTGCCCGTTCTGTGGGCAGCATGGGCCACTCGATTCAGGGAAGTGCTGTGCATGTGGTCAGATGGTGGAGAATCCAGACGGCGAAGATGCTGGCAAGATAACGCCCGTCCTGAAAGTGGACAATGTCGTGTTCCTTCATTTCGATGTGGTGACTGGCGATGTGAATTATCTCCAGAGAGCCGCCAACAAGCCAGGTTTTGAGCATTCATCTGTGCATCTGCAAGGCATCGGAAGCAGCAGCTTCGACCAGGAATGGTCTGGCCTATCGAGGATCTAGGTGGTGAGTCTATGAATGCGATGGATTCCTTCAAACTAATGCTCGACGAATATTCATCGAAGATACTATCCATGACAGAGGTCCAGGCTATGAATGCCACGGAGATAAGCGAATCTCTGGGGATACCCATCGCGGCCTGCTATAGACGGATTCGCCTCCTCAAGCAGGCGGGCATGATCCGAGAAGAGGATAAGGCCGTTTCCATAGGTGGCAAGTCCGTTGCAATGTACCGGTCTACGGTCGAGTCCGCTGAGGTGGTCCTCCAGGATGGAAGACTGCGCGTGCTCGTGAAAGCAAACGGTGAATCTAGCTCGGAGACCGTCAACCTGGACGATGAGCCATCCTTCCTACACTGGTCCGCCCAGGGCCAGGAGATGAGCCGGAAGACAAGATGATATCGAGAGCCTAGACCTTCTCGAGGTTGTCTGCCCTCTTCCCATACATCCGGGACTCGGTCTCGTGCGATTTGCTCTTCTCCAGGAACTTCGCCGCTCTCGTTCTGTACTTGGCCGCCTTCTCAGTCTGATCAGCGGCACGTGATTCGTATTTTCTCGCTACTGACTCCTGCTTCGCCGTCTTTCGCTCGAGCACCGCCATCTTGTTCCTCAGTGCCTCAGGACTGAGATCGCTCTTGCCTTGTGCAGCGCCCCTGAGCTCCAGATCATATTCCTTGATGGCCGCTCTGTGCTCTTTGGCCTTGTCTCTCCTCACAGCTGCCTTCTCACGGTAAGCGACAGCCCTTGAGGAGCATTTCTGGCGTCTGGCTTCGTTGCTCTTGTATTTGTGAAAGAACTTGGCCGCCTTGTGACTGTGTTCATGCGATTTCTTCCTCAGGACGGCGACGTCGTGGTATGCTTCAGCGGCGGCTCTCCCGGACCTAGCTGCTTTGATCTGCTCATCGTGCTCTTCATCGCTGGTTTCCTTGGGTGGTTCGTCTTCATCAGATTCTGATGGCTGGGGCTTTTTGATAGTCGGTTGAGATGACACTGGCTTAGTGCCCTTGGACGGCTCCCTCTTCGAGATGAATGCATCTATATCATCATCTTTTGTTTTTTGAAAATCACGCTTCTTGTAGACGCTTTCCTCCGGAGGACTCATATGACTCACCTGCACGACGCCATTGCTTCCCATGTGTAAAATCATTGTGTTCCGTCATAATGCTTTTGTTTGAATTGTCACAAGCAACGAGATTCGGGGAAAGAGATCCCGAGAAAAGCCATGATTCGTTCTATATGTCGTTTCGAATGAATTATATACACATAGACCACGTTCGCAGCTTCAACGGAAGGGATTCCATGGTAAAAGCATGCATATTAGTGTGTTGCAAGTTGCTAAAGACCAAGAAGATAGTGGATGTCGCGAAGAAGCAGCCAGGTGTGGTCGAGGCTTTCCCAGTACACGGAAGATGGGACATAGCCATCGAGACCGAGGATATGGATCTGGCCAAGATCGCGAAAATAGGGATGACCATATATGGCTCCGAGGGCGTCGAGATAGTCGAAACCCTGATCGGGTTCCCGGAGATCTGAGGTGATTCAAATGGTTAAAGCAGTTGTACTCATAATGTTGGAGCCTAAGACATACCAGGACGCAGGAAAGATAACCAAGATCACTGGAGTCAAAGACGGATTCACAGTGTTCGGACACTACGACTACGTCGCATTCCTGGACGTCCAAGGTCTCGAGAAGGTCGGCCAGATCGCAGACAAGATCCAGAAGCTTGGCTTCGTCAGGTATGTCGAAACGCTCATCGAGAGATAGGCGTTCCGCGCGATATCAGCGCCCAAACCATTTCCCCTAAATCATTTCTCTATCGATTTGAGTTGATTTCGACCTGGTGAGTCGTGATTCGTATTGTCATGTGCGATCACACGTGATTCGTATCTTTTTTTCTCAATGCTGGCTCAACGGACATTCAAGAGCACAAGCTTGGCACTTAGTTGGTTAATAATTTATATGGGGAGCCTAATCCTGCGCCAACCGGTAACGGAGAGTATAGGATGGTAGACATCACACTTGTGATCCCGATTGCGGGATTGGTCGGTCTTGCCTTCGCGGGCTATCTGACCTGGTATGTTTTCAGAAAGGATCTCGGGACACCCGAGATGCAGGAGATCGGTGACGCTATCAGGCAGGGTGCGATGGCCTATATGAAGCGCCAGTACACGACTATCATCATAATCAGCGTGATATTGGCATTCTTCATTGGGGCCTTCATAGATCCCACTCCTTGGGTAGGCGCATCATTCATGGTCGGTGCAGGCGCGTCCGCGCTCTCTGGCTACATTGGAATGTATGTCAGCGTCCGATCCAACATAAGGACGGCAGCTGCTGCAAGGAGATCTCTGAACGAGGCGCTTGTCACATCATTCCGCGGTGGTGCGGTCTCTGGTATGGCAGTCGTTTCGCTGAGCTTGATCGGAGTGGCCGGAATCTATTACGTCTTCTCTAACGGCATGGGGCTTGAAGTGAAAGACTCCCTCAACGCGGCGATTGGTTTCGCTTTCGGGGCGAGTTTCGCTGCGCTGTTCGCTCAGCTCGGCGGCGGGATATACACAAAGGCTGCTGATGTCGGCGCAGACCTCGTCGGAAAGATCGAGGCCGGAATTCCAGAGGACGACCCGAGGAACCCCGCAGTCATAGCAGACCTCGTTGGAGATAACGTCGGCGACTGCGCAGGAAGAGGCGCTGATCTGTTCGAGTCGACGGCCGCAGAGAACATCGGTGCGATGGTTCTCGGTCTCACGCTATATGGATTCTCTACAGAATTTCTCGGCTGGAGCCAGGGTGAAGCCCTCGCATGGATATTCTTCCCACTGGTTGCTAGATCTTTCGGGATATTTGCTTCGATGGCCGGTGTAATGCTCGTCAAGATAAGGAAGGAAGACAAGGACCCCATGAGCGGGATCAATATGGGCCTTTATGTCACATGCCTGCTCGCAGCGGTGTTCTTCTACATATCTACCAAATACATGTTGGGAGACAACTATCTCTACTTCTTCGCTGCGGGACTAATCGGAATCGGTCTGAGCATAGTAATCGTATACATAACTCAATACTACACATCAGGGAGCTGGAGACCTGTAAAGGAGATCGCAGAGGCTTCGAAGACGGGACCGGCGACGAACATCATAACTGGCTTGTCTATCGCAATGGAGAGCACGGCTTTCCCGGTTATCGCAATAATCATTGCTCTCCTGGGTGCATTTGCACTCGGACAAGCAGCAGCTCCTGCCGATGCAGGATACGAGAATTATGATACGATAAAGCTGGTATACGGATTCTACGGCACAGCTGTTGCAACCATGGGTATGCTCGCTACATGTGCATTCATACTTGCAACAGATACTTTCGGTCCCATCACCGACAATGCTGGCGGGATAGTCGAGATGTCTGGGCAGCCTGAGGAGATCAGGCGGAGGACCGACAGGCTCGACGCATGCGGGAACACCACAAAGGCGTTGACTAAGGGATATGCGATGGCAAGCGCAGCTCTCGCAGCATTCTTGTTGTTCGGCGCATATTTCGAGCGTGTTGCCGAAAAGACTGGAGGCAACCTGGCGGATGCATTCAAGGTGGATATCGCACAACCTGATGTCTTCGCGGGTGCATTGCTAGGAGCCATGCTGGTCTTCCTGTTTGCCTCATTGGCGATCAGGGCTGTCGGAAAGACTGCCGGGAAGATGATCACCGAGGTCCGCAGGCAGTTCAAGGAGATACCTGGAATAATGGAGAGGACAGCAAAACCTGACTATGCGGCCTGTGTCGATATCGCGACAAAGGGTGCATTGAAGGCGATGGTGCTTCCGGCATTGTTGCCGGTCCTCGTGCCGGTGCTCTTCGGAGTCCTGATGAACCAGGCTGGCTACGACGCGCCACAGGCCGTCGGAGGTCTCCTGATGGTCGGCACGATCACGGGAATCATGGTCGCCAACATGTTCAACAACGGTGGCGGCGCATGGGACAACGGCAAAAAGTACGTCGAGTCTGGAAACTTTGGCGGAAAAGGATCCTCCACGCACGCAGCTGCAGTCGTGGGAGATACCGTCGGCGACCCGCTGAAGGACACTGCAGGACCTTCGATACACGTGCTTGTCAAACTGCTCTCGACAGTGACTCTCGTGTTCGTCGGGCTGTTCGTGATATCTTAAACTCGAATCCGAGGGGGTCAATCCCCTCGGCAAACCATATATATATAAAGCGTAATCGAGAAACCTGCGATTCGTTGCTTAGAGGACTGTCTAAATGTACGTAATAGCATCAAAAGAGGACGTCGTCAGGGTCCCTCCGAACTTGCTTGGAGAGGATTTCCATAAGCTTGCTGAGCGCCTGACCCAAGAATCCTTCCAGAACAAGGTAGAGGGTGATGGCAGCTATACTGTACTCGTCAGGAACATCGAACCTCAGGGTGATGGTAGGATAATCCATGGAGACGGAGCGGTATATCAGAAGGTCCAGTTTGAGACACTGATGTTCCGACCTACCCTGCATGAGATCGTTGAAGGCACTGTCTGTGAGGTGATGAAGTTCGGCGCGTTCGTTAGATTCGGCCCGCTGGATGGACTTCTCCACATCAGCCAGATCATGGACGATAGAATCGATGTCGATGTGGACGGCAGGCGCTTGCTCGGCAAGGATACCAAGCGTGAGTTACGCATTGGCGACAGCGTTAGAGCAAGGATTGTGTCATTGAGCATAAACGAGAGGAACCCGAGGGAGAGCAAGATAGGGTTGACTATGCGTCAACCTGGCCTTGGAAAGCTCGATTGGCTCCAGGAAGAACGGAAGAAGAAGGAGGAGAAGAAATGAAGATTGAGAGGGCCTGCAAGAAATGCAGCGCGATCACCGAGGACGACAAATGCCCTCTCTGCGGTGCCGATACCTCCAAGGAGTGGCAGGGTTACGTAGTAATCATTGACCACACCAAGTCCGAGATTGCCAGGAGGATGGGCTTAAGTGTCAACGGGAAGTTCGCCTTGCGTGTTCGATGAATCGTTCCCGGAAAACGACCTTGTCCTTCCAGAAGAGATGCGTGACGAGCTTGCGAGACCCTTCGGCGAGTTGGTCGGGGCTGGTGACCTAGGCGGACGAGTCAAGGGCGCGAGACGTGTAATAACTGTTGGAGATGTCGTAACGACGACGCTGTTGGATATGGGCATCGAACCCGATCTGGCAGTGTTCGATTACAAGACCCAGCGGTCAATGGATTGCGGTTCGAAGGATCGCATAGAGAATATGTCAGGGACGTTGGTAACAGTCGAGAATCCTGCTGGGAGGATAACCCCCGGGATGTGGAGGGCCGTGAGAGACGCGGCTAGGTCAGACGCGCGCACCAAGATAAAAGTGGATGGTGAAGAGGACCTAGCAGCCCTTGTGGCCATCGTATACGCTCCCAGAGGAGCGCAAATCATATATGGAATCCCCGATAAGGGGGTAGCAGTAGTCGAAGCAAATGATGAATCGCGGGCGTTCGCGGCCGCGGCCATCAATCGAATGAAACGGTGAAGACCATGGAGATCGAGGTAGTCGATAAGAAGGAGAACGAGCTGCTCGAGAGGATCGAGGTCACATTCAAGGCGTCACACTCTAAGGAGGGAACTCCTCAGAGAGACGCTGTAAAGGACAAACTGTCATCGCTCCTGAAGGCCCCGAAGGAGAGGATCGTCATTGATTCTATGACCTCGGAGTTCGGCAGGATGGAGACGGTGGGCTACGCCAAGGTTTACAAGACCAAGGACGCAGCCATGAAGTACGAGCGTGGACACATCCTCGTCAGGAACAAGCTCAAGGAGAAGGTAGCGGTCGTCAAGAAGCAGAAGGCCGCGCGCGCACCACCGAAGGCGAAGTGAGGAGGTAGCGACTATGGCGGAAAAGGAAAAGAAACCAAAGCCGAAGCAGATCAGGACGGCGAAGAAGGATTTCTTCAAGGTCGAGGATGGCAAGATCAAGAGGATGAAGAACCACTGCCCAAAGTGTGGGCCTGGCGTCTTCATGGCCGAACATCCGAACCGAGTCGCCTGCGGCAAGTGCGGATACACCGAGTTCAAGAAGGCGAAGTGAGTTCCTTCAATGGAACGCTTCGTCTTCGATCAAACCCCACATAGACCCCGTTTCATTTTTCTGTTTCGATTCTGAACAGTGTTAGCGGTACCTGAAGTAGGATCGGATCTTCTTTCTGCCCAAATAAAGGAATATGAACAGATTGAGGATGATAGTCAGGACAGGAGTTCTGGGGTCGGCCAGCACACCGCTCAGAGATATTCCAAAGAGCGCGATTATGATTGCGATGACCGCTGCCCTTCTCCCCCACCTCCTCGATGACTCGCGTCCTTTGAGATACCCTGCGGTGATGAATAAGTACCATACGCTCATTGCCAAGTAGATGAGGCCAATGGCGAAGATTATCCCCGAGTACTCGGTGGATGAATCTGAGATTCCCAATATGACCAAACCCACTAAGAGGAACTGGACAGCTGAGACCAATTGTGCTATCGCGAGGATGGTCACTCCGAAAGGTCGTCTTCGAGACATGGTCCACCGTGATGATGGCTCCAACGCTATTAGGCTTGCTCTCGAGTCGACCTTGTTTCGATGCGTCTTTAGAAAGCTTGATTAGTGGATGCCCGATTCTCGAACAGCTACACATTCATCGGACGGCGTGATCTGGATGGAGAGCTGGTTCATACTTGCAGCAGTTGTTGCCCTCTTCTGGGGTATTAGCGGCATATTCGCCAAGTACAGCACTGGTCGCCTAGGAGTGGCTAGGGTCGCTCTCCTCATCACACTGGTCGAAGGGGTGATGTATACCATCGCATTCCTGCTATGGCGCGAGGACATCCCAATATCGCTCGCTGATGCCCTCCTGGCGGCAGGCTCCTGCATAATCGGCATATCCGGTTTCCTCTGTTATTTCGAGTCCATATTGGAAGGGCAGGTTGCGATAGCAGGGACGATATCCGCCGCATATCCTGCGCTCACAGTCTTGGGAGCAGTTCTTCTTCTGTCCGAAGATCTCAGTGTGATACAGATGATGGGCGTGGCGGCCATAGTGGCGGGGGTGATTGCGCTGTCGTACGAGCCCGACGAGAAGGCAGTCAACGCCTTGAACAAGAGATCGATGATGTTCGCCATAATTGCATTCTTCGCATGGGGTGCATGGAGTCTGTCATCTAAGGTAGCGGTGGATCGCGTGGGTCCAGGGAATCTGTTTGGGTTCTATGTACTCTCATCTCTGACCGCGCCTTTGATCTACGCCTGGGCCCGGAGGATCCGACCCGCGCCAACGAGGTCCGAAGATCCGACTCGGAAGGCGTGGACATTCGGTGTTGTCGCCCTATCATTGAATGTGATCGGGGCTTTCGCGTACACATATGCGCTCGAGGGGGGCAATGCGTCGTTGGTCGTGCCAATCTCGAGTGCCTATCCCATTGTGACAGTGATATTGGCGCTTTCCATTCTCAAGGAGAAGATAAACTGGGTCCAGGCCGTAGCAGTTATGACTGTCGTCTTCGGTTTGACATTGATAGGCATGTCCATGTAGCCACGATATCCATGACATATAGGAAAGAGGCCCATTGCCAAGGTAGATATACGCACTCCGCTTTTCGACGGAACGGGCCTGTAGTGTAGCTAGGATATCACAGGGGCTTCCGGAGCCTCGAACTCGGGTTCGAAAGACCGCAATAACATGCGTCCGAAATTCCCGACAGGCCCGCTCCCACTCCCATCACAATATTATACTGGGCGCCCTTTTTCTAGACGATGCATCTCACTTCGAAAGAAGAGCGGATTCTTAAAGGAGAAGAAGGGGCAGGTAGACAGAAGGCGATTGAGCTCTTGGTCGCTTTGGGTGACATATATGGCGCTAAGAGGCTCGTCCCGATTTCATCGGCTCAGGTATCTGGAGCATCATTCAAGACGGTCGGGGACGCGGGGATACAATTCATCGAGGATTTCTCGTCAGAAGCTCATGTTTCAGTCAGGGCTTCCGTGAACCCTTTGGGCATGGACTTATTGAGATGGCGATCGATGGGCATAGACGAGAAATTCAAGGAGAAGCAGATGAGGATCATCAGGGCATATGCTTCGATGGGCCTTGAACCGTTATACAGTTGCACACCCTACCTGGCTGGCAACCGACCACGGGCCGGGCAACATATCGCGTGGGCAGAATCGTCCGCGACCGTATTCGCGAACTCTGTATTGGGGGCGTTGACCAATAGGGAAGGTGGACCTTCCGCCTTGGCTGCCGCTGTGATCGGCAAGACCGCCGAGTATGGACTTCACCTCCTGGAGAACAGGCTCCCCAGGGTGCAGATAGATGTGGAATCGATACCTGATGGCATGGTGCCATTATTGGGCTATATCGTAGGCAAGATTGCTGGTAACAGGATACCATACGTCACCAATTTGAACCTGACGAATGATGAACACAAATCATTCGGAGCCGCAATGGCAGCGACGAGTGCCGTCTCAATGTATGTCTACGACAAGCCAGGTATACGATCGAAGGTCGATAGCAGCAGGATAGAGGAGTGCGTCTCGCTCCCTGAATCCGAATTGAAGGAATGCCAGGATTCCCTCTCTGGCGATGATTCATGGGACCTGGTCGCGATAGGATGCCCACACTGCTCCACGCAGGAGCTGCGCAGAATGGCGAGGACCCTTGACGGAAAGCGTCCTCGAAAGGACTGTAATGTATGGTTCTGCACTTCGCGCAAAGCATATGCGAACGCACCTGAAGCAGTCAAGACTCTGAAACGGTTTGGGAACGTCCTATGCGACACATGCATGGTGGTCGCGCCGATCGAGAAGATGTTCAAGAAGACGGCGTCTGATTCGGGGAAGGCGATGGTGTATCTCCCGACCCTTGGAAAACAGAAGGCGACCTTCAGAACAACGGACCAACTCCTGGAGGCGATATCACGATAATAAACGGAAGATGCGTGAGAGCTGGTTTCGCAAAGGGCCCGGTGCTGGCCTGTAGCATTCCACTCTCTTTCCTCGGTGGGGTGGACCCGAAGTCGGGCAAGATCCTAGATCCAGAATGCGAATGCAAAGGTAGGAGCGTTTCAAAGACCGTCCTTGCTTTCCCCTACGGTAAGGGAAGCACGGTAGGCTCCTATTCGATGTACCAACTGAAGATTAAGAATGCAGCTCCGGCAGCGATAATCAACACGAGCGCTGAGCCTATTGTGGCGACTGGTGCGATAATAGCTAGCATCCCGATGATAGATGGCATCGACATATCCCTTCTGAGAACTTCGGATAAGGCTGTAGTCGATGCCGGGTCAGGGACCATCGATTTGAGGAATGTAGAGGAGAAGCAGGTCGTCACGAACATCCTCCGGCATAAGGGGAAGATACTCCTGTTGCAGAGGAGCGTGGATGTTGGCTCATATCGCGGGCTATGGGCGGGAGTCTCGGGGTTCATAGAGCCGGGAGAGGATCCAAAAGCCGCTGCAAAGCGTGAACTGGAGGAAGAAGTCAGCTTGAAGAACGCCCGTATGGCCCGCTCGATCGAACCTCAGAGCTTCAGAGACGGAGATGTCGTGTGGACCGTACACTCATTCCTGTTCGACGTGCGCGATCCAAAGGTATCGATAGACTGGGAACACCAGAGCTATGAATGGGCATCCCCAGAGGATGTTGGCAGATTCCCAACAGTCCCTGGATTGCAGAAGATCGTCTGCAAACTGCTATCATGAGGCAGGATCATCCAGTTATGGTGTAGTCTACCTCTCGCTCGAGCAGATTGAGCTGATGGCTCTCGAGTGTCGACTTGTTCACCGCCATGAGCAATATGGATTGGTTGATCGCGACCTGATCCCTGAGAGATTGTATCAACCTCAACACGGTTATGAAGTTGTTATTGGTGATCAGATACTCCAGGCCGTCGAGGAGCACGATGCCTCCTCCCGGTTGCGAGAGGAATTGTTCCAGTGAGACGCTCAGCTTCTCAAGGTCCTTCGGCCTGATGGCGTTCTCGCGACCCACGTTTGAGAGCCAGACTAGTGGCGTATCCTTGAGATCGAATTTGGTGCGTATCTTAGCAGGGTAATTCCTCGTGACACAATATCCCTTCATGCCCTTCTTGAGCGCGCTCACGAACAGACTGTACGATGTCTCGGGCCGGTCCTCTTCGACTAGGTATGAAAACGACCTCTCGAGATCCGTCAAACCTTTCTCGATCTTCTTAGGTGTGATCTCGTTTGCTCCCTCGGAAGAGGAAACATTCATGAATGCGTCCAATAACTGGGTTGCGACATCCAGGCTTATTCCATCCACCTTCATCATGTCGTCCACGGAAGCTTTCCTGATGGATTCTTCGGACACGAAACCTGCTTTGTACAATCCATCCGCTAGGGATACCGTCATGCCCGGGACGATCTTCAATCGTCCCATGAATTCGTTATGGGATGTTTCAGTGACCCCCTCGGCTGGAGGTGCGGCCATGCTCGGGACGACCGGTGCAGCCGCGGCGGGTTCTGTGGGGACTATCCCGTTCAGATGGTCATGGATCTTCTTCGCATCGACCCTTGTGATACCATCGATCGATGCGATGTCCTCGGTCAATGCGCTCTTCAGGGCATCTATCGTCGTGTATCCATGGTCGAAGATCTTGAGCGCCTTATCTGTGGTCATGCCAGGAATTGCTCCGAGCTCATCCAGGGCCTTCTTCATCTTGAGTGAGGTTATACCTATCAAGAGCGGTTCGTTTGAGACATTCCACTCGACGATGTACTCCCCTCTCGGTGAATTGGCGACCTCGAGCCTCTTCGTCCTGGTCTCCCTTGAGATATGGTCCTTCCATGTCTCGATTGCGTTCTCGATCTTGCGCGAACACTCGATCTCTACCCGTATGAACTCCTCCACGTCGAGGCCCATATCCTTCCTCATCTGTTGTATGCGCCTGATGGTCTCCCTCGCGAATCCCTCCGCTTCCAGCGCAGGGGTCTCCTCAAGGTCGACATAGAACAGACCCTTTGAGAACTCGTCACTGACCACATCTGGTGGGAGCGTCGAAGTGAACGATACCATGTTCGGAAGGATCTTGACAAGTTGGCCCTCGATTCCCAGTGAGTACTCACCCTTGTCGATACCGGCCTTTATCGACTTCGCGGGCCGGTTCTTGAGAAGAACAGCGATCTTGCTGGACCACTGACGATAGACCTTTCCTATTGCATTGGGGTTCGGGACCACACTCAGGACCATCTCGTCCCATTCCTCACCGACGGGCACAACATGCAGGTCCTTGATGTTGTTCTGAGATAGGATGACGTTCTTGAGCTGTATGATGGCGTCAGCGATATCATCGTTCTGCGGTTTGATGATGATCCGCTTCAAGGGCCATCGTAGGTTCACATTCGCCTCTTGGCGTATGCGGGCGATCACCTCGGAAATCTCCCTAACCAGGTTCATGCCCTCTTCTATCCCCTCATCGATCCAGCTGGGATCGTGCGTTGGCCATTGGACAATGTGCACGCTCTCCGGTCTTGAGTGGAGGTTGGTGTAGATGACATCGCAGACATGCGGTGCAATTGGAGCAAGCATGGTCACCGATGCAGACAATGCGTCGTGCAATACTTTGAAAGCGGCAGTCTTGTCGCGGTCATCTCCCTCCTTCCAGAGCCTATCTCTCACGACCTTGACGTACCAGCGGGAGAGGTCGGTCACTATGAATTCCTCGAGAATCCTTGCCGCTCGGTGCACCTCATATATCTCCATTGCCTGTGTGAAGTCCCTCTTCATCGTCTCTATCCGAGATAGCATCCATCGGTCCTCTGGCCTGAATGTCTCTCTGAGGGACTGGGTCCGCCATTGTGATTCGTCGAATTTGTCTATCGACATGTACAGCACTGAGAATTTGTAGACGTTCCAGAGGATGTTTATGGTCCTGTTGGCCGCCTTCACGCCCTCGGTCTGGAAAAGGATGTCCTCCCAAGGGGCGTTAGCCTTCAGGAGATATAGCCTCAGTGAATCAGCGCCAAGTGTGTTTACAGTACCGATAGGGTCTATCGCCGTGCCCTCGCTCTTGGACATCGCCTCACCTTGAGGTGTCAGTGCCCAACCGTGCATGAGAACGGAATTGTAGGGGGACCTGCCGAATGCCACGACCCCCGTGACCAGCTGTGAGTAGAACCAGCCTCGGGTCTGATCATGGGCCTCCGTGACCCACTCGCTTGGCCACCATTTATCGAATTCGTCCTTGCTCGCAGGGTATCCCAGGGAAGCCCAAGAACAGACTCCCGCATCGAACCAGACATCCAGAACATCTGGTGTCCTTCTCATCGTCTGGCCGCACTTCTCGCAGTCGAATGTGATATTATCGATCCAGGGGCGATGCACATCCATGCCATCGACGTATCCCTTGCCAGACCTGAGCTCCTCTGTCGAGGAGATGACCTTCACGCTACCGCATGCGCATCTCCAGATGGGAACTGGTGTACCCCAGTACCTCTGCCGGCTGATGCACCAGTCCCGTGCATTGGATATCCAATCCTTCTCCCGGGATGAACCCGCCCAGTCAGGGTACCACTTGATCTGCTCGTTCGCAGCTTCAAGCTGCGACTTTATCTCGGTGACCTTCAGGAACCATTGCTCGGTTATTCTGTATATGATCGGCTTCTTGCATCGCCAGCAGTGACCATATCTGTGCGTTATCTGTCCTTCATGGAACATTGCACCTCTGTCGACGAGGTCCGATTTGATAAGGTCATTTGATTCCCTGACATTCTTCCCGGCATACCTCTCACCCACATCATCAGTGTAAGCTCCCGTCTCATCTACGGGTGAGAATGGTTCGATATCATGTGCGATCCCTATGTCGAAGTCGTCTGGGCCATGCCCGGGGGCTATGTGCACAATTCCCGTGCTCTCAGCGGTGACCGTCTCAGAAGGCACGATAGCATGGACCCATTCGCCCTTTATCTGCTGCTGGTATGGAACCACATCGACGAGGGGATGTCTGTAATGGATGCCCAGCAGATCGGCGCCCTTCATCGTCTCGAGGATCTTGAGGTCCTCTATACCGGCCGTCTTCCTGAGCTCCTCCACCTTCTCTTCCAGGAATATCAGCTTCTCTTCCGTCCCTCCACGACTCACCCACACCTTCGCGTATGTGAAATCGGGATGCACGGCAGCAGCAAGGTTCCCAGGTATCGTCCAGGGCGTCGTCGTCCATATGAGTAGGAACTCGTCATCTTTCCCTTCGATCGGGAACTTGACGTATATCGATGGATCATTTTCGTCCCAGTACTCAATCTCCGCCTCTGCAAGTGCAGTCTGGCATCGTGGGCACCAGGGAAGCACCCTTAGGTCCGTGGTCAAGAGCTTCTTATCATGGGCCTGCTTCAGGGTCCACCAGACCGATCCCATGTATGACGGGTTGACCGTGAGGTAAGGATTATCCCAATCCATCCACACGCCGAGCAACTTGAACTCGTCTGTCATCTTCGATTTGAACTTGGTCGCGAACTCTCGGCATGTGTTCACGAAATTGTCTATTCCATGCGCCTCTATGTCCTTCTTGTTCTTCATGGCGAGGGATTGCTCTACCTTGACCTCGATGGGGAGCCCATGCATGTCATAGCCTGGCTGGTCCCTTACCTGGAATCCTTGCATCCTCCGGAACCTGATGTAGGTGTCCTTCAGTATCTTGTTCCATGCAGTACCGATGTGAATCGAGCCCGTCGTGTATGGCGGGCCGTCGAGGAAGTAATAAGGCTTGCCTGACTCGCGAGCCTTCTTGACTTTCTCGTAGATCCGAGTACGGTCCCACTGCGCCCTAATCTCTTTCTCAAGCTGGACAGGGGAGTAATTCTCGTCTACTTGACGCATGTTCCATCTTCCTTTGAACCATATTGATGCGAGGTATTTTAAATATGATGGACAGAGAATCGCCTATTGACTTCACGAAGAGATTGTTGGATCGAGGGTCAACCCCATTGATCCAGACTCCTCTGGTGGGACGATTTCTCGACCAAATCGAGCTTTCCGAGGATAGCATCTATCCTATCGACCGAAAATCCATGCGTGTCGCACATCAGCTTGCGGATACCTTCTGCATCCATCATGCTCCAATCGAGGACGTAATCATCTGTGGTTGGGGGATCGAGGAATATCTTCCGTATGTCCAGATAATCAGACGGAATTTCCACCTTGCCCTCTGACGCGAGTGATTCAAGGGTTCCCGCCCTCTTTATGGCCACCAGTGCTCGCTTCGGTCCGATTCCATGCACTCCGTCATTGAAATCCGTCCCAATCAATATCGCCATGTCGACCAGCTGTTCTCGAGTCACCCCGAGTGTGGAGAGGACTTCGCCCAAGTTCAGTATCTCGGGGACAACCTCTTGGAACTTACCCGATGGAAGGCGTCTTCTGCCCGCGAGCGTGAGATTCCTCAAGAGCGTGGAGGTGCCAAACAGGAGGGCATCGAAATCCTGGGACGCACCAGCCCATACATCTCCCTTCTGGACCATGTACGCCATCTGAGCCTCACCCTCGCTCGGCGCGTCTATGGTCGGAACACCCATCAGGCCTAGGAGCGACTTGGATTCAGATATCATGTCCTTGTCGAGTCTGGAGGACCTCGAAGCCAGTGATAGAGCCTTCTTCTGGTCCCCTCGCTCGAGGGCCAGCTTCCATTCCTTCTCGGCCTCTTCTCGGATGGCACGCCTCGCCTCTATCGTCTTTCGTTTGAGCTCCGGAGGCGTACCGTCGAACACGAATGCTGGTCGAAGGCCGAACTGCATGAGACTAGATGTCCGATAGAATAATCCCGACAGGTGCGAGGTGACTCTCCCATCCCGATCCATAAGCGGTGTGCCATCCGGCTGGCGTATGCTGGAAAGGAACTGATAGATAGTATTGAACGCGTCTATGGCAACAGTCCTTCCCGTCAGGTCTTCCAGCTTGACGGGTTTCCCTCGCAATAGGGCGGATATGTCCACTCCCATGGTACCGCAACCTCATAAAGCGCTTCTCGGCTGCCTGATAGACCGGCTATTCTATCGGGTTGAGCCATTATCGTCCGACATCGGGACGAAGAATATCATGAATGCTACTCCCAGCCACACGATCGTCACGATGAACAGGAACACACTCGCGGCGAAGATTATTCCCATCGCGAGGAGTACCAGCGGGAGCCCGAATGTCAGATAGCTCAGTATCGGATGTTGAGACAATCTTTCAGCCATGGTCTATCAATCACCTTGAACGACACGTGGGCTATTAATGCTTCGACGAGCCACAGGCCCTGAGCGTCCTTATCGCGGCAGGCATGTCATCCGCCTTGAACACATAAGTGCCCGCAGCCAGTATGTCTGCACCTGCAAGAGCAGCCAATTCACCCGTCTTGTCGGTTATGCCACCATCTATCTCCACGGGTACAGACGACCCCTGGCGCTCCATCTCCTTTTTTGCAGCTCCTATCTTGGGCAATGAAGATTCCATGAACGACTGTCCGCCGAATCCTGGGTTCACGGACATAATCAGGAGCATATCTATCTCCCTGAGATAGGGAAATGCATCCTCGATGGCTGTAGGCGGATTCACCGCGAGTGCCGCCTTCTTGCCATGGTCCCGTATCGACCTCAGCGTCTTGACCAGATCCTGTTCAGCTTCGATGTGGACTTCTATGATGTCCGAACCACTGTCCGCGAAGGCTTTGATATGCCGTTCTGGATGCGTTATCATCAGATGGGCTATGAAGGGACGCTTCGAATATTCCCTTATTGAAGACACTGTCGACGGGCCCATCGTTATGTTTGGCACGAAGACTCCATCCATGACATCGATATGTATGTAATCCGCGCCAGCGAGAGAGACTTTCGCAACATCCTCACCCAATCTCGCGAAATCCGCTGCTAGAATAGACGGTGCTACTGATGGCATCGACCTGCCCATGAACAACCCTCGTATTATGGGTTTTGGTGCCTATCGTCGACGGTGCGAGCTTATTTGTAGTCCCTGATAAATTAACGGACATGGCCGAGCCAAAGCATGCGGTATCAAAGGCTGCGACTTGCGATATAGAGGGATGTGAAGCTGAATCGAGCAGATCCATCTCGGGCAAGAAGGTCGAGAAGGCGGGCTTCAAGATCAAGGTCGACCCCTCAAAGAACGCTCATCTGTGCAAGGAACATTACAAACAGTTCAAGAAGAAGACCAAGACCGACCGAGAGTATGAGAGATTAGGCAGATGATTCAGTCACCGCACCTTCATGTCCCAGGTTTCAGCGTGATATGCAAAAATAGGTAATAGTGAACCCTGATTCG
The DNA here is from genome assembly GCA_963748615.1 of uncultured Thermoplasmata archaeon. Taxonomy (GTDB): domain Archaea; phylum Thermoplasmatota; class Thermoplasmata; order UBA10834; family UBA10834; genus UBA9653. The sequence continues at coordinate 108,400 of CAVVJQ010000001.1, forward strand.
CCCCTCCGTGAAGCCAGAGGCCATTCAGCTTCTATCGAGCGCGGGAGTGTTCGGCCCCGCGATCATTGTACCCGTCATACTCGCAGACCAGTTCGAAGCATCCAAAAGCCTTATCGGCCTTATTGCAGGGTTATATGCCGCGGCGGGGTTCATATCGACCTATGCGTTCGGAAGGGCATCGGATGTCTACGGACGACGCAAGATACTCCTCGCGGGACTAGGGTTGACGGTAATCGCCACGATCGCCCAGGCGATATCCCTCATCTACGACAACTTCGAGGCATTCGTTTTCGTCAGGATCTTGATAGGCTTCGCTGCCGGAATGTTCCCAGCAGCACTCCTGGCATATGCATATGACGCCAAGAGCAAGATGGGCAAGTTCAGTTCTTGGGCCGCGGCTGGCTGGGGCATAGGGAATCTGTCTGTAGGCGTCTTCGGCTCACTGTACGAATGGGCATATTTCTACTGCGCTGGCATACTCATAATATCATTCGCGCTGGCCTTGACATTGAGATTCGATAAGGAGTGCAGGATGGATGTTCCCCTGTTCCCGATCGCACTCATCAAGAGGAACGCGCCAGTCTATTCTGCCATGCTCATCAGGCACACGGGCGCGAGCATGATATGGGTCACCTATCCTCTCTTTCTGAAGAGCATCGGCGCGGATATCGCGTGGATAGGTGCGATATATGCGGTCAATGCCTTTGGCCAGTTCATCATAATGAACATCCTTGACAGATATGACCCTGCAGCGCTCGTGGCAATTGGCCTGGGCAGCTCGGCAGTCACATTCTTCACTTTCCTGTTCGTCGGAACCCATTGGCAGATAATCCCTGCACAACTCCTTCTTGCAGCGTCATGGGCGTCATTGTACGTCGGCAGCCTCAGGTATGTGATGGATAAGAACAAGGAGAAGGCCACTGCATCAGGCATATTATCCAGCGTGATGAGCATATCGGGCATTGCAGGTCCGATTTTAGGTGGTGTAGCAGCGGCAACCTTGGGATTCAAGGGAACGATAACGATAGCATCCATCATGTCTGCGATCGCGCTCGCCATATTCCTCTATGAACTGCGTGCCTCGGGAGAACTTTATCGCCTGGGAAGGCTCTTTGGGAGGACGGCATGAGACTGATATTCCTTGGCACAGGTGGGACATACCCGTCCATCAAGCGCGGCGTCACTTCGATCGCCGTTCAGCTCCGGTCAGAGGTGCTATTGCTGGACTGTGGGGAATGTACGCAGAGACAGCTGATGGGGTCATCCGTCTCATTCATGAAGATATCTAGAATCTTAATAACCCATCTTCACGCTGACCACTTCCTCGGATTACCTGGCCTGATACAGAGCATGAGCCTGAACGGTCGTCAAGACAAACTGATGGTTCTGGGACCCAAGGGAACCGCTGAGATGATGGAATCAATGATGAACCTGGGGCATTTCGATTGCGGATATGAGGTCGTGTCACAGGAACTCGCCGCTGGAGACTCCATCCGCAGCGATACATACGAGATTACCGTGACTGATGCGGATCACACTGTACCTTCGTTGGCATATTCCATCGAAGAGACCGCACGTCTGGGCAAATTCTCCCTGGACAAGGCTCAGGCGCTCGGGATACCACCTAGCTCCCTGTACAGCCGTCTCCAGCGCGGTGAGGCAGTAGAACACAAGGGTATGGTCATCCAGCCAGAACAGGTGATGGGAGAGCCACGGAGAGGCCGCAAGGTGGTCTACACGGGCGATACCAGGAAATGCTCATCTATTGTGAATCTTGCAAAGGCCGCGGACGTCCTCATACACGACGCGACCTTCGACTCGTCTCTTGAGGAGCAGGCAGTCAGATATGGGCACTCAACGGCAAGGCAGGCCGCCGAGGTTGCAGTGGAAGCGAGGGTCGACAGACTCTTCCTCGTGCATATCAGCCCTAGATACGATGACACTGACATTCTCACTGATGAGGCGGTCAAGGTGTTTCCCAGGTCAATGGTCCCAGATGAATTATCGGAATATGTCATCGAATTCCCGGATTGAATGATTGGATATGTCCTTCGGAATATGTCCAGTATCTATTTCATGCATCAACGCCTATAGATGTCGTTTGGATATGCATTTATAGCAAAATACGATTCAGGAGACATCCAGGGATTGAAGGGAGATTAGTTCATTATCCCCCTGATATCCCGGTATCCGCTCACAAACGACAACGGAATTAGTTGAGGGGGAACAAGAGATGGCCTTACTGGAAATCCAAGGGTTAAGGACCTATTTCAAGACGCAAGAGGGAACGCTGCAAGCAGTCGATGGAATCGATTTCAACCTGGACAAGGGGCAGGCATTGGGTCTGGCTGGAGAGTCCGGTTGTGGAAAGACCACCGCGGCTCTGTCCATCATGAAGCTTCTGCCGGCAAACGGATACATCGCTGGCGGGAAGATCAATTTCATGGGCCAGGACATGGCGAGGGTCACGGGCGACAAGCTCCGTGCGATCCGGTGGAGGGATATATCAATCATATTCCAGGGTGCGATGAACGCTCTCAACCCGGTCAAGCGTGTTGGCGAGCAGATCGTCGAACCCATCGTTCTGCACGAGAAGGTGGATGAAGAGGTCGCATTGAAGCGCGTCAAGGAGCTCTTCGAGATGGTCGGTATAAACCCGAGCAGGATACGGGAGTATCCGCACGAGTTCAGCGGCGGTATGAGGCAGAGGGTCATGATCGCCATGGCACTCGCTTGCAAGCCCAGACTCGTGATCGCGGACGAACCTACGACGGCACTTGATGTCATGATACAGGCTCAGATCATATCGCTTCTGAAGAACCTACAGAAGGATCTTGATCTGGCCATGATTGTCATCTCCCATGACCTGTCAGTTCTCGCAGAGACCTGCGACATATTGGCAATCATGTATGCGGGGAAGATAGTCGAGAAGGCTCCAGCAGGGGAGGTCTTCTATGACCCACAACATCCCTATACAAGGGGATTGATTGCAGCTTTCCCGAACATTCACGGCGAGAAGAAGATGCCGGCATCGATCGCAGGGAACCCACCGAACCTCATCAATCCGACGAAAGGTTGCAGGTTCTATGACCGATGCTTCATGAAACAGGACATCTGCAAGACAAAAGAACCTCCACTTGTGGAGGTAAAGCCGGGGCACTGGGCTGCATGTAATTTCGTTCTGCCGATGAAGGGGTGATCTGAGATGGTCAAAGATATTCTGGTTGTCAAGGATTTGCAGGTTTGGTTCCCGGTGAGACAGGGGTTCGTGGAGAGCTTGATCTCAAAGGAACAGAGATATGTGAAGGCAGTGGATGGCGTCTCGTTCAACATCAAGGAGAGGGAGATATTCTGCCTCGTCGGCGAATCCGGATGCGGCAAGACCACCACTGGAAAGGGCATCCTCAGGCTCGTCGAGCCGACGGGCGGCACCGTGAAATATTACGGGAAGGGCAAGGAGATTCTCCTCAAGGACATGATATCCGAGGCTCTTGCCAAGAAGAAGATCACGAAGGAGCAGGCGGAGAAGATGACGCTCGACAGCGGCATAGATGTCCGTGCGCTCCACAAGAGCAAGATGAAGACGCTTCGCCAGAAGATGCAGATCATCTTCCAGGACCCGTATGAGTCACTCAACCCGAAGCAGTCGATATATGACATAGTCGCCGAACCGTTGGTTGTGAATGGGATCGGCGCGACTGAGGCGGAGAGGGAAAAGAGAGTCGTGAAGGCGCTCGAGGATGCGGGTCTCAGACCGCCGAAGGATTTCATGTGGAGATATCCCCACGAGGTATCCGGAGGTCAGAGGCAGAGGGTCGGCATCGCAGGATCCCTCGTGCTTGAACCAGAGTTCCTGGTGGCAGACGAACCGGTATCCATGCTAGACGTGTCGATCAGGTCCGAGATCCTGAAGCTCATGCTCGACCTGAGAGACAACAAAGGTCTCGCATTCCTGTTCATAACGCACGACCTGGGTGTCGCATATGTGTTCAGCGACAGGATCGGCATCATGTACCTGGGGAAGATTGTCGAGCTTGGGCCGACCGAGGAGGTCGTCAAGCGTCCGGCGCACCCGTACACGAAGGCTCTGATATCCGTCGTCCCGACCCCAGACCCAGAGATGAGGAGAAATCAGATCATCCTCAAGGGTGAGAGACCGGATCCGTCGCATATACCGCCGGGATGCAGGTTCCACCCGAGATGCCCATTCGTGATGGACATCTGCAAGAAGGAAGTTCCGGCGACGGTTTTCGTCTCGGAAGGTCACTGGGTCTCGTGTCATCTCGAGAAGGGACCAACCAAATAGACGATTTGATGGGCCATTCGGATGGCTGTCATATCCAAACCCCCACAAACTCTTTGATCATATACTTAAGCGCCGCATGACCAGCGCATGGGATACTTTTTTAGTGTGTGGAACGATTGCTCCAGGCTGTCTTCATGCAGCGCATAGATGGTCGATTGAATGAAGGTCGAGAAATCAGCTACTTTCAACAACGTCAAACGAGCGGTCCCAAAATCGGAGATTGTATCATTGGTCAAGGACCTTGTCAGGATACCAAGCCATAGCCAGGTACCTACCCGGGAGAAGGAAGTCGCAGAGTATCTACACGAGTTCTTGACAGCCGAGGGAATCGATTCAAAGCTGAGAAAGGTCGAGAAGGACCGATACAACGTCATTGCGACGCTCAAGGGATCGGGAAGAGGGAGCAGTCTCATGCTGAACGGGCATTTGGACACTGTTCCCCCGTATGATATGGACATTCCAGCATTCGCACCAAAGGTGCAGGGCGGAAAGCTGTATGGACGAGGCGCCCTCGACATGAAAGGAGGTCTCGGGGCGATGGCAGCGACTATGATCGCACTCGATCGTGCCAAAGTGGACCTCAAAGGAAATCTGTATCTCACGGCCGTCGTTGGCGAAGAGGAGCGGAGCGAAGGGACGGAGGATATCGTAATCAGAGGTCCAAAGGCAGATATGGCCATAGTAGGCGAGCCGACTGATCTGGAGATCCAACCGTCCCATAGGGGTCTAGAATGGCTTGAGGTGCACTTCTACGGAAAGGCAGCACACGGTGGCCAAGCGGCTCAAGGTGTGAATGCGATTTCCATGGCAGCCAAGTTCGTGAACCTGTTAGATGCCGAACTCTTGCCTCGAATTCGCGAGAGGAAGAGCGCACATACCGACCCACCCACGCTGAATGTCGGGGTGATCCAGGGCGGTCAACAGCCCAGCTCTGTTGCAGATCATTGTGTTGTGAAGTTGGATAGGCGATGGACACCTGAAGAGGACCTCCAACAGGTATTCAAAGAGATCTATAAACTGTTCGACGAGCTCAAGCGCGATGACCCCCATTTCAAGGCAGAGCTCAAGCGCGATTCGACCAACATGAAGACGATGACGCACGTACCGAACGTGGTGCCCACCAATCACAGATTGGTCAAATCACTCAGCGAATCTGTGAAGACGGTCACTGACAAGCCCGCGAAGCTTACAAGCTTCTGGGGATGGACGGACGCAGCACTTTTGACACATTTCGGAAAGACTCCAGCAGTCATATTCGGACCTGGAGGAAAGGGTGCTCACTCACGGGTAGAGTACGTGCTCGTCGATGACCTGCAGAAATGCATGCACGTGTATGCGATGACCGCCATGGACATTTCTGGCGAGTGAGTGATTCAGGATATACGCGGCTTGTGCCTCAATACCTGCCCTGCTCGCTCCTTGGTATGATCTCCGTCTTTGATGGTCATCTGACCGTTCACGAAGACATGGACGATCCCTTCGGGATACCTATGAGAGTCCTCGAAAGTGGCCGTGTCTCTGATAATGTCCGGGTTGAACACCACAACATCCGCAGCCATCCCTTTGGCTATCACTCCGCGGTCATTCAGACCTATTCGTTCAGCAGGCCATGAGGTCATTTTCCGGACAGCTTCCTCCAGAGGGAATAACCCCATCTCGATCGAATATCGCCTGATGACCCTGGGGAAAGTTCCGTAGGATCGAGGATGGGTCGCAGAGTCTCCTGTCGGCCCATATGGGGCCTCCGACTCACCATCCGAGCCTATTGCTGACAGCGGGTGGCTGATCACCGTCTTGACGTCATCCTCCGATATCTCGTGGAATATCGCGAAGACATCCAGATTCTCTTCTATGAGTATGTCTAGAGCGAGATCGTCAGGGGAGACATGCGTTTCCGACGCTACGTCAGATATAGACCTGTTCTCGAATACTCGGTACTTCTCACTCTTCAGCCCGATCAGTACTATCCTGTCCCAGCCATCTTCTGCGACGGTGTTCTCCCATTCCGTGTCCTTATTCTGAAACGTGCGTTTAATCTCGGCCCTCGTCGTCTCATCTTTCAATCTATTCAATATGGACTCCTTCCCACCATCTCGGATGGCTGGCGGGAGAATCGAATCCAGCCAGGTCGATGACGCAGTATAGGGGTACACGTCGAAAGCGACATCGACGCCCTCCGACCTTGCCGCCTCGATCATGGCTATTGTCTTGGCAACCAGCCCCCAGTTATCGATTCCAATCGCCTTATGATGAGATATCTGGACGCGGCTGCCAGCATCTTGGCCGATCTTTATTGCCTCGGCCACGGCTCTCACGACGGTCCTGCCTTCTCCTCGTATGTGACTCGCATAGAACCCACCAACAGAGGCCGACGTCGATGCGAGGGATGTCAGCTCGTCTGTGGACGCGAAACACCCTGGAGCGTATATCAGGCCCGAGGAGATGCCGTAAGCGCCTTCGATCATGGCCTGCGCCAATAACTCATTCATCTGCCTTAGTTGACTTTCAGTTGCTTGAGTGTCATCTGCCCCTATCACACCGAGCCTCAGCGTGTCCGCGCCAACAAGTGATGCAACATTGACTGAGGTCCTTACGTCAGATAGATGCAGAAGATATTCGTCGAAACTGGACCATGTCACATCGACCCAGAGCGTCTTTGCATAATCCGCTGCTTGCTTCCTCGCAGCTCCGATAAGGGGTGCAGCCGAGCCTCCACAGTTTCCCAAGAGTTCTGTCGTGACTCCTTGACGTATCTTGCTCTCCGCGAGCGGACATCCCAGAAGGCCGAAGTCAGAATGGGTGTGGATGTCCACGAAGCCAGGGCATACTACCAGGCCCTCTGCGTCTATCACCATGGAGCCTCTGCCTTCTCCAGGCTTGCATAGTCTCCCTATCTTTGTTCCATCGATAACAAGATCCATCATAATGCCTGGTGAGCCAGTTCCATCTATGACCCTGCCGTTGCGAATAAGGATATCATCCATATGATGCCTCCAAAGACCGGTCCTGGGGATAGGATCTCCGTATTCTATGTCATTCTGAGTGGATTATTTAACAGTTCGTCGCCCTGGCAAGGATTATATCATATCTCCGCACTAATCGATGTGATGAAGTACGAGTTCTCCTTCGAGAAATACCAGGGCTGTGGAAACGATTTCATCCTCAAGGATGAAATGGACGATGACATGACCCCAGATGCGCATAGAAGCGAGATGGCGAAGTTGCTCTGGAACAGACATTTCTGGATCGGAGCAGATGGAGTGTTGTTCGTCGAGAAAGCCCCTGGCGTAGATGGGTCGATGCGTTTGTTTGAACCCGCGGGTAACGAGGCCGATATGTGCGGGAATGGACTCAGATGCGTCGCTGCGTTTCTCATGGAGAAGCTCGAAAAGACCACCGTCGATGTTCTGACGAAGGACGGGGTCAAGCATGTCGAACTCACGCCCGAAGGCATCAGGGTCGATATGGGATTGGTGAGGATTCAGCGGAAGGACCTGGCCCAGTATATCACAGACCGAGGCGGACCTGAGGAATCCATGATGTCAATAGACCTGACCATCGGAGATTCAACGACCGCTAAGGCTTCCCTGATCAACACTGGCGAGCCGCATATGATACTCTTCACGGATGATATCAAGTCGGTGCCAATGGTAAGGATCGGCACGCATGTCAACGCTGACAAGGTGCGGTTCCCAAAGGGGATGAACATAAACTATGTCGAGATCACAGGACCTCACGACATAAGTGTAAGGACTTACGAGCGTGGAGTCTACAATGAGAGCATGGCCTGTGGGACAGGTTCGACCGCATGTGCAGCGGCCGCCTTGATGCTTGATAAGATACAGCCTGGACCAGTCCACGTGAAGACTCTGGGCGGGATGCTCGTCATTGAGATAGATGAAAATGCGAGAGCGGTCATGACCGGCCCCGCAGAGAAAGTGTTTGAAGGAAGATTGACGGTCGAGGTATAGAAACAACCCTCGAACCCGTGTTCCATTCTCACATCGCGGACTTCATCTTCTTGAGGACTTCCTCTGCAGCCATGAGGGTGTTGTCGATATCCTCATCGGTATGCTCGGTACATGTGTAGAACGGCTTGTCCGGATGGAAATGCATGCCTCTCGCCAACAGACCATAATCGAACTTCTTCCGCGCCGTCTCATCAGCCTTCATCGCATGTCTGTAATCGCGGACGTCCTCCAGCTTCTGTCCATCCTTCCCGAACAGGACATTGAACGTCGATCCCGGACCCATCGCCTTCGCGTTGAATCCGAGCCTCTGGAACAGGTCGTTCAATCCATCCTGGAACTTATCAGTGATTTTCATAAGATATGGATAGGTCTCAGGCTGTTCGAGCACATCCATGGTTGCCATGCCTGCCGCCAAGACCGTCGGGTGTCCGTTGAAGGTACCTCCATGGAACACTCTGTTGTCCTTTCCGCGGGTGACTGGATTGACGACGTCCATTATCTCTTCCTGTCCAAGGAATGCCCCACACGGGAATCCTCCGCCGATGATCTTTCCAAGGCACATCAGGTCAGGCGTTATCCCAACCATGGTCTGTGCCCCACCGAGCTTATCCATCCTGAAACCGGACATCACCTCGTCGTATATGAGGATGATATCCAACTCAGTCGTGATCTCTCTTACGGCCTTCAGGAACTCAGGAACCCCTTCGATATAGCCACGCTGTACGGGCTCCATGATAACGGCTGCTAGGTCGTTCTTGTGGGCCTTCAGTAACCGTATGGTGTCATGGATATCGTTGAACGGCAGCACCTGTGTGCTCTGCAATGTGTATTCGGATGTTCCCAGAGAACATGCTACCGCCTGAGGCGCTGCCTCTGGTCCAGCGACTTCTTCGCTAGGGGTCAGGCTCACGAGCGCCTCATCATAGCACCCATGATAGTGTCCCTCGAACTTCGCTATCCTGTTCCTCTTCTTGTATCCTCTTGCAACTCTAAGGGCATGAAGTGTCGCCTCAAGTCCAGAGTTCGTGAAACGGACATACTCCGCGCATGGGAAGATCTTCTCAAGACGCTGCGCCATCTTCGCCTCCATCTCATGCGGAGCGCCGAATATAGCAGTTCCGTCGGTGTCCAACTGCTTCTTGATTGCTTCGTGCACCTTCGGATGGCCATGGCCCAGTATCATCGGGCCGAAGCACAGCATGTAATCGATGTATTCGTTCCCGTCGAGGTCCCAGATGTGGCCCCCCTTCGCCTTGTTCGCGTATATCGGGTAAGGTGGGTAGAACTTGACGTTTCCAGTCACCCCGCCTGGCAAATACTCCTTCGCGAACTCGAACCATTTTGCGCTCTTCTGAGTCTTGGCCTTGTATTCGGCCACGGCATCATATGGAGACATCTGAAATCACCCAAGGTAGATATTGTCTGGATCGAGCGCTCTCAGTGTGGAGATTTCCTTCTCGGTCGGTGGTGGCGTGTTCTCCAGCTTCGGCGAGATCTTCAGATCCCACGGAGTGTTCTCCTTGATCTTCTCGACAGTAGCGCCTGGATGCAATGACACGAGGGTCATCTCTCCAGTGACTTCATCGAACTTCATCGTGCCCAGGTTGGTTATGACCGCATATGGGCCACCGCCCTGGAGTCCGAGCTTCTTCCAGGATTCCTTTCCGTCCATGAAACCCGGGCTCGTCTTGAAATCGACCTTTTCCACGAATCTCCGCTTCTCGTGGGGGGTGATGACTATGATCTTCTTCACGTTCGAGGCAATGTCGCAAGCACCACCACTTCCAGGCAGTCTTACTTTTGGAGTCTTGTACGTGCCGATTATCGTCGAGTTGATGTTGCCGTACTTGTCGATCTGAGCTCCTCCTAGGAACCCTACATCTATCCTGCCGCCTTGGAGATAGTATGCGAACTGCTCGTACATCGAGCATACGCTCTTCGCACCCGTCACGAGGCATGGGTCGCCAATCGACAGGGGCATCCTGCTCGGGTTGGAGCCGACTGCACCGGACTCGTATACCATGTTAAGTCCCGGGGCCTGCAGTTTCTTCGCGAGGTTGGCCGCCAGGTTCGGTATTCCGACACCGACCAAGACCGACTCTCCGTCCTTGAGCTCCCTCGCAGCGACTATTACCATCAGCTCGCTTGGTGAAACATCTGTCATCTTCATGACCTCCTCATACACTCCCATAGTTCACAGGCGCGCTGTAAGCAGCCTTCGGAAGCAACTTCAAGACTTTCTCGGACGAGAGCTTCTTCATGTACGCAGCGCGATCCTCTACTCCATATACCCATTCATCGAGGTACTTCATAGTCGTCTCATGCTCCTTCGTGATATCGTCCCACTGCATGTAGAACTCGTTGTCCCTGTCGTAATACCCTTGGGTATATGATGGATGGGCGCACCAGGGCTCGCACACCACTGCATGCGACACGAAATCCGGTATCAGAGTCCTGTTCGGATCCGATCGGATAACAGATTCGTCTACGATCTCCTCGCAGCTTATGATGACCTTCTTAGCAGCGAAAGCCGCATCCTTCTGCTCGCCAGTTATTCCCCAGATGTGGCAGTTTCCCCTCGCGTCAGCCCTCTGGACATGCACCACGGCGACATCCGGGTTGAGCGGTGGTACGATGGAGACTTCCTCATCCGTATATGGATTCTTGATGGTCTTCATCATTGGATTCTCCGGGGGAAGGTCCGAACCGAGGTTCGTCCTCATTGGGAGGAACGGCATCTTCGTCGCTCCTGCAAACAATCTGCCTGAAAGCCCGAAGTGTGTGTATTCCTCAATCTCGATAGGCTTCGGAACACCCTTCTCGAGGGCCCTCCTGAAGCATCTCAGCGAACCCACGCCAGGGTTTCCCGCATAGCTGAACATCATCTTCTTGGCACAACCCGCCGCAATCATCTGGTCATAGATGATGTCTGGCGTCGCCCTGCACAATGTCAGGTCCTTGCGCTTCTGCCTGATGATCTCATGTCCTGCAGCGAACGGGATCATGTGAGTGAACCCGGCGAGGTACACCGCATCCCCGTCCTTCACGAACTTCGACACAGCGTCCTTCATTGTCATCAATTTCGTAGAATCCATATCAGTTCCCCTCCAAATCGGGTGTGAACTTGAAACCATATCTGATTACGCCCTCTTCGACGTAGACCTTCTTCAATTCAGCTCGAACGGGCATGTCCATCTTGACCTCCTTCGGGTTGACATCGGTCATCTGACCGATGACCTTCGGCCCTTCCTCTAGCTGCACGATCGCGACAGGATAGGACCCTCCAGCCCTCATCTGCTCCGCGAATTCAGGCGGAGCACCGCCCGCGCCTATCAGCACGAAGGTGTGGATCTTTCCCCTTCCACTGAGTTGGATCTCATCGAACTCTGAAGAGACGTTGCAGTATTTGCACACACCCTTCGGTGGGAAGTTGACCGCTCCGCACTTCTTGCATTTCTGGCCCATCATCTTGTACCTCTGGGGGATGGTCCTCCAATACATTGGGACTGAAACATGTGCCATTTCTGTTCACCTCACTTAAGTGCTCCCTTGAGTTTGAGGTACTGGATGTAGTCGATGTACTCCTTCTTCTCGAGCTGTTCCTTCAAACTCGGCTTCGTTCTCTTCTCACTAACCACCTTGAAGCTCAAGGCATCGCTGGCAGCACCGGAACCATAGGATACGACCATGATCCTTTCACCTGCCTTCGCCGCCTCGAGTGCGGACACCAGCCCAACTGGCGTAGATGCAGCGCCCAGGTCTCCAAGGCTTCTGGATATCATACCTGATTCGAGCTTCGCTGCATCGAAGGCTAGCTTTCCTGCGACAGAGGCTGGGGTCTTGGCGTCTGGCTGCTGAATGACGACATGGGAATAATCATCAGCCTTTGACCCGATCTTCTTCATAAGCGTGGAGCATGCCTTCGTCGTGGCACTCACAAACGCCTTCTGTGAGAACTTCTTCACGCCCAGATCGGCAATCATATCATCGTTCGAAGGTTTGAAACGCTCACCGAAGTGCTCCATCGCGAAAGACGCTGATCCCTCGAACTCTGCGATGATGTTATCCGATGAGAGGGCGAAACCAGCCGCTCCTGCGCCCAATGCATGCTCGATAGAGTCCCACATGCTCGCCTTTGGGGCGTCTGCAGAGGCTACTACGGCAAGTCCACTCGGGTTTGCCTTCAAATGCTCGAAAGCGGAGATCATCGCCTCTGTGCCAGCCCTTGTCGAAGATGTGTGGTCACTGCAGAAGGTCGAACTCGGTATCCCGACATTCACAACTACCATCCCCGAGAGCATCTTCTCGAGATACGGTGCCGACGTGGATGCCAGGGCGAATCGCGTGACCTTCTCTGGTCCTATAGGGACCGATGCGAGAGCCGTTCGTGAGACCTTGGCGGCTGCCGTCAGCACGTCCTCATCGAAGCTCATCACGGACTTCTCGCTCACGCCTGGCGCCTGGAACGACCCCCACGCCTTGGCGTAATCTTCCTTCTTGATCCTGAGCCGTGGGACATACACGCTGTATCCAGATATTCCTACTGTCATCTAGATTCACCTCTCCAGTATAGAGACGGACACAGTACCGCCAGACCCACCGACATTGTGGATGAGCCCTATCTCGGCGTTCTTGATCTGGCGGACCGGTTTCTCAACTCTCCCGCGCAGCTGGTTGAACATCTCATATGCTTGTCCCGTTCCCGTGGAGCCAATCGGGTGCCCCTTGGACTTGAGACCTCCGCTCGGATTGATTGGCATATCTCCACCTATCTGTGTGTGGCCTTCTTCAATGAATTGACCGGCCTTGCCCTTCTCGCAGAAACCAAGGTCTTCGGTCGCAAGAAGCTCTGCAATCGTGAAGCAGTCATGGACTTCTGCCAGGTTCATATCCTTCGGGGTCCTGCCAGCCATCTTGTATGCCTGTTCCCCGGCCCGCTTGCTGCCTTCCAGAGTGACTGTCCTTGCTCGGTCGTGTATTGCCAGGTAATCACTCGATGTGCCGAAACCTGTGACATAGATTGGTGTGTCCGTGAACTGCTTGGCGATCTCTGCATCGCAGACAAGGACAGAAGACGCCCCATCCGTCGTAGAGCAACAGTCGAACAGGTTGAGCGGATATGCGACTATCGGAGCCTTCATCGCCTGCTCCAGTGTGATCTCTCGCTGGAACTGGGCCTTCGGGTTCTGCGCACCGTTCTTGTGGTTCTTGACGGCCACCATGGACAGATGCTCCCTCTTGGTCCCGAACTCGTGCATATGCCTGTGAGCAATCAGAGAGTAAAGACCAGCAAAGGTCGTCCCGGCAAGTCTCTCGTACTCCGTATCTCCGGAAACCCCTAGCCAGTATTTCTGTTTCATACCCGAAACATCGGTCATCTTCTCGACGCCACCAGCTATGACCATCTTATGGGTGCCAGAGAGCACGTCCATTATTGCGGCTACCAATGCATAGCCGCCTGATGCGCATGCGTTCTCAATCCTGACAGTGTGTATGTAGGGCAGTCCAGCGTATTCCGCTACAAGCGCCGACATGTTGCCCAGCTGGAATCCGCCAGATCCCAGGTTGCCGATGTATGCACTCTCGACAAGCCTGGGGTCGTAATTCTTATCCACACTGGAAGCCATGTCCTGGTACGCTTCGAAGAAGAGTTCCTTTATCCCCTTCTCGGGAAATTCTCCGTACTTGCTTTGCCCCGCTCCGACAATCGCTACTTTCCTCATATTAAGTCCCTCGCATTGCTCGCCAAGCCCCGTCGCGCGCATTATCCTGTGCGACTGGTCGTCAGCAGCCATTCTGCGAGTCTGGTATGGCAATTTTTCGAAACATGAATCCGGCTATATAACCATTGGCGAATAACACGACATCTCTGGACCGTTTTAGACAATGCTTTACGAATCCGTATGATTACGAGGCGTCATGTGTTCCCTTTTTCGTAGTTTCTCAACGACGTTCGTAACAAGTTCGGCGATAGTCTGAGCAGATGATAAATACGGAGTCTAATATTGAGTCATCTGAACATTTGGAGAGGTAGTGCTCATGCGATCTTACAAGGACATCCCTCTGTGGAAAGATGTCACCCCCGAGGAATGGAACGATTGGAAGTGGCAGCTGAGGAACAGGATCACTAGCGTCGACCAATTGAAGCAAGTGATCAATCTCACCCCGGAGGAGGAGGCTGGAGTACGCGATTCTCTGAGGATTCTGAGGATGGCGATCACGCCATTCTATGCAACTCTCATGGACCCGAACGACCCGCATTGCCCTGTGAGGATGCAGGCAGTCCCTACGGCCAAGGAGATCGATTTCAGCGAGGACGATATGGAGGACCCGCTCTTCGAAGACATAGATTCACCCGTTCATGGATTGACCCACAGATATCCCGACAAGGTGCTCTTCCTGATTACCGACCAATGCGGCATGTACTGCAGGCATTGCACCCGGAGGAGGCTCGCAGGCCAAACGGATACCGAGAGAGATTCCAGCACGATAGATGCCGTCATTAAATACATCGAGGAGCACGAAGAAATACGCGACGTGTTGCTCTCTGGCGGTGACCCGCTTACCGTGTCAGACAAGGTCCTGGAAAACATCATATCACGGCTGCAGGCGATCGACCATGTCGAGATAGTGAGGCTAGGAAGCCGAACTCCATGCGTTCTGCCTCAGAGGATAACGCCCGAGCTCTGCGATATGCTGAAGAAGCATCACCCGATCTGGCTCAACACGCACTTCAACCACCCCAAGGAGATAACCCCAGAGGCGAAGGCTGCTGTCGAGAGGCTCGCTGATGCTGGTATTCCAGTCGGAAACCAGAGCGTCCTTCTCAAGGGAATAAACGATTGCCCGACGATAATGAAGAAACTGGTCCACGAACTCGTCAAGATAAGGTGCAGACCATACTACTACTACCAGTGCGACATGTCCAGAGGGATTGAACACTTCAGGACATCTGTCGCAAAGGGTGTCGAGATCCAGGAGGCACTAAGGGGTCACACATCTGGATACGCTGTTCCGCTGTTCATCGTCGATGCTCCCGGTGGTGGAGGGAAGATCCCACTCAGTCCAAATTACTTCGTTAGCATGTCCGACAAACGCATAGTGCTCAGGAACTACGAGGGGGGCACATTCCAATACCCTGAGCCGAAGGACCGAGTCAGCGTATGTCCGCCCACCTGCAAGATGTGCAAGGATTACAGCAACATAGAGAGCACGGAAGGGGTCGCAGGTGTACTATCTGGCAAGAAATTCGCGTTGATACCGGAAGGGAACGCGAGGGCCGAGAGACGGAAGCAGTACGACAAGCACTGACAGGACCATCAAACCCCTTAAGAATCCGTTTTGTTTAAATCCGAAACAATTAAGAACGAATATCATATCTTCGGATTCAGACCTGCGAGGCGAGCGCATGGACAGGAACATTCTGATAGAGGAGTTAACGCACACTCCAATTGAGCAGCAGACGGTTGAATTCGTCGAAAGAAAAGGTATCGGTCATCCGGACAGCATTGCTGACGGGCTTGCCGAGAGTGTGAGCCGTGCACTGTCTCAGATGTATATCGAGAGATACGGCAGGATCCTCCACCACAACACTGACGAGACTCAGATAGTGGGTGGACAGTCCGCGCCAATGTTCGGCGGCGGCTCGATACTCGAACCTATATACATCCTCCTGGTGGGCAGGGCGACGACGAATGTGAATGGCGAGCGTCTTCCATACAGGACTGTCGCAATGAAGGCAGCATATTCCTACCTTGAGAAGACCTGCAAGAACCTCGATGTCCAATGGGACGTCGTCCTTGATTGCATGATCGGCCAGGGAAGCGTGGATCTGACGGGTCTATACGAGACCCAGAGGCTGTTGGCGAACGATACATCGTTCGGTGTCGGATTTGCACCATTCAGCGAGACCGAGAGGATAACCCTCGATACCGAGAGATACATCAATGGCAAGCTTTGGAAGAAGATGCCAGAAGTCGGCGAAGATGTCAAGGTCATGGCATGCAGGAACGGTTCCGACATAGACCTTACAGTCGCCGCAGCGATGGTATCATCAAAGATCCCCGACAAGAGTCACTACAAGAGTGTCATAGACGAATTCCGGGAGAGCGTTGCTGATTATGCGTCAAAGTACACAAAGAGGAATCTCAAGGTGTTCGTCAACACCGCGGATGACTACAAGAAAGGCATCTATTATCTGACGGTCTCAGGCCTTTCGATGGAGAACGGGGACGATGGCTCTGTCGGCAGGGGAAATCGCTCCAACGGCCTCATCACACCGATGAGACCGATGAGCATGGAGGCATCGGCAGGTAAGAACCCAGTCACGCATGTCGGCAAGCTATACAACCTGCTCTCGAACAAAGTTGCCGATGAGATATATAAGATGGGCAAGGGTGACATTCTGGAAGTGCATACAAGGATACTGTCCCAGATAGGAAAGCCCATCGATCAGCCACAGGCTGCGAGCGCGAACATGATATTCGCCCCGAATGTGGACAAGAAGAAGTACCAGAAGGAAGCCGCAGCGATTTTCGATGAGAGGCTAGCGACGATATACAAGATGACCGATGAGATCGTCGCAGGCAAGGTAACCGTGTTCTGAAAAAAACCTCTAAACCCAGGTCAGGGGTCCATTCCAGACCCTATGACCCTTCTTCTATCCTCTTGATCTCATCCTCTCGGTCTCTGAGGATTTTCGCTAGCTGCTCGAGCTCGTCCTGGATAGATTGAAGCCGCGTCCATTCCTCCTCAAGCTTCTGCTCATCCTTTCTAATCGTCTCCTCACGGTCAGAGAGTTTCAGGAAGAGTCCGTCCAGTTCATCCTTGCGCCTCTCGAGCTCCTCGAAAGTCTTTCCATCGATTGCGGCCAGGCCCTGCTTGGAAGCATCCACCTTCTCCCAAAGGTCCTGTATCTCGGCCCGCTCGCGCTCGAGCCGCTCCATCTCGATTATGAGAGTCTTCTCGCGGTTCTCCATATCGCGTTCCTTTGACTTGGTCGCTTCATCCATGTGGCGAAGTTCGAGTTCGCGTCTCAGGAGTGCATCCTCGTCTGGGCTCGGAGGCTTGGGCTTCGAAGTAGCCATCTCCTTTGAGATCTCAGCTACTCGTTCACGTACCTCCTCCTCTAGCTTCTCCCTCCGCTCCAAAAGCTCTTCTCGCCACTTCTCGAGCTCAAGGCGTAGCTGATCCAGCCCTGCATCCTTCTGAGCTATGGATGACCTCTCTCGGTCCAGCTCGATCTGCAGAAGCTCGAACTCATCTATCCCGCGTTCGAGTTCGAGCACGCGGGCATCGAGTGCTTCTTCTTTGACCCTTAGCGCTTCCTTCTCCTTGGTGATCTCATCAAGGACGGTCTGGTATTCAGATACTGATTGATCGACGCCTTGCTCCCTCATATTTAGGGCGGTCTCTTGAGCTGCATGCTTTTCCATCTGCGAGCTTAATTCAGCATATCTGCTGGCAAATTCCTTTTCCTTGGAAGATAGCTCATTCTCACGCTCAAGCAGAGAGCCTTCCCTTGATGCAAGTGCCGCTTGAACTTCGCTCGATGCGTTCATCACGGCATCAATTTCAGACTTCTGTTGCTCCAGTTCATTTCTCAGACGGTCCAGCTCTTCCCGTTCTTCTGATACTGCGATAGATGCGTCTTGGGAAATACGCTTCATTTCGGATTCCATCAACGCGAGTGCGGTCTCGCGTGCCTCCAGCTCAGCAATCTTCCGGCCGTGTTCGTCCTCACTGGAAGAAATCTTGCTCGCCCTCTCCTGATGCTCTGCCTCAAAGGCGGACATCCGTCCAGACAGATTCTTCTCCGTCTCCGACAATTCTTTCTCCAATGCTTCGAGTTCCTGGCGCTTGCTCTCGATCGCATCAGATCGTTCACGCAGCTCTTCCTCCTTCGCGGATATGCTTGAATCCAACTCTCTGAGACCTGCTTCCTTGCCATCGAGCTCTCTTCTATGTGCATCAATCTCGGCTTTGGAAGCGGTTAGGTCTGATTCCCATCTTGCAACTGACTCTTCATGGGACTGACGGTCGACTGCAAGTGATTCGATACTCTTTTGCAGTTGTTCACTATCGGAATTGAATGATGAGAAGCGTTCCTCGAATTGGCTCATTCTTTCATCAAGGGTGGCCTTCTCCGATTCCAGAGTCGACATCGCTTCATCAAGTGATATCCTTCTCCGCTCAAGATCCTGCTCAAGGGCAGATATCTCTTCGCGCCTGGATGCGGCCTGAGACTCTGTATCCGAGAGTTCAAGCCTGAGTTCCTCAACCTCCCTGCGTTGAGATTCCAAGTCGGTCATCTGATTATCCAGGTCTACCCTATCCGCTTTAAGTGCCTCATCTCTCTTGGCGAGCCCCTGTTCCATCGATTCGATATCAGACCGGAGAGCTTCGACTTCTGCGGCTTTGGTCTCAACATCCTTCTCCCTTTGCTCAAGTTCTACTGACCTCTGATCGAGCGTTTCGGCATGTTCAGTATGAGCTTGTCTGTGGGATTCGATCTCGGCTCTCGATGACTCGATCTCAGCTTGCATCCTTGAAATATCGTCAGCTGCGCGAGCCCGCTCGTCCTCGAACGATTTTCGGGCCGCTTCCGTTGAGATCCGGACTTCATCGAGGTCGTTCTGAGCCCTGTCAAACTCCCGCTGGCGCTCCTCGATCAGCTGCTCTTGTTCAGCCAGGCGCTGCTCCCGTCCGCTGACCTCCCGCTCGAGATCACCCAGCTCTGATTTCACTGTCTCCAGAGCAGCTTCCGTCTCTGCCATGCGTGCTTCTCGTTCATCAAGCGATGCGAGTTTGGATGAGTATTCTGCCTTCATCTGTTCGGTATGGTCCTCAGACTCGCGCTTGGAAGCTTCAACGGACATCTTTGTGGACTCGAATGCTTTCTCTCTCGCCTGGAGATCCTCATCCTTTGCCTTGAGGCCAGATGCAATCTCATCCAATTCAACCTTCCAAGTCTCGAGTTCGGACTGCATGGATGAGATATCTTCAGATTTCGCATCCAATTCCCCCTTTGTGCGGTTCAATTCAGTGATCTTCTCGTCGACCGCAATCCGCGTCTTCTCGAGTTCGGCTATTTCGATATCGTTCTTAACCATCTGATCCTTCAAGACCCGCTCACGTTCATCTAGCGTGCTTCGAGTCTGTTGAATCATCTCAGCTGTGGATTTCAGGTTGTCCTGTTTAACCGCGAGTTCTCGCTCTATCTCCTCAAAACTCTCTGAGCGCTTGTTGTACTCACGTCTCGTCTGCTCCAGTTCGACGCGCTCCTCGGCCATCTTGAGTTCCTGCGCAGCGACGTCACCGGACCTCTGGTCAAGTATCTTCTTCATCTCTTCGATGGAGTAGCTCTTCTCATCAATCTCCTTCCGCTCCTCCTCGATCTTCGCTAGTTTATCCTCATATGATGACTGCAATTCAGAAGTCCGCCTCTCTATATCTGCGCGTGAGTTCTCGAACTCGATCTTCTCCTGCTCCAATGCATTGCGGTCGAGGGTCAGCTTCTCCTTCGTATCCTCGACCTCCCTGGCGAACGAGCCCTTCTCATCCGTTATCGCACTCTTCTCGTCGTCAAGAGAAGCCCGCTTTGATTCGAGCTCGGAGCCTAATGCCTTCAAGTCAGTCTCACGTATGGCAATTTCAGCCATTTGCTCGGAGAGGTTCTTATCTCTCTCCATAAGCTGCGATTCAAGTTCGGATAGTGCCTCCTTTCTTGTCGCGGACTCACTCGAGGAACGGTCTTCGTCGGATACCAGTTTCTCCTCTCGTCGTTGCAGCTCAGAAAGCTTCGAATTGCACTCCGCTTTCAACTGGTCGACCTCGTCTAGCAACCTCTTGCGTTCATCGTCAAGAGCTGACTCCCTTCGGTTGCACGACTCCTCCGACGATGCAGCGGCATCCATCCGTTGCCTGACTTCCTCTTCGGCCGAGGCCAACTCCCGCTCTCGCTCCGCAATCTCCTCGAGCTTCGCAGTGACCTTCTCCTCTCTCTCGGTGAGGTTCTGCTCCTGGGATACGAGTCGAGCTCTCAGCGCATCGATCTCGTGTGTCAAACGTGATACGGATTCCTCTCTCTGGGATACCTCGGATATGGAACGGTCGATCGCCTCCCGTCTCCCTGAGAGCTCGTCCTCCTGAACCGTTCTTATTCGATCCAGCTCCTTCCTTTCGGAATCGATGTATGCCCTATCCTTCTCGAGCTCGACCTTGGAAAGCGCGAACGCGTGCTCCTTGGCCTCCAACTCCGATTCCCTTGTGTGAAGTTCTGCGGACAGGTTCGCCAGGTTGTTCTCTTTCTCCTGATGAGCCTTGATTCGTTCGTCGATGGACCGACGGTCAGATTCGAGTCTGCCAGTCAGTTCGACGAGTCTGCTTCTTTCACCTTCGAGACGCTTGGATTCGTTCTGGATCTCCATCATCTTCTGCTCGGTCTTAAGGCTCACAATCTTGTCCAGCTGAAGATATCTCGCCTCGATCTCTCTCTCGACCGATTCAAGGTTCGCCTTCTTCGCATCCAGCGCATGCATCTCTTTCTCTAGCTTGGCCTTGACCTTGGAGGTCAATTGGACTTCATCACGAGTCAGTCTGACTCGAAAATCCTCGAGTTCTTTCCTTGTCTGGCGCACCTTAACCAGAGTCTGCCTAACCTCTTCACGCTCGTTCTCCAGCGAGATGTGCTCGGAATCTAGTCTCTGGGCATCCTCACTCAATTTCCGTTCCTTCGAAAGTAGTTTCTCACGAGTCTCCTCCAGATTCTCTGCCTCGATCATCATCTCGTCTTGGCGGAGTTCTGCCAGTAGCTTAGCTTCGACATCTACCATTATTGGCATAGGATGCGATTCATCTGGAGAATACACTTCGAGTTCGCGCTGTATTGCCCCGAGCTTGGACTGCTCCAAAGTCGATGACTTGAGCGATACTATGCAGACTGCTTTCTGCAGGGCGACCAAATCCCTTATGCTCTGGAGCAGCCTCATAACACTTACGAATTTATTGTTCGTGATCAGATACTCAAGAGAATCTATCAGGACGAGGCGTCCTCCACCCTCCTCCAAGAACCTCTTTATCGTCAGATTCAGTCGTTCAAGGTCCTTTGGACCTATCGCGTCGTCGTTCATAGCATTCGTGAGCCAGAACACTGGTACGTCCCTGAGGCTGAATGCCTTCTTCAGATTTTTCGGATAAGTCCTGGAGACGATCATGCCCCGTTTGCCATCCGCCAGGTACGAGAGGAACAGAGAGTATGCGATTTCTGGGCGTTCTTCCTCCACGAGATAGGTCACCGATGGCTCTAGCTGTCTGAGCGTCTTAGCGTCGTCCTTGGTCTCGTCCGTTCGAGCATCTTCCTTCGGCTCTTCGATGACGGGAACTCGCTCAGCCTGGGACAATGGCTCGACTGCCTGATCAGAGACGGCCTCCTCGACCTTCGTACTGCTCTCTCTCGCCTTATCTCTCAAACCCATGGTGCCGGGCTCCATGTGTATGACGCTCATCTCCGGGGGGAGGCTCGCGCCAAAGAGTCTTGTTCTCCTAATATATCGTAATATACATTAAATCATGGTTCATATTTTCATGCGATCGAGTACGCGTTCGTAGAGTGTGAAATCTTCGGATTTGGAGAATCTATCTATCACTTCGCTCGGCAGCTGTCCCAGCAGATTGTCAAGGACCTTGAGCAGATGCCGGACCTCATCTTCGGCTCCTGAAATGCCTGAGAACCTACCCTCCAGTTCACTCTTTTCACTCAATATCGCGCCTATGCGATTAGACATATCCTGAATCACAGCCGACAGATCATTCACTCCATCCATATCAACGCTCATATCGACCATCCGACACAGGCCAGAGATTGCACGAACGAGATCCTCTCGTTCCTCATGCATTATTACAACTCCGCCTGCCCCTGCATCCGTTGCGGGCTCGGTCTTCACACCTTCACCGAGCTCAGCTTCACGAACCTCCAGCTGCTTCATCTTCAGGGCGTATGCCTTGATCTTCCTATCGACCATCTCCTCTCGCTTCGCAATCTGCGCCTCCCTCTCGTAGACATCCACCCCAGAATCCTCGCATGACTTATCGGCCATGGATTCCAATAGAGGTCGCATATCCCGTCCATTCAAGGTCGATGCTATCCCAGGTAATCGGATTATGCTCTCAATATCGGCAGATAATCCCTGTATCCTTCGTTCCAAGGCGGATATGTCTGCAAAGTCTTTCGAAAGTACCGATAGCGCAACTTCGAAATCATCTGGCCCGACCTGAGTCGCTGCGGCGCCGGATGAAGTGAATACAGATATGCTCGCGCGCACCTGGTCGACCCGGTTCCTCAGTCTGGAGAGGGCGGCCTCGCGATCGGACATGAATGTCTCAAGCCCATCCCCAAGACGACCTAGAGCCGATTCTTCAGTTTCGGATAAGCCGGTCGCCTCGTTCGGCCGATCTGCAGCGATCGATGATGCTTCGATCTCCTCACCATCCTCACCTACTGGTTTCTTGCCCCAATCCATGAGTTTCGCGAGTAGCCTATCATCTTCAGCAGGATCTTTCGGTTTGACCGATTTCACGATGAATCGCATGGCGCACTTGGTACATTGAGCAGTGCCGAGCTCCATGACCGTTTTGCAGCGCGGGCAGTTGAATGCTTTGACTTCGCTGTCGAGCTCGGAATAGCATGACTGACATCTGTCACTGTCCCGGTCGACTATCGCACCACAGCTCATGCAGTAAGATTCACCGGTCTTCGTTATTCCTTTTGAAACCAACTCAATCTCTCCTCTTCGGACCGGGGGTTAGCAGGTTGGTCCTTTTCCTCTGAACACAGATAGCAGCGAGTGCCTTTAGGCTTATTGGTATCGATCGCATATCACGAGATCTTAGAGATTCTTCCAAGGAATCTGTCCTGGAATCTCATCGGGATATCCGAGAGGGGGCAAAGCAACCATTCTTACGGTCTCAGGTGTCTACAACACCTCGCGCACCTTGTCCTCCTTGAACTAGGCAATCCAGCAAGTCCATGAAGTCCCTGGCATCGGTAAGGATTACGGTCAATAATAATCTTTACTCGAGGGCTACGGCTGTTCATTGAACCTGCTATCACTGCGCGTCTGCAGAGTCAGATACAATTATGCACGCGAGGTCATTTCTCAATAAGCTTGATCAGAGTAGCTGTTCTCAAGACGCCTGGGAACGCTCTTAGCTCGTCGACTCTTTTGTTCAACTCGTCGAGGCTATCTGCCCTCAGGCGCACCGCGACATCGAACTCGCCCGAGCACTCGAACACACTCTCAGACAGCTCCGTCGCTTTCGCTTTTACAGCGGGAGTTCTACCGACATGAGTGTCGATCAGCACGATCCCCTCGAATCCGACTGGGGTTGTCTCTATCGTGAACTTGCGAATGACTCCCTCGCGAACGAGCTTCTCTATTCTGGCACGGACCGCTCTCTCAGTCAGATTGACCCTGCGGGCGATCTCCGTATTCTTCATCCTTGAGTTGTCCCTCAGGAGGTTAAGGATCTTTATGTCGGTATCGTCCATGAATCCGGGTATATGTCGTTCCTATTTTCGTACCTTTCTATGAAAACAAGGGAAAAACGTCGTTTATGACGGTCGAATACCCCGGCAGACGCCCCCTAGGGTACATTTATGGTCCCTAGCGAGGAGTCTTGGATGGGGTTTGCCTCAGATCTTCTGCAGGATGTAGATTGTGGCCTCGTCACTCTCGGTCGGCCGCTCAGAGAACTTGTAGAGTTTTCCAAGCTTGTTCATGAGATCCTGTCTCTTCTCGCCCTGTTTCGCCTCGAGATCGTACTCAAGGAACGCTAGGGGCACAGCCTTCAACTTCACGGTCGTGGCCATAAGGACGCGTGCTCTAAACTTCACCTTAGGGCCCTGGACCTCAACAGTCTCATCCGGAACGAACTTCAAGTCGCCCCTCTCTACTCTGATCGTGGCGAATACCCTGTCTTTCAGTTTGTCCCAGTCCTGTGAGAACTTCATCGTTCTAGCTTTCATCGAATATCACTGACATCCCGTGATATCTACCGAATATTAAGTGTTGCTGGCAAACAACCTGTTTAGTGGCCAGATGAGTGCACCTTCAAAACATCATAGCCAGAAGGAAAATCCAACCATATGCCAATGGAATCAGCCACTAACGCAAGAATGATGGGAAGTGGGCCCAACCGGATTTGAACCGGTGACCTCCCGGTTATCAGCCGGGTGCTCCAGCCAACCTAAGCTATGGGCCCATGTGGCTTTTTGCGCAATACAGTGATTGGGATTAAATACTTTCCATCCAGGTCACATTGTCGCAATACTCAGCTCTTGAGGTCGAATGACCCATATGATCCCGTACATGGCTTCCCCCTGCAAACATGTGCACGAAGATCGGTCAAATCGTATATCACGGAGAATATCGTCTCTGATACATCAAGAGGATGTTGCCTCGGGTCGGCGTGCCTGCATATTGACCCCGGCTTGCCCACATGGTCCTTGAAGATCGATATCATCGCATCAACCGTGACCTCACCTAGTTGGGCCTCGATCAGTCTCAGCGCACGATGGTATCTCACCAGAGAACACGCAATCGAATCAGGATACTGTTCAAAACGAGACATCTTCTCCGTCACGTAGTGATTAGCATGGACGAGGTATCCGTCGAGGGCATATATGCAGGCATAATCGGACGCAGACCCTTCCAGCGAATATATCTCCCCGTTCTTGTCGGAGCAGATGTTATTGTAACTCGAAGCACGGTTTGCAGGCATCGCATACTCGACCGCCTCGCCTATCCGTGTGGCTTCGAGGGCTTTTCTCACCGGGAAGAGTTTCGGAATGCCTACCCTCGTATCGTTAGGGTTGAGGGCGTTTCCCGTGAGGCTGATGCCGCGGCTATTCATTCCTGAGGAGGGAACTAACCCAGCATATGAAGTCGCGATGAATTCGGGCTTCTTGCTAGGTCGAGCATGAAGCAGGACCACTGTCTCAAGTTGGTTCTCCGACCAGTCCTCGTTGTGCCCGATCAGGACATCACCATTCGCAGTGACATCCCCGTTTGCGGCGACATCTGTACATCCTCGAAATCCCAGGGGATTGAGCAGCTCGTGGCAACAAAGCACAAAAGTGTCTTCGAAAGTCATCCTTGCCCCATCAGAATAGCCTCTGATCTCATCCACGAATTCAGGATAGAATCCTTCGGCATGAGGGAGGTATAGCTTCGCTCTCCTGACGGCTTTCTCCCACGACATGCCAGTCGAATGCTGAATCGTTTGAGCAATGGCATCTCTGTAAACGCGCGCCCTCTTCGCGCACTTTGAACCGGCCTGTCTACCGAGGTCGTAAGGCTTGCCTGACACTTCGACTACCGGAAGGCCGCCAACAGACTGCGTCTTCATGGAGCCCGCAAGGAACAATCTCCCCTAAAAACCCTAGGATTTGGGAGGCTTTCGATCAGATTCTAGCATCCAATGACGGGACCGCCTGCATTATCTTCAGTATGGATTTGGGGACCTTCTTGTGAGAATCCACGATTATCCCGCTCCGTGTGATGCTCATCGGTCGCGGTTGAGTGTCATGGGCAGATCCTCTTAATTTCTCGATGGTCACGAACCTCTCGGCCTTTGACGCAACCATGAGTTTGTGGAACCTGATCGTGCCTCTCGCCATGAGCGTCTCGGGTTCGATTGACGTCGGATCAGGCATGTCCGTGATCAGAATGCAGGTCACATTTGATTCGGAAAGGAACCTCAGCAACGACATGATCCCCATATCGACATCATCTTCCCCGCCAGAGAGACGCTTCAATGAGGTTATCGAATCGATTACGACTCGTGAGTATCTGACTTCCTGGAGTTCCTGCCGGAGCATCATTTGGAGCGATTGTGGAGACAGGTCAGGTGATACCTGTTTCATGGCCTCTGCACGAGCATCCACTCTGGCCTCGCGGAGTGATCCGACACTCCTCTGAGCACCGACTTCAACAAGCGAATCTTTCCTGTTGTAAGCCTTCGCAGTAGGATGAACGTCAAGTATCCGTATCTTCCCGACGTCCCAACCCAGGAACCTGACGTTCTCCCTGAGCTCGGACGGAGGTTCATCTATAGACACGAAAAGGGCTCTCTCGCCCTGTCTGACTCCCTGTTGAAGGAATTGTATGCTGAACTGTCGTTTTGCCGCTGCCAGTCGTGCCTGCAACAACATATGGACGACCTGCTATCAACCCGCCCTTAAGCATATCATCCATTCCTGGTATGCCAGTGCTCATCCTGGTCTGCTTATCCTGAGTCATCTAGACCTCCACGTCCAGACGGGTCATCTACTGGCTCGGATGACGGCGATACTGGCAAGACCTGATCCTCTGGCGGAGGGGGCAGCTCCTCGGGAACGACCTCCGGTGGAGGCGTTCCTTCCTCCGGGAGGGGGGGATCGTTTTTCGAAGGTTCGATTGCTGGCGTTGGGAGTTCAGGAGACTCGGCCGCAACTTCATCTACACCCACATCTTCGGTCCCTTGCATCGTATCGGGAGATTCAGCCTCTTCTTCCTTAGGCTTCTCCTTCTTCTTTGACGCGACTACTTTGACATGGACGCCAGTATCATTCAGCTTCATGGATCGCATGGAGGAATCGTGGGACGATCCTCTGTATTTCTCAATGGTGACGCCTCTAACCAGACCTCGCCCGTCGAACCATTTATACAGTCTGATCTCGCCCCGTGCCATGTGTGATTCAGCATCGGGTTTGGATATCTCGGGCAGCTCCACCGTCAGGATGGTCGTTATCCCGAGGTCGGATAGCAATCTGAAGAATGATTGGAGAATTAGATACTCCTCACTGGTGCGGATATAGAATCGCCTAAGAGATGTGACCGAGTCAACCACAACCCGAGAGTACTTTCGGATCTTCATCTCCTGTTTCAGAAGTTCCTGGATGGTGTTTATGGTCATATCCGAAGGACCTTTCTCGGAGGTTTTTCTTATGTTCTCTGGCAGGTCTCTGAACATCACTACCCTTCGCTCGGTGGAAATATCTCTTACGGGAGTCTTGTCGTAGCTAAGAACGTCAGGTGTGCCATCAAACACGAAGATCTTGGAAATATCCCAACCGAAAGACTGCATGTTGGCCCTGACTTCGTTGGGGGGCTCATCTATCGCCACATACAGCACCTGCTCACCATTCATTGCGCCCTCCATCAGAAAGCGCATGGCAATTGCAGTCTTGCCAGTACCAGATGTACCAGACACGATGTACGGCCTAGCGGGGATTAATCCGCCTTCAAGCATCTCATCGATGCCAGGTATTCCAATCTCGACTTTGTCCTTGATCATTTCGAGCCCCAGCTCCTAGCTTGATACAGCACGTCTCCACCATCCGATTCATAATGAGGATGCTTATATTTTTCCATCAAAATCCAAATCATGAGAATTACGATCATGACAAGCCAGATTTTACTGTTAAAACGGATGTTTTATTAGTGAAGATGAAAATACGGGCACCAGATGGTTTCGTGGTCGAATGATGGTCATATGATGACCGATTCGTTCATGAATAAGACCCACGAATAGTGAATCACCATGTCTGACAAACCTGGCAAATCTCGACGACTCCACAAATTGAAGAGTTCGGGGATACTGTCGAGGGATTTCTCGATACTCATGATCGGACTCATGGTCGTCAGCCTGGGCTTTGGCCTCATCGGGCCTATCATCCCAGAGCTGGCAAGGCGACTGGGGATAACTGATGGTGCCATGGGAGGCCTCTTCGCACTCTATTTCGTCGCCCTTGTGATTGCCATGCCGCCTTCTGGATACCTGGCAGACAGGATCGGCAGGAAGAAGATGATAGTCGGCGGACTTATCGTCTTCAGTCTTACCACATTTGGTCTCGCGCTCGTGACGGATGCATTTCAGTTCGCAGTGCTTCGAACCATAGAGGGAATAGGCGCAGCCATGATGGCGCCGGCATCATTTGCTCTCACCGTAGACATCGTTCCAGAGGATAAGCGGGCCACCGCAATGGGCATCGAAGGAACGGCTCAGAC
Organism: uncultured Thermoplasmata archaeon; assembly: GCA_963748615.1. Lineage (GTDB taxonomy): Archaea > Thermoplasmatota > Thermoplasmata > UBA10834 > UBA10834 > UBA9653. Next base: position 136,725 of record CAVVJQ010000001.1, read on the forward strand.
GATTGGTATCTTCGCCGGACCTGCGATTGGAGGATATGTCGCGGGTGAAATCAACTTCATGTACCCGTTCTACCTAGGAGCAGGATTGGCCATATTGTGCGCGGTGATAGTAAGCACCGTCAGAGAGCCCACAAGAACGCTGGAGAATGAACATCCATCATTGCTCACGATGTTCGGCGCGTGGAAGAGGAATGTCCAAGCGAATCGAGTTCTCGTCGCTCTAACTGCTCGCGGATTGGTCATGGGCATCGTCCAAGGGCTATTCATGCTCTGTCTGATTCTATATTGGTATGATGAGCTAGACATGACTATCACACAAGTGGGAATTGCAATGTCCGTCGGGACGGCAGTCATGGCCGCAGGTACCTTCTACTTCGGCACTCTGTCCGACAAGTATGGAAGGGTTCCATTCATCCTCGTAGGGGGGGCCTTTATGGCAGCAGGACTGGGAGCCATGGTGTTCGCTGAGACGGTCATGCACATCTATATCCTGGTTGTTGTCTCAGAAATTGGTGCTGCAATCTCAAATCCATCTGTCGGTGCACTCCTCGCAGACACCATGCTGAAGGAGGAGAGAGGACGGGTGATGGGTGCGTATCAGACGGTCCAAGGAATTGGCAACATAATAGGATTGACAGGACTCAGCGTCGCATATGCTAGCATGAGTCACGATGCTCCGATAATCATAGGTGCAGTGGCCCTGGCAATCGCCACAATAATCATAGCAATATTTGTCAGAGATAAAAGAGAGATGATCGGATATGATGCGAGCCCAGCAACGATGAATGTCTCTTCTATTCGGTCGATGCCGAAGGATGAATGAGCTGAATGCTCAGTCGATGATTCCTGATAACCTTTTATATGCGCATCGGCTTTTATCAGAATAGCAGGCCAATCATGCCAGTAATCAATTTCAGCTATTCCGACCTATGTCACCTGCTCGGAATGCAGGTCTCCAGACAGACACTTCGAGAGAAACTGCCCATGATGGGAGCGGATCTCAACTCAGTCGTTGATGGGTCGGATGATATCTCCTTCGAGTTCTTTCCAGACCGACCAGACCTATATTCCGTGGAAGGGATCGCTAGAGCGCTTCGCGCATTCATCGGCAGTGAAACTGGCCTGAAATCCTATGCGGTCACGCGTTCTGATGTGTCTGTACATGTCGATCCGAGCGTTGACGGCGTCCGACCCTACATCTGGACTGCGATCGTAGAAGGGAATCGAATAGATAACGCATTGATAAAGTCCATGATGGACCTGCAGGAGAAACTACACATAACCCTGGGACGGAACAGGAGGAAGGTGGCGATAGGACTTCACGACATCAAGGCAGTGAAGCCACCATTCACATACAAAGCCGTGAGACCGGACGAGATATCGTTCTTCCCTCTGCAGGGCTCTCGAGAGATGAATCTGAAGGAGATCCTTGAAGAGCATGAGAAAGGCAAGGGGTATGCGTTCGTCCTAGACGGCAAGGAAAGATATCCAGTAATCCTTGATAGCGAAGGAACCGTTCTCTCATTCCCGCCGATAATAAATGGGGTCACTACCGCGGTGACTGAGGACACGAGAGACATCTTCGTCGATTGCACGGGAACCGACGCAAATGCAGTCATGACCGCAGTGAATATCATCGCAACGGCTCTCGCAGAACGCGGTGGCAATATCAAGTCAGTCTCCATGCAGCAGGGAGGTAGCAGCGCCAGTGCGCCTAATCTCCAGCCGAGGATAATGAACCTCGATGTAGGCTATGTCAACCGACTTATCGGGACAGATTTGGATGCCAATGGAATTATAGATTGCCTCAGGAAAATGGGCTATGGTGCTACATCGGGAGATGATGCGCTCCAGATCCTAATTCCGCCCTACAGAGCGGACATCATACACCCCGCAGACCTCGCAGAGGACGTGGCTATCGGATACGGCTTCGACAAATTCGGAACCGAACTCCCACGGAAGGGGACTTTTGGAATGGAGGATCCAACCATTGGATTCTCCTCAAGGGTGCGGCCCATACTGACCGGGCTCGGATACCTCGAGATCGTGACTCTGTCCCTCTCAAATCCAAGTGATCAATACGAATTCATGGGCCAACCTGTCCGTGGCGATGCTGTACGGATCATGAACCCCGTGAGTGAGGACCATGTCCAGATACGCACATCTCTCATACCGAGCATATTGACCATTCTCAGGAAGAACAAGCATCGCGAACTACCACAGAGGGTCTTCGAGATCGGAGATACAGTCGCAGCTCACAGGAACGTGACATATCTATCTGGGGCAGCGATACATTCCAAAGCGAGTTTCACAGAATGCAAGTCAGACATACAATCATTGATGACAGCTCTTGGGCTCATGGTCACTGTCGAGAAATCTGACAATCAGGGATTTGCCGATGGCAGGTGTGCTTCGGTCAAGCATGACTCAGGTATACTGGGCGTGTTTGGAGAACTAGCCCCTTTGACGATCGAATCCTTCGAACTCGGCTATCCTATCTCTGCGTTTGAGTTCGACCTTGAGTCTATAATCCGGGCAAGAGAATCACAATGACCACGGGTCATCACCTGCTGAGGTAGCTAAGCCCGGTTCACGGCGCCAGCCTTGAGAGTTGGTGGTACTACGTACCACGGGAGTTCAAATCTCCCCCTCAGCGCTCCTTCGATTCCTGCAACAATATAATACCTCTTATCATCATTAACAATGTCAAATAGATGCTCGAAATGAGGGAGGAATGATTCTTGATCCGAGTACTTCTCGTTGATGACGAGCCACAGCTGTTGGAGCTCGCCAGATTCTTTCTCGAGAAACAGGGTCAGTTCGCAGTCGAGACCGCCACATCCGCAGATGAAGCGCTCACTAGAATCTCCGCGGGTGGGATAGAGGCGATCGTATCCGATTACCAGATGTCAGATATGGATGGCATAGAATTCTTGAAGGTCCTGAGAGCTAAGAAGAATGACATTCCATTCATACTCTTCACGGGAAAGGGGAGGGAAGATGTCGCCATCGAAGCGCTCAATTCCGGGGCCAACTTCTATTTGCAGAAAGGAGGAGCCCCGAAGTCTCAGTTCGCTGAACTCGCCAATATGATAAGGTCATGCGTTGAGAAACTGCGTGGCGGTCAGGAGCTGATGGAGTCAGAGCGTCGGTTCAGAAACATGCTGGCAAACATCCATCATGCAGCGCTGGTCCTCGACAGAGAAGGCAACATCGCATACTGCAATGACCATCTGCTCAAGATCGTCGGTTATGAAGTACGCGAACTCATGGGACGAAACGCCTCCGAGATATTCCTACCACCAGAGAAGAGGGACGAGTTTCGGGAAGAGCAGCAACGGGTGATGAACCTCGTAACGTATCCCTCAGGAAGTCAATATGAGACCGTGTTGAACACAAAGGTTGGAGAAAAGGTCCTAATCGCTTGGGACTCGACCGCCCTCAAAGACCGAGACGGCAATCCCGTCGGTACGGCGAGCATAGGTGAGGACATCACACAGAAGAGGAAGGTGGAGGAGGAACTCAGACAATCAGAATCACAGTACCGGAGACTCGTCGTCACAGCTCCCTGTCTCATCTGCGCATTGTCACCAGATGGCCGGACCATCTTTGTTAACGATTATGTCGAATCACTGAGTGGTTATAGTCCAGCGGAACTCGTTGGCAAGAATTGGCTGGATATATTCTATCCAGACGATCTACACAGCCAGGTCGACGAACTCTATCGTCGGTTCGAGCAGGGTGATGTGGAGAACCACGAAATGACCCTCCGGGCCAAGGACGGTACCATACGGACGGTAGTATGGAATTCATTCAACGCATGGTCAGAGGACGGAACCAAACTCATTGAGATAAACGGCGCAGGGCTCGATGTCACGGCAAGGAAGAGAGCAGAAGATGCGCTGATTGAAAGCGGAGCGTTCAATCGCGCTGTACTCGATTCACTTGATGCAAACATAGCCGTCCTCGATAGCAAGGGAGACATCGTTGCTGTCAATCGCAGTTGGTGGATGTTCGCCAGACAGAACAATGCAGACACTGGCCGCGTCGGAGTCGGCGTGAGCTATCTCGCCGAGTGTGAGAAGGTATCGAGCGAGGTCAAAGACGCTCACACAATGCTCAAGGGCTTGATTTCAGTCCTCGGCGGAGAGATGGAATCGTTCTCCCTCGAATACTCTGGAGATATCGACGGCGAAGAGAGATGGTTCTTGGCACAGGTGAACTCACTCAAAAGGAAACGGGGAGGCGCAGTCGTATCACACATCGATGTGACCAAGCGCAGGTTGGCACAGAAAGAGCTGGCCCAAAGTGAAGAGCGCTATAGGACCATCTTTGAAACGGTCGGGGACCCGCTCATCATTGCAGACAGTAGCTCAATGGTGATCCTGGTCAACTCGGAGTTCGAGAAAGTCTCAGGCTACCAGAAATCCGATGTCGAAGGGAAGATGAACCTAGCAGATCTATTCGATGGACGCGATGTCGAGGCGCTAATAGACATTGGCAAGAGGAAGAGAGATGATCCGACATCGGCAGCACAATCATATGAGTTCAGATGCAAGGATAGATTTGGAAACGAGAAGGCGTTCATGGCGACAGTATCCGCCCTTCCAACTGCAGAGCGCATGATCATATCCCTTGTAGACCAGACTGAGAGAAAATACTACGAAGACGCACTGGAGCAAGTGCGGCGAAAGATCGATATCCTCGGAAAGATAACGCGCCACGATATTCTGAACCAGCTTTCCGTTTTATATGGTTATCTCGAATTGGTCAGTGAGCATACGAAAGATGAGAGGCTCTCGGAGACTCTCAATAAGCTCTATCTGGCGACAGATTCAATAAAGCACCATCTGGAATTCGCCAGAGATTATCAGAACATGGGAACGAAAAGGCCGCAATGGGTGGATGTGAGAGCGGCTTGCCGGAGGGCAGCAAGCAACATGGACTTGAAAGATGTCTCCGTGGTCATCGAATTGAGGGACCTTGAAGTGTTCACGGATCCTATGCTCGAGAAGGTATTCTATAACTTGATCGACAACTCCATCAGACATGGTGGTGCTGTTAGGAACGTTAGATTCTCATTCATGCGTGACCGAAATGGCATGAAGATAATCTGTCAGGATGATGGCATAGGAATCCCCGTTGAGCACAAAACATCGATATTCAAACAAAACAGTGACACTAATGGGGAGCAACGTGGCTATGGTCTTTACCTGGCCAAGGAGATACTGGGCATCACAGGCATGACTATATCGGAGAATGGAACGGAGAGTGAAGGTGCGAAGTTCGTCATTCACATCCCTCATGGCAAATATAGGACTAAGCCCCAACTCAGGAAACGCAGGAATCAGAAATCGGCGTATTGAAAAGCGATGAGATTTGCCAACGAGTCTGGTTCATTGAAGCCTCATCCCGCTGTGAAGTAACACCGGCATCAAAAGCGACATATCGCATACATTTATGTGCGCCCACGCACATTAAGCATTGTCCGAGAGGACACGGGATGGGAAACGAATGTGTAAGTACAGCTACCTTAGCGGAGCTTGTGCTAACCGGCACATAGATAGCCTTGAATGCGTCGGTGAGAATAAGTGCGAGTTCTCGGAGATGAACATACTCACCAAGAGGACGAAATCACAATCAAACATGGAATGCGGTGCCGATAAATGGCTGGGTCTCTATTGCGAGAAATACAAGCGATTCTTCTGCGCAGGCAAGGACAATTGCTCAACTTCGGACACATATATGGCCCATTTCGGCGAGCATCAGGATAGACTTTTCAAGAGATTCCAGGAGGAATGAGATTCTGCACTGCAAACACCTCAGCAAGAGCGGTATGTGCGAGGGGAAGTACTCCGGCTACGCATGCATCCGACAGCATTGCGCGATCGTCCGTGAATCCAAGTTGTGCGAGCATCACGACATTTCAGGAGATTACTGCAGGAAGTACGCGCGGTTCGGATGCGTCGGCAAGGGCAACTGTGAATCGGCAGCAGATTATCTCGATTCGATATCAGAGGATGAACAGGCATCCTAGGCCTGCTCGTAATACAGCTCGCGCCTTATCCGTGGTATGATCGCCATTAATACTGCGATCTCTGTCAGCGATGTTCTGTCTATGAGTCCATCCGACAGGTATCCCACCGATCCAGATTTGTGACCTATCCGGTCTATTCCGGTCAGCTCACTCATCACATCGCCAACCGCCATCCCTTCAGATACTGCCTTCAACACCGATGGAGGGTACTCAAATCCAGGTCCGTGGCCAATCGTTGCTCGATGGGTGGAATCGAGCACGACACAATACTGGACGTCCAATCGGCGACCCATGTATCGGTCCATGTGCAGACCGGCTTCGATCCCGATTCCGAAGTCAGCTCCATCGGCCAGAATCGCTTTCTCTGCTCTCTTCATCGCACCCTGGAGAACCTGTTCATCCATTGGTTGCCGAATACGGTCGTCTCCTGGATCTATGGATGTCACATCCACGAGCCCGAACGCCTGAGTGAATATGTTCCTGACCGCATCCACCTTCACCTTGTTCGTCGAGCCCACGACTATCTTCAACGGACGCAGCAAGTGTCCGTCCTTATCGATCTCGCCCTTCATGATCCTGGTTGAACTGATTGGCTCAGAATCCTCAGCCCTGACCGATCGTATGCAGAACACCTTGAGCGCATTGAGGCCGTTCTTCTTCCTAGCAGCATTTATGGAATCGGCATTGTGCTTGGTCTCAGGTGAGACGACTATACCATCGAGCCGCTCCGAAGTGGCGGCAGTGCCAAACTCGTCAGTTATCATGATGATCTCGAAAGGTTTTCCGAAGCGTTCAAGGAACCTAATCAGACTGACCTTTCGCTGGAAGTACGGGGCAACTGAGGTCTTTCTCGTTGACATGGCGAATTCGTCCGAGGTAAGACCCACCTCCACCTCGTCCGCGACCGAGAATGCTGTCTCGAACAGCAGCTCGTGACCCCCATGGATCACATTGAAAGTCCCACCCACGCCCACTCGCAAGTCCTCACCCCAAGAACATCAGCGCGACCGCAAATATCATTATGATGACCATCACGACATAGAAGTACATCAGCTGGTTCTTCTTCTTGGTCATTTTCGTTTTCCACTCTGTCCCGCATTTATCATCACAGTACTGATCCTTGTACGGAATGGCTTTCTCGCAGTTTCTGCAATGTCTATGCTGACCAATACGCTCTACCAATCACTCACCATCCTGGCTAACATTATGCAGACTTATTATCATTTTCCTAGTGTGTTCGCACTTATGCGAGGATCATTCCTCGACCCTTACGCCTTCGCATCCGACTTTGACCGAGTATGGTCTTCCGCCTGCGTCAATGATAGCATCACATACTTCAGCTGGACGGTCGGTCAGCGCAATCATACTCCCTCCCCCACCAGCCCCTGTGAGTTTGGCACCGTAGGAATGACTCGATGCCGCATCAATCAGAGAATCAAGGGTGGGATGACCGACACCCAGAGATACGAGCAGTGAATTGTTCTCCGTCATAAGGCGTCCGATCTTGACTTTGTCATTCTTGCGCATTGCATCCATGCCGTCCAACACCAGTTCCCCTATGCGATCGACTGCTCTCTTCGCGTCGGGGTTCGAATCCACCAGACTATGGACCCCTGCAACCAATGGTCCCGTCAAGGCATGAGTTCCCGTATATCCAACAACAAAAGTGAGTTCAGGAACTTCGCAATCATGTATGTTCCAAACACGAGTTCCCTTCTTGATGCACCACAAATGATTGTCCCTCTTCTCGCGGGAGATAAGAATCCCTCGACCATTCGTTGAAACCGATGTGTCCGTCGGACTCGCCCTCCCCTGAACTGACAGTTCCACACGGAATGCCTTCTGTGCTATGGCTTCCAGCTCGAAGGCGTCCTTCTCGGACAGGAGCGAACCTACGGTCGCCACAGTAACCGCTGCAGACGATCCGAGGCCTGATCCTGATGGGATCCATGATCTTGTTCTAACGTCGACAGGAGGGCCTGACCACGCTTCATCCAATGCCGCTGAGATATAACCATGATGTCTGCTGTTCATTGGCCGGCCGTTCACTAGATAGCTGCAAGCCGGTGTCACACTGCTCTTGATCCTCAGGTCTATGGCCAACGCTAGTGCGGGCTTCCCGAATACCACCGCATGCTCACCGAAGAGTATTATCTTCCCAGGGGCCGAGCACTTGCTCATCGAATCCCCCAGACATCACAGCAGATATATCCTTTTCTTAGACACGTGCCGAAGATGGCGGCCTGCTCGCAAGGGTTATTACTCGTTAATCGCTTGTCGAAAGCACCAGTGGTCCACATGACAGGAACATCAAGGATTGAAGGGTTTTACAAGCTGAGCATACCGGAGAGGCTCAAGGTATTGAAGGAATTCGCGACTCTGACCGATGATGAAGTCAACGCACTAGCAGGGACCAACGGACTGAAAGTCGAGGCTGCTGACAAGATGATCGAAAATGCCGTGGGCACCTTCTCGCTGCCGCTTGGGATTGCCACCAATTTCGTCATCAATGGAAAGGATTGTCTGATTCCAATGGTGATCGAGGAACCATCAGTCGTGGCCGCTGCGTCGAACTCCGCAAAGATGGCGAGAGAGAAGGGAGGCTTCACCACCAGCAGCACTCCGCCGGTAATGATAGGCCAGATCCAGATCACCAACATCGATGATCCCGATATCGCAGTTAAGAGGCTACTGGACAACAAGGCGGCCATAATCGACCTCGCGAATAAACAGGACCCCCTATTGGTAAGTCTCGGGGGTGGCGCCAAGGATATGGATGTCAGAATCCTCCAGACGATCAAAGGCCCAAATGTAATCGTACACCTGCATGTGGACGTCCGTGATGCCATGGGGGCCAACGCAGTCAATACCATGGCCGAGGCAGTAGCTCCACTCGCCGAGGAATTGACTGGGGGGAGGGTCTACCTCAGAATCCTATCGAATCTCGCAATATACAGATTAGCCAAGGCGGATGCGATCTGGTCAAAGGAAGCCATCGGTGGAGAGGATGTCATCGATGGCATCATAGAGGCCTATTCTTTTGCCGACGCCGATCCATTCAGATGCGCGACACACAACAAAGGGATCATGAACGGCATAGATGCGGTCATGATAGCTACGGGGAACGATTGGAGGGCGATTGAAGCGGGTGTCCACGCCTATGCGTCACTCAAGGGATCGTACAAGCCTCTGACAGTCTTTGAGAAGACTTCGGAAGGTGATCTTCATGGCACAATCGAAGTCCCTATGGCGGTTGGATTGATAGGGGGAGCAACGAAGGTCCACCCAACAGCCCGTGCATGCATCCGACTGCTGGCTGTTACCAAGGCCAACGAACTCGCTGAGATCGCCGCAGCTGTTGGACTTGCCCAGAACCTCGCTGCCCTCAGGGCGCTCGCGACCATCGGCATCCAGAAAGGACATATGTCCCTTCATGCAAGGACCATAGTAGCGAGTGTAGGCTGTCCTCCAGAGTTGATGCAGGAGGCGGTCGATATCATCGTGCGAGAACGCAAGATACGCATGGATAGAGCCAAGGAAGTCGTTGAGGAGCTGAAACGGAATAAGCACCTCAGTTGAGTTGATGTCTCTGAGTGCCAGATAAAGCATATATGCTCACATAGGTGATAATCGGGAGAGTGCCCATGCCTACAGAAGGCGATCTGATCGGATTGGCAGGTGTCTATGGCTATGTCATTGCCATAATCATCATCACGTGGGCATTAAGAAGTAGGATGCACAATCCACGAAAAGTCCTGCACATCCTCACAGGTGGCATAGTCTTCTTCTGGTGGACATTTGAGACTAGAGAGATCATGGCATTCCTGGCCGCTGCTCCTTTCGCTCTGCTCCTGCTTTTATGCACTCCAGTATCTCCTATACGCCTCCTACGTGAGAGCCCTCTCGGGAGCCGTTCGTCAGAAGGCCATCATTATGGCCTCGTCATGTACGCAGTCTCGTGGACATTGATCGCGTACTTCCTCTTCGAGGACCTCTTCGCAGCATCGATCGCGATAGCCGCCATGTCCTTCGGGGATGGGATGGGAGAATTCATCGGGAAGAGATTCGGAAAGAGACGATATCTCAATCACAGGACCCTTGAAGGGAGCGCGGCGGTATTCGTATCGACCTTCGTCGCAATAATCCTCCTTGAATGGTTCTACTTCGGGGTCATTGGATACACTAGCGGTGGTGCTCCTGACATGGTCTTGCTTTTCGGATTATCCACCGCAGGCCTAGTCACCTGCCTTGAGGCGATAACGCCAGGTCACATAGACAACCTTATCATGCCACTCCTTGTCGGTGGTTACCTGCACATGCTGGGGGTCTGAGATTGAAGAGACTGATAGCAGTCGATGGACTCGATGGAAGCGGGAAGAATACCCATGCATCTTGCATCAGGGACATCATGGAACGCAATGGCGAGGTTGTCATCATCAGATCCCATCCATCGATGGGAAGGCTGGGTAGAGCATCAAAGAGTGCTCTCCAAGGGGAAGGACATGTCGCCAGGTTCCTTGCAACGATATTCTACACACTCGATGTGCTCGTCTCAGTCAGATGGTATAACAAGAGGGCGGATTGCACCGTCATATTCGTCAGATACATCCTCGGAACGGCATACCTGCCTCGAAGACTTGCACCATACGGCTATCGTCTGTTCCGGAACATGCTCCCATTTCCAGACCTGGCACTGTTCATAGATATCGATCCTGAGATCGCAATTCGGAGGATAGAGGAGAGGGATCATACACGAGAGATGTTCGAGACAAAGGAGAAGCTCGATAAAGTCAGACGAACGGTAGGAAGACTCATCGGAGACGAATGGATCGTCGTGGACAATTCAGAAAATGGAGAGGCACCGTTCAGACGGATAGAGGCAATCCTACACGAAAGAGGACTCATGTGAATGTAGCTAGCCTACGCTCAAATTCCTCGAAATACCTTCTCGGCGTCCTTAAGTTTGCATTTCAGGCAATCCTTGTCACACGGCTCTATGTGGATTATAGCTGTGCTCCCAGGCAATGCTTTCCTTATCTCCGTTTCAAGATGTTCAACCAGATCGTGGCCGTCCTTGACGCTAAGATATCGAGGAACTGTCAGGTGTAGGTCGATCTGTCGTTCAGCACCAGATTTCCTAGCTCTCAACCTGTGAAAGTCTACGAAATCAGTCGCGTGTTCGTTCATCACCTTCTCGATCGCCGTGATTTCAGGGTCAGGCAGACTCACATCGAGCAGCCCTTCTGTTGACCTGCGGGTTATGTCATAGGCCGCACGGATGATGAATATAGCAACGATGAGGGCGATTACTGGATCTATGAGCTTCTCTCCGGTTATGAATATGAATCCAAGGGCTACGAACACTCCGACCGACGTCCACACATCGGTTTTAAGGTGATATGCATCTGCTTCCAGGGCCAGAGAGTCTGTCCGCTTCGCGACCTCCATTAGCTTCCTGGAAACGAAGAAGTTCAGGACCGCAGATATGCCCATTACCACCATTCCAGCCACCACGAATTGGACGTCTGCGGGCTTAGACAGTCTCTTCCCGGCTTCGTATATGATCACTGCCGCGGCGACGAATATCAGGGCCCCTTCGATCATGCCCGAGAGATTCTCGAACTTCCCATGACCGTACTGATGATCCTCATCCGCCGGTTGAGCAGATTTCTTCACCGAGTATCTCGCGATGATGGCAGCCACCAGATCAATTCCAGAGTGGATTGCTTCAGAAATCACGCTTATCGATAGCATCAGCACTCCAACGACCAATTTCAATGCGACTAGGCAGGTATTGGAGTACACTGAGAGCCTGGCCACAGAAATCTTTTCATCGTTGGCGTCCATCTACTGGCTCGATTATCTTGCCGCTACTTAGGTTTTGCTGGGATATTACAGAAGCATGGACCGATAGAAACAATTATCATCAAAAATAGGGATAGGCAAGAAGAGCTCACGAGGAATTCTGATGGCAGACAACGCATCCCCCCGTTTAGATAACCTCACGATTACAAAGCTGAAGCGAATCGCGAAGGAATACAATCTCGACACATCATCATGTAAACACAAGAAGGATTTCCTTGCCGTTGTGACCGCCGCCAGTATAACCGAGGAGCAAGTAAATAGAGCCCTTGGGAAGTTCGAGGATCCGTCGGAGCACCGTGAATCGCCCACACAATCCGAGGAGGAGCGACTGGAGGAGGAAATTGAGGAGATAGCGGAGAAAACCTCCGAGATTTCTGAACTCCCCAGGCAGCAGAACATCGATGTCGAGAGGAATATCGATCAGACACTCTTGATGAAGCCATCCTTCTTCGAGATAGATTCACAGATTGAAACTGCGTGGACACGAATGATGATGGGTGACTTCCAAGAAGTGCTCAAGATGAGTCAGGACGCAAGGACCAAGATGCTTGACAGGTTCAGCTCATTCCAATTGTATACCGCGGCGCTTTCGATAAGAGCCGCCGAGAGCATACTGAAGGATCTTGCCCAGGCACAGGGGAAGACGACCGACAGCAGGTTCAAGACTGCGCTTGCTGAGGCAAAGAATGCATTCATAGAGGGCAGCCCAAGACGAAGAGAGGAGACTCTGCAGGAACTCGAAGGGTTTGCGTCAAAGGCATATGAAGCGTTCTTCGAAGGGAGTATCTCAGCTGCTTCGAAATTGCGGACGATGTTGGCAGATTACGAATCGTTCGGTACGCAAGTGAGCGAATCAAGTCGCCTTCTTGACATAGCAGAGGAGGCGAGGCAGGCGTATAACATATCCGAATACAGCGCACTGGTCGCACAGGCAAGGGAGATGGCCGAGAAAGCAAAACTGGTCAGATCAAAGGAGATTGAAGAAACACTGGGATTTGTCAAAGCAGCACTTGAGGAGGCCAGGGAGGTAGGGGCAAATCCGAGCATGGGCGAAAGAGAATTGGAGCAAGCCAAGGAGGCTCTGGACAAACATGCGTTCAAGAAAGCCATAGACCTCCTCTCTGCAATAGAAAAGACTGCTGACCTGGCCATTCTTGAACGTGTTAAAGACAATTCCATCCGGACTCGCCAGGTCGAGAGAATCACCTCTACCATCGAGAACATGGGACCCGCGCTCGAGGAGGCTGCGTCGTACGGACTCGAAGTGCAGCAGGGTCTGCTCTTCGTAAGAAGCGCCCAGACCGCCCTCAATGGAAAAGACGTTGTCACAGCGGCTAAGTACGCCAGAAGGCTCAAACAGGTCTCTGGACCGGTGAGATTGGATCTGGACAAGAAACGCATCGAGCTTGGAGTGGCCAAGAGAATCGAGGGGGTCAAGTGTGGAAAGTGCGGAGAAGAGGAATTATACTCTCATCCTGACGGTGCTCAAAAATGTAACAAGTGCGGTCACTCTTTCTCCCTAGCCCCCATCACTGCATCACAAGAACGGTCAGCCGACATGAACCCGATAGAGAAACCAGTCTCTTCTTCCGGCAATGGCCCCAAAGACACCTCGTCTGAAGGAACCAACGGCGATAAGCATTCCCTAACGAGAATCCTCAGACGGTGAACATTCACCATTCACGAATGAAAGCCAATATGATTACGACTTCGCGGGCCCAGATTTGTTATTGTTCGACTGTTCCCGCGCGAGCCCCCGTATGATGTCTCCCCGTGTGACTATGCCAACGAGGTTCTTTTCCTGGACTACAGGTAGTCGGTTGATCTTGTTCTGGACCATCTTCATGATCGCCTCATTGATTGTGATATCAGGTGCAACTGTGAAGACCTCTTTTGACATGATATCCTTCACCTGCATGTTCCCGATCTCCTCGTAAGCGTCGATGATCTCCCTCTGAGTGACTTCTTCCTGGAATGCGATACCGAGTGTCGAGATCGACGGGAAGATCAGCCTCATATCCTTCTTCGTCGTCTTTATCGACCTGAGCACATCGACTTCGCTGAATATCCCTATGACGACTCCGTCCAGGATCACAGGAGCTCCAGATACGTTCAATTCAGCGAGTTTGGCGGCAGCATCCTTGACTAGTGCATCGGGTGAGAGACTCATGACCGGTGAGCTCATCACTTCCCTGACCTTTACCATAGTATCGAAACCATTCAACTGCAGGAAAGATATAAATCTTTTCTTTCGGCTTCATCACCCCTGAAAATCGGGAGCGTCAAGCCAATGCGCACAAAACTGAAACCAATAACTGACATGGATATCACGCCCGAGATGAGCGTGAATGAACTGACTTCTCAGATGTTTGCATCAGGCGGATTCACCGCAAAGAAGCTTGGTCAGGCATGCGAGATATTGCGTAGCATGCTGAAAGAAAAGAATTGCACAATCTTCCTGTCGTTCCCAGCCTGCATAATATCAACTGGCACCAGAGGGGTGATCAGGAAGCTGGTCGAGGAGAAGCTGGTCGATGTGATCATAACCACATGCGGCACGCTGGATCATGACCTCGCCCGCGTCTGGAAGAGATATTACCACGGCGATTTCATCATGGACGACGCAGACCTTCACAAGAAAGGGATCAACAGACTGGGCAACATTCTGATACCAAACGAGAGCTACGGCATAGTCCTTGAGCAGAAGATGCAGCCGATACTGAGAGACCTATACAAATCCGGCAAGAAGATCCTGTCTAGTCGCCAACTCGCGGAGGAGTTCGGCCTTCGCATAGAGGACAAGAATTCGATACTGTACTGGGCATCGAGGAACCAGATACCCATCTACGTACCAGGCATAACTGACGGTGCATTCGGAGCCCAGCTCTGGCTGTTCAGACAGCAGCACCCAGATTTTACCGTAGATGTCCTCAAGGATGAACAGGAATTGTCGGACATCGTATTCACCTCCAAGAAGGCAGGTGCTCTGATGATCGGCGGTGGCATATCGAAGCACCATGTCATATGGTGGAACCAATTCAGGGGCGGACTCGACTATGCAGTCTACCTAACGACTGCAGAGGAATATGATGGCTCATTGTCAGGAGCCAGGATACGCGAGGCCGTCAGCTGGGGAAAGGTCAAGGAATCCGCAAAATACGTCACAGTCGAGGGAGATGCTACCATAACCATGCCCCTCATCGGCGTGTCAATGTTGCGTGCAAACAGGCCAGCAAGAGATTAATAGTGTTCAGTATGGTTACCTATACAGGGGAGCACTAGAAATGAGTCCAAATGAGGTTGGTCCGGAAATACCCGTCACTCAGGACCTGGTTGCATTTGCAAGAGAGTACTTCAAGGCATATATGGACATTATAGAGGAGAAGAAACCACGGACATATCCGAGGTTCGCCCAGGATGCCCCGTATGCGATTCGGGTCTATATTCTCCCAAATGGCTGTATTTGCATGATCTTCAACTCCGCCCATGAACTCACCTTTAGCGGTGACGAGAAGGAATGGGATGAGGTCCAGGATATGATCGTGAAAGGAGTGGACCACTTCGCTGGATTCTATCCGTTCGAAGGGCAATCGCTGGGAGACTGGACCAAGCGGGGAAAGCGTGACGCTCTAAGGGACCTTCGTCTTCTGGACAAGTCGGACCTTGCAAGAGCCGGAGCAGAACTCGAAGGAGTAATGGAGAACATAACGAAGATGATCAAGGCGAACCCTTGGCTGAGCAAATCCGGAACTGAGATCATAACCACCCTCAAAAACCTCGATGGACGGGTCCGAGGGGGATTCCCGACAGTCGATGCGATCGCGAACCTTCAATCAATGAAGGCATACACACCCGGCTCTGAGAATGTCAGTATAGAATTCCCGGACAGAGATGTCCTCGACCGCATATTGCAGAGCATAAAAGATGTCGCAGCCGCCGAGAGCAAGCTGGAAATGGTCGAGACAAGGATGTTCGAGATTGAGAAAGTCGCACAGACACCTGACCATTCCGACAAGCTCGCAGACATAACTGACCGCGTGGACCGACTCGAGAAGCAACTTGAGAAGGTATCAAACATATTGACGATGCTCAACTCAAAGGTCGAAAGCTATTTCTCAAAGTCCGCAGAGAAAGAACGTCAAGCCGATCTTGAGATACGAATAGAAGAGCACACATCCAAGGCACTCTCCCATGAATCGAAGATAGCATCCTTGGAGAATGAGGCTGAGAGCCTGGTCGCCGAGATGAAGGAGATGACTGCAAGGATGGATAAGGACATCCACGACAGCAGGAAGAGGATCGCTAGGGTCGAGAAGCATTTTGTCGATTTCGCAAAACTAGTCCAAGAATGAGATCTCCATGAAACGGATCTGCGTCCTCCCGGGTGATGGCATCGGACCTGAGGTGATAGCTTCGGCTATCCGGGTGCTGGAATCAGTGACGGATGAACTGGAGTTCGAATATGCGCTCATCGGACTCGAGGAGTTCGAGAAGACTGGATGCGCCATAACGGATGAAACCCTGCAACAAATGAGAGACTCGGACAGCTGTCTCTTCGGTGCGGTCACATCATCGACAGATACAGAGTATAAGTCCCCGGTCCTGCGATTCCGTAAGGAACTGGATCTCTTCGCCAATGTCCGACCAATCAGGAGCTTGCTCCAGTTACCTGGTAAGCCATGCATGAACCTCGTCATAGTGAGGGAGAACACGGAGGGAATGTATACCCAGAACGAAACCGTCGACCCCGACGGAGTGACCACTCATAGGAGGGTGTCCCGCCGTGCGTGCGAGAGGATAGTGAGATTCGCATTCGATGGAATTCAGTCATGGAAAAAGAGTCGGATTTGCTGCGTGCACAAAGCAAATGTGCTCCGCAAATCGGATGGACTCTTCCTGCAGATATTCCGAGAGATCGCAGAGGACTTCGAAGGAGATATTGAGGCCAGTGAACAACTGGTCGATTCTGCAGCCATGAACCTGGTGACCGATCCCTCGAGGTTCGAAGTCATAGTCACCCTGAATCTCTACGGGGACATCCTATCGGATGTCGCCGCCGGAATGGTCGGCGGCCTTGGATTCGCACCATCTGGAAACATCGGCATGGTCCATTCAGTCTTCGAACCGTGTCATGGCTCGGCCCCTGACATTTCCGGGAAAGGTATCGCTAACCCGACCGCAGCGATTCTCGCATCGGCGATGATGTTAAACCATCTGGGAATGGCTGGAGAATGCGATCTTGTACAGAAGGCGGTCCAGAGCGCATATTCCTCGGGGAACCTGACCAGTGATCTCGGTGGAACCAAGGATTCAACGGCATTCACAGATTCGGTGATCGATGCCATTATGGAAGATTAGTACCCATTATGACGATATTCGTCTTCCCCCGCGGTCGGACCTGCGCAGGACCCTCAGTTCGGAGACAATGTATCTCCGGAGAGAGGAATCTGAGTTTAGAGATCTGAAGAACGAGTATCTTATCCATATCAATGCCCCCGTAGCAAACGCGATGAGCACAAGCTCAGGTGCGGAAAACAGTCCGAGAATTGAATCCTCTAGCCAATCCATCAATATGTGGACTCCCCAGAATATGAGCGGTATCGCCATCCTAGACCCGACCGAAATCGGACCAACAATCATAACTGATATGGGATTGTGCAATAGCGATTTCCACTGACCACCCGCATTCATCAGGGAGTCGAAGTCGAGAATGCTCGCGATACCATTTGTACGGGCATATGAATTTAGACCGAACAGGTGGTCAACATCTATGACTACGCCGAACATCAGCGCGATAAAAGCATCGTTCTTGTCAAGAGATAGCAATTGAATCAGCAATAAGCTGATAGCGAGGTGTGTGATTGCCAGCATTTTCCGCCATCGGTCCCTTTTCTGAGAATCGCCATTCTCACGTCGGATATATTTTCATATCGGCGATTTGATCGGTAATAGCCGAAAGAAGCGAGCACATCGAGTCATCAATGAACTCACTCCACCTATGAAGATCGTATATGCCTGCGTACCACCATCGTGCCCTAGTGCAAGAAAAATCAAAGTGCGGGGGCTGAGATTCGAACTCAGGGACTCCTTCGAGACCAGACCCTCAATCTGGCGCCGTTGACCGGGCTTGGCTACCCCCGCTTGATGCTGCTGGCCTTCGGTCGATATATGTTCCCTCATTAAAGTCTTTCGTATCAATAAGCGCATACTGCGCCCCTGAAACAGATGATGGATGTTGCGACAAATTCTAACGAGCCATCAGTCCCAATGAACATACCTGTCTGTTGATGCATTTCAACATCAGCAAATAAATACTCATTTGCAATACGGTGTACTCGAGACGCGCAGTCGGGGTGAGACTCTGACCGTGAAAGTCAAATAGGGGAATGTTAAAATGATCGGTTTCCCGAAGGGAAAGATCGCGTTCCGAATGTTTCAGGAGAATGACCTGGAATCACTTCACTGGGGAACGTTGGATGTGCTCGAGAACGCCGGTATAAAGGTCTTCAGCAAAGAATGTCTGAAGCTCCTTGAGGATGCAGGTGCCACTGTGGATTACACTCAGAGCAGTGCTAAGATACCTGGCAACCTCGTAGAGGAGGCCATAACCAAGGCGAAGAAGAACATCACGCTCTTTGCGAGGAACCCTAAAAACGATGTGGTACTCGATGGGCGAAGGGTATACTGTTGCACAGATGGAAATGGCACAGGCGTCATGGACTTCGAAACTGGGAAGAGACGCATGTCCACGAGCAAGGATCTTGAGATGGTTGGCAAGATTGCTAACGCTCTAGACTCCGCGCACATCTTCTGGCCTTGCGTGAGCAGCCAAGACGTACCTGATTACTACAGGCATGTCGTCGACCTCAAGGTCGCCCTCATGAGCATAGAGAAGCACGTACAGGTCGAGACCACCAGCCATCGTAGAGAGGCACAGTGGCTCGTCAAGCTCGGTTCCGCGCTCGCGGGCGGCGAGAAGGAATTGAGGAGAAGACCGATCTTCTCGTCCATGCACTGCCCGTTCTCTCCGCTCCAGCTTGACGGAGGTTCGACGGAAGGCGCGCTTGCACTTGCGAGGGCTGGCGTGCCGATATCATTCTATGGGATGCCACAGGCAGGTATCACTGGGCCTGTGACGCTCGCAGGATCGATCATTGTCAATAACGCTGAAGTGCTCGCCGGGCTCACCATGGCACAACTTGCAGCTCCTGGCTCACCGTTCATGTACGGAACGGGCGGGGCGGCATTCGATATGAAGACCATGACTTGGGCTGGCGGCGGACCAGAGAGGGCACTGATATCCAGCGGAGCTGGGGAGCTCGCCCACTGGTACGGATTCCCGATCCTTTGCGGTGGAATTGTCACATCCGCTAAGGTACCCGGTCCCCAGTCCTGCTACGAGAAGATGTCCAGCGGGATGCCACAGTTCTATGCCGGATGCGACATGATAGCGGGATTGGGCCTGCTTGACGATGTCTCCATGCTATGCTACGAGCAGATGGTGATTGACAACGAGATGGTCAAGATAATGGCGAGACTCGCTCAGGGCGTCGTCGTAGACGACGAACACATGGCAATCGACCTGATCAAGAAGGTCGGTCCCGGAGGAAGCTTCCTGCCTGAGAGACACACCATGAACTGGCTCCACAAGGAACATTTCATGACTGAGATAACCGACAGGAGGACTGGCGAGATCTGGGAGGCGGATGGCAAGAAGAGTGCCGTCGACCGCGCCAGGGAGAAGGTCACCAAGATCATGAAGGAGCATGTGGTCCAACCTGTCGCAGCTGAGGTCTCGAAGCAGTTCGAAGACATAGTCGTCGCTGCTGAGAAGGATATCCGCGATAACGGACTCAATTAAGACCGTCAGAAAAACTATTAGTTTAAACCAACTACGGGCGGACGGTGAATGGAGGAAGCCTCCGCCCTTAGAAACATCTTATCTCGGGGGATCTAGTCTTTGATACCTTTGGAACTGGTGCGAGAGTTTGAGCAGCAGATGCACAATCTTCGAATCGGGCATACATCATTTATAAGAGCTCCCAGACTCGAAAAGAAGCTCGGCATAAGGCGGCTCCACCTCAAGCTGGAATCGGAGAATTCATCGGGGACACACAAGGACCGTGCCGCACTTCTATACGCACTGGATGCGAGAAAGAAGGGGAAGAACACTCTGGCGGCTGTGACTTGCGGCAACTACGGCGCCGCACTTGCTTATGTGTGCTCGAAGCTTGACATGGACTGTCAGATATATGTGCCCTCGGAGTTCGCAGCCACCAGGAATAAAGACATCGAGGCTCTCGGTGGCAACATCGTGATCGCGCAAGGCGATTATGAGGCCGCTCTCAACGCCTGCGTGAAGGACACTCTGACAAACGGATGGTACAACGCCAACCCTGGCGGCCCCGACAAAGAGCTCGCGATTTACTCATACTCATTCATAGCCAGGGAGATGGCACAGGAGCTTGGAAGGCAGCCGGACTGGGTATCGATACCCTTTGGTAACGGGACGGTACTGGCAGGCATTTGGCAGGGGTTCAGGGCAATGAGTATGAAGCCTAGAATCGTTGGATACTCTAACAACAACTCTGCCATCCATGGTCTCGTCAAAAAATCCCGAGTGCCCATCCCTGTGGAGGGGTTGACAATAACCGAAGTGAATGAACCCTTATCCGGCAATTTCTTACTCGATGATAAAGAGGGGATGAGTGCAATACTCGAATCCAATGGGGCGGCGTTCGAGATTTCGGACGAGGAACTGGTGAAGGCGTCGAAGCTAGTCATGGATCAGGAAGGGTTGGACATCCTCCCGGCCTCGGCCGGAGCGATCACCGCCATCACAAGGCTAGAATCGCGAAACCACACATTCGCTGCCGTTATAACAGGCAAGGGTCACCACGCCTAGGTCCCTCGGCCTATGTACAATTCTGTTCGAGCGAACACACCGTTCAATGGCCAAGTCCGTCCAGCCAAGATATTAATATATCGACAATCATCTGCAAACCCGGTACAAATGTCCGCTGGTCAAGTCAATCTGACGCTTCTTCTTGGGACCCTAGAGGTCATTGTCGACCTGCGGATTGTAAGCCTGTGATGGGCACACGACCTGAGAGGTGTTGTGTCCATGCGGGCAGGATTTGAGGAGTGTGATTGAGAGATGAAAGGTGCCAGAGCCGCTGTGAAATTGCTGGAGAAGCAGAATGTCGACGTGATGTTTGGCATACCTGGCGGCGTTCTACTTCCGTTCTACGACGAGCTCGTAGACTCGGATATCAGGCACATACTTGCACGCCATGAACAGTGCGCGGCCCACATGGCGGATGGTTATGCCAGGGTCTCCAAGAGGCCAGGCGTTTGCGTCGCAACCTCGGGGCCAGGAGCTACAAATCTGGTAACGGGCGTTGCCACTGCGTTCATGGACTCATCACCAATAATCGCGATAACCGGTCAAGTGGCAACAGGCGTTCTCGGGAATGATGCATTCCAGGAAGCGGACTCTTTCAGCCTGATGATGCCGATAACGAAGCATAACTTCAGAATAACCGACCCGAAAGCACTCCCTGAATCCATCAACCGCGCGTTCATGATAGCCACGACAGGGAGATATGGACCCGTCCACATAGACATACCAACAGACATATTCCAAGCGGATTACACCGAAGAGGACCTCGACGTGAAGGTCAGAGTGCCGAAGCCTCGCAGGAACCTCTCCGGCCTCCTCGATGCGATCAAACTGCTCGAATCGGCAGAGAGACCAACCATCATGGTGGGGGGGGGAGTCACCTGGTCACGGGCGGGACCTGAGATCACTGTGCTCTCCGAGATGCTGATGGCCCCTATTGTCACCACATTGATGGCAAAAGGTTCCGTACCAGATAACCATCCACTTGTCCTGGGCGTGTGCGGAATGCATGGGAAGCAAGTAGCCAATTATGCATTGAACAACTGCGACGTCCTGCTTGCGATCGGAACCAGGTTCAGCGACAGAGTGACCGGCAAGCTCAGCGAGTTCGGAACCAACACGAAGGTCGTTCATGTCGATATCGACTCGTCCGAGATAGGCAAGAATGTGAAGGGCAGGGTCGGCCTCGTGGGCGACGCATGGACCGTAGTCAACGCCCTTATCGCGGGCCTGCAGAAACGAAAGAAGAAGGCTACCTGGATCGAGAGGATAAAGATTCTCAAGAAAGAATGCACCTGTGACTACAACATCAAATCAAATCCGATCAAACCGCAAAAAGTCATATATGAGCTCTCAAGGTTGCTGCCCGATGATGCGATTGTCACGACAGAGGTGGGCCAGAACCAGATGTGGGCGCTCCACTTCTTTGAATGCCAAGGCGACCGCATTTTCATCACATCCGGAGGTCTTGGGACCATGGGGTTCGGCTTCCCTGCAGCGATCGGCGCGAAATTGGCTAGACCTGACAGCGTCGTAGCCGATATTGCAGGAGATGGTAGCCTCCAGATGGTCTCGCATGAATTCGCGACAGCCGTCGAGAACGACATACCGGTGATCGTCTGCCTGCTGAACAACGGATGGCTAGGCAACGTGAAGCAATGGCAGAAGCTGTTTTATGGCTCTAGATACATAGCGACCGAGTTCGGCAGGAACCCCGATTTCGTCAAGCTCGCGGAGGCCTACGGGGCGGATGCGATAAGGGTGGAGAAGCAGTCCGAAGTCGCGGATGCCATTCAGCGGGGAGTGAAATCCCAGGTCCCGATATTGCTCGATTTCATGATAGACCCCGAAGAGGATGTGCTTCCAATGACCCCGCCAGGCAAGGCGTCCTCGGAATGCATAAAAGGAAGATGCATATGGAAAGGAGGTGGCGATTAGATGGAAGTCATGATGCTCTTGGTGTACGACCAGCCCGGCGTTATGCAACGTGTGATGGGAGAGTTCACCAGAAAGAGGATAAATGTCGAGACCATCGTGGTCGGAAAGTGTGAGATGCCCGAGAGAGCTAGGATAGTGCTCTCCGTCACGGACAAGGAGAAGGCGCACGGGGTGTTAGAGCACTTGAGAGCCCTCCAGGAAGTCATAGAAGCCGACATCGTGGATTCAGATAGACACGAGGCATATGCCATCATGCGAGGCAAGGAAGGGATATGCCGAGTCACAGGAACTGTCGAAGAGGTTGAGGCTCTCGTCATGAAGAGCCAACCCAAGAGATACATAGAAGCTATGAATGCGATTTGAAAGCGGAGTGATCGACAATGGCTAGGATATACTACAACAAGGATGCGAACCTGAACGCGCTCAAGGGCAAGAAGGTCGCAGTAATAGGATACGGGATACAGGGCAGAGCACAGTCGCTCAACCTGAGAGACAGCGGAGTGAATGTCGTAGTCGGACTCAAGTTCAGAGACGATTACTGGAAGCGTGCAAAGGCAGATAAGATGGAAGTCTTGGACATCCCCACGGCAGTCAAGAGTGCCGATATAGTCATGATGCTCATCCCAGACGAGGTCCAGAAGATGGCCTACGACGCCGAGGTAGCGCCATACTTGAAAGCAGGGATGACTCTCGACTTCGCCCACGGATTCAACATACACTTCAAACTCATCGTACCGCCGAAGGACGTCGATGTCATAATGGTGGCACCGAAAGGCCCAGGTGCATTGGTCCGAGAGACATTCGTGGCAGGCAATGGAGTGCCAGCATTGATAGCCGTCCATCAGGATGCGAGTGGGAAGGCCAAGAAAACCGCCCTCGCAATCGCAAAGGGACTGGGGGCGACTACAAAAGGGGTCATCGAAACCACCTTCACCGAAGAGACCGAGACCGACCTGTTCGGAGAACAAGTGGACCTATGCGGCGGAGCGAGCGATCTCATAAAGAGGTCGTTCGAAGTGCTTGTCGAGGCAGGATACCAACCCGAGATCGCATATTTCGAGGTACTCCACGAGCTCAAGCTCATAATCGACCTCGTCCAGAAGGGTGGCATCGAGGGCATGTGGAACAATGTATCCAACACCGCGGAATACGGTGGCAGGACACGTGGACCAAGAATAATCGATGCCCGCGTGAAGAAGAGCATGCAGACGGTCCTCAAGGAGATTCAGTCGGGCGCGTTCGCGAAGGAATGGGTCAACGAGTGCAACTCAGGCATGGCTACACTTACCAAGCTTAGGAAAGATGGAGAGAAGGACCAGATCGAGGTCGTCGGCAGATCGATAAGAAAGATGTTCAAGTAGAGCATCCGAAAAAGACATACCTGATCGATGCCTAATGTGTACGTCGCATGAGGTGGACAAGTTGGAACCCTCGATACCAAAAGGAGTTCGGCTGGGCCGATTCAGGATTGAGGACCGGACGTTCGTCGGAATCGTTGACGGAGACGAAGTCATAGAGACGGACCAGATATGCATGGAAGACGTTCTCAGTCACGGATTCAATGAGAAGTCCGTCCGTCACCCATCCTTGCGAGTGACAGCGATCGCACCATTCCCTAAACCATCCAAGATCATCTGCATCGGCCTCAACTATAGGAGTCACATCGAGGAGATGAACTGGGAGGTTCCGAAGGTGCCAATAATCTTCACGAAACCATCCTCTGCCATAATCGGTCCCGGGGACGATATACGCATACCGGAGATGTCTTCGAGGGTAGATTACGAAGGTGAATCCGCCATGATAATCGGAAAGAGGGCCAGACACTCCGATGACGGCGGATCCCATATTTTCGGCTTCACTTGCATGAACGATGTCACCGCCCGCGACCTCCAGAAGACCGACCCAGATTGGACAAGGGCGAAAGGCTTCGACACCTTTGCTCCAATGGGGCCGTTCGTTTCGGGTAAGGCCCCGACAAGGGTATTGACTCGACTGAACGGAAGCGTGGTACAGGACGCACCCTTATCAGACAGGGTGTTCGACGACGCCGCCTTGGTCGAATACATATCAAAAGTGATGACGCTCGAGCCAGGAGACATCATTGCAACCGGAACACCATCCGGGATCGCTGCCATGAAACCAGGAGACCTTGTCGAGGTCGACCTCGATGGCATCGGATGCTTGAAGAACAGGGTAGTCCGTTGGGATTAGAGAGGAGATGAGAATATGCAGATTCAGCCGACAGAGAAGATCTGGAAGAATGGAGAGTTGATATCATGGAAGGATGCGACCGTCCACGTGCTCACACATTGCCTGCATTATGGGACTGGAGCATTCGAGGGGATCAGATGCTATAGCACTGACAATGGACCCGCGATCTTCAGACTGAAGGACCATATGTTCAGACTCCACACATCTGCAAAGGCGATCAACATCAAGATACCACATACTGTGGATGAACTCTGCACCGCGGCGATGGGACTCGTCAAGGTGAACAATCTTGATTCGTGCTACATAAGACCGATTTCATTCTTTGGGGTTTCTGGCATCGGGGTGAACCCACTCGGCTATCCCGTCGAGACATTCATCATTGCATTTCCCATGGGATCCTACCTGGGAGATGAGGGTATGAAGAAAGGTATCAGAGTCCACACTTCCTCATGGCACAGGATGCCGGTAGGATCGGTCCCTGCTACCGCAAAAGTATGCGGCGATTACCTAAATAGCGCTCTCGCCGTCATGGAAGCTAAGCAAAATGGCTTCGATGAAGCGATAATGCTCAACGATCTGCACATGGTCGCCGAGGGTTCTGGCGAGAACATATTCATGGTCAGGAACGGAAAACTGCTGACTCCGCCGCTCAGCGCGGGAGTACTTCCGGGAATAACAAGGGAGTCAGTCATGACAATCGCGAGGGATCTCGGATTTTCAGTCGTTGAACAGAATTTCTCCAGAGGCGAGATGTATCTTGCGGACGAACTCTTCTTCACGGGCACGGCAGCTGAGGTCACCCCCATCAGGGAGGTAGACCGAAGGAGTGTCGGCAACGGCTCGCCCGGACCGATGACAATGGCGCTACAGGAGAAATTCCTTCAGATCGCCAAGGGCAAGGAGAGCAAGTACTCTCACTGGCTGAGCATCGTCAAGTAGCCATCTGCGCACAACAAATAATATATATCATCAACGACAATACTTCGTCAGACGATTGTCATACGGAGGATGGGACACATGTCATGCTTCACGATTGAGGAACTCACGAGCCAGGCTGAGAAGAAAGGTGTCACGCTTGCAAACGTGATCTCCACCATGATGTCCTCCGAAGAGATTGATCGCATGCAGAACGATATCAAATCCAGGATATCGTCAAATTATCAATCGATAAGAGAGTTCATGAGCGATGTGGAGGTACCCAGTCTCGATGAACTCTCCCAATTATCGGAAGATGAGCTTCAGCGAATGCAGGATGGCATCACCCATGCGATGTCAGACACATTGTCATTCGCGTGATCCTCGTTCAGCTCATCTTCACAAAGATTCTATTCTCAGGGTCGATTATCTCGAAACTCCCCCTCATCCGGCCCATCAGCGCCTCCGTTCTGCCAAGCATCAGGAAACCGCGTGGGCGAAGGGATTCATGCAGGTTCTCGATCACCTCATCATGGGAAAGCCGAGAGAAGTAGATGAGGACATTTCTGCAGATTATCGCATCGAAGAACTTGCTTTTTGGAGTCTCCATGAGATCTTCCTTCATGAATCGAACTCTCTTCCTCAGAAGGTCATTGATCTGAAAGGATGATTCGCTCCTGGTGAAGTAACGCTTGAGAAGGGGTATCGGGACTTTCTTCACCTGCGATTCGGAATAGTCTCCTTTTCGAGCAAACGCCAGTGCGCTCGCGGAGATGTCAGTGCCAGTTATGGTCGCGATCATGTCATCCTGCATATTCGCACGGCGCATCTCCTCATTGAGACATATTGCAATCGTATATGTCTCCTGGCCGGTTGCACATCCAGCACTCCAGATCCGCAATATGCCTCCGGTTTCCCGCTTCGATCTGAGCAGAGGACGTATGATCTTCTCTGAAAGGGCTTCAAACGCTCCATCATCCCGGAAGAATTCTGTTACATTTATGGAGAGCGCACCTATCAGTTCAGTCGTCTCGCCATTATCATGGATGAGCAAATCTACATACGACCCAATATCTGGCATCGATGACCGCCCCATCCGTTTCCGAATGCTGCGCATCATAAATGTGGGTGAGTAGCCAGATATGTCGATTCCGCGAGATTTGAGCAGATGCTCTCTGATACTGTCCAATGCCACATCATCAGTCATCGCCATGTCATGCTGGGATATCCATCAGGTTAGATAGTTTCTTCCTTCGGTAATCTAGTCAACACAGGATTTCATATCATCAGAAATGAGTTTCTAAACGACAGACATTTATATTGTCCAGGGTGATTTTGACCAAGATGCGGGTGTTCAAAAGCCTTTCGATAGAGAGTACAAGTAGACCTCACCCGTGTGTTGTCAAGGTGATTAGTTGAGATTCCCCCTCACTGCGAAACTAGTGGCTGTAATTCTCATTTTGGTGTTGGTGCCTGTGGCAGGTCTTAGTTATCTTGCCCTCGACGGTTTGAACAAGATCGGAGGGAACTGTCGATGTCCTGTACACCGAGAACATGCAGGTCGCTTCATTTATCGCCAATGGGTCCACATCACTCGCAAATGTTGAGAACGTGTTCATCTTGTACTATGTCAACTATGGTTCCCTGTCAGCGACACAATACAAGATTACCCTTCTGACGGAAGTACAGGGGTTCAATAGTTTCGTCTTCACATTCAAGCAGAGCTATAGTTTCAACGTCCTACCGAATATGGCTGAAATAGTGACCAATCAGGGCAGACAGGACCTGTTGACTGATCAGACGACCGCCCTCGAGGCCATAGATACCAGGTGGGAGCAGTTTCAAGTCGAGCTCAATGCCGTCCTCAACAGCCTTGACTATTCAGATGATGTGGGAGCAGCAGAGTCCATGCATGACGCCGCCATCCAGATGATTGCGATCAATGCTGCAATGGATGATCTCATAGGCACATGCGTCGATGGTGCCGCCCTGATGAACATCGTCGCGGAAGAAACCATCAGGACAAGCGTCTTCTGGACAATCATTGGAGGTACTTCGGTTGCCATCATAATTTCGATAATATCGATGTTTGTCTCGATAACGGTCACGAGGCCCATAGTGACGGTCTCCAAGGCTGCGACAACCATTTCAGAGGGGAATTTCACGACCAGGCTCGAACTCAAACCGAGCGACGACGAGATAGGCGATCTTGTGAAATCCATGAATCTTCTGATCGATAATACTTCGAAACCACTCCAGCGACTAATTGAGAGCGCAGAAGCTATTTCTGCAGGTGATTGGACGATTGATATGGATGTCGAAGCCCGAGGTGACCTTGCGAGGCTCGTCAACAGCTTCAGGAAGATGAGGACGAACCTCATAACCCTGACGGAGCAGATACAGGTCGCATCCAAGACCATACTCGAATCATCGGCAATCCTGGCAGAGACGGCCAAACACATGACAGACGCGACACAACAGGTATCGACCTCAGTCACTCAGACCTCGAAAGGGGCTCAGATCCAAGCAGCAAAGGTCGACGAGATGGTAAGAATGCTTGGCGAGCAGACAAAGTCGATCTACGATGTCGTCCAGAGCTCTCAGAACGCAGCCAGAGCGTCTGAGGATGCAAGCGATGTGGCCCAGAATGGAAGCAGATCAGCCGAGGACGCGTTGCAGAGGATAAAGAGCCTCCTGACCAGCGTCGAAGAGACCGCTGAATCGATGAATGTTCTATCCAAGAAATCGAAGGAGATATCCGAAATCGTAATGATTATCACAAATATCGCCCAGCAGACTAACCTGCTATCCCTGAATGCAGCCATCGAGGCTGCGAGAGCGGGGGAGCATGGACGGGGTTTCGCCGTTGTCGCGGATGAGGTCAGAAAGCTCGCGGAAGGATCTCGAAAGGCAGCGAGCCAGATACAGGGATTGCTGGAATCTGTCGAACGGGACATCGATTCCAGCACCCATAAGATGGACCAGACACGAATGAATGTCTCCGAAGGGACAAGAACCATCTCTGATGCGCTCAAATCTCTTGAGGATATAGCAGCCACTGTTGAGGAGACGGCTGCAATGGTCCAGGAAATAAGCTCTTCGACGCAAGAGCAGAAGGCTCTCACTGAGAGCCTTGCGAAGAACCTGGATGAGGTTGCCAGCATAGCTAACGAGACATCGTCATCGGTCGAGGAGGTGTCCGCATCAACGGAAGAGGTCGCTGCTGGAATGGAGGAACTGACTGCCTCCGCTCAGGATCTCGCAGACCTCGCCAATGCCCTTAACGACATCACTAAGAGCATATCCACGGTCAGTGAACAGATGATCAAAGACGCTCTTGAGAAGACCGAGACGCAACACAAGAAGGAGCGAAACTGATGGACCATTCGACCCCGACCCAGCAATATATAGTCTTCAGGCTCGGAAAAGAGGAGTACGCGTTTGACATTATCAATGTCAAAGAGATAAAAGATATCGAGGAGATCGCCAAGGTGCACAGAACCCAGTCATATATAGAGGGCGTAATGAACCTTAGAGGGAAGCTTGTGACGATAATCGATCTCAGAAAGAGGTTGGGATTGGAAGCGAAATCTCCAGGCATGGCGTCAAAGATCGTGGTTATCGAGGCACCTGACGCTCCCGTTGGGTTCCTCGTCGATGAAGTATCTGAGGTTTTGAAACTGGCAGCATCGGATGTAGAGGCGCCCCCATCGTACGTCGCCGATTCGCTGGAGTCCGAATATGTCCGTGGCATCGCCAAGTTGGGCGATCGACTGATAACCATTGTCGACCCAGTCAAGATATTGGAATTATCACCGAATGAAACCCCTGTAGGAGGACGATGAAATGGCAACGGTTCTCGTGGTAGACGATTCCGAATTTATGCGCAGAGTGATCAAGAACATCCTTGAGAACGGAGGGCACAAGGTCAGAGAAGCAAAGAATGCAGATGAAGCGCTTGAGCTCTTCAAGAAGTTCGGGGCAGATGTCATAACGATGGACATCGTGATGCCGGAGACGGATGGCATCGAGACCGTCAAGAGACTGAAGGAAGCCAACGACAAGGTCAAAATCATCATGGTCTCCGCACTGGGCCATCAGAAGACCGTCATGAGGGCGCTGGAGGCCGGCGCTCTAGACTTCATAATGAAACCATTCACAGCCGATGATGTTCTCGAATCCGTGAACGCGGTCCTGCAGATGGGCATGTGAGAGGTGTCTGATGCCAGACTCGGTCAAGATCCTCGTCGTCGACGACAGCGCGTATATGCGAGTAGTTCTACGCGACATGTTGGAGTCTGAGGAAGGATTGACCGTCGTAGATACTGCAAAAGATGGCATCGAAGCGCTGGAGAAGGTTGAGAGCCTCCGGCCAGACATCGTACTCCTGGACATACAGATGCCTCGGATGGATGGACTCACGACCCTCCAGATGATAATGAAGAACAGACCCACGAGGGTCGTCATGCTCAGCGCAATGGACAAGTTAGACGGCCAGCTGCCATTGAGAGCATTGTCGCTGGGGGCAGTGGACTTCATACCTAAACCGAGCGGTACCATATCCATCGACATAATCAACTACAAGGCGAGGATAGCGAATCATCTCAGGAGCATTGCAAGAGCGAAGCTAGATGCGCTCGATAGGAAGAGTATCACCGCCCGTCTGCGCTCAAGCGAGCATGAGATGACACCAGACGTGCATGCCAAGACCAAGGCCATCGTAATGGCTGCATCCACAGGAGGTCCGCGGGCTCTCGAGACGGTCTTCTCCATGTTGCCAAGGAACCTGCCAGTATCGATGTTCATCGTTCAACACCTACCAGTAGAATTCTCGATCCTTTTTGCTAAGAGACTGGATTCATTGCAGGGTCCATCAGTCAGACTTGCAGTGGATGGTACATTCGTCGAGAACTCTGCAACATATCTTGCGCCTGGCGGCACACATCTCATGCTTGAGCCGAGAGAGCGCAAAGGGATCGCGATGAAGTTGGATGATGGTCCGCCCGTACAGTTCGTCAGACCTTCGGCCAATGTACTGTTCGAGACCGCGGCACGATGCTATGGACAGAAACTCTTAGGCATTGTTCTCACGGGGATGGGATCAGATGGTGCAAAAGGAGCCGAAGTCATAAAAAGATATGGCGGCAAGGTCATCGTTCAGAACGAGGAATCATCAGTGATATTCGGAATGGCCAAATCGGCCATCGATGCAGGTACGGTTGACGAAGTCCTGCCCCTGGAAGGCATTCCCAGGAAGATGATAGATTTCATCGAGGAGTGATACAACTGACAAAGGAGTTCGATCTCAACAAATATTCGAAGCTCTTCGTAAGCGAGTCGAGGGAGTATCTACGTTCACTCAATGAGGCGGTCATCGCACTTGAATCGAGCGGCGAGGATAAAGAACTCATAGATCAGATGTTCAGAGCTTGCCATACGCTCAAAGGCATGGCGAGCATGATGAACCTCCATGCGATTTCAGAGACAGCGCACGCGTTGGAGGACATTCTCGCGGCAATCAGAGATGGGAATCTATCCATAAATGAGGCGATCGTCGAGGGGATATTCGATGGCCTCGACGGGCTCGAAGCCATGGTCTCGGAGGTCGAACGTACCCTTGAGGTTGCCGATAATCCTGATCTTCTCACAAAACTGAGATCCCTGGCCACCCAACCCCAAGAGATAAAAAAGCCCTCGAAGAAGAAAGTCCCGGCGATCGAAGTGAAGGCGGCTCCGAAAGGAAATGTGATCAGCATAAGACTTGCACGCAGATGCGCTCTACCCTCCGCCAGAGCAATAGTGATAATGAAGGAACTCGAAAAAGGCGCATCAATCCTCAGTATGACGCCATCTGAGGACGATATCGAGAACGAGCGGCCATTCGATGAGCTGGTCATAGAAGTAGACCCTGCAGAGAACTACCAAGAAGTCCTGTCAAGAATAGCTAATATGACTGATGTCGAGCAACTCCTAGAAGGGGAAACTGGAGCTCAGAAGAACCAGTTGAAAAGAGTGCCAAAACAGGAAAAGACGACCAAAGGCGGCCATGATGCACCTCTTGTGCAGACCGTCAAGGTAGGCATGGATAAGCTGGACGAGCTACTCGATGATGTCGGCGAGCTCGTCATCGGACGGAGCAGACTAGTCGAGAAGGCCTCGTCGAGCGACGATTACGAGCTCCAGGACATCTCATCATTGATCGACGCTCTAACATCGGGTATCCAGGAGAAAGTCTTGGGGATTCGGATGATACCTCTAGATTATGTCATGAGTCGCTTCCCAAGGATGGTCCGAGACCTTGCCAAGAGTCAGACAAAGGAGGCAGAGTTCGTAGTCGAAGGAGGGAATATCGAGCTCGACAGGACGGTCGTCGACAGGATATCCGAACCCATAATCCACATAATCAGAAATGCAGTCGATCATGGGATCGAGATGCCAAATGAGAGGATAAAGGCAGGCAAGAATCCGAAGGGGCTTATCAGAGTGGTCGCATCCAAACAGCAGGACCATGTCCTGATAGAGATAACGGATGACGGGCAAGGATTGGATTTTGACCGTCTCAGGCAGAGTGCCGTCTCCAAGGGATTCATGACGAAGGATAGGGCAGATGCCGCGCTCGGACGCGAACTGATCGAACTCATGTTCCTGCCGGGATTCACCACTAAGAATGAAGTATCTGAAACATCTGGAAGGGGCGTGGGTCTCGATGTCGTCAAGAAGGGCGTCGAGAACCTTGGAGGCTCGGTGATGATGTCCACCTCCAAAGGTGCTGGTACCACCATCTCGCTATGGTTGCCATTCACCCTCGCGATCATCGATGCGATGATGACATCCATCAACGGACAAATTTACGCTGCGCCCATGAGTTCCGTGGTCGAGTCCCATTGCTTCGAAGGACCAGAGATAAGGCTCATACGCAACAGAGAGGTTGTCCAGCTGAGGGGAGAGGTTCTGCCTCTTATCGACATGTACGGTTTCTTCGCATTGGAACTTGCGCCCAAGAAGGACAGTGTAAACACTCTGATAGTCCAGAGCCGTGAAAGACGCGCTGCAATCATGGTTGATGAACTCATTGGGCATCAACAGATAGTCGTCAAATCATTGGATAAGCACCTGAGGAATACCAGAGGCATATCTGGCGGAACGATATTGGGCAGTGGCAAGATCGCGCTCATACTGGACGTGGATTCAATCCTCGGAGACTGATTGACATGAAGGAGATAGACGAGAGCAAGGTATTGGGGATAGTGAAGGAGTTTGCCAATGTTGGCGCAGGAAACGCAGCCACTGCACTCGCATCTCTCCTGGACATTGAGATCGTGAACGAGGTGACCTCGTGCAACTTCCTGAAGTTCTCAGATGTTGGCGAATGGCTCGGCGGCTCCGATAAAATCGTGGTCGGCGTCTACACGCAGCTATGCGGTGACCTTAGAGGCGGAGTTCTAGTAGTCCTATCGGACAAATCCGCGGCAATCCTCATGAAGCATCTGACCAACGAAGAAATCAATCTATCCAATCTATCACAGATACACGCATCCGCCCTCAGGGAGATAGGCAACATATGCCTCTGCTGGTACCTTGTCGCAGTCTCCAAGATGATAGATACAGACCTTATTCCCGCGCCGCCGGATGTCTCCATCGACATGTTAGGCGCCATAATCGACCTCCCCCTCGCCAACCTTGAAATCGAGGTGGATTCCGTCATAGCGGTACACACGGTATTCAAGAGCTTCGAAAAGGAGTTCGATGGATATTTCCTACTCCTTCCCGAGCAACAGATGCTAGACACCATACTGGAGAAGATGGGAGATACGATGAGATGAGAGACCCGATTCTTGTGGGCATATCGCAATCTACCGTTGCGAAGGCACCGGAGCAGATATGCTGCATGGGCCTCGGATCTTGTATCGCCGTGTTCTTGTATGATCCTCAGATCAAGCTTGGCGGAGTCGTCCATGTCCTACTTCCCAGAGCGCCATTGAATGTCGAGAACGAAGGCAAGTACGCCGATACGGGCGTCAAGAAGCTTCTCAGGGACATGATCGCGAAGGGTGCAAGGAAGGAAAGGATCAGGGCCAAGCTTGTGGGGGGGTCTCAAATGTTCCCCAACCTAAACATTCAAATCAGCGATATCGGTGGAGAAAATTGTCGTGAAGCCAAGAGAGCCCTCAAGGAGCTGGGAATAAGAATAATCGCAGAAGATGTTCATGGCAACAGAGGCCGATCTGCAACCTTTGACCTAGTCGATGGACAAGTCATGATCAAGACCGCTTTTTCGGATGCCAGGACAATCTGAACATCGTATGGACTCTCACTGGAAAGACTTTTGTAGATGGATAGTCTTGATAGAACTTGCCAGGAGAAGGCGGATGGCTGACGGTAGACTCGTTCTCAGAACGAGTCGGCTGAGGAAAGTCCCCTCTCCAAGAGAAGGTGGGCTGCCAGAGCAGCAGGGCGAGAGTCCTGGCAAGGGCACAGAAACGGCACAGTCTCGGGATAATGTGATGATTCCTTTGAGGATGAAGTCTCCCGAGGATTTGTTGAAACGGCGACACCCCACCGGAGCAAGCTCAAACGGCCGAATCGATTCTCATCGTCGGCGGGTAGAGTGCATTAGTCGAATGCCATCAACCTCGAAAGAGGCGAACAGAAAGGGGCTTATGTCCTTCACCTGGCACTTAAACTATATAAGGAGCGGTGAACAGAAACGCCGCTTATGTTCACCACTCCTTAATCTGAAATATATGTAGTTATTCGTTTCACTCCATTAGCGTGCTCTTGTCAGAAAATGCCTTAGGGGAGCAACGATGTCCAGGGAAAGAGGAGGAAGCTTGGTGAGTAATGATCTTGACGACTCTATGTATGATTGCCTTAAGATTCTGAAGAATTCAGTTGATGAAGGTCTGAAAGATGGTAAACTCAAGATGATTGAAGAGGAATATCTAGTGGACCACTGCACCAATCCGGAGTCTGAGGAACCGGGATACGGTGTGGAAGTCAAGATTGAGAAAGTCAGGGCTCCCGATTTTCGCAGGACATACTACCTTCTTGAGGACTTTCTGAACAAAGATGAATCTTGCCAGAGAGTCCTCAGTCATCTTGTAGCCTCAAGAGAAGGCATGAATGATGCTCAGGCAAGAGGTCTGCTCTTCCAAGTATTCAATAGGGTGACAACCAAGATGATGGATGCCGAATCATCGCCCCCACTTTCTGATGCAGCTCTGAAAGGCCTTGCGAATGATATTGCTGATGAACTCGCTAACAACACTCGAATCTGGAATGTTTCTGCGTTCCTTACTGGGTTGGCCGTCAAGGGGCCAGTGCAAGTAGGTGACTTATTCTCGCTAAGAAGGGTTAAGGTCAAAGACACACTAAGAAGAATTCCGCATGGTCAACTTATCCTCTCCACTCGGGACCCTTTTCCCCTTTTTCGGGAACCCCTGGTTGGCTCAGCACTTCTCGAATTATCACAGAAATGCACTGATACGATGGAAATTCAGAGATTCATCATGCATCATCTTCATATGCTTAGACTGTTCAGAGTCGGCTCAGTTGGATATTCTCGCCTTGATTCGTACCCAGATAGTTATCATTACGGATCATCGTCTCAAGGGTTAGGGCAACCGACACCCCTGAGTCTGTCTTTTGAGTTCAGCGAGAGCGATATCGATGGCTACTTAAGATTTGAGGCCGAACTCGGCCCCTTCGTGAGAACGGCGGTTGAAGGGAAGAATCAAGAACTTGGGTCTCTGGCCATAGGCCTGTCAAGGTATGATTCGGCTCTATTTGAATCATCGAATTATCAAATAAGGATTGTGAATAGCATTTCTGCCCTTGAGGCAGTTCTCCTGAGTGACAGCAGCGAGCTAAGCTATAAACTCAGAATGAGAGCTTCTGCACTAATTGGCTGCGACGGTTCCAATCCCACAGAAGCTAGAGATTGCATAAAGAAGTGTTACTCAATTCGGAGCAACTACATGCATGGGAAACCTCTCAATTCCTCGCTTGATTTGCCGAGATTGTCGCGCGAGCTGCTAGAGATTCTCAGGAAGGTTCTTGTTTTATCCCTTCGGGCGAGAAGTACGATGACTCATGAGGACTTCGTAGCACTCATCGACGATGCTCTGATCAGCGATGAAGGGAGATCAGCACTGGCCTCAAGTGTGGCTATTGCCAGAGGCGTTTAGAAATACCCAGGCACCCTGTCAATATCGTTCTTGTGTCCCTTCCGATGTTGTTGATCCACAAGGGACAGCAACTTCTCCAGCTTGTCATCCGAAATCTCCCCATCGAGATACTTCAACAATATGCGCTCCTTGAGGTCTGCTGAATATGACTCATGACTATTAGCACCAATCTTCTCCGGAAATTTCTCATGTGCAGGCATTGCATCCCGCTCAGAAGGGGGCTCGAATACCTTGTCGTATTCGCCTCTGACGCTCTTATGCGAGAGATGAATGTACTTTTGCACCGTCTCCATCTTCTTGTGCCTTGATTGGGCTTGTATGAAGGGTGCGGTCAGACCCTTCTCGGCCATATGCGTGATCATGGAATGACGGAAGATATGAGGATAAACGTTCTTGGTAATCCCTGCTCTAAAGCCAGTCAGCTTAACCATCTTCCACAGAGCTGACCTAGATAGGGGATTGCCCTCCGAGGACAACAAAAGGAAATCCTCCATACCCTGGCAGGGTCGAGGACGCCCATTATCGATGGCCAAGGTGAAGCTGTCAGTCGAATTCACGGCTCCCTAAAGCGATTGAGCCTTTCCGTAGAGAAAAGGTCATAGGGGCGGAGAATGATATTCCACTGGCCGCAAATGGAATGGCGTTGATTAGAATCCATTTGAACTGCTTTCGAGATGCTTGTGATAGATGCCAATTCATCATCTGTGTGGGAATCTCTTCATGCCTATCATCGTCAACAGCACTCCACCGATTACATAGGGAAGCTGATACAGCGAGGATATGGCAATGCCCACAGCTGAGATTTCTCCGAATGCGATATAGGTAGCTGCTGATGATGCAACGCCGAGGACTGCCATAATGACCATATAGACTCCAATTATGGTCAATGCTGGGTAGAGCAGATTGCGGACATGATACACGAGCCCCTTTCTTGCCACTCTGACCAGAAGATAGCCCGAACCTATGCCGATTGCCAATCCAACCATAGCAGTAATCTGAAAAATCCATATGTAGGTCTGAAAGTCGCTGGATCCATGGTCCTGGAGGCTCATTATGGTTAGAGCGGACATACAAAGAAGCACTATTCCCGGTATGAGAAGAATGTAACCGTAAACGAGAATTGCCGCTCTGAGTGCTTCCCCCTCAGACGGCTCCTCCGTGGCGGCTGCAATAGCCAGCTCCTGCGTTTTCCTAGCGAATGACGGCGTCTCCTCCATTTCGACCGAGCCTCCAAAGTTCATGAAATGCTGCATGCAGATTAACCTTTCGATTGCGCTTCTGGTCACGGGACTAAGCATATTCGTCGTTGGTCTAACTTTGCCATAACTGAGGGGGGTTGGCATTGTGGACGCCACTCGGTAGCTGGGTTCTTGCAACGCCTACTCGCACCAATGATTACAGAATGAATCTCTTTGGAGATTCGCTCTCAATCTGTCGATAGTTGCGGGGTTTCAAAGGGGCCATCGAGGAAAAGACCATAGATGAGGATATGCCTATCGCCGTTGGTGACTGCAAAATGCATCTTGGAAGAGGAATCTCTGCTGGAGTGGCCGTTCTTGGAGTTTTCTTACTAATCATCGGCCTTGCTCTTTGTTTCATGCCAGTTCATGAACACAAAGTCGTCTATGAACTGACCACCTACCCGGACAGAGACATTGGATTCATGGTATCTATCGTGGGAGTTATTATTGGAGTCCTGGGCTTCATTGGCCTCTTCTCTTGCGATGATAGAGAGAGGAAAGGGTTAGCTCCAGTCAGTTCCAATGAAGAAAGGTCTTAGGGGCGGGAGGACATCAACGATTAGAGGTGATGACACTTGGACACTGACGCAATTGAGAAGGAGATCACAAACTCGATTCGACAGATTCTGCTCTCGAAAGGTGCTTACGAATCTGGCATAAAGATAAAGGCCAAAACGAAGACGACAACGGCCAAGATGCCTGTGAGAGCGCAGGGAGTCAAAGACAGCAACGAGATCGTGGAATGGCCGAAGGCCGCCATTACGATGGCCAAGATGAAGCTGTCAATCGAATTCGCGGCTCCTTAAAGCGATTGAGCCTTTCCGTAGAGAAAAGGCCCTAAGGGCGGAAGGGCGAACGACGGATAACCAGGCAAAAAGGCAAATAGGCGCACATGCCGTTCCAAATCTACTGCAGTCTATGAACCTGATGGAAGTGAAGGCTTGACAGACCTGGTTTCCGTAGTGATTGCCCTTGCCATCGGCAGTGCTCTTGGCACCATCGTCTCACAATTCTTGATCAAACGCAAGGTAAGTAAGGAACTGAAACCGCGGTCATCTCTGGCTGAAGAGAAGATACTCGAACTCTGGGTTGGCTACCCATACAATTATGTCTATCGTATCTTCCTGTTCCTAATGCTCGTCTTTGCTGTCATGTTCTTGTGGGTGTACTCTGAGTTGGAGTCGATGAGTGAAGAGGTGCTATCAGGCCCCACTGTCGACCTGGCAATATTGATTTCTGTGTCTTTCTTCCTCGTAGCATCCGTTGCTTGGTACTCGTTGATTGTTGTGCTTGGAGCGAGATACAGAGTGACCGCGCAAGGCATCGAAAAGCATTCGCCTTGGTCAAGCGATTTCCATGTTCGCTGGAAGGAAATTACTAACATAAGACATAGCGAACTCATTCACGGTCCCGTCTTCTACATCGAAACGACGAAGGGCAGAATGAGAATGGCTCGAGATATGCAGGGAGTTGTCTCATTCCTAGCCATTCTTGCCCAGAATGTGCCAAGAGAGAAGTGGAAAGGTGCTGAGCAACTGGTTCTGGCGAACAAGGGACCCTTGGAACCTCTTGAGCTGCTTCTCAGGCCAGAAGCATACCTGAGAAGCAAGAATCTAACGAAAGGAGATCTTGCGACAGTACTCAGGTACACCGATGTGAAGTATCACGATCATGTGGCTAGCGTTTGGAACGAAATTGAAGGCGTTATCCACGCCGAGGGGGATCAAGCAATCCCTTCGAAGAGGGAGCGGAAGGAAATTCGCAGGCGTCTGAAACGAAGAGGATTGGTGTCAAGGACGAGACGCCGCTGGTACGATAGAAGATTCGACAGCTCCTGATTCAATCTGATTGCACGATAGATCCTGCAGTGTTACGAATCGCTCGGAAGGCACTAACTTCTTACGGTTTGAGATATGCCTCTGCGTAGATCCACTCATAATGATGTTGTCTACGCAATTTTGCTGAAAGCACTCAGGATTGCAGGGTTTCAAAGGGGCTTATGTCCTTCACCTGGCACTTAAGACTACCCAACAGACATAGGACACAATTCTTCCGTCATCATAAGAATGCAATATGAGCGATCCTATCGCAATAGGCATGCCATCGCCATGCCATTAATCATCTATTCTGACGATGGATGGCAAGAACCACAATATTTATCATACATACAAGGCTACTCGAATCAATGGCCCTTATGTACCGACATCCCGTAAAACAGGATATCGACCTGATCACTTCGATCACTAACATGTCTAGGCGGGAGACTGCGTATCATCACGACCTAACACCCGCCGAACGCAATTCTGAGACCTTTGATGACCCGGACTACAGTCCGGAAGGTGCTTGGCTGGTCTTCAACGGAACGAAATCCATAGCATACGGAATCGGAGTCATCGAAGAGGGGAGAATCCAAGCGGGCCTTGACGATGGATGGGTCGAAATTGATGTCATCCCTGAGGCGCGAGGATGCGGTGCAGAAGAAGAGCTGATGAGACTGGCGCTCGATTACATCAAATCGCGAGGCGTAGGTCGAGCGATGGTAAAGATAGAAGAGACCGAGGGGTGGAAGAAGGAGCTGTACCTTCGGTCCGGATTCAAGAGCGTCCGGCACTTCTATCGGCTTGCACGACGAGACAAAGGAGACATCCCACAAAGGGAATTTCCTCCAGGGATAGAAGTGACGCACAGAATGCTCAAAGAGATGTCAGATGACGAGATAGCTATCTTCACAGGGATTCTCAACGACACTTTCTCAGAACACTTCAGCTTCGCTCCTGAGCCACCATGGAGATGGACAAAGTGGAGAGATGCATGCGATGATCCCTGGATGGTATCTCTGGCCAGGAAGTCCTCGGAGACTGTCGCGTTATGTGTCGCGGAGGTCCCACTGAGATTCAACGCGGAACACGGAATTCAATCTGGATGGATAGACCTGCTTGGCGTGACCAAAACTATGCGAGGGCAGGGACTTGGAACTGCAATGCTTGTAGATGGAATGACATGGCTCAAGAACAAAGGGCACGACACAATCTTCATCGGCGTCGACGCAGAGAACGATAAAGCTCTGGGATTGTACGTATCTCTAGGTTTCAAGGTCGAGAACGAGAGTCAGGTATACAACCTGGTCTTCTGAACACAGTTTGTCTCACCCATATTCTGTCGTTCATCAATTCGGACAAGCAGCAAATATTACCATGAGAGGTCACCCGCATATCATCAAGACATCGAGCGACTGAATTCAGCTAGCCTAGAAACCCCGCGCGGACATAATAATCATGGGCCCAAAGAAAACTGCCAATCAACTCTAAGAAAGGCTGCTAGGATTCTTCTGACAACTTCGACTCATCTGAAGATTCAAGCAATACAATGCGCTCATCTATCTCTGCGATGATATCCTCCGCCACGGAGTCCGCGATCCGCCCCAGTGATCGCATCTGCTGTATCGCACTCCGTTGGACCAACAGGCCACTGTGACGGGCCTTCTTCAGCTCGTCTTTCCTCAAGAAGTCATTGGCAGCAACAAGCTTGCTGATTTCATCTGCCAGCTTCTCAATTTGGTCGGTGTACATCCGTTTGGTCACGTCGAATACATCAGCACTCACCTCTCGAGAGTGCCTCATCTTCTCCAGTTGAAAAAGAGCCGCCTCCACACCGACTAGTTCGCCCAATCGTCGCTCGTAGTTCCGTCGCACATCAGATATCTTAAAAAATCCGAGGCGTCTCATGATAGGCTTCATGGTTAGACCTCGAAGTGTGAGGGAGACGAGCACAACGGCAAAGGTCAATACGACCAAGGCACTTCGAACGGGCATTTCCATGCCAGGCACTAATGTCGAAAAGATAGCGGGGGCCCTTGGAGACAATCCGCATAACTCCCTCGAATGTGACCGTCGTGGCAGGATCACGGACCCAGTTCAGCGCAACTGGGCATGACGAATACAATAACGGCATATCTGGCCTGACGTTCGAGTGGTCCACCGTGATTAGATCAGTCTCCGATGGAGGACTATTCACAGCCCAGACGACCGCAGACGTATCTGGGTACCTCGATGCTACGGTTGACGATGTCGCGGCACATGTCCAGGTCGAGATAATACCGGACCAATTGACGCACATAGTCGTTAGTGAACCAATGATTGATGTCGTTGCAGGAAGTACTGAGAGCTTCACGGCAATCGGATACGATCAGTATGAGAATGCTGTGCCGGATCTCGATTTCACATGGGCGACGAATGTCGGCATCATGACAGGAAGCATGCTTACAGCACAGAATGCATCTGATGTCACGGGTTACGTGCGCGCCACCTCAGGGCAGGTCTATGGGGACGCTTCTGTGACAATAGTGCCAGCACCGCATGAGGTCTCAAAGACATATGCATATGGAATGAGTGCACTGGCGGCAGGGATAATCGCGATGATCGTCATTGCCCTTATCCTCTTGCGCAGGCGAGGAGGATTCAAGGAGATCTCTTGGGACAAAGAGGCATAGACTAGGAGAGGAAGACTGCGAGGCATCGCAATGGACCCCGGAGATATCGGGACGGTTCGGATAGCTTCAGCGTCTGAGATTCTTGCCGTATGCCATGTTGCGATACTGAACCTCGAACCCCAACGATTGGTATAGGCCAAAGGCTGTCGGGTTCTCAGTATCGACGCCGATGTAGACGTTCTCAATGCCCCTAGTCACAAGCCAATGAACACCATCGGCAATCAATGCTCTTCCTATTCCTCGTCTCCGATGATCTTCGCGAACGCCACCGAGCAGTATCCAACCCTCTTTTTTCACTCTTTCCCTGTTCAGGACCATACTTTCTTCCGTGAGGAATGCACCGACACAATTCTCGTCAACAGAGGCATAGGATACACGAAAAACGTCCTGAGAAGTATCCCGGATATTCATCAGTCGGCTTGGCGGATATGGCTCGTAGTTGAATTGCCCTTGGAAAGTCTCTGTCACGATGGTGGCAAATAGCTCGATGTCTTCATCAGAGCAATCAGTGAGCAGTCGTCCATCGAGCGTGCATCCATCCGGTGGAGATATCTTTGACAGATTCTCGACATTCGTTGCGAGCATGGAATTGAAAACTCGCACCATCTGATATCCAGAACCTTGAAGCAGGTTGATCCTCCAATCGTCCTCCTCCGTTGAAGATGCTCTGGCGAACAGGATACCTTTTCCGACCATATAACCCTCAGCCCGCCGGACGAGCTCCTCTTCGACACCTTTTCCACGGTACTCCGGAGAGACCTCTATCTTCGCATATCCTTCCTTCTTTCCCAGTGCGAGCTTACTCTGAGCTATCAAGGCTTCGCCATATGCAATTGCTTTGCCACCCGAAAGAGCCAACCATGCGCCATAGGGGTCGAAATCCTCGTCATCCATTGTCTCCGCTGCAACTTCATCTGAAGTCATCTCCCTCTGGAAAGGGATGCCTCTGCGAGACTGGTTCATAACCCTAGTGATTTTCTGAAGATCAGCCCTGCTGACATTCCTATACTCGACCATCGATCCGCCCCAACCCACGAACCTGGGCATTTGATTGAAGCAGGGTCTGAATCATAAGTCTGTCGACAATGTCGCAAATGGGGAAGCCTGCGACATCATCAGCTACTGACACCAACGACCAACTGCTCCATCTTCTGCACTGAAGGATGGCAACATCTCAGTGTACTCCTGTGGGAAGATAGCACTGACGTCTCCTCAGAGTGACTAATTGTACTCATCCAGGAACGACCACCAGCCAGTCTCCGTCGCGAACGCTACCTCCGTGTAGGCATCCGCATAGTAGTTCCAATCTCCGCCCCAACCCCACCACAGGGTCAGACCGCGACTGTCCTCCGCATATTTTCCACCCCAAACATCAATGACGGAACCATCAATTGCGGATACCATATCAAATGTTGCAGCCCTGAATTCGACATCCGTAACCAAGGAATCCGCCAGTAGAGCATCTCCGAGATCCGCAACGTCGACATGGTAGTGCGTCGCCCATGCGCAATATGCATCGTTCAATGCCTGCTTGTAATTGGTTTCATACACTGGCAGATATGAATGCATCGCGTCCACCCATTCACAGAATACAGATGAGGATTCTTTGATTGCTGAGAGATTCACTGCGGATAGTGCAACAGTTGTAGCCCATGTCTGTGGTGCGTAGAATGCTTCGAATCCTGCGACCATGTCGACGGCCATCTGCGCCGGCGTCCGGGCCGTATCTAGCGCTGTGGGCATCAACATCAGATCATATGGGAACCCGGTAGTCGGAACAGATTCCTCTGAACCGACCATTATTCCAACAAGGCCAGTCAGAGACAGCTGATAAGCGACCTCAACCGCAGCCATGTTGCATGCATCGAACGCAAGCACATCAATATAGACGCCAGCGTTCTCGATTGCGGCCTGTAACTCTGGCATCGATATCCTGCTTCCAGATGTAACATCATCGCTTATGTATCTCCAGGCATAGCCGTGGTCCCATGCGGTCACTGCAAGCTTATCAGAAGGATATCGATATGAGACCTCTTCTAGGAACCATTCGAAGGTCGCGCCATCGCCGAAATCCATCTCGGGGTAGTTCGCTACCACTTCCCATGTGCTCCCAGAAATCTCAATGACTTCAGTCCCCTCAGTGCTCAACCGATCCATTATCGCAACGATATGGAACTCATCATTGGCCGGCAGGTTGAGAAGTAATGGAAGGCTACTGTCATCCCAGAATCGTTCCAGGCTGTTATCTCCACTCACATAAACAGCATATGTCCATGATTCTGTCGGAATCCACTTCTGCCCAGTATGGTTCGCCAGGCAAGCGCCAGGCATAATCATGATTCCAACCATGGCTAGACAAACACACCAGACCACGCAACGCCTTTGCATGATGTTCTTCCCCCCGTTAGAGCCCGAATCATCGAATGAACGCGGGCCGTACTGCCATGATAATAGTTCTCATTGTATTAGAATACCAATGGCATCATCCAACGGAGGATGCATACTGACTCATGCATATATGCTTAAGAAATGCCATCACCAAACCACTGAGAAATTATAAAGCCGTTATGAAGCCAGTGCAATATTCAGGATTGTGAATCTCGATCAGATGGTCTAACTAGACCTTACCCTCCCGCGGCTCAATGATGCCAACGTCCCTATGAGACATAGAATGGAGAACGTGATGAAAGCTGGCTGGAAGGCATTCAGGAATTGAGGCGCTACTTCCGATGACAGTTCTTGGCTGCCCAGATAGACGGATATGAATATTGTGGCAATGCCAAGGCTGAGAACCTGACCAACCAACCTCATAGTGCCCACAGAAGCCGAGGCAGTCCCAAACTGTCGCCTGTCTACAGAGCTCATTATTGCGTTCGTGTTCGGAGATGAGAATAGAGCGAACCCGAATCCCAAGAATCCCAG
The DNA here is from genome assembly GCA_963748615.1 of uncultured Thermoplasmata archaeon. Taxonomy (GTDB): domain Archaea; phylum Thermoplasmatota; class Thermoplasmata; order UBA10834; family UBA10834; genus UBA9653. Next base: position 181,432 of record CAVVJQ010000001.1, read on the forward strand.
TACGACGACCATCATCCATACGGCGGTACCGTCATCAAAGAATGAGATCAAGGCGAGGCCTATGGCCGTAATACACATACCAGTGGATGCGATTATGCGGGGCTCTATCACATCAGATAGGCGTCCTGCTAGAGGGGAGAATAGAGCCATCACGACCATCTGAGACACTAATATCATGCCGGTCTGCTCAGGACTGTAACCTCTCACATACTGCAGGTAGAGACTGACGAGGAAACTGACACCGAATGTCGCAGAATAGTTTATCAATGCGGCAAGGTTGGAGAATGCAAACACCCTGTTTCGACTGAAAAGCCGCATATCGAATACGGGACTCGCATGCCGCATCTCCCATGCAATGAATATGATCAACATGACTGTGCCTGCGATTGTCAGAGCAAGTCCCAGAGGTTCCCTCAAGAAGGTGAATCCGATTATCACCGCTGTGATGGCAAGCACATAGAATAGAGAACCCACATGGTCGAACTCTTCTCCGCGAGCCTCATACCAGTCCCCGACTAATTTCTTTGAGCCAATCCAGATGACCGCGACTATTCCTGGAATTATCACCAGGAATATGCTTCTCCACCCGAGATAGGATGTCAGGAAACCCCCTAATACTGGCCCCAGCGCACCTCCGATATAGACGACGGACACCGTCATACCCAGTGCCTTTCCTCTCTCTTGTGCGGGATAGACAGAAGTCAGTAAGGCAATCGATGTTCCGAATATCATTGCAGCTCCAATCCCTTGGAACCATCTGAACGCGATGAGCATGGTCGAAGACGGAGCAAATGCACAAAGGACGGATGCGGCAGCGAACACCCACATACCGATAATGAATATCTTCTTTCGACCATGGATATCTGCGAGCCGACCCAATGGCACCAAGAAGGTGGCAGCTGCCAGGAGGTATGATGTGGCAACCCAGCTCAACATGATGGCACTCATGTTGAATTCATCACCGATGGTCGGCAATGCCACATTGATCGATGAACCCATGAACGGTGTCAGGAACGAGCTCAGCATCGCCATGGCCAGTGCATATCGTTTAATGTCATCTTGACTCAGGGTGTGTATCCCCCGTTACAGGATAGCTGAGCGCGTTCATACACTATGACTTTTTCTCGACAGGAATTCACATTCTCCATCTGGAACAGCAGAATCAGCTCAGCCAATATCAAGTCGTAAATAGAAGCAATCAACGACCTGCCGGGAGAACGCCTTTACCAGCAGGTGTTTAATGGGTTTTCATGGACCGTCATGACATGTGCCGATTTCAAGCATATCGGATATCCTAGCAGGGACGCCCAACTACGGTATCGTCCTGGAACATTAGCTTGAAACCTCAATGCTGGGGTCTTCGAATCACGGGCTTATGCAGTCAGCGATTCAGCCGCCTTCGTTGATTGGCACGCAGTCTTCGCCTTCATTTATTGGCTCGCAGTCCTCACTTTCATTGATTGGCTCACAGTCCTCGCCTTCATTGATTGGCTCGCAGTCATCACTTTCATTGATTGGCTCACAGTCCTCGCTTTCATTGATTGGGTCACAGTCATCCGCGTCTTCACAAGATCCGTCCTTCAATTGCAGCTTTGTCTGATCCTGATCAGCCGCGCTCACAGCCGTGACTGCAGCGAATCCACTGACCAGAAGAGCAGCACAAAGGGCCATGACCAACCATGCCTTTCCTCTGACTTTCTTCTGTCCATTCTCAGCGACACTCCTCGCAAGGTCGCTCTCGAACTCCTTCCTCATTCTTTCACCTCTCCCAAGGAGCCAACGACCGATGGAAACATTCGATTGCAGTCTCCTGACCATCGAACTAATCTTTGGCTCTATCGTGACCAACCCGAATTACTATCTAAGTCATTTGTGGGACAAGAATCAAAGATTAGCACAAATCTCGAAACTATTTCGGAAAGGATCTGGCATCCATCGAGACAAGGGTGCTCCCGCATGCCTGCCCACAGAATAGTTCAAGTTAGTCTTCATTCTGGGGTCTCCAGTGCCACCAGATGCCATCCAGGTCATTCTTCGGGACACTAATTGTCGCTGTCATGAATATCCTTCGCATAACCACCATAATATCGAGAATGGAATCATGGACGAGTTAATCACGGACGCCGATAGTGTTGAATACGTATGATGGAAAACGTCTTATCCCAGAATCCAATGCAGGAACCCGAAAGTGAGGAAGATCATGGATAGTGACCAACTCTGGCTCGTGCTCCTCGTAGGCATCGGAGGTGCTTCTGGAAGCATCGCCCGGTACCTATTCTCAGGCTATTTCACCACTGGCGATTTCCCATGGGGCACCTTCTTCGTCAATGCAACAGGCAGTTTCATGATTGCGTTCCTTTACTTCTGGGGGCTCAACGCAGGTTTCCTGCAACCAGAACTCAGAGTCGCGGTATTCGTCGGTGTCTTCGGTGGGTATACGACCACATCGGCGTTCAGCCTGGAAACAGTATCGATGATCTCAGAGTCGCAGTGGGGATGGGCTTTCGGAAACATTATCCTCAACGGAGGGGTATGCATAGTTGCAGCGGTCATCGGAAGGGCTGCAGGGCTTCTGATGGAGGGAGGTTAGATGGAGATAGATGAGAAGGCGTTGTGTCTCAAGATATATGTTGGAGAATCCGACCATTACGAGGGTATCCCGGCATACAAGGCGGTGGTCCATCATCTAAGAGAATGTGGGATATGGGGCGCGACAGTCACGAGAGGGATATACGGCTTCGGGAAACGCAGCAGACTACACGCCGCCAGTCCTCTTAGACTCAGTGAAGACTTGCCGGTCATAATCGAAGCGGTAGATTCCGAGAAGAAGATCCTCGAGGTAATCCCGATGATCAGCGACATGGTCCGGGGCGGCCTTATAACAGTGAATGACGTCAAAGTGATGAGACACATTGGATAGAACAGCGTTCCAACGCATCATTGACCAGTCTTTTGAGAGACTTTGCATGCATCTTTTGGAATATGAATAACAAATCGCGCCCCTTCCCCAGGGACTCCGTCTTCCTTGATCGTCATTCCACTGACATTGAGAATCTCTCGAGACAGGAATAGGCCGTATCCGGTGCCTTTTCCGAATCCCCGTTCGAATATCCGCTCTTTCTCATCAAGAGGGATGCCGATTCCATTGTCCGCATATATGAGATCATAGCCAATATCCGATTCAGTGCACTCGATCGAAATCCTGCTAATTTGGCCCCCATGAGTGATCGAATCCTCAAGGAGGTTTCTGAATACCCTGTCAAGGGCGTAGTCAGAACGGATCTCGATATCATTGACGCTTATCGCGAACTCAACATCCGGCTTCTGAATAGCCAAGATGGAAGAATCTATGACTTCCCCCAACGACTTCCAGACAGGTATCCCCCTGACAGTCTCTTGGTAGCTACTCGAAAATTCCAACTGCTTCATGATGACCTTTGACGCAGTGATGATCCGACCAATCGCTTTCTTTACCATCTCAGGGTCCCCTTTCCGCGCCAGGTCGGCATAACCAATGATGGTATTTAGCTGGTTGAGCGTATCGTGCTTGATCAAATGGGTCATTAACTCCAACTTCTTGTTCGCCTGGCGCAGAGCCTGTTCGTTGCTCACCCGCTCGGTGACATCACGACTGACACCCTCGATCATCACCACATCGCCCGATTCATCCTTTATGAATCCCCATCGATCTTCTGCCCAGAGCACCGTTCCATCTCTCTTGACCCATCTCAATGTGAGTGGCTGTTTGAATTCTTCGACATTCGCAAATGCGTGATTGAGCTTCGCGGCATCCTCTGGATGTATGCATCTGAACAAGAGTTCCGCATCGGAATAGAATTCCTCGGGGGTGTAACCAACCCAATCGAACGATGCAGGATTCATATACTCGACCTTGATCTCAGGTTTTATTAGGACTCGCCAAATGAGGTCAGGGACCGTCTGTGCCAATCTCTCAAAACGGTCCCACAGTTCTGCTCTGGACCGCTCTGCAACCACTGTCTCATACGACTGAAAAATCATGTTTGACAATTCCGAAATCATGCGTGGCGTATCCACCGATTTCTGGACATAGAAATCGGCACCTTCATTCAATGCCTGTATCGCGACATCCTCCTTTCCTCGACCAGTCAGGAGAATGAATGGAATATCGTTCCCTTCGCTTCTGAGTATTCTCAGAAGCTCGATTCCGTTCATCTTGGGCATCTGATAATCCGCCACTATCACGTCAAAACCATCGTCTCTGATGCGAGATAATGCTTCATCTGCAGCAAAGGATATCTCCACGACAATATCCCCATTCTTCTCGAGAAGGGCTTTCATTACATCGGCCATGGATTCCTCATCGTCGACGCACAGTACTTTGATAGTCATCGATTCACCTTTGCTTCGAGGGCTAACAGATATCGTCCGACCAGTGTTCACGCCCCTAGATAGACCTAGGGTGATGCTGGGTATCGATGAGATATATAGGAGCACTAAACACTGTAATCCTTTTGCCGAACGCCCCTGCCCAGATGAATGTACACCATCGTACATCGAAGTACAATCTTCATCAGACCGAGGAGACTATATCCTACCCTCGGGTCCATCAATACTGAATTTCAATCAGCCTTTCCCGACCAGGTCGTCTAAGTGAAGGATCATGAAGATGTCATCATAGTAGCGACAATCTTCCTTCACCGCATGAGGGAGGCGACCCACCTGCTCAAACCCCAATTTCTTATACAGAGCGAGCGCGCGCGAGTTATAGCTGTAGGTCACCAGGTCGATTAACTCCAGGCCAGGCATTCGTTTGCGCGCAAGGGCAATCGTTGTTCTCATCATTATTTCTCCGATGCCTCTACCCCTTGCACATTCGTTGATAGCAATGCCGAGCTGAGCTCTATGCTTTTCTTTCCACATCCGTCGCTGCACACTGCAATTGCCGACTATTCTGCCGCTCATCTCAAGAACAAGCATGACCATCGATCTTTTTCGCACCTGTCCCAGCATCGCTTCAAGCCAGGCTTCTTCGCCTTTCAGAGTCATAGGACTGATTAATGGAATACCTGACATCGGCTCTCGGATTATCTGGTTGATGAACCTCATCAACTGTTTCGCATCAGTCGACCTCGGTTCTCTAAGGACGATCTCCGTGCCATCATTGGTCTTTAGATGGAAACTGACCATACGGTGATGTAATCACTGAGTGAGTATTAGTCTTCTCGTGGCCGCACGGTCAGGGTCCCTTCGAAAGCCATGTATCTTCAAGAGCAGAGCTTCTTTGCGAGTGCTGCGACTCTCTTCCCGAGAGCTTTACAGGATTCAATCTCCGCTTTCTTTGGCGACTCTATAGCTGTCGCACCATAGTGCTTGTTATCATACCTGCCCTGGACAATCATTCCATGGATCATGAGAGCATGTGTCATCGATAGCAGGGTCGTCTCTGCACCGCACGCGGTATCTCCAGAGCTGGTAAATGCTCCGCCCGCCTTTCCGACCAGTTTGCCATGTATCTTGAAGGATGTGTCGATGAACTCCTTGAGCTTCCCAGACATCCCTCCGTAGTATGTAGGCGATCCCAGTATGATGCCGTCTGCATCCAATAGATCATTCAGTCGCACCTTGCCTACCATTTTGACAGCCACTTCAACGCCCGCGACTTCTTTGGCACCTTCTGCGACGGCCAGGGCCATCTTCTCAGTGTTCCCAGTTCTAGAGTCATACACAACCAATATCCTCACCATGTCAATCACCACAATTCAAACGCAGGTTTTAATCGACGAGCTAGTACTTGAACAATCTGTCAATCCCGAGAATGGAGAATTGTCTTCGCACATGAGCATCTTGCATCGATACATGTGAATCATTTAATCCCAATATCGGGATTACCGGATCAATGAAGAAGGTAAGTCTCGCCAGATTCGAAGCCACTATGCCAGAAGGGACCAAGGGTGTTGAGTTCAGACCACTGCTTGCTCAGAATGTCAATCCACCGAATTTCTATCTCAGAGTGTTCGATATCTCGCCAGGTGGATTCACACCCAAGCATACTCACGACTGGGAACATGAAATCTTTGTAGTGAAGGGCACGGGGAAAATTTCGTTGAGTGATGGAGACGAGACCATATCAGAGGGAGATGCCATCTATGTGGAGCCGAACGAGTTGCACCAGTTCCTCAATGATGGGACCATCCTCATGCGAATGATATGCGTGGTCCCGAAGCCGAAATCCTCTTGATCATTGTTCTTTGAGGATCTCCGCCCCAGAAGATGTGAGCGCCTGGATGATTCTTGCGGCCTGTCGAATTCAAAGAGCCGGCCAGGGGGTCTACATAACGAGAGAATATCAAAATCATTCGTATCCAGGCTCATCATTGCGAGGTCTGAGACATTGAGCAAGAGCTCATCGTTCAGACAGATTGCAGAATTCCTAGTCAAGCCTGCGCTGTTTCCACCGTCTCACTGAACCAACAGTTATGACGATCATCCTTTGAGCCAAGGACATCGATCGGCTACCAAAGAGAGCACATGACGTCATCTCACCCTAGACCGCCCAGCAAGCATGTATATGATGTCCTGTCGAGTGATTATGCCTATAACCTTCGTATCTTTCACAATTGGAAGTCGATTGACCCCGAATTCGGCCATCAATTTCAAAGCGCGATCGAGAGAATCATTTGCTCCCAATGAATATAGTGGTCGTCCCGTATCAAGCAGAGAAGAGACTTGACTCTCTGCGACGGCACTGATGCTTGAAGTGATCTCCCTCAGGGATTCCATGTCAGTCGCTGACGTATCGCCCTCAGCGCTGGTTGCCTTCCGCAACGCATCGGCAGTACTATATCTCTCAAAAATCCATTTGAGTATATCCGTCGTGCTGAGTATTCCGACAAATGTCCCATCATCATTCAACACAGGTGCGCCAGAGATTTCATGCTCCATGAGTTTTAGCCAGCATTCCAGAACGTTGTCTGACGCCTTCAAAGAGATGACCTTCACATTCATCACATTCTGGACGCTCATGTAGCGAATCCGATCAAAATCACCGGGCATCTAGGCAGATCTCCACTAATTGATAATGAGCGGCACACATAGATTACCCTTTCTCAATAGCCCAGCTCATACATCTGAACGGCGATTCGATGGACGGCTTGCCACCGGGTCGGCCATGCCTAATATCTTGCGGAGAAGGGGGCCATAATGACCGTCCCTAAGCTCCTTTGCCGCCGCCGTCGAGACCAAGGAGATGATCGGGTCGCCTTTCAGCACATCTGCGTCAATCAATGGCTTCATCATGCGCTGCATCTCGGAAAGGTAGTCGCGGTAATCCTTGAACATGTATGTGGCATGGGCCTCAGATTCTCGCTCCAGAGTGTACCATGAAAGGTTGATCCAATCACCGCCCGAGAGCTCTCTTCGGACATCCGGGTCGATGTCTGGTCTAAAACGTAGATGGACATACGCTATGAGATCGATGTTCCATAGAACCAACGGGATTATGCAGACCCTCTTGTACATCCCTTTCCTTTCGAGCCTTTTGCGCACGTTCGTGACAGTCTGCCTGGAGCGACCCATTAGATGGCCCAATTGGGCATCGCTCGCATGTGGGTACTCAACAAGGTTCACGAGGGTCCGCTTCTCGACCAGAGATAGCTCGGTCGTATGAACATCCAATTTCAACGGAAGGTTCGGCTCTGGTCGTGGCGCATCCATCCCGAATATCCTATGTAGCGCTGGCGCAAAATTATAGGTATAGCAGACATGAGAAATCTCAAGCGGGAAGAATGCAGCCCTGAGATCAGCTTTCTCGCTCGATTGAATGTCCGAGAAGCACCGCTCGTAGCGATCGATGGAGAGTAGATAGTCGGAGAAGTTCCGGTATACCCCACTCATCATGATGAATCCCTCGCCAGATGCACTGTCGAATATCTCGGGAGTCCGATCGAGGAATCGGAGATGCGCGGAATCCTTCACATCTTTTGGTACAGCAGGATTGGTCGACCCATATAGTTGGACGAATACCGTGCAGCCCAGTTTATGAAACGCAGGAGTGTTTGCGAAGTATATGTGTCTCGAATCCATCAATCTCCGTCTGATGGATGACGCCGTGCTCTCCTTCATCCCTGACCGCCGAGCCAAAGCTGCGTCCGTGAGGTTGGCATCTCGCATGAGCCAGTAGATTACGAGCATCTCAGAGTCTCTAAGCGGCCGTTCCATGGTAACCTGATGGTCACTCAGATAAGAGAATGTTGCCTCGGAAACAGGCGCGAGGATTCACCAAGGAACCATCAGAAACGGAGTACAACCTCTCAAACCAGCTCTTTCTGCGTCTCCCGTACGGTAGATTCAAAGATGTCCAGACCAAGGTCGAGCTGTTCGTCAGATATGATTATCGGCGGGGCGATCCGGAACACGTTCCCGTACATACCTGCAGTAATCATCATCAGGCCTTTCCGCCAGACCTGCCCCTGCATTCTAGGCACGAGCATCGGTTCCTTTGTACTCTTGCTCTTGACCATCTCGACACCGATCATCAGGCCTTTTCCTCGCACATCCCCGATGATTTCATATTTGTCCTTCATCTCGTTCAATCTCTTGAGCGCATGCGCACCCAATATCTTTGCGCGGGTCGGCAGATCCTGTTCTATGATCTCCCTTACATGTGCCAATCCGGCTGCCATGCTTATTCCATTCCCGCCGAACGTGGATGAATGTGAGCCAGGTCTCCAGACCCCCATTATCTCCTTCTTGGCAATTATTCCTCCGAGAGGGATTCCGCCGCCAAGTGCCTTCCCAGTGATAAGGATATCTGGTATGGTCGATGTAGAATCGCACTCCCACAGCTCTCCGGTTCGCCCGAGTCCGCTCTGGATCTCATCGGCAACCAAGAGCATCTTCTTCTGATCACACAGTCGCCTCAGGCGCGGCATGAATTCTGGTGGCGGGACGATGTAGCCGCCTTCTCCCTGCAGCGGCTCTACGAAGATCGATGCGACTGCACCACCTGGGCCACCGTATTCTAGTATTCCGTTCTCAAGATAGTCCATACAGGCCATGCCGCACGATGGATATTCCTGTTTGAACCAGCACCTGTAGCAGTATGGGTACGGGGCAAAATGCACGCCGGGTGTGAAAGGACCGTGGCCGAACTTGTACTTCACCCGACTAGCTAGCGCCAACGCATTACCTATCCGGCCATGATACGCACCCATGAATGCGATATGTTCGCCAGACTTCGAATAGTATCTTGAAAGCTTGATTGCTGCCTCGACACCCTCCGCTCCACTGTTGCCGAAGAAGGTGTTCGTCAATGCGCCTCCAGGAGATATCTTTGCCAAGAGTTCAGCGAACTCTGCCTCCTTGTCAAAATAGGCATCGTTTGCCAATGAATGGACCAGATCACCTGCCTGCTCCCTTATCGCCTCGACGACCCGAGGATTGGACCATCCTGCATTCATCACTGAGATGCCTGCGGAGAAATCAAGGTATGCGTTGCCATCGGCGTCCATTATAGCTGCGCCCGATGAACGCTTCATTGTGAACTGAAACAGACGATCGTATGCATGTGAAACGAATTCTCTGTCTTTTTCGATTATCGCCTTGCTTGCTGGCCCAGGTGGAGGAACAATAAGTCGCGGCACGTCCCTCGCCCAATCAGCAACCCATTCTGGAAGACTCAGATCCATGAAATCCCCGATCCGAGAAGGATGGCGTCAAATGACCACACTCCTCACGGGTGCGTACTGCGCACAATGGATATCAAGATTGCTGGTCGTCTTGCATGCTGGCATGAGCGGATGAACATCTACAATTCTCACCCGCACATCACGGCACTCGAGGATTATGCGTCCACACACATCCAAGTGATAACGATTACCCTTTTCCGAGACCCCATATCTGTGATTGTGCTATTTGGGCACCTCGACTCATTGATTAGAAGGAGATACCCGGTCTCGATGCCCCTATCATGACAGCCGCTCCATCACGGCCTTGATGATCAAAGGCCACGCGATTGTGGCATCCGAGAAGACCTCTGCATATCTTCCACCCTCAGATCTGGGGACGATTTTGCCCCATGAAACACCTTCAGAGTACGTGCATCCCGAGAGGCCACCCCAATGAACAGGCTCAGGGCAGATACGAACAGCATAGTCGAACCTCTTGAATCCGCCCCCACTGCCAACGCGCTTATTGATGATGTCCAGATATGGCCCCACCTGCTGAGCCCAATTCCGGGGCACTCCACCTCCGATTGTGAGGATTCCCAGTTTCTTGGATGCTAAGACCCTGTCCGTATAATCTTCAAGGTCTGCGAATGCATCATATCGGACCGGGGTCTTCCCTGCAAGTTTCATGCGTCTCATATAAACGCCAAAATCCAACCCCAATTCAGAATCTGTGAATGATGGTACATAGACAGGAACTTTTTTCAGATAAGCAGACTTCAGAATGCCCCTCTGATCCTCGGTCGTGTTCTCAGCCAAATGTTTGCCGATCAACCAGTTGAGTGCGAAGCTCCCGAGAGATTCGGATTCGCCTGTCACATTCTCCATCACATCTCTAAAGATGAGTTCCATGTCATCGAGGCTTCTCTCAAGCTCAATCGTGTCATATATTCGATTGTAACCTTTGTGATAGAGCTGCACATCATTCATGAACTCGCTGTGTTTGAAGTGAGCACGACCAGTTGACTCGACCATTCCATGTGCCATGATCGCTCCCGTTGTGACGACCGCATCGGTCATCCCTTGGTCGATCATGTCGCAAACAATCAGTCCCATCTTGGCGGGAGTCATCGCACCAGACAGAGTGAGAACCTTGAAACAATCATCATCCTCAATCATATCCTGAACTACTTCGGCAGCTTCGCCGACACTCCTTGCCCCGAAACTGCACTTTCCCATCGCATAGACAAGATCGGAGATCGTATGGATACTGGACAGGTCAAGTGAAGCCAACGGCTCCAGCTTATCGCTCGCGCCGTCGCTCAAATCACCGGTCTTGCGAATCTTCTTCCCTGTTCGTGACATCGGTCAACCTCCATCTCGTACCGGAGACCGCAGTCGCATCTACTTTGGTCCCGCTGAAGGACCACCGGCTCCAGAAGAGAGCACATCCTCGCTGTCGTAAACGAATACTGCAGCTGCGAGCACTGTTGTGTATCCGCCGGATTTGTCACCCTCAGCGGTCTTCGTCACGCTGAACGATCTAACGATCTTGCCACTCATCTTGTATTGATCCTCACGCTCGTCCCAATCCATGTCGGCATCAAATGAGATGCCAAGGGTCGTTGCGAGCATCGTAGCGGCAAGATCCTCCGCAATATCTCCAGCAGTCGTTGAATTGGAGCCGAACGCGTGATATTCTGAGATGTAACCATACTGAGTCTCGTCTGCGGGAACGGCACAACCTATCGATGATGCCACCATCCTATTGGGTTCGTTCGTCGAGTTCCTCGACATGACCACGAAAACGATTTGTCCCGGTTTCATGTCCTTGAGACCATCTTCCCTAGAGACGATCTTGCATCCTGGGGGAAGGATACTGGAGACGGATACCAGGTTGAATTTCTCTATACCAGCATCTCGAAGCGCCATCTCGAAAGACTGCAGCTCGTGCTTATGACGGCCCACCCCTTTGGTGGTGAACATCTTCTTCGGCACTATAGGCATATTCGAACGTATTATGAAACCACGTTCTTAAAACTATTTCTCAGACCAGACCCCATATCATTGCAGACCTGAAATTAACAGAGTTGCTCCTAACACGAAATGTTCGAACAATTTTCGGATGCGAATAAATGGACACAGATATAGAAGAACGAACTCGTCGTCATGTTGAATAGCATGCTAGAGATTCGACGATAGGATGTGCTATCGACAAGATCGAACTCCGGGCGGGATGGTGTATCGAGAGCAGCACCGTCATCAAAGAAGAACGAGGAACATGTAGCACCGCGATGGATTCGAAACCGACTTCCCGGAACCATCCGAGCGTACTTGTCTCAACGACCTTTAATCATTAGATGTGTTGGAACATGGGAGATCAGAACACGAGGCTGTTGAACATTCAGTGTGTGGATTTGCAGCAACGTGACCAGCAGATGATCTTCGACGTTCCAAGCCGTCATTGATGAGTGCTATGACAAAATCAATGCAAGAGATCCCACTAATTCCCTAAAATAATAAAAAGAGAGGGGGGAGGAAGTTCAATACATATTTCGTGTTCTGAGCATATAAAAGCATATGATTGCAGTGATTTTTTTAGATATTAGACTGTAGAAAATGCTTTATATTAGCGCTTTGCCGATTGCACACATTACAACAACATTGCACACACTAAATCATGATTGGACTTCAGTGCGCTTTTTGAGATCATTGACGACATCCTTCATCGGCCCTGCACTTATGACATCAGACAGATGGTCTAAGAATCATTGTGTCTTCGCAGGATCGCCTTCCCATCTTCCTTCGTTCATGAGCATCGAGATATTCTCGACCAATGCAGTCCACGCGGCATTCCACCATCATGGAGTCATATCATTGAGACGCAGAGCAACAATTCCCCTTCAAACACACGACATCTCTGCGAGGGGATAGTGGCTTTTGAAATCATCAACTTCCATGCTTCACAATGTGAAAATGACACGCATATTAGTCATTAAAGAACCATCGAAAATAATCTAGTCAGTATCCCTATCTTGCACAGTGGGAAATCAATTAATACAGCGTTAACCATTCCCTGCCATCAGAGTCGAACACCTTCTCTGAAAAGTGAGCCTTTGGGGAGACTCATTTGGGGGCACAACCCCCAAAATTATTTTTTTCTAATTCGATCCAATCGTTCGTTCAGTGACATCAGGGAGGTCACACGTCAGTAGCGTGTGATCCTTGAGAGACCATCCGCAATACCCTGTACAAGACTCTAGGGATTTCATCGAAGCTTGATACGGCATACATCCTGCCCCCACCATTTCTCGCAACTCCTTCACACACAGATGGTTGGCAATCATGGCTCTTGATCATGATCACAAAGAGACGCCTGTAGGCCATGGCTGCACTTCGAGGGTCGTCACCCACGGTGTAATTGCCATCGGTTATCAAAATTCCGACTCTATTCTTCGTGGAAGCCTTTGAAAGCTCATCGACGCCTTTGTGAAGAGCAAGCTCGATATTGGTGTATCCTGCAGCGTTGAAGGACAGCAGCTCGCAAATCAGGTCGTCCAACCCTTTAGACTGATCTATTCTCTTGACAGTCCGCGGGCGGTCATTGAATGTAATCAGAAGATAATCAACGGTTTTCAACCTGTGAGCGATGACTGCAATTGCGGCAGTGGCGATTGCCAACTTATCTCCGGTCATTGAAAGACTAGCATCTAGGATAAGCCCGACAGCCATCTCCCGAGGCATGCGTTTCTCCACCACAATATCAGAAGGCATCATATCACTTGGATGAGGCGCATTGTCGAATGTCGCTTCGAGGTCGATCTCTGATTCCTCATCCATAGAATAACCGTCCCGAATCATGATTGTCGGCAATGAAACAGGTCCGAGAAGTTGCAGTACCCGACGGATTGTTGCCCGAACTGCAATCCGCTTGGCCAGGTCAGCCAGTGCAGCGCTCGGGATCAAATATCTCATGCGGGAATAGTTCTTTGCTATCGCCCATCCCAAATCATCAGTGCCCCCACCATTCAAACTCGATAGATTGTCCAGGAAAGGCACCAGATCCGAGACATTCACATCACGATCCCTTCGATCACTGATGCGCGTCTCATCTAAGGATTTGGTTCCATCATTCTTGAAGCGCACTGCATCCATTCCTGTCACTGGCAAGGATAGGCACTCGTCGACGATATCATCGATGATATCATGTATGCTGATTGGCGATTCTTCCCTGACTTCAATCCTCGTGGGAAGAGCCATGTGCGCGGCTGACCTCAATCCGATGGTCGGGTCATCGGAGATCGTCATTGACAGATCGACCATGCTCATCGCAGCCCGGATGCTCGCGCCTCGGCGTATGTTCTCGTGGTCTCGAGATTTCCTGGTGATCCATACAGTCCGGTGAATAATCTCAGGAGGAGCATCGGGATATCTACCCTTCACAATCGCGATCTCCTCATCCTCCGGCTGATAGTCAAGCATCAATAGCTCAAACCTATCAGACAGGGCCTCTGAAAGGGCTGTGGTGGCGACGAACTCTCTTGGGTTCTGGGTCGAGATAACGACAAATCCAGGAGCGGCGTGAACGGTCCCGAATCTCGGTATCTCGATCATCCCTTCATCCATGGCGGGAAGTAGTATGTTCTGCACACCTTCAGGCATCCGATTCATCTCGTTCAGGAACAGGACTTTTCCACTTTGCATAGCTTCCGTCAATGGCCCGGGGACGAAGGCTTCACTGCAATAGCCGATTTTCAGAACGAGTGCAGGGTCGAACCAACCGGACAGTTTTTGCTCGGTATAGCGCTCATCGCCATCAATTCTCAATACATCTATACCCAGATGGCTCGCAACCGCGGTTGCTAATACGGTCTTGCCCACCCCGACAGGACCTTCGATCATCAGATGCCTCCTGACCTTCAGCGCCGCTATGGCCTTTTCGATCTCACTGTCTCTTCCGACTATGCCATGCTCACGCTTGACGGATTCCACTTTCTCGCGAAGGTCCATGGATAGCTCCGCCAATGGATGCAGAAGGTGTCTATAAATGATTGTCCCGCTCATCATGGGAGTGGGAGCAGAACGTTGAATATGCTCCCCACTGAATGGTCAGCATATACCCTATTCTCGACCCAGACGCGCCCTTTGTAACGGTCCACCAATGATTTCACGAGAGATAGCCCCATGCCGGCGCCCTTTGATCTCGCAGCCATTCCTCTTGCTTCGAGCCTCTTGGTGTCCCGGAATCCTCTAGAGAACACTTTCGACTTCATGTCATCAGGTATTCCAATCCCGCGGTCCACCACTCTAGTGCGGGCGTACATCCTTCCCTCGAATTCGGTCACATCCACCTGAATGTCGATTACGACGTCGTCGTGATCATCATACTTGACCGAATTGCTCAGGAGATTGTAGAATACCTCCTCCATGAAGGAATCAGACATGACCCAGACCTCAGCCTCTGGAAGATTGAGTCGAATATCCACATTACGGTTCAGGAATGCTCCTCGCACATCATTGGCCACCTGGAGCAGACCCTTCTTGAGGTCGCGAGGAACTATATCGATGTTATCACCATCCAACATCTCCGATGAACGACGCACATTCCTTATGATGTGCGATATGCTCTTGGTGCCTTCCATCGCTGAAGCGATGTATTTCTGCTGCGTTCGAGTCAATGTCGTGGTGGTGAGGACGAGCTCGAGGTATGCAGAGATCGGGTTTACGAAGTTGCCGACATCGTGCGTGAGCAAATCGAGATACATCTTGACTCTACCCTTGGCATCGTTCATATCGTTTAACATGACCGAATTGCCGATCGCAATCGAAGCGAGGCTCGCATATGCCTCCATAGATTCCATCTCATCCCGTGTTGGAATCCTGCCATCCTTAGGATAGTCCAATTGGATTATTCCCGTGAGGTGAGCTTCGCGATCATAGAGACCGAAATATAGCAGATCCAGCTCATGCCATGTCTCCGGACTGGCTCGTGACACAATTGCCTTGCCATGATTCTCGACGAATACGAATTCACTGCCGCATTCCTTCTGGCTTTCGCCAGGGATGAAATAGCCAGTAGTAGTGATTCTGAACTCTTCTTTCAGGTCTTCGAGCATCTTTGCCTTCGACAAATTGCCCGCTCTTATGATCTCCGCCTCCTCATTCGAGAACCCAGCGAGCGCATACACAAGAACCTTATCCGAATCATGCGAAAACAAGGATGCCCCCACACGTCTGTATCCAAATGCAGCGCTCATCGCATCGGCCACTCTCTGCAAAACCACATAGATGTCATCTATTCTGAGGACACTTCTGGACAGTTCGAGGAGTCTCAGGGTATTCTCAGACTTCAGTTCATTTTCCTTCAACAGATCTTTGGCGCGATGATAGATTCTAGAATTCTCAATCCCTATGGCAGCAATCGTGGCGAACAGTTCAATCTCAGCCACGGTTTCCATATCCGGCACCCTATGATTTGAGGGATAGTCGACTTGCATGTACCCAATCATCTCGTCCTTCCGATCATGGAGCGAGAAATACAGGAGATCGAGCTCATGCCACACACCGGGAGCTTTCCTGGGTGCCAGTGCTGCATCCATATCCTTCACGGCAACAAAGGCCTCTGCGGCTGTCGCCTGCTTTTCAACGGGGATGTAATATGCTATGCGAGAGATTCTGCAATCGTCACGGAAATCGGAGAGGATCAAATCCATATCGAACGCATCTGCACGACCCGTTATTTCCTCCACATCCTCGGCGGAATACCCTGCGAGTGCATGGTCGGCGAAGACCTTTTTCTTGTTATCGATTATGGATATACTGACGCGGTCGAATCCGAACTGCTCCCTTACGGTCTCGACAATCCGTTGCAACAGGATCCCGATATCTTCCACATTGAGTAGACTTGTCGTGATATCGAATATTCTGGAGAGCGTTCCCATCCTCTTGTCTTGATCTTTCAAGGCAGGAGCATCTCGTTCATCTTCCGTTTCGGCCATCCAACAAGCCAATCACCTTGCATCTGATAAAATGCTTTGTGGCTGGTTACATGAAATGAGATTGATGACATGCTCATGTACACCCAGGTCGCGCTTTCATCGATTGTTGCGGCATCTCTGAAGGCAAAGGATTAATTGCCAGCAACCATTTGAGACACCCATCGGTGAGGGCGATTGAGAGACCTACATAAGGACATGGTTATCAGGCCGATAAGGGAAGAGGAACTTGGCGCATTGGTGAATCTCTGGAGAGATTCCGGCCTCCCGTTTAGACCAGAAGGGAGAGACCGCATGGACAGACTATCACAACAGAGGAAGAACGACCCCGACCTTTTTATTGGCGCATTTGAGAAAGGCGCCTTGATCGGAGCCGCTATAGCCAGTGATGATGGAAGGAAAGGGTGGATCAACAGACTCGCAGTTCTTCCTGCCTTCAGGAGGAAGGGAGTTGGAATGGAGCTCGTAGAAGAGGCGGAGAAGGTACTCCGCAAGCGAGGGAGAAAGGTGTTCTCTATACTGATCGAAGGGGAGAATGAAGCCTCGGAAGACCTGTTCATCGGCGCTGGTTACAAAAGAGAAGATGATATCATATACTATGCCAAAAGGGATGATGAAGCCTTCTGATAGAATTCGGCTCAACCCAATTCAAACCCTGCTATTCCGAACACTCTAGTCAAATCTCCGGTGTATCTCGGAAGCCCTCGGATCATAAGCCGGACACTGAAATTCTTGACTGGAGTATGGAGTTCGATGATAGATCTTATGTTGGGATTATCTTCAAAATAGCCCATGTCAACCCTCGAACCTTCAAAAGATGATAGCACGGAGGATAGCAGATTATTGGCATCTGGCGTCCTGCAAACCCAAGGACCTATATCCCCGCCAATGGGGGTTTTTCTCGCGAAGATGTATCCATCAATCATTCCGTTTTCATTCACAATCTTATGACACAGGCCAGGATGCTCAACATATAGTCGTTCCATGAGATTGGCCCTCGAATCACCAAACATATGTTCATCGATTGTCGCGATCTCATCGAGGTCTTCAGGCAGGACGGGCTTTGCTCCAGGCAGTCTGGAAATGGGACCTGTCACATTCATGCCATATGAAACGGCTTTTGGACCCTTTGAGAATCCCATCCGCTCATACAAGCCTGAACCATCCTCAGTCGAGAATACGATCACGGACTCGATTCCAGATGAATCCAGAACAGATAATGCGTGTTCAAGGAGACCTTTTCCGATCCCTGAGCCTCTATTTTCCGCAGTGACGAGCAAATGACCAATAATTGCCGTGGAAGAATATGCCAGGCTCGTTACAAACCCACGAAGTTCCTCGTCCTCCCAGACATAGCACATATCTTTCGACAAGCTGAGGACTCGCTCTATTTCGACTGACGAATATGCCCACTGCTCTTCATTGATGGCATTCATAACGAAGCCTAAATCACTGCGTCTCATAGTTCGTATCATCAAACTCATCTTCCGGAGGAGAGGACATCATGATATTAGACGGAATATGCATGATATCGATCAGACAGACTCGGCTGATCAACGATGTCAGCATGAATATTCAATCTTGCATAGCAATACGTGATGAACAACATATCGCATAATGATTACCTTGCCAGTAAGACCAATTCCGATGCGATGCAATCACTTCGACATGTTTTTATAACGGGGTGTAAATCACAAGACGCAGGATTCTCACCTGAGGGATTGGGATGCAGAGCAGTGTGAACCATATCGACAATGACGTCGTGGAGATTAGGTCCACCAGGACCATCCCGATCAATAATCTCCTTGAGATACTCAAGATAATTTCTCGCGTCGAGCCTCTTGATGTGCTCCTCGATAAGGTTGCTTCCACAATATCATCGGCGTTCGGAATCAGATCTCTGGTGATTTGCACCCTCGATGACGAGGCAGGGGTGTTCAACCCGAGGGCAATCAAAGGATTTCCCCAGGACAGCATGAACGCAATCAGACGGCACACTTACACGCTTGACCGCAAGAAGCAGGAATTCAGATCCGAGTTGCGCATAGGTGAGAGGACTTACTATATGCGTCCTGAGGTGGAGCATAGACTCACAAACGAGGACATGGACTATGTGATCGACCCCTCCATTATCTCGAGGAAACGCGCGTCTCCAGATGAGTGGCACCCATTGGATTCCATATCATTCCTCATGGTCGACCGCCTTGGGAACTGGGTAGGTTGGATTGAGATCGACGAGACTGTCGATGGGAAGGTTCCGCCACCGGATGTCATCGGGAGGATTCAGCTACTTGCAGAGCTCACCGGAATCGCCATAGAGAACTCAAGAGTGTATGAGGACGCCATCGCAGCTATGAACGAATCACAGGGATACCTTGACCTGATAGTGCATGATATCGGCAACATCGTGAACCCTCTGATTTACTATCAAGAGAAGATCGAAGCAAGCGGTGCTCTCGATGATAAGAACCGAGAATATCTCGATCGAGCAATTGCGGCATCCAAAGCAGCCAAAGGTCTCGTGGACAACGTAAGAAAGGTCTCGGAAGCGAAATCCTCCGATGCTCTGATCGAAGAGAGCATGGATCTCAGGGAAGTGCTTGTCAAATGCGTCTCGGCATTGAAGAGAGATTTCCCATCCAAAGATATAATCGTCAGTCTCGACTGCCCGGAGAATGGATGCATGGTCAAGGTCGACTCACTCATCCATGACCTCTTCATGAATATTTTGAGCAATGCTGTGAAATACAATCCGAACCAGACTGCAGAAATAGAAGTTGGGATAAGCAATGGTCCTGGAGTTTGGACGGTCTTGATCGAAGACCATGGAATCGGAATTCCTGATGAGAACAAGAGCGAAGTGTTCAATCGATTCGCGAAACGTCCGGACGGAGTCTCGGGCACGGGCATGGGGCTGTCCATCGTGTCCCTACTGGTTGAGAGATACAAAGGTGTCATCAGCATCAGAGACCGCGTTCCAGGCAATCCCAATGAGGGAGCGTCCTTCGAAGTGGCATTCCCAAAACCCGCATCGGGCAACAATGGCAAGGCCACAGGGAACCAACTCACAATGACGGGCGAGTATGCTTTTGACAACTGAATGATGGACTATGAACTGAACCCGAGCACTTCCGAAAGAGATATCTAAGCCAGAGTCTGTCCCATGAATCATGTCAGATGACGAAATCGGAGGTCAGCCAGTCATCAGGAAGACTGACGACTTTGACACAATCAGGAGATTAGCTTTGGCCGCTGGTCTCGAGGACGGCACTTTCGAGAACATAATATCTGCCGTTGGGTTTTTCATAGGTGACCAGATGATGGGAACTGTGGCACTCAAGAAGGATGGGGACAGGTATTCCCTCGAATGGTTATCCGTTTCAGAGCCACTCCGAGGAAAGGGAATCGGTGCCATGTTGGTCGGCAGAATCGAATCCGAAGCGAAGGCCAGAGGAGCGAGCACTCTGTGGGCGCTTGCCCGCGCCCCGAAGTTCTTTGAGAAGATCGGGTTCAGGATAGCTTCGCTAGACGAGGCCGGAGGACCCTCGATGAGCAACTGTCTCCTCTGCAGACAATACCAGAAGAGCTGTTTCCCCGCTATAGTGTCCAAGCGCATCTAGTCGCAATGGACGTAATTCGACATCTATAAGTATCGCCAAGCCGTGACACCCGCCAATCAATGGGGCTGGCTCAATGGGCATAACCGAAAAGAAAATGATCGAATGCGCCAAGAACATGGTCAAGACCTGTAATGTGAAGAAAGGCGACGGAGTCGTGGTCAAAGGAGGGGCACATACTCAGATGCTTCTCGAAGAAATCGCGCTGGAATGCTACAGGAAAGGCGCTACACCGACCATAATTTGCAGCTCCGACAGATACGCCAAGAAGATATACAAGGAGATCTCGGCAAAGACTCTCGGGACTGTGCCCAAACAATATGTCGGCATGATCCAGGCAGCGGATATCCTGATTTCGGTTGAGGAACTCGATGACCCCAGTATCGCCGAAATGTTTCCCATAGACAAGTTGACTGCCAGACAGAAAGCCAGCCTTCCCATATATGACATAATATTCCACCCCACTGACGGGAAGAAATGGCTGTATGCTGGCTGGCCTACGGAAGCTGCCGCGAAGAGCTTCGGCATACCGTACAAAGAACTCGAGAACATCATCATCGGAGGGATAGGCGTCCCTTGCCAGGAATTGATGAAGATCGGCAAGAATATGGCAAAAGGCTTCAAAGACGCCGAATGGGTCCACGTCTGGGATAATAAAGGGACAGACTTCAGGGTGAAGGTCGATGGAAGACGATTGAATATCGACGATGGATTCACCAGCGATGATGATTACGCAATAGGCGACAGAGGGGCGAATCTCCCTGCAGGTGAGTTATTCATCGCTCCCCATGAGACTCAGGGAGAAGGCACCATATTCTGCCCCATAACGAGAGACCGGATGACGGACAAGCTGGTCACCAATGTCAAGCTGGCGTTCAAGAACGGCAAGTTGCTCCTCAATAAGACCACCGCAGACAAGAACCTCGAATCGCTCATCTCCAGCTTCAAGGAATGTCAAGTCGTGGACAAGAAGAAATACAAGCCAGTCAGAACGATGAATGTCGGGGAGTTGGGGATAGGATACAATCCCAAGATAAAGAAGGCAGTAGGATACATATTGACGGATGAGAAGGTGGCAGGAACTGTCCATGTGGCCTTCGGCTCGAACAATTCATACGGCGGAACTTCCGAATCAACTATGCATTGGGACTTCGTCAGCGCTCCCGGCGCGAACATAGAGGTTCAGAGACTGGACGGCAAGGTCATCCAGGTTATGACAAAAGGAAGATTACTCTGAGGGCGGAAGCCGGGGCACGAGCATTCTGCCCGCAGCCTCTGCAGACACGAGAGCCTTCTGCTTCCTCGGTTCCATCGCGGAATCATCCGTATGGCCCAGGAGCACCTCGCCAGCATATTCGTAGTCGATAGCGGCAAAGAACGCTTTGACTACATGGAGCGCGGGTTCGAAGATATTTGGTTTCGGAGATCCTGCACACGATACGAATAAGCCCTTGGGACGAACCTTCCCCTCGTATGCACGCCTTTTGAGAACATAGCGTTCTACCCAATAACTCTGGCATCTGTCCACCATCGCCTTGGTCTGGGCTGAGACACCCATGAAGAAGATTGGAGATGCTAGAACAATCCCGTCCACGTTCCGTATCCTTGAATAGATCTGGCCCATGTCATCATCATCGGCAAACGCACACTTGGCACCAGCATCGCATGCCCTGCACTCTCTACATGGGCTCAAATTCATATCAGCCAAATCCAAACGCTCGGTAGTCGCTCCTGAGGTACGCGCGCCAGCAAGGGCTGCGTCCAACAAATCCGCTGTGTTGCCGTCTTTGCGCGGACTCCCGAGTATCCCCAGTATTTTCGAAGACATGTTCTCAAATCCGTTACAGGGCGCGCCCAAACAAAGTCGTGTCCATTATTTGTAGCTAATGGACAAGAGAAAACGTATAAAGGTTTAACATAACGGCCTGTTCTCTCTGAATGAGGAATGATAGGGTGATTCCTGCAAGATTCCAAGGCAGGTCAGTAATCGTAACAGGAGGAGCCTCCGGCATAGGCAAGGCTACCGCGGAGAGATTTCTCGAAGAAGGAGCGAGAGTCGCAATTTTCGACGTCTCAAAAGAAGGGTGCCGTATCGTAGCAGATGAATTCGATAAGAAGGGACACGAGATATTCATCCAAACGGGAGACATAAGCAACCAATCCCAGGTTAAAAGAATGGTGAAAGCTGCGACCAAACACCTTGGAGCAATCGACGTGTTGTTCAACAATGCAGGTATCCTGGTGGAGGGAACTGTCGAGCAGGTCACGGAGGAAGATTGGGACAGGATAATGGCAATCAATGTCAAAGGAGTATTCCTGATGTGCAAGGAGGTCGTCCCTCTGATGCTATCAGGCGGTCACGGTGCCATTGTCAACAACGCATCTTGCAGCGGTCTCGTGGGGGACAGGGGAGCGATAGCGTACAACACATCAAAAGGCGCGGTTGTCTTAATGACCAAATGCCTCGCGCTGGACTACGCAGATCAAGGCATACGAGTCAATTGCGTATGCCCAGGAGAGATAGAGACACCGATGTTCAGACAGGAAGCGAGGTCAAGAAGAATGTCTCTCGATAAGTATCGTTCACAACTCTCCGCGTGCCATCCTATTGGCCGGTTGGGCAGGCCGAAGGAGGTGGCTGACGCGGTCTTGTTCCTCGCATCGGATGATGCGAGTTTCATAACAGGTGCCGCATTCTCAGTCGATGGCGGGTATACCTGCCAATGAACATGGCATCAGAATTGGCTCAGGCGAACCCTTGCCCCAGGCCGGACAGTCCCGAGTATCGTTGGGTCACCGATCACCATTCCGACGACATTACATTTAGAATATGCTCTGGGCCTATGATCTATGCTCGCTGGAGTCTTGCCGAAGAATAGAGCGAGTGCATCACCGTCCGGCCAGTATGCTACCTCACCCACATCCATATCGGCACGCGCATCGCTTTCCAGATTCGTATGAAACGGCGCTCCGAAATATACTTCATCCCCCCATCTGCTGGCGCTTCCTTCCAAAGGAAGCGCGGATATGACTGCCTCCGTCGTAGGAGTCGCGTCTTCCCTCAGTTTTATCTTAAACGACAAGCAACCGTCGATATCGCATAGAATATCCATCTTCGTCCCCGTGACGTGGACGACGATAGACATATTACACCTTTCGTCCGCGGCGCATATGCCCGTCAAGACCGTAGGCTGCCCATCTTCGGTAGTATCTTTATCTGTCAAGATGGCAATCGACTGAGCATCAAGGGCAGGGTGGTCAGCCCAAGTGGGGTATCCGCCCCTGATGAAGGAGGAATCAGATGGCATCGGAGAAGTTGAAGGAATTGCTGAACAAGGCTATTGCGAGGGAGATCCAAGTCTCTATTCAATACATGTGGCAACACGTGCAGTGGATGGGGGTCGACCACTTCGCTGTGACAGATAACATGAAGCAAATAGCTATCGCCGAGATGAAGCATGCAGAGAAGATAGCAGAGAGGTTGTGGTATCTGGGAGGCGTCCCCACCACGAAGCCTACACAGATCAGTGTCGGCGACGAACTCTGGCAGATGGTGGATTTCGACATAAAGGCCGAAGAAGAGGCTATCACGCTCTATAAAGAGATCCAGAAGGTAGCCGAGACGGAAGGAGATCCGACGACTCGATTCATCTTCGAGAGCATACTCGAAGATGAAGAAAATCATCACGACTTCTTCACATCGCTCAAGGAAAAGCCAATGAAGAAGAAGTGATTAGAAAATGAAAGAACAGAAGAGGCTCAAGAGCCTCTTCTCTATTTCTCGGGTTTGAATTGCCTACCTCTTAAGCGCACGCTTTCCGAACAACTTCCGTTTCACAGCCTTGATCTTCATCTTCTGTATGGCCTCGGTCGGGTTGAGCTTCTTCGGACATACCTCGACGCAGTTGAACTGAGTATGGCATCTCCACACTCCGCTCTCGTTCTCGATGAGGTCCATGCGCTCCTCAGGTATCGAATCACGAGTATCGACCAGGAACCTGTAGGACTTCAACAACGCTGCGGGGCCTAGGTAGTCGCTATTCGTCCAGGCCATCGTACACGAGCTCGTGCAGGAACCACATAGAATGCAGTCGATCGGCTCGTTCACAGGCACCCTCTCCTTAGGCAGCTGGATGAACTCCTTCTCGGGATAGGGCTCCTTGCCAACCAAGTAGGGTTTCACCCTCTTGATCCTGTCGAAGAAGTGCGTGTAGTCGACAGCCAAGTCCTTGACGACCTTCTGGTGCGGCAGAGGGCTGATCATCAGGTCACCCTTGCCAAGGAACTGGCTCATCTGGGTCTCGCAGGCCAATCGGGTCTTCCCGCCTATGACCATCGCACACGAACCACAGACGCCGGCCCTGCAACAGAATCTGAAGCCCAGTGTCCCGTCCTGATGATTCAGGACCTCGAACAAGGCATCAAGCACCGTCATCCCTGGCTTGAGCTTCACATTGAAGGTCTGCCAGTAGGGCAGTGTGTCAGCCGTCGGGTCGAACCTCTGTACCTTTATCGGAATCTCTCCATCGGTCATCTCAGTACCTCCTTGCCTCAGGCTTGTACTTGGTTATCTTGACCGGCGAGTAGCTGATCTCGATCCCTTTCGCGGTATAGGTGGCAATCGTGTGCCTCAGGAACTTCGCATCGTCCCTCTCCTTGAAGTCGAGTCTGGAGTGTGCACCCCGACTCTCCTCCCTATTGAGAGCGCCGATGACGATGGCCTCTGCGACATCGAGCATCCCTTCCAGTTCGAATGCCCGGAAGAGGTCCACGTTGTAGCTCTTGCCCTTGTTCTGCACGGTTATCCTCTGGTAGCGCTCCTTCAACTCGCGTATCTTCTGGAGCGCCTCCTCCATCGGAGCCTTGTCCCTATATATGCCGACTTTCGTGATCATCGTCTCCTTCATCTCTACCCTTATGTCAGCATGATTCTCGGGACCCGCCCTTGCGAGGAGCGAATCTATCTTCGCCTTCGCCTCGCGGAGGCACTTGTTCATCGCACCCTCGCCTTCTTTGAGCTTCGCCTTCCCGAGCACGTGCTCAGCGGCTGCCCGTCCGGACATCTTGCCGAAGACGACAGTGTCCAGTAGGGAGTTTCCTCCGAGCCTGTTCGCGCCGTGGACACTCACGCAGCCGCATTCGCCGGCCGCGTACAAGCCTTTGAACTTTGTGGTTCCATGGACGTCGGTGTCTATGCCGCCCATGGAATAGTGTTGTCCAGGCTGGATCGGAATCGGCTTCTCTATTGGATCCACATCTACGAAGTTTATGGCCAGATCACGGATGCCGGGAAGCCTCTCCAGGATCTTCTCCCTACCGAGATGCCTCAGATCGAGATGGACATAGTCCTTGCCATCTATTCCTCTGCCCTCGTTGATCTCAGTCTGGATGGATCGGGACACGATATCTCGTGGCGCCAACTCCATGGCCTTGGAGGCGTATTTGGACATGAACCTCTCTCCAAGAGAGTTCACAAGGTATCCGCCCTCGCCCCTCGCACCCTCAGTCATCAGGATGTTGGTCCCGAAGAGCGAGGTAGGGTGGAACTGAACGAACTCCATGTCCTTCAGTGGCACCCCGCGTCTGAAGCAAGTGGACTGTGCAGAGCCGGTGGAGATCAACGCATTGGTCGACCGTCCATATATCTGGCCACTTCCGCCACTGGCGATTATGACTGCCTCGGCCATGAACGGCTCGAGTTCCCCCGTCCTGAGGTTGAGGCATATGACTCCTCGACATGTGTCCCCATCCAGAACCAGGTCGACCATGACCCTGTCCTCGTAGAGCGGTATGTTCATCTTCACAGAGACTTCCCAGAGCGTGTGAAGCATGAACATCCCAGTCTTGTCAGCTGCGAAGCAGGTTCTAGGGTATCCGGCCCCTCCGAAGGGCCTCTGGGCGATCTTGCCCTCGTCGGTCCTCGAGAACGGGCAACCCCAGTGTTCGATCTCGTATATGCAGGGGCCAGCCTCCTTCGTCATATATTCGACGGAGTCCTGGTCGGCGAGATAATCGCTTCCCTTGATAGTGTCGAATGCGTGCTTTTCCCATGTGTCGTCCTTGGCTTCAGGGTTGTTCGCTAGGGGTGCGTTAACACCGCCTTGCGCAGCCCCGGAGTGCGATCTCACAGGGTGTACTTGCGATATGATTGCAGTATCAGCCTTTGGAGCACACTCTATGGCCGCCCTGAGACCTGCCAAGCCGCCACCTATAACCAGTATCTTGTGGTAGTGCATTTTGGAAACCTCCTTATCCAGTTATGAAGGGCCACAGGATGACGATTCCCCAGACCATGGTCGCTATACCCAGGACCCAGAGACCAACATCGACCAGCTTCCTCTTCCTTACGAACATGTCGAAATCAAGCATGACTGTCCTGAGGCCATTCAGGCCATGTAGCAACACCATCGACAGCATACCGTAGTCGACGACGATGTACAACACTTGGTCCAATCTGAGGCTCACTTCTTCGTACGAGAGCAAGGGCTCTTCTCCAGTCTCCTCGCTGACGCCCATGAAGTGGGCAGCGTACAAGTGTATACCGAGGAACACTACCAGCAATATCGCGGATAGTCTCTGCAGGAACCATGCCCAGGTCCCCGACACCTTCGATGTAGCAACTCTTTGTTCAGACATCTCAAGCACCTCCGCTCGGGAATATCAAGTGCCAAATAGCCAGCAGACCGCCGACGACGAGCACTGCGGAGACAGCCATAGACACCCAGAAGACCAACTTCTGGCGCCTGATCCCCACTCCCAGGTCGAAGAGCACGACCCTGAATCCATTCATTGCGTGGTATATGACCACGATAACTAGCAGGAAGTCCATAGCGACGAACAACGGTTTAGATGTGGTCGCCATGAGTGAGTCGAAGCTCGAACCGTCCGCTCCCGTAGATGCCGTAGATAAGAACGACAGGTGCAAGAACACATATGCCACGAGAGCCAAACCCGTGAGCCTGTGTCCGACCCATGCCCACATCCCAGTCTTCATGTTCGTCGGCCAGAACTCCGAATTCCTGCCGAACAACCATTTGAAGCTGCTTATTTTCATTCAAACACCTTGCCCAAACTCCATATTCAATCTTGTTTATAAGGGACTGGCGGGTTTAGAACCTGCATGCAGACTTTCATCTGCTGAGTCCCTGGGTCGCCTAGACCAGCAAGAATATACTTAAGAGTATCTAATCGAACAAAATATGAGCGATTTTCATACGCCACGCTTCAATATCGTCGTTATTATCGTCAAAATAATTACGAATTTCGTCAATTCTTGTCGAAGATTGTTCATACCGAGAAGATGCGATCGAGCGCATGACGAATTTGGGATCGAGGAAGCTGCACGCAGCAGGGCAAACGAACAATGTCAAGTATATGCATGGAGATACTGGTACATGGCAGAAATGGCCAAGTATCAATGCAGCGTTTGTGGATACATATACGACCCAGCGCAGGGTGACTCGACCCAGTCGATTGCTCCCGGAACTCCTTTCGAGAAACTGCCCGACGACTGGACATGCCCGGAGTGCGGTGTCACGAAGGACGAATTCGTTCAAATGTGAGAGCATTTGAACCTACCCGCTATTCACGGAGAAACAGAGGTTGAGTTATGATTCTACGTCTGGCGATAATCGGGTTCGGAAACGTCGGTCAGGGATTCGCCAGGATGCTCCTTGACAAGAGGGAGTGGCTTCTCAAGACAAAGGGATTGGACGTAGAGATCGTGGCAATATCCACGCGCAGCAGAGGGTCTTTGATATCAGATAGAGGATTGGATATCGAACGTATCCTCGATCTGCTCTCCAACGGGAAATCTCTAATTGAGTACGGCGATGAGGCCACGGAATGCACCGCGAGGCAGATCATTGATCGAACGATCGCAGATATGATGGTAGAGTTGACGACCCTCAATATCGAGGATGGCCAACCAGCTATAGACCATATTTCCCATGCCCTATCGGAGGGGATGGATGTCGTGACGGCGAACAAAGGGCCAATAGCATTCGCATATCATGATCTCAGGACCATCTCAAGATCGAGAGGATCAAGGTTTAGATTCGAAGGCACGGTCATGGACGGGACCCCGATTTTCAGTCTGATTGAGAAGACCCTGCCCGGATGTGAAGTGATTGGGATCCGAGGAATACTGAACAGCACTTCGAATTATGTCCTCACCGCGATGGCCAATGGACAGAATATGAAGGACGCTGTGATGGAGGCTCAGGCGAAAGGTATAGCCGAAGCCGATCCTACTTTGGACCTGGATGGATGGGACGCTGCTGCAAAGATTACCGCACTCGCTAATGTGCTCATGGATGCGAGGATGACCCCCCGAGATGTCGATAGGACGGGGATAAAGAGCATCACTGCAGAAACCATGAACGAGGCAGCTCGGCAGGGCAATAGGATCAGACTCGTTGCGAGTGCATCAAGGAATAACGATGGTATCGAGCTGCAAGTCAGGCCGGAGTCAGTCTCGTCAGAAAGCCCATTTTGGTCCTTGAACGGGACTTCGAGTGCCCTGACCATAAGGACCGACCTCATGGGAGAGCTGACCATCCTCGAGATGGATCCTGAACTGACCCAGACCGCCTATGCCGTATTCTCCGATATGCTTCATGTCGTGGAATCGATAAGATCTGGAGCACTCTGAGCAGCCTTTACTCTACCTCAAGGCTGAATTCGCGGTCATCATAGTAGAACCCGGATCCAGATCGGCTATCATACTCAGCCTTCAGAATCAGAAGATGTCCAGCCTCCTCATTCACCAGCCAGTTGAATATCTCACGCGCCTTCTGGTCGTCAACCTTTGATCCAGCATCGCGGTAATAGTCAATCGATTTCTTCTCGACTTCTATTCCAAGATTGATGACTTCAAGCTCGCCAATGTCCGGGTTCAGCCCCGTGACATGGATTCCCTTACGATCGAACACGGAGATGCGAGGGTATCCTTCCTGACCGGATTTCGCAGTCTCCAGGGACGACCAGCCAAGGCCGCTCTCAATTCGATGCAGTTCATGGCCGATGATCTGCACGTGGCTCATCTCCTGTTTCACGAGATTCAGGAACACCTCCTTCGCATGAGGGTGTTTCATTCTCTCTGATGCTTCCTCGAAGAGTCTCTGCCCCTCGAGTTCCATTTCGATTGCATTTCGCAGGATATTCGCTGCCAGTGATTGCCCCTCTACCATGCTCCAGCCACCAATCCGAGATTCACTTTTAAGGGCCATATTACTTTCCACGAACTTGGAGAAGGTGGGAAGTTGATGAACAGAAAAGTTAGAGTAGAGGATTCCACCTCAGCCTGATCCATGACTGACGCTCCATGGATCAGTACCTTCGTTGCTATAGCATTGATTCCAGTTGCAGTACTGTTCACGCATGCATATATCTCGGGTCGCAAAAATTGGTCATATCACAGATGGACAGGCATGATTGGGATACTATGGGACCTAACGCTCTCCATCTTCTACATGGCATACAGGAGCTTTGGCGGAGAGATCGAAGGCAGCAAGTTGGACATCGAGGGACTAATGATTGCTTACTTCGCGATTCACGGCATTATTGCAGTCATCGTGATCGGACTTGAGGTTACCATGCTCGTCACGGGGGTCTGCTCACGGAGAAGGCCCAAGCATGACGCACTGCACACCAGACTCGCGCCATATCTCTACATCGTGTGGTTCATGGCCTTCCTTTCTGGAGAGGCAGTGTACATCGGATACTATTTGCTATGACGACCTCACTGCGCTGTTAGGCCGCCATCCACAGACAATGCTGCTCCGGTCACGAAGGATGAATCATCGGACGCCAGGAACAGAACTGCCCTGGCCACCTCCTCTGCTCTGCCTACACGCCCCATGGGATGCTCCTCATCCATGCGCTTCAGATACTCTTCTGAGTCACCGGATGCTTTCGCCTCATATGCCAGCATAGGGGTGTCAATCGTGCCAGGGTTCACGGAATTGACTCGGATGTTATACGGAGCATAGTCAAGTGCCATCGCCTTCGTCATAATCGTCACACCACCTTTCGAAGCACAGTATGCAGGACAACTACGATTGCCTACGAGACCCGCATCTGAGGAATTGTTGATTATGACCCCGCCACCGTCCCTCTTCATGTAGGGTACTGCACATTTCACCATGAGGAACACACCCTTCAGATTCGTATCGATCACCCGATCCCATTCACGCTCAGTCGTGTCCTCCGCAAGCTTCTCGATATACACCCCGGCGTTGTTGAAGAGGATGTCGATATGGCCATACATTTCAACCACTGCCTTCACTATTTCACGCGCGTCCGCGCTTTTAGACACGTCACCCTTCAGGAATACCGCATCACCGATACCCTTCAGTTCCTTGATTGCTCGGGCGCCCTTCCGATGCGACCGGCCAGTGATCACGACTCGAGCGCCTTCTTGAAGGAACAGCCTCGCAGTTGCATAACCGATCCCCTCAGAACCACCAGTTATCAGCGCGACCTTCTTCACCAGTTTCATTACACTCATATAACGAACCGACACGCTACAAAATAAACGTTCTGGGAGGGGGATACAAAATCATGCTAGATTGCTCACTTCGCAGAAGTCATGGGCAGTGCCACCCGGAATATGCACCCCTTAGAATGATCGCCAGGAACCCGGTCTTCGACCCAGACCATGCCATGGTAGGCCTCGACGATCGCTCTGACGATCGATAGGCCGAGGCCGCTAGCAGGCTGACTGTCATCTTCGGGATTGAACCTGCCGAAAACCAGGTTCTTCTTCGAATCCGGTATCCCGATGCCGTTATCGGCAATCGAAACGCACCAGTATCTCCTGTAATCCACGAAGAACTCGCCTATGCTCACGTCTACTTTCAAATCCTCGTGCGGATCGTATTCTACTGCATTGCGCAATAAGTTCACGAAAATCTCTTTCGCGAGTTCGTTGCCTTGGACGAAGTACCGATGATTGCCCAAGGCGAGATTGATTGCCACCTTTGATTCGAAGGGCTCGCGGAGTATTTCAGATGAGCTCTCCTTCAAGACCTCACCGAGATCTACAGGACCCATGTTCCTGGCGCCTTCCTCTTCTATCCGCGTGAGTTTGCTGGCCCTCTGGATCAGCTCACTGATGGACCACGCAGATGAAGATGCACGGTCGAGATATTTCCTTGCCCGATCAGGGATGGATTCCTCGTTCTGCGCCATCGCCAGATAGCTGGTCACCGCTTGGTTGAAATTGTTGATGTCGTGAGCGATTATATCCGCCAAGAACCTGGACCGCTTGGCGATCTCCACCTGATCCTGGAACATCTTGGCATTCTCGATTGCAACTCCAGCGAGCTGCGAGAATATCTGCATCGCTTCGAGGGTCTCCTTATCGAATACGTTCTTTGATAACGGTTCGACAATCTCGATGTATCCTTTGGGTGAGCCGTCTTTGTCAGTGAACACCAGTTTGAGATAGTCCAGTTCGTGCCATTCATCTGGACCAGTCCTTGGCTTTGTGATATCCTGGATATTGAAGTAGAAGGGTTCGTCGGATTTTACAAATTCCTCGGGGCCTGGCTGGATGAAATAGACACCGTCGAGTATCTTGTGCTTCTCATCCAAATCCTTCTTCATCCTTTCGAGGCTGTGAGTTATCTTCTTTATCTTCTCTACCTTTGCATCGTCATAACCGTGAGTTGCCCTAATCCTGAAGACTTGCTCATTCTCATCTAATACGGATATGAACAACGCCCGAATGGAGAATAGATCAGCAACGGTTGATACGATCTTCTGAAGAACGGAATCGAGATGCTCGACAGACATGACATCGGAGACTACGCTAAGCATCTCCCCTGCGAACCTGGGAGGAGTCGCCCCACGCTTCACCACAGGCTTCCGCTTGACCTTATCAGTATTCCCCATCACGCATCCCCAGACGGTCCCTTAGGTCTTATTGAGTGAAACACTCCCGCCTATTATAACTTTCGTGAAGAGCATGGCATTTTTTCAACATCGTCAACTCGGTTTCCATTCCCTCTGGCACACTTGATGAATCCATCGCAAATTCAGTCTCTATACGTGGGCTTGGAGTACAAACAACCTAAATATTCGTACAAAGATTCACACGGAGAGGGGGATCATGGCAGAAGAGATTGAAATCGGGAAAGTGACCATATTCTTCGCCAAGCCCAGCGTGGCTGCGGTAGAGATTACTTCGGGCAACCTTTCAATAGGCGAAGTGATCCGCATAAAGGGATCGACCACCGATTTTGAGCAGAAGATAGAATCTATGGAAATCGACAGAAAGCCCGTCACGATGGTAAACGCCGGTCAATCAGCAGGGATAAAAGTCAAAGACCGCGTGAGACCTCATGACAGGATTTTCAAGTTGAATGTGTAGCTATAAGTGGAGAGAAATGAGATTCCCCGAAACATGAAGCCGTCAATAATAGTCCACGGTGGTGCATGGGACATCCCGGATGCACTCGTCGACGATCACATATCTGGATGCAGGAAGGCTTCAGAGTTGGGATATGACGTGTTATCAAGAGGTGGCACCGCACTGGACGCTGTCGAAGCCGCCGTTGCATTCATGGAGGATGACCCCACATTCGATGCGGGTGTCGGGTCCGTCCTGAACCAGGCTGGAAAAGTGGAGATGGACGCGATCATAATGGATGGGTCCACTCTAAGGTCGGGGGCTGTAGCAGCAATAAGAAACATCAAAAACCCAGTCCATGTCGCTCGGAAGTTGCTTGATACAACACAATTCTCAATGCTAGCAGGAGAAGGGGCTTTTGGTTTCGCGATGAAATGCGGTTTTGCGGAATGCGCTGAGGAGGAACTTCTGGTAGGACGGGAACTCGAGGATTATAGAGAGTTCCTCAGGACGAGAGTGCTCAGGACTAGACAAGTCTTTTCAGGCATTGATACCGTGGGCGCATGCGCCATGGACATCGAAGGACATTTGGCATGTGCAACATCCACTGGAGGTACCTCGAGAAAGATGGTCGGAAGGATAGGAGATTCACCGATTATTGGGAGCGGGGCATACGCAGACGATACTCTTGGAGCCGCGTCGAGCACTGGCTGGGGAGAAAAGATCATGGCAGTCGTTCTCGCGAAGACAGCGATAGATATCCTTGCAGCTAACGACGACCCGAGGGCAGCCTCAGAAAAGGCCATCAACATCCTCAAGGCGAGGGTGGGAGGTCTGGGAGGCTTGATAATGGTAAGCAGGTCCGGGAAGGTCGGCTATTTCCATAATACCCCGAGGATGGCCTTTGCGTTCTCGGAGGGAATATCGGGTTCCGCGAAAGCGGGAATCAACCTGTGATGATTCTCAGTAGGAGAGGTGGTCCTTGTCGCTCAGGCAGGGAGAGGGGCCGCACACGACCGTTTCGACCTCTATGAGCAATTCATCATGCTCTTGTCGAGATATCATGAAGGTCTTCCTCAGATTCTCGATTATTTCGACCTCAGGACCAGACAGAACTCCATCGGCCAGCGCAATCTCGAGCACGCCCCTGTATATGCGAAAGAATTCCATCCTGTCCTGAGCCAGTTGCTTCAATATCTCCGTTTCCAGCATCTTGTGCTGTTCATCAGTGACTTTCAGGTGCTTCCGCAACTCCTCAATCAAGAACCTCTCAGTCGCCGTGACCCGCCCATCGCGCCATGCGGTTCTCAATGCCCTGCTATAGGTCTCCGTGGTCTGTTCCTTGCTCTCCAGTGCAGCTCTCTTCTTTGATTCTATGCGTCTGAGATCGGCCATGTCCAGATCTCCATTCTGGATTGCTTCCCTCACGATGTCGCAGTATGTTATGTGGATTGGAGTGCAATCATCGATCTCAGATAGTCTCATCCGCTTTGTCTTGCCACCATCAATGACATCTACGATGACCTCGCCCAGCCTGGAGCGAAGAATGTCTGATTTCACATAGCCATTCCGAGTGAGGTAGTATCCATTCATCCTCTGCTTCATGCCCTGGATATGAGCCTTCCTCTCGACTACAAGGAGATCGGAAATCAGGTCCTTGAGATACTTCGAAAGGTGCTTCCTCTGGATACCCGTACAGAATGAAATAGTCTCCTGAATCAGATCTCCCGGCAGTTCATATCGGTCATCCATATGATTGAATTCAGAAAGGTAGAGCAGAATACGCTCCTTGCTCGTGATTGACATTAGATCGTCTATTGGCATGCGGGCGGAATCGCATTAACCCATATTTGCAGGTTGCTAGGTCTTGCAGAGACTCCATGAGAAAGGATTAAGGCCGAATCTGCAGATGACATGAATGGAATGATCGATCGACGAGCACTGCAATTCCTATTCATCATGCTCATGGCATCTTTTGCAGCTATTGCACTCATAATCCTGATAAGCGGGATGTGAGCAGCTCGTCGTTGAAGCGAAGTCATCATTGACGAGATTATACAGAGGAGATACGAAATCGGTGCGTGAAGCTTTGATTTATTGCATATATATGTTGCAATATAATTACAATTAATATTATATTTCTACACACATTTTCGTGCGACATCCAGCGTCCTGAAATTCCGCCCCTAAGAACGGCATTTCGTTACGAAATTCATCTATTTGTTTGCTTTTATAATATATCCATTATGTAATCCTTAGTAACGAGGAAAGCATCATATATCGCATCGATGTAGGGAGTATCGATAGCATGCACGCAAACAAGTCCACAATAATGGATTCATCCCCCCGAGATAGTGGACTCTTGTGTGATCCATGCTAGGGATAGTTCCGTCTAACAGGGATGCAGGACCGAACGATCCTAAGTTCTTGGAGGTGTTAAAAGTGC
Organism: uncultured Thermoplasmata archaeon; assembly: GCA_963748615.1. Lineage (GTDB taxonomy): Archaea > Thermoplasmatota > Thermoplasmata > UBA10834 > UBA10834 > UBA9653. The sequence goes on from CAVVJQ010000001.1 coordinate 216,492, forward strand.
GACCGATAGGAGTCTGGACAACAGTCAAGCAAGTGCAGCTGCAGACGCAGCTCTTGCAAGTCCCCAGAGCACAGCGAGCTGCGCTCAAGGCCTATATCGCCGGCAAGCGAAACGATTAGGCAACAAACCTTTTACCTTTAGCGTATAAACCGTTCGACCTTGGAGCAGGGATTGCATATCCATTTCGATCATTACCTCTTCTATAGTGGCCTTCTATCACCATTCTTCAGACCCCTGAACCATTCTCCCGCCAGTCGTCTGAGAGTGAATGGGTATTTTACGGGATCCTTGAGTTTGAAGAACCAGACTGCACATATTCCTCTGCCAAAAGCTGAGATGGCATAGACCGCACCCAGTGCGATTACCAGATTCTGAAGATAGATGTCGAGAAAGAACAACGCAAGGTATCCGCCAATAATGGATCCAGCGAACGTCACGAGTCCTATCATCGTATTGTATACAGCGAAATATTCGCCCTTCTTCCCCTCAGGGGCGACATCTAATATGTAAGCAAAGAACGCGACATTTGACATCGCGGTGGCAAATCCGAGAGCTGCATTTATCACATAAATGTGCCACATTTGCGTTGCCAGGGCATAGACAATGGGAACCGAGATGAACGCGAACCTGGAAATCAGGATATGAGGCATTGGACCAGTCAGATCCAACCATCGGCCAACCCTGGTCTGGAAGAAAAGAGCTGAGCCAGTCGAGATTACCGTCATCAATGCGATATCGAAGAGTGTTGCGCCAAGGACGTCAATGTATGTCAGATATAGAAGGGGCCAGATGAGCGACATTATGAAATTAAAGACGCACTGTAGGGTCACGAGGTTCCTGAAATAGATGTTCTCTGTGAGGTCTGATATGAATATGAACGAACGTAGGCTGAATGAGAATATCGTCTTTGGTGAAGCGTACAACCTCCTCTTGCTTTCTCTCAGCTGAAAAAGAACAATAGAGCCAATGATGCCGCTTCCGCCAGCAATCAGGAACGGTATTGCATATATGCTCAAGACCGAGCCACCCCCCTCGGGCATCATGGCGCCAGCCACGAGTGTCGCTGCGAGACTCGCGAGGGAGGAAATCGCGAAGAACCTACTCATTATCGAACCCCGATTGCGAGGCGTGGTCATGTCCCCGACCAATGCAGACCATGTTGGGATCATCATCGATCCGATGAACATCTGGATGGCAACGAGGAATATGAGTTGAGATGCGTTTACGACCCCGAGCATGAAGAAATACATGGAGAATGAGAGGACCCCCCCAACGACGAGAAATGGAACACGCCTGCCCAGGAAATCGCTCAGCTTCCCCCAGGGAACCTGCATGACTGCAGGGAAAAGGTTCACGAATGCCTGAAGCCAGCCAAGCTGCGCAGGAGTGGCACTGAGATGGATTGCGAGCGCAGGCACGAATGGATCGGCCATGCCCCTCCCGAAATTGACGGCGACCTGGTTGGAATACATCAATCCATGTGAATCAGGGTCTCCGTCTTTTGCAGCGCCTGATTGACCACTGTCTATGTCGCCTAAGGGCATCCCTTCCCACAACCTGCATCGTGCAGATGAGATATATCTACCTTTTCAGATGCGAATGGACAATTTCCCTATGCCAGATAGGTGAATCGGAGGGGCGGCGTTGCCAATCTGGAAATCATACAAAAGACTATATATTAACACTAGTCGATATAGGAGTGGTGGCAACTTTGGTTAAGGCCTACTGCGTCAAGTGCAAGAAGTCCGTCGAGATGAAGGATGCCAAGAAAGTCAAGCTCAAGAACGACAAACCTGCTACGAAGGGTACATGCCCGAAGTGTGGCACGAAGGTATTCAGAATCGGTGGATAAGCGCAAACCTCTCAAAAATCAGAGATCGAGGACTCCGCGTCGACTGCATAAAGTGCCGTCGCAGCAGGGCTTTCCTGGATGTTTATTTCTGTTTCATCAAGTAGTTGCCACGCTCATGCAGAGCAGCTATAGCCCTTATGGCCCGCCATATCGTTGGATATGAAGGAATCTTCCGACGTTCAAGCGCTCGAAGGGTTTCCTGGGTCTTGCTTCCCCCAAATGCGCTGATAATAATCGGAATCCTGCCTTCAGACGACCTTCGAATCGCAACATCGACCAATCCTTGCGTCACATGAGGTGGTTGCAGTTCCAATGACATCATTATTACATCGATTCCGGAATCCATCTGAAGCGTCTCCAATACTTGTTCGTACATGACATCCGTGACCTCTGCGGTCAGATCTACCGGATTGTTAACAGACGAGAAGACCGGCATAGTCCTGGACAAGTGAACACGTGTCTCTTCCGACAGATCAGCCATGATCATTCCGACTCCATGTTCCTTCGATTCCACAAAATCCGATGCCATGACGCCGAAACCACCCGCGCTCGCCACGACGCAGACCCTGGCTCCATCGATCTTCCCTCTGTATGCGAGAACCCTCGCAACATCCACCAATTCCTCATCATCATAGACCCTTATGACGCCTGCTTGCCTGAGCGCTCCTGCCACGAGCTCATCAGAATCCGCGGCTAGTGCGCCAGTGTGGGAACTGGCGGCCCTGGAGCCAGAAATCGTACGACCGGATTTCAGAACCACTACAGGCTTTATTCTTGAAATCCTTCTAGCGATGTCAACGAAGCTCCTACCGTCAGCAAATGATTCGAGATATAGGGCTATGCAGTCGGTATTGGGGTCGTCGGCAAAGAATTCCAGCAATTCATTCTCATCGATATCAACCCTGTTTCCGAGACAGATACATGCAGAGATGCCCATTCCGAATGATTCTGCCTTCTCGAGGAATGAGATGGCCACTGCCCCGCTCTGGGAGATGAATGCGATCGAACCCACGGGAGGTCTATGACTCTTCGCCACAGGGATGAATAATGTGTCAAGACCGTGAGATGGGATTATCAACCCCATGGTGTTCGGACCCAGGATTCTCGTCCCACTGACTCCGATAAGCTCCTTCAATCCATCCTGAAGAATCTTTCCATCCTGCCCGCTCTCCGCAAATCCTGAGGATGTCACAATCACGATCCTCACTCCTTTCTGCACGCAGTCCTCAACGGCACGAAGGGATAGCATCGCTGGCAATGCAATAAGTGCGAGATCGATCTCATCAGGAATCGAGGATACGGATGGGTAGCAGCGCACGCCAAGGATCTCATCCTCCTTTGGATTGACCGGATATACCTTGAAGGAGGAATTCAGGAGATTCTTAAGGACCACATTGCCGATCTTGCCCGTGCTGGCAGAGGCGCCTATCAAGGCGATCGACCGCGGGTTGAAAAGTGGACCCAGAGACCCTTTCATCAGCCTCTTGATTGCTTTGGAACATTATTATTGTACTTCGTCAACCAGATAACACTGTATCCATTGGCTCGACAACCCCGAGAACTTACTTATATGGTCTAAACAATAACAGAGTGATACGCTTATGGGGGGAGTTGAGGGAATGGAGCTTAGAGACGTTGTCAAGGGCACGATGCCGGTGAAGATATCTGTGGGTTCGACCGCCGCAGATGCACTGATTGCGATGATGGAGAACAAGACTGACTTCTTGCTTGTGGATAGAACGGGTATCGATGATGCATATGGAATCGTAACACGAAGAGACATCGTCGAGAAGGCCGTCGCGGAGGGGAATGACCTTTCTGAAGTGCCCATAACAGATATCGTCAGGAAACCTCTGGTCGTGACCAATAATCTCGACTTGGACATACGATGGATCGCCAAGAAGATGGCCGATGAACATGTGTCGAAACTTGCTGTCTTCGATCGCGATAACTTCGTTGGATTTGTATCAGATGTCGATTTACTCAAGGCAGCCGTCGGAGGCATTCATGAACAATCAACGAAGGAGGTGAATTGATGGCCTCAGAGAGATTGATCCTCAGAGATATCGTAAAGACTTTCGAGATGCCGACGATCGACATGAACTCAACGATCAAGAATGCGATTGAACGAATGATCGAACTCAACAACTATTCACTCCTAGTCCCGAGAAAGAACAAGAGCGATGCCTACGGCATCATCACGAAGAAGGACATAATATCCAAGGTGCTCGCCGAGGGAGAGGATCCGTCCAAGGTGAAGGTGAAGGATATCATGTCGAAACCATTGGTCATATTGACCAATCTCTCTCTCGACATCAGGTGGGTCGCCAAAGCCATGGCCAATTCCCAGGTCTCGACTATTGCAGTCTTTGATCGAGGGGATTTCTATGGATATGTGACAGAGGCTTGCGTGCTCGATGGCGTCTATAATGCGATGAGACGTGCAAAACTCGAGCAGGGTGTAGAGTTCGTATCCTGCTGACCTCACTATCGATACTCTGGAGGACGGATTATGAATGACTCAGAGACGGATAATGTAGGCCAGAGGAAAGGCATCGCGGTCTTCCTCTGCGGATGCAAGGGAGAGATATCCAAGAAGATCGACCTTGAAGCGATCGCTTCCGCAATCAAGGGACTTCCAGAGGTCGTGACCGTTGGCATCCACGAATCGCTATGTTCCAGAGAAGGGCAGCAATTCCTGAGGGACGAATATGCGAACAAAGGGTTCGACAAGGTTGCCGTTGCGGCATGTTCCCCCAACATCCAAGGGCTCATAATCAGCAGATTCCTAGAAGCCGAAGGTATGAACAAGTATCTCTTTGATATGGTCAACATTCGCGAACAATGCGCATGGGTACATGCGGATATGAAACAGGCAACTGGCAAGGCCAAGAGCCTATTGCTAGGCGCATTGGCAAAGGTAGAGAAGCTGATGCCCCTGGAGGATATCGATGTCCCCATCCTTGGATCCACCCTGGTGATAGGCGGAGGTGTCACGGGCATGGCCGCTGCTCTCGATATCGCATCTAGCGGGTTCAAGGTGTTTATCGTCGAAAGGAGCAACGAGCTTGGTGGCAGGGCATACAAACTGAGCATGACCTTCCCCACCCACAACTGTGGCATCTGCTGCATGCAATACTGCAAGGAATGCGTGTTCACTCCCAAGATAGAAGACGTCCTTCAGAACAAGGACATCGAAGTCCTGCTGAACTCAAATGTCGAAGACATGACCGGTGGCTTCGGTAATAGACATGTCAAGGTGAAGACACCAGGTGGGCACAGGGAATTCGATGTCGGGACAATAATCGTCGCTACTGGAAGCAAGACTTTCGATCCGACAAGAATTCCCGAATTGCACTATGAGACGCCGAACGTGATCACAACAACAGAGTTGGAGCAACTGATAGTCAAGCAACGCGAGCTAGGGGGCGGTCTGAAGAGACCATCGGATGGTAAGAACCCAAAGACGGTCAATTTCGTCCAATGCGTAGGTTCACGCGACAAGGTGAAGGGGAATCTGCATTGCTCGCTCGTCTGTTGTACGTATGCCATCGGTCAGGCGAGGGAGATAAAGAAACTCAATCCAGATGCTGATGTCTATGTACATTACATCGACCTCCGCGGACCATACAGAGGTTTTGAGGAATTTTACGAAGATGCAAGGGTCGAAGGGATCAACTTCGTACGTGGGCGAGTCGCCGAGGTTGTGGTCGACAGGGATAAGATGTTTGTGAGAGCCCTCGATACAGACATGGACACATTGCTCAACATCGAGTCCGATTTGGTGGTACTGGCGGTAGGTCAGGAACCATCAGACGACAGCGACAGGATAGCCAAGCTGCTTCACATCCAGATGGACATAGACAAGTTCATGAAGGATATCAATCCGATGTTTCCATCGGAGTTCAGAAGAGGGATATATGTAGCAGGTACTGCCCAAGGCCCCAAGGGAATCCGATACTCAATAGAAGATGCACGGACAGCTGCTGCAAGTGCCATAGGTATCATGAAAGAGGGAAAGGTGCGGTTCCCGCGCATAGTCGCATTCGTCGACGAATCCAGGTGCAGGGGCTGTGGCAGGTGCGAAGACATCTGCGAGTACGACGCGATCAAAGTGACGGAAGACCCCGAAAAGGGCATTCTCATATCCAAAGTGGACGAGATACGGTGTGAAGGATGCGGGACCTGCGCTGTGGTCTGCTGCAACAAAGCAATAACCGTCTACAATTTCATGAGGGATCAGGTCCAGGCGCAGATACGAGCGATTATCGAGGAGGCGCCCTGACATGAACGAATCAGGGTTCGAGCCGAAGATAATCGCTTTCACATGCACATGGTGCGGGTACCCATCAGCAAACCTTGCGGGCGTCAATAAGATAGATTATCCACCAAATGTCAGAATAGTGAGAGTGATGTGCAGCGGAAGCGTCGAGCCATCAATCATCATGGACGCTTTCGAACATGGAGCTGACGGCGTCATCATCATAGGATGTCTCATCGATAATTGCCATTACGTATCGGGCAATAAGAGAGCCCAGGAGAGAGTGGATGCCTTCAAGGACCTCATGGACATCCTAGGCCTGGATTCACGAAGGTTGCGGACCGAATGGATCAATGCATCTGAACGATACAGGTTCGCCAAATCTATGAGTGATTTCACGGAAGAGGTGCGAAGCTTGGGGCCACTTCCCATACAGAAGAAGAAAGGAAAGGAAAAGAGGTCCAAGGAACAGACCGCCACCTCGATCAAGCAGCTTATAGAAGATACTGGCGCATTTGACTGTGTTGAATGCGGTAAATGCACCACCGTCTGCCCCATACCCAAGTACGATAGTGAATTCGCCCCGCGGACGATAGTCCTGAAAGCGATGGAAGGTATCGTCGAGAACATCGCACATGATAAGGACATCTGGACATGCGTAACATGCGAGCAATGCAATGCGATGTGCCCATACAAAGTGGATTATTCGGGGTTCATAAGGGGCATGCGGGAGGAGGCACTCCATTTCGGTGCTGCCCCGCTATGTTCTCAAGGAGGTCTGATCCACGCAGTGCAGAGGATCATGGCATCCTCAGACCTGAAGCAGAATAGGTTGAAATGGATTAAAGACGACATGAAGGTCGCAGATAAGGGTGACGTATTCTACTTTGTCGGATGCTTGCCGCATTATGATGCGATATTCCGGGACAGGGAAGGTCTGGCACTGACCAAGATATGCGAATCAGCCATCATGCTGATGAATCGAGCAGGTGTCGTTCCCGTGGTAAGCAACGATGAGAAATGCTGCGGCCATGACCTCAATTGGGTCGGTGAGCAGGATGAATTCGAGAAACTGATGGATTTCAATCTCGACTTGATAAAGAAGTCTGGCGCCAAGAAGGTGGTGTTCACTTGCCCTGAATGCTACAGGACATTCAACATGGACTATCGAGACTTCGTTGATGAGCTTGGATTCGAGGTCCAGCACATATCAGACTACTTGAAGGAGCTGATCGAGACAGGAACATTGAAGGTGGATCAAGAGCAGAAGGAGAAGTTCAGGTTCACTTACCACGACTCGTGTCGTCTCGGCAGACATTCAGGAATTTATGATTCGCCAAGAGATCTCGCAACTGTGTTCCAGGGATGCGACTTCATCGAAATGCCGAACACGAAAGACAAGGCCATATGCTGCGGAGTGAGTGGATGGTCTAACTGCAACAGCAACATCAAGAAGATGCAGATCGAGAGAATGATCGAGGCTAAGAAGACTGGAGCAGACAAGATGCTCTTATTCTGTCCCAAATGCCAGATACATATGCGATGCGCGGTTCAGGACAAGATACCTGTGGAAAGATCAGAGGTTGATATCGAAGTTGAGGATTACACCGTCGCAATCGCTAGGGCTTTAGGGCTCGTGAACAACGATGAAATAGCGAAAGGGGGGAAAACAGATACCAAGAATGAGAAGAAAGGTTAGGGAAGTGGTTTGTCCCGTTCAAGGAGCAGGTCAGTAGTACTTGGTTGAGGTCGTTATCCTCTCCTCAACCTTGATCTTCCTCTTTCCGAGCTCCACAAAGAATGCCTCGGGATCCACCGTTGCCTCTGCAGGGAATACCCCTGCCGCCTTTATCTTTCGTTTCATCTGCCAGAGCGAGACTATCGCGGGTGGGACTGCCGTGTCTCTTGCCGAGGATATGCCCCTCGCAGGGTCGTTCCAGGTCACTATCGAATAAGTCACGGTCGATGGCATGCCATCCTTCTCGCCTGAACAATCAATTCTGAATATATCGTATTCGTACTCATCTTTGGGAATGGCGGTGCGGCCCTGCTCTATCCCCCTCTGATGCATGCCAGTCAAGAAATCAAGTGGAGATATGCTGCATCCTGACACGTCGAGAGGAGTCTCATCGGCGAATCCTAATGCACGCAGCGTCTGAAATGTGCTCATGTCGTTCGGCGGAAACCCGATTCTGAACGTCACGTTCTTCGCCTTCAGGTATTTGCCCATCGTTGCAGGTTCCGAATGCTTGACATAGTAGGTCTTGATCTTGCCGATAGGGTCTGGCATCATAACTTCCTTCTCGCCACCCAGAATCTCCTGCTTCTGATACTTGTTCCCTATCCATTGCACTGATTGCTGTGTGAACTCGTCAAGAACCGTGCGAATCGAGTACCCTGGCCATCCAGCTTCTTTTACCGGAAGGGTGTTCCCCCAAGCGCATACGATATCGATCGAATCGATCCTGTCCAAGCGTTTAGCTCCGGCCGCGCCTGCCACGTTCGTCATTCCAGGGGTGCTTCCAAGGCCTATGGTCGCATTTATTCCCGCGTCCTTCCACTTCTTGTGCAGTTTGAGCTGCTTCAGGCAAGTGTCAAAGAAACCTCCGAGGTCTGTATAGGATGCTCCACCCTTCAGGCATGCATCCATCGCTGCCAGATTGGTCTGATACCAGGCGCAGTTGACGACCGCATCGACCTTCTCTTTCTTTATGACCTTGACAACATTATCGACATCGTACGCGTTGAGTTCGATCATCTGGACCTTCTTGTCCAGTTTCAGAGCCGTCATGGCGTTCTTGACATCGCCCAATCTCAAACTAGATGCTATGACATCTTTAACGCCACACATCTCAACGAGGTCCTGCACAGTATAAGCGCCAATCTGCCCAGAAGCACCGAGAATCAATGTCTTCATACATCCACCTCCATCATCATTCCTCAACCAAAATGCTCTTCCAGCTCCCCATCTCAGTACAATAACCAGCTACTTAAATATTCTCGGACAAAGGAATTAGCCCGACGGAATGACGAATCGAAACGCTGCATTCATCGTTTCGCAATGAGGTCTATCTCGATCAAGGCATTCTTCGGTAGACCCGAGACCTCTACCACTGAACGTGAAGGTCTGTACTCGCCAAAGAAGTCCGCGTACACTCTGTTGACCAGGGCGAAATTTTTGATGTCTCTTATATAGATCGTGACCTTCAGCACGTCTGCGACTCTCGATCCTGATGCCTTCAGTATCTCAGAGAGGTTCTGAAGAACTCGGCGAGCCTGATCCGCAACATCGCCCTGAACGATCTCCCCGCTGACAGGGTCGATGCCGAGCTGGCCGGAGCAGAATATCAGGTCTCCAGACATCACTGCTTGAGAGTATGGTCCGACGGGTTCTGGCGCATCAGATGTCTGGACAATCTCAGGACTGTCCTTAGGAGTGCTTCTTCCTGACCCTTGTGCTGTCATAAACAACTTCACCGTCCATTATCGTCTTCAATACGGACACGTCGCGAACGAGAGATGGATCGCTGAAGGGATCTCCTGAGAGGACAATGAAATCCGCAAACTTGCCCTCGGATATGGTCCCCTTCACATTCTCCTCGAAGGATGCATAAGCAGCATCTCTCGTGTATGCGGCAGTCGCCTCTTCAGCTGTGATCCTCTGGGAATCATGAGGCGCATTGACTGCAGATACCAACCCATACAGTGGGGAGAATGGCATGCAATCTGATCCGAAGACCATTTTCACTCGCGACTTCAGAACCTCCTTGAAAGGGTTGTTCAGTATAGCTCGCTCTGGACCCAGACGCTCATAATACATGCCGTTGATTCCACCCCACTCGCCCACGAAGTTCGGCTGCATTGACGCGATGATCCCCAGTGACCTCATCTTTTTGAGATGATTCGCTGTTGGTAGCTCCAAGTGTTCTATCCTATGTCGATGGTTCTTCCGCGGAGTGCACTTGAGTGCATCATCCATTGAATTTATCACAGTCTCGATGCCTTTGTCCCCTATCGCGTGCACGACCAACTGTATGGACGCATCATTGGCTTTGTGAATCATATCATCAAGTTGGTCCACAGGATGCACGAACATGCCAGTGTTCTTCGGATCATCATTGTATGCCTCAGATAGCGACGCGGTCCGGGCACCCAATGCACCATCGCAGAATATCTTCAGTCCTCCGATCTTCAGTCTCTCCGAACCGAGTCCGGAAGACAAATTCAAGCTTCGCATAGCATCTAGATTAGGGTACGGCACATTGAACCATACACGAACTCCAAGCTTTCCTGATTTCTCAGCTGTCTGGTAGACTGAGAGATGCTCGGCTTCACCATTGTCTTGGACCGAGGTAACACCAAGGGAATGCGCCTTTCTCGTAGCAGCGGCCAAGCCCTTCATCTTCCGGTTTGCATCTGGAGCAGTGGATTCTCGGACAAATGCTACCGCCGATTCTTTGAGCACGCCAGTCATCACACCCGACGAACTCTTTTCGACTCCTGGCATGTCACCATTGAGTCCCAAGACGGATATCGCCTTCGAGTTGACTGCCGACAGATGACCGCATATGCGATGTGCAACTGCGGGATGATTCGGACAGCAGGAGTCTAGGTCATCTTTGGTGATGAATTTTCCCTGGTCCCATCGACTCTCCATCCATCCAGCGCCCAGCACCCATTCGCCTTCGGGCGTCTTCTTCGCACCGGATTTCATTCGAGACATCGCATCTTCCAGGGATTTGCAGCCGAAGAGATCGACATTCATGGAATCAATGCCCATGTTCACGAAATGGGTGTGTGAATCGATGAAGCCAGGTATCACTATTTTTCCACCGAGATCATACTTGTCACAACCACGTGGAGCGGAATTCTTGATCTCAGCATCCGTCCCTACAGCTATGATACGTCCATCGGCCACAGCAATCGCCTTTGCGACTCTAACCTCGGGATCGAGGCTATACACTCTGCCATTGTAGAATATCGCATCTGCCTTTCGTGCAACCATCCGCATCTACCCCTTCAAACTCAAAGGATGATAATCTTGATGACACTGACCTCAGGCAACCGAAGGTTCATTCCGGATTGAGTATCATATCGACAAGGGTGGCAAAAGCATTCTCGACGTTGTATCCGGTCTTAGCAGATGTCAACAATGCAGGAGCACCATGTTTCATCGCAAAGACCTCAAGGTCCTTGGAATCGATTCGGACATCGTCCTTCAAATCGTATTTGTTCCCGAGGAATACAATTGGTACCTTACCAGTAGTCGATGTCATAGCCTTGATCCAATATCGCAGCTCGCCGAGACTCTCCTTGCTTGTTAGGTCACAGACAGCCAGTGCACCTTCCGCGCCGTAGAAGTAGGCCTCGCGCAAGACTTCTCGAAAACTCGGTTGACCCATGATGTCCCATATCAAAAGGACGATCTTCTGCGTCTCTCCGGTCTTCGCGTTCTTTGCCTCGATCTCTTTCTTTGTGACCTTCGTCCCAATCGTGGCAATGTACTTGTCGTCGAAGACATCGAGCACGTATCTTCGGATCATGCTTGTCTTGCCGACACCAACATCACCGACCAAGCATATCTTCAATTTCTTCGTATCATTGCTTTCAGCCAATGACTCAACGACCCCTTGCGCATCTAATGTATGTGTAAGTAGTCTAAAAAACGTTTGCACACTGTGAAAGCCTAGTATTCACATTGAATTCGTGCTTATCGATTGTCGTCATGAAGAAGGAAGATGCAAGAACGAAGTTCCCTCGTTATCAAAATGCGAAAGAGAATCAAAAGAGTATTATTATACATAACGCGTTTACATATTCAGAGATGCATCATGAAAGTTGAGCAAAACCTGACGGTAACAGGTGCTTGATGGGGAAGATGCATCAATTAACGCGATAGGAGGAAAAATACCTATGTCGTGCGCAAAGTGTGGAAAGAAGACGAAAAAGAAAGCAGTGAAGAAGCCCGCGAAGAAAGTCGCGAAGAAGGCTGTTAAGAAAAAGAAGAAGAAGTAATTTTTCTTATGAGATGTGCTTCCGTCAGGAGGGTTCATTAAATGCCTGCAAAGAAGAAATCCAGCAAATCTGGCAAGACCAAGAAAGCAGAGCCCAGAGGCAAGGAAATTCGAGCTAGCAGGACAAGGTGAGTTCCGCAGCGATGGAAGGTCCTTGGATTCTATCCTTGGATCAAATCTCATTAAACTTCTTCTCCTTTAATTCCTTATTTTCTTAATACAACTTGATACACGATCATCGCTCTTCCCACATATTCATGGGACATCACGATCAGATAGAACGAATGATTCTACAATCAATCAGGTTCTCATCGATCAATCATTTTCAGCAAAGTGACATAAACCGGAGTGCGATTCACTCAAGAGAAACCTGAGATGTCAAGTGATAAGAGACTGCTATGGGTGATAAGTTATCATCACGCGTGCAATGATGGTGCACTCCTGGCATTGGTTGCGATATTGCCGATACTCGTTAAGGAGATGGACCTTTCGTACTCGGAGATTGGCCTCCTCGGGTTCGGTCTTCTGATCACGGTCGTCATTCAACTCGTAGTCGGCAAAGCTGCGGACAGGATATTCTCGAGATATCTATTGGAGCTTGGCGCAGGACTCATGGCAGTGTCGTTCATCCTCATCCCCCTTGCATCAAATTTCTTGGGCTTATTCGTCGCAGTGATCTCAATGAGGGTGGGAGCAAGTTTCTACCATCCGATTGGAATCAGCTGGATAACGAAGAGATATGAAGGCTCATTCCTTGATACTGCTCTTGGCATTCAGAGCGGCGTTGGAAACCTAGGAGTCATCCTCGCTTTCGGATCATCAGGGTTCCTAGGAGAGATCTACGGATGGAGGACACCGTGCATTATCTGGGCAGTTCTCAACATAATAGCAATGATTGCAGGCATCATACTCACGCGGAACGAGAAACCACTCAAGACTGAGAGTGTCCGCGGAGTTGAGACCTCATTCAAGAATACATTCACAAGGATAGGTATAATGGCGATTCCAATAGCCGCAGGCGGGGCGCTTTACCAAGTCACGAGCTATTTTGGACCACTCAACCTCACTGAATTGCACGGGTGGAGCGTCGGAGATGCAGATCTGGTGTTTGCCATCTGGATCGGAATTGGGACAGTGTCTTCGTATTATTTCGGACGATTGAGCAATCGCTTCGGAAGGGAGAAGCTGCTCATCTACGGATATGCGGTCTCGTCAATTTGCGTGCTGGCGCTTCCATTCCTTTCCACTTGGATTACAATCGCACCGGTTCTTGTCCTGTTTGGAGCGATGCTCTTCATAACTTACCCCGCACTATTCTCGCTCATATCAAAGGCGACACGACAGGAGGAAAGAGGCACCGCATTTGGATTGCTCTTCGGATTCCAGCTCGGCGGTGGCGCCGCCATTGTCTATCTCTGCGGAATCGTTTCGGATCACTTCAACGACCCATCATATTCGTTCTTCATAGTATTCATTCTAGGACTTGCATCCATAGGTGCTCTGTCGGCATGGATGAGAAGAGTAGACAAATCATGAACGGATGACTCTTTGATTCACTCGATCCGTCCTCGTTTCACAAGCACTGACTGTTTTGGAGCTACACGCTCTTGCCCAGAGACTGGACCATATCCCGTGGGTAACTCATCAGACAGATATTGGTAGCCACGCTTCTTATGCTGATGTCTAGTCCACGTGAGGATGAGAGCCACGATCACAGATGCAATTCCAGTAAGGTATACCATATCGAATATGTTCGCACCGCCGATGCTGAGCATTGCGAAACCATCTGATGGCGCTTCGAATGCCAGAGCCTCTCCCAAGTGGAACACATCTGCTCCAACCAATGTCCCAATTATCCCGGACACGTAAGCGAGAGGCGCGGCTTTCCGAACATCCATCCAGAATACCGATAGAGAATACAATCCAGCCGCAAGAGCAGGCGCAAATGCCATGGGGACCTCCGCCACAATGCCGACTCCCTCCTCAGCACGTGTGATGTTGTACGCGATGAACGACACGATAGTGATGCCTATGAATGACTCAGCGAGGTCAATTCTACGCTTCCACAGTATGTTGACACATATCAGCAGTGGTATCAGCGCGCCACCTATGCTAATGCCTACCCACCAATCGCCATAGGGGAACAACGGGATGCTTATCCACCCCATGAACAGCGTGCCGAAAAGAATGGTGGATGCTTCTCCGTGCGTGAATCCCATCGACACCAGGACTTTCTCAATTGATCCAACATACAAATAGATCAATAACAGAACCGAACCCAGTGCAACTGCGACCCAGAGATAATCCGAACCCTCAGCCATCGCTAGATGTAACCATCAACATCCGATAAAATGCTATCTAAGAAGTGCAAATATCCGATATTATTCTTATAACAGGCATCGGTAATGACCGGTAACCGCGCCACACTCATCATGCTTGCATTCACGCTCGGAAAGATGAACATCCCTAGACTGCGAGGGTACAATAGACAGATGAGCATCGGCCTTGACCTTGCACCCGCAGTCATGGTCCTGACCATGTTCCAGAGCCATTCATCTTAATTACTGGTTAATCTAATCCGTATCTCGACTGAGGAGGTAGACCGTTTGGGCAAGCAAATGATCACAGGCCTTGAGCCCGGAGAAGTGGCAGGATATGTATTCCTCTGCGGAGAACCTGAGAGGGTACCGAAGATCGCGTCTGTTCTCGAGGATAGCAAAAAGCTCAGGCAAGCGCGTGAATATCTGATATATGGTGGGACCCTCGATGGCACCCCGATAACAGTCGCATCCACAGGCATAGGTGGACCGTCGACAGCCATACTCGTCGAAGAACTCGCGAATCTCGGCGCGCACACATTCATCAGGATAGGAACTAGCGGAGGCATAGCAGACGATCTTGAGAAAGGTGATTTCGTCATCGCCACAGGGGCAATACGTGCCGATGGCACTTCAAGAAGCTACGCCTGGACGGAATACCCTGCCCTGGCAAACCATGAGATAGTCATGGCACTCATAGACTCCGCGACAAGGAAGAAAGTGCGATTCGATGCGGGAATATGCTTCTCCGTGGACGGATTCTACAGCGAGAACAAGGTCATCGCAGATGGTAAGATCCAGCCGATGTCGCATTCGAACTATATGACATCGACGATGATCAGCAGGTTGGGCGATGTCAAGAAGATGAAAGGGAAGAATATCGAGATGGAGAACGGCACGATCTTCACCGTATGCTCCTTATTCGGTCTTAGGGCTGGCGCGATCTGCACTATTTCTGATGTAGTCCCCTGGCATCCCACCGAGAAGATACTGGACTTCGAGCAGAACATGACAGAGTGCATCGCAGTCGGAATCGGCGCGATGAAGACGCTCATTTCATGGGACAAGAAGAGGCACGGCAAGAAATTCTACGCACCGTCACTCGGTTAAGACGATCCCTTCTTCCTTCGTCCACCCTTCTTCGATGGAGCGGGTCCGGGTTCCTCTTTCGGGTTGCCCAGGACGGCGAACGGCTCTGGCCAGTCCACCGCATGGATACTGGGAGCACCCTCCCTATCTCTGAAATATTGTTGGTAGAACTCTTCAGCAACGTTCGGTATCACCGGAGAGATCAGCTTGAGCAAACCGAGACCGGTGGCCCACATGGTGTACCATGCGGCCTCGTCCTTTGCATCAAGCCTCTTTCCATCACTCATGAGATAGCTCGCCGATACCTCGTTCCTGATGAAATCCTCGACCGTTCTAAGGGCGTCCGCAGGTCTACTATCCTGGACGTTATCATCAACCTTCCGCGCGACCCTTATAAAACTATCAAGCAGACTCCGATCGGAATCCTTGAGTACCATCAACTCGACGATAGGTTTTGCCTTGATGCGCTTGGTGATGTATTCCTCGAGACTCCAAAGCTGCTTCCACAGCCTAGTCTCCTGGCGGCGCAGCGCCAGAAGGCTTGTGGCATCCGAATATTCCCTGGTCTGCAACGCCGATGACAGGTTTCGAATAGACTCTTGGATCGAATCCACCTGGACACCGCTTCGTCCAAGCATCGGGGTGAGCTTCAGCACGTCCTTTATGTATCCTCTTAGATGGCCATGCCATTCCAACCGGTCCTCCAGAAGGTCCTTTGCCATCATCATGTTGGTCATCGCCTGATCGAACCGACCCTCCTTGTAGGTCTCGATCGAATCGGCCATCAAATCCTCAACATCCTGACAGAATACCTCCGCCTTCCTGGCCTGCACTACGAGGTTCTTCGCCTGCCTGAATGTATCTATGAAGTTGATGCTGTTGAAATTGCGCTCTTCAAGGAGCTTCGCGGCCGTGTCGGATATCATGGTATCCCGGCTGAACAGACATTCCACCATTGCCAACTCACCAGGTTCAGACTGCGTCAATCGCGCAATGCTAGTCTTAACCTGCTCACGAACCTTGGCGTTATCGTCGCTGTAATGTTTGAGAAGTATGGGCACTATCGAGAGGGGGTTCTTCCTCCCGTGCTCCTCGATCCTGTCGACCATCTTTCGTCTGCGACCAGGAAGAACAGATGACAGATCGGTTACCAAGTGCCTGTCGATTCTAAGACTCTCGACATCCTTTGACATCTCGACATCAGCGTCGCTGATATAGATTGCTCTGGTCACGATAGCACCTGAGACTCTTATGATGAGTCTGCGGATACATAAGCCTTTTCGGGCTCGGTCACCAGGCCAGTCAGTCGAGGCGCTTCAACTCATTGGAACAGAGACAAGATTATGAGATAGTATCACGTTGCCTAGCTGAGGTGGAAGACTGGGAGTAATAGAGTTCTTTGAGAACATTTGGAACAATCTGAATGACAGGCTCGTCAGCGGGATACCTGATGCTATCGTGATGGTCATTGGTGCGGTGATATTCCTTATTGTCGCTCTGATGATAATAATAATCATACGAAAGGTACTGACTGCAATAATCACTAGGACCCCTCTGGACAAGAAGGTGGGCGGTCTGATTGTGAAATCCATCTATGCACTGATGCTATTCACAATCATGGTCGCATTCCTTGAGATGATAGGCCTGACGCAGATTGCACTTGCCCTAGGCGCCGCGATCGCGTTCATCGCGTTGGCTATCGGGCTCGCAATGAACAACGTCCTTGGCGACTTCGTCGCAGGCGGATTCCTCTTGGGAGAGAAGGATTTCGGAGAAGGGTTCCAGGTCGAAGCGGCGGGAGTCAAAGGCACCGTCGTTGATGTGGACATGAGGAAGACGAGGATCCAGGGGGACGATGGCATCTACTATGTGATACCAAACAAGGCCGTTGAAGGAGCGACCTGGAAGGTGCTCAAGAGACCCGCAGAGGTCAAGAAGAGACTCATCTGAACCCTTCCCGCTCTCTCATTTTTCCTATTTCGGGGAACCTCAGAGCCTTGGCACCAGTGAATATGATGGGGATGAAGCCGTCAAGACCGGATTCGGCAATCAGTGGAGACATGGTGTCTGACGATGACTGTCGGACGACATCCACACCTCCCGCCAGTATGCTCTGAGCAGGAAGGACTAGTATCTGAAGGTCTTCGTTGAAAAGGAAACAATTGTCCTTAACTGATGCCCCTGCCGAATCCCTTAGAACGATAGACGGGTGCAAATGGCCTATGATTGTCGGCCGGTCGTCCAATGATCCTTGATGTCCGTGGAGTATACGAATCCCAGTGACCTCCAGCTCCTTCACCAGAGGAATCGAATGTTCCCGCAATATAAGTCCGAGGTAATTGTCATGGTTGCCTTTCACTACCTGAATGGACAGGCGAGAGGAGAGATCTGACACGAAACGGGATACATCCTGCCATTCTTGCGTCAAGTTGCGGGAGAAATTATGCTTCAGATCACCCACTATGATCATTCGGGAGACATCCAGGTTATCGATGAGTCCGGAAAGATCTTCCCTTACACGACGAGTCTGCATCCTCGGAATGCTCAGACCATCGTATTCAAGCGCAGCTTCGCAACCTAGGTGTAAATCTGATACAAGGAGAGTTTTGGATTCTGGCAGCAGCGCAGCTCCTCCTGGTAACAGCCTTATCGAATCGTTAAGCCTAAAACCGCGTTGCACGTCTGAGGACAAGCGCGGGCCATCTTAACAACCTTTGCGACTATTTTTGTGCACCTGGGTGGCTGTTTAAATATGGCCAAAGGCAGTCGCCCGTCGATATGCTCGAGAATACTTTCGTTCTCCTCAAAGGCATAGGCGCTTCCAGGGAGACCATGCTATGGAGATCGGGCATACACACGTGGAAGGATTTCGTATCCGCAGAAGAAGTAAAGGGCATCGCCGATACCCGCAAGGAATCAATGAATCTCACCCTAATCGAGGCACAGGCCAGACTCAAGGAGCGGGATTCACGCTACTTCGCATCCAACCTCCCGTCGAAAGAGCTTTGGAGAGGCTTATCGGATTTCTCAGGTAATACTATCTATCTAGACATAGAAACCACGGGACTATCCCTGATGTCCCCTGTTACCGTCGTCGGCATATACGATGGCAAGAGGATGCACACTCTAGTCAAGGGCCAGAACCTGTCAGGCAGCTCGCTGAATGCGATCATGGGCTCTGCGGACATGATCGTGACGTTCAATGGAGCGTGTTTCGATCTGCCTGTCCTTAGAGCACGGTTCCCAGGAGCCATACCCGATGTGCCCCATGTCGATCTCAGGAACGTCCTCCGCAAACTGGGTCTGAGGGGCGGACTCAAAGCGATAGAGAGGCAGCTTGGAATAGAGAGGGATCAGAGAGTCGAGTACATGACCGGATCGGAAGCAGTGTACCTCTGGCGACTTTGGGAGAGACAGGGTAAGAGGAACGCTCTGGATCTACTGATCGAATACAACTCCGCTGACTGCGTGAATCTGAAATCTCTGTCGGAATATGCATATGGCAAACTCAGACATGCCACATTCGAACGCATCGCATTAATGGAAGATCGATCATCGGATTAGGCTTTGGGGTAGATTGAATGGATGGGCTTCTAGGACTTATCTTGGCAATCCTCGTGTTCGTGATAATAATACTACTCGTGAGTCATTCGGTCAAGACTATAATACTGCTCGGAGTATGCATAGGCGTATTCCTGATACTGGCATACATGGGGGTCCTGGGTTGACGATGGACGCTGCTGATGAATTCATAGAGGCCGTTCACAGGGACCTATGGCGCTCCGCAGAAGAAGCAGCGAGAGCGATCAGGTCGAGCACAGACATCGTCGTGGCCACGCACATAGACGCGGATGGCATATCAGCTGGTGCAATCGCAAGCGGCGCTCTCAGACGACTCAGGAAAGAACATAAGGTACTATTCTTCAAGAAGCTCGACGAAGAAGCAATCGAATCCATCATGGCAGAGGAGCCGGACCTTGTATGGTATACTGACCTCGGAAGTGGATCGATATCCAAGCTTGGAGACATCCTTACGGTCGTATCAGACCATCATGTGCCCGAACCAGGACACGAGACGGGCTCCAAGAACGGCCAGGCCAAGCTGTTCGATTTCTCCAGTGTGATACAGGTCAACCCTCAATTGCACGGCATCTCTGGAGCAAACGATCTGAGTGGAGCGGGAGCTACATTCCTTGTGGCACTGGCGCTGGATAAGGATAACATCGATCTTGCGCACCTCGCAGTGGTTGGCAGTATCGGAGACCTGCAGGACCAGAAGAACAGGAGATTGATAGGGCTCAATAGATCCATAATATCAGCTGCAATCTCCGCTGGAAGGCTCGATGCCTTTGAGGATCTGCGCCTCTTTGGGAGAGAGACAAGACCTGTATACAAGATGCTGGAATATGCTTCGGACCCATTCCTTCCAGGCATAACCGGGAACGAGCAAGGAGCCATTGGATTCATCCTGGAACATGACATCGAACCAAAGGAAGGAGAGATATGGAAGTCCTGGTCCATGCTAACCACTATCGAGAGGGATGAGCTCATATCAGGACTTCGAGAACACCTTCGACTCAAGGGGCGCAAGATGGAGACCATACTGAGGTTGACGGGCGAAGTCTACGTCCTTAAGAAAGAGAACAGCGGGTCCCCGGTCAGGGACGCAAAAGAATTCGCGACCCTCCTGAACGCGTGCGGACGGCACGGGAGTGCGGAGACGGGGCTAGAGATCTGCCTTGGAGACCGAGGTGATGTGCTGGCACGGGGGCTGGCGCTACTCAGAGACCACCGATCCGCACTGAGCCAGGCGATAGAATATGCGAAGAGCATCGGAATCGTCAGGTTGAGAAACATACAGTACTTCGACGCGGGAGACGAGATAGAGGAAACAATAGTCGGAACCGTTGCGGGCATGCTGTTGGGTGACGCTGGTTCCGACAGGAGCGCGCCGATGGTCGCATTCGCTGATTCCATGGACTCCGCCGACGAGATAAAGACCAAGGCGTCCGCAAGAGGAACTCAGGATCTTGTGGCAAGAGGAATGGACCTCTCGGTAGCTATCAGGACAGCAGCAGAAAAAGTAGGCGGCGTTGGAGGCGGGCACAATATCGCTGCTGGCGCAACGATCCCGACCTCCAGGAAAGAGGATTTCTTGAAGGAACTGGACACCATCGTAGAGGTGCAGCTCACTTCGAAAGCGCGGCCATGAGGATGGCTTTCTGCGCATGCATCCTGTTCTCTGCCTGGTCGAACACGACACTGTGGGGTCCGTCGATTATCTCGGCAGACATCTCGTATCCACGGTGTGCAGGCAGACAGTGCATGAATATCCAGTCCTTGTTGGCCTTCTCAGCTAGCTTCTCGTTCACCTGATACGGCAGGAATAGCTTCTCACGAGCAGCCTTCTCCGCTTCCTGACCCATGGATATCCAGGTGTCAGTGTAGATTACGTCCGCGCCCTCTGCGCCTTGGAATGGGTTCGACATCAGTTCGATCTTGCATCCGGTCCCGCTTGCGATCCCCTCGGCCTTCGAGACGATATCCGCGGCCGGCCGGTAGTCTTTGGGAGTTACCGCTCGCATGTTCATGCCCAACAGGGCGGACCCCAATAGCAGCGAGTTGCATACGTTGTTGCCGTCTCCGATGTACACCAGCTGGAGGCCCTTGAAGCTCTTCTTCTTCTCCAATATCGTCAGCATATCAGCTGCGCACTGGCAGGGATGCTCCACGTCATCCAGGCCGTTTATGACTGGGACCTGAGCGTGCTGCGCTAGCTCGCGCATGATCTTGTTGCTGAACGCCCTGTACATTATGACATCGACATATCGGCTTAGTACGTTCGCCACATCAGAGACAGTCTCGCGCTTTCCTATCCCGACCTCGTCTGGGCCGATGTACATCGACTGTCCACCCAGCTGCGACATTCCAACCTCGAAGGATACTCGCGTCCTGAGACTGGGCTTCTCAAAGACCATGCCTAGCATCTTGCCCTTGAGTGGGTCCTTCTTCTGACCCTTCTTTGGTCCGGATTTCATGTTGAGTGCGTTCTCGAGAATCTTCTCGAAATCGTCTTTCATGTCGAGAACAGAGATGATGTCTCGCTTCAATACAATCACCGCACTCCGCAAGTGCCAACAACACCTTAAGTCTTTTGAATGTTCAGAATTGGACTTCGGAGAAAATCATAGGCAGGCATATCAATTGCCGCATCGGGATAGACCACAGAGTAGGCAAGACACGCACCCGGATAGATTAACCAATATGCCCCCGCATTCGGGGCAACACTGCGGTTCATGGGCGCGTTCGGGGCAAGCGCACGATGAGTCAGTTATCAATATCTCTCTCGCCATGCATCCAAGAACACATCTATGGGAGATACCATTTGGTCCAGGGGTACTGTGAAAGTACTACGCATCAGCTGGCTAGGAGAAGAACTGGCCCAGACATCGCTGTGACAAGCTTTATGTATGGAAATATCATGGAGGCGAAATATGGCCGGGGTGGGGTAGTGGTATCCTTGGGGACTGTGGATCCCTTGACCCGGGTTCAATTCCCGGTCCCGGCCCCACTAATCTCGACCATTATCCTTCGGAGAATTTCGCCCCGCAACTAGGACATACATCATCGTTCTCTGATACGGGTTTCCCACAAGCTGGGCATTCGTATTCTGTGATGTCGGGTCCCTGCGCCTCGGCGACATCATTTTCAGGGCCGTCAAGAACGACAGAAGAATTCTCATCCACGGATTCTGCGAAGACAGAGAACTCGGTTCCACACGACGCGCATCTCGTGCTATCAAGTTTCACCAATTCTCCGCAGAACGGACATTCGAATCGGACTTCATCAAAAGACGCACCACACCTGGGACAGCTCTTTTCAGACCCAGACACAGTCTTTCCGCATGCGATGCATGCGAGAATGAACACGGGCGCGGGTGTCTCGTTCATCTAGACATCATTAAACTGCAGATATTTAATCAGTTCCCAGATAGTCCGCGACACGACCTAGGGGAGAACCGATAACTTCATCTTCTCTTCGATTTCACCGGTTTCTTCTTCGAAGGTTTCTTCTTGACCGGTTTCTTGAAGACCTTCTTCGCAGGTGCCTTCGTCTTAACGGACTTCTTTGATGATTTCTTCAGCGGTTTCTTCGCGATGCTCTTCTGACCGGGCTTCTTCTTCGGTTTCGCGCGCGCTGACACGGGTTTCTTGACCGGTTTGACGATCTTCCGTATCTTCTTCGTCGTCCTGGCCCTCGGTCGGGATCTTGCAGGAATGATGACAGGTAATGGTTCTTCCGCCAGCAACGCATCTAATGCAGATTGCCCTTCGACAGCTGGAAGTTCCTCCGAGCGTGTTTCATGCACGGGCTCCATTTCTGGAAGTTCCTCGAAGACTGCCTGACAGCTCGAGCATGATTTCGCAGATATGGGTATCTTCTCACCGCATACGGGACAATCTACCTTTGCTTCCTCCAAGGGCAGATCGCATCTCGGGCATTTGTCCTCATCTCCTCGGATCATCAGGCCACAGCCCGGGCACGCCACTCGACGAATCGTCGACTTGAGCTGCTCAAGCTCTGTGCTGATGATATTGTCGACGAACGAATCCATGTCGAATCCCGAACTGGTCCTCAAGACACTCTCCGAGAATTCGGTCAGATCTATCCCACAGGCAGAACACTGAGT
Source organism: uncultured Thermoplasmata archaeon (assembly GCA_963748615.1). Lineage (GTDB taxonomy): Archaea > Thermoplasmatota > Thermoplasmata > UBA10834 > UBA10834 > UBA9653. The sequence goes on from CAVVJQ010000001.1 coordinate 239,716, forward strand.
GGCATTGCGCCAGATCAGGCCCGAGCAGAAGGGGCATTCAAAGAGGGTACCAGGTCCGAATTTGAGTCCGCATCGCGGGCACTCACCGTCCCTGGATCTGACGATCCTTCCGCATTTGAAACAGCTCAGAAAGATGTCTTTTGTCTCCTCGGCCATCATTACCACGAGATAGCATCTCCGTTATTTAATCATTGAATACTGCGCGACCTTGATTATGATGTTGACCTACGATTTATCTTTTGGCTTTTTGGAGCGATGGCGATACCCCACGGCGAACACCATCATCATGAAGAACACCGGGACAACAACTTCCGAGAATTCTGGTATCAGATTCTCATATATGACCTCATAAGTGCCTGAAGTATCCTGCGTCCATTGGCAGCATATGTACGATTCGCTTGGAGCGCTGTATATGGAAGTCAGATGATATTTCAGATAGGAATTCTGCGAAATCGTCACGGAGGTCCAGGTGCCGCTGACATTCTTCTTGATCTGGACCTGGTTCGTAGTGTTCTCCAACCACATTGCATACACATTGCCTGTGCTCGAATCCAAGGAGATCGTAGGGGATCTATGAGCATAGGTGCCAGTCGCATTCAGGGTTATTGGCGTCGACCAGCCAGTTCCTTGGTTATACGCATATTGCATCTTTGCCTTCCAGACGCCACTATATGTATCCCCGGTTCCGAAGACGACATGGAGCACACCGTTCGCATCTATGAGTCCAGAAGGTGCTGCCAGAGCAGTGTTTGCCAGGCTCGCACCTGCGGCATAGAGAGTCGCTTTATCTACAACCTTCCACGCAGAACCATCGTGATAGACGCTCTCGACATTGCCTTCATACGTGTACACAGACCACATCAGAACACCGGATCCGGATTTCCCGGGGATGAGTATCCCTTTTGGATCACCTGTCACTTGTGTGTCAAGCAAATTTCCTCGGTCGGTCCATGCTCCCTCGACATTATCGCCGGAGGAAGTCGAAAAGCACCTGATTTTGTATTTGTCACCGCCACCTCCAGAAGTCGTATAGGATGTGGATAAGACCCATACCGACCCAGTGTTATCCTTTGTTATGTAGGTGTTCTTACTTGCACGGGCGATCGTGGAAATCAATACTGACGCCTCATTGCCCCATGTGATCGAATGGCCAGAGGGATTGACAGTGCCCTTTCGAACGTAGACATTCTGTGTGGATGCAGCGTTATCGCCGGAGACATAGACACTCTGAGTAGCTCCATCGTACCATAGGCTCGCCTCATTCACACCGTTTGTCGAGCTGAATACCCTCCCGAGATTAGTCCAGGTCTGACCACCATCGCTGCTGTATTCATATGTTGTGTGTGTCCCATCCCAATATATGCTCCAGAAGTTGGTACCGTCATAGAACAGTTTGCGCTGATATGACATGGCCGTCGCAGTCGATCCAATGGATGATTGGACGACCCAGCTCTTCGTGCCTGCAGTGAGTGCTATGCCGCCGGTCAACGCGAGCATCGTATCCGAGTCGAGGCCCACGATATCCTGTCGATGGTTCCAATCAGTCGTCTCTATGATGAAATCGAGTCCGTCGCCACCATTGATGACAGAGGCGAGCACTCCGACCTCGAGTCGCTGGGAATCAATTGCTGCATTCACCGTCGCACTGACTGTTGACCAGCTGTTCGACATGAAACGATAGACAGATTTGGAGGTTATCTCACCAAAGAGCCCTCGGACCTCGATCATATAATCGGCTCCGATTATCTTTGATTCGACAGACATGAGATATCCAGTGGAAACGGACAGGTCGCTGTCGATGTATATCCGGAGGATGTCCTCGGCAGTCCTTCGTTCAGATGGAACGACCGAACCACTTCCAGGGACAGGTTTTCCACGCAGTGCGGGTACGTACGCCCCCGCGCACACCTCACCGTCGACTTTGATATAGAATGATGATGAGGATGTCGTGTTGAAGACCCCGACCTCGGTCACATCGATATTGGGGTTCACTATCGGGATCGTGTCCACATCAGAGGCAGTCTTCTGGTACCAATCCCCGAACGCACCATCGATATACACCACAGATGGCGCAGAGCCCACGTATGCGCTCGCAGCATACCCTTTCACGACCACCTTGGAGAACGAACTCGATATGGCAGCCTCCGTTACTAGCGCAGACACGTACTGTCCATCAGACAATGCCATTGTGTCCACATACATCTGTTCCTCATGGGTATCTCCAGGAGATAGGGAGAATGATGCGATTGATGCGGAAGGTGCGGAGACACCGGTATACACGGGCGTGACCTGCTCGACGGTACCATCTGCACCTTCGCACTCGAACGAAAGCGTCAATAGAGCAGATGAAGAGGATTGAGGTATTATGCCCGATAGCGAAATAGAGGATGCCAATCGCTGAGTGACGATGAGAACGCCTCCAGAGAGGGGCACCTGATTGCTGACGGCACTTCTCTCGAGCTGGTCCTGCGAATAGAGCACGAAGGAAGCGCTTGAGGAGATTGCGATCTGAAGATCGACCCCTGCCTCCAGTTCATTACCACTTAGCCGGTGTGAGATCGCACCTTGGGATACCCAGGAGCTCCAATCATAATGATCACTGCTCAGGTCATAGTGAGACAAGGATGACGATTGTATACTGTCATTCCAACCATCGACCTCGAGGAAATAATCAGCACCGATACCTTCGATCGAATAACCCGTATCGCTGTCACCGTCGGAGTCCATGAATAGGAATATGCTCTCGACCGCAGTATTGGACATGATATCGTCTGAAGCGGACACATAGAAGAATATGCGCGTGCCGTCGACTGCGACCGACCAGCCGTCTATTGACGTTAGAGGAGTTGATGTGAGTGCGGAGATGGAATACAATTCCGAATCGTCCCAGTCTCCGAAATCACCGTCGATCGCATATGGTCCAGAATCCTTGGCGTAGGAGATGTATATGAATGTCGGAATTATGATCACGAGGGCCACGAGCACCGCAAGGAACTGCCACCTGGATATGCCACTCGGCCTTCTTCGAGGTGAAGTTGATGGGCGCAGATCGCCCTTGTTGCCATTAATCATACCAGTTCCATTTACGAGGCCAGTCCCGTTGATCATCCCAGTCCCATTGACCAGACCGGTGCCGTTGATAGCGCCTCGACCGTTCGTCAGTCCTCGACCACCGGACATCGGGTCGGAAGGTACCTTTGTAACTGCCCCGGTCGAAATCTCAGCCACGACAGGTTCAGGCCGGTCCTCGGATATGACTGCAGGTTCATCCGATGAAGATGCGGCCTCTCCTTCGGTTTGAGGGGCCGCCGCGGATTCATCCACGGGCTCTCCGAACCCGACTCCGCAACTGGCACAAGATGTGATTCCGACAGCCATCTGAGCGCCGCATTCAGGGCACTCGATCATCTCTCGTTCAACCCCAAGAGGGATTCCGCATCGGGGACACTTCGCCTCAGAGCCAGTAAGGTCCATGCCGCATCCTGGGCAGGACATCTTGACCTCGGGGATCGGCGCATTCGGGACTTCGGGAGTTATGAGCTCCTCCTTCTGGGCTTTCTTGACCCTGCGCATCACCCTTCTCTCGATTACCCGTTCCAGATCACGTTTGAGCATTATCGTTTCAATCTGCGTGGAACAGAAGGGGCACTTGTCCGCATCGGAAGGCACTCTCTTACCGCACAATGGACAATGTAGTTCCTCTTCTTCGGACAATTCCCAACACCTCGTTCAATCGTGATCTTCAAAGTACCTCCCTTGTACAGGGGGGTCCGTCCATGCCAGTCGGAACTGGGACTAATGTAGTGGTAAGTGCGGTCCAGCATATATATAGCAATCGTCTGATACACGTTCCAGTACTCCAATAATCCGACACAAAATAGACATGTTTGCTTAGAGGACCGTTACAAATGATCCGAGATCGATGGGCAAGCAGCAACTCGCAACGTTAATATATTGCGGCTCTTGTGAAAGACCAAGGTGAATCAGAATGCCCTGGACAGGACCAATTAACAAGATAGACGAGTTCAGGTACGAAATCCCCAAGACTTACAGACAGTGCATGTCAACATCCGCGATAATATTCGCGGATGATATGCTTATAAAATCAGTGACCGCAGACAATGCACCTGAGCAGGCTGCCAATGTGGCCTGTCTTCCAGGGATCGTAGGCAATTCCCTCGCCATGCCAGATATTCATTGGGGGTATGGGTTCCCTATCGGCGGGGTCGCGGCATTTGATTCCGAGACTGGCGTGATATCACCTGGAGGCATCGGATACGATATCAATTGTGGTGTCAAACTTGTCAGGACGGACCTCAGGTTCGAGGAGATCCGGGACAAGAGGAAGAACCTCATAGACACGATCTTCGACAACGTCCCATCGGGCGTCGGCGAGAAGGGGAAGCTGCGGTTGACGGGCAGTCAGATTGATGACGTTCTGGAGAATGGGGCAGGATGGGCGGTGTCCCAGGGTTACGGATGGCAAGATGATCTCGAGACCAGTGAGGAGAACGGCTGCATGAAGACGGCCGACTCGTCGAAGGTCGATCAGAAGGCGAAACAGAGAGGCGCGCCTCAGTTGGGCACGCTTGGAGGAGGCAATCACTTCCTCGAAATACAGAAGGTCGATAAGATCTTCGATGAACAGGCGGCCAGATGCTTCGGGATAGATTCGATCGATCAGATCATGGTCAGCATACACTCAGGCTCCAGGGGATGTGGACATCAGATCGCAAGCGATTACATCAGAGTGATGGAGAATGCGATCAGGAAATACAAGATCGTGGTTCCGGACAGACAGCTCGCATGCGCGCCCGTGAACTCGCAGGAGGGACGCGATTGCTTTGAGGCCATGAGCGCTGCCGCGAACTACGCTTGGGCGAACAGACAGCTCATACTCCACTGGCTCAGGGAATCGTTCGAGCAATCCCTAGGCAGGAGTGCGGAGGAGATGGGTATGAGGTGTGTATACGATGTCGCCCACAACATATGCAAGCGGGAGGAGCATCAGATCGATGGACGACGTAAGATGGTATATGTCCACCGCAAGGGAGCTACCAGGGCTTTCGATAGTAGCAGAGACGAAGTGCCCGCGAAGTATAGGTCCTTCGGGCAGCCGGTCCTGATCCCAGGGGACATGGGAAGCTCGAGCTATGTCCTCGCGGGAACGGCACAGGCCATGGCCGAGACATTCGGATCGACATGCCACGGAGCTGGAAGGCAGATGTCTAGAAGTGCCGCAACCAGGAAGTTCACATCGAAAGAAGTGATCAAAGATCTTGAGGATTGGGGGGTATACATAAGAGCCGCCTCGAAGGAAGGCATAATCGAGGAAGCACCTGGAGCCTACAAGAATGTGGACCACGTGGTCCGCGTTGCCGATGGTGCGGGAATATCGAAGCTAGTAGCCCGTCTTCGACCGATCGGCGTGATGAAAGGTTAGAAGCCGAGCACTTTCTGCGCGGCTTTGGACACCTTTGCCTTGTCCTTCTCAGGACACGCAACCATGACAGCCCAGTCATGGGCCCTTCTGAATTGGAGCGAGGAGGCGATCGAGCTCATCCTTGGCAGGAGCCGCACGCGCTTGCCATCAAGGATGCGGACATCCATGAGGGATATCCGCGGCTCAGAGATGGGAAGTTCGGCCGAAGGAACGTCCATAATCACTTTGCCCGATGGGATTCCAGCCCTTCGAGCTATGTCCTCCTCAACGGCCCTGCGTCGTTCGACATTTCCAAGTCCATCTATCTTCGACCAATCCTCATCGCGCACGTCCGTCACGGCTATCGCATATGCGCGCTTGTACAGTCTCCGATACTTGAGAGAGATGGCGATCTCGCGTGAATATCCACCTTGCGACTCAAGGTACGCGAGCAGGCCTGCATCCGTCATTCGATGGATGCGGTCGATCTCGTCCTTGCCCAACCGCTCCACCGCTTTGGCGAGCATGAGCTCCGGTATCCTTACGGTCTTGTGGTAGTAGACCGATGAAAACATGAGAGCTCGCGCCACCAACATGCCCTCGACCGCGCTCAGACCGCTCTTGTCGATGACCAAATCGCCGTTGTATACATCGAAAGTCTCGACGAGTCGGTCGATGTCGATCACGCCGTAGGCTACCCCGGTATAATGTGCATCTCGCACGAGGTAGTCGAGCTGGTCGGCATCAACTGTCCCGCTGACGATCTGGGAGAGGTAACGCTTCGTGTTGAAGTGAGCCTGCGACCCGTGTTTCTCGAGAGTGCGCGAAGACAGCTTCGAGGCGTGCTGCCCATCCAACAGACCCGCCACATCCTTTGGGCTCAGCGACATCTCCTCCAGTGCCTCAGGCACTGACGTATGCTTGCCGAGTATGGACCGCTCCTCATCGGCGAGGACGGAGTCCTCCCCACGAATGAGACGTCTGGATATCTCGGCGTGGTCAACGCCGAACTGTTCATGGAGGACCATTTCGAATGTGTGAGAATATGGAAGATGACCTATGTCGTGAAGAAGCGCCGCGGCTTGGACCAGGAGCGATTCGGAACTATCCAGGCCGAGGGACGAACATATCCGTCCCGCCACATGGAATGTCCCCAGCGAGTGCTCGAATCGCGTGTGATTTGCGCCAGGATAGACGAGATATGCAAGGCCGAGCTGGTGGATATTGTGCAGCCTCTGAAGCTCTGGTGTCGATGCTAGAGGCAAGAAACAACCATCGACCTTGATACTACCATGTACCGAATCACGGATTATCTTGTATTCGACCACTATGGCTAACAGATCTTAATGGGATATAATGGTTGAGTAGACTAGCAATAATGCCATCAGACCAGTTCACGAGAAGATCAGTAGCTGGACGGCAAGTCAATCGATGCGCCATTATTAAACATGATATTGAGGGCCAAACTCTTTTAATAGGGACGCACGTTTTAAACGTGGACTTTCCGCCGTAAGGAGGCATCTTAGATGGAATTTGGCGCCAACGGTAGTGATGACAGGGTTCAAACTTACATAGATGGCTTCGACAGCAAGATAGGCGGCGGCATAAAGAAGGGCCATGTGGTTCTGCTGGCTGGCACGCCAGGAACGATGAAATCATCGATCGCGGTGAACCTGCTGTACAGCAATGTCCGCAAGAAGGGCGTCAATGTGCTCTATATCAGCATCGAAGAGAGCAAGGAGAGCCTCCTGAGCGCGATGGAGATGCTCGGCCTCGGAACCGTCGATGAGAACAAGTTCTTCATAGTTGACATCGGCAAGCTGAGACTGGAACACACCGATGCGGATGTCGGCCGAGATTGGTTCAAGATCCTGAAGGAGTACCTGAAGAAGAAGGTCGAGAACGAGGGTGTCGAAATCGTTGTAATCGATTCCCTCACAGCGATATACTCTCTCGCAGCGATACCGAACCCGAGACAGGAGCTGTTCCACTTCTTTGGCTTCCTGAAAAGGTTGGGAGTCACGACCATCCTGATATCAGAGACTCAGCAGAACGGCCTCGCATTTGGGCCGTACAACGAGGACTTCCTCGCGGACGGCGCGTTCCTTCTGAGGTTCGTGGATGTCGGCGAGACCGATGTCCAGCTCAGGATCAGAGCGGTCAAGCTCAGACATTCCAAGATACATCACGGCTACCTCACTTTGCTGTACAAGGATGGGAGATTCTCAGCTACACCGCCCATCAGCGAGTGACGTCAGCCTAGAATCCTGGTGAGACGATGCATCAGCTTAAGCACCAGAGCTAGTCCGTCTAGCATCCATATCGAATCGACTGGTCCGGCTCAGAAACCGCCACGGATCTTGTTCCTGTCGATCTTGACTCCGCGTGGAGTCGCCATGAGCAGGTTCTTACCGACTCCGGCAACATCCCCTCCGACGTCGCGAGATACGTTCTTCAGCTCGGCCGTAAGCCGCTTCATCGTCAGGTCGTCATTGGCTATCGATGTGTAGTCTATGATGACTATGTGTCCGGCGTAGACCTGGCTCGTCAGGCTGGACAGATCCTCATATCGGAACATCTCTCCGACCTTGACCAGAGTACTGGCACCCTCAGAATCCATCAATCCCTCATCCTCGAACACCATCTCAGTGAGATCAATATACTGTTCTGCGCTCATGGACTCCTTCTGCTCCGATTCCGGAGCGCCGGAGAATGGCTTCTTCTTCAAAATCGTCAAGATGCATCCCTCTAGCGAGTAATCACGTTGTTCAGATATAAAGCTTGCCAGGTATGGCCAGACATCGAGTCTTTGGTGTCAATCCTATGGGATTGACCGCGCATGCGAGCATCTTCACCGCAAAATCAGGCAGGCTCGTCCTCGGGCACATCGTCTATCTCTTCCTTTGGTTCGTCCAAAGCCCAGAGCTTATCACCCACGTAATGGAGCGACGATACGACCTTCCCCTTATCCTTGCGCATGATGGTTTCCGCGGGAACCAATGCCTTGCCGATCGCTAGGGGACGCTTGTTTCGAATATCGCGTATCCACACGAAATCCCCTTCGACTATGCCAGGGTCGGCCTCCACGACCCCCGGACCCATCACATCCGCTCCGTTCGCAACGAATCTGACCGCGCCCATGTCCACCGTGATGTATCGCCTCGTGGCCGCGTAGACCAGCAATCCCCTCACCGTGAGGAATGGTTCACCCTGCCAAACGATGGCCAATATTTTGCCGCTCACGAAGACCACATCGAATTCCGGGCATTCTGCCATGTCAACCGTGTCTCGGGGACCGAAGACCTCTGTGCCCAGGACATCCTTCAGTCGAGCAGCCAAGGATTCGATCTCCTTCTGTCTCATCCTGTGCCTCTTTCTCAAGCGAAGCTCGGTCATCGACTCGGACCTCCACGACCGCAGGCTTCAGAACCGCTGTCGCTAAGTGTGCGGGATTCCGCCTCAGCCATGGCGATCTCCGCGTTGCCGGTCCTACCAAGGGCGGCATAGGCTTCAGCTCTTATCCTGTACGGTTCGGGCTCGTCTCCGTCGATGCCTGACGCGACAAGAGAAGCATCGATGGCGGAATCATGATCCTTGAGGAGGAGCGATACTCGGGCCAGGGATACTGCAGTCACGTAATCGGAGGGGATCGCATCCAATGCGTCCGAATAGGACTTTACTGCCAATTGCAGCTTCCCGGAGCGTTCCGCGATCTCCCCAAGCAGCTTATGCATGGCGGGCGAGAGTTCGCCCTCATGTGACAACAGCGAGATGGCATCCTCCGAATCACCTTCCGCGTCAAGCAGCCTCGCGCTCAACAGGATCCGATCATTGTGAGGCACATCCATCATTTCTAGCCGAGTCATCACTTCCCTCGCGGCGCCCAGTCGTCCTCCCCGGATGAGGTAGTGGCAGAGCGCCGTCTGCACAGAAGCGTCGTTCACCGACCATATGGCAGCGCCTACCTCTTCGGGCAACAAGAATTCATCGAGTATGCATCGGACATCGAGCAGCCTTCTCAACACGGAGGGATCCCTGATCCCCATCAGAACGGCATCCTCCAGGACGGACAATGCTTCCTGATACATCCCAAGACGATTGAGCACCTTGACACGGGTCATTATCGATGTGATCTCGTTCTGAGATTCCATCGACCTCATCGGCAGGCTCCTCAGAGCATTCACATAGGCCCTGTTGGCGCCCTCAAGATCCCCCATGGCAGAGAGGAGGTCGCCCTTTTCGGCCCATCCATCCCCGAAGCCAGGATTGACTGATAGGGATTCATCGATCGCCTCGATCGCTTCGTCCGACCGTCCAAGATCTTGAGCCACCTTCGAGAGTGCTTTCCACGCTTCATCGTAGTCCGGATTCATCTCCAATGACGCGGTTATCAGATCGAATCCTTCCTCGGAGTGTCCGGTCATTGATTTGCATACGCCCTTGGCATAGAGCGCATAATCGAACCCGGGCCTTAGTTCGAGGGCCCTATCATGGAAGTGTATCGCTCTCTCCCACAGGCCGACCTTCTCGAGTGCGTTCCCGATATTGTTCCAAGCGATCTCGTATCCTGGGTCCACTCTTATCGCCTCGACGAACTTCGGTATGGATTCCGAGAACTTGCCGAGGTTGTATAGAGCATTGCCGAGGTTGTTCCATAGCACTCGGTCGTCCGCATCTATCTCGATCGCCCGGGTGTAGCATTCGACTGCTTGGGACAACCTGTCGGCGCCGTGTAAAGAGTAACCCTTGTTGTACCACGCAGGCTTGTATGTGGGATCGATCTCGATCGCTTTGTCAAAGCATTCTAGCGCTCTGGCCAACTGACCAGAGCAGAAGTATGTATATCCAAGATTGTCCAGAAGTCCCTTGTCATCCGGCGTGCTCTTCAGAGCAGCCTCGAAGGCTTCGATGGCGTTCAAGTACTCGCCCTCCTCGTGGTACGCCGAGCCGATGATTGTCATCGCCTTTGATGACCCTGGTTGGATCCGCAGGCATCTCTCACTCAATGCGATAGCTTCAGCAGGATTGTCCAGGTCTATATACAGTTCAGCTGCGGCCAACAGAGCATCCAAGTTGTCTTCTGCACAGGAGACGAGTCGAGCTGACATAGCCCTTCCTCGTCGTTTGCGCCCGAGCCGTATGTGCGAGCTCGCCAGACCATAGATGTTCTGCCACCTAGACTTGTCAAGCGATGATGCCCGTTCGTAACATTCTGCAGCTTCGCGATACAGGCTCCTCGAATAGAAACAGTTTCCCAGATTGTGCCAGGCGAGCTCATATTCCGGTGCAAGGTGAATGGCGTATCTGTAGCTGCGGGCAGCGTCCTCACAGCGACCGAGCGCATCGAGGGCAGCGCCTCTATTGTTGTAAACTACCTCTGTCTCGAGGCCCGATGAGCGCGCCTGCTCGAAGAGCATAAGAGCCTTTGAGTATTCGCCGGCATCGTATGCGGCATTGGCCTGTTCGAACGCGTAGGATGCGGAGAGCCTTCGGGTTGGCTCCAGCGTCCTCTGTATCTCCCGCTTCAAGCACTCTTCCGATTACATACTTGATAGATAGCCTTTTTGACATCCGAGTTAAAAGCGTTGCCCACAGATGGTTCTGCATAGTCATCGGGTTGTGTTTTTGATGGTGCCCTTTCCGATTCACACAGCCCTCATGGATCGCTTGTGCAATGTGCGTGTGGCAGCATGGGGGATATGACCATGGCCAAAGCTTATATCAGGAATTGCATATAATTCGCCTGGGTCCATATTCAATGCTAATCTTGTTCAGACAGTCGCCAAGATCGGTCATCACCGCCTATCTGGCTAGCAGAGTCCACAACGCCAAATCGGTTCTGGACGATTCCCGGAAGCAGTTCTTCTTCGAAGAGACTCTGGATGCAGACACGATCGACTATGACGGCCTCTACACGGAATTCAAGGAGAAGTTCGGAGGCTTGGATTTCCTGGAGGACCATAAGCTGTATGAAATTATCGAGGACGAGATCTTCTGGGCATCGAGGTTCAACACACCAGACAGGTATTTCCTGATATTCAAGATCCTATCCCAGATAGAATCGTCTGGAACGAGGGCTTACCTATCTCAGAGCTCGCCCGAAGCGAAGGAGATGAAGGATCGCGTCCGGAGGGTTTCGGGGGAGTTCAGAAGAGCTAGGGGAGTCATATCGTTCGAAGAGGATGAAAAGGCCAAGACTCTCATCGGTCGGGGCAGCTTCGAACATGAGATAACGGATCTTATACTCAGATATCATGCGATAAGAAGACCAGGATACAAGATCGCGATCGTTGGAAAGGATGATGTCTATATCCTCGTCGATGACGACGTAATGATCGACGCGAGGAGCAGATTCCCCGAGAAACAGACGAGGAAGGATGCGAAGAGATATTGGACAATCAGTCTCAACCCCAAGAATGTGGAATCCAAGAGGGATCCGCGATACCTGGTCGACCGACTCCCGAGTAATTACTGGAAATGGGTGGCCGAGGGAACGCAGGAGTCTGAGAGGCTCCCAAAGGTCACTCTGGACGATTTCGATCGTGGGAATGTGACCCAATCAAATGAATCGTAAATTGTCAACCTCATTCTCACCAATCGTAGCAACTCACAAACATTCATAAGGTGCAACACCCTTTTTACCGTGCCCAGGGGCCCGTTGGAGAGGTTTAGCCTTGATCGGAGACGATATTGAGAAGAGTACAAGCAATCTTGCGATCTTCATGGACCTGCTAGGCCACGATATTCAGAACAGCAACCAGGCAGTCCTGAGTTATCTTGAACTCATCTTATCATCCCCTGCAACCGATGAGAAGACCAAGAAATACGCGATGAGGGCGGCGTCTCAGATAAGGACCTCATCGATCCTTGTCGACAACATGAAGACGCTCATGTCGATCAGAGACATCAGCGAACACAAACTACCGGATGTGGATTTGAAGCGGATGATAGAACAATCCGCAGCCAAGCTCCAAGGATTGTTCTTGGACCGACGGATCAAGGTCGATTCCTCGGACATTGCAGAGGGCACAGCTGTCCCTGCAGGGGCATACGCGGACGAACTATTCGACAGCCTGCTGATGAACATCGTGCATCTGAGCAGGGATGAAGAGATATCGATCAAGATGGGTTCACAAAAGGACATCGTTGCAGATAGGCCATGCTGGCGTATATGCATTAGAGCGTCTGACATTAACATGCCGACGATGATCTTGAAGGATCTCACGGACATATCCTCTTCTGAGGACTTGTCCAAGATCGTGCGCATATCAGGCATCTATTTTGCTGGAACCATGGCAAAGACACTCGGAGGTCGCCTTGAGATGACTGTATCCGAGAATGGATCAGGATGCACTTTCACGTTGATCATGAGGATGAGTGATACTCATGACTAGCGTCATGATCGTTGATGATGAGCTATTCATCGTCGAATTGTACAGGGACATACTTCAGCTCAGAGGATACAAAGTCATGATAACCGCATTCGATGGCGAGGAGGCCGTCAGAAAATACAGCTCGATCCCGGAGAAGCCTGATGTGATAATAATGGATCACAGGATGCCGGTGATGAATGGCGTTGAGGCCACAAAGGAGATAATGAGGGAGAACCCCAAGCAGAAGATCGTCTTTGTGAGTGCCGATGTGATGGTGGAGAAGGAGGCCCGGGATGCAGGAGCCGCAGAGTTCCTCCCCAAACCGTTCAGGATGGACGACCTGATAGAGAAGATGGAAAGGTTATCTCCTCCATGAACCGCTCTATAGTTGCGTGCATACTGGCATAAATATTCTAGGGCACATATACAAACCGATAAGTAGAAGAACAGGACCGGCATATTAGGAAAAGGTTGTGCGCAAGGATGTTGGAGAGCTTTACCAAGGCAAGAGCGATGAACTTTCCCCGGCAGGTGCTAGCTGGCCACGGAGTGGTGGAAGAGATAGGCACCATGTGCGAAGGGTTCGAGCTGAAAGACACCGCGCTCATCGTCACGGGTCATGTCACTGGATCCATAGCGGCCAAGCAGGTGGAGGACATCCTGTCATCTGCAAAGTATGAGGTGCACAAGGTCGTCACGGGTGAGGCAAGCCGGACGAACACCGTAAAGGTCGAAGAGGTGGCCAAGGATGTCAAAGCAGGTTTCCTCCTGGGAGTCGGTGGAGGGAGCAAGATAGACCTCGCGAAGATCGCGTCGTTCAACCTCAAGGTGCCATTCCTGAGTGTCCCGACATCCGCCTCCCACGACGGCATCGCAAGTCCCAGAGCGTCGATCAAGGACGACGGGAATTCACTATCATTGAACGCCAGCGTCCCGATGGGCGTCGTGGCGGATACTTCATTGATCTTCAGAGCGCCCTACAGGCTCTTGGCATCCGGATGTGCCGATGTCATATCGAACACCGCTGCAATCCTGGACTGGGAGCTCGCGCAAAGGCTCAGAAGTGAGAGCTTCAGTTCAAGCGCGGCAAATCTCGCTAAATACGCCGCAGAATCAATCATCGAGAACGCAGCCATGATCAAACCCAACCTCGAAGAGAGCGTGTGGGTTGCCATCAGGCCGATCATAATCTCCGGCGTCTCGATGTCCGTAGCAGGTTCATCCAGGCCCACCAGCGGGTCGGAGCACATGTTCTCACACGTTCTCGATAAAATCGCGCCAGGCAAGGCTCTCCACGGAGAGCAGTGTGGCGTCGGGTCAATCATGATGATGTACCTCCATGGAGGGAATTGGCAGAGAATACGAGACGCCCTCCTGAGCATAGGAGCTCCCACGAACGCCAATGATCTGGGGGTAACCAACGAGCAGATAATAGAAGCTCTCGTGCACGCGCACGAGATCAGGAAGGACAGGTACACCATCCTCGGAGATAGGGGATTGACACCGGATGCAGCAGAACGCCTCGCGTCAATAACAAAAGTGATATGATGAAAGGGTGTCGAATATGGTACTGGTCACAGTCGTCGGAGAGCTTCAATGCAAGAGAGGGTTCGAATTCGTCTTCGGTGGTCCCCTTGCAGAATGCAGGGATTGCAGAGTGAAGAATGTCTGTTTCCACCTCGACGAGAACAAATGGTACAGGATAACGGACATCAGAGATGTACGCCATGAATGCAAAGTCCACGAAGGAGGCGTCCGTGTTGTCGAAGTCGAGCGGATACCGTCCAGGGCTGCAATACCATCGAGAGCTGCGCTGCAGGGATCCACCGTGACCTACGAAGCAGTCGAGTGCAATCGGGTCGGATGCCCCAACTACAAGATGTGCAGACCGCCAGGCACGGTGAGCGGCACCAGATTCAAGATCATCTCGATTGACGGCGATATCGAATGTCCGTTGGGGAAGAGCTTCAAGGCCGTCTCGCTCGAATGACCACGAACAAGGCGACGATTGCCAACACGGGCACGAGCACCGTAGGGAATTCGGGGATCGCCTCTGTCGACACGGTAACAGTGACCGAATCCAGGTCGTAATCTCCAGACTCAGCGGTCACGTTGAGCACGACTACATAGGTCCCTTCAGTCCAGAAACAGAACGATGGTGACTCTCCAGTGAGGACGAATTCTGAACCATTGTATGTGAAAGTCCATGTATAGCTTGTGATTGGTTCCCCGCTGAGGGAGCCAGAACCATCGAATGTCACGGACGCGCCGACGGAGACCATCTGGTCCGGCCCCGCATCCGCAACAGGTGGATCCGATGATGAAAGGACACTGAATGACCACACCTCGTATGGCGCGTATCGGGGACTCATGAGTTCCACACCACCGAGATCGGAAGCCACGATGTAATATTCGACTTCGCTCCCCGAGGACTCAGAGGGGATGGTGCATTGATACCTGTAGGTCGGATCAGAACTGGTCATCGGAATGCTGGTCCAAGTCCCACCGTCCACCCTATAAACCAGCTCGACCGCATCTGAATCGACTCCACGATCGGCGGTGATCTCTGCGGTCACGACAAAACCATCGCTATCGAAAACGGAGTCTGTGAGCGAGGTATGGGTTATGCTGAATGAACGCGCCTCTCGATCGCCCGCGATCTCTATGCCCAGCAAGGCAGGCGGCACATTCTCGCTCAGTATGCCAAGAACCTCGCTTTCGAGATCAGGATTGAACTCATGACCGATCTCGAATAGGAATGAATAGACATCCGCGCCGCCGTACAGCCAATCGAGCGTATCGCCAGTAGTCGGGTATATCTCAGAGGATTGGACCGCGTCATATCCATTGAGGGCCGCGAGCTCGATTCCTATCCGCTCAAGGTCGCCATCATCCTCCGCAGGATCCAGGGTATAACCCCAGGGCCAAGCCAAATCATCACCATAGGAATGGAAATCGAATGCGATCTGGAAATCATGAGAGAGTGCAAGGTCTCGTATAGCCTGCGTTTCCGGTTCGGAAAAGGCGGATGCTCCGCAGTATAGATCGTTGGATGTAAGAGACGAGGTTCCAACGCCACCCCAGGCACCGAGAGGATCATCGTTCTCGGAACCATTGTAATTCCTGTTCAGATCGACCCCATAGGTGCCATCGAGGTTGTCCCGACGGTTCTTTCGCCACATGTCGTCGTTCAGGAGGGAGTAATCCAACCCATCGGGGTTGACGACTGGAACAATCCATATCTCCCTGTTGTCCACGAGCCAACTGATGCGGGTGTCTGAGCCGTACTGATCAGTGAGGTTCTCGATTATGGCCAATGTGGTCGCGTGTGTCGACCATTCCCTCGCGTGGTGAAGTGACATTATCAAGATTTCTGGCTCATCCTCATCTATGGCCACATTGTCAGATATCTTGATCGCGAGTATGTCTCTATCAGCGATGCCTTCAGATTTTTCCCATGAATCACCGATGTCGAAAACCATGGCAATATCAGAATGATCGGACTCCGTCTCCTCAAGAGTCGCTTTGACTTGCGAGTAATTCAGATATTCATAGTACACTGGTGGTCCGGCCGCCAATGAATCATTGGTCGATGCGGCCACAGGTTCGGACGAGAATGCGATGAACACTCCTGCAATCATGAATAGAGCAGACAACAATGATATGGTGAGGGTCAGTCCCCCTTTCAGTGCCATGCAGAGATCCCCTGATCGAGAGTTCGCAGTACGAAGTATCCGATTCGCATGCACATGATAGTGGATCGATATATATGCTGATTCCCATACGCTGCGACGACTACTGACTAGCCACCGCTTACAGGTGGAAGGAACGAGATCTCATCCCCTTCACAGAGGACCCTTGCGGGAGCGCCGTATTCTTTGTTCACCGATAGTATGATGTGCTCCCTGTAGCGCTCAAGCTTGGGGAATCTAGCAACATACGTGTCGAGAAGGTCTCTGACAGTTGCCCCTTCAGGAATAATGATGTCCTCCTCCTCGGACCCCACGATCTCCCTGAAGGACGCGAATAACTTCACCTTGATCTTCATTCGGTCAACCTCGAATTTCTGCCTATAGGGCTGACGTAATCGGGGCAATCATATTCAAACCATCGGAAATGCACGGATGTACAAGCATGAACAAAAAGAGCAGTTCACTGGAAATTGCGGATTCACCCTGTTATCACAATTATCAATGAGTTTCTTACAATCTATCAATTATCAAATAACTACTGGCACGATGCAATGATAATATATCAGATAACATATCCGCTCACAATATATCATGGCTCGAGTGGAACAAGTGCAAAATATGTTACCAGGTCGTGTCTGAAAACTTCTTTAAATCATGTTAGCAGATTGCCTTGTCTGCACGCAGTAGCAAGGCTTTTCGCCTCTAGGGAATAAACGTAGAGGGGAAAGGTGTTGCCTTCTCTTCATACAGTGAGGGGCAAGGCTATCAATCGCTACATTCCACATTCAGGTAGATCGTACCGAGAGTGGCAATCCAAGAGGGGGACCAGATGTCAAGTACACCCAAGTATCAACAGGGGGATTCTGCCGCGTCGTCCGTGAACAGACGATTGTCGACAGATTCGGGATGGGATCTCGAACCACAGATAACCTCCAATGCGAGAACTGTTCTCGAGAGGAGATACCTGCGCAAGGATGACAAAGGGAATACGATAGAGACCCCAAAGGGATTATTCGAAAGAGTTGCCAGAGCCATCGCGTCAGCAGAGAAGAACTATGGCAAAAGCGATGCAGAGGTCGACAAGATAGCATCCAGATTCTACGAGATGATGGCCAGACTAGAGTTCGTACCCAACAGCCCGACACTCATGAACGCAGGAAGAGACCTCGGCCAGTTATCAGCGTGCTTCGTCCTCCCAATAGGAGATTCGATGGAGGAGATCTTCGATGCGATCAAATATACCGCCTTAATCCACAAATGTCTCGCCCCAGAAACGCTCGTCATGACAGACGCAGGGTGCAGGATGCTCGGAACCATCGAGCCAGGCACCTGGATTGAGACGCATGAGGGCATGGACCTTGTGGAATCCAAGCATTCCAATGGAGTTCAGGAGACTTTCACATTAGAAACTGAAGAAGGTTACTGCATAACAGGCACCGCGCTTCATAGAATCATGGTGAAAACAGACGAAGGAGATTTCTGCTGGAGAAAGATTGGTCAGATATCAAAAGGGACCCATGCAGTCATGAAACTGGGTGGGTGGCTAGGTGGAATCGAAGTCGAAGTACCCCAGGACATTCTGCAGCTTGCAAAATTCGGCGTTGATGAACACGCAGTAAAGGCAGATGAGACGGCGATGTGCGAATTCCTCAGACGCACTTTCAACGAACGGGGATGGATATCGCCTAAGGGTGTGATCAGCGTCGACCTCGTCTCACACAAGCTCGCATCACAGATCCAGGTCATCCTTTTCTACATAGGCGTTCCCACAATGGGAAAGAACGAACGATTGACGATTTGCACGAAATCTGGCTTGGAGGTTTTCAAGGATAAGATCGGCTTCGACTCCATGGTACTGACGAAGAGGCTCAACGAAATTGACCCAGAATGCATGGAGAAGGAGCTCGGCTGCATGGGCTGCAGTCACGATGAGCCAGACGACGAGGGATACTTCCTCGTGAAAGTGAAGGATATCGTTCCTGCCGGGAAGAGGGGAGTCGTCGACCTGACGGTTCCAGGAGGGCACTCGTACCTTGCCAATGGGTTCGTCTCACACAACAGCGGTGGGGGAACAGGATTCAGTTTCTCGAGATTGAGACCCGCCAGCGATTCGGTCAAGAGCACCGCAGGCGTCTCCAGCGGCCCTATATCGTTCATGGAAGTGTTCAATGCCGCCACCGAGACCATAAAGCAGGGAGGGACCAGACGCGGGGCCAACATGGGAATCCTCCGTGTGGATCACCCAGACATACTCTCATTCATAACCAGCAAGAAAGACAGCACCAAGCTCACGAACTTCAACATCTCGGTCGCCCTCACGGACAAATTCATGGATGCAGTAGTGAAGGACACAGATTATGACCTCCTGAACCCCAGGACAAAAGAGGTCGCCTCCAAGATAAGGGCGAGGAAGATATTCGACATGATAGTCAATATGGCCTGGAGGAACGGAGAACCTGGCATCGTATTCTTGGACAGGATGAACAGGGACAATCCCACACCAGATATTGGTGAGATAGAGAGCACGAACCCTTGTGGGGAACAGCCTCTGCTCCCCTATGAATCGTGCAACCTCGGATCAATAAACCTTGCCAGGGTGATCGCCATCAAGGATGGAAGACAGGTCGTTGATTTCGAGAAACTCAGAGATCTGGTTCACTGGTCAGCCCGATTCCTCGACGACGTAATTGATGTGAACAAATATCCGCTCCCACAGATAGCGGACATGACGAAAGGGAACAGGAAGATCGGCCTTGGAGTCATGGGATTCGCGGACATGCTCCTGATAATGGGCATACCCTACGACTCGGACGAGGCACTCGATCTAGGGCGAAAGATAATGAAATTCATCAATGACGAAGGACACAAGGCCTCCGTCGCCCTCGCCGTCGAAAGGGGGAGCTTCCCGAACTTCCCAGGGAGCACATTGAAGCAGAGATATGAGAGGATCAGGAACGCGACAGTGACGACCATCGCCCCGACGGGCACGATAAGCATCATATCTGGAGCTTCGAGCGGCGTCGAGCCGATCTTCGCTGTGGCGTATGTCCGCAATGTGATGGACAAGGACATACTGCCAGAGGTGAACCCGATCTTCGAAGCGATGGCCCAAGGAAGAGGATTCTACTCCGAGGATCTCATGAAAGAGATTGCCGCGAAAGGGTCCCTGAAGGACGTGCGCGGCGTGCCCGAAGATGTGCAGAGAGTGTTCGTGACCGCATTGGATATCTCCCCGGAATGGCACATCAAGATGCAGGGCGCGTTCCAGGACCACACCGACAACGCAGTGTCCAAGACAGTCAACTTCCCGGCCGAGGCAACGCCCAAGGACGTCGAGAACGTCTACATGCGAGCCTACGAGCTCGGATGCAAGGGCGTCACCGTCTACAGGTACGGCAGCAGGGAAGACCAGGTTCTGAGCGTGGGCGGCGATGGAGCCACGAACAAGATCGGGAACGAGGGAATCGAGGAGGACGACCAATCAAAGGTGCCGCGGGCCAGACCTTCTGTGACCCGAGGGACCACTCAGAGGATGGAGACTGGCTGCGGCCACTTGTACATCACGATCAATGTCGACGAGAATGGATTGTGTGAGGTATTCACGCAGATGGGCAAGTCGGGTGGGTGTACCGCATCCCAATCAGAGGCGATAGGGAGATTGATATCCCTCGCCCTCCGCTCGGGCATAGATCCGGAGTCGATAATCAAGCAGCTCAGAGGGATAAGATGCCCGTCCCCACTTTGGCAGCCGGGAGGAATGGTGCTGTCATGTAGCGATGCGGTCGCCAAATCACTTGAGAGGTTCGTCAAGGACCTCGAAGTGTCGAAAGTGGACCAGCAGATCGCATTGGCTCAGGAATCTGAGACAGGCAAACAGAACCATGTGGACAAGGGTGATGTCTGTCCTGAATGCCCTGAGTGCGGAAGCATGGTAGAATATGTGGAGGGATGTGTCGTATGCAGGACATGCGGCTATTCCCGATGCTGGTGAGCACAAGAAAAGGGAACAGAAACATCTTGCACTTGGCTCCTGGGGGTGAGGAGCCAGTGCGCATAAATTTTTTTCCGATCTGAGAAACACAATTCTGCATGGTACCTTACAGGTAGTGCCAACAGGGTTGAACCACGCAACGATTGCATAGAGTGTGTGGCGTCGACAGCTCTGCCCCGTGACGGGCATGATGGATGCGGGGACGGCGATTGAGCATACTGCGATCTGTCAGCTCAGGGGCAGGGCCTTCGGCCCATCCTTCATGAAAAGGGTATACACCCCTATGCCCATAACCCAAGAAGACCGAAGGAAGCTGGAAACCATGGAGAGGCAAGGCAAGAGGATGATCAAGGAGCTTAAGCCGGGCGAGAAAGTCGAGAGCTACTTTTCTGTGGCATACAAGAAACCAGTCATCGAGTACAGATATGGCAACATGTTCGAGTTCAGGGCGGCGGACAGGACGGGGCAGATAACAGTCAAGTATTGGGGCGATGATGACAAGGCCTATGTGCAGAAGCTGCACGAATCCTTTGACAGAGACGATGTGGTCAGCTTATCCGGCGAGGTTTCGGACTATAGGGGCCAGGTCGAGATATCTGTAAGCAAGAAGAACGGAGGGAGCATAGCTGTCCTCGCGGAGGACAAATATGATGTATCATCCCTCATACCGACCATCGATGGAATCGAAGAGTTGAAGACCAGATTATTCACCATTGTCCTCCAGGTCGAGGAACCGCATATGAGGGAGTTGCTACAATCATTCTTCCAGGAGCCCTCGTTCATGAAGGAGTTCTCCGCATGTCCCGCATCGATCCAGCTTCACTCGGCCGCATTCGGAGGGCTGCTGCATCACACCCTGAATGTCACTGAGACCTGCATCCATCTCACGCGGCAGCACCCGGAGCTGGACAGGGATCTGGTGATAACAGGCGCCCTTCTCCATGACATCGGAAAGGTCCGGAGTTTCAAGACCACTACCCATATCAACCAGACACATGAAGGCAACCTACTGGGACACATCGCAATCGGAGATGAGGAGCTGGTCTCTCATATATCGAGAATAGATGAGTTCCCAAACGATCTCCGCATGAAGCTGCGACATGTCCTGTTGTCACACCACGGAAAGAAGGAGTGGGGTTCACCCGTAGACCCCATGATGCCTGAGGCGTTGGTGGTCCACGAAGCTGACGATACTGATGCCAAGATAGATTACATGGTATCCAGACGGCGCGACGCTCAGACTGAGGACGACTGGATATGGGACCATAGACTCGGGAGATTGGTCTATCTCAAGTGATTGTCATAGTTACAATCTTGGCACACATTTGTACATTGATGCGCGCAAAAGATATATAGTGTACGAGCACTCAGTCTCCATCTAAGGAGGGTTATCTTGAGACCTGTGAGGACTGAACTGACACCTGACGAGATGCCAAAGAGATGGTACAACATATTGCCAGACCTGCCGGAGCCGCTAGCTCCGCCATTGAACCCCGGTACCAAGCAGCCGATTCAGCCGTCGGATTTGGAACCAATCTTCCCGAAAGCACTCATAGCACAGGAGATGTCATCCGAGAGATACATCGACATCCCCGATGAGGTTTTGCAGTCATACATGCACATAAACAGACCGAGTCCACTTCAGAGAGCCATAAGACTGGAGGAGGCTTTGAAGACCCCGGCTAAGATCTATTTCAAGAGAGAGGACCTCAGCCCTGCTGGCAGCCATAAGACCAACACCGCCCTCGCACAGGTCTACTACAACATGAAGGAGGGTGTGACGAAACTCACTACCGAGACTGGTGCTGGCCAATGGGGTACCGCGCTTGCGATGGCCACCAACTACTTCGGACTCAAGTGCGAAGTCTTCATGGTCAGGGCGAGCTACGATCAGAAGCCGTACAGACGAGAGATGATACGATTGTTCGGTGCAGAAGTTCACCCTTCGCCAAGCACCCTGACTGAGTTCGGCAAGAAGCTACTGGGCCAAGACCCGAAACATCCAGGGTCCCTCGGGATCGCGATCAGCGAGGCGCTCGAGACATGCGTTAAGGACGGAAAGGCGAAATACAGCCTTGGGAGCGTCCTGAACCACGTGATGCTCCATCAGACCATAATCGGACAGGAAGCGATTCTTCAGTTCCAGAAGCTCGGGGAGAAACCGGACTACCTCATAGGATGCGTTGGGGGAGGATCGAACTTCGCAGGATTCACATTCCCGTTCATAGGACAGAAGTTGAAAGGGAAGATTGACACTGAATTCATCGCAGTGGAACCGACGGTCGTGCCGACACTCACCGACGGCAAGTTCGAATACGATTTCGGCGACACTGCGGGGATGACACCACTTCTCATGATGTACACCCTTGGCCACGATTTCGTGCCATCGCCCATCCATGCCGGAGGATTGAGGTACCATGGTGCGGCACCGACCGTGAGCGCGCTGGTGAAATCGAAGATGGTGAAGCCAGTTTCCTACCAGCAGAAGGAGGTGTTTGATGCAGCAGCCATGTTTGCCAGGGCAGAAGGCATCATCCCTGCGCCAGAGACGAGTCACGCGATAAAGGCGGCCATCGACCTTGCACTCGAGGCAAAGAAGAACAACGAGGAGAAGGTCATCGCATTCAACCTGTCAGGCCACGGCCTTTTGGATCTGGGCGGATACCAGCAATACCTCGATGGGAAGATGGTCTGAATCAAAAACCTATGCCGCTCAAACGAGCGGTTAAACTCCATTTTACTATTTTCAATCAAAGTTGATTAGATAGCTCGATTTCCCGCATCTAGGCGAAGTAGGAATCCTGATCTCGACGCATGTTCCTGTACACGGATTTGTACTCGGGGCGTTGCAGCAGGTTCTTGACGCTGTTGTCCAGCTCAGCCTTCAACTCATCCTGCTTCGACCCATAATACTCACGGCGGAAGACATCGGTTATGTCCGAGGAGTATTGCTGCATACCAAACATGATCACTGCAGAGGCATTCTGCGCCCTTGATATGACATTGAGAGGCACGGGCGCTCCACCTTGGATCATCTCGACCATATCGGGGGATGGTCCGCCGACCTCGCGCGCGATTGCGACCGTGTCCTTGGAAGAGATTTCCTTCGACTTGATCTGGAATATCTTCTGGTCAGTCAGAATGAAAGTGTCGTAATTGGATGAGACATGGTCTCGACCACTGAGCGCACGCCACTCGTCCTTGCGTTCGCTCTCGTCATATTTTGCCTTCAGATAACGCATGAACTCATCTATGCCTTGGACATCCATCTCGGGACACCTCGAAACGCCAGACAACCGATAAGGCGCCTGTCTCATGCATGCGAGCACTACCTGTAGCTCTCGCCAGTAATCCTCTCGAACATATCGATATAGAGTTCAGAAATCGTCTTTATCTTCTCTGCGGGCAATGCGGGCATCTTCGGCTCTGGCTTGCCATGCTTCCTCGCCTCGGTGAGCTTTGAATAGTAACCCTTCTCACGATAGTATTGACGAACGTTCTCCTTGCTGAGTTCGACGAACTCACCCTTGGAGTAATCGCTCCAATCCCACCAACGGTCCTCATCAGCGGTGCCGTATGAATCTATGACCATGAGTTCGCGATTCTCGTCGAATGCGTACTCCTTCTTGCCGTCTACATGTATGAGGTCCCTCTTCTCGACCTCTTCCGCAATCCGCTCATCCAGCAACAGGGCGGATTCGACTATTCGTGCGTATTCCCCGGTCGATATGCTCGCAATCTTCATCGCGTCCTTCTTCGTCAGCAACCTATCGACCTTCTCGAGCTTCGTGGTGACTTCCACATATGGCTCAGGCAACTTGTCGCCGTACTTGATATCCTTGTTGCCTTTGAACCCGAGCTTGCTGGGCTTTATCTCGCCGCTGCGGATTCTGTCCCACATGGATCCAGCCACGTAGTATCTACAGATCACCTCGAGGGGTATCAGGCAGTTGGTCGCCTTCTTGGTGAGCTTCGATGATTGAATGATCTGAACCTGCTTAACACGCATCCTGTTGGGCGGTATGAACTCCTTGAAATGCGTCTTGATTCCGCACGAACGTGCCACCTGGAACCAGAAGGCACTGGTCCTGCAGAGTGTCTCACCCTTGTGAGGTATAAGAGATGGAATGATCTTATCGAATACGCTGATCTTGTCTGAGAATACGAACTCGAGCGTATGCGCATCGACTTCGTAGACATCCTTCACCTTTCCTTGACGTATCAGCTTCATGTTGGCCAAGTGCGTTGTAGGGAATAGTTGTTTTTAATGCTTGTGGTACCACATTGCGGTACTGACGTGGACGATTCTATCGATCAGTGGGTATCAATCGTCAAATAAGCGATTGAACGACTGAGACTACCAGCGATTGGGAAACGCCATCTGATGTCGAGAATTCTCCCGACTCTCGGAACCCAATGATGAATCTCCTCATATCCTTGAGAACGGAATTGCCAAGAGACCTTGGTTCGGAGATAATGATGAACAGGGATCAATCATACATCACACTCTTCGCAACACGACTATGACCGGTCACTGAGTATGACGCTGTCCTTGTCCGAGAGAAGAAATTGCTGCCGAATCTCAATCAGACTGTATTTTGAAAAACATTAAGGGCCAATGAACCGTTGTGTACGTTGACGAGGCAATTAGGATGGCTGCTGATTTCTCACACCACTTCTCCGAACGAGCTGGACAGATGAAAGCATCCGATGTGAGGGAGCTATTGAAACTACTCCAGATGCCGGATATGATCTCATTTGCCGGAGGTCTTCCGAGCGCAGAGACGTTCCCTGTGGAGATCATCAAGGATATAGTCAAAGACGTCCTCGAAAGGAACGGTGACCAAATCCTCCAATATGGAATAACCGAAGGATACGCACCTTTGAGAGAATCCATCGCCAGCAGGATGGCATCCAAGGGTATGGATGTGACAACGGACAATATCCTGGTCGTCAGCGGATCCCAGCAGGTGATCGATCTGGCCGGCAAGGTGTTCATCAATCCTAAGGATACGATTGTCGTCTCCGCACCGACCTACCTTGCAGCACTAACGGGGTTCAATACATACCAAGCAACGTACGAAGCGATACCGATTGATGATCATAACATGCGCATGGATATCTTCGAGGAAAGAATGAAGAAGCTGGCGGGAGAGAGCAATCACCCGAAACTTGTCTATGCCCTACCGAACTTCCAGAATCCGTCAGGAGTCACAATGCCTACGAAGAACAGGAAGAGGCTAGTCGATATGGCTTCTGAATACGATTTCGTGATATTGGAGGACGATCCATATGGCGAGTTGAGGTACGTCGGAGACCATCTTCCGGCTCTCAAGACTTTCGATGATGAAGGCAGAGTCATGTTCATGAGCACTTTTTCAAAAGTCCTGGCTCCAGGATTAAGGATCGGGTGGGTCGTCGCTGACCCGAGTATACTCAAGAAACTCATCATAGCCAAGCAGTCAACAGATGTGTGCACGAGTGTTCTAGGACAAGCCATCGCACACGAGTACATGGTCCGAAAACTCATGGATAGACAGATCGAACAAATCAAGAAGGTCTACGGAGAGAAGTTGCGAATAATGCTTGACGCCATGCACGAGTTCGTGCCCGACAGCATCAGGTGGACGAAACCCGAAGGCGGCATGTTCCTGTGGGCGACACTTCCTGATGGCATGCAATCACCTGACCTCCTGGAAAAGGCCTTGAAAAGGAAGGTCGCGTTCGTTTCCGGGAAGGCGTTCTTCCCGGACCCCAGTGACGGATTCAGCACGATGAGGTTGAACTTCACATACCCGTCGAACGGACAGATAAACGAGGGAATACGACGGCTTGGCGAAGTCATACACAGCGAGCTGAACCGTTGATGAGCAGGACCACCTAGAAGACGTCCGCTCCGGCGTGCACTGTTATGCCCTTGTCAGATATCGAATAGGGCTTCACGCGTCTGGAATGACTCGTTCGGCGCATCTTGAGCACCCTGATAGTGAGCTGTACCTCCCCGCCGTCTCGGTTCTCGTCCGATTGCAGCAGGACGACTCCGTCCGCCGTATACTCCGCAAGACCGTCCCTCGATGAGCGAGGGTTGTCATCCCGGACCTCAGCGGTCAAGAGGGCTGTCGCGCCTGTGCTTCTGAGGAGTTGGCAGAGGTTGAAGAGGTTGGAGCGACGCTCCGTGTCGTCTGTGAACATCATGTTGAGCAGTGAGACGGAATCTATCACAACCCTCTTCGCGCCGAAGGTCTTGATGAACTTCGGGAGGTCGCTCTTGATCCGTGTGACCGTCGTCTTGGCATCCGAAGGCTCGAGCTTGAACAGGCCCAACTTCTTCGTCTCGATGGCCTTCTCTAGGTCCCACCCATACGATGCCGCGTTCTTCGTGATGGATTCCCTGTCCTCCTCCAGTGATATGAACATGCAGGACTCGCCGTTCTTGAGTCCTTCGATCAGGTATTGGAGGCCGAATGTGGTCTTTCCGGTTCCAAAGGAACCCATGAGCACCACTATGTGATTCTCTGGGAAGCCACCCTGCAACATCTCATCGAGCCCACCTACACCAGTCTTCACCCTGTTATCAGACATCTGGATCACCCGACTCGTTCAGTGTTTATGACGACGAAGCCGCTCTGCGAAGTTATGAGCGTCGCAAACCTGGCAATCCGCTCCTGGTCCAGGTGTGCCAGCACGCTCGTGAATTTCTCTACATACAAGTATCTCTGTCGCTTGGATGTATGATGGTACTTCGACCATTCGAACTTGAGTACACCATCGACACTGTCGATGACTATCTGCTGGCGGCGTTTGTCGAGTATCTCATCTGTGAGGATGATGTAGAATACGGCCTCCCACTTCTTCGCCATCCTCTGTATACCTTTCAGTAATGACACGACATCCTCGAACTTGATCGTCTCTGAAACGATCAGGTCGGTCAATGAATCGATGATGACGAGGCTCTTGGGGGCATTGGAATCCAGGAAGTTGACCAACGATTCCAGTACATTGTCGACCTTCACCTCAGAGAAGAGGTCCCCGTCCTCGGAGCCGGTCCATGCCGTGGGAACGACCGTCCTCATGAAATAACCCTTCGAGAAATCCTTGAACATCAGGCCAGAGGACAGAGATTCGTGGAAATCCCTGTTGAATGATAGTTTGACCTCTCGCAGGATGTCTTCCTTGGACCTCGAGAATGTTATGTAGTTCAGCTTCTCCGGGAGTACGCCTGCCTTTCCAGCATGTCCAAGCATGAACGACCGCGTCTCGGGGAACTCCTTCACGATCCCGATTTTCGCGGCTGATGTGAGCGCAAATTCATGCGCGCCACCACCGACATCGCCCAGCAACAGTACCACTGAACCAGCTGGAAGACCACCGCCGATTATCGAATCGAAATCGGCAACACCCGTGGGTATTCTCTGCACATCCCCTTCTGACATGAGAACGAATCATCGCATGCATGTTTGCGATAATGAAGCTTTTGGAGATGTCGACAAATGCCAGCGGACTCTAGAGCCATACACTTCACCGCACGTGCGCATGCACCCTAGTGATGCGCGTGCACGAAATCGATTGCCATTCTGAGAGCAGCTTCTGCGGATTGGATTCTTACAGCCTCTCGATCTCCACTGAACAAGTTGCGAGAGGACACCGAAGCTTTGCTCGAGAACACGCATATGAATACCAAACCCACGGGCTTCATCGGCGTCCCACCTGTCGGTCCAGCGATTCCGGTCGTCGATACGGCCATGTCTGAGGAGAACCGCTCCATGCAACCTCTGGCCATCTGTACGGCGACCTCGTCGCTTACAGCCCCCATCGAATCGATCAACTCGCGATCGACAGAAAGGATACTGGTCTTCGCATCGTTGCTGTATGATATGACGCCCCCGAGATAATAGTCGCTGCTTCCAGGTACGGCGGTTATCATGTCGCCCATCTTCCCACCGGTACACGACTCTGCAGTGGACAATGTGAGCCTCTTTGACCTCAGCAACTGGCCCAGTTCCTCAGCGAGCATGGGACCTCTTACGCGTATACACCCCGGCGTCCAGCAATCTCTGACGACCGTCGAGTCCCTCTATCATCTGCGCCACGGGTGATGGAACGAGATGATTCCACTTCTCCCCTGCGGCTATTCTTCGACGTATCTCCGTTCCAGAATATTGCTTCGAGCTGTAACTCTTGGTCTTCATCGATTCATATCCCGCCGCAGAGAACAGAGACCTTGTAAGCTCGCTGTTGGAGAACACACGGTCGAACGGAGGAACATATGATTCCACATGGTTGACCCATGCAGCATATCTGTTAACATCCCGGATGGGTATGATATGGATACGAGAACGTTCCTCGTCCGTGAAGGAGGATATCAGCATCTGATATCTCTCTCCGGCAGTGAACGGGTTCTCAGATGTGTGTGACAATTCCGCGCTGCCGATGACAACGACGAGGTCGTCACACTTGGTCAACGCCTCACGAATAGCTGCCTGATGGCCCTTGTGAAACGGCTGAAACCGTCCGATCACAAGCCCTCGCACGATAAAGAACCTCCATCAATTGACCACGGGCCGATCCGAAACGGCGACGCTAGCGGTCTTCGGACCGTGCTTCCCTGCAACCAGCAATGCCAACTTCTTGAGCAGGCCTTCCTTCCTCGCGCCGACCAGCGCATGAACCAAGACGTCGTTCAGGACGCGTACGGGGATGACCTCGATCTTGTCGATGTATCTATCTTCGAGCAGCACATCCCTCATGTTCTGCTCAGGTATCAGCACCTTCTTAAGGCCCATCTCAGCAGCCGCTTCAATCTTCGCGGTGACCCCACCGACTGGAAGGACCTGGCCTCTGACGCTCAAGCTTCCGGTCATGGCTACGGTCTGGTCGACCTCGATCTCCTCGAACGCGGATATCACAGCAGTGGCCACAGCTATCGATGCGCTATCGCCCTCTATGCCGTCATATGTACCTATGAATTGGACATGAATGTCATGATTGCTGATGTCCTCACCAGTGTACTTCTTGATGAGGGCGGAAACGTTCTGTACCGATTCCCGGGCTATCTCGCCAAGTTTGCCGGTCGCTATGATCTTGCCGCCCTCCCTGTTCTGGGCGGGCGTCACCTCGGCCACGATCGGAGTGACGATACCAGAATACTCAGCCAATGAGGAATCCGAGTTCAGTACGGCCAATCCATTGACTATCCCTACCACCGATCCCTCCGTGAGGGAGGTCTTGTAGTCCTTTCTGCGTTCGACGGCCCTGTCGGTGACCTGCTGCTCCAAAGAGCGTGCAATGTTCTTCGCTTCGGTCACATGTAGTGCCTCGACGACGCGGTCGCCGCGTTCAGTCGCAATATCGCCTGCAACACGGACGAGGCCTCCGAGTTCCCTCAACCTCAATGTCAGCATACCTCTTCGGCCTGCACGCCTCTGCGCCTCGCGGATAATCTCCGCGACTGCAGCCTTGCTGAAATGAGGTATCTTCTTGTCCTTGGTGACCTCTTGCGCGACGAACCTGATGAGACTGTCGCGGTTCGCCTCAGTGTCGGACATGGTGCTGCGCATGTAGACCTCATAGCCATAACCCCGTATCCTCGACCGTAGAGCGGGATGCATTCCAGACACAGCATCGAGGTTTCCTGCCGCCACCAGGATGAAATCGCAAGGAGCAGGCTCGCTCTTGACCATCGCGCCCGAGCTCCTCTCGCTCTGCCCGAGTATGCTGAACTCGCCCTCCTGCAACGCGGTCAGAAGGCTCTGTTGGCTCTCTATCCTCAACAGATTTATCTCGTCAATGAACAGGACGCCTTTGCTCGCCTTGTGGATGGCGCCTGGCTCAAGTCTCTCATGAGCAGGGGTCTCGAGACCACCGCTCTGGAAAGGATCGTGCTTCACATCTCCAAGAAGCGAACCCGCATGTGCACCCGTCGCGTCAATGAATGGTGGAGGCTCATCCGGCCTATGAGATATGAGGAGTTTGGGAACCATCAGCATTTCCTTTCGCTGACCAGTGTATCTGAATATCATGAATAGCAGGAATGCGCCGATTATACCGATCAACAGTAGAGTCGCGTCCTTGGTCCATATCCACATGACTGCGGACATCGCCACGAACATGAACATCAGGCCGAATATCCACGAATTCTTCTGCGCCTTCTTCTGCTCCGCCTCGAGCTTCTGTGCCTGGACGATCTCCCGACCCTTCCCTGCGGGAACCAGTCGTATCTTCGGTTCGTTGGGGTCTTCGGGGTTGTGATACCCTATGACATCCTGCAGTTCCCCCTTGGGAAGGAAGTCGACCATAGAGCGCGCCAGCATGGATTTGCCCGTGCCAGGATCGCCAATGAGGATAACATGCCGCTTTTGCTCAGCGGCCTTCCGGATTATCTTCACCGCATCCTCTTGCCCGAGCACCTGGTCCACGAGCTTTGGAGGTATCTTTATGTCGGCTGTGGTTTCGAAGGTCTGAGATTTGACCCAATCTTCAATGTCAGGAAGGCCCAGATCTGAGCCCTTAGAATTTCGGTCTGCCATCGGCTGCACCAGTATCAGTCAAAGCTATTAGGTCGGTGCTAAATAAGCGTTGCGCCGTGAGTCCTGAGGTTGTTGCGCAAGCCAGTACATTGGAACCATCAGCAGCAACGAAGACCGCGCGCACTTGCGATAGGGTGTGCCATAAGTATATAATACCTGGAATCAAGAAGGTTCGAATCTGCGACCTGGAAGGCAACACAGAATGATGATAGAAGAGTTGGGCCTGGACCCTAGGATAACCAAGAAACTCCAAGAGCAGGGGATCACAGAACTGTATCCGCCACAGGAAGAGGCCGTGATCCCCGCGCTTAGGGGAGACAATCTGGTGCTCGCCGTGCCGACGGCATCCGGAAAGAGCCTCGTCGCGTACCTGGCCATACTGCAGGCTGTCCTGAAGGGTGGCAAGGCGTTATACATAGTGCCGCTCAAGGCGCTCGCTTCTGAGAAGTACGAGGATCTGGCAAAGTTCTCAGACCTTGGAATAACCGTGGCTGAATCGACCGGTGATTACGACCAGATCGACCCCAAGCTACAGAGGTATGACATAGTGATCGCGACCTCGGAGAAGGCAGACTCCCTCCTCAGACACAGGACGAAGTGGATCGACCAGTTGTCGGTGGTAATAGCAGACGAGGTACATCTCTTGAACGACCCTGAGAGAGGTCCCACGATGGAGGTCATCCTCGCGAAATTCAGGACATTCAACTCAAGGGCCCAGCTGATTGCACTATCTGCGACCATAAAGAACGCGGATGAGCTTGCAGATTGGCTCGATGCCAAGCTAGTGACGAGCGATTGGAGGCCTGTGCCCCTCAGAGAGGGCGTCTATGTCGATGGTGAGATCTTCTTCACGGACAATTCCAAGAAGAAGCTCGAAGAGGATGAGTCCCCTGTCAAAGAGATAGTCAAGGACGCGATAAATGGAGGAGGACAATGCCTGGTGTTCGTCAACACCAGGAAATCTAGCGAGTCACTCGCGCTCGAGTTGGGCAAGCTCACCAAGGTCCTACGACCGCGGTTCGCTGATGAGTTATCTCGGATATCGAAGAGGATGGTGGGCGAACAGGATGAGCCCACGACGATGGGAGCCAAGCTCGGAAAGTGCATACGTAACGGATGTTCGTTCCATCATGCAGGGTTGACTTCGGTCCAGAGACGGGTCGTCGAATCCGCATTCAGAGAGGGTCTGTTGGGGTGCATTGTCGCCACTCCGACTCTCGCTGCAGGCATCAACCTGCCCGCGAGGACCGTCGTTGTAAGGGACCTGCGCAGGTTCGACGCCAATGTGGGCTACGCATCGCTCCCGGTCCTCGAAGTCAGACAGATGTGCGGAAGGGCTGGACGGCCCAGGTTCGACCCATATGGAGAGGCCATCCTCATAGCAAGGGACGAGGAAGAACGATACTTGCTCATGGACAATTACCTATTGGGCGAGAGCGAGAGCATATTCTCGAAGCTCGGGACCGAGCCCGCCATGCGATCCCATTTGCTTGCACTCATCGCGACCAGTGATGTGAGGACGCTCGAGGAATTGGAGTCGTTCTTCGGCAGAACCTTCCTCTCGCACCAGATGGATACTCCGTACTTGGGCGAGACCATCGAACGAATCCTCGAGTTCCTGAAGGATGAGGGCATGGTAGCGGATGAGGAGGGGATCCTCCGAGCGACCCCGTTCGGAAAGAGGGTCAGCGACCTCTATATCGACCCGAAGTCGGCGATAATAATGCGGGATGCGTTGGAGAAGTACGAAGGGGGGTCGACCTTCGGACTCCTGCACGCCATATGCTCGGTGCCAGACATGCCCCGCCTGTACCTCCGGAAATCCGATTACGAATGGACGGAGGAGTTCCTGAACGAGGTCCAGGATCAACTGATCTTTGATCCACCCACTGATCTAACACAGTACGAGGGATTCCTATCGGAACTCAAGACCGCGAAGCTCATCCTTGATTGGTCGTCCGAGGTCCACGAGAACGAGATAGCGGATAAGTTCGGAATCGGTCCCGGGGATATCAGGAACAAAGTCGAAATGGCGCAATGGCTCGCCCACTCGATGAGGAGATTGTCGGAGCTGTTCAACAAGGATGCGCGGAGGGAATGCGACGAAATCGTCGTGAGGATCAAGTACGGCATCCTCCCTGAACTGCTGGACCTAGTCGGTCTCAGAGGCTTAGGCCGGGTCCGCGCCCGCGCGCTCCACGCGCGAGGAATCGCATCGATAGAGGATCTCAGGAACACAAGCTACGACAGGCTTAAGCAGATACCGACGATTGGGGAAGCAGTTGCGAGGGCGATCAAGGACCAGCTGGGACAGACGGATCCCATGATGCCCGCACTGACCGAGGAGGGGCAGCGCTCACTCGTGGACTTCAGATAGATGATCAGGCATGGTGATTATGCACATGACCATTGAGACCGTCGTTTGGATCGTCAAGACCCAACCAGGACGGGCCAAAGAGGACATGGAGCGGATTCTCGATAAGGCCGAATCGACAGGGACCGAGGTGCTCGTCATGGATGCGGACAGGGTCTTCGGGATGGCCCATATCATTAGCGCTGTGTATCATGCTCGGAAAGCCATCGAAGAGAAAAGGAACTCTGCAGATTCACTCGCAATGGAGACATTGCTATATGCTTCTGGTCAGAGACAGTTAAGCAGCGCGATCGCCAAGATGTCGGTTACTGAGGATACCGAAAGAATCGTTATTGCGCAACTATCAGGATCAGCCATCATCCCCGACAGGGATTGGGAACCGATGGGAACTCTCGGGGAGGATGTCTCACCAGAAAGATTGGTCGAGTACGGAGTCTCCAAGCAGGAGCAGGCAACCGTGGGCCGCAGGAACCCATCAGAGATCGTACTCGAGAAGGTCGCCGCGGTGGATATTCTGAGAAAATGAAGGCCATCTCGAGCGAATGAGGGTGTATTATAAAAGCTACCTAGTCAATCCACGTGAACGGTCCGATTGATATGGCGTCCATCATAGAGTGCGTCCCGAACTTCAGCGAAGGACGTAGGAAAAGAGTCGTTGATAACATTGTCCATTCGATTCGTTCTGTTCCAGGGACAAAGGTCCTTGATGTGGAGATGGACACGGACCACAACAGGAGCGTAATCACGTTCACTGGCAACAAGGAGAGCGTCCAGGAGAGCGCCTTCAGGGCGGCAAGGGCCGCATCAGAGCACATAGATCTCACCAAGCACAAGGGAGAACACCCGAGGATGGGTGCATTGGATGTCCTTCCTTTCGTTCCGATCTCAGGAGCCACGATAGAGGATTGCGTCGAGATCGCGAACATCGTGGGCGCGCGTATCGGCAAGGACCTACAGATACCGGTATACATGTACGAAGCTGCGGCCAAACGCCCTGATAGAACCAACCTGGAGAATGTCAGGAGAGGGCAGTTCGAGGGCTTGAGGGAAGCCATACTCACAGACGATTCAAGGTATCCAGATTACGGCCCCAGGACGGTGCATCCGACGGCAGGTGCGACGGCAATAGGCGCGCGCATGCCACTCATAGCATTCAATGTGAACCTCAAAACAGAGGACATAGGAGTCGCGAAGGCCATCGCGAAGAAGATCAGGGCAAGCAGCGGTGGCATGCCCCATGTCAAGGCACTCGGGTTCATGCTCAGGGAGAAGAAGATGGTACAGGTATCCATGAACCTCACTGACTACACTGTCACCCCGATATCGAAGGTGTTCATGGAAGTCAAGAAGGAAGCGGAAGCGCACGGGGTCGATGTGGAAGAGAGCGAGATCATCGGTCTGATACCGCTCGATGCCGTCTGCGACCTCGCAGCAAGGTTCCTCAAGATAGGCAATTTCGCCAGCAACCAGGTTTTGGAAAGGAGGATCTGGGGTTGAATACTCTGGAAGAACTCAGGGCGTTCTGCAACGACTTGTCCTCGGATCGACCAGCGCCAGGAGGTGGCACCGCATCCGCTGCGGCGGGGTCCATGAGCGCCTCGCTCCTAGTCATGGTATGCGCGATAAGTCTCAAGAGCCGAAAGCTGGAGAGCCACTGGCCGTCGCTCAATGATGAGAAGGCCAATGCAGAAGACCTCAGAGACAGGCTGTTGGAACTCTGCGCCAAGGATTCTGCGGCATATTCCGAACTGGCATCCGCATTCAGACGTGCGAGGGAGACGATGGACGATAAGGAGGCTTTGGCAGCTAGGGATGCAGCCATCAGGAAAGCCACGGACATCCCCCTCGAGACCGCCAGGAACTGTCTACAACTCCTCAAGATATCGAAGATGGTCGCTCAGATGGGAACCAGGAGCGCATCCTCGGATGTGGAGGTCGCCATAGAGCTCGCGGAGGCCGGCCTCAGAGGAGCAGCAGCCAATGTCCGGATCAATCTGACCTCATGCGAGGACGTCGAGTACAAATCACGAAATGAGAGCGAAGTCTCTTCGCTTCTGAGAGTAGCTGAGGACATGCGTGAGAGCGCGCTCAAGAAGCTTCAACCTAAGAGTCTTTAAGCTTGCTGGTCCGGAAATTCCGTACGAACGTATCATTATTGATAGAGGCAGCGATACCTTTAAGACCGTTAAATAAAATGGGAATATGTCATATAGGCTGTGCCAGCAAAGCACCCTTTCGCGCTAGGTACGAGGAGCCCGGTTCATCTTGGCAGGTAACTATCTCAAGAGCCTCCAGCTAGCAAAGCAACTGGAGGAACGAGCAAAGGAGGCGACACGAAATCGCGAGCGAGCAGAACAGGATTTCGGGAAGCTCCAGTCATTTTTAGAACTCTGTCGGGAGAACGATACGGACCTGACAGACGCCAAGAAGGTGTTGGGCGAATACAACGCAGCTATGGATTCTAAGGACTACGAATCAGCACTCGGATACATACAGAAGGCGACCGAGGAAACCAAGACGGCCTTCATCAAGCGGATAGGCGAGGTCGCTGATTCCGCAGAGACCCTCATCACCGTCGGCCAACTGCCAGCATCCGACGCGAAGGGCGCTCTGGAGATGCTCGAGGAGAGCAAGAAGTTCGTGATGAATGACGACCTTGAGAACGCCATGAAGAGTGCCAAGAACGCGTATGATGTCGCGGAACGGGCTTTGCATGAGCATTTCTCAGGTCTGCTCTCACAAGCACAGGAGGTCATATTCCAATCCAGGGAGATGGGTGACGATGTCAGCCTGTTCGAAGACCTCCTCGCCAGGGCGAAGAGCGCTCTCGAGAAGCAGGAGTACGAACAAGGGTTGACAAACGTCCGCGAAGCGCTCGAGGGAGCTGGAGACAGCATCAGGGCACAGGTCAACTCGACGATCGCCAGGGCAGATGAGTTGGTGACCGCCGGGGAGGAACTCAAGGCGGACATGTCCAGGGTGACCAACCACTTGGAGAAATCCAAGACCGCGCTGGAGTCGCTCCGGTTCAAAGACTCACTGTCGTACGCCAAGAGGGCAGAGTCCGAGGGCGAGAACGCGATAACCGCCAAGTTCCAGGAGATCATCAAAGAGGTCAGGGAAGGCATCAAAACCCTCAAAGGAGTGGGGGAAGACGTTGATGTCCCCCAGGACTTGCTCGATCAAGCTCACCTCGCTATGAAGGACAAGAAGTACATCGACGCGCTGAATGCCTTGACCTCGGCCAACGAGAATGTCAGGGACATGCAGTTCAAGTCAGTCCTTGAGGTCATCGCCAAGGCCAAGGACCGATTCGTCCTCGCAAAAAAGATCGGCGTGGACATGAGCAAGCCATTCACACTGCTCAACAAGGCAAGGGACACCCTAAGACAGGGCGAATTCGAAGATGCAATGAGATATGCGGAGCAGAGCGAGAAAGAGATCGACACCTCCCTCAAGGTATTCACCAGCGCCAGAGAAGAATTGGTCGAACTGGCGAAGGAGATTAAATTCGCAGAGGATATCGGTTCGGAAGTCTTGTCGATCAAGGATATCCTTGCGGAAACAAAGAAGTCATTCGAATCAAGAGACTTTGATAAGACATTGGAACTCGCCAAACGAGGATTGACCGAGGCAAGGAAGGCGGCTTACGACAGGACTCTGGACACAATCGATAAGACGGACAAGACCGTCAAGCTGGGAAAGCGGATAGGCGCCGATATCACGGAAGCCGAAGGGTTGCTCCAGAGAGCGTTGTCCTCCATGGCCAACGAGGAGATCCCTGAGAGCGTGAGGCTCTCCGACTTGAGCGTCGAAGCTGCCAACGCTGCAATCACGAGAGCGTTGAGTGACAGGTTGCACAACATCGATGAATTCGTCAAGAGTTTCACTAATGGAGAGGCGGTCGCGGATGTCGTAGAAGCGATTTCGGATGCGCGCCTCAGGCTATCGGAGCAGTCTTTCGAAAGATCATACGAACTCCTCAAAGAAGCCCAGCAGAAGATAGAGACTGCAGGGAAGGAGGAATGCGATAGGCTGCTTGCGGTTGCGGCAGAGAAGATGGATAAGATCAGACACTTCGGAGGAGACCCGTCGGACCTGGAGATACTCATCACGAGGTCGAAGGAATCCATCGAGAAGAAGGTGTACGAGGATGCTTCTGCAACCGCGAGGGAAGTCATCTCGAATGCGGATGACATGATCACCAGGCTGCTCCAGGCAAAATTCTCAGGCATCAAAGACTTCCTCGAAGAGGCAAAGTCGATAGGAATCAGCGTCAACGAAGCGAAAAAGGCAATAAAAGATGCACGTGTCAAGTTCGAAGAGAAGGATTTTGACGGAGCCAATTCGCAGATATCAGAAACAAGGTCATCCCTGGAAGATAAGATCAAGAGATATGATGGAATCAAAGAGAAGATACGAAGAGCCGAGGACCTCGTTGAGGAAGCGCAGAGGAGCAAAGCCGACGTCACGGATCAAGCCAAGGACCTCGGACTCGCAAAGAGACACTTCCAGGACAGCGATTTCGACGCATCTGAGAAATTGCTTGATTCGCTGACCGAGGAAGCTGAGAAGAAGCTAGCTATGTACCTGGCCGCCAAGTTCATACTCACCTCCAAGGAGAGCATCGAACTCGCTCAGTCATACGAGATAGACATGTCTGAAGGCAAGGAGATGCTGGGACAAGCCAAGGACCTGATGAAGAAGAAGGAATATGATGAGGCGCTCGCCGTTGCGAAACGTTGTGAAGAGATTGTTCGCCAGAAGATGGCAGACGGCATATCCGAGATGATCAAGGAACTCCAAAGGTTGCTTACCGATGCAAAGAACGTCGGAGTGGACACTAAGGACCCGGAGACGCTCGCGGAGAAGGCGGTCATCCTGTGGAAGACAGGGGATTATCCCGAAGCACTCAGATGCATAGATTCGGCCAGGAACGACATAGACCAGATAAAGAACCTGAGTTCCCAGGCAGCGATTGAAATCAAGGTCGCAAGAGGCAACCTCAAGAACGCCGAGACCCTCGACATGGATGTAGGTCATGCCAGGGAACTTCTGGATCAGGCCGTCGAGGCATTGACACGTCATCAATATGCGATCGCACTCGAACTCGCAAAGAAATCATCGGAATCGTCTACCGAGGTCACCAGGAACACAATCTGGAACACCCTCGAGCGGTTCAAGGATCGCGTGGAAAAGGCCGCAACAGAAGGCATCTCGGTCAGAATGGCGGAACGATGTGTCTCTGATGGAATCCAAGCTTTCAATGAGGAGCGGTTCCAGGATGCACTGAAACTGGCGATGAATTGCGAAGCAGAGATGGAGAAGGCTGAGCTGCAGAAGGAGATCAGCACCAGGGCAGTCGAAATGGCACGCATGAAGCTTCTGGAAGCGGCCGAAGACGGAATAAGCGCCCCTGAGATAGAGCAACTCGTCAAGGAGGCGGAAGCACTGCTCTCTGAGGGCAAGTACGTCGACGCTCTGGGGAAATCTATCGAGAGCGGCGACGAGATCCATCTGATCAGGGAGAACATGGACAGTTCGAGGATCGAACTGAGCTCGGTCAGGGAACAGGTCGACCGACTGAAGAAGGTCGGCATCGACACAAGCGATTGCGAAAGGACTCTCACAGAAGCGCGGGGATATCTGGCCGCACACGATTTCAGGAAATGCACGCAGACCTTGGCAAGATGCTCGGAGATGGCAGTGCAACTATTCGAGGGATCGATAGACAAGATAATGGCGGAAAACAACGACTTGATATCCAAGGCGAAGTCGATGGGCCTCAACGTGAAGTCTTGCGAGGACCTGATGGAAGTCGCCAAGACTTCGTTCTCAGAGAAGCTGTGGGATTTCGCGCATCAGCAGGCAATCTCATGCAGAACGACGGCAAGAGAACTCATCGAGAAGAAGCTGGCAAACCTTGTATCTGATGTCCGCGAGAGGCTCCAACCTTTGAGGGATTCTGGAGCATCCGTGCGTTCGATCGAGGAACTCCTGGAGCAGGCACAACAGTCTGCTGGCGAGAACAACACCTCGGATGCGTTCCAGCTCTTAATGGAAGCAGATCAGAGGATCCTCGGAGTCGAGGACTCGCACAAGAAATTCATGGACATCTCGATAGCTGCAGAAAGCGCTATAGAGATATTGAAGAGAATCGGGGTCTCGACAGGCGAATCGGAGAGATTGCTCGCACTCGCGGACCTGGAGAGGGACAAGGATTACGATTCTGCCATCGAGTTCGTCGCAGAAGCCCTGGACTCGGCAAGAAGTACCATAGAATCACATTCCCCCGACATCACTGGGACTATAGACTCGTCCGGACTTCAGGAGGATGTCGAGGGCGACGTCGACATAACACTCAAGAACATAGGCAATGTCCTGGCCAAGGAGATCACGGTGCAGTTATCGGGGCAGTTCGAAGCGGTGGACACACCCAGGATCGGAAGCCTGAACCCCGGCACGGACATACTTGTCAAGGCCAGGATAGTCCCTCATGCGTCGGGAGAGTTGCCGATAAGGGTGAACATCACCTGCAAGCGTCACTTCGACGGTAACCTCCTGGACTTCGAGTTGGAGGGAAAGGTGAGCGTCTTCTCCGCCGGTCCCCCGTTCAAAGTCGGCCACTCGACCGAGATGGCCAAGTGCGCCCATTGTCAGGGCAGGATCAAGGCGGGATTCGACATAGTCACATGCAGATGCGGGAGCAACCTGCACCTCACCTGCGCCAAGAGGACTGCACAATGCCCGGTATGCTCACAGAAGTTCTCCTTCTAAGCCGACCCTGCGACCCTGGCATTTGATATTCTGAACGCCGGTGTCCTCACCCCAAAGTAGTCCTTGCTCTCCCTGCCAATCAAGTCAATCCGAGAGAGCAGGTCCGTCAGACTTATCCCTACGGTTGATTGACGAATGGATGGTCCCAGAGCGCCATCCTCAATGACGTAGCTCTCCATCATCAGGCCGGAGAATTCACCTGTGGCGAGGTTTGGGTGGTCGAATGTGACCCTAAGATAGACGCCTCGGTCGCTCTCCTTGATCATCTCATCCAGGCTCGAGTCACCGCTCGTGACGACCAGGTTGGATGTGGATATCGATGGTGGGTGTCTGTAACTCCAGACCGCACCACCTCTGGACGAATTGCTGGTGCTCTCGACAGAGTCCTTTCCAGCAGTATACGAATCATGTAAGTACGATGATAGGCGACCAGAATCGACCAGAGTCGTGGGCCTCGCAATCGTGCCCTCTCCGTCGAACGAAGTGCTCCCCACAGCCCATTTGAGCAGTGGGTCATCCACGATGGTGATTGACTCCGCCCCGATCTTCTGACCCATCTTTCCCGTGAGATAGCTACGTCCGCGCTGAACAGCTTCGGCGTTCGCTCCTCCGCCGATCGCGTCAGCCAGTATAATCCCAGCAGCGAGCGGGTCAACCACGATTGCATAATCACCGGTCTCGATCTTGGTCTGACGGAGACCGTTTATCGCATGTTCCCGCGCGCTAAGACCGGCGCTGTCCAACTGGCTGAGGTCCAACCGACGTGAAGAAGAGCCATCGAATCCGGAGAACATGGTAGAATCCGAACGAGCTACTGCCTCAGCGAATACATCGAACGAGGACATCTCCTGTTCTGCTACCAGCCCGTGACTGTTCGCTAGGGAGACATGACAAACGGCCATACCCATGCCCACCATCACGGATGTTATCCTGCTATCGTCACCTGCTATATCCGCAACTCGCGTGACCATCTCTACTCCCGCATCGGGCGTTATATCCGCGACCTTCGGGTCAAACAGTCCAGTTATGGTCTTGGGCTTGGACGCATGGGGCAGACCCCTGAAGTCAGGGTCAGCAGTGCCGGACTTTGCGAGGGATACTGCCAGCTCTGCAGCCTTCTTGATCGAAGATGGTTCATGGGTGGTACAGAAGGCGAATCCAGAGGAGCCGCCGCTGATCGCACGGATACCAACACCAGGGTCGAGTGACGAACTAGCTTGCTTAACGGAACCCTTTTCGATTTCCACGGATATTGAATTGGTCTGGGCGACAACAACATCGCATTCGTCAGCTCCTAGCCTCATGACCGCCTTGACGGTCTCCTCAGATAGATATGCCAAAGTCATATCATAACCTCCTACGTAAGTCCTCCGACAACGACCTCGTCTATCCTCATGTGAGGTCCACCATCAGTTGTACGCGCGGACTGACCGTTCTTCCCGCAATACCCAGGATCGGTTATCTTGAAATCATCAGCCAGTCCAGACACATGTCCCAAGACTTCCATGATCACTCCGGAGAGGGACGCGTCCCTATACCTCTGGCCCAACTCACCTTTCACTATCTCGTACGCCTCGTCGCACTTGAACATGAACTGTCCTTTGGATGGCTCCACGTAGCCATATTGCGCGCCTTTGATGAGAAGACCGTCAGGGGTGTCCCTGATCAGCTCATCCTTATCCCAATCGCCGCCTGCGATGTATGTGTTGCTCATACGGATGATGGGAGGGCTACCATAATTCTCAGACCTGGCCGATCCGTTCGGTGGTATGCCCATCCTGCTACTGGTCTCGAGGTTATGCAGGAATCCTTTCAGGATACCTTTCTCGATGAGCACGTGCTTCGATGATGGCACTCCCTCCCAGTCATATGAGAAGTATCCGAACGAACCCTCCACCAGAGGATCATCGATCAGAGATACCTCGTCGCTCGCGACCTTCTCTCCGATCCGGCCTTCAAGCACGGAAGCGCCCTGCAGTATAGCATCGGCCTCGCATGCATGGCCGAAGGCCTCGTGTGCGAGCATGCCAGTCATCACATTATCGAGTATGCATGTGAATTTGCCAGCTGGTGCCGGCTTGGAATCCAGAAGACGCAATGCCTGTTCCGCAGCGGTGCTCCCGATGGCGATCGAGTTCTCCTTTCGCATCAGTTCATAACCTCCGACGGAACCGACCGAATGATGCCCTCTCTGGATGACCTCCCCTTCCCTTGCCCAGGCAGAACAGGCGCCCAGAGTCCAGGTATCCTCCGTCCGGAGAAGGGTTCCGAACGAATTCGCAACGATACGAACCCCCTCGAAATCATCATATCGGGCATTGGTGCTCGTGATCTTAGGGTTGAAGGATTTCATCGACTTGTCCAGATCCATGACGAATCCTACTTTCTCCTCGACAGAGATCTCACCCGGTCGCTCGTCACATCGATAGACCTCGGTGGCATGTTCGGCCGTTCCAGGCACA
This sequence comes from uncultured Thermoplasmata archaeon, assembly GCA_963748615.1. Classification (GTDB taxonomy): domain Archaea; phylum Thermoplasmatota; class Thermoplasmata; order UBA10834; family UBA10834; genus UBA9653. The sequence continues at coordinate 282,333 of CAVVJQ010000001.1, forward strand.
ATCTCGAACTTGATCTTAGCCCGACTCTCTGCGACCTTCGCCATTCGGACCGCTGATTCTGCGGCGATCCGCAGAGAATTCAATGCCAGATCGTTGGTGACAGCGAAACCCCATGCTCCACCAATGAATGCACGTATGCCGCATCCTCTGGAAAGACGAGCCGTCACGGTCTTCGTCTTGCCATCCATGACGACGATGTTCGTTCCTTGGGAATCCTCAATTCTAAGATCTGCGAACTGGGCCCCCATACCTGTTGCGTGCTCGATCGTCTTCTGAGCGAGATCCTCCATGTAATGCTCCCCTCTTCGAGGTGGCAGCGTAATACTTCATCGGAATTCAACCTATCGCCGCATCATGCCTTCTGAAACCCGCAGGTATGTTCGACAGTATCTGCGAACTGGCCATCCATTATCATGCGGGCGACTGATTCGATATCTCCAGACAGTGACCTGTCCTTGTCCAACCGTGGGACCTTGGACCTCAGCAATGACCTGACCTCCTGTATGGGGGGACTTGAGGGAGCGGAGATGAAATCGAGCGCCTGCGCGGCGGCGATCATCTCGATGGCGATCACCCTGCTCACATTCTCCACTATCGTCCTGGCCTTCCATGCAGCGATCGTACCCATGCTATTGTAATCCTCCTGGTTCGCACTGGTCGGTATGGAACTCGCGGATGCAGGGTGAACCAGCACCTTGTTCTCAGATACAATGGACGCCGCGACATACTGCGGCACCATCATGCCTGAGCTGACTCCACCGTGCTTGGTGAGGAACGGAGGAAGGCCGCTCAGCTTGTGATCGACCAGACGTGCCACCCTCCTCTCGGAATAGCTTCCCAGCTCATGCACTGCAAGACCCAGAAAATCCATGGCTAAGGCCAATGGTTGTCCGTGGAAGTTGCCACAAGAGATGACCGACCCGTCCTCCGGGAAGAAGAGCGGGTTGTCAGTAGCGGAGTTCAGCTCCACGCTAATCACATCGTCAGCATACCATATCGCTTCGAGACAGGCTCCGATCACCTGAGGGATGCATCTGAGCGTATACGCATCCTGGACCTTCGAACAATGCTTGTGTGAGAGCATGATCTCGCTACCCTGAAGCATCGACACCATGTTAGCCGAGACGCGTACCTGGCCAGGATGAGGCCTCACCTTGGATACACGAGGGTCGAACGCCATCGATGTACCTTTGAGAGCCTCCAGAGACATCGCAGCGGCTATCTGGGAATTGTCAACCACTGTGGATGCATCATATACAGTCAGCGCTCCGATGCCGCTCATAGCTTGCGTGCCGTTGATTATGGATATCGCTTCTTTGGGCTCGAGAGAGATGGGTTCCAACCCTCGTCTAGCAAGAGCTTCGATCCCAGGCTCCGGACCGTTTCCAGCATCAGCTTCACCCTCGCCAACCATGACCAGTCCCAGATGTGCGAGCATAGTGAGATCCCCGCTCGCGCCCACCGAGCCTTGACGCGGTATCAACGGATGGACCTTGGAGTTCAGCATCTTGGACAGCATCTCCGGCAGGTCAGGCCTAATGCCAGAGTATCCTTTGGACAGGGCATTGGCCCGAAGCAGCATTATCGCGCGAGAGACCTCGACAGGGTACCTCTCACCCACGCCGCAAGCATGGCTACGGAGGAGGTTGAGCTGGAGCGATTTCAGGTCCGTCTTGGATATCCTGGCGTTGACCAGGTCGCCGACGCCCGTATTCACGGCATATATCGTCGCTCCTGTCTGGACAAGTTTCTCTAGCGCCTTCCTGCTGGAGATCATCCTGTTCCGGGATTCTTCCCCGACCTGAACAGGCATGAACCCTCTGGCTACCCTCACGACTTTATCTATGGTAAGACTGTTACCGTCGATGATCACAGAGCCAGTGCTCTCATCTGCTTTCTTTTCCATCTCAAGACCGCCAGGTAATGTGCCACAGTGATGAGCATTTGTGTACCTTAAACTAACGGCTCAGTCCTTCTTCTCCTGCACGGGCACGAACTTGTACCCATAATGGATAACGCCCGCAGACCCCTCCTCGCTGAGCTTCCTGAGCACAGTTCGGACCCTTGTCCCAATCTTGAGGTCGCAGGCGTCGCAGTCAATCACCTGACCGGTGATCTTCGGACCCTCGTCGAGCTCCACCATGGCCACAAGGTACGGCTTCAGTGTGGCCTTCTCATCTACTCCTTCGTGCACCTCGGAGAATGAGAATATTGCACCTTCGCCCTTGAACTTCAACGGCTCTATCTTGCCTACACTCTTCCTGTGACAGATTGGACAGATGGCTCTGGGCGGGAAGTAGTTCTTGCCACAGCTGTTGCACTTTATCCCGATCAGATTGTATCTGCTAGGGTTCTGCCTCCAGAATCTAGGTGCTGTTGCCAATCTAAGACCTCCTGAATATGTGTACGATGACTGTCGCGCCAGTCCCTCCGACGTTGTGGGTCAGACCGACCGACGCATCCTTGACTTGTCGCTTCCCAGCCGTTCCTCTGAGCTGGGTCACGATCTCGACTGCCTGCGCAAGGCCCGTGGCGCCGATCGGGTCGCCCCTGGCCTTCAGACCACCCGAGGTATTGATGGCGATCTCCCCATCGAGTGCGGTCCTGCCATCCTCGGTCGCCTTGCCACCTTCACCCTTCTTGAAGAACCCGAGATCCTCTATCGCGAGTATTTCGCTTATGGTGAAGTTGTCATGGACCTCTGCCAGATGGATGTCCTTCTGTTCGAGACCGGCCCTCTTGAACGCCTTCTTAGCAGCGATCCTCGTGGCATCCATCGTGAGTATGTCACGCCTATGATGGAGCGCCAGAGTGTCGCTCGCCTGCCCGGTCCCTATGATCTCGACTGGGGTTTCCACATACTTCTTCGCATCATCCAACGGACATAGGACGACCGCTGCCGCGCCATCTGAGCTCGGTGAACAGTCGAATACACGCAACGGGTCCGCTACGAGCGGGGAATTTATGACGGTTTCCCTGCTGATCTCCCTCTGGAACTGGGCCTTCGGGTTGAGCGAACCGTTCTTGTGGTTCTTCACTGCGACGTCCGCAAGCTGCTCCCTGGTGGTACCGTACTCGTGCATGTGCCTTCTCGCTATCAGGGCGTGAAGGCTCGAAAAGGTGGCACCCAGCTCCGTCTCCCATTCCTGGTCCGATGCTGAGGATTGGATCATAGAGGATGCGATGTCGCTGACATCCATCATCTTCTCGGCACCCCCGACCACGACGATATCATGAAGGCCGGATGCGACCGCCATGAAGCCTTGCCTTAGAGCGAGCCCGCCAGATGCCCCTGCGGCTTCCACCCTGGTCGCGGGAATATGATCCCTAGCAAGTCCTGCATAGTCTGCGATCAAAGCGCCTATGTGCTCCTGCTCGATGAATCTGCCAGCAGACATGTTTCCGACGAACACCGCATCTATCATCTCCGCGGATATCTTCGCGTCTTCGACTGCGGCCAGGCCGGCTCGTATGCCGATGTCCCTGAAGGAAGCGTCCCACAGTTCCCCGAACTTCGTGTCACCAATACCTATGACTGCGACCCGTCTCATGTTCATCCCCTCCCGAGGGTTATCTTGCCTCTGAATTTCGCATAGGTGGCATAATCAAGATACTTAGGATTGGCGATCTGCTCCTTCACCGTGGGCGCGCGGTCCCGTTTGTAGTTCGATATCTCATCAGTGACCGTGATATCGAAACCATCGGAGCCAGCGCCAGAGCCGTATGCTATGGCGAAGATGCGGTCTCCCGGTTTCGCCTCATCCAAGATAGCAGCCAATCCTAGCGGAACCGCTCCGGAGTAGGTGTTCCCGATGTGAGGGACTATCAGGCCTAGCTTGACTTGTTCTTCGGTGAAGCCCAACTGCTTCGCTACCCTGGTTGGGAACTTGCCGTTCGGCTGGTGGAACACGGCATGAACATAGTCCTTCGGAGTCGTACCAGCCTTCTTCATGAGGCCCTTCGCACAGCTCATTATATGCTTGAAATAAGCAGGCTCACCCGTGAACCTTCCGCCATGGCTCGGATACATCTGACCCTCACGCCTCCAGAAATCAGGGGTATCGGTCGTGTAGGAATATGTGTGATCTATCCTCGCTATGATCTTCTCCGCTCCTATCAGGTGCGCCGCGCCACCAGCTGATGCAGAGTACTCAAGCGCGTCGCCAGGCGCACCCTGTGAGGTATCGGCACCGATGGCCACTCCGTACTTCATCATGCCTGAGCCGACCAGACCCATACAGGTCTGAATGGCCGCCGTACCTGCCTTACACGCGAACTCATAGTCTGCCACGGTCAGCTCTGGGGACGCTTCGATTGCTTCAGCAACTATCGTTCCTGAAGGTTTCACTGCATATGGATGCGATTCCGAACCGACATAGATGGCTCCTATGTCCTTCGGGTCGACGTCCACACGCTTCATCATGTTCCGGGCGGCCTCCACGGAGATCGTGATGGTATCCTCATCCGGTCCTGGGACCGATTTGCTGAATATCATCAGGCCCTTTCCCATCGCAGCCCCATCTGTGCCCCACACTTTGCCGATCTCTTCCGGCTTGATCCTGTAGCGCGGGACGTACGTTCCATAACTCACGATTCCTACTTCCATCTGAATCCAGCCTCCATCATCCTAGCGATTGGAGTATCTCGACCAGTTCACCGGCTGGCAGTTCCGTCCTCACGAGAGGAATGCCTTCCAGCTCCGCAAGTCTCACCGCCAGTTCGTCGACCTGCTCCGGCTTCTGATATACCACCAGTGCAGGCTTGAGCGGATGTGCTCTGATGGCAATCATTGGTGACCGGCCGAATCTGACGCCCGTGAACACGAGCGCCCTCTGACTGCTCCAGCCGTAAATCTTGAGATAATCGAACGAGCTTAGAGTCGTAATGGCCCTTATGCTGTCGATGATAGTGTATCCGAGAATGTGCTTGTCCAGGGATATTGCCGGCGTGAGGTTCTCGCCCTTCAGCTTATCGACCAGCTCCGATGCGAGTATCTCGACGGAGAATTCCTTTATCGCGATTATCGATTCGGTCTTTGCGGCGAGTGAGTACTGCTTGATGATCGACCCGCCAGTCTTCTCGTCGATCTCCAGAAAGGCGTCGACGATCTTCCTGATGGTCGCTATTCCGGGAGATTTCCTCCTTCCGGCTTCATAATCGCTTATGACCGACGGTGAGACCCCTAGCTGTTTGGAGAGGTCTTGCTGAGAAATATTGAACTGTTCGCGCCACTTGCGTATCGTTCTGCCAGGCTCCTCAGAGAGGCAGATTTCTCCTGCGATCTTCTCCCTCACTTGGTCCCGCATGAATCACGGAGCTGAATGTCGGTACTTATAGTTTGCCGTACCCACTTTACGGCAATAGACGATTATTCCGAATCTAAGACGCCCACCCACAATGACTGGAAGATGACCAGAAAGCAGGAGATCCATATCCGATATGCGTTTGATGGTTGCGGTGTCCTACTCACATCGCAGATGTTGAGTAGAGAATTCGGGTTCCGCGTCATAGATATATAAGGGCCCTTCTGTTATCCCCCGACAGCCCACCACGTACCGGGGTAGTGGTCTAGCTTGGTATGATCCGTGGTTCGGGACCACGTGACCGTCGGTTCAAATCCGACCTACCCCACTTTCAGCCCCAAATCCAGAATCCATTGTCAAGAGGATATCTTTGTTGAGAACTTTCAATCCTTGCGCGTTCTGCGACCGTTCCACGCAGCCATGAGGACGATGGCAAGAATCGCTATGACCGGCACCAGCACGCTCGAGAATTCTGGTATTGGATCTTCAAGTATCGGATCTCCGGTTATTGTGATATCATCCGTGACGACGCTGCACAGACCAGCCCCATCGGTTATCTCGATCTTGATGGTGTAGGTCCCAGGATATGAATAAGAATGAGCAGCAATCTTCTCGGAGGACAGTTCAGTATCCCACACGCCGTCACCTTCCCAATCCCAGCGGACGAGGAGTTCGCCAACGGGAGTTTCTGCATCGGTCGACGACGAAGCGTCGAACTCTATCTCGATACCAGTCAGCAAATCGACCGACACAACTTCCAGCTGTGCTTCTGGCGCGCTGTTTATGAGCACGCATGTCGTCGCAGAATCCCAGTCATCGTCGTAGTGTTCGGACGCGTCAGAGACCGTCACTGCAACTACATAGACTTCATCCGAAGCAATCGAGAAGACATGTGAGAAACCAATCCGAGCTGAGATGCCAGGGTCCCCATCCACATAGAACACCTCGATGGATGTGCCATCTGCAAAATCGACGGAGATGATCATCTCATCACCCTCGGTATCCGATGCCGTGACATTGAACCATACGGTAGAGTCGGGTTCGTAATACGCGCTCGCGGGCGTGTGCTCGACTGATAAAATCTGCGGTTTCATATTGGATTCGGTCACTGAGACAGTCGCACCTGCGCTGACATTGTTGCCCTCGGCGTCATCGACGAACGCCATCAGATCGAATGATCCAACGGACAGATATGCATGCGATGCAGAGAAATCAGACAGCGGATCACCCATCGTCAAGGGCGACCCGTCTCCCCAGTCATACCAGACTAGTACATCTGTACCGATCGCGTACTGGACCTCAATGGGTGTTATCGAGAATGGTTCGTTGTAGAGAGTCGAATATGACGCTTCCAGTGATATTGACGGGGGTGGCGGAGCCACGGATGAGATTACCAGATTGTCTATCCACCCACAGTCATCGAGGCTGCTACCTGATCCATCTTTCGAATACGTCCATCTGACTGTCGAATTCACCTGAACCGAGAGAGTATTCCTCCGTTGTCCAATCGACTGATCCACTTATCCTATCGGTCACACTCGTCCCTTCTATCTCGAAAATGAGCCAATCCAAATTGGATTGAGAGGACACCTTCCAGTCAAACGATATGTCCGCAGGACCGATGACCGTGATCGCGAAAGAAGAACTGCTAGAATCACCAACGTTCCCACTCTGAAGCGAATCTCCGTCGACATTATATTCATAATCGACGGCAACCCATTCTGCGGATCCGCTCCCAGTCGCATTCACATCATAGATATCCAGCGCATCGCTGGTGGCAATCGGCGAATAATATGGAAACTCGACGACAACGGAGGCAGGCGTAGCATAAGGCACACCTGGCGACTGTCCTGAGGACTGAGAAGCAACACCTGGGACATATGATGATTCGTAACGCTCGACCTTGAATGATGATACGGTCGATTTGCCTGGGGAGGACCCGACAGAGAGTCCGAAGCTATCGGAAGTATCCGGATAGAAGTCTTCGAACTCCGAGATGTCCAGGCACATGAAAGTCGGATATTCATTGCTCATATCTGGCTCGAAATAGGGAACCTTAGTGCCGAGAACGGCGGCATCCCCTATGGAGAGTCTGGTCGTGGCAATCCTCGATGGAGACTCATCGAACTGCCAGACTGCCAAGAGGGTCGGTGAATAATCCGCGATATCGACTATGAAATTCGCATCCAGAATGCCGAGTGTGCCCAACTCCTCGATCACATCGAAGGTCATCCAATAGTATCCACCGTCGCCCCATTCAGCGCCCCAGGAATTGACCACCCTGAATGCACCATTGTCACCATCATCGGAGATGCTCTCATCGAAGCCGACGATCGTCTGTGCATGATTCAGACTTGTGGACGAGTATTCAGTCGAAGATATGATGAAGTTGCCATCGGAGAATGCTGGTATGAATTGGTTTGCATCAAAACCAAATGTAACTGGAACGCCGTCATTCACCATCTGCTTTATCGCATCGATGGTCGACGATCCAGCATAGCTGATATATCCTACCTCGTACGCTCTGTGCAAGGGAGCTTCCCGGAATGCATCCTCGGAACCCCAGCTCGCATAGTCTGCATCATCATAGGGCATCGTGGCCATGGTAGCGACACCCCAATCACGGATGACATCCATGTTCAGATCGACCCATGATCCAGAATCACGGCCGCCGTTGACCATATTGTATGTCCATGCAGGTGAGATCAGATGTTCTGGGTTTCCCAGACTTGCATCGGTCCAATCGTTGTCCTCCGCCTCCAAGAAACCATAAGCATAATATGTCCCTGCCCAAGCAGAGCAAGAACCCTGTGCTGCCTGATCACCGACAATCGGGAAGGTCGACCTGGTCGAAAGGTCGATGGAGGTCGGAAGAGTCTCGAGAGAATATGCAGACTCATCAAGAACCATCTGGGTCCCTTCCAAGGTCTCCAGATATCCGGTTGATGGAGCTACGAGGCCCGTGCCATGACCATCGATCACAGCAAATGTATCTGAAGAGGATGGCATCATCTCGGCCGCAGCTCTCAGTTTCGCGATATCATCAGCTTCGAGGGAACGCAACGGGATCTTGGAGTCACCTGTGACGATGTAGGTGGAACTCAGTGTATCAGCGGCTGGTGACATCTGGGATTCCGATGAAGGTTGTGCACTCCCAATCAAGACCGTAGCTGTGAGGATCAGGGCGCAGAGCGCAAGTGCAGGTACCCTTAAATTCAATATGCCAAGTCTAGACAAGCTCCACCTGACCGGGACATATGACTTGCGCCAAGCATTATTAGCTTTGTGCATGAATGCAGGATGACCTGGCCCTAGAATGGATGAATCTCGACAATAAAATGGGTTAGGGTACTTCCGAGATGTGCCAAGTGTTGCGATATAAACGTATTTATCAAAGAATGTGTTTCCTCGGCTAAAGCAGGTGTAATCTAGTCTGGTTAGGATTTTGGCCTTCCAACTGCTCCAATGAAGAAAACAAAATTGGAGAGGGACGAAAGCCAACGGCCCGGGTTCGAATCCCGGCACCTGCACTCTCGGCCCTATGGGTTTCCGTCTTGTCGCACAGCGTAGAGGCGTGCACCACTAGACCTTATTCACCGTCTCCATAGACAGGTGTACGGGCAAGGGCGCAGGCATCATCGTATCTCCGAGCCTCCGCCAATGCCAATTGCGGCACCAAGTAATGTGGATGAAACTCTAGCGTTCTTCTGTGTTGTTCCATTGGATCGCAGTATTCTGCGAACTCGTTACTCTGTTGCTTTAGTTTCCTGGTTCTGAACATTGTGTCCACCTATCCCGCGATTTCCGCGAACTCACATACCTCAGGAACCGATCCCGTTTCCGAATGTAGGCCTTGGTCGATCGCCTTCAGATCATCCAGCAGTTCGACGATGTCCATGACATCTTCTCCCAGACCAGACATCTCGTTGACGAGAGCCTCAAGGTCCTGAAGCGTGTGAGTCTTCACCCATTCGATTGCCTGGGCGTTTATTACCGCCTGTGCCGCACTCCTGCGTCTCATTGCATCCCATCCCAAGTGGTTTGTCTGACGATTTGTCAGCTGAATTCCCATATATCTGTTTCCACTATTTATCTTTTGTCAATATGTCGCATTCTATATGTGCAATTCGTCTGACCACAACCCGGATTGATCAGATGAAATCTCCTAGAGATTTCTCGTGCTGGACCGTGAAATTGATGGCGCAGACCGATTGCCAATGAAACTGCTCTTGTCAGACGAAAAGAATAAAATCAACATACTTGCATCTCCCGTTGCCGTTGGAACGTTCTGGAAACGCTTTTAACGAAACACATCATTAAGTGGATAAAGCCAGGGTGGATGGCACTTGGGTCTATTGGATTCGTTGCTCAGCAAGGAGAAGAAAACCCTCTCCAAAGCAAAGAAGGGGATAGAGAAAGCGGATGCGCTGGAGAAGAGTGGCCGCAAGGACGAAGCGAAGAGCACCCTTGATCAGACAGGTGCCATGCTTAGGGAGAATCTAGTCTTCGTCGAGAAGCTGCAAGGCGATTTCTCGGTGACATTCGCGACGCTTGGTGAGAGATATCTTATTCTGGACAACGCACAGGTCGCGCACGATGCTGCTACCGTAGCGTTACAACTGGATACCACAAACCCAGTGGCGATGGGGGTCGCTGGGAGAGCCGCATTGAGGATGGGGAAGAAGGAAGAGGCAATAGAATGGCTGAAGAAGGCGGTCATTTCCGCACCCAACTCCGCGGAATTGTGGTCGATGCTCGGCGACGCGCAGGAAGCGACTGACGATGTCGAAGGCGCAATCGCTAGCTATAGGAAGGTCTTCGAAATCACGCCAGACAGCATACGTCACTACGACAAGATACTCGCACACCTGCCCAAAGAGACAGATGTGATGAAGAAGAAGGCCCAAGCCCAGACGCGCATGCATAGGTTCGACGACGCTGGTCGAACATACAGAGCAGCCATCGATGTGGATCCAAGGGACAAGGACCTATGGATCGGGAATGCTGCGTCTCTCAATCACGCAGGCAAGAGCGAGCAAGCCATAGATTCGCTTGAAAAGGCGCTCCAACTGGCCCCGAACGATGCTTTCATACTGGATAATCTGGGAAGAGTCCAGCACAAGATCGGAAGACGGGATGATGCGCTCAAGAGCTTCTCCAAGGCGATACAGATCGACAGTGGCAATAAGGTGATATGGAACGAGTTGGGAGTGGTCCAAGAGGAACTGAAGATGTTCGACGAGGCCATTCGATCGTTCGATAACGCCCTTGCCATAGATCCGAATGACATCAATGTCCTCAATAACAAGAAGAAGACCCTGCTCAAGGGCGACCACATGGCCGAGGTACTCGAGACCTGCGACAGGATTATAGTGCTCAATCCGAAGGATTCCGAAGCTTTGCTGGACAAGGCGAAAGCACTGAGGTCGCTTAACCGATATTCGGAGTGTCTCGACTTCACGGAGGCATCATTGGCCATTGCACCTAGGGCCAGGGAAGCCATGAACCTCAAGAAGGACTGCCTCATGAAACTCAACAGGTATTCCGAAGTCGTCTCATGGTGCAGCAAGATGATTTCAGCCGACCCATCAGATTACGATTCGATGCACGACAAGGGCATCGCCCAGATGAAGATGGGAAAGCCCCAGGATGCCGTCAAGACTTACGAGAAGGCACTGAAATCCTCACCGCACAAGCTCGACATCCTAGAGAGCCTCCGAGATGCGTACAATGTCCTGAACAGACACGATGAAGTCATCGATACATGCGACAGGATCATCGAAGTCGATCCGAAGAACAAACGAGCCTATCTCGAGAAGGCACTGGCATTGGATAAGAAGGATAGGATCGACGATGCGCTTGACGCATACATGATTGCCCTCAAACACGACCGGAAGAACATGGATATATTCTTGAATGCCTCGACCATGTTGAAGCGGGCGGATAAGCACAAGGAGGCTATGGAGTATGCCAAGCAGGGCTTGTCGCTCGATCCGGACAACGCACGGCTCTTGAAAATCCGAGGGGAATCGGCATACTTGTCAAAGGATTTCGAATCGGCCATCGAATCCCTCCAAAGATGCGTCAGCATAGACCAGGGCGACAAGAGCGCGTACAGGCTACTGGGACAATCAATGGTTGAACTGGAGAATCATGAACAGGCATTGGCCGCTTACGACCACGCGCTCACACTAGATCCCAGAGATGCGGACATCCTATTCCTCAAAGCGGTTGCGCTCGAATGGCTCGACAGGACTGAGGAGGCGTTGAAGGCCGCGAAGGAGGCGGTTCATTGGAACCCATATCAAGCAGATTTCACGCTCAAAATGGGAGCGCTGCTCACCAAACTCGGGCGTCTCGAAGAAGCGCTCGATGCCTACAACACAGCACTTGCCAGCTCACCAAAGAACATAGATGCGCTCAAGGCAAAGAACAGCATTCTGAAATTGCTCAAGCGACATGAGGAGGTCATTGGCACAAGCGATGAGATCCTCGCAATATCGGGCAAGGACAAGGAAGCACAGATAGACAAGGGAAGCGCGTTGTTGTTGCTGAAGAGACCGGGCGATGCACTCGCGTGCTTCAACCAGGCCCTCGACATAGACAAAAACGATCTCGAGGCTTTGGAACTCAAGAAGACCTCACTCAAGGAGCTCAATGATGATGAGGGCATCATCGCCACATGCAAGAAGATATTGGACCTGAGCCCGAAGAACAAACATGCGATGGCGGACTGCGCCAGCTCTCTCGAGAGACTCGAGAAGGTTGAGGAGGCGATCGCATACTACGAAAAGGCCTTGGAACTGGACCCAACGGACGTATTCCTATGGAACAAGAAGGGGTTGGCTTTTCTCGGCAGCGGAAACCCGGCACAGGCCGCTGAGGCATTCGAGCAGGCGGTCAAGATCGATTCCAGCCAACCATATGTCCTGAACAACAGAGGCAAGGCATATCTCGAACTCCGACGATTCAAAGAGTCGTTGGAGGACTTCAACAAAGCGATCGCTATCCTGACGAACATGCCGGAGTTCCATGTCAACAAGGGCAGGGCGCTCGCGAGCCTGGGGAACTTCGATGAGAGCCTAGACTCGTTCAACGAAGCCAGACGACAGGCACCCGGCGACGCCTCCGCACTCAAGTACATGGGCATGGCACTCCTGAAGCTGAACAGGATCCCCGAATCACTTGGATCGTTCGATGAGGCCATCAAACTCGGCCTGAATGACAAGGATGTATGGATTGGGAGAGCGAAGGCATGCGAGGCCTTGGGCAAGAAAGACGAAGCGGTCCGGTCATACGCAACCGCACTCGACCTGGACGACAGCGACAAGAATGCATGGTACCGTCTAGGCCAGCTGTATCTCGAATTAGAGAGATACACCGAAGCCGACGATTGCTTCGACCGGGCAATTGATATCGATGGCACGAACCCTGCGATATGGATGAGCAAAGGACTCACGCTCGAGAAGCAGGAGATGCTGGACGACGCCATAGGAGCCTACGACCGCGCGATCGCCCTGAATTCCAACGACAAGGAAGCATGGAAGAGGAAAGGTTCTGCACTACTTACGCTTGCGAGGCCAGAACAGGCACTCAGGGCGTTCGAGCATTCACTCAGCATAGACCCCTACTTCGAAGAAGCGATCGAGGGAAGGAAGCGCGCTGAGGATGATATCAGACGCACAAAGATCGAGGATTACTGCAGGTCGATCCTGGACTTCGAGTACACGCATGGACGCCCCGTCACCAAGGAGGAAGCGTTCAGGGTATGTGGCGTGCCATACGTCTTCCTTGGAGAGGTGATGGAATACCTGAGCGGCCGCGAGGCCATCAGCCTCTCAGCAATGAACAAGGAGGACTTTGAGAAGTTCGAAAGGATATCAAGAGAGATCCTTGTCAACACGATGGAGAAGAGGGACCTAGCCAACTACGGATTGCGGTTGTGTGACATATCGGTCAACTTCCCAGAGCTCAGGATCGCGAGCGCGAAGAGAGTTCTCAGCTATATCCAAGCGGTCGAGGAGAACGATTTCAGCGCGAAGGTAACTGACCCGCGCATCGACCCGCTGCTCAGACAAGCGATGGACCTCCCAAACGACCAGAAGAATGTCCTCGGATTGATCAGGAACCTGGGTATTGGAGTCTATCAAGCCAGGCAGCTCGTCATGATACTGCAGACATTCCAAGGTGCTGGTTTCGAGACCCCATCCATCAGGATAGGCTCCATAGTCAACGAAGGGTACGGAGAATACGTCCCCTACGACGAATCTGCGGCGCAGACCAGACCGCAGGGACGGCAGGAAGGCGGGGGGGCCTCAGATGTAGGAGAAGAGGAAGCCGCAGAGGAGCATGAGAGACCTCGGCGGCAGCCCTCCAGACGCGCTCCAAGGCAAGATGACGATCGCGAGGAAAGACCCGCACCTAAGAGGCAAAAGAGCAGAAAGGCCGACGAAGCGGAGTCTGAGGAGGATGTACAATCCGACCTGGTCGGCAGGAGATGTCTCTTCCACGGAGGGATGGCGGTCACGAGATGCAAGAAGTGCAAGGCGGTGCTGTGCAGGGAGTGCACGAGGAACTCGGACAGATGTCCTAGGTGCAATGCGCTCCTGAGCGGTGAGGAGGATGAGCCTGAGAAGAAACCCAGGCATAGACCACGCCAGCAGATAGAAGAGTTAGAGGAGGAGATCGACGAAGAGGAGCCGGAAGTCGAAGAGGAACCAGAAGAGGATCCTCCGCCTCGTAAGAAGACCAAGAAGAAGGGGGAGAAGGGTCCGGACTTCTTCAGATTGTGAATGTCAAGCAGGTGGTTCGATGGGCAAGATTTCACGTGGATGGAAATTGACAAAGTTGAGTCTCAGAATCATAAGGAAGGATAAGGAGATCCTGCTGCTTCCACTGATATCAGCGCTTGTGACCATACTCCTGTTGGCCTCTTTCATAGGTGGAATCTTCATCTCGACCGGGTTCGACTCTGTAATGGAGGGAGGAGGAGCCGCACTCTTCTTCGTAGGCCTCGCGGCATTCTATCTCATGAGCTACTTCATATCGATATTCTTCAATGCGGCCATAATCGGATGCGCGACGATAAGACTGGAGGGAGGTGACCCAACCGTCAAGGACGGCATACGGATCGCTATGAGCAACATAGGCAGGATATTCCTCTGGGCCATCGTCGCTGCCACCGTCGGCGTAATCATCAAATCGATCCAGCAGAGGGTAGGGTTCATCGGGAAGTTGATAATGGGCGCGCTCGGCGTCACGTGGACGCTCGTGACTTACTTCGTTGTGCCCGTACTCATATACGAGAAAGTCGGCCCCTGGGCTGCAATGAAGAGGAGCGCGAGCATGATAAGGAAGAGTTGGGGAGAGACGGTCGTCGGAACCCTTGGACTCGGAATCATCTTCGCCCTTCTTGCAATTCCCGGGGTGCTCTTCATAATAATCGGTGCGGTCCTGGGAGGGTTCACAGGAGCAATCGCCGGAACAGTCATCGCAATAGTCTACTGGCTGGTACTCGCGATGATACATACCGCTGCCCAGTCCGTCCTCGTGGCTGCACTCTACAAGTATGCGAACACGGGGCAGATCCCGTCAGGGTTCGAAGGAGTTGGATTCTCCAACCCGTTCTCGTCCTGAACGATCACCCGTGGAGCTTCTTAGTCAAGGCGGCGACCCGCTTACCATATCGTATGCACACGGTCTCCGCCCTCTGGTCAGGCTTGGCTATCGACACAGGTCCGTAATGATCGCCTGACGAATCTCCACAAACGACCATACCGTGTATCAGCAAGGATTCCAGAATCGATAGCACGGTGGTCTCGTTACCACCACCAATGTTCATGCTCGATGAGAAGGCGCCTCCGACCTTCCCCTGGAGCTTGCCATGATGCTTGTTGCTCTTATCGATCAACTCCTTTATCTGATAACTCGGCAGACCATAGTAAGTCGGTGAGCCCAGTATGATGCCGTCATATCCGAGTAGATCATCTATCTTGACATCCTTGACGTCGAGCGTGTCGACTTCAACCCCTTCATCCATGACGCCTTTCTGTATCAAGTATGCCATCTTTTTCGTGTTTCCGCTTCTCGAGTAATAGCATATCAAAATGCGAGCCATCTTGCGATCCCTCGGCAAGAGTATGTCATTCGAGGATAATTCGATTCCCTTTGAATCGACCGGTGCAAAGATTGATGACCGTGTAATGACTCACCCGAGCGAAAGGTGGGCCGGAGAATGAGAACATGCAATAGATGCAGACAAGAGACGAACCAGATGTTCTGCCCTACTTGTCGGGTGCTGACATTTCCCGCGGGAGCTCCAGAGGCCGCTCCCACATCGGCGGCTGGTGACTCGTTCGAGTGCACGATCTGGCAGGGACCGAACCGCAGCAGAGGGATAGAAGTCCCAATCAGCGCTCGGGATAAGTACTTCTCGAAACGGAATGCAGAGATAATCATATTCATCGATGGCCGGAGGGCCGTCGTCAAGCTCGGTTCCGGCTTCTGGAAGAAGCCTGCAGTTATGAAGAAGGCATTTGGTGACAGCGGAAAGGAAGAGCTCATCAAATTCTTCGAGAAACACCATCTCCTGCCGCCGCAGCAGTCATTGAAAGAGAAGGGCATCGTGGACACTCTGGTATTCGAAGTCGTGACGCCCAAGGAAGAATTCAAGGTGACCGTGATAGAAAAGCAGGAATCCGACGAGTACAGCTCGGACTAGATCATATCCAATTCCCGGCCAACCTTCTCGAAAGCAGCTATCGCCAGGTCAAGGTCATGGACATTCAACCCAGAATTCATTATGGTCCTTATCCTAGCTCCATCCTTGGACACCATCGGGAACACTATGGGCAGGGCGAATACTCCGAGATCATACAGTCTCGCACTGAACCGCTTCGCCGTCCCGCTGTCACCCATCATGATCGGCACTATCGGCGTCATGCTCTTGCCAGTATCGAATCCCAACGACTGCATCTGCTCTCTGAAGCGCTCAGTGTTCCTCCAGAGGTTCTTGACGTGTTTCGGCTCAGTCTCCAGCACATCGATCGCGGCTATACAAGCCGCCACCACTGCAGGCGGGTGAGACCCGCTGAGAAGCCAGGTCCGAGACTTGTTGTACGCGAAGTTCACGAGGTCACGGCCACCGGATATGTGACCACCGACCACCCCAAACGCCTTTGAGAAAGTGCCCATCTCCACATGAACATCATCCCTGGACAGGTTGAAATGAGAGACGATGCCTCGTCCGCCATCCCCTAGCACACCCTCACCGTGCGCATCATCGACATAGACCATCGCACCATGGTCGTGCGCGAGGGCTGCGATCTTATCCAGAGGGGCCGTGTCTCCGTCCATGCTGAACACGCCATCAGTGATTATGAGGATCCTCCGGTACGACGGCTGGTGCTCGTCCGCTTTCTCAAGCACCATCCTGAGATCGTCCATGTCACAGTGCTTATAAACCGCTCGGTCAGCCTTAGACAGACGAACGCCGTCGATTATACTGCCATGGTTGAGTTCGTCGCTGATCATCAGATCACCTTCGTCGACGAGTTGTGGGATGAGTCCAGCATTCGCTGCGAATCCAGTCTGATAGACTAGTGAAGCTTCCGCGTTCTTAAAGGCCGCGAGCCTCCTCTCTAGCTCGATGTGAAGGTCCATATTGCCGGCTATCGGTCTGACAGACCCAGAGCCCGCGCCATGTGATCGTATCGCCTCGATTGCAGCATCCTTCACCTTTGGATGGTTGCTGAGATTCAGATAATTATTAGAACATAGCATCGTCACGTTCTTACCGTCAACGACGCACTTCGGTGTGCTCGGACCCTGGAGGATCCGCAATCTCCAATCGAGTTCGTTCGTGACAAGCTTGTCGTACTCTGCCCTCAGGAAAGATACTGGATTTCGGTTCGCCATCTCCTCACCATTCGGGTTCGAGGGACACCTTGGCGGCCTGCTTGGTGCGTATGAGTTCCATGCCCTCCTCGATATCCCTGATGGGTAAGGTATGCGTTATGATAGATGTAAGCTTAGCCTTGAAATCGTCGTTC
This sequence comes from uncultured Thermoplasmata archaeon, assembly GCA_963748615.1. GTDB lineage: Archaea > Thermoplasmatota > Thermoplasmata > UBA10834 > UBA10834 > UBA9653. The sequence goes on from CAVVJQ010000001.1 coordinate 299,686, forward strand.
TTGAGTATCTCGCGCATCTGGTCCCATGTCCTGAACATCCTTCTGCCGGTAATTCCATAGACCGTTGCCGACTTGAAAGTGATGGCGTTGTTGATATCCAGTGTGACAGGGTCGTTGTATAGACCGAGAATAGACACCCGTCCACCAGGCGTGAGCATTTGAAACACCTGCTTCAACGCAGGAGCGGCACCAGACATCTCGAGAGCTACGTCAACACCGTTTCCATCTGTGTGCTCCATGACGGACTTGACGAGCCTGTCAGTGCCCATGGATGCGTCGAGTACGACATCGGCTCCAAGGCTCTTGGCCAGGGAGAGCCGCACTTCTTCGCTGCCAAGTTCCGTTGCGATGACCTTGCCTGCACCGAGGACCTTGAGGACAGCGATTGCCATCAATCCGATAGGGCCACATCCTGCGACGACCACATTCTTTCCCTTTATATCGTCCTCGCATTCGTTTCCGAACACCGTGAAGGTGGCGTTGCCAAGTGGTTCCAGCACAGAACCGAGACTGATATCGACCCCATCCGGAATCTTCATCGCGTTCATTTCTGGAAGGCGGACATATTCAGCGAACACCCCATCGGTGTCAACACCGAGGATCTTCATGTTCTTGCATATGTGCATGCGATCGTTCCTGCATTGGTAGCATGTACCATCGACGATGTGAGTCTCAGCCGAGACGAGATCTCCCACAGAGATCTTCGTCACCTTGTCACCGATCTCGACCACCTCGCCACAGAATTCGTGGCCGAAGATGATCGGAAGGGTCTTGACCCGATTCTGTGCCCAGTGATTCCAATCCCAGATATGTACATCAGTGCCACAAATGGATGTCCTCTTCATCTGGACAAGGACCTCGCCTCTGCCAACTGACGGTTTGTCCACTTCCTCGAAGACCGCACCGGGTTCCCTCCTGCGTTTCACTACCGCATGCATTTGACGGTCACTGCTCCTTTTTAGACATAGGCACAAGGATTGTACTTCTTAAGCGATTTGAATATACAATCAATTACTCTCGATGACATCGACAGTTGTCACGCACGCATATCGCACGCGGGAGAATCTCATTCAGAAATTGACAGGGGCTTCCTTGCTTCGGGCATGATCACCCTGACTTTGGACCTCTTGAACAGGCTCGGGTGCTCTGTGTGTATGGGTATGACGGTCTTGGGCGAGATCTCGTCTATCGCTGCGAACACCTCGTTCATGTCCGCATGACCAGACGCATGCGCCTGGCGGAAATCCAACTTATACCAGCTTATCCAGTTCTGCAGCACCTCCTCCTGCACATCGCCCTCCTCGAAAGGCTCGCTCTTCGATCGTATGAACAAGCTCCCGCCCTCGGGCTTGATATCTATGAGTTCAGTAAGCTGGAAGAAGTCCGTGTGGAACAAGAGCTTCGACTGGTTGTTCTTCACATACTCCGAATCAACCACATGGTCGGAAGATCCGAGCATGTCGACATACTTCTTCTCATATCGCACCTTGTCCGGCCTCGCCATCTTGCGCACATACACGAGCATGTTCGGATCGTTCAGAGGATCTGGAGCATCTATGCCCGGGTCCGATTGGAACATTTCGAGGAGGTTGGCGACCTTGGCGGATACCACGAACTTGCGGCCGGTCTCAGTGGCTATGTCTCTGAAGGTGCGCATACGGTCGACATCCTTGGGATAGAAGGATACGATAGCCAGGTCCTTAGCTTTCTTAGTAAGGCCCAACGCCTTCTCCTTCACCCCTTCCTCCGTGAGGTTCTCCCTTGTATCGTCCTGCATCACCCTTGTGCCTTCACATATCATCGCGACCGGCTTCTCGTTGGCAGCAGCCTTCATGAAATCAACGGTCATGTCGCTTCTGGGCCCGTGCATTCGGAAATCCCCGGTATAGACCACACATCCCTCGGATGTGTGTATCAGAAAACCATAGGCTCCAGGGGTGGAATGATCGACATGTATGGGATGCACTTCGATCGCCCCGACCTTGATCTTGTCGCCTGTTCTGAACGTGTGATACTTCCTATCCCCGAAGTTCATCTTGCCCAAACTGGTCTCAGCCCAGGATTGTCGGATTATGTCAGATGCGAACCCGAGATACGCGGGGATAGCTGTATCGGCGAACCGCATGTGCATGACATGGTCATAGTGCATGTGCGATACGAATATGGCATCGAACTTGGGTTCGGTATACTTGAGGTCGGTCCCCTCCAGCCATTTATGATCGTATAAGCCAGATATCCTCGGCAACATGTCGAAATGGAAGTAGTCTCGAAGACCGAAACGTTCCCGTGGCATAAGGAAGTCCACGAAGTACTTGTCCTTCATTCCGAAGGGTTCCCCGAAATCGAAGAAGACCCTGGTGTCGCCATCCTCGAGCAGGATTTTGTTTCCTCCGATCTGCCCTACGCCACCGAACAGTGTGATAGAAACCATGATCAACCCGCCTCTCCTCGATCAGAACGATTAGTCAAGCAACCGGAATGGAAATCAACCTTTCGGTCGAATCACGGCGGTTCCGAATATGATCGGATGCGGCAACACACGGAATGATCATCGGACGCATGCGACGACGGCCTCACCCAAGGTCCTCTCCGCCCTCGAGCATCTGCTGAGCCATGGAATAGATATCGTCCAAGCCCTCGTTCGAATCTGCACTGACGGGTATGATTCCTCGTCCTACGCCGATGGATTCGAGTGCCTGAAGGAACTCGATGCTCACCACGGTCTGCGTGTCGGAAGACTCATCCATCAAGGACGTGAATAATGAATAGTAGTCACGGCCCCATGCTTCCAGTCTCTCCCTATCGACGTCTCCAAGAAGGTCGCTCTTAGACATGAGGGTCATCATGGGGACCGGCAACCTGAAATGAACAGTAGCGGACAGCATGAGCGACGAGACATATCCGTTCGGTGTCTTCGCGAGCGCGGGGTCAAACAGGAACGCCAGGGCGGAATTCTCAATCCCGAGTGCCTCGACGAGCAACCTACTGCTCGCCCTGAAAGCGAACAGTTCGAGCTGACCAGGCGTGTCGATCAACACATAATCGGTATCGAAACCGTCAATGACATCTGTGACTTCCTTGATGTTCAGAGCCAGCATGTCCGCCGCAGCGATCTGCGCACCGTTCGGGCCGAGGCCATGGGATTCCATTATCTCCGAGAGTTCGATCCAATCTCTGACGTCGACGTCCGGAGAGTACATCAGCTCCTCCACCCCTGGGTCAAGGTTGACTGTGATCGAATCGTACCCCTGGTTCTGCATCCACAGTTGAAAGGCATATGTCAGCGTGCTCTTGCCACTGCCTGCCGTACCGATGAAGAATAGATTCTTTGGTCCCAAACTAGCGCCTCCATCAATGAACTATCTGAATAGCCGAGAGTGCAGAGGTGTAGAACCTATAAACGCTTGCCCTACGACCCCGAGGCAACCCCATGATTTGATATCGACTAGTATCCGATGATATTAAGAGCGGGCCTGAAGGGATTCGAACCCTTGGCCAATCGGTATCTCCCTCGATTCTGAAGAATCGAAGTAAGAGCCGATTGCTCTACCTAGCTGAGCTACAGGCCCACGGATTCGCAGTATAAACTTGCTCTTAATAAAACTATCGTGGTGCCAACATATCCGTTCTAGACTGGCCATTCCAGGCGCTCTTTCCATCTTCTTGTGCATGTCCGATGACATTATTATCCTCGACCGATTATGCAATATACGGACCAAGGATGACGCACACCTCATCCGATAGAGTGCTCATGGACAATCCTATCCAGCTCGGATTTGAGCCCCGGTTCCAATGGCTCGGGCGTATGGTTATTCAGTATCCATTGATACTTGCTCTTTGCAAGATCCATCACATCACTGATGGTCTGATTCGGACCAGGGATGTAGTCTTTCCATAGAAGGGATCGATACAGCTCCCCCAGATGTTTCAGGGTATGCCTTTGTGCAAGGAACGATCCACCGATCCCCACATTCTTTATCACATCCACCGCCAAGGATTCATCCGTGACATCTATACCCTGGTATGTACGGACAGTCATGCCTGCGATCTCGTGATCGATCATAAGCTGCTCGTACGACAGCAGCGCTGAGAAATCGACTACGCCAAGACCATTCACGACCTCACCTCCGACCAACCCGCACGTGCAGGATGACATCGCATTCTCGATGGACGCCTGAGACCCTGGGAACTTGGCACCCGCACCGAATCCACCCGTAGATATCGGGAAGTCGCAGTACTTGCCCATCTCAACAGAGCCGGCACAAAGCAACAGGCTTTCGGGCGATCCGCTGACATAAGACCCAGTCATAGGGTCGATGCTGGACAGGACCGACCCGTAGAGCACAGGAGCACCTGGGGAGTGTGCTTCTGCAGCACATGCCAGAGCCAGGGTCTCCGCATGACACACGACCAGATCACCCGCGAGAGTAGCGGGGCCGCTGAGACCAGCGGCAGCCATACTGGTTATGTGTATCGGCACATGGTTCTCAGCCCAAACCATCGCCGCTTCAGTCGCACTCTCGTCCAGCACAAGTGGGGAGATCGTGCAGACCATGGCGGACATATAATGTCTCTTTCTCAGTTCCTCCACTCCTCCAACAACCTCTGAGGCCAACTGTACCTGGACCAGTGCTTCTTCGACATTGGTGGTCGACTCCGTCAAGATATGTTTGCTTGTGTTCTCCATCGCAGTCATCATGCCACGAACCACATGTTCATCCTCGGGGACATCATGAGCGACTACCATTGGCTCGTAGATGCTCACATATGGGAGCCAATCCGAGATGATGGCGGTCCTGCGCACGTCATCGAGAAGCGATCTCCTCCTGGTATTCGTAGAATAGTCCCAGACGGCCACGCCGCATCCGTCGGTAGTGAAGTACAGATGCGTTCCATCGACTGGCAGATCATGTTCCTTCGTCCGACCAGCGAGGGTGATCTCTGAAGGCACCTTGGAGATCAGCGAATCGACGAGGTCACCAGACAGCTTCACATCCATGGTCCGATCATCCACTTGAGCTCCCGCATGTCTGAGTGCTTTCCGAGCAGTCTCACTGTGTACCCTCACGCCGGTGTGCTCGAGTATTCCGATCGCGGCTTCGTGTATCCTCTTCTTCTCATCATCTGTCATCAACGCGAATGATTTCTTGACCTTGAACCTCTTCTCGAAGTCTGGCATCGAACGAACCTCCTTCGTTTGGTCGTGCCTTGATCGCACGACTCCAACCAAATTGACATCCAATGGTTTCTGCTCCAGATTTCAGGAGCTGTCCATATGAGAAGGCAATCTATCGTCGAGGCCGTCCGCACCACATTTCTTGAAGTATTCATCGATGATAGGGTCGATGCCTTTCTTCAGGATGGTTTCGAGAGTGGTCATCGTCCCGTCGATCACAGAATAATAGTTGAACAACCGACTCCCTCCTAACAGCGTGATTAAGGATTTGATGATAGTTAATTGTACGCCGAAACATTGATAGAGTGGTCAGGGAGCAGTCCCAAGGGGCAAGATTTATCGAGGCATCTCCCATTTGCCGACGAAGATGAAGTGTTCAGTGACTGTCCTTTGCAGCGGCAGCAGCGGCAACTCAGTCCATATCCGCCTCGGGGATACATCGGTCCTCATCGATGTGGGGGTCTCATGCAAGATGATCGAGAAACGCATGAACGACTTCGGGATCGAGCCAGAGTCGGTCAAAGCGGTCTTCCTCACTCACGAGCACACGGACCACACAAGGGGCGCGAAGAGATACTGCTCCAAATTCGGGGCGCCACTGTACGCGACTGAAGGCACCTTATCGCTCACTCCACTGGATGGTATCGATAAGGTCACGATCAAACAGTCTGATGTCGTGAGGATCGATGGCATCACAATGAAGTCCTTTCCGGTCAAGCACTTCGCAGCTGAACCAGTCGCATTCTCATTGACCGCAGAGAAGGTGAAGATCGGCATGGCATCAGACCTCGGATGTGTGACCGAGGAAGTGGTCGACCAGTTGAAATCGTCCAACCTGCTGCTGATAGAGGCGAATTATGACGACCGCATGCTCATGTCCGGGACATACCCAGAATTCCTCAAGAAGACGATAAGGAGCGACCATGGCCACCTATCCAACGACGACGCAGCGACGTTGTGCTCAGCTGCTTCCACGGCACGCACCAAGAGGATAGTGCTCCTACACCTGAGCAGGGAGAACAACACACCCATCATGGCGAAGGAGACAGTCGGCGGAAGGTTGCATCACGATGGTGTCGAAGCACGCCTCGACGTGACGGAGCATGGCTCTTCAAAAGGCCCTATAGGTCTATGATTGACCGACCAGTCGGATCTTGCCATGGGAGAGAAGGGTTGTCGCAACAGTCCTCGGCAATGACACTATGTCCTCCTTCCTGAGCTTATAATCCTTGTCGACACCGGCGAAAGTCGGAACATCCTCGAGCACCCTCGCGAGGACAAGTTCGTCCTGAACCTCCGTGCTCACAGCATCCTCAGGTGCCTGAGGTTTCTCTGCCTTCGCAGCCGAGGGCATCTCGACCATGTCATCGGACCTGGATGTTCTTGGACCAAGAGTCTCGTAATCTGCATGCGAATCCTTGTGAGCGCCGATGACGGATGTGAGGCTGGAGAACAGGACCAGCTCGTCTGGAGTCAGGTTGGTCGTGTCAGGGTTGTCGCCCGCGACCTTTCTCAGCGCTATCAGAGAGATCTTCCTGGTCCTCAACTCATAAACGCGCTTCGACTTATCTATCGCCTTCTTGAGCTGGTCGCTCAGCATCATGCTCGCATGAGAGCCCGAGTTCATGGTGATCTCTCGTTCGCCCTCCTTGCGGAGCGTGCGGATATAGGTCGCAACCTTGTCATAGAGCGCTGGGTCCACTTTGGTCAGTTGAGGGGAGCGGTTCTCCTGCCTGAAAAGGGTCATTATGTCCTCGTAGCTGAAGTCCCCCCGTTGTTCCGCCATCAGGCGAAGCATACATCATCGGTGTATTTGATGTTTTTCGAGAGGGGTATCGCAGAGGAATCAATATTACCGACGCAGCACATGCCAGGGCGATGCCGAGAGAGAGGGACGGCTATACCCAACCAACCACGGGTGGATGCCTTGTCTGGATAGATGCGTCCCCCGGCGCTTCGAAGACCGAGGTCACTGGGGTGAACCAATGGCGCAAGGCACTCCAAATAAGGATAGCCGCCCAGCCCAAGGAAGGGGAGGCAAACGAGGAGTTGGTCAGATTCATCTCCGAAGCGCTCTCCATATCCAGGAAAGACATCGAGATCGTCAGTGGACATAGGTCGTCATCAAAAGTGGTCATGGTGCCCATCACCGAGGAGAAGGTCTTGAGAGTATTCGGAGAGTGATCTCATGATAACGGCCCAGGAGCGTCTTGAGAAGATTCTTGATCTTGCCTCCGAACTGGAGCACGAGAGTGAGACGAAGCCCATAATAGTCGAAGGACTGAAGGACGTTGAAGCACTGAAGAAGATGGGCATCAGGAACAACGTGACCTCGCTGAGCAAGGGCCATTCGATAACAAGATTCTGCGAAGATCTCTCACGTCAATTCAAATCTGTTGTTGTGTTGACCGATTGGGACAGGAAAGGCGGAAAATTGGCACGGATGCTCAAAGACGCATTTGAGACAAACGACGTCAAGGTTGACCTTGACCTCAGAGCCAAGTTGGTCATCCTGTCTAAGAAGGAGATCAAGGACATCGAAGGATTGCCAGCATTCGTTGAACGACTCCGATTAATGACTGAGAAACCACGATAGCATATTCCGCTGCAAGCTCTCATGTGTGCGTCAAGAATTGTGGTAATCCATAGCAACTGCCATCATATAACACTGCGATTAGAGAGCAGTGGTTTGATGACACACAGATGGACGATGGCATATCAGAGAATCGAATCGCAGGATCCCATGAGGTCATCTGAGGTCGCCAGACGGTCGTCCGGGTTGAGATACTGGCTACTCGTTCCTTTCGCAGGACTCGTATTCTATTTCGCGCTAATCTGGAGCACCATCATAGGACTATCGTACCTGTCGCCTCTCGCAAGACCCTTCAGGCGAAGGAAGGACCATCTCTGAACCCATGATAGCTGCCACGCCGATGTCCCGCCGTTTCTACAACGGAGGTTGCGCCAAAAAAGATTTAGAGTAGCATTCCGATGAATCGGCATGGAGCACTCGAAGTGTTCTCTGGAGATGCTTCAAGAGCTTGGCCTGAACTCAGTCGATGAACTCTTTTCGGACATCCCGAAGGACGTGAGATCTGGGGGTCTGAAGCTCCCAGAAGGCATGTCGGAACTCGAACTCAAGAGGGACCTTGAGACGATGCTCTCATCCAATAGGCATGCGGAGACCATGCTGAATTTCCTTGGAGCCGGCATCTACCACCACTACATACCATCGGCCGTGAAGATGATCGTGGGCAGATCCGAGTTCATCACTTCGTATACGCCCTATCAGCCTGAGATCAGCCAGGGCATGCTCCAAGCGCTTTTCGAATATCAGTCATACATCGCCGAGCTCACCGGGATGGATGTCGTCAACTCCAGCATGTACGACGCGTCCACCGCCCTCGGTGAGGCGGTCCTCATGAGCGCCCGGATATCAGGTGGAGACACGTTCCTGCTCAGCAGAGCGATAAGCCCCGAGAGAAGGAGAGTGGCCGAGCTCTACGCGAAAGGGGCGGACATCAGATTGGTGGATGTCGGTTTTGACCGAGCAAGCGGTTCCGTTGACCTCAATGACCTGACTTCGAAATTGAAGGAAGGGGTTTCTGGATTCTACTTCGAGACGCCGAACTTCTTCGGCGTGGTCGAATCTCAAGCCAAAGAGATCAGAGGATTGCTTGACAAAAAGACCATGGTCGTAGGCGTGAACCCGATGTCACTGGCGATACTTCGACCGCCTGGAGACCTTGGCGCGGACATCGTAATCGGGGATGCCCAGGTATTCGGTACTCCGATGAACTTCGGGGGACCGACCATCGGGTTGTTCGGATGCAGGCCCGAGCATGTCAGGAAGATGCCTGGCAGAATAATCGGGATGACCACGGATATCGAAGGACGGGCGGCATATTGCATGACCCTCCAGACAAGGGAACAGCATATCCGCAGGAGCAAAGCGACCTCGAACATATGCACGAACGAGGCTCTGCTCGCAGTTGCCGCCGCTGCTTACCTGTCAGTGGTCGGCAGAACCGGATTGCGAGAGATCGCTGCCACCAATGTCAGGAATATGCAATCATTATCATCACGAATCGATTCCATTCCAGGATTCGAAGCGCCCCTGTTCAAAGGAGCCCACTTCAACGAATTCACCGTTCGGTCGGATAAAGACTCACTCCAGATCCACAGGACGCTCCTCACCCAGGGAATACACGGTGGACTCGTGCTTGCGAACATGTTCCCAGAGTTGGGCAACTCCACCCTCTATGCGACCACGGAGATGCATACCAAGGAGGACCATGACAGACTGCTTGGCGCACTGGAGGGGATCAGATGAGGTACCACCAGGCAGACTATAACGTGCCCCTGCTGTTCGAAGCCTGCGATGAGCAGAAGATCGATGACAGGTTCGACCCGACCATCGGTGGCGCCATACCAAAGGAGCTTTTGAGGTCAACCCTCAACATACCGGACCTGCCAGAGAGAGATGTCGTGAAACATTTCATCAATCTCTCACAGATGAACTTCGGCGTCGACAACGGACTATATCCGCTCGGATCGTGCACGATGAAATACAATCCGAAGATCTGCGACGAGGTAGTGTCGTGGCCCTCAGTCGCGAACATACATCCTCATCAGGATCCATCGACCGTCCAGGGTGCTCTGAGGCTCATGCATGAGCTGGAGGGCATGTTATGCGAGATCGGAGGGGTAGATGCGGTGACGCTCCAACCAGCCGCAGGGGCTCAGGGAGAATATACTGGCATCCATATCGTCCGAGCATATCACGAGGCGAAAGGGGAGAAGAGGAACGAGGTCATACTCCCAGATACCGCCCATGGAACGAACCCTGCAAGCGCCGCAATGGTCGGTTACGATGTCCTCGAGATACCGTCGAAGAACGGTTGTGTGGATATCGAAGCGCTCAAGGCTTCGATATCGTCGGATACCGCTGCATTCATGTTGACGAACCCGAACACCTTAGGAATATTCGAGAAGGATGTGAAGGAGATCGCAGGTACATTGCACGATGCCGGGGCACTGCTCTACTACGATGGCGCGAACCTGAACGCCATAATGGGCAAGACATCCCCCGGACACATGAACTTCGACATTGTCCACTTCAACCTTCACAAGACCTTTGCGACCCCTCACGGAGGCGGAGGACCTGGTGCGGGACCTGTCGGCGTGAAGAAGCACCTGGAGGAATTCCTGCCCGTTCCGAGGATAGTAGAAAAGGACGGCAAGTATGATCTTGACTATGATAGACCGAAGAGCATAGGCAAGGTCAAGGCATACTTCGGGAACTTCGGCGTGCTAGTCCGGGCCTACGCATACATGAAGATGCAGGGTGGGCCAGGCCTGGAAGCGGCTTCCGAAAACGCCGTGCTCAACTCAAACTACCTCAAGGACAAGCTCAAAAACGACTTCGAGCTGCCCTACGGCGACCTCAGAAAACACGAGTTCGTGCTGAGCGGCAAGTCATTGAAATCGAAGGGTGTCAGGACACTCGATTTCGCGAAGCGGCTTCTTGATTACGGATTCCATGCACCCACGATATACTTCCCGATAATCGTGGAAGAAGCCATCATGATCGAACCGACCGAAACGGAATCGAAAGAGACCCTCGACAGATTCGTGGATGTCTGCAAGCAGATCCTTGCGGAGGACCCTGAAATCTTGAAGACGGCGCCTCACAACACCTCCAGGCGGAGGATGGATGAGGCCAAAGCCGCGAGGGACATGATATTCAGCTGGCGTGGATACAAGAAGAAGACCGAAGACGCGAAATGAGCTTCTATCTAGCTCCGGTCGAATCGTGCGCAGACCAAGGTCCTCGTCCCCGTCACTCCCTGAATCGTGCGTATCCTTTCGGTGACGATGTCACAGAGTTCATCGAAGTCCTTCGTCTCCAAACGCGCAATCATATCGAACTGACCGAAGAGTTGGTGAACTTCTCCGAGCTCAGGGAGCAACCTCAGCTGTTCAAGGACCTTGGATTCCTTGCCGGTCGCGGTAGTTATCAGTATAAATCCCATTGCCAGGGTAATCACCTGAGATGGCCTTAATCGACTCTTACGTACTATAAGCTATCGGGATTGTCCATCGATGCACATTATTGAATATCCGTGCCTGCCGACCGCATGTACTCATGTGTCCATTCACTCATACTGGCGAACACTATCTGCCTGGATCTAATTTCGTAATCGCGACTGTGATTCTTAAATACGCGAGGAAATGATTGTGGAAGGTTGTCATCATGGCGGGTCTGATAATCCTTGAGGGTATCGACGGTTGCGGAAAATCGACCGTCGCTAAGAGACTAGCCGAAGCCATAGGAGGAAGTGTGATTCTGACTCGCGAGCCCACTGACTCGTGGATGGGAAAGGCGGTCAAGGACGGGGACGGCAAGGAAGTCAGCCCTTACACCGATGCCCTCCTATTCATGACGGATAGGGCATATCACGTCGCAGAAATGGTCGAGGAGATCAAGAAAGGCAAGCTCATCATATGCGATCGATACTACCACTCCACCGTAGCATACCAGACCGCATCTCTCAGGAGGAAAGGGTTAGGAGACAATTTCGACTGGCTTCTGGACGCGAATACGAGGATAGCGATAAAGCCGGATGTGACATATGTTCTGAGAGTGCCTGTCGATGTGGCGCTGAATAGGATGTCCGACCGTCCCGAAAAATCGAGGTTCGAGAAAGCAGAATTCCTTCAGGAAGTGAGCGCGAATTATGATCGACTCGCGGCGATGGACAGCACGATCGTCGTGATCGATGCGACCAAGGATCCGGATGAGGTGCTCGAACAGATACTCTCAAACATCAAGGAGCGGAACATATAATATGAAGGACAGGACTGGAAGTGGTTAGATGCATCCGGCGGATCATATCAGAGGAACCAAGAGCGACAAGCTGAAGGGACGCAAGATAGTACTTGGTCTCACGGGCAGCATCGCAGCCGTCGAATCGGTCAGGCTGTGCAGAGAGCTCATACGGCACGGAGCTGAGGTGCACGTGGTCATGTCCCCGGATGCCAAGACGATAGTGCATCCATACGCAATGGAGTTCGCTTCTGGGAAGCCGGTCATCACGGAAATAGACGGTGGCGTGCAACATGTGTCCCTATGCGGGGACGTCCCGGACAAGGCCGAGCTCCTGTTGATCGCACCCACGACCGCCAATACCATATCGAAGATGGCTTGCGGCATCGACGACACGTCTGTGACTACTTTCGCAACCACTGCTTTGGGGACTGGCATCCAGGTCGTCGTAGTGCCTGCCATGCATGGCACCATGATCAAGAACAAGGCAGTCATCGAGAACATCGAGAAGCTCAAGGCGATGGGCGTGCTGGTCCTCGAACCCAGGATGGAAGAGGCCAAGGCCAAGATGCCAGATATCGAGCACATTGTGACCTATGCGATCCGAACCGTTGGCAAGAATGACCTGAAGGGGAGGAAGGTGCTCGTCATCGCAGGAGCCACCGAGGAACCGATGGACGATATCAGGGTGGTCACGAACAAGAGCTCGGGAGAGACGGGCATCGAATTCGCGAGGGCGGCCTATGAGCATGGTGCTTCCGTTGACCTCTGGATGGGAAGATGCGATACGCCGATTCCGAGCTATTTCACCACGACGAGATTCTCCAGTTTCAAAGAGCTGGCCGCGCTGATGGACCGGGTGGACCATGACATCGTGTTCTTCCCAGCAGCGGTATCGGATTATTCACCGGACAAGTTCGAGGGCAAGATGCACTCCGACAAGGAAAGCATCACCGTGACACTCAAGAGAAACCCCAAGTTGATAGATTCCATCAAGGCCAAGGTCGTGGTGGGGTTCAAAGCACAGGCGAAGCTGGACGATGAAGGATTGGTGAACGAGGCGAGATTGCTCCTTGATAGATCCAAGTGTTCGCTTGTGGTGGCCAACAAGATAGAGGAGGTCTCGAGGGGCAGAACAAGGGTCCTGCTCGTCGAGAAGAACGGACTGTTCATCAATCTTGAAGGCACCAAGTTCAATGTGGCTGAAAGGGTCGTCGACAGAGCAGCAAGGATGATACAATGAAGGTCACGGCGTTCTGCCCGGGACACATCACGGGCTTTTTTGAGATATGTCCAGGAAAGGATGCCCTATCGACGGGATCCAGAGGTGCAGGTGTGTGCATCTCCTTGGGAGCGACTTCCGAAGTCCAGCTGGTGCCGGCGACGAAGCAGTCCGTGAAGGTCACGATAAACGGCAAGCAGAGTCGTGCCGAGGTCACCAGGGCAGCCATATCGCATCTGATAGGTGACACCGGCATGAGGGTGAACATAGTGACCGAACTCGACCTCCCTATCGGCCAAGGCTTCGGGATGAGCGCTGCTGGAACTCTCTCCGCTGCCATCGCTACTGCGTATGTGATGGGGAGAGAAAGACAGGAGGCGTTCGAAGCGGCCCACATAGCCGAGATCAAATGCGGCTGCGGACTCGGCGATGTCTCGGCTATACACAGAGGCGGCGTGACCATAAGGACGAGACCTGGTCTCCCTCCGATAGGCGAGGTGCTCAGAGTCGACGACGACCGCGAGATAGTCCTTGCCATCATAGGGAAGAAGCTCCTCACGAAAGAGATATTGGAGGATGAGGAGACCGGGAACGATATCAATTCCAAGGGCGCTGGCCTTTTGGACAGCATGGTCAAAGACCAGACCATCGAGCGACTCATGATCAACTCACGAATATTCGCGATAGAATCCGGCCTGGCTACAAAGAAACTCATCAAGGCCATGGACCTAGTGACCGGCCCTGGTATGGCGAGCATGTCGATGCTTGGCAATTCGCTCTTCGCAATAGGAGATGTCGAGAGGATAAAGGAGCGGCTCTCTGGCATTGGAGAGGTCCGAGTGTGCAAGATTGATACGCAAGGTCCCAGACTTGTCGGATAAGGACCAGACTACTCGTACAGGGTGAACAGTCGGTCGTCGCAGTTCACATCGAAGAGCCCGATTCTCGCTCCGCAGTCGAGCCATCCATGTGCGTAGTTGACGCATGCGAAGGCGTTTATGAGATCTCCTTTCTTCAGAAAGTCCTTGGAATCCTCGAAATATGCTCTCGCCATCCCAAGGAAATCATCTGCAAGCTTACGGTTGAATGAGCGCTCTGGAGCTGCGATCTTCAACTTTGACAGGGCTTGCGATGTGATGCCTATGTATCGCTCGACCTTCCCAACGCTGAGCACGCTCTCCTCGGATGACATTTCACATCCTTCTCGACGGGACGACTTCCACGCTCTCGCCGCCGTGCTTGGACTCCCTCGGCCTGACCTCCACGAACAGGGGCATCGATACGCCGCCGCCAGTGATGATAGCTGTACCTATGGGCAGGCGCTGTATCTCCTCCTCCATGCCGTCCGTGAGACCCTCGATCGATGAGGTGATGGCCTTGAGGTCGTTTGGGTTGTTGACTTTGAGTATGATCTGCGTATTGCACTGGCTCAGGACATTCTTATCGACCTTGGCCGGTCTCTGGGTGATGATCATCAGACCCAATCCGAACTTACGACCTTCGGATGCAATCGTCCTGAACACCTTCGAGCAGGCGACGACTCCCTGTTGAGGGCAGAAGTTGTGAGCCTCTTCGACCACAAGCATCAAGGGTGGAATCTTTCCGACCTTTCTCAGCTCGAACATCGCGTTGCAGACCCTGTTCACTATGAGCTCCTGTATGTCTGGCGGGGTGCCTCTCAGGTTTATGATGGTCGTCTTTCCTTTCTGGATCAGCTCATCGATCTTGGTGCCTTGCTCCGCGAACACCTCGATCTCGTTCAGGTACTCCAGCTCGCTTATCAGGCCGGCGCTGGATGGTTCTGCGTTCGCTTCGAGCACGGCGATGATGTCCTTCAGAGAATAGCTATCCTTGGTTTCGCGAAGTGCTTCTACAGCCTTCCTCAACATCGTGAGATACGACCTCACATTCTTGATGTTGGTCAAGCCCAGGATCTCCCTGGCATCTAGATTGTGCAGTGTGAATCTGAGTGGTTTCGCGCCCTTGTTGATGTTCGTGTCCGTCGCGAACTCCATGATACGGTCTTCATATCCCTTCGGCGTCACTCCGAAGTCCCTCTTCGTCTTCTTCACGACGCCCTTCTGCTTCATGGTGGAGTACTCGCCGTGAGGGTCCAGCACGCACACGGTGACCTTGTGCTTCATCATCTCTTCGATGAGGGCGCCGGAACAATATGACTTGCCGCCGCCCGTTTTGCTCAATATGCATACGTGTTTTTGCACTAGAGCATTGATGTCAAGTTCAACCCTTATATCGTGACCTGAGAGAAGACCGATGTAAGCGCCCACTTCGGTATGTTCCTTGATGCCAACAATATCCTTGATCAATTCCTCATCGGCACGCAAGACATTCTCCCCGGCCTTCAGAGGAGTTCTCGGGACCTGCAGCAGACTGCGTTCGTCCCTGTAACCAACTATGGATACGACGGCGACCTCTTTCTCTTCGATCGGCACCGGTGTGCCGTGCTTCAAGGATTGTGCGCCATCTATCGTGAGATTCGTGCGCCTCTCGACCTCGGAGACCTGACCCAGAACGAATCCGTGAATCGGGTGGTTGACCTGCACATACTCCATCTTCTCAAGCGGTGCGGTTATCACCATGTTGAATTTGAGAGTGCCGACATTGCCATAGATCATCCCGACTTCATCGAGTCCGCCAGAGTGCTTCTTCTTGGATCCTCTAGCGTGCTTAGCGGGCTGCTCCTGGACAGACTCTGCAGGGGCATCTTCGGCCATGACTGTCTCCAGTTCCTGCGGAGATAGAATCATCTGGTCAGTACCTTCGTTCACGTGCATCCCATCTCTATTCCCTAATATGACAGTCTCGTCTATTAATCTTTTGCGAGAGCGAAATCCAGTCGATACGACCGTCAATATATTAGAGAAGGAACGGCATTGTCGCCAGACGGTATCATGTATGTCGTAGGGGGGTCGGCCTCTCAGAGGCTCTCGGCAGAACTCGCACGAGTTCTCAAGGCCAAATTGGCCAAGGTTGAGATCAAACGGTTTCCAGATGATGAGTGCTATGTCAGGATAGACGAGGAACTGGAAGGAGAAGACGTCTTCCTCGTACAGACTACCTGGCCGGATAAGAACATCGTGGAACTCTTCCTGCTGCAGGACGCGATCCGGGAGTTCGAGGTCTCATCCTTGACTACGGTCGTTCCGTACTTCGGATATGCTCGCCAGGACAAGCAGTTCAAGACGGGCGAACCAATAAGCGCGCGCGCCATCGCGCGCCTGATCCAATCGAACACAGACGAATTCATCACAGTAGATATCCACGCACCATCAGTGATAGACTGGTTCAATGGTGTATCCGCCAAGAACGCGCACGCATACCCTGAGATAGGCAAGTTCCTGAAGGCAAAGGGCACGCAGATGGTCCTATCGCCTGACGAAGGAAGGTGGGATAATGCGAAGAGGATAGCTGATGTCATGAGCTGCGATGCGGACTACCTCGTCAAGGAGAGATTGGATGGCGAGACCGTGACGATGACCCCAAAGTCACTGGATGTGAAAGGCAAGAGGGTGGCGATCGTCGATGATATCATCTCGACCGGGAGCACCATCGTGAAGGCCGCTGAACAGCTGAGGAAGCATGGAGCAGCCCACATCGTCGCTGCATGCACACATGGGGTTTTCGCCAGGGACGCGGTGACGAAGCTCAAGGCCTGTTGCGACGAGATTTATTCGACAGATACGATAGAAAATCCTACTACGACCATAAGTGTGGCGCCACAGATAGCTAGGATGGCAATGGACTGATTTCCAACCCAAAGCTACATAAGCCCCTCTAGGATTCTCGGAGCTGGCATGAAGAAAGCAGAGGATTTCAGCGAATGGTACAACGAGATCGTCGAAAAGGCGAACCTGACTGACAAGCGCTATCCCATCAAAGGGATGAACGTCTGGACGCCCTATGGCTGGAAGGTAATGCAGGCCATAGATCGACACATCAGGGAGGGTTTTGATGGCACTGACCATCAGGAAGTATGCTTCCCTCTTCTCGTGCCGGAGGACCAGTTCGCCAAGGAGAAGGAACACATCAAGGGATTCGACGCCGAAGTGTTCTGGGTCACACATGCAGGATTGAACCCTCTGGATGTCAGGTTGTTGTTGAGGCCGACCAGCGAGACGGCTATGTACCCGATGTTCTCGCTCTGGGTCAGGTCCCATGCGGACCTTCCGCTCAAGACGTATCAGATCGTCAACACTTTCAGGTATGAGACAAAGCAGACCCGTGCATTCATCAGAGTGAGAGAGATCCACTTCTTCGAATCGCACACATGCCATGCGGATTTCGAGGATGCGGAGAGGCAGGTCCAAGAGGATTATGATATCCTGGAAAAGCTCGCCAAGAAGTGGTGCATACCATACAGATTGCTCAAGCGCACCAGCTGGGACAAGTTCCCGGGCGCATTCTACACGGTCGGAATCGACACGCTCCTGCCCGATGGTAGGAGCCTGCAGCTGGGCTCCATACACCAGTATAAGGAGAATTTTTCCAGACCATATGATATCAAGTATGAGGACGACCAGGGCCAGCACAAATACGTCCACCAGACGACTTATGGCATGAGCGAGAGGTTGGTCGGTTCCATAGTCGCGATCCATGGGGATGACAAGGGATTGGTGTTGCCTCCAGAGGTGGCATCTATCCAGGTCGTAATCGTCCCAGTACTCGCAAAAGGTGCCATCGACAAGGTCACCGAAGCGGCTCGACAATTGCATAAAGAGTTGAAGGAAGCGGGCCTCCGGGTCCATATAGACGAGAGGGATGTCAGACCAGGTGTCAAGTATTATGATTGGGAGCTCAAGGGCGTCCCACTCAGACTGGAGCTGGGCATGAGAGACATCGATAACGGCAAGATAACCCTAGTCCGCAGGGACATCGGGGCGAAATCCTTGAATGACAGGTCCAGAGCAGTCGATGAAGTCAAGGAAATGCTCTCAACCATAGCCAGGGAGATGCTCGCAAGATCTCAGAAGGAGATGGATGAGAACGTGGTCACCGTCGATTCCTTGGACAACCTCCCCAGCAAGATGATCCGCACGGGATGGTGCGGGGATGAAGAGTGCGGGCATGCCATCGAGGCTAAATCCGACAAGAATATCCTTGGCACGCCTATAGTCGACGAGAAGTACGATGCCAAGTGCGTCATCTGTGGAAAGCCCACAAAGACCCCGGTCTATCTCGCAAATGCAATGTGAGAAAGATCCGTGCACCTCAAAAAGGCATCCAGAGTCACTGGGGCAGTGGCTTCTTCTTCTTATAGAGCATGATGCCTACGATCCCGAACAGTATGAGTGGGGCGTAGATCACGTAGATGCCTATGTTCCCCTTATCAAATGGGTACCATGTATCATACATTATGCCCCATATCCAATAGAGAGCTATTCCTGCGACCAGGAGAAGCGCATAGAATGAGAATATCGCCTTTCTCTGGAATTCTGCACCTTCCGTCTCGACCATCATCGCGCCCAATGAATTGGCCGTATAAATTGCTTTCCTATCAGAAAGCCCATAGAGGAGGGATTGCGATGATGGGAGGGGAGAATGATTGATGAACCTGACCAATGAGAGTTATGTCATATTGATCGGCACCAAGAACTTCACTGAACGCTATTACCGCGACGGAACTGGCTGGGTGAAGGTGAGTGCACGCGGCCGAGAGTTTCGGGCGACCGCAGAGCAAGTCCTCAACCACTTGCTACCAGCACTAGCCGGCATAAAACCAAACGTAACCATCAAGGTAGAACATCACGATGACTAGATCCAGTATCCCCAGAGTGAACTGAGAAAGGAAAGGGGGTTCGTGAGAGCAGATAACCTCTCTTTTCCTAGCATTCCAAGATGCGATGATACGACATGATGCACCTAAATCGGTCGAGCTAGCTATTTGGGATTTCGAGCCCTTCCGCGCCTCTATCTCGCCTTCAGCCGTCCGCTATTCAAGATAATTATTATAGCTGTTAGCGAATTGCCCTTTCAGAGTGTGGGGGACAGGTGTGCTACAGAGGTTGGTTTCGTTTGCTGAGAGGAGTCCCAAGAACGCGGCGAAGGTAATATTCGCGCTCGCTATCGCATTGGTTTTAGTCATCCTTGGCATCCTCGTTGCCATTGTGGATATGGGGAACCTTTTCGAACCGCCGTATCCGTCCGAGACAACTCCGCTGAGCTGGAATGATAGTTCGGTCGCGTGGACGGCAGTCGATACAGTCATATTCACTGGCGGGGGCGGGTACACCATTGCTGTGTCTGATTACTATGACCCATCCGATTTTTATGCGGAATTCGGCGACTGGGGGCGCAACTACAGTAGCATGCGCTTCTCATGGGGAGACACCCACGGAACGCATGGTGGATTGGTGGTTAATGACTCGGAACAGCAGGCGCTGAGCGCAGGCGTTGAGACCACGGTCGAGAGTTATGTAGGAAGCATTATTGGATTGGATCTGGAGATCGACTATAGCTTGGTAATCACCGACCTGCAAGGAAATGGGGCATTCGACCGAGGAGACCAGATTGCCTTCAGGGCGTCCTCCAGCATGGGCGCGTCTTTCAACGAGGATGAGACATATACACTTGCGCTCGTCTGCCTCGATCCAAGGATTATGTCTGTCGGCGAGTTCAGCTTCGCATTCCATGATGGGGAGTTCTACTCATGGGAGAGCAGCATGTTGAATTGGGACCAGCCCTGGTGGGAATGAGTCCATAATGCTTGCAGACTGCACATTTGACCTCATATACGGCAAGGGATGACGGAAAGGGTCTGTCGCCTGACAAAGATCACGGTCGGAACGAGTGGGACTCCATAGAAATGCCGATAGCCTCATCGCACATTCATATGGCGGGAACTCGAAATGATGTGCACGAATTGCAGCCACATGAATGCGGACTATTCAATATTCTGCGGCATATGCGGGTTAGCGCTGAGGACATACGAATCCCGTGAAGTGTCAAGCACCATCAATCTGGAGAGTGGAACGAATTCCTATTCGTTCCTCGACTTGGCATGTTGGCTGTTTCTGGGCGTAATTGAGTTCGCTTCTGCACTGATGTGAATCCGACATCGAATTCGATGGCGTCACATGCAAGAAGTCCATCTATTCATGTGAAAGCCCGTCGATCGAGATGGAATCACGGATTATCGATAATTCGGCATCATATGGATGAACTACCGCGTCAATAATATCATGAGGAGGAAAAATGACCCAACAGATAACCATCCAGCCCCCGCATGATGATTTGGCAGGGCTCGAATATGACAAGGGCGGACGGTTTCGATTGAGTGGACGTGGTGCCATCGCACTATTGATCATCATCACACTGTTGATGCTGGCATTCTGGCTACTTGACCAGATGCTATAGTCCACCAAGGAATCGGTAAAACCACGTAGCACCAGTTCATTTCTTGTCGGATCAGAAAGACTCATGCAATATGAGATCATTCAGCGTGTGATAGGATGAAAACCAGGAACGTTGTCGCAGCTTATTCGATCATAGTCGGAATCATGATGGCAACGATGTGGTCCGTGTTCGCCCTGACAGATCAGATACCAGAACTCGAATCCAGTCCGCTGGAGATCTCATTCCACCTGGCAGCCGAGCTGACCACCGCATTCGCGTTGGTCCTTGGAGGAGTAGCCATTGCGGTAAGGAAGCATTGGGGATATCCAGTCAACATGGTCGGACTGGGGATGCTATCATACACCGTTATAGTCAGCCCAGGATACTATGCTGAATCGGGGGAGTTCGAATTCGTGATCATGTTTGGAGTGCTCATGCTGCTAACCCTCTCATTCATCGTGATCTCCATCATGAGGAGAGAGGATATACGCACCGAGAAAACCAGTACCGAGAATACATGAGTGCCCCATGGTTTGATCGGCTCTGAAGCGAAATCGGCGAAAGGATATTGTCATCCGGAATCCAAATACCGGTATTGATGACCGACGATCCGGAAGTATCTGACGAGGAATTGAGACGCAGACTTACTCCAAAGAGATACAAGGTGCTCAGAGAGAAGGGGACGGAGGCACCGTTCTCAGGCGAATTGCTGTACAATAAGAAGAACGGAAAGTACCTATGCGCCGCCTGTGGGAACGATCTCTTCGGATCTGAGACCAAGTACGATTCAGGATCCGGATGGCCCAGCTTCTGGGCACCTCTGTCAGAAGAGAGCATCGCAGAGACAGAGGATGATTCGATAGAACTGAAGCGCACGGAGCTGGTCTGCAGCAGATGCGGAAGCCATCTTGGCCATGTGTTCGACGACGGCCCCGCACCAACAGGCAGAAGATATTGCATCAATTCACTCTCCCTCGACTTCGAGGAATCGAAGAAATAGACGAATCGTGAACAGAACGAATTGAGAACACCGAAATGGTTTCTTGGACACCTAGCGGGTGAACGGTTCATCCACCTGGTGACGAGGTACCGATCTTCAGGAACTCCTCTTCTTCCTTCAGGGCCTGCTCGAATATCTCGAAGCCTTTCTCCAGCTGAGCCTTCGATATGCACAGTGGTGGGGCTATCCTGAAGACATTGCCATAAAAGCCAGAGGTGATCGTCATGAGTCCTGATCTCCAGCACTTACCCTGGATATTGGTAGCCTCGTGCGGTTCCTTCGTGTACTGGTTCTTGACCAATTCAACTCCGATCATGAGACCG
Organism: uncultured Thermoplasmata archaeon; assembly: GCA_963748615.1. Taxonomy (GTDB): domain Archaea; phylum Thermoplasmatota; class Thermoplasmata; order UBA10834; family UBA10834; genus UBA9653. The sequence goes on from CAVVJQ010000001.1 coordinate 321,589, forward strand.
CGGCCACGCACATCACCGATTATCTCACGGCGCAGGGACATCTCTTTGAGCAGCTTCGTCGCGTACTCACCGAGCTTCGCAGCCCTGTCCACGAGGTTCTCCTCGATGATGGCCTGGACATGCGCCAGCCCCGCAGCCATCGTGATCGCATTGCCACCGAATGTGGATGAATGAGAGCCTGGCCTCCACTTCCTCATTATGTCGTGCTTGGCGATTATGGCGCCAAGGGGCACGCCGCCCCCGAGGGCCTTTCCCAGCACGAGGATGTCCGGGACCGTGTTGAAATGTTCGCACGCGAACATCTTGCCGGTCCGCGCGAAACCGGTCTGGACCTCGTCCATGACAAGAAGCGCGTTCTGAGACTCGCATATCCTCTTGAGGTGCGGGAGGAACTCCTTCGGCGGCACGACATAGCCGCCTTCGCCTTGGATAGGCTCCACGAAGATCGATGCGATCTGGTTAGTTGTGCCGCCGAGCTGCAGGACCTGGTTCTCGAGATAATCTATGCACCACATGCCGCACTCGGGATATGTCTGCTTGAAAGAACATCTGTAACAATAGGCATACGGGGTGAATACTACTCCAGGAGACATCGGGCCGTAACTGTACCTAAGCTTCAACTTGCTCGTCAACGCGAGGCCAGCACCGACACGACCGTGATATGAACCGAAGAAGGCGACATGCTCATTCCTCTTCGTATGATATCTTGATAACTTGAACGCCGCCTCTACCGCCTCAGCACCGCTGTTGCCGAAGAAGGTGCCCTTAAGGGCCTTGTTTGGCGATATCTCATGCAATAGCTTCGCGAAGTGGGCCTCCTTATCGAAGTACGCATCGTTGGCCATAGAGTGGATGAGTTTTGCGGCCTGATCCTGAATGGCTTTGGTGACCTTGTAATGGGTCCATCCTGCGTTCTGGACAGCGATTCCTGACGAGAAATCGAGCAGAACGTTCCCATCTGCATCCATCACGGCTGCTCCGGATGCCCTTTCAATCGTGAACGTGAAACACCGATCGTATGCATATGATACGTAGTCCCGGTCGATCTTGATTATCTCCTTGCTCTTCGGGCCAGGGGCTCTGATGGATATCTTAGGTGCATCCCTTGCCCATGCGGCGACCCAATCCGGCAGAGGGAACTCCTCTGATTGGACTTTCGCCTTCTCCCCGCTTTCAATGGGTTTTGTCTGCTTGATCGGTTCTGCGACCGATTCATTCTCCACCATTTCACTCAACCCTCATTCCTCCCGAGACGGATCGAGAGTCAATGCACCCGTTGGACACGCCTTGACGCATTTCGCCTCGCCCAGGCACATATCGCACATATACGCAGTTTCTATACCGAACTCACCTTCGAAGAAGCACGCATCGTATGGACATCGCGGTACACATGCCATACAAGCGAAGCATCGGTGCTCGTCGAGCGTCCAATACTTCTTGTCGCTGTGGAACTCCAGGAGCGCGGAGGGACAGACCTCGCTGGGAGGGCATTCCTCGCAATGTACGCATACAGTAGCTTTGTGCTTGTCCCCGTCTTTGGATATCTTGATCCTAGAGAGATTAGTCGCCACGCTAGACTTGTGCGTCTCTTTGCAAATCTTCTCGCATTCCAGGCATCCGTTGCACTTATCGGAGTGGAACACTACCCCAAATTTCTTTTTCGCAGAGCCCATCTATGCATCCTCCTGAGTTGCCACACCCGTTGAAATGTTGAGTGCGCCGAGTCAGGGATACTTACTCCTGCAGCTCTCCAGTAAGCCTCTGATACCATATATATTCTTGGAATTGGGGGTATTTGTAGCTTCTCTTCTTACAAATACCAGTCAGACTTTATGAATATTATTCAATCATACACCGTTTAACTTTGAAATATTCACAATTCGCTCATTCGTATCGATTGCCGTTCGATGACAGCAATATTGGCGGTGAAAAGAAGTTAAATTCTTCGTTTATATATATTAGTACTAATATGCATGACACCAAATAGATTTACACCATGATATACGGTCCGGGCGTGCTGATGGAAAGCAAATGGGCATCTGTCCTACGACAGATGCGGAGTCAAAGTATCATCTCAGCGCAAATAGCTCAGTTTCGAGACAATGTCACCAAGACCGACCTTCTCGAGCGTGTCCTTGGTCGGTTTGCCGTCAGAATCCCATCCCCAGAGGGAATAGTACTCAGATAACATCCTCTCGAATGATTCCTTCGATACGGACTTGCCCTCAGTCTTGCCCGATCGGAGAGGAGACATCGACATCTTCTCAGGGAGCGTGTCATCCTTCCGGGCGAATCCTTCCCGCACATTGAATGCACGAGTCAGGTTCCATATCCTGCGACCTAGGGAACGAAGGTGCTCCTCGCTCGACGGATTGCCTGTAACAGCACTATAGTACTTCGCCATGTTGGGGAAGCTCACACCGTAGAAGTCGCAGAATATGAAGCTCCATTTGATACTGGTCCTGGTCTGATCCTCCACGCAGGTCGCTGCCTTTCCCTCCGGGTTCCAAGGATCCTGGCTGCCGTAAGCATCGTTTGCGACAGGCCACGCGCGCAGGTGGCATGCACCCCTATCGGATGTAGCGTATGCGAGGGCCATGCCTATGCTGCCCCTGGGATCGTATGCAGGATACTCCATCCCCTTGACTGCTACAACCATTGCCTCGGCACCTTTGCCGATCTTCTGAGCTGCGCGTTTCGTGCCGTCCGCGAGCAGGGCTCCGATGTTCTGCCTTCGTGCGATCATCGCAGGCATCTTCACATATGCCTCGGCATTGCCGAACCTCATGTCAAGTCCCCCGAAGTCATCCTTTGACAGGACCCCTTTCTCGTAGAGTTCCATGGCCATGGCGACAGCGTTACCGGTCGATATCGAATCCAGACCTTCCCTGTCACACTCCTCGACGAATTTGACCACGGCCTCAACGTCCTTTATACCGCAGTTGGACCCACACAGACCGAGTGTCTCATACTCAGGCCCCTCTGAGGCGGAATCCTTGAAGGCGCCGCTCCTCACCTTGGCCCATGTTCCGCATGCCAGTGCGCAATCGAAACATGCCCTCTTACGGACGAGGACCCTTGATTTGATCGCTTCAGAATTGATGCCGTCGTGGCCGTCGAAAGTGCCGTCGTTCCAGTTCCTCGTCGGCAGTATACCGGCATCATTGCTCATCTCCACTAGGATCGGTGTACCATCGGTGATCATTCCTGCATGATCCGGATTATCCACGACATCGGTCCGTATCATCTCTTTGGCCATCTTCAACAGGCCATCCATGTCTGGGACCTCTACGCCGAGGGACCCCTTCGCGGCGATGGCCTTGAGGTTCTTAGAGCCGAACACCGCGCCCGTTCCGCCCCGACCAGCGTTCCTGGTAAGATCGTTCGTGACGCTCGATATAAGACCGACATGCTCACCGGCCGGTCCGATGCTGGCGACCCTCGCCATCTTCTGACCAGTCTCCTTCCGCACGATCTCCTCGGTCGCGTACGTGTCCTTACCCCAGATGTTCTTGGCATCGCGTATCTCCGCTTTGCCGTCATTGAGCCATAGATAGACAGGTTTGGACGCTTTGCCCGTTATGATCAGCCCGTCGAATCCGGAATACTTGATCTCCGGCCCGACGAATCCACCTGCATAACTATCCAAGAAAGTCCCGGTCAAAGGAGACTTGGTGACTATGACATACCTGCTTGTTAGAGGGACCAGAGTGCCCACCAGTGGGCCTGTCCAAACTGAGAGTATGTTATCAGGCGAGAGCGGGTCTGTTCCAGGTTTGAGTTCCTCGAACAGGTACTTGGCGCCGAGACCTTTTCCCCCGACATACTGTTCCGCCCACTCCTTGTTGAGCGGCTCGATGGATGTCTTCTCGTCCGTCAGATCGACTCTAAGGACCTTGCCAGTATATCCGTCAGCAGCCATCGGAATCACCTACTCAGAACGCCCTTGGGACATACCTCTATGCACTGAGGATTACCGTTGCACAGGTCGCATTTGATCGAATAAGAGCCGGATGGGTCCAGCCAACAACCGTTGTACGGACACACATCGACGCAGGCCCCACACGCAGTGCACTCGTCCTTGTCGACATAGTAGATGCCAAGCGACTCGTTCAGCTTTATCGCTTCCACGGGGCACGCCTCCACGCAGGGATGCTCCTCACAGTGTGTGCAGTGGTTCATGCGGAACTCACCGGGATCTGGAAACACGTCCTCAACATTGATCCGCGACTCGCTCGGGTTGAACTTCCCAGTATGGGAAGCGGAGCATATGAGGGCACACATCTGGCAGCCAGTGCACTTCTCGAGATCGGCTTTCAGGCCCTTACTCATTGGTTTCGTCCTCCTAGCGTCAATTTCTCACCATTTGCATGAAGATACCGGGGGCTCCGCTGATTCGTGCTCGTTGTGTTCCGAAATCTGAACGCAACTCCCCAGGCACCAATCCCCTTGTCTAATTTCATCGTGAGAATGCAGGTCCGGCATTTAGTACTTGTCGGTTTTAATCATCAGCCAGGCTGAATGATTTATGACATTCACGACGAGCCAGATACTCGAATGGATATGCTGAATCGAGCGTATCGATACACTGAGCCGTCAATCACTTGATATAAATATTAATCTACAAATATTCAATGCATCACCGGTTCCGCACTGGTCAAACACGTCCTGCATGAAGTAGGAATGTGCATCCATTGGTGCGCAAAAGATAGTTATACGAATCAGCCCTAATGCGCAGAACATGATTGCCGAAGGCGCCAAGGTCCTTCTGATAGACTCCAAGGAGAAGAGAGTCATCGTAACCGCATCGAGAAAGATCATCGAAGTCGGTGCGCTCGGCGTGATCGATGGCAGCAAGATCTGCGACTCCTCTTTCGGAGAAAAACTCAGCATAGGTGGACGCGACTTCCTCCTCGTTCGCCCCAGTGTCAGGGATATCCTCCGCATAATCGAGAGGAGGGCCCAGATAATGGTCCCGAAAGACAGTTTCCTGATACCGATGTACCTTGATATGGGAGCAGGGAGCAAGGTCCTCGAAGCGGGCGTAGGCTCCGGTGCGCTGACGATCGTCCTGCTGAAAGCAGTCGCTCCCAGCGGAAAGGTGGTATCGTATGACCTGCGAGAGGACCACGCGGTGATAGCCAAGAAGAATGTCATGCTCACCGATAACAGTCCTATCTGGAAGCTGAGGATAGGCGACATCTGCACGGCGGAGCTGGAAGATGATTTCGATGCTGTCGTGCTGGACATGCCTAATCCATGGGACGCTCTTTCAAACGTGACAGGGGCCCTCACAATCGGCGGTCAGATCTGCTGCTACGTTCCCAACACCAACCAGTTGCATCAGGCCGTCGCCAAGATGGAGGAGTTGGGACTATCAGACATCCATGCGTTCGAGACATTGCAGAGGGAGATGATAGTCCACGAAGGGGGCGTACGACCGAGCTTCGATATGCTCGGCCACACCGGCTACATGGTGTTCTCAAGGAAGGTCAGAACGGTCGGACGAGAATGATTGGTGCGAGGTGGAGTCGGCTTCACACCGTGATACCTCCCGATCGAGTGTACTCCATCCTGACGGTCAGACCCCCTAAAGCTAAGTATACGCTTGTCTAATGCACCAACGGTGAGCAGGGATGGTTGTTGCTGAAGTCAGGGTCGAGCTCAAGAAGGGCGTTGCGGACCCTGAGGGTAAGAACACACTCAAGGCACTCGAGTTGCTGGGCTTCGAAGGCATCAAGGACGTCAAGAGCGTCAAGGTGTTCGAGATCGAGATGGACGGACCTTCAAAGGATGTCGAGAAGAAGGTGGATGACATGTGCAGGAAGCTCATAGCCAATCCGGTGATCCATAACTACTCGATCACGTTGAAGTGAGGGACAGGATGACCGCTAGCAGGCTTTATGCTCGTCGAGATGTCCCGTTCGAACTCACGGACATCAATCTCGCGGATGCGAATGACGAAGAACTCCTGGACATCAGCAGCGAGAGTGGGACCGGTCTATCGCTGGACGAGATGCACCGGGTGAGGGAATATTTCATCTCAAAGGGCCGTAACCCGACAGATGTCGAGCTTCAGTCGATAGGACAGGCGTGGAGCGAACACTGTTGTTACAAGAGTTCTAAGGTATTCTTGAAGGAGTATGTGTTCGGCATCAACACCCGACAGGTCATCGACAGGGGAGATGCGGGGGTCATGGAATTCGACAGGGACCACGCATATGCCTTGAGAGTCGAGAGTCACAATCATCCGAGCGCGGTAGAGCCCTATGGTGGGGCGGCGACCGGGATCGGTGGAATAATCCGTGATGTGCTGTGTATGGGCGCTCAACCTATTGCATTAGTGGACCCCCTATACTTCGGCCCACTTGATCTTCCATTCAACAAACTGCCATCTGGCATCAAACACCCCAAGTACCTGTTCAGCGGGGTGGTCGCAGGGATAAGGGATTACGGGAACAGGGTTGGATTGCCAACCGTTTCAGGCGGAGTCTGGTTCGATGACGGCTACATCGGAAACTGCCTGGTCAATGTCGGATGCGTCGGGATCGCCGATAAGAAGAACATCCGAAAGAACGCGGTCAGAGGGCCAGGAGACATACTCGTCCTGGTCGGCGGGCGGACCGGACGGGACGGCATACACGGTGTGACATTTGCCTCGGCCGTGCTCACGAAGGAGAGCGAGACCGAATCCAGGGGGGCTGTCCAGCTGGGCGACCCGATCACGAAGGAACCTGTCATCCATGCTGTCCTCGAAGCGAACGAGAGAGGATTGATAAACGGCATGAAAGACCTCGGAGGAGGAGGCCTATCATGCGTCGTTGGCGAGATCGCCTTATCGGGAGGTTGCGGCGCGGAGGTGGAGTTATCGAAGGTCCCGCTCAAGGAGGAGGGATTGGCCCCATGGGAGATCTGGGTCTCCGAATCGCAGGAACGCATGATGCTGTCCGTATCTCCCAAGAACCTTGAAGACCTGCTCCATGTGTTCAAGAAATGGGATGTCCTGGCCACCCCTATCGCCAAAGTGATTCCCGCCAAGGTGGTGAGACTCGTATTCCAGGGCACGAAGGTCTTCGATGTCGAACTGGAGTTCTTGACGGCGGGACCTCTCTACTGCAGGCCGTGCAGCATTGCGAATGAGAAGAGGCCCAGGAAGGAGAAACATCCGAAGGCTAAGCAGAGATACGACAGGGAATTGCTCAGACTACTTTCCACACCCAATATTTGCAGTAAGGAGTGGGTCATCAGACAGTACGATCACGAGGTCCGAGCCAACACGGTCATAAAACCGTTGCAGGGAGAGATCGGACACTGGAGCCATGGCGACGCGTCAGTCATGAAGCCCGTCGAGGAATCCTTCAGGGGTCTGGCGATTGCAACCGCATCGAACCCTTACGCTGTCGGGGTCGACCCATACAGAGGCGGGAAGACTTGCGTGGACGAAGTATGCAGAAACCTCGTAGCTGTAGGTGCGAGACCTCATTCCATGACAGATTGCCTCAATTTTGGGAACCCGGAGAAACCAGATAGACTCTGGATGTTCAGAGAGGCTGTCAAGGGAATAGGCGAGGTAGCCGGGGCGCTCAACATACCGATACCATCTGGCAACGTCAGCTTCTACAACGAATCGCAAACCGGAGCCGTTCTCCCGACGCCTACGATAATGGGCTGCGGGATAGTGCGGGACATACGCAAGTGTGTCACATCGGACCTCAAGGATGAAGGGAACAGCGTAGCCATCATAGGCACCACGTCGTCCGAGATGGGCGCTTCGTCGTACTACCGCATGACTAAGAGCTGGTCAAAGAACGTGCCAGACGTCGATATCGCATCCCTCAAGGCAGGTATAGAAGTTGTCGTCGGAGGGATAGAGCGAGGGGCCATCGTCTCCTGCCACGACATCTCCGATGGAGGGCTGGCAGCCGCGCTAGCAGAGATGTGCATCGGCGGGAACATCGGCTGCGAAGTCGACCTCACACGACTTGAAGACATGAGGAACGATGCCAAGCTCTTCTCAGAGAGTAACAGCCGGTGGCTCATCGAACTCAGAAAGGGGAAGGAGAAGCTGATGCCGAAGGACAGAAAGGCCAAGATGACCAAGATCGGCTCGGTCCAGGGAGATTCCCTTTCCATATCATCGTCCAACAGGACGCTCATAGAACTCGGAATTGACCGCATCGCCAAGAGCTTCAACGAACCGCTCTGGAGGCTGGTAGGATGAAGATCTCGCAGGTCAAGGTATGTGTCCTCAGGATAGAGGGCACCAATTGCGAGGAGGAGATGTTCCTCTCGTTCAAGAGGCTGGGCGCCAAGCCCGAGAAGGTGCACCTGAAACAGCTGACGGGCACCGATGTCACCGCGGAGGAGAAGAGGTCTCTCTCAGACTATCACATACTCGCGCTACCAGGTGGCTTCTCGGCTGGGGACTATGTGCGCGCGGGCGCCATCTTCGCAGCACGCATGAAGAGCAGGCTCTCCGGAGACCTTGTGGATTTCGTCAAGTCTGGGAAACCCGTGCTTGGCATATGCAACGGATTCCAGATACTCGTAGAGCTGGGACTTCTGCCAGCTATGTCGGGCGTCATGTCGGATGTCCCTGAGGCAGTGCTCGGGACCAACGATTCCGCAAGGTTCGAATGCAGGCCCACACTACTGAAGAAGGTGAACAGGGGCAGTTGCGTGTTCACTTCGAAGATACCAGTCGATAAGATATCCATGATCCCATCGGCACATGCAGAAGGGAAGCTCATGTTCTCCATGGAGAACCAGGCGAAGATATTGAAGGAACTCGAGGATAACGATCAGGTCGTTTTCAAGTATGTTGACCCGGACGGTAACATCGCAGGATACCCGTGGTGCCCGAACGGAGCCACGGATAACATCGCGGGGATATGCAACAGAGACGGCACGGTATTCGGCATGATGCCTCACCCCGAGAGGGTGTTCTTCAGATACTCCCATCCGGACTGGACGCGAAATCCCGATGGACCGGGAGATGGGCGAGCCTTCTTCGAGTCCGTACTGGAATACGCTTCGAGAAAACTCTGAAGGCCGATCACAGCGAGACTATGAGTTCTACCTGGTCTCCGTCCTTCAGGCCGAGTGAGCGCCTCAGGTGATACTTGCAGATTACCTCTATGATATCTATGTGGTGGGATCGCACAGGCAGCACGACCGCGCATTCCATGTTACGAATCGTCGCAAGGAAGCACTTGACATCTCCGAATGTCCTTCCTTCCTTCTCGAATCCTTTGATGAGGATTCCCTCGGACTTCTTCAGAATCTCGAGTTTGGACAACTCGTGCTGGTCGGTCCTGAGGTTCAAAGTACCTTCATATGGCTTGAACCAGAGCTTCTTCTGGAACTGCTCGGTGTAGCCTTCCTGATTGACATAGTACTGACCTTCTCCGATACCAGATGTGATGGTACCGAGGATCACCAGATGGTCCTTCATCTCGAATATCCGCTGATAATCCGAGTATTCTTTTCTCAGAAGGTCGAAACCCTTGTCTGTGAGCTTGATCCTCTGCCGCCTAGCGCCCAAGTCACGTTCGATCAGACCCTCGCCCAGGAGTTCCAGGATCTTCTTGGAGGCCGACTGTTGGCTTATCTCGAGCATGTTTCCGAGCTCGCGAGAGGAAATCGCAATATAATCATGCACACCGCCCATGAGGGCTATGTGCTTGAGCGTCGCAATCTGCTTTTCATGCATGGCGTTTTCCGATAAGCGATGGTCGATAAATAGCTTTTCGACGAAAGGGCATGCAACTGCACGATGGAATTCAGCGATAATCGCCAGAAACGCCATTCAACATCGTCATTCTATCCCATGAGGATTGAATACCAAGTATCTGCCCGATCTGAGCCGTACCACAGGTATGTTCTCCGCCCTCAAACGAGAGATGAGTTCACGATCGTTCGTGAGCACGGCAGCGGATCGGTCTCTGGCGACGGAAAGAACGGCATCGTCTCCCAGCATCGATGTCTCCACGATGACGTACTTCTTGGCCAGAGCCATAGCGGCCTTCGCGTGCTTATCGCGTATGTTCGATAGTTCGCCCAGAACCGAGCTCGGTATCAGGACCGGGATCTCACCAAAAAGCCGCTTCAGCTCTCGGTCCAGGTGTATCTTGAACTGAAAAGGCATCAACAACGCGTTGGCATCTAGTATGACAGCGCTTATCATACGAGTCACCTCAGGAGGTGACTGTGCCATAGCCGATGAGCCGCCATTTGCCGGTTATGCGCCTCGAGATGGCTATCCTCTGACCCTTCTCCGCGCATACTGGTATCTTCAGAGAAATATCGGCGGAATCGGTTCTTCCGCTCGTGACGACTCCCACGGTGGTAGCTGTTCCCACGCTCAGCATAAGAGGCTCGTTCGTCTTCAGATTGTCGACTGCCAGCTCGGATGAGACCCCCACGACACGCTTCATCAGTTTGGTCTCCACTGTCAAGGAATTACGAACTTCCGGCAGGGTCTTCGGTATGCCGACAATCCTGCCGACCAGTGAATCCGATTTCGTGACGACAGGATCGAGTCCAGTGCCGATCGCGATCAGGCCGCCCGGACCGGCTTCTTCCAGTTTCAGACCGCCTGCGAACAGGGATCGCACCTGCGTGATTATGGGCTCCCATGTGACCACCTTGCCCGTCTCCACCTTCCTGCCGGGGCGTACTTCTATGTCGTCGCCGATGCGGAGTTTGCCCTGGATGAGAGAGCCACCGATGACCCCTCCACGGAGCTTGTCTATCTTAGTGCCTGGAGGGTTCACGTCGAATGATCTTGCGATGTACATCCTTGCAGGCTTGTTCAGATCCCACTTGGGAGTCGGTATGTTCTTCTCGATCGCCATTATGAGCATATCGATGTTGACATCGTGATGGGCTGAGATCGGGATGATCGGTGCGTTCTCGGCGAATGTGCCCTTGACGAACGCCTTGATCTCCTTGTAGTTCGCCCGAGCTTCCTCCTTGGAGACAAGGTCTATCTTGTTCTGGACCAGTATGATGTGTTCAACGCCGATTATCGACAGCGCCATCAGATGCTCCCTGGTCTGTGGTTGGGGGCAGCTCTCGTTCGCCGCGATAAGCAACAGCGCGCCGTTCATTATAGCCGCGCCTGACAACATGGTCGCCATGAGCGTCTCGTGACCAGGGGAGTCCACGAAGGACACGGTCCTCTGAATCTCGCACTCGCCACCGCAGTTCGCGCATGTGGGTTTGTTGGAATAGCATTCCGGTTCAGCACAACTCTTGCACTTATAGAACGCGGTATCGGCGTAGCCGAGTCTTATCGATATGCCCCTCTTGACTTCCTCGGAGTGACGATCGGTCATCTCGCCGGTCAGAGCCTTCGTCAGCATAGTCTTGCCATGGTCGACGTGGCCGATCATGCCAATGTTGGTCTCGGGCTGTGACGGAACAATCATTATTCTTTCTTCTCCTCGGTCTTCATGAGCTCAGCTGCGGACTTCATGCCATGAGCGGTGATCTTGAAGTTTATCTGGATAGTGTCCGGGGCGATAGTGTTGCCGCGAACGTTCTTCTTCTTCCGGAGACCGCCCTCCTGTGCATTGAAACCTATGCTCTTCGAGATGAGGAGCTTCTTCCTTCTTGGGCCAGGTAGGTCCTTCCTCATGGGGAACCCGTCCTTATCGCTACCACCTGTGATCTGGAGCTTGTACCCAGGAAGGCCCACAAATATCCCGTCGATGACTTCGCCTATCTTCTTGCCGATCAAGGAGTTCGCATGATGTCCTGCCACGGCTGCCTGATAAGATTTACCATCTTTGGGGTCGCTGATGACGGCTTTGAATTCTGCCAAAGAATCAACTCCACTTTTGCAAGACGCCCTAATGCGAAAGGGATTATATAGGTTTCGGGGACGGTAGAGGACTCTGGTTGCTCCTGATCCGCCTATGGAAAACGGGATTAGTCGATATGGTTAAGCTAATAGCGATAGATGCGAGTGCTGCAGTGATAGTATGATGAGGATCTCAAGGGAAGCTCTCAAGGAAATGATCGACCGTGATGATGATCAGTTCAGACTCATAGACGCGCGCGAGGAGAGGGCGTTCGAGAAGGAACACATCCCGGGAGCGATATCCATTCCAGCCAGCCATCTGGGGGAGAATGCCCTTGGACGCATAGGCAAGGATGTAACCATCGTCACCTATTGCTCTAACGTCCATTGCGAGGCGAGCACCATAGCGGCCGAGAAACTCGAGAAATACGGATACGAGAGGGTGATGGTGTTCAAGGGAGGGTTGAAGAACTGGAAGAACGCAGGATATGTGACGGAGAAGGCTTGATCATCGGCCCCAGAACGGTTTTTCCCTGCGCTTTATCTCGGCGATCTTCTCGAAGACTTCGATCTCGTCCTGCTTCAGCCCGAACTTCTCAAGCTGGAGGGCATGACTCCCAGGTATGTCAACATAGAGGATATCCTCGACATCGATCTGCCTGCCCACCGTGACGTCGTCGATAGCTATGGCCACCTCGCTGCCAGCCAACGCCTCCGGGACCGAACTCTCTCCGCTCCTGATGCTCTTTATCTTCCCTATCGGGCGTCCGTCGTCCTTCATCAGACCATGCCCCGATCGAATCCGTCCTGCGAGCACTCGGACACCGACGATCGCAGGCTTGCTCACCCGGAACACATGATCCCTCAGTATCAGTATCTTTCCTGGGAAGACTATCTCGAGACGCTTTTCCACCTCTAGCGCGCGTGACCGCACCTCGCACCACGCCTTGTACTCATCCAGCAGGCGGTAGATGACAGCGTTCTCGAACATCCTGACCCCTGTGGATTCCAGCTCGGCCTGAACATCAGGGTTCGACCCCGCATTGAAATTGAATATGACTCTGTGGAGAGGGTCCTCGAAGTTCGATGCTTCCATGACATCCTTCCTCGTCACCTTTCCTATGCCGACCTTCCGTATGGGCAGTTCCGCATTCTTCGCCTCGAAGACGAGCGCTTCTAGCGACCCTATAGCGTCCCCGCGGACGATGATGCCCTCACTAGCCAGCTCCACATTCAGCTCGCTGACCTTCCTGACCGCGTCCATCAGTTCCTCGACGTTCTCGTTCGCGACGCGGATGATCCCACCAGCCATGGAATTCTCTAGGTTCTGGGCAACTATCCGTATGCCAGCAGCTGCGGATACCGTTTTGACCTGGTCGAATCTCTGCGAAGGGTCTCTGATCTCATCTAGAGGTCTGGGTCTCAGCAGGGCCCGCACCTTGGTGAGTATCGGATCGCCTTTGACGGAAGTGATCAGAATCTGATCGCCGACATTGATGATACCTTTGTAGATGATCGTATCCAATATGGTCCCAAGGCCCTGTTCCTCCTTCACCTCGAGCACTGTACCTTCAGCAGGGCCATACTCGGTCTTCAGCTCGACCTCCAAGAACCTCTGAGCGAGTCCAACGAGCATCAGCAGCAGGTCCGGCAATCCCTCGCCATGCTTCCCGCTCACCGGGACTATGGCAACGCTCTTGGTGAAATCTGTTATGTGATCGAACCTTTCGGCGCTCAGCCCGGTCTTCTCGAATATCTTCCCAGCGATGTTGTATATGCGCTGGTCCATATCCTCGACGACCCTTGGGTCCTGGAGAGCCAGAGATTCAGCAATCGTCATATCCGCGTGCACACGCCAGCCCATAAGACGGTCGACTTTGTTGGCAGCTATAACGAACGGAGTGCGCAATTTCTTCAGGATATTGATCGACTCGAGGGTCTGCGGTTTCATGCCCTCGTTGATATCGATCACGAGAATCGCCAGGTCGGCTAATGCTCCTCCTCGGGTTCTGAGAGATGCGAATGAATAGTGCCCGGGTGTGTCGATGAACAGAAGACCTGGCACCAGGAACTTCCTGTCACCGATGAGCGGACGACAGAGCTCGTAGATGGTCTCTATCGGAACATCCGTAGCACCTATGTGTTGGGTGATACCGCCCGCCTCTCGGGATACCACCTTGGTGCCTCTGATCCTATCCAGGATTGTCGATTTGCCATGGTCCACATGGCCCATGACCGAGACTATGGGCTGTCGTATCGTCACAGATTCGCCAATCACCCGGCGGTATATCAATGTAACCCGAAACCAAGCCTGGCTAACGCCGTGCCCCAGATGATCAAAAACATGTAAACGGTTTAACGGGGTTTGTCACTTCTCGAACAGCCAAGCCTCATCAGCGACTTCGTGCTTCTGCAGCTCGTAGTCGTTGAAGAAGAGCTTGATCTCGCGTTTGGCGCTCTCGGACGAATCAGACCCATGTATGAGGTTCCTGCCAGTCACCTGACCGAAATCGCCTCGGATGGTACCTGGTGCGGCGTCCTGAGGGTTCGTCTTTCCCATCATGGTCCTGGCAACCGCGATGCAGTTCTCGCCTTCGAGCACCATGCATACGACAGGGCCGGATGTGATGTATGACAAGAGATCGTCGAAGAAGGCCTTTCCCTTGTGCTCTTCGTAATGTCTCTCAGCGAGTTCCCTGGGTATCCGCATCATCTTCATGGCGACGATCTTCACGCCTCGGTCCTCGAATCTCTGGACGATGCGACCTACCAGGCCCCTGGAGACGCCATCGGGCTTGACCATCGCGAATGTTTTCTCGATCATTCGCTCTTGTCCTCCGATTTCGCACCCTTGGACGCTGACGCCTTCTTGCTCTTCTTGCCATCGTCCTTCTTGGGCGCTTTGGCGGCTCCGTCGGTCTTCTCGGTCGCTTCGGGAATTGCCTCCGCCGCGGCATCTTTCGCTTCAGCCTTTGTCTCGACCTTCTTGACCTTCTTCACCTTTCGTGTCTTGGTCTCGACCGCTTCGGTCGCCGACTTGAGCCTCAGACCCTTCTCTCGCTCATAGTACCTCGTCCAAGTGGTCCTGCGCGGGACTCTTCCCATGTGCACCAGGTTCTTATGACACTTTGACGAGCAGAAGTTATAGATGACACCATCCTTTTTGATATACATGCTGCCAGTGCCTGGTTCTATCTCAACACCGCAGAATGTACAAACTCTTCGCTCAACCATCGTAAATCACCTCAAGTTTGCGGACTCAGCGCACGCTGAGCTTCTTCGCTTCCCTCGATGTCTCTTTGAGCATCAGCACGTCGCCGACCCTTATCGGGCCCATGGCATTCCGCGTTATGATCCTGCCCTTGTCCCTGCCGTCCAAGACCCTGACCTTAACCTGGGTCGCCTCGCCGGTCATGCCGGTCCGTCCAACGACCTCGACAACAGTTGCTGGTATGCTATCATTGTCAGCCATTTAGGCCACCTACTTCTTCAACGCCTTCAGCTTCTCTGCGAGGTCGTCGAGCGCGGGCTTTCCCTTCGCGGGGTCGAGAACTGCGACAGCTGCCGTCGGCTTCTCCAATCCACATGCGTTTCCCAGCTCAGCCTTGCTCGGCACGAAGGCGTAAGGAACATTCTTCTCCTCACAAAGCGCGGGTATGTGCATGAGTATCTCAGGCGGTGAGACATCCTCGGCCATTATGACCATCTGGGTCTCGCCCCTCTCGATGAGCTTCGTGACTTCGTTCGTTCCCTTTCTCAGCTTGCCGCCATCGCGGGCAAGTTCCACAATCTCATATGCCTGGTCTGCAAGTTCCTTCGGCGTCTCGAACTTGACATACACTGCTTTAGCCAATTTGATACCTCCTTCAGGTGCATTCGCACCGTCATCATTCACAGGCTCTTCTTGAAAAGAGCAAGGTGATTAAAGGATGGTCATATAAAAGGATTGCTGAGCATATGCCCGATGTCAGGCCCACTCCAGGGGATTCATAGATGTACCTCCATAAGAGATGATTGGGCTTGAGTTTCTTCAGGCCTACACAGAATCGCACAGCAGCCTTGCGATGAAACTATATTGCCGAGGGGCATCCCCATCAAGGGTGTGGCCGATGACAGATTCAGACATACATTTCCAACCGCTAGGAAGGAAGACACGCCCGAGACCCGACGCGACCTTGCTCGACCATGCGAACGATGCTGGGGTATCAATAGAATCAATATGTAGTTCGCTGGGCAAGTGCGGCAAGTGCAAGGTGATCGTCAGATCTGGTTCTTCGCACCTCAATGTCATCAACGACAACGAGAAGCAAGCTATCAGGGACATCGACCTCGCTGCGGGCATGCGCCTGGCTTGTCAAGCGAGAATCGTCTCTGCAGGCAACATCGTCATCGAAGTGCCAGAAGAGAGCAGGAGAGGCACCCAGCGGCTCCAGGCTGCAGGGAAGGAGCGAATCATCAAGCTAAAACCAGCGTTCAGGAAGATAATCCTGGACATACCACCAGCGACCCTCGAGGACATCAGAGCTGACGATGATAGACTCCTTGAGGAGTTGTCGAAGAAGGTCAGGATGACAGCCAGGTTCTCATCGGGGGTTCACAAATCCATACCTCGGGCGATAAGGGATGATTCTTGGAGGGTCACTGTCACCATATTCAGAGGGAAGGAGATTGTACGCCTGGAACCCGGAGATTCGACTGACGAACTCTATGGAGTGGCGGTCGATATCGGCACCACGAAGGTGGTCGCATACCTTGTGAACCTCCATGACGGAACTGTCATAGCCACCGAGATGATGCCGAACCCCCAGATCGCATTCGGCGAGGATGTGATGTCAAGGATCACATTCGCTACTAGGGAGAAGGATGGAGATGCTAGGCTGCACAAGAGCATACTCGATGGCGTAAACAAACTCCTTAGACGGTTGAGCGACAGCACGGGCGTGGATCGTGATGCCATACTGGAAGTCTTCGTGGTAGGCAATACCGCCATGCATCACATGTTCTTCGGGATCCCCGCGAATCACCTAGCAACCGCACCATATGCGCCCGCAGTCAGGACCGCGATGTCCGTGAACTCAGAGCAGCAGGGGATCGACATCTATCCATTCGGAAAAGTATCGTCCCTACCAAACATCGCGGGATTCGTCGGTGCAGATGCAGTAGCTGGCCTGATATCGAGCGGACTCTACAGAGATAAACACGTAGGCATGATGATCGACATAGGCACCAACACCGAGATAATCGCGGGGAACCGTGACAGACTGATAAGCTGTTCATGCGCATCCGGACCAGCGTTCGAAGGAGCTCACATCGAGTCGGGCATGAGAGCATCAACTGGCGCCATCGAGAGGGTCTGGATAGATCCTTCCGATTGGGGTGTGAAGATCAGCACAGTGGAAGACACGCCTCCGAGGGGCATCTGCGGCTCTGGGATAGTCGATGCCGTATCAGAGATGTTCAAGGCGGGCATAATCGATTCATCTGGCAGAATAAACGGCTCAAGGCAGAACCTTCGTATCCGGAAGAACGGAGAAGGCATGCCCGAATTCGTCCTGGCATTCGCTTCTGACGCCGAGACAGATCACGACATCGTCGTCACCCAGCATGATGTACAAGAGATACAGCTCGCCAAAGCCGCCATTTTCACAGGCGTCTCGACCATGATGCGCAAGCTGGGCATCAGATGCGTGGATATCAGGCGAGTTTACGCAGCAGGAGCGTTCGGCACGTACATCGATGCATCCAGCGCCATCACAATAGGAATGTACCCAGACGTGCCCGTGGACCGGATAAGATTCATAGGCAACTCAGCTGGCGCCGGCGCCAGGATGGCATTGAAGTCCACATCGATCAGAGATCTTGCAGACCGATTATCGAAGAAGGTCGAGTATGTCGAGCTGGCGGCCGAGAAAGACTTTCAGAGAGAGTTCGCCAAGGCGATGTTCATCCCAAACAGGGATTTGAGCGCGTTCCCGAGCGTCAGAAAGCCCTAGCCTTGCCGGATCAATCTGTCTGGAGAATCAGTCGAAGAATAATGCATCGAACCTTTTGAGGGATTGATGGACGCTGAAGATAAATCGATGGGGGGACCACCCTTTCGAAATATGTGCATGATTAGAAGGATACTTGAGAATGTGTACTAATCGGTCCCGCATATCTTAAATAAGCTCGCATCGATGACGGGGTGACAGGCGATGTTGATTCTAGCGCGCCCGTCGGTGTATGTGAAATAATGAAGGCAATGGTTTTAGGGGTAGGAGCAGTGGGCTCCGTCACCGCCGAGATACTCGCTAATTCGGAGGAGTACGATAAGGTGGTCCTCGCCGATATCGATTTTGAGAAGGCGAAGAAGGCGGAGAAGAAGATATCGAATGACAAGGTCACGACAAAGAAGGTCGATGCATCCGATGTGGACGGCATGGTTCTGGCTTTCGAAGGGATCGATCTGGTCATGAACGGCGTGATCCCGCGGTTCAACTACAAGATCATGGACGCCTGCGTGCAGGCCAAGGCAAACTACGCAGACATGGCATGGGACGTCGCACTCGATGATACACCCGCCGGGGAAGTCATCCAGAAACCACCAGTATGGCATTCGCTGAAGAAGGATGCCGCATTCAAGGAAGCAGGAATTGCTGGAATGATCGGATTGGGTTGCGACCCTGGACTATCGAACATCTTCACGAGGATGGCAGCAGACAGGATGGACAAGGTCAAGGAGATACTCATAAGGGACGGAGACAACGGATATGTCGAAGGATACGAGTTCGCACCGCTCTGGTCACCGGAGACGCTCATAGAAGAGGTGTTGATGCCTGCGACATACTACGCCGAGGGAGCGTACCGCAAACTTCCGCCGTTCAGTGGCAAGGAGAAATTTGGCTTCCCGGACCCGGTCGGAGATCTCAACATCTACAATGTTGACCATGAGGAGCAGGAGACCCTTCCGACATTCATAGGAGAGGTCCTAGGCAAGGGCTGTGACTACTGTGATTTCAAGATAGCTCTCGGAGATGAGTATGTCGATGCGATCAAGATGCTCGGAAAGCTCGGACTGGACTCACCCGAGAAGATAAATGTCAAGGGAGCGAAAGTCGCACCGAGGGATGTCGTCGCAGCTGTCCTACCGGATCCGTCGACCATAGGAGACAAGGCGAAGGGAGAGTGTGCCATCGGAAGCGTAGTCAAAGGCGAGAAAGACGGCAAGGATGTGGGTTACTTCATATGGACCCAGCTTAGCCATGAAGACACCTACAAGAAATACGGGCACAGCGCAACAGCCTACTCGGTAGGTGTTCCTCTCGCAATCACGGGGATACTCTTCGCCCAGGGCAAGATACCTCAGAAGGGAGTGTTCCCACCTGAGATGATGGACCCGAAGCCTTTCGTCGAGATGCTCCCGAAGTTCGGCATGAACTGCCTAGAGAAGAAACTCTGATTCAAGAAACCCACGCAGAAGGTCCAGGACCTTCTGCATCAATGATTTTTTCATTCATAGGAGTTCCAGATGGATTGGATTGTCAGAATCCACAATATAGTTGGTATGCGTTAGGCACCCGCGATGAATGAGGGCGACAAGAGAATCCGAAGGTTCTACATCTTCAGGGCAGTCACATCATTCTCGCTCTGGATACCATTCTGGAGCCTATGGGCTTACAAGAACCTCGACAGCCTGTTCCTACTGACGGTCGTCGATGCCGTGTTCTGGAGCACGATAATCATCTTTCAGTTGCCAGCGGGACTTCTGGGCGACAAATTCGGGAGAAAGGCGGTCCTATTCACAGGAGAGATACTATTCTCCGTTGGAGTCCTGGCATTCGGGCTCAGCAACACATTCGAAGAATACCTCATATCCAACGTGGTATGGGCGCTGGGAGTGTGCTTCCTCATCAGCGGGGATACGCCGTTCCTCTATGATACCCTCCTCGAGCTGGACAGAGGTACCGACTTCATACATGTCATGGGGACCGCGAACGCTGTCATGTTCATGACGAGCGCGGCTGCATGCGCGGTCGGGGGATTCATCGTCTCCGTGACTGATAGGATAGAACTGACGCTCATCATCGCATCATTAGTCGCGATAACTGGCACGTTCACCGTGGTCTTCCTGAGAGAGCCAAAGGTAGACCGGAGGTTCCAACAATCATATCGGGCTCAGCTCGGCACGGGGGTCAAACAGGTCCTCAAATCCAAGCCGATCATGGTGCTCATCCTTTTCCAGATAGTACTCGAGCTGGGCATCTATGTGATGATGATCTTCAGATCGGTCTACATGAACGTGCAGCTACGTCTCAGCTTCTTGGAGATCGGGTTGTTCTTTGCAAGCTTCGCAATAGTCGGAGGATTGTTCACGAGACTGGCGGGGAGGATCGAGGGATGGCTCAAGGAAAAGCGCGCTCTTCTGTTCATGTTCGTCACCATGATATTCTCGTTCGCAGTCGTGTTCTTGGTCAGATCCTCGGTGGCTGTCTCCACTCAGTACCTGATGTACATAATAACCGGATTGCAGGCACCGATCATAAACGGGTACATCAACCGCCTGGTGGACTCATCTCATCGCTCGACAATAATGGGCATAGCTAGCATGATGTTCACAGCTATGGTCGTGATGGTCGAGGTATCAGTAGGATGGATAGCGTCCATATGGGGACTGGAGGAGAGCCTATTGGTATTGGCGCTCGCGGTCACACCAATTGGAATACTCCTGCTGTACTTCTGGAACAAAGAGGTCGATAAGTTCATGAGGAAACCGGCGAAGCTGAACGCTTCTCGAGATTGAGACTCCTCAACCACATGGCAGACTCGTATTCCGAGTGTAAAAAAAGGGGGGAGAAATGTGAAGCAGAAAACTATCACATCGTAGTTAAACGTTGTCGTTATCAATAATGATAAACCAATTTGGCAGAAGAATCATGCTGGAGAAAACAGATTCACTTCTCCGCTTCGAGCATCTTCTCTTTCTCAGCGACGATGAGTCTCGTGCGTATGACAGTATCCGAGTTGAGAGACATGCTATCGATGCCACACTCTACCAGGAACTCAGCGAACTCCGGGAAATCGGACGGCGCCTGACCGCAGATGCCGATCTTCTTGCCCTTCGCCTTCACGGTCTTGATCACACTTGATATCATCCTCTTAACCGCGGGGCTTCTCTCATCATATAGCCCAGCGACCAGCTCGGAGTCGCGGTCCAGCCCCAACATCAGTTGCGTGAGATCGTTCGATCCAATCGAGAATCCGTCGAACACCTCGGCGAACTCGTCTGCCAGCACGACATTGGACGGTATCTCGCACATGACATAGACTTCCAGACCCATCTGCCCCTGCTCGAGCCCGAATTCGTTCATCGTCTTGATGACCTTGCGGCCCTCTTCAGGAGTCCTGCAGAACGGGACCATTATCTTCACGTTCATCAGACCTTTCTTCTCGCGTACCTTCTTCAAGGCCAAGCACTCAAGTCGGAACGCGGCTTTGAACTTCGGGTCGTAGAATCTCGATGCGCCACGCCATCCGATCATCGGGTTCGATTCCACTGGCTCGTAGAACTTCCCACCAATCAGGTTGGCGTATTCGTTCGACTTGAAGTCCGAGAGACGCACGATGACATCCCGTGGGTAGAAGGTGGCAGCGATCTTTCCAATGCCCCATGCGAGCTTATCGAGGAAGAATTCATCCTTGCGGTCATAACCGTGAGTCCTCTCCTCTATCAACTCCACCACTTTCGCAACCTCGGGATCGTGAGCTGCACGTTCCTTGAGCTTGTCGAATTCGATTAATGCGAGAGGATGAATCCCTATGTGTGAGGCGATGATCACCTCGAGTCGAGCGAGACCTACGCCGTCGCACGGTATCTGGCCCTGTGTGAATACATGCTCAGGGACTGCAACGTTCATCATGATCTTGGTGCGGGTCGTCGGCATGTTTTTGAGGTTGATGCGGTCCACTCGGAAGTTCAGGTCACCATCATAGACTCGGCCTTCGCCTTCTGATGTGTCGACCGTCACGAACTGGCCGTCTCGGAGTGTAGAAGTGGCGTTTCCTGAACCGATGATGCAAGGGATTCCGAGCTCCCTTGAGACGATAGCAGCATGGCAGGTACGACCGCCTCGGTCGGTGACGATTGCGGATGCTATCCTCATTATCGGCTCCCAATCAGGGTCGGTCTTGTCCGTGACAAGTACCTCACCCTTACGGAACTCCGATATCTCGTAGGCGCTCTCGAGGACGTTGACCTTGCCCTTGCCGATCTTTGAACCGACGGCCTCACCTCTGAGAAGGACTTTGCTATCGCCTTCCAGAACGTATGTCTCGAGGACGTTCGCCGGTTTCGACGCATGGACCGTCTCAGGCCTGGCCTGGACGATATATAGTCCGCCAGTGATGCCATCCTTCGCCCATTCGATGTCCATGGGTTTCTTATAATGAGACTCGATGATGATCGACCACTCGGCGAGTTTCACGATCTCTGCGTCGTCCAACACGAACCGCTGACGGTCCGCGACAGAGACTTCCGCATCCATCATCCCGCCGCCTTTCGAAGCATAGATCAGCTTGTGCTGCTTGCTGCCAAGCTTCTTCTCGATGATCGGGTCTTCGAATTTGCCCAAACAGGGTTTGAACACGTAGAACTGGTCCGGGTTCACCGCGCCCTGGACAATCATCTCGCCCAGTCCCCAGGAACCTGTTATGTATACGACCTTGTCGAATCCGCTCTCGGTATCCAGCGTGAACATGACTCCGGAACAGGCCTTGTCACTCCGTACCATTCTCTGGACCCCGACGGAGAGCGCGTTATCAAGCTGGCTGAATCCTTTGTGGGCTCGGTAGGCGATCGCGCGGTCAGTGAATAGGCTCGCGAAGCATTGCTTTATGGCTCTGAGGATATTCGATTCCCCACGAACATTGAGAATCGTCTCGTGCTGTCCTGCGAACGACGCGCCATCCAAATCCTCGGATGTGGCGCTCGATCGTATCGCTACGCTGGGGTTATCCATCTGAAGGCGTCTCCCCAACTCCCAATAACCGTACTCGATCTCCCTGCGGATATTCTCGGGGAATTCCGCCTCGAGGAAACCCTTGCGTACCTTCGCGCCACGAACAGCCACATCGCTTGGATTATCAGGATCTACCCCATCGAGTATGGCCTCTATCTTCTCCTCGAGGCCCGCGGCCTTCACAAATTCCTTGAATGATTTGGTAGTTACTGCAAAACCTTCTGGGACTCTAATGCCGTTGCTAGTGAGGTGCCTCAGCATCTCTCCCAGAGATGCATTCTTGCCGCCCACCTTGTCGATATCTTTGAGGCCTATCTGATCGAACCACAGCACGTGCTCATTGGTCCTTTTCTCTGAGTTATTGGCCTCCATTGGCATCATTTGCCCCGCCCGAAGCAGATTCTCGCCAGACGCTCGGTCAATACCCCGCAAATACGCAAACTTCATCACCTTCTATATGCGACCTGCGGGCCCGTCAAAGCAACTCCGAACACTTCTGTCAACCCCCGGCTCTGTAACCAGGTTCTCCGCGGAGTCGCTTACAATACCGGGATAAATGCCGAGGGGTTAATAACATTTCCCAGATACATCGCGAGACCGGAAGGAAAACGGCGTGATTCGTATCATCGATGCGGAGCGGGCCATGCATAATTATGTGCAACATGGAGAGTTGGACGAGGACACTTGCGCCATCCTGAGCAAACGAATTATGCAACGTTCGCATTTCCAGCATTCGGAGAATGAGCTGTGAGGGTCGCGATGCTGACATACAGCACAAGAGCGAGAGGAGGCGTCGTCCACGCCATCAAATTGGCTGAGAGACTCCGCAGAAAAGGTGCAGATGTGCGACTCTATTCTCTTGCCCGGGATGATGATCCATCTGCGCGTGAAGGATACTATAGAAACGTAGAAGTGCCGTTTGAAATCATCTCATATCGATGGCATCCAGACTTGATGACGAGACTGGAGAACATGATCACGGGATATACATCAAACCTCCCATTGGACGTTGATGTTTATCATGCCCAGGACTGCGTGGGCGGAACAGCGCTCATGAGGATGAAGAATGGTGGCGAGATCTCCGCACCGATATTCAGAACCATTCATCACGTGGACGATTTTGCAGAACCAATGCTGTTCGAGTTCGAGAAACGAGCGGTGGCAAACGCTGACCACAGGTTCGTGGTCTCGCAATACTGGAAGGATGTGCTCAATAAGGAATACGGATATGACTCGGTCATAACGTACAACGGACTGGATGCGGAGGATTTCGCGACCATTCCGAAGAAGAAATCCATCGCGCCAACGGTACTCTTCGTAGGCGGTCTCGAACCGCGAAAAGGCCTTGAACATTTGTTCCTGGCAATGGAGAGCGTGAGCAGACGTCACCCAACTGCAAGATTGGTCACGGTGGCCAAGGCAGGCTTCCGCGGAGTCGACAATGCTGCCTGGTTCGATACACTGGCGGATAGGGCGGGCATAAGTGATAGAGTGACCATGCTAGACTCCGTGGATCAGAAGGATCTACTACAGCTCTATGCGGATTCCGATTTGCTGGTCCTTCCATCGAGGAACGAAGGTTGGGGTCTTTCGTTGATGGAAGCGATGGCATGTGGCAAGCCCGTGGTGGCGTCCAGGGTCGGAGGGATCCCCGAACTAGTCAGGGATGGTATCGAGGGCATCCTGGTAGAACATGGTGATGTCAGGTCTCTCGCCGGGGCTATATCCAGAATCCTTGACGACTCGAGCCTGGCAGAGAAGATGGGACAGGCTGGACGGGACAGGATCAAGCCGTTCTCATGGGATTCTGCCGCAGACACCGTTCTCGCAGAATATCAACGAGCGATGATCTAGGATTGCGAAAAGCCGTCCATGAAATGCACCATGAACTTCTCAGCTTCCGCAAGGCCTGCAATCTTCTTGTTCCCCTCAACCACCATGTACTCGTTCGGGCTGTGGGCGAGGTCGCTGTGGCCGATCCCGCTCATGGTGAACGGCAATTTGAGGAATCTGTTGAATACATAGAATGGCACCGCCCCTCCGCTGTTGGGCCATATGTCCGGATCCTGGCCAAATGCTTCGAATGACCTGATTATCGATTGGACGACGGGTTCCTTCACGCTAGCCCTACAGCAATCATAACCGGTGTCGACCTCGGTCAATTCGATATCCTTGTAACCATGCGCATCCAGATGCTTGCGGACGAGTGGGATCATGTCCTTCTTCTCTTGATTCGGGACGAGCCTGATATCGATCTTGCAGGTCACCTCGTGAGGCAACACCGTCTTGGATCCCCTATCCATGTAACCGCCCCAGATACCGTCAAGGTTCAGTGTGGTGCTGTAGAGGAATTTCTTTATCAAAGCCTCTTTGTCGTCCTCTGGCAACATGAACTTCTTCACTTTCATCCCTGATTTGAAAGCCCGTGAATCGAACCTCTTCGCGAGTTCCTTGATAAGCTCATCGTCCTCCTCAAGCGGAGGTGCTATCTTATCATGGAAACCGTCGATTAGGATCTTGCTTCCGTTCTCAGCAGACATCGTTCCGAGCGCATCCACCAGTCGCCATACCGGGCTGTCTACCCAAGCTTTGTGGCTGCTGTGAATCCCAAATTCCTGCGGTCCTCTGCCCCACTTCTTGCCGGAGGATTTGAGCTCGAAATAGACCACACCTTTCACTCCAAGATACAAATTGGAGGCACCATCGGAATCCTGGCCGAAGAATGGAAAATAGCAGGCATCCGCCTTCGAAAGACGATTCTTGTCCTTCTTGACATAAGCAGGAAGGTTCGTACTTCCCAACTCCTCCTCACCCTCAGCAACGAGGATCAGGTTCACAGGCGGCCGGCCGACGGATTTGTTGCATGCTTCAACGGAATTCAAGAAAGCAGCCAGTGGGCCCTTCGTGTTGTCAGCACCCCGGTTCACGATAGCCTTCACCTTGCCCGATGGCAGCCTCTTCTCGACGATTTTCGCTTCCATGGGGGGGTGGTCCCAACCAGGTTCGTTGAAGGGCATCGTGTCGTACATGAAGTAACCTAGAAGAGTCTTGTCAGAGGAACCCTTGCACACACCATAGACGATCGGATTCCCTTTGGTCTCGATGACCTCGACTTTGTCACAGCCGACCTCCTCATAAAGCTTGGCGACCAGCTCTGCACATTCCACGATACCGAGGCTTTCCTGACTCGAACTGGGCTGCTTCAGCAAGCGCCTGGTGCGGGCAATATGCCCTTTCATGTTCTTATCGATACGCGCATAGACCTCTTCGAGCCTC
The DNA here is from genome assembly GCA_963748615.1 of uncultured Thermoplasmata archaeon. GTDB lineage: Archaea > Thermoplasmatota > Thermoplasmata > UBA10834 > UBA10834 > UBA9653. Next base: position 347,665 of record CAVVJQ010000001.1, read on the forward strand.
TTTCCGCCATCCATGTCAATCGGAAGGGCATTATGACATCTCTCTGTAAAGAGTTTACGAAGACTGAGGCGGGCCAAAGTCAACATATACATGAAAGGCATGACTTGATTTGATGGCCCTCGACCTGCTAGTCGTGTTCATACCGATGTTCATCGTCATAGACCCATTCGGGGTAATACCAGTCTATCTGGTCTTGACAAGGAGCATGGGGGCCGCTGCGAGAGCAAAGACTCTGAAGTATTCGATGATATTCTCGACTTCCCTTCTAGTTGCCTTCGCCCTTCTAGGAAGTGCCATACTCGGCTACCTATCCGTATCAATAGATGCACTCAGAATTGCAGGTGGACTGCTGTTGCTCGTGATCGGTGTCATGATGCTGTACGAAGGAGACATACCCCGGTCGAGGAGAAAGGGTGCTGAGGAAGCGGACGATTCACCCCATTCACCAGAAGATGTCGCGTTCGTGCCTCTTGGAACACCCATGCTCGCGGGTCCAGGTGCCATTTCGGTAGTCATAACGCTGACGGGGACCACGCACATACCGAATGTCTTGATCGCCCTGCTCGCCGTGATGCTCATAATCGCGTTGATGCTATGGAAGGTCGACCTGGTCTTCAAAGTCATAGGAAACGCGGGCACGAGGGCTCTGACGAGGGTTATGGGTCTCATCACCTCCGCATACGCGGTGCAGATGATCCTGGACGGCATTTCGGGGTACTACGCTGCATCCATAGCATAGTCAAGCGATATCCCATCTCAGATATCTGAAGCCGGGGTTTCTACGTGCACAAGTGATGCGATTCTGATTTAGGAACGGTTCGAGTTGAGAATACAGAGATCGACCTTCAGCATGATTTGGATGAAGAGAATATCAATCCATATGGCAGTGCGAAGGGGTGAGGTTGGTCTGGCCTCAAGTGTGCACGACCGGAGATTTGTCATCGTCGCCTCCGCTCGAGGATACGAGATAAATCGATGCCAGCACCAGAGCGGCACCAATAATCGCCATCTCCATGAGACTCTCATGGAGCAGAGTGAATGATATCAACAGGGCGGTGACGACCTCGAGAAGCATTATGGTGGCCGACGATGTCGCCGATACCCCTTCGAGCCCCATCGCCCAAAGCAATGTAGCAATCGATGTGCATGCGATGCCTAGATAGATTATGGCGGCCCATGCGTTCGGTTCGATCGTGAAATCCGCACCAGTTCCCGCAAGGTACGCCAATGGGAACATGAGCCATATTGTTGAGGTGGTAATGGCTGCAGTGGATATCTCTATTGCCGAGTACTTTGAGAGCATCTTCTTGTTTAAAACGATGAAGAATGCCCAGCCCCAACCTGCCATGAACACCAGCATGTCACCAAAGAACTCGCTGCCGGAGAATGACAGACCACCCTCCGAAGTGAGGAAGATAATGCCGACCATACCCGTCAAGATACCCGCGACCTGGACTTTATTCAACCGCTCTCTGAACGCGTAGAATGAGACTATCGCGACGGCGATGACATTTATATCCACCAGAAGCACGGTCTTGGAAGCCGTGGTCATCGTCAAACCGACATATTGCGCTACGAACGCTCCAGCGTTGAACGCCCCGATCAACCATATCCACGGATTCCTAAGGACCGAGAATGAGAATCGTCCCATGTATATCACGATCGCTAGTGTCACGACCGATGCGAAGAGGAACCGCAGCCATAGGAAGAGGACATCGTTGCCCACATAAGACAGACCCCATTTCACGCCAGGAAATGATGTGCCCCAGAGCAAACTGGCAAGTACGGTGAGAATTACCGCGCTGCGTCTGTCCCTAATAGGCATGGATAATCGAGATTGCGAGAGACTATTAGAACTCTACTCACAGCTTCTGCGATTCCTTGGGAAGGTCGACATGGAATACGCTTCCTTTTCCGACTTGACTCTCGACCCATAGCCTTCCACCATGCGCCTCTACTATGCCTTTCGAGATGGGAAGGCTCAGGCCGATCCTGTCGACCTGATGGGCCAAGTCGTCCTTGGCGACTATGTAGAATCTATCGAATATCTTGCCCAGATTCTCCAACGGTATGCCGATCCCGTTGTCCTTGACCCACACATGGACCAGCTTCCCCTCGTCCCTAGCGCCCACCTGTATCTTCCCGCCCTCCTCAGTGTACTTGATGGCGTTGTCAACCAGGTTGTTGAAGACATCCCTTATGCGTCTTCGGTCGGCCATTATGAGCGGCATGGAGCCGTCGACCATCAAAGTGAGCGTCTGCCTCTTGTCCTCGGCTTCCTTGGTCCTGTCCTTGATGAGATCCTCAAGGACAGTGTCGATCTTAAGCGGTTCCGGGTGTATCTCCAAGCTTCCCTTCTCGAGCCGGCTGACGTCGAGCATGCTCTCGACCAAAGCGTAGAGTTTGTCGGTATTGGCTTTTATGATCTTGAGCCTCTGGCCGAACTTCGGATCGAGCTTAGGTGTGTACTCGGACTCGACTAGGTCGACATATCCTCGCATGACCGTGAGCGGGGTCCTGAGCTCGTGGCTCACGACATCGATGAACTGGGTCTTCATTAGGTTCACCCGCTCCAGCTCTTGGTATGTCTGCGTCAGCTTCTCGTACGACCTCTCGAGCTGGCTCTCCAGACGAACCTTCGAAGTGGTGTCCAAAGCGACGAGCACGATCCATTCCACCTCCCGTCGTTCCGACATTATCGGCGTTGCCTTCACATGAAGATATGAGGCGCGGTCTGGGGACGGAACGTAGTGCACATCGGTCCTTTCGGCTCCGTGACCTTCCATGCATTGCATTATCAATACATCAAGACCGGATTTGTTTATCGCAGGTATCTCGAATATGCTCGTTCCGAGGATTTCATCCTCATTCGCCTTGTCAAGCAGCTTCAGTATCTGCATGTTAGCTGCCCGCACGATTCCCCGAGGGTCCAGAGACATGATGCCGATGGGGGCCATTGAAAGCACCTTCTCGGTCTCCTCACGACTCCTCTTCATGAGGAACTCGATACGGACATTGTTGACGACCAGAGCGATATAATCAGACAACCAGACCATCATACGCTCTGTGTCCGGTCCGAATTGGTCACGGCCAGAGACTCGTCCAACGAACAGGTGCGCGATAACGCTCCTTCGCAACACGATCGAGCTCAGCAATCCATGCGCGATCCCGAAAGACCCTGCGACTCCGCGAACCGATTCGGGTATTTCATCGAGATTCTTGAATCTGATCGTCCTAGAAGCGTCTGCATCGGAGAATGAATTCCTGACGCGATCTTCCACGGGGAACCGTTTCATGGTTATCGGGGCAAGGTCACCTGCTCCGACAAGTCCAGTCAGTCTGAGGAAATCACCCTTTTCCTCAAGGAGTGCTATCGCAACGTAGTCCGCATCGGTCAATTCCTGTATGCCTTCCGATACAGCAGAGAATGCGGCTTCTGCATCGTTCGCGGATCTCAGCTTGGCATTGATCCGTTCGACAGCATCCAGTAGAAGCAATCTCAACTGAGGATCTTCCAGCAAAACTCCGGACCTCCAATGGAAATGAACGAGTTACGCGCGGGGGCACGTTCCTTCGCGTTAACTGCATTCTCGATAGATAAGATGTTCGTAGAAGTTCACTCTGAATATCAGCGATGAAGCTAATATAATGAGGTTCTAGCCACATTACGGAGACATGGCGATCAGGAGCATCAACGGGAGAACACCTAGGATATCAGATGGCGTGTTCATCGACGAGTCTGCAGTGGTCATAGGCGATGTGGAGCTGTCGAGGGGGTGCAGTGTATGGCCGGGAGCCGTGATCAGGGCGGATGACGACCGCGTGAGCATCGGCGAGGACAGCGCGATGATGGATATGGCCTTTGCAGAAGCCCCGGAGGGCAAACCAGTGATGATAGGCCCCAGATGCGTGGTCTCTCATGGCGCCCGGCTGCACGGATGCGTCCTTAAGGAAGGCGTCTTGGTGGGCATCGGCGCTATCGTGCTTGATGGCGTGAGCATTGGAAAGGGATCGATAATCGCTGCGGGCACAGTGCTCACCCCAGGCACGAACGTGTCGGAGAACACCATGATGGCTGGGGTCCCTGGCAGGGTCCTTAGGAACACCACGGAAAAGGAGCGCCAGTCGATACATGAAGAGGTCAAAAAGGTGCATGAGAAAGCGCTTCGATATAAGGCGGACAATGCATCTCGATGATTGCCGTAGAAAAGTACACCGATTCGGAGACAAAAATGATTGAAAATCATCAATCCACTTTAAATAGTTCGAACATTATTGATTCTCGCCTAAGTAACCCCTGTAGTGGTATCGATTGGAGGAATAAGTCAAGGTAAGAGGTGCACTGGATTGGAAGTTCATTTCGGAAAACCAGTAGTTGCACGCGTCAGGAAGTGCCGCACAGTCGTTGTCAAGAGCAAGCGGCAGTCAGAAGACGAGAAGAAGTAGATTCTTCGAACTGTGGCAATCGTTCGATTGTTTCTGTACCAGTGAGCACGATTGACTCGTCGCGGGCGCGTGACGCATGCGCCCATATTTATATACGCCACCCGAAAATTATATACGGTCGGGATGACGATATCTTGCTGGAAGGGATTTAAATGGCTTCTGGACAAGTACAAGGCCCTCAACCGCAGGGCCCGTATCCTGGATATATGCCGGTCTATCAACCGGTGCAGAAACCGACCATAGAGTACATGAGACCGATGGTCTCAGACACGATGCTGACGATCATCTCAGTATTGGGACTATTCCTCCTGATGCTCGGATGGGTGATCTGGGGAGCTTCGAGCGACAACACGGTGGAGGATCTCGGACAATACCTCAAGGCATTCGGGATGTTCATACTGACTGCCGCCATGATGGTCGGCGGGTTGCTGAGAGTCGACATGGACAAGTGGGTCAGGGTGGTCCTGATCTTCGGTGCAGTCCTGCTCATATCGTGGGTAGGCTTCTGGTTCTGGTAGACACCAGAGTTCCAAAAAACCCTCAAACCCCATCTTTTTTGATACCCTGCGATAGCCGGTGCTCAACAGAGCTAACCTTGCTCTCGATGGTACCGCTCCTTCCCCTCCGGTCATCGATCTTTATGGTGGTAATGACACGCACGCAATCCGATGTCACTGACATATGACAACTGCGTATCACCGACATAACCTCGTCATATTCACCCTCAATGACCGTCCCCATGGGATTGAGCTTGAACGAGAGACCCGAACGTCCGACTATGTCCAGGCATCTAGCGACATATTCCCCCACGCTCTCCCCTTTGTCCAAGGGCACGATGCTGAATTCCACAAGCATAATCACATCTCCGCGCAGATATGTCCATTCACTAGAACGGTAATCATACTACTAAGTACGATGTTCGGCGCATCCTTATCGTGGAACACGAACATATTTATACGGGCGACCGCTAAATGAATATTCAGTCTGCAAAGGGGTCGCGTCGTTCTCGACTGCAAGGTTGGTTTGTTATGAAGGGAAGAGGGGAGAATCTGAATATTCTTACTAAGCTAAAGAAGTCGGATGACGAATTGGCTACGACAACGCTCACAGTTGAGCATCTGACCAAGGCGATCAAGAACAGCATCGATAAGTCCGGCATGCCAGAGGAAGAGGCAAGGGCCATGGCCCAGCATGTAATGAACTTCTTCGGGTACAGCGAGAGGATCATCGATAACGTGCTCGAGCCCGAAGACAGGGACGCTTTCTACATGCTCGAGGACGCAGGGATTCTCGTCACCGAGCGCGAGGAAACGACTCTCTACGACGGCCGGGAGTGGCGAATCCACTACTGGATGTTCCGCAAGGATCGAATCCATGAGCTCATATCCGGCCGCGCGAGGGGTCTGGGAGCATTGGCTGAAGATGCCAATGTGTATGACGAGATACCAGATGACATCTGGAGCAGAGAATAGGCTGAGAGTCTACTTTCAGGGTACCTAGGGAAAGCGATTAGTGGTACCCGGTGTTCATGAGGTTCTGGATGGATTACTCACAGTTCCCATACCAGCCCCGGCCAGGTCAGGAGAGGCTGATGCAGACAGTGACCTTGGCTTGCGAAAATAGATGCCACACCGTAATCGAGAGCGGCACAGGGACGGGCAAGACCATATGCACTCTCACGTCCGCGCTAGCGTTCTGCAGGTCAAGAGGGAAGAAGATCCTCTACCTTACGCGCACCAATTCTCAACAACGCCAGGTCATGACGGAGCTCAGACAACTCTCCGTGAAGGAGAAGGTCTTCGGAGTCGCGCTTCAGGGTAGAAGGAACATGTGCCCGCTAGCATGCACGGATGATGAGCTAGTCCATGGCAATCCAGAGGAGCTGTCTAAGGTATGCAGCGATAGAAAGGCGCGCGTGCTCAAGGGTGATGAGGAGGCCTGCAAGTTCTATGCTGAAACGATCTCCCAGGACCTCCAGCCAGTCCTCAAGTTCTCCAGGGAAGAACTCCCTACAGCAGAGGAATTCACAGATTATTGCATAGAAAGGGACCTGTGCCCCTACGAAGTCTGCAAGATGCATCTGCCGAATGCTGATGTCGTCGCGGCGCCATACATAATGTTCTTCGACCGATTCATCAGGCATGCCCTTCTCGACTGGATGGCATGCTCGCCTTCAGATCTCGTCGTCATCATAGATGAAGCTCACAATTTGCCGTCCTACGCCAGGGAACTGGAGTCAGCGGAGCTCTCATCGATAGGCCTACGCATGGCGAACAGGGAGGTCGACGAGTTCGGCGACCCTGAGATCGCGGAGGGGACTAGCTTGAGTGATTTCATTTCAATCCTGGAGGATATCCTCGATGCCGCTGTGCAGGAATACCTGATAGATGAAGATGGGATAATCCCGCAGTCTTTTGTCGAAGAGGAGCTGATGTTCAGAACCCACATGACGAGCAGGGGGCTGAAGACACTCCTATCGCAGACGACCAACTATGGCGAGATGGTCAGGGACAATAAGAAACTCTCGGGAAGGCTCCCCAGATCATATGTGTTCGGCACATCCAATTTTCTCACGTTTCTGGCATTTGCTGGACGAGAGCCAATATATCAAACTCGTATCCGAGCATGAGACAAAGGCCATAGAAGCGTATTGCCTTGATTCGTCGATCGCATGCAAACCACTCATGGAATGCCACACGAGCGTGCACATGTCAGGCACACTCAAACCCCTCGATGAATACAGGGAGTCTATCGGCCTCCCGAAGGATTCGAGGTCGGTCGACATACCGTCCCCTTTCCCCCCTGAGAACAGATTGATCCTGTACTCCGACAAGGTTTCCACCAAACATGATGAAATAAGCCGGGACGAGACGATGGTCGACAGGATCGCCGATCAAATATCGGCGTTGCTCAAAGGAATCCCGAGGAGCGCAATCGTATTCTATCCATCATATGCGCTCATGGAGAAGATATCGTCAAGAACAGCAGATGCTTCGAATGGTCGGAAGGTGTTCTTCGAGACCAGACAGATGGATCAGGCGAGTCTGATGGACATCGTGCGCGGGTTCAAACATGCCTCCGGAAATGCAGTTATTCATGCAATCGCTGGCGGTAGGATAAGCGAAGGATTGGACTTCCCTGGCTCCGAGATGGAATTGGCGATCATAGCGGGGGTGCCCTACCCCAAACCGACTGCCAAGCAAAGAGCGCTCCAACACTTCTGCGAAATCAGATTCGGAAAGGGATGGGAGCATGCTGTCCAGGCACCCACATGCAGGAAGCTCGAGCAGGCCATTGGCAGATTGATACGAAGCGAGACTGACCGCGGTGCAGCCGTGGTACTCGACAAGAGGATGATTCACTTCAAAGAAGTCATCGAAGCTAGGAAGACCGAGGACCCAGTCGCGGATACCCTCGAATTTTTCGCACGCACGGCATGAACGATCGGTCGCAAAGAAGAATTCCGTCGATTCCATCCGTTCCCATTAATAAACCCCTCTACCATATGCCCTCCCGCATGTCTCCTTTGGAGTATGCGCTGGCGGGCATCCTCCTGATGCTCCCCGCGCTCGTGCCGAACTCGGCAGCTGTGCTGTTCGGGGGTGGCAGACCGATTGATTTTGGGAAGTCCTGGAGAGGCAAGAGGCTCCTCGGAGACGGAAAGACCTGGAGAGGGTTCTTCGGTGGCGTGCTAACTGGTTTCGCAGTGGGAATGTTAGCGGTCACTTGGACCCTGATGACCGACCGACAGGACGCATGGGGATACGGCGACCTGCCATGGGCAGCTGTGATCGTGGCCGCTCTGAGTATAGGGTCCATGGCCGGAGACAGCTGTGGATCGTTCCTCAAGAGGCGCTTAGGTGTGGGCAGGGGTGGCAAGGCCCCTGTCCTGGACCAGTACAACTTCGTTATCGGCGCAATGGTCCTGGTCCTGCTGGTGCAGCCCAGCTGGTTTATGGCCCACTATATCGAAGGCGACGGAATCTGGGGACTGGTTGCGTTCTTGATCGCAGTGCCAGTGATGCACAGGACGGCAAACATAATAGGTTATAAGATTGGCAAGAAGAATGTTCCATGGTGAAGAGGGGAAGGAAATGCTGAAAAGGATGCTTGTGGAAATGGGGGTAGTGCAGACGGGAGATTTCGTGCTCGCATCAGGCAAGAAAAGCAAGTTCTTCGTCAACATCAAGAGGGCTAGCACGGATCCGAAAGTGCTTCGCGAGATCGGGAAGGAGATGGCACCTCATGTAGGGAACGCCAAGATCGCAGGTATGGCTCTGGGGGCCGTGCCGATAGCTGTCGCGGTCTCACTGGAGACCGATCGGCCGTATGTAATGGTCAGAAAAGAGGCAAAGGACCATGGGACCAAAGAACTCATAGAAGGAGAGGTGAACAGCGGGGACACCTTCGTCGTAGTCGAGGACGTGGCCACCACCGGAGGATCCACCATGAAGGTCGTTAACGCCCTCAGAGAGAAGGGCGCGACCGTCAAGAAGGCGATCGTAGTGGTCGACAGGGAGGAAGGCGCCACCGAGATGCTTTCCCAGCAAGGTGTGACCCTGATATCGATATTCAAAGCCAAGGACCTCACATGATCCGAGATGCCATAGACCCTGAATGCAGGAGATGCCGTCTTCATCAGGGACGGACACAGGTGGTAACGGGGACAGGGTCTCCGTCCTCAAGATTGGTTTTCATAGGAGAAGCTCCAGGCAGGGACGAAGACCTGAAAGGGGAACCATTCGTGGGGCGCGCAGGCATGGTTCTCAACTCCGCACTGGCATCCGCGGGCGTGACGAGAAACGATGTCTATATCACCAACCTTGTGAAATGCAGACCTCCAGACAACAGGAAGCCCAGAAAGGACGAGGTCTCAGCCTGTTCAATACATCTGGAATCAGAGTTCCTGCAATTAAGACCGTCCGTCGTTTGCCTGCTTGGACAGTCTGTGGCCAAGGGCATCCTGGACGAAGACGGGAGCATGGCGGAACTAGCGGGGACCGAGAGAGCCGTGACCCTCTGGGGACACGATGTACGGGCATTCATCTCGTATCATCCAGCGGCGTGTCTTTATACGAGGGAGAACGTCGATAAGTTCGACGAGACCATCAGGATATGTGTCGAAGCTGCGGGTCTCTCTCGAAGGTAGGGCGAGATGCGGATAGCGAGCATCGTGGGCGTGGCCGTGATTGCCACCTTGATATCGATCATACCCTTGCCAGCGGACAGCTCCCTTTTGAGCGGCACACCCACCGAGGATATCAGCTGGACGATCGCGGTATATATGGCGGCGGACGCATATCCCGAACTGCCCTGGGAGGACGATATCAACGAGATGGAGGGGGCATCACTTCCCGATCGGATCAATGTAGTCATTTTGGTGGACCCGCCAGGTGACAACGATTCCGTCATTCTGGAACTCGCAGAGGACGAGCCATGGAATGAAGCGATAGTATCTCCAATCTTGGCAGACGACGGCACGGTCATACCCACCGGGGAAGCGAACATGGCCTCCCCGACTGTCCTGAGCAACTTCATCATCTATGCGAGCAACGAGTTCCCCTCCGACAGACTGGTACTCGTTATCTGGGGTCATGGAGGTGGATGGTTCGGCATCTGTCCGGACGGTTCTTCCGTGATGTCGATAGTCGATTTGGGTGACGCGCTAGATCAAGCCACTGACGTACTCGGACGATCCCTCGATATGATCATCACCGACACCTGCGTCGAAGGAGTGATGGAGACCATGTATGAGGTTCGGGACTGCGCGGACACATATGTCGGAAGCGAGAAACTCGTGCCGGCGACGGGTTTCAGGTACGATCGCGTTTTGGATTCACTCGCCGAGGACCCTTCACAGACTCCTGCGGAATGGGGGATATCGATAGTCGAGGGTTATGTGTCGAGTCAATTATTTTCAGACGTGGTTGTGGAACTCGGGGTTTTCGACCTGAATGAGATCGAACTGCTCGTCCAGAGAATGGATAGTTTCTCTCGACAGGCGATCATATACGACTCGCTCTACGGGGACGACCTACTATCTGCTATCTTGTCAGCACAGAGTTCAGACTACGATGGGTGGTACAAGGACATCGGAGACCTCTTCTCCAGGATCCAGCGGGCTTCGCTCCCTATCGAACTCAGAGCACTTGCATCGGCGATCCTTCGGACATATGACGATTTCGTGATATGTTCGGAGTCATATTCTGGCCCGTCGGATGGGACGGGCACGAACTTCACGGGTGCGGCTGTGTACATACCAGCAGATGAAGCCCAGGATTACGGATACGGCAATCTCGATTTCTCGGTGACCGATTGGGATGAGATGTGTGTCGCAGTACTAGACACTGGTAATATGCAGGATAATGACGCGTCTGCACCATCGGTGCGGTATGTCGAGACGGATGGAGAGTTGAGCACGGCGATAATAGATTGGTGCGAAGGGTTCGAATACTACGAGGCATGGGTCTTCATAAACACGACGAATGGGCTTGAAACGTGGGACGTGATAGGATCGGAGGAACCTTCCATCGTCATTGATGGCGTGGGCGGAGCACTGACCATCTCAACGTGGGCGGGGTCTCAGATGCATGCGGAGGCCCACCACACCATTAATGCGCTCATGCAATGCACGATCATCCTCAATGTCGTTCTCGCGCCTCTGACCGGGTCACCACCGAGCGGAATCGATGTGGTCGCAATCACTGAGAATGGTGAATTCGACCTGAAGAACACCGGCGACGCATACGCACTGGAGATGACCGTCCCCGATGACGCATCCTTGGGCGATCTGGTCACAATCGAAGTAAGAGATCGGGAGACCGGAGCATTGATCGGGTCGAATATGACCTACGTCGAGACGGACCGCATGGTAACCGAAGTACTGGTGTGGTCTGCTCCATCAACTGGCTTGGGAATGCAGTTCTATCTCCCGACTGGAGCCTTGGTCGCGATCTCGATCATCTTGATGATGGTTGCCGCGAACAGCAGACAGAAGAAAAACAGGCCTTGAATCGATCAGAATCTCTTGCTGAACAGGAACTTCAGATTGCTCAGACCGTCTCGCCAACTGTTCAGTTTGACCTCACCTACCCTGACTCGGTATGTGATCGGGACTTCGACAGATCGGCATCTCCTGAAGGCTTCGATCTTGATCTCCTCGGACATAGCCATGCCGTCGCTCTCTATCTCGAGTCGCGGTAATATCTCCTTTCGGAAGATCCACATGCCACTCTGCGAATCATGGACGCGCACTCTGAACAAGAGCCTCATTGCGACAGAAAGCACCTTGTTCCCGAATCTGTGCATGCCGCTCATCGCTCCCGTCTCCATGCGGGCGAACCTGTCGGTAGTGATGAACTCCAGGTTCTCATGCTCCAGCTTATCGCTCAATCCGAGAATATCCGATGCGGGGTATGTCATGTCTGCATCCAACGTGGCGATGATGTCTCCAGAAGCCTTCTCGAACCCCGTCTTGTAAGCCCGGCCATAACCGCGCCGCGGTTCGTCAATTACGACCGCCCCATTTTCAGATGCAATCTCGCGGGTACGATCCCTCGAGTTTGTGTCGACGACCAGGACCTCGTAGGGTCTGATACCATCCAGTGCCAATCGGATCTCATTCAGAACCAACCCGATGCTACGCTCCTCGTTCATGGTTGGGATGATGACAGATATCTTTCCAGCCATGGTGGGATCATCTCCCCGGGAAGATAACGCTCGACCGTTTCCGCTTCTTCCTCTCCGCCTGCAGAGCGGATATGCGCTCCGGAGGCTGCTCAAACAACTTGCACATCAGGTAACCGAGCAAGGCGATACCCAGGCGTGCGAGGGCCCAGAAGGAAACCGAAGTCTCGAACAATCGCTGGGGCTTGTAACTGGACCAGAGGTTGCCGTACTTCATGGTCAGCTGCTTACGACCCCAGCCGTTCCAGAAAGCCTGTTTGAAGAAACCTATGAAACTACCCTTTGTGCGGTGATATATGATCGCGTCGTCGTTGTAGCCCAGGGTGAAGCCGGAGGAGACGGCTCTGAAGTTCAGGTCTATGTCCTCGGCGGTGATGAACCATTCATCGAATCCGTTCACCGTGTCCATCACCAGCTTCTTCCAAGCCATGTTCGCGCTCGGGTAGGACACATCGAAGCCGTTGTGATAGAGTTCGACGCGTTCCAGGTCTTCGAATGCATGGTACCCTATGTTTATCGCTTTCCCGGCGACAATGTCGAACTCCTCGAGTGATTTCCTCAGCTCTTTGAGCCAGAACGGGTTAGCTATGCAATCGCCACCAGTTGTGGCGATGGCATCGCCTTTCGCCTGAGCAAGCCCGAAGTTGGTGCTCTCGCCGCGGGTCCCAGGATGATGGAACAGCTTGATCTCGGGGTGACTCGCCATGTATTTCTGGATTATCTCGACGGTGCCATCACAGCTCCCCGCATCTACTATGACGATCTCGAACGGTCCTTCCTGGGTGACGAGGCTGTCGAGGAGGTCCCTTATGTGCCGCTTCTCGTTGAGCAGGTTAAGGACTACGCTGATGAGTATCATAAATCAACACCCTCGGAAATGGCTCGAACCTTATTATGGTTTCCAGCGCAGAACCCTGGTCAGGCATATCCGTAACCGATTCCAAGATATCTTGCACCCGAGGCCTTCACCTTCTTCGGGTCCAGGCATCTTCTGCCGTCCACCACCACGGGGGATTTCATCTTCGAGAACTCCTTCCGTCCCAATTTCCTGAAATCCGACCAATCGGCCTGCACGATGCATGCATCGGCCCCAGCAAGGCACTCCGCGGCTGACGAAGCGTATTCGATTGTCGGCATAGCCTTTATGAAGCTGGGCATGGCCATCGGGTCGTATGCGACCACTCTAGCACCTCTGGACAGCAGCGAGGTGATGAGCGATACCGCCCTTGTCTCACGTATGTCATCCACACCGCCTTTGAAGGCGAGACCCAAGACCGCAATGCGCATGCCCTGGATGGACCCGACCTCGCGCTCTAAGAGCCATATGGCCTCGGTCGGCTGATGCTCGTTGATCCCTACCAGCGCGGACAGTAGTCTGGAGGAATATCCCTCCTGACGAGCCTTGTCCCTCAAGGCTTTCACATCCTTCGGCAGACAGCTCCCGCCGTAGCCCAACCCAGGAGTCAGGAATAACGGGCCGATCCGAGGGTCCTTGCCCGCAGCTGTGAGAGCCACCTCGGAATCTATCCCGAACCTGACGCACATATTGGCGATTTCGTTGGCATAGGAGATCTTGGTCGCCAGGAATGAGTTCGATGCATACTTTATCATCTCCGCAGTCCGAAGATCTGTGCGTATCTTGTCCGTCTTGATCTTTGAATACAACCTCATCAGCATGTCGCCTGAACGCTTGTCCATTGATCCGACGACTATTCTGGAGGGTTCCATGCTGTCCTTCAGCGCGCTACCCTCCTGGAGGAACTCGGGGTTCATGCAGAGTCCGAAACCGGTCCCTGCGAGCTTGCCCGAGCCGGATTCGAGGATCGGCTTCACCACGGAATCAGTGGTGGAGGGGACCACGGTACTCTTCATCACGACGACCTTGAAATCATCAGAATGTCTGAGTGCTTTGGAGATGGTCCTGGACGCGGACTTGACAGGCGCCATGTTGATCCTTCCAGATGGCAAAGACGGTGTCTGGACGCATATGAACACGAATCTCGAATCAGTCGCCGCCTGGAGCACGTCCGTCGTCGCGCTCAACTTCCCGGATTTGACGAGCTTATTGAGCTCCTTCTCGAGAGACGGCTCGTAGAAGGGGGACTTTCCAGAGTTGACAGTCCTCACTCTGGATTCGTCTATGTCCGCGCAGATCACATCATGACCGAGCTTGCCGAACATGACTCCAGTGGCAAGGCCCACATATCCAGCTCCAACGACGCATATCTTCATCGCGCCTCGAATCGGCTGTCACCGTATAAATCCTTTCAGAAAGCGACCACAATGCTGGAAATCATTATATCGTCTCCTGGCGTTCAAAAGGACGATGAAGGTAGTCATACCAGCCGCAGGATTGGGGATAAGGTTCCTGCCGGCCACGAAGGCGCAGCCGAAGGAGATGTTGCCGGTCGTGGACAAACCAGCAATACAGTATGTCGTCGAGGAAGCGGTCGCATCTGGCATGACCGATCTGATCATCATCACTGGCCGGGGAAAGAGAGCCATCGAGGATCATTTCGACCGATCATACGAACTGGAGCATAAGCTCAGGGACAGCGGCAACATGGAGGCCCTCGAAGACGTACAGAGGATCGCCTCCATGGCAGACATATTCTACATCAGACAGAAGGAGCAGCTGGGGCTCGGCCATGCCATACTGTGCGCCAAGAAGCATGTGGGGAACGAACCATTCGCCGTGATGCTCGGTGACGATATCGTGGTCAACGACCATCCATGCATAGGTCAGTTGGCTAACATCCATGAGGAGACAGGGTCGTCCGTGGTCGGGGTCGAGAGCGTGCCCAAGTCCAGGATATCCAGATACGGTGTCATAGATGGCAAGAAGGTTCGGAAGGGGCTTTACAAGGTGAGAGACCTCATAGAGAAACCTTCGCCAGAGGAGGCGCCATCCGATCTCGCGATAATAGGAAGGTATGTCTTCGAGCCGGAGATATTCACATACCTCGAGAAGATAGGTCCGGGCAAGGACGGCGAGTACCAACTCACCGATGCCATGAAGCTATTGTGTCGCAAGAAAGGGCTCTACGGGCTGAAGTTTGCAGGAAGGAGGTTCGACATCGGCAGCAAGGCAGACTGGATCAGGGCCATCGTCGAGCTCAGCAGCGAACGGAAGGACATCTCCTCGGAACTAGGATTCACTATCCACAAGAAGACCAGGTAGATACAGGGCCAGGTGGTACTACAGTGTTTTATGTAGGTCCACAAGATATGTTCAATAATCCTTTATAGCAGCCATAGGATTTCGAATGGAGGGTACGACCCGATGAGACTCCTGGCAGAATATTACAAAATAGACGATGCAGACATCGGTGAAGGCACCGTCGTGCGCGATTATGTCAACCTGTACGGGTGCAAGATAGGCAGGGACTGCAAGATCGCAGCATATGCGGAGATACAGAGAGGAGTGACTATAGGCGACAGGTGCAAGATAGAGGCCTTCGCGTTCGTACCGTCAGGCGTCACAATCGAAGATGAGGTGTTCGTAGGACCGCATGCCTGTTTCACCAACGATCGAGTTCCAAAGGCTGTCGGTGATTGGGAGGTGACTCCTACCATCGTCAAGAAGGGTGCGTCGATAGGAGCCAACGCCACGATAATCTGTGGCGTCACCATCGGCGAGAACGCACTCGTAGGCGCTGGAGCCGTTGTGACGAAGGACGTTCCTGCAGGTGCAGTCGTCGTCGGATCACCGGCCAAGATCATGAAGAAGAAGACTGTTGGCAAAGCCAAGAAGAGTTCGAGGAGGAGTAAGAAATGAAAGTACCGCAGGCGCAGCCAGTCATGACGGAGAAGATGATAGAAGCCGCCGCAACAGCCCTCAGAACCGAGAGACTCACGCTTGGAGACAGCGTATTCAAGTTCGAGGAGGCGTTCGCAAAGATGTGCGGCGTCGACCACGCCATCGCCCTAGGGTCAGGAACAGCGGCCCTGCAGCTCGGCCTTCAGGCCGCCGGAGTGAAATATGGCGATAAGGTCCTCACATCTGCGATGTCGTTCGTCGCCACATCGAATTCGTTCGTCGCCTTCGGCGCGAAACCAGTATTCAGCGATGTCGACGCGGTCGACTTCAACTTAGATCCAGCCAAGATCAAACTAGACAAGGAGACCAAGGCGATCATCCCAGTACATCTATATGGCCACCCCGCGAAGATGGACGAGATCAACGAAATCGCGCAGAAGCATAATGCGGTAGTCGTCGAGGACGCCTGTCAGGCGCATGGCGCGAGGTACAAGGGCAGGAGGGCTGGCGCCCTCGGGCTCATGGGCTGCTTCTCGTTCTATCCAACCAAGAACATGCATGTCGGGGGCGACGGTGGGATGATCACGACGAACGACCCGAAGATTGCCGAGATCACGAAGAAGCTCAGACATTGCGGCAGGAAAGGACAGTATGAGCATGACATCATAGGTTACACCGCCAGGTTGAATACAGCAAACGCAGCGGTGGGCATCGAGCAGTTGAAGCTCCTTGACCAATGGAACACCAAGAGGCGAGAGGTCGCCAAGAAGTACGACCAGATGCTGAGAGGAGTCGGAGACCTGAGGCTCCCGCTACAGCCAAGCAAGGACTTCGAACCAGTCTACCACCAGTACTCGTTGCTCACGAAGAGGAGGAACGAGCTGAAGGCACACCTGGAATCGAACGGCATCGGCGTCGGCGTACACTACGAGATCCCGATACACCTTCAGCCGATATACAGGGAGATGTACGGGTTCAAGGAGGGCATGCTGCCAATCACTGAAAGGCTGTGCAAAGAAGTCCTCACGATGCCAATGTTCGTCGACATAAAGGACGAACAGATCAAGTATGTGGTGGAGAACATCAAGGGATTCTACGGCTAGGTTGAGAGACATGGCGAAATACAATGTCGGAGTCATAGGGATAGGCTACTGGGGCAAGAAGATACTAGACGAGTTCACGAAAGTAGAGGATGTCAATGTGGTCGGGGTATCTGATCTTGACGAAAAGAACCTGACCTTCGCCAGCGAGAGGTATGGCGTGAAGTCCGGTTACAAGAACTACAAAGATCTCCTAGCGGTGGATGGGTTGAACGCGGTGGCCATCTGCACTCCGAACAAACTACATTTCCAGGTGTGCAAGGACGCCCTCGAGGCGGGTAAGCACGTACTGGTCGAGAAGCCGATAACCCTCACATCGAGAGAGGGCAAGGAATTGGTCGCCCTCGCCGAGAAGAAAGGGCTCATGCTGTCCGTCGGCCACATATTCAGATTCAACAACGCGCTCTCGGAGATAAGGCGGTTGATCGAGCAGAAGTTCTTCGGCAAATTGTTCCTCATGGAGATGACGTGGGTCAATCTCGAGAAAGCGTTCCCTGACAGGGACGTGCTCTTCGATCTGGCCCCGCATATGTTCGACATACAGAACTATCTCCTCGGGGAATGGCCAGATGAGATCATCTGCGTGGGAGGCCCGTTCAGGAGGGAAGAGGGCGAGGAGACGGCCTATGTCACCTCCAAGTTCAAGGACGGCCTGATCGCGACCGCGAATGTCAGCTGGCTCGTGCCTAGGAAGACCAGGCAGATCATGTTGGTGGGCGAGAACAGGTCCGCCCTCATAGACGCCGTCGGCCAGGAAGTCACTGTTTACGAGAGCGGATATACGTACAAGCTCGGGATCGATAGGAACAACACGATCGGGGACGAACTTGTGCATTTCGTCAAGTCCTTCGCTAATCCGAAGGCGGAGACCAAGAACAGCGGCATCGTTGGCGTGAAGACGGTAGAGATGATAGAGGCCGCAAAGACCTCGATGAGGGAGGGGCGCTCCGTAAAGCTGCAGCATTGACCTCATAGGGGCATTTTTATAGTCTGCTCGGCGAATCACCGGAGGATGGCATCCACCCTGATGCTCTTAGCGAATCCGTATAGACCTGATCCTCGAGTCAGGATCGAGGCCAGGACACTCGCTGCCGCAGGATACCGCGTCCAGATCCTCGCTTGGGGCAGGGACACTGGAAAGACCGAGATGATCGAGGAGGAGGGCTTGGAGATAATCAGGGTCGGTCCTGTGTGCCCCTTTAGATCCGCATGGAAGATGGCATCCAGCCTCCCGAGGTATTGGATGGCAGCGCTCAGGGCATCGATGAGCATGCAGTTCGATCTCATCCACAGTCACGACCTGGACACTCTGCCGCTAGGATTATGCATGTCACGATTGACCGGAAAGCCGCTCATCTACGACGGTCACGAGTTGTATTCCGCGATGGTGAAGGACGATGTAGGCCCCATGTATCGACCGCTGTCGATACTCGAACACTTGCTCGTGAAGCGGGCAGGTTCCATCATCACTGTGAGCGAGACCCTCGCAGGCATCCTCTCTCGAGGAAGAGGCGACGATGCAAGGATAGTGAGGACCAGTCCGGAGGTCACGCCAGTCTCGGCGGAAGAGATTGTTTCGATCCGTGCCAAGTATGACATCGGAGGGTTCGTGCTCGGTTACTTCGGATCCCTCGAGCCAGGGAGATTCGTAGAGGAGCTCGTCGGAGCCTTCGCCCCCGAGGATGGAGTCACCGTGCTCATCGCGGGCAGTGGCTCTTTGCAGGACAATGTGAAGGACATAGCAAAGCAGAGGAGCAATGTGGTCTACGTTGGCTCCGTCAGCGCGGAAGAGGCACTCAGATTGACGGCGGCCAGCGATCTGGTGACAGCCATGATGGACCCCCGGAACCCAAACAATGTCATCGGCACTCCTGGCAAGATACTGAATTCAATGGCGTTAGCCAAGCCAGTCGTGACTAATGAAGGACTCGAGATCGCGTCGCTCGTAGGAAGCGTCGGATGCGGTGTCGTGACCCGATACAACAGGGATGATTTCAGGCGGTCCGTCCTGGGATCTATGAAGAACCCTGCGCAGCTCAAGGAAATGGGAGAGAAGGGCAAGAGTCACTTCGACAAACACCTCTCATGGTCAAAAAGCAGGGACGAGCTCCTAGCAGCCTACCGGGGTTTGCTTGGGACTGACCAGTGACTCAGGGAACAAGTATTATATACCCAGCAACCCATTTTATTCCCTGTCCGACACATGTCGGACTATATCGGATGGGATGCAGGGAACAGCTGACGTCATAGCGCGTTAGCGATGGTTGTTTTCTCTTCCTGGATGGGAGTCGGTCTCGATGTACCTGAAAGAGATAGAGCTCGAGAATTTCAAATCGTTCGCTCGCAAAACGCGGATCCCGCTTCTGCATGGCTACACCTCGGTCACGGGTCCGAATGGCGCGGGAAAATCGAATGTCACTGATGCGATCCTCTTCGTACTTGGACCCAAGAGTTCGAGGGTGATCAGGGCGGGCAAGCTCACCGACCTCATATTCAATGGCGGGAAGGATAAGAAACCGGCGA
The DNA here is from genome assembly GCA_963748615.1 of uncultured Thermoplasmata archaeon. GTDB lineage: Archaea > Thermoplasmatota > Thermoplasmata > UBA10834 > UBA10834 > UBA9653. The sequence continues at coordinate 367,180 of CAVVJQ010000001.1, forward strand.
CCGAATGCAAGGTAAGCCTGATATTCTCCAACGAAGACAGGCTCATACCTATCGACTCCGACAACGTGAAGCTCACGAGGGTCGTCAGGACATCCGAATCCGCAGAGGGATACTACTCATACTTCTATGTCAACGACCGGAAATCCTCTCTAGGAGAATTCGACAGCTTGCTGGCCAACGCCAGGATAAGCGCAGATGGCTACAACTTCGTCCAGCAGGGGGACATCACAAGGATCGTCGAGATGAGCAACCTCGAGAGAAGAAGGATCCTGGATGACATTGCAGGCATAACGAAGTTCGACCAGGATATACAAAACGCGGACAAAGAGCGTGGAGTGGCGGAGGAGAATGTCGCTCGCCTGTCGATCATTCTTGACGAGATCAGGAAGCAGATGAAGCAGCTCGAGAAGGATCGTGAAGGAGCGCTCAAATACAAGGACATCCACGAGAGACTCGCCTTTGCCAAAGCGGCCCTGGCCACGAAGCATCGCGACTCCGTCGATAGGGAGATCGCATCCCTTCACGAGCAGGTCGAGAAGAACACCGCGGAGAAGACAAAGGCCGAGGAGAGGAAGGGAGAGCTACACGACGAGCATCGCCAGATCGCTGACGACCTCACCGCGATCGAGAACGAGATTGTGGAGAGAGGCGGCGAGGAGGCGAAGCAGATCAAAGAGAAGATTGACAACCTCAGGATCGAGCTCGCACGTGCGAAGGATGCGCAGGACAATGCCTCCGAGATGGTCGAATCACTGGATGAAGTGAAGGTCGCCCAGACCGAGGACATAAAGGCAGTGAAGAAGGACATCATGGCTCTTGAGGAGAAGCTCGCTCCTCTGGAGGAGGATCACAGGGTGAAATCCGGGATCCTTGAGAGCAATAGGAACGAATTGACCTCTCACAAGGACATGGTCTCCAAGACGGACTCGGAATTGAGCAACCTCCAGAAGGATACGGTGGAGCTCGCGGTAAAGGTCACTTCGATGGACGAGAAGCACCACGCGCTCAAGCTTGAACTGGACAGATTGACCGAGCGCGAATCACGTCTCAAGTTGGACATCGCGAACCTCGAAGAGACCAAGAAGACATATGAGTTCGAACTCAAGGATTCCGAATGGTCGCTCAAGGAGCTTAAGGACGAGACTTTCAACTCTGGTAAGGGGATCAAGAAGCAGCAGGAAGAGTACTACGCCCTCAGGAACAAGGAGAAGAAACTCAGCCAGCAGTACCAGGACCTCGATAACGCGATCAAGAGCCTCACCAGAGAATACAATCAGATAAAGGCGGAGGCGGAAGCCCAGGATTTGATAAAGAAGGGTTACAACTCTGCCACGAGCGCACTGATGGAGTGCCGGGACAGAGGTTCCATCAAGGGCATCCACGGAACGGTCGCAGAACTGGCGGATGTCTCTGAAGATTACGAGATCGCATTGAATGTAGCCGCCGGTCACAGGATGCAATCGATAGTCGTGGACAACGATGAGGTCGCATCGCAGTGCATAAATCACTTGAAGAAGGACAAGCTCGGTCGAGCTACATTCCTACCGCTCAACAAGATGCTGGATGGACGTCCCAGAGGGAAAGCGATCCTGGCAGCCAACTCGAGCCTGGGATTCGCCATCGACCTCGTGAAGTTCGATGAGAAATACAGGACTGCTTTCTGGTTCGTCTTCGGAGACACAGTGGTCGTCAAGACCCTGGGCGATGCCCGGAAGCTCATGGGAGGCGTCAGACTCGTCACCCTAGAGGGAGAGCTCGCAGAAGCCAGCGGAGCGATGGTCGGAGGCACCCTCGACAGGAACCTGCTGAAGTTCGGCGCGGCCTCGGAGAGCAAGTTGGAGAAGAAATCCACCGAGTTGAGGACCGCGATCGATTCGCAAGAGAACATCCAGGCAGAGCTGGCTGAACTCAAGACCAGATTGTCAGAACTCGAAGGCCAGATAAGGGATTCGAATGCCAAGGACAGCGGGGAGAGCATAAGGATCAGCACGCTGCAGGCAAAGAAGAAGGAGTTCGACCAGAAGCTCGCATCCATCACGAATGAGCTAAAGGTCAAGGATAAGGAACTCACAGAATGCCTCGGGCTCATCGAGAAGGTCAAGGTAGATGCAGACCGGTTCGCCCAGGAGATTCAGAAGATAAAGATCAAGAAAGAGGCGATGGACAAGAAGCTCATGGACGCCACGCCGCACGAGCTCTCACAGAAACTGAAGAAGCTTGAGAGCGAGATATTCGAATTATCCAGCGAAGTGTCCGGGCTGAGCTCAGAGATACAGACGATCAAGAAGCAAATAGAGCTCGTGACAAGTCGAAAGAACGAACTCACGAGTGGACTTGACACTACGAACCAGAGGATAGAGGAGCTAAAGGCGAAGCAGGTGGAGAGCCAGGAGAAGCAGGTCCAAGTCGACACCGAGCTCAAAGCCCTGCAGAACATGGAGAGGTCGATGGGGGACAAACTCAATTCCCTTAGGACCAAGCGCGACGGCCTCTACAAGAAGAAGACGGACACGGAGGCGAGCATCGAGAAGCAGCTGACGAAGGCGCAGACCTGCGGAGATATAGTGCTCAGCCTTCAGACTAAGATCGCCGAGACGGACAAGAGACTGCTGGACGCCCAGACCGACTTGGCACAGTATGAATCCATAGAGTTGCCTCAAGACCTGCCGACCACAGAGGACCTGAAGGCGACCGTCGTCGAGAGCGAGAGGACCATCAACACCCTCGGAAACGTCAACCTGAAAGCCATCGATGAATTCGATGAGAAGAGGGGCAGACACGACGAATTGAAGGAAGAGATATCCCAACTGAACAAACAGAATTCCAACCTGATGAAACTCGTGGCCGAACTCAATGACAAGAAGAAGGTCGGCTTCATGAAGATATTCGGTGGCATAAATGAGAATTTCAAGAAGACTTTCGCCGAGCTCTCCGCAGGAGGAGACGCGGAACTGCTCCTGGAGAACGAGGAGGATCCGCTCTCCGGTGGCCTCATAATCAAGGCGAGGCCGAAGGACAAGAAGGTCGTCAGGATGCACGCCCTCTCAGGAGGCGAGAAGAGCCTCACCGCGCTCAGCTTCATCTTCGCGATCCAGGCGCACGAACCATCACCGTTCTACCTGCTGGACGAAGTGGACATGTTCCTCGACGGGATCAATGCAGAGAATGTCGCGAAGGCGGTCAAGAGAGGTTCGAAGAACGCTCAGTTCATACAGATATCCTTGCGCAAGGTTACGCTCAAGGAATCAGATCACATCATTGGAGTCACGATGCAACGCGACGGTATGTCCGAGGTAGTCTTCAAACCAAACATCGGAGACATGGCGGACAGCCCTGCCGAACCAGCAGACCAGCCACCAATACAGGAGGAAGCCGCATGAGCATGACAGCACCGGAGATGGATTGTGCACAGGTTCTGAACCATCTGATGTTTCAGAAATCAATAATCGACGATGACATACAGGAGCAGCGGGAGGAGCGTATCGAGAGCTATGTCCGGACGGTCGAAGAGATCAGGGAGGGCACGCTCATCCCATCAGAAGACCCGTTCGAGAGAAGCGTCTCCATCGTCTTCGAGCTCGTGATCCAGCAGAAGTTCAACCCGTGGGACATCAACCTGATCGAGTTCTCGAAGCTCTATATGAACAGAATCAAGAAGGCTGACGAGGTCAACCTGATAATCGCAGGCAAGCTCGTGTACATGGCATGGGAGATTCTTCGCATGCAGACAGAGCTCGCGCTCCAGCGGGTAGACAAGCCGGAGACAGTCGAAGTCATGTTCGATGGTTGGGAGCCCGAAGGGTTCGACCTGTTTGTTGACCCGTTCGAGCTCGGCGCTGGAGAAGCCCTCCTCTATAGCGACGAGATGCCGATAGACGAGAAGGTCAGGCGCAAATCGGACAGACCTGTCACGCTCATCGACCTGCTCGATGCATTCGAGGAGGCCAAGCAGGAGAGCGATATACGCAAGGAACTGTCGAAGTTCATGCAGAAGTACAAGAGACCAGACTTCGACGACAAGGCGCACAAGGAGAGCCTCGAGGATGATATCGCCCATGTATGGGACAGGCTGCAGAAATGCGGAAACGGACCCATACCCGTCGGCGACCTGTTCACCACAGGCAAGGAGGACAGGATAACCGTGTTCGTCTCAGTGCTCTTCCTCGCGAAGATGGGTAAGATCAATATCTGGCAGGAAGAAGTGCCATACGGGATGATATTCGTGGAAGCGAAGGTGCCATGGGACATCGCCCATCTAGAAGACGCGGTGACGGTACCCGAAGTCCCGGTCCAGAATGTGTCGGTGGTCAAGTGAAGAGTGAGAGGATCATCGAAGCCGAGCTGTTCTCCGCGGGCAAGCCGGTGACGGTAACGGACCTATCCGAGATATCCGGTCTCGACGCCAGAACAATAAGGGGCGCACTCGATAAGCTCACTCGAAGAATACAACGGTTCGGACAGAGCGATCGAGATATCCAAGATGGGACCAAGGTACTCGATGCAGGTCAAGAAGGACTACAAGGACATGGCATACAGACTGGCTGACATGAACATACCGAAGGACGTCCTCAAGACAGCGTCGCTCATCGCATATTATCAGCCTGTGCTGCAAAGCAAGCTCTTCGATCTCCTGGGCAGCAAGATATACGACCATGTGAAGAAGCTTGAGGAGCTTAGGCTCGTCAAGACGAGGAAGAGGAAGAACAGCCTGGAAATCACGACTACAAAGAAGTTCATAGAGACTTTCGGAATAGATGCCCGGTCACGAGACGGGGTCAAGGCGTGGTTCGAAGTGGAGCTAGCCAAGAAGGCTAAAAAGACTTGAAATCGGGTTCCATCGGCGACATCTGTCAGGAGCTTCGATACGCAAAGCTTTAAGTGACCTGTGTACATTGCGAGTTAAGTGATTTCTGATGGTCATGCCGCTCAGTTTGCTTGAGAAATCGATGAACAAGAAAGTCTCACTCTTGCTCAAGGACAGCAGGACGCTTGAGGGAACCCTCATGGGATTCGACGATTACTTGAACATGGTTCTCGACGACACCGAGGAGACGAACGGTGACCAGGTGAAGAGACTTGGAACGGTCATACTCCGAGGCAACAACGTCGTTAGCATAGCCCCGAAGTGATGGCCTGCACGTTTCTGCAGACATTGATGGTTCAGCGTATGCGCTGACACGGATGATGATTTTATACATCCAAGTCGTTCCACAGCTGACATGAAAGCTGTACTATTGGTCGGAGGGCTTGGCACCAGACTACGGCCCCTGACATATCGCATTCCAAAACCACTCATCCCAGTGATGGGAAAGCCATTAATCATGCATGCTGTGGACTCCCTTCCGGATGAGGTGGACGAGGTAATCATTCCTGTAGGATACAAGAAGGAGGTCATGCAGGATTATCTCGAGAAGAATAGGCCTAAACGCAGGATCACACTCGTCGACGAGCCTGAACCGCTGGGCACCGGTGGGGCCGTGAAGAACGTTGAGGAGTACATCGATGGGCCGTTCATGGTTCTGAACGGAGACATGATATCCTCATTGGATCTCAATGGGTTCCTACGATTCCACCGAGCAAAAGGAGGAATCGCGTCAATCTCACTATGGCAGGTCGAGGATCCGTCCCCATTCGGCGTCGCCTTGCTGGACGAAGACAATAAGATAACAAGATTCCAGGAGAAGCCGAAGAGGGAAGAGGCATTCTCCGATTGGATCAATGCAGGCGCATATGCGCTCGAATATGAAGTGTTGGATCACATAGGTGAGGGCTTTGTCTCAATGGAGCGAGAGGTCTTCCCCAAGCTGCTTGACCGCGGCATGTATGGACTCAAGTTCGACGGATACTGGATCGACTGCGGGACCAGAGAGAACCTGCTGGGTGCATTCAACATCCTGATGGGTACCCTTAGCAGCATATCACCGGAAGCGGTGATCGAAGGAGCGGTCATATACGACCCAGTCGTGGTCGAGAAGGGCGCAGTGATCGCCGGGGCGACGATCGGTCCGAATTCATACATATCTGAGCGCGCAGTCGTGGGTCCGCTCTCAGAAATCCAAGGATCGCTCATCTACAGAGATGCACGAATCGGATCCAAGTGCAAGATCGGTGATTCGATAGTTGATGAAGGCGTCACGATACCGGATGGTGTGGAAATAGTTTCGAAGATCATAAGCCATTCAGCAGATGAATGAACAGTGATTGCTTTCAAATCAGAAGAACCACACATAGCTTAGGAACATCAGTCCTGATATCGTTGCTGCTGCAGGTATCGTGAGTATCCAGGCAATGACAATCTTTCTACCGACACCCCATCTAACCGCTGAAGCACGTTTGGTCGCGCCCACACCCATGATCGCTCCCGACGCGGTGTGCGTCGTGCTCACAGGGATTCCGAATATCGCGGTGACTAGAAGCATTGTGGCCGCACCCGTTTCAGCGCAGAATCCCTGGTAGGGGTCGAGTTTGGTTATTCTGGAGGCCATCGTCTTGACGATCCTCCATCCACCGAAGAAGGTACCCAGCGCCAACATCGCACCGCAGGCCAATCTCACCCAAGTATCTACTGCAAACGTACCGGTTGCGAATGTGCCAGCCTCGAGCATCATAACAGTGGCTATGATACCCATACCCTTTTGGGCGTCATTCGTTCCATGAGTCAACGAAAGATATGCCATGGAACCAATCTGCAATTTTCTGAACCATTTATTCACTAGCGAACGAGACGCCCTCTTTGCGATTCTCATGACAAGGACTGCAAGACCGAATGCGATCGCAAATCCAGCCAGCGGGGATATCACAATGAACGCGATTGTCTTGAGTACACTGGTCCAGACGACCGCATCGATGAACCATACCGCGCCTCCGGCACCGACCAGACCACCGATGAGAGCGTGGCTGCTGGACGTCGGTATCCCAAACCACCACGTGATCAAGTCCCAGATTATCGCCCCCATAATCGCGCAGAATACCAGTGGAACACCGTAGTGCATCAGAAGATCTGTATCGATTATCCCTGTCCCCATGGTCTTCGCTACCTCCAGACCTAGAAAAATGCCGAGGAAATTGAAAGCCGCAGCAAGGCCGACCGCATATACCGGAGACAGTACCTTCGTAGCCACGACAGTGGCTATGGAATTCGCTGAATCATGGAACCCGTTGACAAATTCGAATCCCAGCGTGAGTGCGATTGTTATCAAGCCAAGTGTCGATAGTCCCAGGAGGTCCATTGATTCCCACCTAGGAATTCTTGATGAAGATGTCCTTTATGACATCTGCAACATCTTCGCATTTGTCTGTGGCCATCTCGAGATGCTCGTAGATCTCCTTCAGTTTGATTATCTCCAGGACATCCTTCGTCTTGAAAAGATTGGCGATGGCGGTGTGAGTGATATCGTCACCGACATTCTCCCAGCGGTTTATCTCGATGCAATGTTGGAGGATCTCGTTCCTCCGCTTGAAGTTCTTCAGATCCTTCACGGCATGGGTTGTCTCTCGAACCGAACTCAAGACGACCTCAGTGAGGCTGATCATCTCGGGAGGAATGGTTTTGATGTCATATGCCCACATTCTGTGCGCAGCAGACTCCATATAATCTAGGATATCATCGAGCCTAGAAGCTAGCTTCGACATATCATCATGGTCGATGGGGGTAACGAATGTCTTGTTGAGCGCCTCCGCAATCGTATGCACAAGATCGTCTCCTTTGTGCTCAATATCCTTCATCCGGTCCCGTTTCTCAGCGACGGCAGTGTAATCCTTGACCATGTCAAGGAGAGTTTCAGCCCCTTCGAGAACAATGGTCGCTTGTTGGTCCAGTAGGGAAAAGAAGTGTTTCTCTTGAGGAATAATCCATTCCTTAAATCCCATAGAGTGCGCCCCCCTATACATGTCAATATGAATCTGCATATTAAGGCTTGCGGAACCATGCTGATGGCGACATTATGCGGCCGATTATTACGCATTCCGTTCATAGAGGAATAGCTTTTATCCTCAACTCGAATATCGTTGGACGATGACACCCGAACCTAATGACAAGGAAGCCCCGAGACTGTTCGGAACCAATGGTGTCCGAGGCGTGGTCAATACACCTGAAATGGATAACGTCTTCGCCCTTAGGCTGGGACAGGCGATTGGAACGTATATGGGGGGCCCAGTCATGATCGCCACTGATGCCAGAGCCTCAGGCCAGATGATCAAATCAGCATGTGCTGCAGGCCTTATGGCGACAGGATGCGACGTGCTGGACTGTGGAGTAGTCCCAACGCCTACAATTCAATTTGCTGTAAAGAATAATAAAATGGCCGGAGGCATCATGATAACGGCATCACACAATCCTCCGGAGTTCAATGGCATAAAATGCATAGACCCAGATGGAACGGAAATGGCCAGACAGAACGAGGAGAAGATCGAACGCATATTCCATGACAATAGCTTCGCAAGAGCTGATTGGACGAAGATTGGCATGACCAAACCATACACGACGGCAATAGACGAGTATGTGGATGCTATCATCGAGCTCGTCGACGCACAAGCCATCAGGAAGGCGGGACTGAGGGTCGCAGTTGACTGCAGCAACGGAGCGGCTTCCTATGTGACCCCTAAAATGCTGGAGAGGTTGGGGGTCAGGTATGTCACCCTGAACGCAGACCCGAATGGCGCATTCCCTGGTCACAACAGCGAGCCAACACCAGAGAACACGAGGGACATCGTCGGACTCGTCAAGGCTGGGGGATTCGATTTCGGGTTCGTCCACGATGGGGATGCAGACAGAACCATATTCATCGACGATACTGGAAGATACCTTTACGGAGACAGGAGCCTGGCGCTCTGCGCGCATCATGCATGCAAGAAGAACAAGGGAGGATTGGTTGTCACATCCGTTGGATCGTCCATGTGCGTCGAAGACGCCACGAAGATGGCTGGTGGCGAAATTCTTTACACGATGGTCGGCTCCCCGATTGTCGCCAGGGAGATGATCAAGCACAATGCGGTCTTCGGCGGAGAGGAGAATGGTGGATTGATATTTCCCGAGCTCCAGTATTGCAGGGACGGTGCCATGAGTGGTGCAAAGATACTCGAAATAGTCGCCCATCATGGCAAGCTCTCGGACCAGATGGATAAGATACCATCGTATTCGCAGTACAAGGTCAAGACCAAGTGTCCCAACGATCGCAAGCAGGAGATCATGTCCAAACTGGCAGCCTCCGCGAAAGGAGATAGATTGGACACCACTGATGGTGTTAAGATATTTTCGAATAAGAGCTGGGTACTCGTCAGGCCTTCTGGGACAGAGCCGATATTCAGGGTGTTCTCAGAAGCACCGATCATGGAAGAGGCAAAGAAGCTCGCAGAGGATTATAAGACAGAAGTGGAGAGACTCCTGAGAGAATGAGGCTCACTTCTTGTGCGTGGCCATCCATTTGACGGCGACGACTTCTCGGATTAGTCTAGCGGCTAATATGGAGGTGTTTCCGTTGTCGTACGGAGGACAGACCTCCACGACATCGAAACCGATCAGGCGGTCACCGAGCTTGTTGATGACGTACTTGACGTCCCACGGAGTGATTCCGAACGGCTCAGGTGTTCCTGTGCCGGGAGCGAATGACGGGTCGATGCCGTCTATATCGACGGATAGATACACGGGTCGATGCTTCAGCTTGGCCAGCATCTCATCGAACACCTTGGCAACGCCTTCCCTATGTATTCTGAATGCATCGGCGTATAGCGCCTTTTCCTTCTCTTCACTCTCGGATATGGAGCGAACGCCGAAGGCGAAGACGTTCCCCTTGCCCACTATGTCCTCGATTCGCTTGTGAGCGCAGGCATGGCTGTTCTTCAATCCCTGATACTCATCCCTGTAATCGAGATGGGCATCGATAGTTATCACGGACATCTCATCACGGCCATGCGCCTTCACTATAGGGGGAGACACCGAATGTTCCCCACCGACCGATATCAGGAACTTGCCGGAGGATATCATTTTCCTGGCCTCTTCCTCGATAGAGACGACCATATCATCGACGGTGCCCTCCTCATACAGATCCCCAGCGTCGTGAAATTTCACATTTTCGAATGAGAAGTCGTGCTCGAACATCGTCATTTCAAAATTGGAGGATGCCTCTCGGATGGTAGTGGGCGCGAACCGCGCGCCGCTCCTGAATGTCGTCGTGCGATCAAAAGGGATGCCCAGGACAACGAACTCGGATTCGTCGTAGCCATCACTAGCATCCGCGAATCTCAGCATCCCGCGGCTGGGCATCATCACACCTTGGTGATCTTCTTTCGACCCATAGCGATAAGGTAAAGGATATCCTCGCCCGGCTGCAGGGAACCCTTCAGTTCGTCTGGTATGGGGAGCGTGAACATCTCATAGGTCTCGAGGTCCATCAACTGCACCTCTGCACCTCCCAGCACCGAGACGATCTGAGCTTGCCTCTTGTCAATCATTGGCACTTGAACCTTGTGCTTGACTGGGTAGACGACTGATCGCTTGTTACCGTCGAAGATACCTATGGCCTCGATACGGGCCTTGGCCTCACCGTGTTTCCCTGGCTTGGAAGTCGAAATGCTCACGATCTTGCAGGGTTCGTCCTCGATGTTGAGATACCGTCCCTCTTTGAGGGTTCTGACTTCTGCTTGCTCCCATGCCATGGATACCACTTCATCTGACCGTAAACCTCGGGTATTTAAAATACTTGCGTGTCAGCGCCGACCGCGTCGGATCTTGGCGGGCTTCTTTTTAGGAGGCGACGCGTGCTTTTTCCGTATCTCTGCGATCCGCTTATCCAACTGTTCCTTGAGCATTGACGAAATATCACTCTTTGAATATGCATCCGCTCTCGCAGCGAGACATGCCTTCGCTGCAATGGCTCGAGCAATGGCTCCACGCTGCCACAAGGGAGCGTTATGGACAAGGGGGTGCTGGAAGAGGACGCCGTGCTTTGGAGGTGCACTACCCTTCTTGAGATGTCTGAACATGGCTTTTTCGGCGCCGAGCAGTTGGACAGTGCTCGATGGGAACGAAGCTAACCTCATAAGATTCCCTGATAGCATGATCAACCTTGCCCCGATGATTGGGCCCACCAGAGCAGTAACGTTTGGAGCCACCTCGTGCATCCTAGCCTCGACATATCTCTCGATCTTCGCCCTGGCGGAATAAGACTCCACGAGCGCATTAGCGAGCACCTTCAAAGACTCCAGATCCTGAGGCGCTATCTCGGAACCGATGGAGTCCATTCCAAGCTTGAGCGCGGTCATGATATCATGCCGTGATCCGTAATCCGCGATGGCCTTCGGGTATGCATCCCCGCCCATCACGACCTCCAGTTCAGGAAAATGGAGGCCATACCATTCACGCAATCGCTCAGAGAGAATGTTCGTGGTGAATACCAGATCATCATAGGCGCGCACCGCCTGTCCGAGGTGCACATCCGGTCCGATGCTGCTCCTGACGGAGTCCTTGGCAAGTATTATTGTTGCCTCGCGATAAATATCGATGGTGAATCCGTAGCTCTCCGGCTTTATGAAAGATGAATCGAGCTTGACGACCTTGCCGAAATCCGACAGTCGGCGGTCCGCGACCTGCTTCGCAGATGATGCTATTCCGATCTCCTCATCGAGGACCTCGCCTTTCATTATCCTTCCGAGCCTGGAGGCTATCTCGGCAGCATCCTTGGGGAAAAGTGCGACCTTTCTCACCTTGCCATCGTCGCATATGAAACTGCCGAACCACTTGGTGACTAGGATCATCTCTGCCCATATCCGGCACTCAGCTAAAAAGCCTATTGGGAACTGACGAATCTGAGCCTATTGCAGGCTAGGTGCCCGGAACCGAATAGACTCATATTTGGACAACAGAGAAATGAGAATACGTCCCGATTCTCAGAATGCACCTGGAGCAAGGATTCCTCTCTCGGTTATGAATCCGGTCACATATTTCGCAGGTGTTACATCGAAGGCAGGGTTCAAAGCCTTCGCCCCCTTTGGAGCGATCTCGACGGTATCGATAAGAAGCACTTCGTTCGGAGAACGCTCTTCGATCACGATGTCGCTTTCGCCCTTCAACGATCTATCGAAAGTTGAGATAGGAGCTGCGACATAGAACGGTATGCCGTTCTCCTTGGCTAGCACCGCTTTCTCGTAGGTTCCGATCTTATTAGCGAAATCACCATTGACTGCAATCCGATCCGCACCAACGATGACCATGTCCACCTTTCCCTTCATCATGTAATATCCAGCGGCATTGTCTGCAATGATGGCATGTTCGATCCCTTCATTCAGGAGTTCCCAAGATGTGAGTTTTGCACCTTGCAATCGAGGTCTTGTCTCATCCACATAGACAAAAAACTTCTTCCCTCCCCTGTGCGCCACCCTCATGGGCGCCAGAGCTGTGCCGAAATCCACTGTCGCGAGCGCACCCGCGTTGCAGTGCGTGAGCAGCCGCATCCCGTCCTTGATCAGTGGCGCGCCATGCTCACCTATCGTCCGGCACATAGCAATTATGCCTTCGGCATACAGCTCAGATTCCTTTACCAAGTCGCCCTTGCTCTTTGATAGCATCAAGTCAACAGCGTAGAACAGATCGAATGCAGTCGGGCGCGTGGCCTTTATCGCCTTCGCTGCGACATTGAGATCCTCGCCGGCCTTCCATGCAAGAGCCATCCCATATGCCGCTGCCGCGCCTATCGCTGGAGCTCCTCTTACGGTCATATTGGCAATCGCTTCGGCCATCTCATGATAGTCCTTGATCGTGATCACTTTGAGCTTCTTAGGGAGGATGCGTTGGTCTATCATCTTCACGACTTCGCCTTCCATCCAAAAGGCACGCAGGTCCTCTCGTCCAGCCGGGGTGTTGATTCTCATGCTAGATCGACAACGGTATCTCCATTAGACCCATAAAATGATGACTAGACCTGGCGCCAAAAGAATATTAAACAGATGCAGCATACATCGGCCGGAACAGGCCATTAAGGGCCCATGGTCTAGCGGTTATGACGGCGCTCTCACACAGCGCAGATCACCGGTTCAAATCCGGTTGGGCCCACATCAATCCCCGATTATTTCTTGACCAGAGCAGCTGTTCAAGGACGAGCACCTCCGGTAATCCGGCGCAACGGGTATCTTCTTCTTGCTCAGCGTAGCACGCCGTGCTTATCGAGTCGATCCACGATCTGAGACGCGCGGCACTCGGCGTCGATGGAGAGTCCGTACCTGTTGAAGTACTTCTGAAGCGCAAAGAAGCCGCTCTCGAGAGCCTTCCTTGCCTGTTCCAGACGTATCCAAGGTACGTCACCCGTGCGGTCGACTCGCAGCGCTTCTGAGAAGTCGATGAACCAGGGTTCCCCTGCATGGACGAGTATGTTGAACGCACTGAGGTCTGTATGTACGACTCCCGCGCTGGCGAGATCCTCTACGCCCTGCAAGACTGTCTGCAGGAACGATTCTGGCTGTGGCAAGTCCAGTTCATGAAGCCGTGGCGATGGTCCTTGCTCATCGCCAAGATACCTGAGAGAGAACATGTTCTCGACCCTTCGTGCGGGGGCTGGCACGCGAACCCCACCTTTCCAGGCTTGTCTCATTAGTTCGAACTCAAGGGCGGCCATCCAACCGGTGCTGTCCAGCTTTATCGGGCCACCACCTCTATGCGATGTGCGGTATAGGCGGTAGACTTTGATCGCAATCGGTGCGTCATGATATGTTCCCAGGTAGACGTCCGCTTCCTTCCCAGCACTGATAAGGCCGATCACATCCGTGGCCAATCCAGAGGTGAGGATAGCCTCCACTGTGGATCCGTACCCTGCTTCTTTGAATTCCAGGGTTCCCGACTTGATGCGCCATGCGACGCTGTTGTCAAGATATGGTGTATTTGGCATGGTATTCTATGCGTGATTTGGACGTTCGCAAAGCTAGCTCGTTGTCTTCGAACACCGGGAACTCAGCTCAAAATCATGCGGTTCCCAGCGCTGCTGAATACACAATATCTGGCATCATCATCCGGGAACCTCCTGGTCTAGGACCAGACACCTCATTGACTTCATTCGTTATTAATATTTACGCATGGCTCCGGCAAACCAATCGCATAAAGGTTCCCGGAAAGAATTAAACCATTGTTTACAATGAGTATAATGAAAAAGTGCGGTCGTGGACATATTGCAGAAGAAGAGCATTTGGAGTATTGCTGCGGTCATCTCCGTCGCAATCTTGCTGATTATGATAGCATATGTCATTGCGTTCTCGACCGTGACTGTCGAAGGGACCGTCGATCATAAGACGATCATCGGGATCAAGGACAACATCGAGTACACTCTGGTAGTCTTCACAATTGCCAGCTTGGACATAAGAGATCCCGCGTTGGAACCGATATTCAACAATCACGATGGCAATTCTACCGTGACTCAAGCGATGGAGCAGGAGATGCTGGATCTAGGATTCTCAGATATAAACTACTTCGCAGACATCCGATCTATCTCGGGGGATCCTGTAAACAATGTCGAACCCGGAGAGCTCCTCGCATACTCAGTCGAGAGAACCGAATTCAACTCATTGAGAGTCGGAGAAAACATGAGCTTCGAGGTGGCAAAGATGACTTCAGCCACAATTAGAGAAGTTCATGATTAGAGGATAATGGCTCCGAGAGGTCCATTCACGGTTTAGGAGCTACGCGGTGTTTTGTCAAGTGGACAAGGAACTGCTCAATCTTCGTCACGCGTCCATTCATCCGGTTCAGATTGTCCCTTATGTCAGCCACAGCAAGGACGATCTCCTTCGCGACATCAGGCTTGTCCTTCAAGGTCAGGAGTGCATTCTCGAGAACTTTCAGGCGTTCTTCAAGATCGGTTGGGACACTCTCGGTCTTCAACGAATTGATCTGTCCTTGGAGTTCCTCGAACCCCTTGTCAATCTTCCTGTCTGAGGAGGATAATACGACCGCGAGACCTTTTCCGACCTTTTCGTCCATCACTGTGTGGAACTCAGTAAGGCCTTTGGTTATTGCCTGCTCGAGCTGCTCCACCTTCTGGTCCTGGACTTCGACACGTCTTATGATATCGGACATATCTCCAAGGTCCCTGCAAATAGTCTCCAGCAGCTCCTTCTCCTTGAGATCGATGTTGACTTCGACCGGGGTCGTCGGGTAGTTCCTGAGAGCGTCGATCATGCCAACCATATCGACCTCAGGACCAGCGTTCCGTATGGCGTCCTTGATCGGCTGCAGCTTGGACAGCTGCATGTCCGCAATCTTCAGTATGCTCTTGTTGCCCTTCTCGATGCTGCTGAGTTCCTCAAGTATCTTCTCGAGCTGGACTACAGCTTTGGCAACGTTGGAATCCTCAAGAGCACGTATGTCGCGGATCGCGTCCTTCTTCCCCTTGGCAATCGCATCGGCTACAGTCGGTCCCTCGTGAGCATAGACCGTCACGAGGTGAGAAACGCCAGACAGCACTTTGCTCTCGACATAGTGCCAGTCCTTCTCGTGCACGATTATGCTCTGCGTATCTGCCCGCTCGAATAGCATGACGAACGAATAATTCGGCATCATGCATGCCTCGATCTCGTAAGGAGAGTTTCGGGCGAGTGAAGGCACATGCTCGGGCTTCTCTCGCTCGACAGCGTTCATGTAGGCGCCAATATAGGCACTCGAATAGTTCTCGAGGGCCTTCCTTGAGGGGAGGCGGGCTTTTCCCGGTAAATCGTCCATCTGCGTATCGCGTAAGGTAGGTAAGCCATAATGAGCTTTTTCATATCACCGAGGTTGATTCGCTCCTCTGCGAACAACCCGCGATAAGAACGCGGAACGGTGATTCGACACTGACCCCGACACCGCTTTTATCCTCGATGGGAAAATATTATGTATCGCGCTTCACATCAGATGTCCTCACTGGGAGGATCAGACGGAAGTCCCCATCCTTCAGATGACTTAATTCCACTGGTCGGTGGTCGCTTGAGCATAATTCAATCGAAACGATACATCAAGAAGATAGGACTGGTCGGCGATTCTGGAGTTGGCAAGACCTCTCTGATCCGACGATTCGTGATAGATGTATTCGACGACAAATACATCGCCACCATCGGAACCAAGGTCAGCAAGAGGGATATCGAGTTCAGGCACCCTGACAAGACAGTCTATCTGACTCTCATGATATGGGACATCCTCGGCCAGAAGGACTACAAGAAGATGAGGGCTCAGGGGATGAGCGGGTCCCATGGAATCGTGATCGTCTGCGACCTCAGCAGGCCAGCGACAGTTGAATCGGTGGAGCAGTTCTGGCTTCCCGAGGTCTGGGACATCCTCGGAACAACGCCGATAGTGTTCGTGGGCAACAAGGTCGACCTTGCAGGCCCTGACTCGACCACCAAGGAACAACTCACCAAGATTGCAGAGAAGACGGAGATGCCGGTCGTTTTCAGCAGCGCGAAGACTGGCACGAGCGTAGAGGATGCATTCAGGAAGATAGGGGACATGATGATATCCGGCGAATATGTCGAGAAGAAGCCCCTGTTCGAAGGCGGATCTCTGGCCCAGGCAGTTGATGAGATCGTATCCGATTTCTGCGAGCAATATGGCGACACTGGCCGTGCTATGGAGATAGTGGACAGGGATTTCAGCAAGGCCAAGGTCAACATACAGAAACCTTCCAAGGACAGCCTGCTGATGGCCATCGAATACCTGTCGGATGTCGAGAGGGATATCCATGGGCGTGATGTCTCTGAAGTGAATAAGCTGCGAAGATGGAAGATGATTGACGAGGCCAAGTAGAGATAGGCTCGGTCGTGATCATATGCTCCTCAAGAAGCGAAGGTTGGAGATCACCCTTCAGAAACTGAGACCTATGGAATCACGTACCCCGAGGCTCGAGCAGTACCCGACGCCGGCAACCATTGCGGCAGATATATTGTGGGAGGCCGTGTCTGCAGGAGACATCTGCGACAAGACGGTGGCAGACCTCGGCTGCGGCAACGGGATATTCTGCCTGGGCGCGAAACTTCTCGGTGCGAAGAGGTCAGTTGGGATTGATATCGATCCGTTGGCAATCAAGGTTGCCAGGGAAAACGCTGAGGCCCTCTTCTTAGAGGTTGAACTCACCGAAGGAGGCGTTTCCGCATTCTCAGGCGAATTCGACACTGTTGTACAGAATCCACCATTCGGGTCCCAGAACTTGCATGCAGACAGGGAATTCATCAAGAAATCGATCGAACTGGCCCCCAGGGTGTACTCGTTGCACAACGAATGCACCGAACCCTTCGTGGCTGACATGGTCAGAAGCCTCGGGGGACGATGCGAACCTATAAAAAGGTATAAATTCGAGATTCCATATGCGTTCGAGTTTCACAGAAAGGCTAGCGAGACGATTCCAGTCGTTCTGATGAGGTTTGAAAGATAGGTGATCTATCTGTCACGAACTGGCCGAAAAGTACTACCGGGAGACGAAGTCGCTATTGCAGAGGAATACATATCGGGTGAGGGCACCTACGAGGCTGATGGCAAGATCTACGCGAGCGCCGTCGGCGAACTCGATCTGGACATGAGCGAGAAGACCGCCAGGGTGATTCTCGATAACCCTCCAGTCGTGCTCATGGAGGGGGATGTCGTGTTCGCGAATGTGACTGACACCAAACCTGCGATGGCCATATGCTCCATCGTCGCACAGGAGGGTAAGAAGAGATCGGTCTCCAGCGAGACATTGGCATCGGTCCATGTATCCAAGATCGCATCGTCCTATGTCGAGGATGCGGGCGACCTACTCAGAGCAGGAGACCTTGTCAGAGCCCAAGTGATACAGGCAGAACCTTCCGTTCAGTTGACGACCTCAGGACCTCATTTCGGAGTCATACGAGCGCTTTGCACGGTCTGTCGATCACCTTTGGAGCGCAAGGGCAGGGACCTGTGGTGCACCCGTTGCGAACACGATGAGAGACGCAAGCTGGCTGACGATTACAGAGAATTCGAACTGACTAAGCCAAAACACTAAATCAGTGATTGTCAATTGACATAATAGGGGGGGCCGCAGTGACGAACAGTGATGAAAAAGAATTGCTTGCTGAAATCGCGCACCTTAGAGACGACCTGAAACAACTTAGAGAGATCGTGAACGCGCTGGTCAACGTGGTCATGGAAGAGGATTACGATGACGATGAGCAGGAGTTCCCCGCATTCTCCGGGAACGACAGCAGGTTCCAGATATACAACTGAACTGACGACAAAACGATAAACATGGCCCGCATATGGGGGTCCGTGTCGTCATGAAGAGTTCTTACTTTCTAGACAGGATGAGAGAGCAGGAGCACTGGCGCCTGGAAGAATCGATAAACCTACTCCCATCGGAGAACATGGCCAGCCCACAGGTGAGGGCTCTCCTCGCCTCGGATTTCGGCCATAGGTACACGCTTCCGATGAACGCGGAGTTCGCAGGCGCATATGTGGAGAATTCATACAGGGGAACCAGAATCACGACCGAGGTCGAGCTTGAAATGCGAGGAAGCGGCCTGTGACGTGTTCGGATCCAAGCACGCCTGCGTGCAGCCACTGGCAGGGCACATAGCCGCCATGATAGTCATAGCATCCACCACAAAGAGGGGGGACACGATGTCCGCGATACCCGTCGAGGTTGGAGGATACGACGGCTACGGACAGGGGTACATACCGGATATATTCGGCCTGAAGGCACATTCGCTCCCATTCGATGCTACCAGACAGAACCTGGATTCAGCAGCCGTCGCACAAGAGATCAGGAAGGTGAAACCTCAACTGGTCATCCTAGGCGCATCATTCATCCTATTCCCATATGATATGAAGCCCATCAAGGAGGCGTGCAGGAGCACGGGCTCCAAACTGGTCTACGACGGGTCCCATGTGCTCGGATTGATCGCAGGGGGACAGTTCCAGAATCCACTCAAGGAAGGGGCGGATGCGCTATTCGGTTCGACCCATAAGAGCTTCTTCGGACCGCAAGGGGGGCTCATCGTGACCAACAGCAATGACATGGACGCGAATGTCCGTAAGAACCTCACATGGAGGATCGTCGACAATGTGCACTGGAACAGGGTCGCGGCACTTGGGCAGGCCCTGCTGGAGATGAAGAGATTCGGACCGCAGTATGCCAACCAGGTGGTCAAGAACTCCAAGCGTTTCGGAAAGGAACTGTATGAGAGAGGGTTCCCACTCATGTTCGAGGACCTTGGATTCTCAGAATCACACCAATTGCTCATCGACCAGCAGAAGACGACCGAGGTTTTCGGAATGAGCATGAACGACTTCTCAGTGCGATTGGAGAAATCGAACCTAATAATCGATTCCGTGGGGAGATTGGGAACGGCTGAGGTCACCAGACTTGGCCTGAAGGAGAAGCACATGCCAGAACTGGCAGACATATTCATGGATGCCGCAGGTGGCAAGAACATGAAGAAGCATGTCAGGGAATTCAGGAATCGATTCACGATGGCATACAAGTTCGCATGATGACGCAGCCAGAGGAACGCCCATCAGCCTTCCGATCTTGCAGTGAAAGCAATTAATACGGCCCGGACCATCTCATCCTGGACCATGGAAGACAGATATTCCAGACAGATACTGCTACCCGAAATGGGGGCAGACGGTCAGGGGAGACTGGCCCGGTCGAAGGCTGTTGTCATCGGCTGCGGCGCTCTCGGGACTCATTCGTTATCGTACCTCGTGAGAGCGGGTGTTGGCAGCGTTAGCGTTGTCGATAGGGATGTCGTTGATATCACCAACCTGCAGAGGCAGACGATGTTCGAGGAAGGAGATGTCGGCAGGTCCAAGGCGCAGGTAGCCGTCGAGCATCTGAAGAAGGTGAATTCGACCATAGAGATCACTGGCATGCATGCGGAGGTCAATCCGAACAATGCGGAGGAGATCATACTCGGAGCCTCAGTGGTGGTAGATGCTACAGACAACATGGAGACGAGGTTCCTGGTCAATGATGTGTGCGTGAAGAATGGTGTCCCGTGGATATATGGAGGCGCCGTAGGAGTCAGCGGGATGGTCCTGGTCGTCAAAGGCGATGGCCCCTGCCTCAGATGCGCTTTCTCGAAACTGCCCGCCCCAGGAGAGCTACCGACTTGCGATACAGTCGGCATAGCGAACACACTGCCAGGAGTCGTTGCAGCCATGCAAGTCACAGAAGCGTTCAAGATAATGATGGACAAGGAGCATACAGAGGAACTGATGATATTGGACATCTGGAACCAGGAGCTCCACAAGATAAAACTCAGGAAGAATCCTGATTGCGATTGTTGCGGAAAACACAACTACGAATATCTCACTGCGCCGAGCAGGAAGTAGGTCGGGAATCCAGTGAAAGGAATCGTTCTGCTGTCAGGGGGCATAGACTCTCCCGTGGCGGCATACCTGATGGCAAGGCAGGGAATGGACCTGATCCTCGTGCATTTCGATAACAGACCGTTCACCAGCGATGCTGAGATAGACAAGGCCAAGGCCCTGATGAAGCAGCTCGACAAAGCAACGGGTAAGAAACATGCCAAGCTGATGGTCCCGCACGGTCAGACACAGTCGGAGATCGCTAGGAACTGCAGGAGCAACGTCCAATGCGTTCTCTGCAGGCGAACAATGCTAAGGGTAGCAGAGAAGTTGGCGGCGGAGCATGATGCAGGTTTCGTCATAACAGGAGAGTCCATGGGACAGGTAGCATCCCAAACCCTTGCGAACATTCTCGTCGAGGAGACCGCAACTTCGCTGCCAGTCCTCAGGCCGTTGATTGGCTATGACAAAATCGAGATAGAACGGATCGCCAAGGAAATCGGGACGTATGAGATCTCGATACTCCCCGGGTCGTGTTGTTCGGTCGCGCCCAATAAACCTTCCACCTACAGCAAGCTAAAGCCCACCCTCGAAGAAGAAGGAAAGGTGAACATCGAGCAACTGGTGGAGCTGGAGGCAAGGAGCGCATATGAGATATTGGAGTGAAATATCATGAAGGGCCTCGTATTGGATTCCTCTGCGCTGTACTACGGCAAAGACATTCCAGAGGGATATGAATTGATCATATCCCCAGGTGTCGTCAGAGAACTGGAGAGGGAAGGCATGGGGCCACGACTGGAATTCCTTCTCGCATCAAAACTCAGGGTGTACTCTCCAGGAGAGAAACACATCGAGAAGGTTCAACAGGCAGCCCGGTCGACTGGCGATATTTCCAGACTCTCTGAGACGGACATCGAGATCTTGGCCCTGGCTCACGAGACGGGCTATCAATTGGTCACCGATGACTATTCCATCCAGAACACCGCAGCCATGCTCGGCGTGCCTTGCCGGGGACTTGATCAGAGAGGCATCACTAGCGTTTGGCATTGGGAGGCGAGATGCATCGGTTGCGGAAAGATCTTCGAATCGGGTGTCGATGTCTGCGACATATGTGGAAGCGCTACAAAATCTGCAAGGAAGAGGAAGTCACGTTAGGAAGGTTGAGGAGGGTCCTGACCCAACTCCAGACGCTAGAATAAGAGCCTCTTGCATCGAATCGCGCGGTCGAGACCTCTTCTTCCCAATATACGCATCGACACACCAAGGAGCAGGTCGTTCGGGAAGAACATGTCCGCCAATCGTCTCGTGGACAGGGCAATCCGCAGTGGTTCCTCTATCACATCCCGCCATCGCCTCTCGTATTCTGCAAGGGAGCAGTTCCCGGCCAGGTGCTCAGCAATCGTTTGCCCGGCAATCCTGCCAGCGATCATAGCGGTCGGAATGCCTCCACCGTTCGTCGCCATCACCTGACCCGCAGCGTCACCAACCAGCAACACGTTATCTCTCACCGTGGACGAGGCAGGTCCAGACATAGGGACCAGACCCATCGTGACGCCCTCAAATTCGCAGTCCAGCGTCGCCATGAACTTGTCAAAGACGGCCCTCGGACTACCTTTTAAGATGCGGGGATTGAATCCGACGCCGATGTTCGCGCCCCCAGCCTTCGGGATTATCCAGGCATAGCCACCTGGAGCGACACTACCGAAATACATTTTGACAACTGGCTCGAACGAACCCTTTGCCTGACAGGTCACTGCAGGGTAGTTCATGCGGGAATCGCCCATGCCGGTCTGTCTCATCGTCTTCGAGTTGGGACCGTCCGCGCCAACTATCACTTTCGCCTTGATGTCTCCTAGAGTCGTTCTTGCGATGCCGTTCTCTATGGACAGAAGGGATGAATCTGTGCTGAGTCGAGACCCAGCGTTAATGGCCAGATCGACCAAGTACTTGTCGAAGAATCGCCTATCGAGGACATGAGACTTGAATTCGCACCTGTATGTCTTTCCCTTAGGAGATATGAGGTCAACGCTATCGCAAGTCCCTTGGATAAGATGCGATGGTAGATTGAAGAGTTCCTTGAGATTCTGGCCTTCGGGAAATATCGAGTACATCTCATCGGTGTCTGGAAGAAGTTCCCCGCATTGCACAGGATAGCCTATCTCTCGTCTCCGATCAATCATCAAGACATCGATGCCCTCAGAGGCACAGAACCTTGCGGTGGTGCTCCCAGCTGGACCGGCACCGACTATCAGGACGTCGACTTCCAAGGTTTCTTCCCCCTGGTCATCGTGGCGCCCTTCAACTTGAGGAATTCGGTCGTGACCTCGGAGAAACCCTGTTGAGACAGGAGGCTCTCATAGATCGATGTGAATCCGAAGGCCTTGTACGTGTCCACGAAAGTCATGTATGGGTCCCGCTTCAGTCGATGGTATGACGCAGGATTCACAGCTATTCTAGCGAGTTTCGGAACGATGTGTTTGACATGCAGGTCCAATAGCTTCGCGAGCGGCCCAGGTGGTGGCTTGGCCACATCCACTATGCGGACCTCTCCGCCTGCTTTCAGAACACGATGTATCTCGGATATCCCCTCGCCCTTATCGAAGAAATCCCTGAATGAGAATACGCAGAACACCTTATCCACGCTCTGGTCCGCCAGCGGTATCTTCTCTCCCACCGCCCGTACCAATTGTATGCGATTCTGATCCAGCAGTTCCCTCGAATAGCTCACGAGCTCGCCGGATGGTTCGATGCAGCAAACCGATTTGGAGATGAGGTGTCGAGCGAACGAACCCGGTCCAGAGCCTATCTCTAGCACCACATCATCTGGCTGTGCGTACGCAGCCACTTCCTGGCGCCATCTGTCAGCAAGTCCGAATGTGATCAGCTGGTTCACTCGATCATAGTCTGGGGCGATCTCCTCGATCGCCTCGACGACCTCCGTCCAACGCTTACCGGACATACCATTAACATCCATCATAACCGAGCCACCTACGAATCTCTGTTCAAGACCCTGTTGACGAGTTCTCTCAGGGATTTGCTGTATTTGGTGTCGGGCAGGGAACCCAGGTACTGCAGCGCCTCAAGGGCATAATATTCGCCCATGCCCTTCGCTTTCTCTATCGCCCCGGATTCTATGACCAGATCGATACAACGCCGGATCTTCTCCGCAGGCGGGTCTTCCATCTTTACCAATTCGAGTATCTCTTTGCGAGCGGTCTCCGAATCCTTCATCGCCAACAGGGATGGCAGGGTCAGATACCCCTCTTTGAGGTCCATCCCGACGGGTTTGCCAGTACGCTTCTCATCGCCCACGAAATCCAAGATATCATCGGCGATCTGGAATGCGATGCCCATATTGAGACCGTAGCTCGCCAGGCTGTTGATGTCTTCGAGGGTTCCACCGGCAAGGTAAGCCCCGACCATCGCACCCGCCCTCAAAGGTTCCGCAGTCTTACGCTCCATCACCTTCAGATAGGTGTCCACGGTCATGTCCTGAGTGTGTCGATATCTATTCTGAAGTATCTCGCCTTCGGCGAGTTTCGCACATGCATCCGCGGTGGTCTGTACGACATTCTTGTCGAACAGCCCTCCGAGAGAGAAAGCCTTGACGAAGAGGAAATCTCCTGTGACGATCGCGCTATGTAACCCGTACTTCTTGTATACCGTTTCGCGACCTCTTCTAGCAAGCCCGCCGTCGTTAATATCGTCATGAATCAACGTCGCCGAGTGTATGAGCTCGAAGGCAGCTGCGATATCAGCTATCTTCTGAACATCTTCCCCGCCTAGGCTCTTGAATGACAGTATCGTCACGGTAGGTCGGAGCCGCTTTCCGCCGGCATCGATCACGTGCAATGCTGCTTCGGTGAGATTCTTCTCGCCAGAAGCGACCATCTGGCGAAGCTTCTCATCGACTAAGCTAAGCTCCTTAGAGATGCCAAAATCCCAAGGGGATGGACTCATCAATATTCGCATATGCCCCAATCTCTACTTAACCCTAGTGGTTGCTGGCTCTTGCTAGTAGATGATAGCCAGAAGGTGTTGGAGCGCCCGTATTATTTATATCCAAGTTCAACCAGTTGCTTGTCGGGCAACCATGGACGAATCCGTCGAGAAATCATCCAAACTCAAGATATGGATAATGGAGTTGCGAGTGCCGTTCTTCACTGCGGCAATAATACCCGCGATACTTGGAACTGCCATCGCATGGCAGTCTGAGGACAGTTTTGACGCCATACTCTTCGGCCTCGTAACCTTGGGTGTCATTCTCGCTCACGCGGCAACTAACGTCATCAATGATTACTTCGATTACAGGAGCGGGACGGACATATCCAACAAGAACAGGACTCCGTTCAACGGAGGAAGCCCGTTCATTGTGAATGGCGTGCTCACCCCGAAAGAGGTGTATACCGCCGCGATGCTGATGTTCGGTGGATGCGCAGCCATCGGATTCTATCTCGCTTATGCGAGCACATGGCTGGTCATTCCGCTTGGAATCGTAGGCATAGGATTCGGATATTTCTACACGATACCGAGGTCGGGGCTTGCAGCGAAAGGCATCGGGGAGGTTGCGCTAGCATTGGGTTTCGGCCCATTGATCGTGGAGGGCGCCTATCTGGTCCAGACCCAGACATTCAGCTTCCCGGTCTTCCTTGCAGGAGTCCCCATAGGACTGTTCATCGGGCTGGTGCTGTTCATCAATCAGTTCCCGGACATGGAAGCAGATGGAGCCGCAGGCAAGAACCACTGGGTCGTCAGGATGGGGCTGGCCAAGGCAGCGTCATGGTACGTCGGAACCATGGCAGCCGCCTTTGTCCTTATCATAGCATTATCATTGCTGAATGTGTACCCGCTGTACGCATTAATCGCACTTGCGCCTTTGCCAATGGCGGTCAAGGCAATCAAGATAGTACGTGAGAAGTGCGAGGCCGTGAGGGAACTGGTCCCTGCACAAGCGATGACGATACAGATACATCTCATCGCGGGGCTGTTGCTATCGGCTGGAATAATAGCGGCAGGATTCCTGTGAGCAAGGAGAACGGGTCAGTATCAGAACCCTATCGGCAGGTTGGTGAACGCCTCTGCTGCACGTAGACATATATCCATCACGGCGTCGAAGTATACGCCGAGCACGATCGTCATCACGAGCGATATGGCAATCGCGATCGTCGTGAATCTCGGCACCTTGACCTTTTCCTCGGACCCTTTCTCCATGTACATGTACTTGATCACGCGCGCATAGTAATACAGGGACAACGCGCTGTTCAGGACCGCAGCGACCGCAAGCCAGATCAACCAACTCGGTCCGGGGTCGCTCGAACCGTACACGGCCGATGAGAAGAGCACGAACTTGCTCGCGAATCCAGCTAGAGGCGGTATGCCCGCCAGAGAGAATAGGAACACCATCATCGAGATCGCGAGGAACGGAGAGCGTTTGCCCAGGCCCTTGAAATCGTCCAATTTCTCCCCAATCGCACAAGACGCCATGCCGGCAACGACCATGAAGGCGCCGGATTTCATGAACGCATGCGTCAGGATATGGAAGAGTGCGCCCGCGACTGCATACTGAGTGCCGACAGGAAGCGCGATGAGGATATATCCTGCCTGAGCGACCGATGAATATGCCAACATGCGCTTGATGTTCGTCTGCGACACCGCGATCAGGTTGCCCACGGTCATCGTTATGATAGCCAGTATCGCAATCGCGATATCCCAATCGGATTTCGTGACTATCAAGGCGATTAGGAACACCTTGAAGAACGCTGCAAAACCCATCTTCTTGGATGCGGCTGCCAGCAGACCGGATATCGGCGTCGGCGCACCCTCGTACACATCGGGCGCCCACATATGGAATGGCACGAGCGCCACCTTGAAACCGAAGCCGGCCAGGACCAGCACAGTGGCCAGCAACGCGAACGATTCAGAGCCTTCGAAAGAGGTGAAGGATGCGTCCATCGCGGCACCCATAGAAGATATGTTCGTCGTGCCGGCGATGCCGTAGAACAGGGATATCGCGAACAGCGTGAGCGCGGACGAGAAACCACCGATTATGAAATATTTCGTAGCAGCCTCGGCCGACCGTTTCTCATGCTTTCTAAATCCTGAAAGGGCGAATGACGATATTCCAGCAATCTCCAAACCCACGAATATGACGAACAGGTCAGCTGCGCTCGCCACCAGAGTCATGCCTGCAATCGCTAGGAGTATCAATGCATAGTATTCTCCCTGGTTCTTATCTGTCCTGACGAAATCCATCGAGGTCAGCACGACAATGATGCCTACGGCCAGGAAGACGAGCATGAACAATCCGGAGAACAGATTGATCTCCACGAGCGCGGAGATGCTGCTGCCCGGAGGTGTCCAAGAGTCCGTGAAAAGCCAGGTCACGACCGCTCCCATGATGGCAATCAGCGGTATCAGTGACGCGAAAGCCACGATTCTCTTGTCCTTGAACAGGTAATCAAGCCCGGGCATCAGCGTCGCAAATAGTATCAGCAAGAGCTGCGGAAGGAACGGCTCCAGGGTATTCAGTATATCCAAATCATCCACCTCCATACAGCCTCAGAAGGATCTCTACTGCTGGCGTGATCTTCGAGAATATCAATGACGGGAAGACCCCGAAGACCGCGATGAGGACTATCAGTATGGCGACGGGTACTCCTTCGAACCATGTCACATCTTTCAGGTGGGATGTGTCGATCTTGTCGGTCATTGGTCCGAACATGGACTTCTGCAACGCCCATAGATAGTAGGCAGCCGTGATCGCGACAGCTATGAATCGGAACGAACACCCACATCGACCATTTCGCGAAAGTCGCGTATAACACCATGAACTCCGCTGCAAAGCTGACCAGACCAGGCAACCCAAGCGATGCAAGGAACCCGATCGTGATCATCGCCGCTGCAATCGGCATCCTCTTGGCCAGTCCACCGAGTTGCGGGATCAATCTCGTCCCACACTTGTGCTGAACAACGCCGCACATCATGAACAACACCGCCGTCACCAGGCCGTGGGCGAACATCTGGAAAACTCCCGCTACGATACCGATCTCGCCCAGAGTGGCAAAGCCCAGAAGGACGAAACCCATATGACTTATCGACGAATACGCGACCATCTTCTTCAGGTCCTTCTGTGCGAGACACAATACGGCACCGTAGATGATGCTGACCACGCCCATGACCGCCATGATCATTGAAAGGCTGTCAGCACCTTGAGGCAGGGAGGTCATCGCGACCCTGATGATCCCGTATCCGCCCATCTTGAGCAACAGGCCGGCAAGCAAGACGCTCCCGGCTGTTGGCGCTTCGACATGCGCATCAGGAAGCCATGTATGGAACGGGACCATCGGGAGTTTCACGCCGAATCCGAAGAACATCGCAGCGAAGATGGCCACCTGCACACCCTTGGCGAAATCCACGCTTTCGCCCGCGATCGCCTCCATGCTGAAGGTCTGCAGACCAGCTTCGAAGTACATCGCCATGATGGCAATGAGCAATGCAAGACTCGCGACATGGGTGTAGATGAAGAACTTGATCGCAGCATAGTCCTTCCTGGGCCCACCCCAGATGCCGATCATGAAGTACATCGGTATCAGGACGACCTCCCAGAACAAGTAGAACATGAAGTAGTCCAAGGAAACGAAGACGCCGAGGACTCCTACCTCGAGGATGAGCATGAGACCGAAGTATTCCTTCGGGCGCTTCTCAGTGTCCCAGGAGAATATGATTGAAAGCGTGCAGAGAAGGGTCGTCAGCACGAACAACGGAAGGCTGATGCCATCCAGACCCACGATGTAGTTGATCCCGAGCGTGCTGATCCATGCATGTTCCTCATAGAACTGGTAATCGGAATGATAGCCGGTCGCTGACGGCGAGGGATCGGTGGCGAACTCATAGGCGATCAACAACGACAGTACAAGCGCCCCGACCGAGAATGCGAGAGCGATATACTTCGCGTACTTCCCATACTTGCCCAACGAGAACGTGATGAACGCTCCTATGAGAGGAATGAGTATTGTCAGAGAAAGCACAGGTACACCTTCGAGCATCGTCAATCACCCACCCCATGGCAATATGTACAAAACGAGTATCAACAGCAGGCAGATGCCCACCAATATGAGACTCGCGTAGCGCTGCACATTGCCGTTCTGCAGCCGTCTGATGAAGTTCCCGGTATTGCCACCCAGGAACGCGAATCCGTTCACCAGGCCATCTATAGCATATCTGTCGAACTTGTCTGCAATCAACGACAGGCCGTAGACCACCTTCACAGCGAAGTCGTCGTAGAACTTGCTGATGTACCATCTGTTCTCTAGAGCGCGCTGAAGCTTGCCATTGAACCCACGGGAGAACAGACTCCTGTCGAATCCAGGAGTGAGGTAGATCTTCCTCGCAAGCATTATTCCAACGACTGCGAGGGTGAGTGATACATAGGTCAGCGGATCGGAGAATATCTCGACTGCGACGTCCACAAGTGATTCGTGCCCCGCACCGTGCAGCAGCCCTTCGATCGACGATTCCATGAATCCTTTGAACCCATCACCGATGAACAGAACGAATCCGGAGGTCATCGCCAACCCTGCAAGTATCATCAATGGGACAGTCATTATCCGGGGTGATTCGTGCGCGTGATATTCGGACCGAGGCTCCCCCGCGAAAGTCATGAACCACATCCGGAACATGTAGAAGGCGGTCATGAACGCGGTTACTATGCCCATCAACCAGAGCAGGAAGAAGACGGAATCGAATTCCCCTGCATGCCATACGGCAGCTAGCACCTCGTCCTTGCTCCAGAAACCTGAGAACGGCGGTATGCCCGATATGGCTAACGCTCCAATCAGCATCGTGAGCGATGTGATCTTCATCTTCTTGCCTAAACCGCCCATAAGACGCATGTCGTTCGTGCCTATCGCATGTATCACGCTTCCGGCACAAAGGAATAAGAGAGCTTTGAAGAAAGCATGGTTCATCAGGTGGAAGGTCGCAGCTGCGTATCCACCTGGGGAATTCGCGTATATGACCAGATATCCACCGGCGCCTAGCCCCAGGATCATGTATCCAAGTTGGCTGATGGTACTGTACGCCAGAACACGTTTGATATCGTTCGCCGCCAATGCGACCGTCGCAGCTAGTATCGCGGTCACTCCCCCGATCACCGCTACGAACAGCAGGCTCTCAGGGGCATGTATGAGCAGAGGATACGACCTCGCCACGAGATACACCCCTGCCTTGACCATCGTGGCCGCATGAATAAGAGCCGATACGGTTGTCGGGCCCTCCATCGCATCAGGCAGCCATTCGTGAAGAGGGAATTGCGCGCTCTTTCCAATGGCTCCACCGAATATCAGCGCGGTAGCGAGTATCATCATGTCGGTGGGCACTGCGGCGGCGCCCGCATCCGAGAAGAGGGTCTCGAAGTCGAGGCTCCCCACATACTTGAACAGGATTATGATGCCCGCCATGAACATTATGTCACCGACGCGGGTGACAATGAAAGCACGCTTGGCAGCACTGGCCGCGGACGGCTTCTCGTACCAGAAACCTATGAGCAGGTACGAGCAAAGACCGACGAGCTCCCAGAATATGAACATCTGGAGATAGTTGTCGGATATCACCAATCCGAACATCACCGAGATGAAGAGGGTTATCTCGGCGTAGTAACGCCTCCTGCCCTCCCCTTCCTCGCGCATGTAACCGCCGGAGTAGATCACGACAAGGGTGCCGACTATGGAGACGACTACCAGCATGAGCGCTGTCAACTGGTCGATCCACACGCCGAACTCAAGAGAGAAGTCCCCTACTTCCAGCCATTTGAACTTGGGCGTATCCGTCGTGAGGGTCTCACCGTTCAGAACGCTCCACACGACCAGCAGGGAGAGCACCAAAGAGCACAGAGTACCAGCGATCGCGTAGACCGCGCCCGACTCCCACCAGAGCGTGCGTTTCGGCAGCAGCGCTATGAGTATGAACGCAACGAACGGGAAGACTGGAATCAGCCACGCATACTCGAGCACTCTACCACCTCAGGATGTTTATCTTGTCGACATCGATTGTCTGGTACCTTCTGTAGACAGACAGTATGATAGCCAAGCCCACCGCGACCTCCGCTGCCGCGATAGCTATAGAGAACAGTGCGAACACCTGACCGGTCGCGTCGGGGACCGTGTGCATGACGCTATGATAACTGCTGAACATCACCAAGTTGATGTTCGCCGCATTGAGCATTATCTCAATACACATCAGCACGACGATGGCATTCTTCCGGGATACGACACCGTAAGCGCCTATGACGAACAGGAGCGAGCTGAATATGAGCCAGTACTCGATCGGGATCATTCCTTCTCCTCCTTTGCAAGAAAGATACCGCCCAGCAATGCGACGAATAGGAGCACACCTATCATCAGGACGATGAGAGCGTACCCGCTTGAGTTGTCCGTCCCAAACATCAACCATGCGACGTCCTCGTTCGTCACAGTGTCCATCTCACCTTCGGGCCAAGACACGCCGGTCACGACCAGAACCAAGAGCAATGCGAGCAGGAGCAAGGACGACCCCTTGATGATGGAGTTGAGTTTCATCAGTCACCACTCTCCATTATCTCGCGCTTGGTCAGCATTATCCCGAACAGGATGACGACCACGACCGCGCCTACGTAGACGAGTATCTGAATGATCGCGACGAACTCCGCATTCAGCATGATGTACATACAGGCGACGGCAATGAAGCAGGTGGCCAGCGCCACTACCCCATGGATTATCTCTCTGGCTCGGACCACTAGAAGGGCAGAGACCAACGCGGACGCAGCAAGGAACATGAATATGAACATCTCCCAGGTCACTTCTTCACCCCCGGCATCTCTATCGCTCCGAACTTGCATGCTTTGAAACATCGGCCACAGCCAACGCACTTCTCGAACACGAAGACCGCACGCTTCTTAGGCTTCCCCTTCTTGCCATCCTTGAGGGTCTTCTCGCTCCCTGGCATCTCCATCATGTAGATGGCATCCGTTGGGCATGCGCGCGCACACGCCGAGCAACCAGTGCACTTGGGCAGCAGCAATTTCGGCTCTGGCATCTCGAAATATGATTCGTATACCTCGGTCGACGCGAGGGCTTCTTCAGGACATGCGATGATACACTTCTCACATGATGTGCACTTGGCGAGGTTGATCTCCGGCTTCTTCTTGTCCACCTTATCGATAGGCATCATGGCTATGCACATCTCGGGGCACTCCTCCGCGCACTTCTCGCAACTGGTGCACTTGGACATGTCGAGGTGCGGCAGCTTGCGAGACAGACGCTCTTCCTTGAATGTGGAAGCGAAGGTGTCGTCTCGAATGTCCTTCGGACTGAGAACGAAGCTCTCACGCTTGCGGTCGGCCAGCTCATATTCCGTCGTCAAGTGCAAAGCTACGGTAGGACATACTTCAGCACAGAATCCGCAGAAGAGGCATCTGCCAAGGTCGACACCGGGCCGCTCGATCTTGCCAAGCTCCGGATCTTCAATCTTCTCAAGCCACATACATTCGTTCGGACAGATATTGAGACAGTTCCCGCAACCGATGCACTTCTTGAAATCGAGGGTGTGTCTCCCTCTGTATACCTGAGGCAACACCAATTTTTCGTGGGGATACAGGACTGTGTTGGGTCTGCCGAGTATGAGCGAACGCACGAACTGACGACCGGTGCGCATCATCGGCCTCACGACATACCCGAAGAAGCTCACCTTGCCTCGTTCCCTAACCACTGAACCACCCCATCGTCTTGAATGTAGCTGCTATGAGCAGGTTGAGGACGGCCAATGGCAGGAGCCGTTTCCAGCCGAGCTCCAATATCTGGTCGACACGGACCCTTGGAAGGGACCATCTCATCCATTCGATGACCACGAACACGATGTACGCCTTGATCAGGAACCATATCTCGTCTGGTATCAGGGATGGACCCTGCCATCCGCCCAGGAACAGTGCGGTGGCTAATGCGCCACCAGCGTATCCGCGGAGATATGATGTCATCATGAAGAATCCGAAACGCATCCCACCGTATTCGGTGGTCCATCCCTCGACGAGTTCGGCCTCGGCTTCGGGCAGATCGAACGGGGTCACCTCCACCTCAGCTGCTATGCACACGAGGAACACGATCAGCCCTATGAACAGGGGTATCGCGTACCACATGTCATGCTGCGCATCGACTATCCCCACGAAACTGAAACTGCCTGAGAGCAGGAGCACGCTAGCGACCGCCAGCAACAGTGGGATCTCATAGCTCATCATCTGAGCGGCGGACCTCATACCACCTATCAGTGTGAACTTGTTGTTAGAAGACCAACCTGCGAGCAGAATGGAGAACGGCGCGATTGCGAATGCAGCGAACGCAAAAAGCACTCCAGCGGACACGAACTCTCCGGATTCGTTAGTCGCTATGCCGAAATTGGGACTCAACGGTATCGTCGCGAGGATGAGGAAGGAAGAGCCCACGAATATGACAGGAGCGAGCAGGAACCCAAGCCGATCCGCCTTGGCGGGAACGATTATCTCCTTGACGAACAGCTTCATACCGTCCGCTAGGTTCTGCAACCAGCCACCGATCCTGTAGCCTACATAGTACGGACCATAGAAGTCGAATATCCGACCACTGAGTTTTCTATCGAGCCATATGAAGTTGAGGACGTTAATGATCGCGACTATGATGACAATGAGGGACTCCAGCAGTATCGTCATCACTGCGATGTGACCATGGGACCCTGCAAAGTCGCCGACCCCCGTGAAGAAATCACCGAAGTACCAAGGAAGCACATCCCCTAGCCAGTACCAAAGGTGGTTGATCAGGTCCACGAGCCAGACGATGATACCGTTGCAGAATTGGAAGAGGTTCATGGTCTCACCTGTCACACTCCCCGATGCACATGTCCAGTCCGCCCATTATGGCGACGACATCCGCCACTTTGTATCCTACCAGCATACGAGGGGCTGCGGATACAGTGATGAAGATGGGACTGCGGATCTTGAGACGGTACGGCTTATCCGAGCCGTCTCCGACGACATACATCATCCCTTCGCCTCTCGGATCCTCGACCCGACCCAAGCCTGTACCTATTGGTGCGTTCCTCGGAGCGACTGTGCGCCATTTGCCTTCGGGCATGCGCTGGATCGCCTGTCGGATGATCTTGCAGCACTCCCACATCTCATCCATTCTCACACGGTATCGCGCGAAGCAATCTCCTTCAGGTCGCGAGCAGACCTCGAAGTCGATATCAGAGTAAACGGAATAGGGGCGGTCCTTGCGCATATCGTACTTCACACCACTCGCCCTCAACGGTGGGCCAGTGACGCCTAAGTCGAGAGCGTCTTCCTTCGAGAGGAGGCCAACGTCGACGTTCCTCATCATGAATATCTTAGAACCCTCGTACAGGTCCTCGTACTCCTTCAGACGGGTCTCTATGTAATCACATGCACGCAACGCCTCCCTGTCCCAGTTCGGTGGGAGATCGTGCGCGACGCCGCCTATACGAGGATAGTTGTACGTCAATCGCGAACCAGAAAGGCTCTGAAGAAGGTCTACGAGGACCTCCCTGTCCCTCATAGAGTAGATGAATCCGGCCATCATTCCGAGGTCCACGGCATAGGCCGCAAGCCACATGAGGTGGGAGGCGAGCCTCTGTATCTCCAGGGCGACCACCCGGATGTATTCGGCCCTCTCAGGAACCTCGATGCCCATCAGGTCCTCCACAGTCATGCAGTACAAATGACTCCAGGTGAGCGATGAACCGTAGCAGAGTCTGTCCGCGAGCGGGATTATCTGAGGATATGTCCTGTTCTCGCAGATCTTCTCGATGCCGCGGTGGAGATAGCCGACCTCGGGTTCCGCGTCTACGATGGTCTCGCCATCCACCTTGACGCGAAGGTTCCACAGCCCATGCGTCATCGGGTGCTGCGGTCCCATGTTGATCCACATTTCGGCCATCCATGATCACATCCTGAAATCCTTACGCAGTGGGTGATACATCGTGTCCTTCGGCAACAGTATCCTTTCCAGCTTCGGATGATCATTGAACACTATGCCCATCAGGTCGTACGATTCCCGCTCGTTCCAATTGGCCCCGCCCCAGATCGACGATATGGAATCGACCGTGGGGTCGTCCTTGGGCAGCTTCACGATAAGCTCCAGCATGATGTTCGATCGATAGGAATTGATGTGATAGACCACCTCGAACCTGTCCGGGTAGTCGACCGCAGAAATCATCGACAGGTGTTCGAATCCAAGGTCATTTCTCAGGAGTTTGCATGCATCATAGAGGTGGTCGCGAGTGATCGTGGCGCGTATGAGTCCTGCTCTGACCCTCTTAGACCCTTCGACCGATTTGCCGAACTCGTCCCGGATCGTCAGGAGCACATGCTCTTCAGGGTCCTCGCCTATCGTCAACGGGGCTCGCTCGATGTTCCCCGCAGGGTCCTGGTTGTCTCGTCCCCCTCCCTTCATACATGGTCCTCTGCAATTTCTCCTATCATCGGCCTGTGAGAAGGCCGCGCTTGTTCTCCAAGATAATCTTCTGCAATTTCAGGAACCCGTCGATCAACGCCTCGGGCCTCGCCGGGCATCCGGGTATGTAAATGTCGACATCTATGAAAGTGTCCACGCCAGGGACCACATTGTAGCTCTCCCAGAACGGTCCGCCGGATATCGCGCACTCGCCCATGGCGATGACCCATTTTGGCTCAGGCATCTGATCGTACAGCCGCCTCAGCGCTGGTTTCAGCTTCTTGCTCACCGGGCCGTTGACCAAGAGCACATCGCACTGACGAGGGGTGGATCTGTATATGACCCCCATCCTCTGAGCATCGAACCTCGGTGCCGATGCGACGGCCATCTCCAAGGCACAACACATGATACCGAAATGAAGCGGATAGATGGAGTTTCTAGTAGCCCAGTTGAAGAAATCCTTCAGCAACAGGTCCAGGGCGCCACCCACGGGTGTCTTCTTCAGGACGACCTCAAGTACCTCATCGGACCATTTGAGAAAATCCTTTGAGCGGAACATCATGACCTGGCCAGCGGAAGGCTTGTCCCCAGTATTCAGATCCAGATTATCTCCTCCTTCTTGAGGGCGTAAACGACACCCACGAGAAGAATACCTAGAAAGGCTAGCATCGAGAACTTGGCCATGTCGCTCAGGTCAGTGAAGACGAGCGCCCACATGAGCACGAAGACCGTGACCAGGTCGAAGGCGACGAAAAGGATGGCGTACATATAATACTGGAAATGGAACTGTATCTGTGCATGGCCGATGGGGATTTCACCACATTCGTATGTGGTGGTACCTCGCGGGTCCTTCTTATCCGGCCGGAGATAGCGCGACAAAAGGAAGACTAGGGCAGGAAGCAAAATCGCTATGACCGCGAATGCAGCGACCCCCATATAGTCCTCTGCGAGCATCGCCCTCGGATTCGCATCAAAGTATTAAGGGTTTTCAGTGTACGGTTCTTAGATTGTGGGGCGTCAGTATCGAATTTTCTTCAATTACACTGTTCATTTGCAACAGATAGAGCGGAGAATGACATGAAAGGGGTTTTCGGATCCGATCCGCTGACGAATCGTCTAACGAATCCGATTTCCGCACCGTTCGCAGAACTGAGTGTCCGGGGCAAAGCCCGTACCGCATACCGGACATTTGCCACTAGCACCTACTGGCTGAGCGACGAACGGCGCAGGACCCGGGACCCCCGGCTGCGCATTCTTCTTCTTGCCCAGAAGGACGACCAGTATGATGATCACGACGGCTACTATGATGACAACGATGATAATCCCGATAATCAGGAATGTCGATACAGCGTCCTCTATATCCTCAATCCCGTCAAACATGTTGACGCTGAAATCCAGACTCGCCGCTACTGTCCCGTCATTCACCCATGTGAAGGTATATTCTCCGGTCTCCAAGGCATCAACCGAGTCGGCACCAGACCTTGCAACCTCATCCAGGAGTATGGTTCCAGTCGGCGAGCTGATAGTGAAATGAAGGTCAGCATCCGCGAACCAGAAGTAGGTGACCGTTTCCCCTGCGCTGGCATTAGTGCTGTGACTATGTTCAAATCCAGGTTGGATGACTATGGCAGCGTTCGCATTTGCCCCGGTCGATGCGCAGACTAGCATGGTCAGTGCCAGTAATGAGCAGGCCAAAATCGGAATATTCTTCATGATATCTCCTCAACCTCAATCTGACTCACTGATATTTAGCTGTTGTAGTCCGCCAAATCCACACTTCGCGCTGTAGTTTGACATGTATTTAGTACGCTCGTCACAATCTTCGGCTGAGATGTCGAGACCGGACCTTGTTTTGCTCCATCCACCTAGTGTGATGGATTTCCGAAAGAAGACCATGTTACTGGGTCCAGTGAGTGACCTGATACCTTCGACACCGGTATTCGAGATGTATCCTATCGGCTTCACAACGATGGCGTCCCATCTAGAGTCGAATGGATACTCGGTCAGGATAGCCAACATAGCGAACAAGATGCTATCATCGAGCAGGTTCAACCCAGATAGGTTCGTGAAGTCCATCGACGCGGGCATGTTCGGAATCGATCTGCACTGGATGCCACATGTGCAAGGTGCACTGGAGCTTGCCAAGATGGTCAAGAGGCATCACCCAGACAGGCCTGTGGTGATGGGCGGGTTCAGCTCATCGTACTATCACGAAGAACTCATGGCGAAGCATCCAGAGGTGGATTATGTCCTGAGGGGAGACTCCACGGAGGTGCCGCTGGAGAAGCTCATTTCGTCGCTAGAGTCGAGGAAATCCCTCGAAGAGGTTCCGAACCTGACCTGGAGGGTGGAAGGCAGGACAAAGGTCAACCCGATCACGAATGTGCCAGAGACTCTCGATGACATCGAGATAGACTATGGGTTGATGATCCGCAAGGTGCTCAGGTACATGGATCTGGACGGGCATATGCCATACAAGAACTGGAAGAATAACCCCATGTCCATCGCGGTGGCGGTAAGGGGGTGCACCCACAACTGCATCAACTGCGCTGGATCATGCGATTCGTTCGCCAGGAACTTCGGAAGGACCAAGCCCGCATATCGATCACCAGACATGCTCGCAGATGACATCGCAAGGGCCGAGGAATACATCAAAGGTGCTACATTCATAGTCGGAGACATCAGACAGCCAGGGAAGGCCTACGCATCGAAGTTCCTCAAGGCCATAAAGGAGCGTCATGTAGATAACGAGGTCATCATCGAGCTCTTCGCGCCTGCGGACAAGGAATTCGCTGTGGATGTTGGGAATAGCATCGGATCGTTCAGCGTTCAGATGTCACCCGAGACTCACGATGATCAGGTCAGGAAGGCGCAGGGAAAACCGTATACCACCGTTGGGCTTGAGAAATCCATAGATGCATTCCTGAAGGCGGGTTGTGGCCGGTTCGACATATTCTACATGATAGGCCTGCCGATGCAAACGAGCGATTCGGTCGATGGGACTGTGGCGTATACAAGGAAGCTTTACGATCGATTCAAGGGTCAGAATGTATTCCCGTTCATCAGCCCATTGGCACCATTCCTGGATCCCGGCGGTAATGCGTTCGAATTCGCCGATAAGCTCGGATACAAACTATTCGCGTCCACGCTCGAGGACCATGTGAGATTAGCATCCACACCGAGCTGGAAATATGTGCTCAACTACGAGACGCAATGGATGACGAGGGATCAGATCGTCGAATCCACATATTCCGCTGGGCTCAACCTCAACTTCATAAAGAGGGAGATGGGGCTGATAGAGGAAGATGTCGCAGACAGGACAGAGCGGAGGATAATCGCCGCGAGGGACATGATGCGCAGGATCGATTCGATAGTCGCAAAGGGCAAGGCGACTGGAAGCGACCTCGATTCGCTTAGGGAAGCAGCGAC
The DNA here is from genome assembly GCA_963748615.1 of uncultured Thermoplasmata archaeon. Classification (GTDB taxonomy): domain Archaea; phylum Thermoplasmatota; class Thermoplasmata; order UBA10834; family UBA10834; genus UBA9653. Next base: position 405,355 of record CAVVJQ010000001.1, read on the forward strand.
CAGGCTCAGCGAATCCACGGTATGCGAGAAGGAAGAACTGGATTGGTCCGAGAGCTCGATCTATGCGAGCATACCAAGGATGGTCGGCGCACTCCTCAGGAAGAAGTGAGGCTGAAGATATAAGAGCGGAATCGCACATGCCATCAGCGATCCAATGATTCTGAACATATACGGTTATCAGGATTCAGGCAAGACCGCAACAGTAGAGAAACTCGTCAAGAAGCTGGTTCAGAAAGGATATAGAGTTGCCTCCGTCAAGCATAGCGGCATCGACGAGGACATCGACGAGAAGGGCAAGGATACCTGGAGGCACTGGAAAGCGGGGAGCGACCCGGTCGTGCTCTCCACCAAGAAAGGGGCCGTATTCTTCATACATTCGGAATTATCCAGCTACGAGATCATCGATGGCCTCAGACGCAGCCATGCCCCAGATGTGATAATACTTGAAGGATTCAAGGACTCCAACACCTACCCGAAGATATCCATCGGGGACATAAAGCCCAGAAAGGGGACCGTGATGAGCAACCCGACCCTAGCTGTTCTGATAGACTATGTCGAGAAAGAGGTCGCGTTCGAGCGGTTGATCAAGAGACTGCCGATGCTTGATTGTGGCAAGTGCGGCATGGACTGCAATTCACTGGCGAAAGCCGCGATAGATGGGAGCCGCAGGATAGAGGATTGCAGAGAGATGCCATCCAGAGGAGTTGAGATACTGGTCGGAGGGAAAAGGATCGCGGCAGGCACTTTCGTATCAGAGATAGTCGACGACACGATCAGGGGCATGCTTGGAAGTCTGAAAGGCTACGAACCTGGCAAGGATGTTGAAATCCGTCTCAAGGCTAATAAGCGACCTTCGAAAAGAAGTCCCTCGAAGAAATGAATAGTTGGAGATGGTTCAGCACTTCCGTATATGCTGCGCTAGGTTTATGAATGTCTACGATATCCCGAGAGCCAGTATCATACGGGTCCTTCCGCGACGAAATCGTGGAAGGATCACAGAGGAGCGATAACCGCTCACCTGGTGACAACTCATGAGGAATATCTCAGAGATCGAAAAAGACCTCGATGCATGCCTTCAATGCGGATACTGCAGAGATACCTGCCCAGTCTTCAGACAGATCGGGTGGGAATCGGCCACGCCCAGAGGCAAAGTGTTCTACCTGAAGCAGATAAAGAACAAAACCCCAGTGGACACATTGCTCGGCCGCAATCCGAAGATAGATGAGAAGTTCGTCGAGAGGATATTCCAGTGTACTTCATGCGCTGCCTGCGAACACAACTGCCATGTCGAGATCGACTTCGCCAAGCTATGGGAGGAGGTCAAGGAATGGCTGATTGACCAGGGCCATGGACCCATGGAGGCCCATAAGAAGATCAAGGAAAGGGTCTTGGCAAAGCACAATCCATTCGATGAGCCCAAGGAGAAGAGGCCCGCATGGTTGCCAAAGGATGTGAAACTGTCAGATAACCCTGAGGTGGTCTTCTTCACAGGCTGCACCGAGGCATACAGGATGCAGCCACTCGCTGTCGCGACCGCTAAGCTCCTAGACAAGGCAGGGGTCAAGTTCACGACCATGGGAGAAGAGGAATGGTGCTGCGGATCGCCGCTTCTGAGGACCGGACAGAAGATACCAGTGATGCAGGAGATCGCGCCTCACAACGTGCAGGAGATGGAGAGGCACGGTTGGAAGACCATGGTCACTGCATGCGCCGGGTGCTACAACACCATGAAGAACGACTATCCGAAAATGGTCGGGAAGCCCTCGTTCAGACTATACCATATCTCGGAGTACCTGGACAAGCTCATCAAAGAGAACAAACTCAAATTCACCAAGGATTTCAAAAAGAAGGTCGCTTACCACGACCCGTGCCACCTGGGAAGGCACGCGAAGGTATACGATGCCCCCAGGAACGTCCTCAAGGCCATACCTGGACTTGAATTGGTGGAAATGAAGCACGAGAGGGAAGACTCTCAGTGTTGTGGCGCTGGAGGAGGATTCAAAGCCGCCTTCAACGACATGGCGGAGAGCATCGCAGCCGACAGAGTGAAGGAAGCCATCGATGCGGGTGCTGAGCTGATCGTCACATCGTGTCCATTCTGCCAGGTCAACCTCAATGCAGGAGCCAAGAAGGCGGGCGTGGACATCAAGACTATGGACGTCGTGCAGATCGCCTTGCAGGCTCTCTGATCGAGAGACGTCTCTGGACTGCATCGCTTCTCAGTTCTCTGAGAGCATCCGAGGCGATCCATTTCGCAGACCGAGAATCCGATTCGGAGATCTTCTCCGCAACCTCGACCGCCAACTCGTTCAGCCTGAGGTTGCGCTTGCCGATCTGGCGGAGAGCCCAATTGACCGCCTTCTTTACGAAATTCCTATCATCCCGGGACTCACGCGCGATGACCGGGAGGAACATAACGAATGATTCGTCAGGTGCATGTTTGTCATGAACGGAGAGTGCAGCCATGATGACGAACCCCGCTCTCTTGACGAACTCTCGTCCGGATGAGGCGAACTCCATCGCAATCTCATGAGCAAACGGTGTCCTGTCGAATAGGTTGCTGCAAACCTGGTCGCAAATGTCCCACGAATCGAAGTCCGAGGCCCATGAGACGATCTGCTCACGCGTGACCATCGAAGGCTCGTCGATCATGGAAGCGAGTATGCGGGCTTCATGTATCCCAGACTCCCAAAGAGCCATCGCGAGGTCATGGTCTTTCGGGATCGATCTCGCCATCGCCCTCAGAGTGGTCACTGAGATGCCAAGTGTGTTGTGAGCGGATATTCCGAACCAGGCCATTCCCTCCACATTAGAAGGGTTCTCCATCGACCGCAGTCTCTCGACGATAGATTCGAACCTTGGCCTCAGATCCCCGTCCACGGAACTCCCTTATGGGCACTCATGACTATCTGAGTATCTGTCTCCTTGACCCCATCGATCTTCAGGAAGTTGTCAATGAACTCCTGCAGCTCGCTCATGCCGACGAAGAGAGCCACTACGAGGAGATCGTATTCACCAGTGACGCGATAAACGGCAACCACACGGTTATGGTTGACGACATGGTCGACGACTTTGTCCAGCTTATCAGTCACGGTCTTGAGATGAATGTATGCCTTCACTGTGTTCTCGATGAGTCTGTAATCTATGTGGATCGAGAAGCGCATGATTATGCCCTTGTCGATAAGGTTCTTGATTCGCCTTCTGACGGTAGCCTCAGTCACGTCGAGCTTCTTGGCGATCTCTGAGTTGCTCATCCTCGCGTTCTCGCGGAGTTCGCACAGGATGCGTATGTCGGTCTTGTCAATGGGCAGCAACTTGAGATCCAGACCCTTCCATCTCTCGAATATCTCGCAAGGGTGCTGGCTTATCGGAAGTGTATTCATCAGATCCCGGAGTCCCGTAGATAGATAGAGTACTTCAATCTAACGGAATCCGTGCAAAAAAGCGTGCACATGTATGTGTTTTCGTACATGAATGGCCCATTTGCCAACGATTGATGGTACGGAATTCGGCGAAAAACGCTCATTTGCCGAACCGACGCACTCTCATCTGATAGGATCTCACGGCCCTCATGAAATCGATTTTTCTGAAGCCAGGCCAGTATACATCAGAGAAGTATAGCTCAGAATATGCGAGCTGCCACAACAAGAAGTTGGATATCCGCTCTTCGCCAGAGGTCCTAAGTATGAGGTCCGGGTCGGGGAGTTCTGCCGTGTAGAGATAGCTCGAGAACAACTCAGAATCGATGCTGTCCACGTGTATCTTCCCATCCTTGACGTCCCTTGCCATGTTCCTGATCGCGTCTACGATTTCTTCCCTTCCACCGTATCCCACTGCGATATTGAAGAAGTAGTTGTCATAATCCTTCGTCTTCTCCTCCGCATACACGATGGACTCCTTGAGATCCGCAGGCAGGAGTTCTCGAGAACCTATGACTCGGACTCGTATCCTGTTCTTATGGACCCTGTCGTCGTCGCCCAGCACTTTGAAGTTCTGGACGAACATGCGCATCAAGGTCTCGATCTCACCCTCCTCCCTGCTGACATTCTCAGTCGAGAAGGCAAATACTGTGAGTACCTTTATGCCCAGCTCCATACACCACTCGAGCATCTCCTCGAGCTTGTCCTTGCCCTTCTCGTGACCTTCGGAGATCAGGATGCCGACCTCATGAGCATAGCGTCTGTTACCATCCATTATAACAGCCACATGGTGTGGGACCGGGCTGGACATGACCTCCTTTAGCAGACGCTTCTCATAGGTCTGGTAGGCAGTGCTTGAAATGGCCCTCGAAATCTCGCCAGTCATGTGTTTCGCACCAACTCTATAGAAGAAGCTTATTAAAGTTATGTGTGTCCGAAGTCTTCAGGAAGGCCAGCACTGTAGAGACCCAGGTCGAAACAGCCAATCGCGGCGACTGCACCTATCGCCCCTCGTTCGCCTGTCACCTTGATGATCTTGACACCTACCTTCGCTGCGACGTGCTCGGCATCGTGTATAGATAGTATTGTATCCTTTGCCTGGGCCCCGAATCGGACAAGGGAAGGTGGTATGTCCAGGCCTTCGAAGGCGGTCATCACAGTCTGGTCAGAGTAGGTATTCTCCGATATGAACTTCCGGCACCATTCGATTGTCCTCTCGATGTCATCTGGAAGCACCGCGAAGGCCAGTGCGGTGGCTGCGCAGTTGGTGGTCTTTTGAGGGGCATGGGGGTTGAGTTGGACTATCTTGTGGGTCAGCATGAGCCCGTGCGGCATCTCCCGGCCTAGCTTAAGGCCAGTTACCCATGTCGCACCCTTCTCCTTCGTGTCCGTGTCATCGATGCCGATTATCAGACGCCTATGTGCAGGAGTGGTCAGTCTTATCTCCACCTGGCGTGAACCACCTACCTGCTCGTCACTCAAGTATTCCACTTTCTCCACGCCCTCGGCCTGTGGAAGGCATGCACCCACGCCCACACTGGCTCCGGCGAGGCCCATCCAAGTGGTTTCAACCTTGCCGTTACGGACGTGGAGGGATTTCAGCGCCTGTCCGCCGGTCTCCTTCGCTGCTGGCCCGAACCGCACTTCACCCTCGCCTATCCGCGCATCCATTATGAGGGTGGTCCCTTGCACCTCGACATGATCGATAACGCCGCCTGCCCTGAGTCTGTTGATCGCATCCCATTCGACCGGCCCCTGGGCACAGCATTCTTCCACTATCTTGGCCCGTTTGGAGCTCTCGTCCACCATGGTGATCAGCCGTCTGGCGAACATGCTGCCATGTCTTTCACGTATCTGGGCCGGAGTGAATACCTTTGACATTCGTCATCAGACTTCCAGAGTTTCGCCGGGTTGCATTATTACCACTTTCGCCTTGGATGATTTCTTGACCAGCTTCGCAAATTCTCTAGGGTCCTGCTCGATAGGAGGCCAGGTTCCGTAGTGCATGGGTATGACCATCTTAGGTCCTATCAACTCTGTCGCAAGAGCGGCCTGTCTCGGATCCATAGTGTAGAAACCGCCGATCGGAAGCATTGCTATCTCGGGCTTATACAGCTCACCTATCAGCTTCATGTCTCCGAACACACAGGTGTCTCCCGCGTGGTAGATGACCTTGCCAGTATCTATGATGAGTCCCACGGCCATGGCCGCTGAGAACTCCAGTCCAGGAGCACCTATGCTAGAAGAATGGAATGCAGGCACCATCGTGATGTGGGTATCGCGGACCTTCACGGTTCCGCCGAGGTTGAACCCGATGCTCTTCACTTCGCATCTCTCAAGATATGCGGACATCTCCACGATTGAGACGATCTCGGCCCCGGTTCTTCGTGCGATAGGCACGGCGTCACCGAGATGGTCTCCGTGTCCGTGAGTGACGCATATGATATCACAGTCTATCTCCTCAGGTTTCATGACCGCCTTCGGATTGCCTGTCAGGAACGGATCGACCAGCACCTTGTCTCGGCCTTCTATCAGGAACGCTGAATGACTCAGCCACTTTATCTTCATGACAACCATCCCAGGGACTCCATGGCCCACTGGCTATTTCTTAGTTTTGAACCCTGCATCAGTGGTCTGAACCTATGGACAGGTATCTGCCGACTAAATCCTGGAGACTCATCGCCCTGACCCCGCGATCCTCGTATATCTGCCATTTCCCCTTGACCCCCAGTGGGTCGCCCTTGTGCCGACCGGATGTCTCCATGAGTTCAGGAGAGGAGCGCAGGGGGAGCGATATCGGATATCCTTCCAGAAGAGTCAATGGCCCGGCCGAGAGACTGTAACAATCCTTGAGTGAGGAGGAGATCGACCGATACACGCGGTCCATCGCATCATGATCGACCGGATTGGTGAACCCCTGCAACACCGTCCGCTGACGAATCCCCTGAGATATCCTGAGCTTGGATGACATATCCTTCTCCGCAGACCTGGCCCTCTTCCTGTTAGGGTAGCTTCCGATTATGGAGAACGCGTCTGCGCCCTGCTCGATCAATCGACGCTCTACCCTCCGGGTAGAGCTCATCCCGATCTTCGGGATCGTATTGTAGAATGCCAGGTAGAGGACATGCTCCCTCTTGCAGAACTCGATGTCACATTCCTCCCCCTCACACCTAGGTTCGAACACGCATTCCTGGAATGGGATGAACGATTCGCCAGAACACGATTCGCACTGGGGGAACTTGGTCACCGAAGATCCGTCAGGGCATTGGATATGCTTGTCACCATCGAAGTATCCCACACAGGTCTTCGATCTGCTCACGGTCATATCCAACCTCGGGACTCCCAGCTCCAAGATGCGCCCATCCCCTCGATTGAGACAGACCAACGATGGTCTGTAGCCGTTCCACTCGAATTCGAGCACGTGTAACGGCAATGAATCCTGCCTCATCTCGAGCCAGAGAACGTCTGCACCGACAAACATCTAGCATAACCTCTCACATGATGCCTCTTATCAATTGCGGTGGGTCGGCTGAAAATAGGCCATGCTTTGCTGGATAGGGCGATCTATTCCTCGATGTCCTTGGCAGGAGAGGAATCAGCTGGATCAGCTGGGCCCTCGTCAGCATCGGGGGCATCGGTCGATTCCGGTAGTGGATACTCCGACATATCGACCTCGATCCTCTTCAGATACTGAGGGGGCACATCGTTGGTGAGGTATACGGTCTTGCCCGCCTTCTGGATTACGATACCATCCTCGGCTGCGGCATTCGAATCGACCTCCAGTATGATCGGACTCTCTGTCCTGACCCTGCCCGCATTCACTGCGTCACCGACGGTCTTGCTGAGGTGGACCTTCTTCCTGTCCGAGGGTTTCAGACCGACCTCCAGTACGATGTCGACCTCCTCGGCGGTTATGGGATAGTAGAGCTTGTCCGGGGTCCCTATCGAATCGGCGTCCAATTCCACCTCGAACGAGTGTGCATAGGTGGCCCGTATCATGCCGTCTCTGACCTCATATCTACCCTTGTCATCCGTCTCTATGATTGCGATGATGTGATGAGTTCTTAGCCAGTGATATCGCCTCTGCTTCCTCTGAATCGCGTTCACGAAGCCTCTGAGGTCAACGAAACCCTGCCGATCCACTTGCAGATCGAATCTCTCGGGGAAGTGCCTGAGAACTCCTGCGAGGGTCCTGCTGAGCCTATCGAGTTCCTCATCATTCATGAGAAACCGACCTTCTTGGCCGCAGACGGGGCAGAACTCGGCCCTGAAATAACCATGATCGCTACATTCTTTCAACATGCTTTTCCCGAAGAACGGGTTATGCCGGAGCCCGATAAAAGCTTTCGCTCTTACGCGAGTGACTGGTGCATCGGCCATACTGGCGATTAGCCAAGAGAGTGCACCGTAACAGGATTGCACAGAAAGAAGGAAAATGGTTGTTTGAAGGGGTTTCAAGCAAGAGCGGTCTGCTCTGATCGCTTCAGGCTTCCTGCGGTTCGGCCTTCTTCTCGTAGGTCCACGGGCCCTTGGTTATGAACGCGAGCGCAAACGCGACCAGCGAACCGATGCCGACGGCGATGAACACGTACTCGAACCCGCCGGTGATTATACCGGGGATGAGTCCGCCGATCACGCCGCCCATTGCGTAGGCCGTGAAGACGATGCCGTAGTTGTTGCCGAAGTACTTGGTCCCGAAGAAATCCGAAGTCGTAGGCGGGAACAAAGCGAAGTTGCCACCGAAGCAGAAACCAGACAGGGATGCCAGCGCTGTGAATCCCAAGAACTGCACGTTCTCATCTGTCGGTTTGCTCATGATGAAGGCCGCAGCAGCGAACAATATAATCGCTTGCGTGAGGAACATCGCCCTCATGGCCTTCGTCCTTCCCAGCTTGTCAGATATGATGCCCCATGCGATCCTACCGGCTCCGTTGAACACAGCAAGTATGCCAACGATCGTAGCGACCTGAGATATCACCATGACATTCTCAGCCACAGGGTCGAAGCTCGGGTTCGCATCAGCATAGATGTCTTCCAGGTTCTGGGAGACATTGCCTATGTTCCCAATCATCATCAGACCGCATGTAGCAGACAATACGAACATGATCCAAAGGAGCTTGAAACTCCTCGTTCCCATCATCTCTCGCCACTGGATGTCTTTGCCTTCCGAGCTGCCTGCCACCATCTTCGGAGGAGACCAGCCCTTCGGACAGTATCCCGCGGGTGGGTTGATCAAGAATAACGCACCCACGAAGACCATCGCGAAGAATATGATGCCAAGATACAGGTACGCGGAAGATATGCCGCCCGAATTGTCGACGAAGTACTGGCCGACCTGGGCGAACACGAATGTGCCAGCACCGAAGCCGGCCACTGCTATGCCGCTGACGAGTCCCTTCTTGTCAGGGAACCACTTGAGACAACATGCGATCGGGCATCCGTATCCGAAACCGACACCGATTCCGAGGACAGTATAGCCGACATACATCAGGGCCAGGCTATCTGTGGACACTGACGATATCATGTATCCCGCAGCGTATACAACAGCCGAGAGCATGGTGATCTTCATCGGACCGTGTTTGTCTTGCAACTTCCCGCCAACCATCACGAACAAGCCGAAACCAGCCAAGCTCGTCGCGAATATCCCCAGCACCGCAAGCGACTTCGCACCTTCTCCGAGCTCAGCCGCCAGGGGCTTGTTGAAGACCGACCAGGCGTATATCGAGCCCAACGCGAGTTGGACCAATAGAGCGCCAATGACCGGTATCCATCTGTTCATTACTTTCTCTTCAGCCATCGTATCTCTCCCGTTTCAATTGTTAATTCACTCCCATTCTTCAGATGAATCTCACTGTGCCAGTCTTGATATCGAACATGGCACCGTACAGCGTGATCTTCTCAGCGTGAACGGCGTCCCGTATGATTGAGCTCATATCCATGAGCTTTCTCAACTGCACCCTGACATTCGTCTCTGCCACTATATCCGGATCGCGTGATTTGGCGTCGTCGAGCTTCGACTTCGCACATTGTATGTCCTTTATCACGCATTCCATACTCCCCAGTCCCCCGCATTCGTATGAGGCCTTCACAGCACCGCAATCCGTATGACCCATCACGAGGACCGCACGGACCTTCAGGTGAGATACGGCATATTCCAAGCTACCGTAAAGGCTTGGATCGCATACGCAATTCCCCGCCACACGAACGACGAACGCGTCGCCGAGCGACAGGTTGAATATCTTCACAGGGTCCACTCTAGAATCAGAACAGGAGACTATCGCCACGAACGGTTCCTGCTTCTTCGCGAGCCTCGCGAAAAACGAGGGGTCCGCTCCATTTCGGAACGTGGAATTCCCGTCGACCAATCGGGTCTTCGGATCCATGCTCGCGTCCGTAGCTAGCACCTCCTTTAGAGTGTCTTAAATCTAATATTGGAGGGGGGATGCCCCCCTCCTAGAAAAGGATATTGGTGTTTAGTCCTCAAGAGTCGAGACGTCGCCAGTCGGGAGACCCAGCTCTCTAGCCCTGAGCAGTCTCCTCATGATCTTGCCACTCCTGGTCTTAGGGAGTGACTTCACGACCTCGATCTCCCTCGGGTACGCGTGCCCGGCGAGCTTGCTCTTGACGTGCTTCTGGATGTCCGCCTTGAGCTCGTCGCTCTCCACATGGCCAGGGGTCAGGACGATGAACGCCTTGATGATGTTGCCCCTGAGCTGGTCAGGCTTCCCGATGACGCCCGCCTCAGCGACCGCCTCGTGCTCGATCAGCGCGCTCTCGACCTCGAAGGGCCCGACACGCTCGCCAGATGTCTTGATGACATCGTCGGCGCGACCGACATACCAGAAGTATCCGTCATTGTCGATCTGGGCAGTGTCGCCGGTGTAATACCAGCCGTTCCTGAAGTACTCGTTGTACTTCGCCGGGTTTTTCCAGATCTGCCTCATCATGGACGGCCACTTTGGCTTGATCACCAGGTTGCCTTCCTCACCGTGGGCCAGAACCGTACCGTTCTCATCGACTATGGCGGCCTCGATGCCCGGGAGCGGCTTGCCCATGGAGCCTGGCTTGATTGGCATCTCCGGGAAGTTGGTGATCAATATGCTGCCCGTCTCCGTCTGCCACCACGTGTCGTGGAATGGCTTGTTGTCGAAGACCTCCTGGGCCCACTTGACACCTTCAGGGTTGAGCGGCTCACCAACGCAGTAGAGCGCCCTCAGACTCGAAAGATCGTACTTCTTCGGTATGTCATCACCCTTCGCCATCAGCATTCTGACGGCCGTTGGGGCTGTGTACCATATAGATATCTTGTAGTTCTGGATGGCCGTGTACCATCGGTCTGGATCGAACCTGCCGCCGAGCCCGACCTGTGTCGTGCCGTTCGACCAGGGTCCGAGGCAGCCATAGACTACGCCAGTGACCCAGCCGAGGTCAGCACCGCACCAATACACGTCCTCGTCGTGGACATCCAACACCCAGTAAGTCGTGAGGGTCGCCTGCACTATTCCCTTGTGGGCATGCACAACACCCTTCGGCTTTCCGGTCGAGCCAGATGTGTAGAGCAGGTACATGAACTCCTCAGGGTCCATATGAGCGGTCTCGAACTTGTCAGAAGCTGCTGCCATCTCCTTCTCCCAGCTCAATTCGCCGGGAGCGACGTCGTCGCCGACGATGATCGTGTGCTTCATCTCTGGCAACTGGTCTTTGACCTCGTAGAACCTCGTCTTTAGTTCGTTGTCAGTGATGAGACAAACTGCGCCGCTGTCCAGGAGCCTGTCCTTGATGGCGTCCGGACCGAACGCGGGGAACATTGGGCTGGCAATCGCGCCATACTTTATCGCGCCCAGGAAACCGATGTAGAGTTCAGGAGATCTCTGCAGGAAGAAGAATACCCTGTCCTGCCTCTTTATTCCCAGCTTCTTCATCACGTTCGCGAACTTGTTCGTCTGTTCGTAGAGCTGCTTGAACGTGACCCTCTGCGCATTGCCCTCGCCATCGTCGTATATGAGAGCGATCTTGTCAGCGTTCTTTCCCTTCGCGTGCCTGTCGACAACGTTGTAGGCAGCGTTGATCTTCCCGTCAGGGAACCAGTCGACCATCTTCTCAGCGTCAGCCCACTTGAAACTCGACCTCAGTTCGTCGTAGCCGATTAGATTCGGCTTCAATCTGAGTTTCGAGGGGTCCTTTACGATAATTTCGCCCTTCATTAGCTCGGTGTCTTTCTCTGCCATCTCTTCACATCCAATCTAGCATGCCAGGACCTTCTTCAGTCCATGCCCCTGGCATCGCCGTTCTCGTGATCGGGTTTCGCCCATCGCACTCGCGCAGCGTTCCTCAAGAGTCAATAATCCTCTCGTATCATTCTTCTCTGCACATTCAGCGGCGCGGGTTTTGGTGCTCTTCACCGAAGCGGCATCCGAGCCCGCAAGGCGACATCCTGATGACTGCATTTGCCGTATCCTTATAAGGTTTTTCGATGCGACAACGGCGATTTCACTCGATTCGGTATCCTCTGAGCGGAATTTGACACGTCGAATGTGACGATATTCGTTCGATTACGACGAAAAGCGAACCGTTTCTGCAGACGTGCAACCAAATCAAAGGCGAATTAAGAGGTTTGCATCATGTTTGCTGAATAATCACTCTTTCAGGTTATGATGTATCTTCGCAGCCTTGACGGTGTTCTTCATCAGCATCGTGATGGTCATGGGTCCGACTCCCCCTGGTACAGGGGTGATTGCCTTTGCCTTCTCCTTCACGGACCCGAAATCGACATCACCTACCAGCCTCGTGCCATTCTTTGCGGTCGGGTCGTTGATCCTGTTGACGCCCACATCTATCACGACGACACCGTCCCTGACCATGTCCGCCTTCACGAAGTTGGGCACACCTATGGCCGCGATGAGTATGTCGGCCTGTTTCGTGAACCCGCTCATGTTCTGCGTCCTGGAGTGACATATGGTGACGGTCGCATCCGCCCCTGGGGCTTTCTGAAGAAGGATGTTCGTGATGGGCTTGCCGACTATGTTGCTCCTACCGATGACGACGACATGCTTGCCCTTCGGATCGTTCCCGCTCCTCACGAGGAGCTCCTGTATTCCATGGGGTGTGCATGGCAGATAGCAGTCCTCGGCTCCGACGACCATCTTCCCCACGTTCACGGGGTGGAAGCCGTCCACATCCTTGCTCGGATCGATCTTAAGCAACACATCCTGCTCGTTGATATGCTTTGGCAGCGGGAGCTGGACGAGGATACCATCGAACTTCTTGTCGTTGTTGTACTTGTCTATCAGATCAAGGAGTTCCTGTTCCGTCGTTTCCGCTGGGAGGCGTATCGTCTCGGAGTGCATACCTAGCTCCACACACGCTTCTCCTTTCTTCCTCACATACACTTGTGAAGCGGGATCCTCCCCCACGATGATCACTACCAGACCAGGGATCACCCCGGACTTCTTCATCCCAGCGATCTCATCCTTGAGTTCTGCCCGGATGCTTTTCGCAACCTCGTTTCCGTTTATGATTTGGGCCACCAATTCAAACGCCTCCGAAAACGTGATGCTCCTCTTTTACTTAAGATTTCGCGCACCTTTAAGTGCTAATGCAAAAATTCCGAAAGGCTTTATTATGCGGTCCTTATACCGGTTAAAAGGGGGCTGACAAATGGCGATGAAGCCAGATATTGAAATTGCTCAGGAAGCGAAGGTACAGCACATTGAGAAGATTGCGGAAAAGGTCGGCCTTTCCCGCGATGATCTAGACTTCTACGGGAAGTACAAAGCCAAAGTTCCTCTCGACGTGCTAAAAAGATATGACAGCAACAAGGATGGCAAACTCATCTTTGTCACAGCCATCACCGCCACAAAGGCCGGTGAGGGAAAGACGGTCACATCCATAGGTCTGTGCCAGGGCATGGGACAGCTAGGGAAGAAGGTCATGCTTTCCCTCAGAGAACCGTCGCTTGGTCCGACATTCGGAATCAAGGGCGGCGCGACCGGAGGAGGATACTCCCAGATCTATCCGATGTGGGACATCGACCTGCACTTCACAGGTGACATTCACGCAGTCGGAACAGCACACAACCTGCTATCCGCGCTCGTAGAGAACCATGTCACAAAGAAGAACCCGCTGGGGATCGACCCCACAAAGATCACCTGGAGAAAAGCCATGGACATGAACGCCAGGGAGCTAAGGAAGATCGTGGTCGGACTCGGAGGCAGGACCGTGGGAGGTGTGCCACACGAGAGCGGCTTCGACATCACAGTGGCTAGTGAGATCATGGCCATACTGGCGCTCTCCAAGGACATGGCCGACCTCAGACTCAGATTGTCAAGGATGGTCGTGGGATACACATATGACAAGAAACCTGTCACTGCGGATCAATTGAAGGGGATAGGCGCGATGTGCCTCCTGCTGAAGGACGCGATTGCTCCGACACTTGTTCAGACGCTCGAGGGACAGCCCGCTATGATACACGGGGCGCCGTTCGCGAATATCGCGCATGGGAACAGCTCGATCATTGCGACCAAGTACGCACTCAAGATGGCAGATTATGTCATCACCGAGGGCGGGTTCGCAATGGACCTCGGTGGCGAGAAGTTCTTCGATATCGTCTGCAGGATAACTGGTCTGAAACCCGACGTCGCAGTACTCGTCGCCAGCATAAGGGCGCTCAAGATGCACGGCGGAATGGACCAGAAGGAGATCGGGAAGCCCGATGTCGGATTCCTCGAGAAAGGTTACAGCAACCTGGACAAGCACATAGAAAACATCAAGAAGTTCGGAGTGCCAGTCGTGGTCGCGATCAACCAGTTCCCGACCGACAGCCCGGAAGAGATCGAGCACATCAAGAAGCACTGTGAGAAGGTGGGTGCGAGGTTCGGTCTGTCCAGAGTGTTCGTCGAGGGCGGCAAGGGCGGTGTAGAACTCGCTCAGGCTGTGCTGGAATCGCTCGAGAAGGAGAAGAGCAACTTCAAGGTGCTCTACGACGAAAAACTGCCGATAAAGGACAAGATCAAGATCATCGCGACGGAGATCTACGGTGCAAAGGATGTCGTATACACTGGCACGGCACCTGGAGACATCGCGGCGATCGAAGCAGCCGGGAACGACAAGCTTCCGATCTGCATGGCGAAGACCCAGCACTCGCTCACGGACGACCCCGCGAAGAAGGGTGCACCCAGGGATTGGGTTCTAACGGTCAGGGAGGTCAGACTGTCCGCTGGCGCGGGATTCATCGTGCCTCTGACCGGAGAGATGATGACGATCCCAGGATTGCCAACATCCCCTGCAGCAGAGAGGATCAACATCGACGACAACGGTTACATAACCGGACTCAACTGAGCGTCGACGGGATCACTCCCGATGTTCCAAACCTCTTATTTTCGTTGCCCACTGGGAGGGTTTCTGTCCCCAGTGAGCCAAACACATCATTCAGACGGTCGCCCGACCGCTCTGCCAGCCCTTCATTACCCAGCAACACGGGAGGGAAGATATGTCAAAAAGTGTCCTCATTATTGGAGGAGGGCCCGCAGGTGTATCCGCGGCGAAGGCCCTCGTTGACAGAAGCGAAGGAATCGTGCTCGTGGAGAGGTCCGAATCTCTCGGCGGGATGGCAAGGGAGCTGACCTGCAAGGGCGTAAGCGAGTGCAGGAACTGCGGAGCATGCTATGTCGTCGACCAATCGGCAGAGCTGCTGAGAGACCAAACCGCAGAGGTTCTGCTGCTCTCAGAGACTACCCAGGTCAGGAAAGAAGGAAATGGGTACAATGTCAAGATCAAGATCTCGCCCAGATATGTCACCAACAACTGCATAGGGTGCAACAAGTGCGTCGAAGTGTGTCCGGTTGATGGCAAGGCAGTCTTCGCTCCGACGGGTAACGGTCAGCCGAGGCAGCATTGGATCGACAGGAGCAAGTGCCTTCACTTCAAGAAGGACAAGTGCCAGAAGTGCGCCGACGTTTGTCCGACCAAGGCGATAGATTACGATGACAGGGCGAAGAACATCACCAGGAAGGTCTCGTCGATAATCTGTGCCACAGGCATGGTGCCCGTAGACGCTTCCGAAGTCAGTAGGCTCGGCGGTGGCGTGCTGGAGAACGCGATCTCGAGCCTGGATGCGGAACGCATCCTTAACAGACATGGCAGGCTGCTCAGGCCATCGGACGGTAGGCAGCCGAAGAAGATCGCAGTCATACAGTGTGTCGGATCCAGATCCGACAAAGACTGGTGTCGATTACTGCTCCAAGTTCTGCTGCAAGTATGCGACCAAGATCTCTCAGCTGCTCATCGACCAGGACCCAGAGATCAATCTGGATTTCTACTTCATGGACCTGAGGACCTTGTACGAACCTCACGACGAGTTCAAGCGATGGGCCAAAGAGAGGAAGAAGACGGTCAGGATGATCCGGAGCATGCCGGCAGTCGTACTGCCTGGAAATGACGGCAATCTGGTCGTGAGGGCATCGACGGAGACGGACTCAGAGATCATAGAGACGGAATATGACCTGGTCCTGCTCTCAGTCGGAATGCGCCCTACTGGCAATCCGAAGGAACTCATGGACGCCCTAGGGATGAAGACGGATGAGAGAGGATTCGCGATATGCGATGAGTCCCTCGAAGATGCCGGTGTGTTCCTTGTCGGAACGACCTGCGAACCCATGGACATAGAGGAGACCTCGGTGAAGGCAGCCGCTGCGGCATCTCGTGCGAGTCATCGGAAGGAGGGAGCCTGATGAAGGGACATATACAGGTCATCGGATGCAAGTCCTGCACAGAGATCCCCCGACTGATAGACATGGGCAAGTTGATCGAGAAGGCATCGACGATGGATCTTGTAGTGTCGACAGTACTAGTCGGTGCCGTCTGCGATTCAAAGAGCATAAAGCAAGTCGTCCAAGAGGCAAAGGAGAGGGAAGTGGACAGAGTCGTTGTACTCGCGTGTCCGAAGAAGGTTGTCAACCCCGCGCTCCTGGCAGCATTCAAGAAGGCGAAGGTGAACGAGTTCCTTGTCGAGTATGTCAACATACGGGACGAGGCGGTCCTTCCGCACATGGACGACCCATTGAGAGCGCAGGCGAAGGCCGAGACCATGATGGTCGCTGCCTTGGAGAAGGTGATAGGCCTCAAACCGCTCGAGACCCTCGAAGAGCAGATGAGGACGAGGAATGTCGTCGTGCTGGGCGGAGGTGCTTCCGGTAGGAAGGCCGCGGAGACCGCCGCGAAGACCGGTGCTCATACGATAATCATCGAAAAAGGCACGAAGAGCTTCAAGGCCCCTGGCGTGCTGATGCAGAACTCCGTCCTGTTGAAATCCAGAGGATACGGTGGCAACTTCGTATTGACCATCAGGGCTGGGGAGAAGGTAGAGGAGCTCGAGTGTGCAGCGATCGTAGTCGCGACCGGCGGCGGCTGGACCGAGCTCAAAGGACCTCTCGCAAAGGCATGCAAGGGCGCGTTGCCCCTGTACGAGCTTGAC
This sequence comes from uncultured Thermoplasmata archaeon, assembly GCA_963748615.1. Lineage (GTDB taxonomy): Archaea > Thermoplasmatota > Thermoplasmata > UBA10834 > UBA10834 > UBA9653. The sequence continues at coordinate 422,245 of CAVVJQ010000001.1, forward strand.
GAACAGATCCACGCAGGCAGGAAGATGGAAGGTCCCATCGTGATCGTCGATTCGCCGGACCCAACCGGCAAATCCGTGCAGGTCCGTGATTACGCATGGGACGAGTCCCTTGATCTGGCAGTCGAACTCAAGAAAAATTCAGCGGATGTTGACATCACTATCATATTCCAGGAGATGCGGGCTTTCGGCCTGTCCGAGCTGAAGTACAAAGAGGCCGCAGAGCTTGGTGTCAGGTTCGTCAGATATGACCTTGCTGGAGTCCCAAGAATCGACTCCAAAGAACCGAACATGATATCTGTCAAGGACCTCGCGCAGGATGAGACGATCAGGCTAAGATTCGGGACTCTGGCATTCGCATCGATTCCTGCGAACGTTGACAACGAGGGGATCGCGGAGACGCTTAGGATACCGATTTCTCCAGATGGTGGCATCAGGCATGGGAGCATACTGAGAGGACCGGTAAGCACCCCTAGGCCAGGGATATTCGTCTGCGGCTCCGCCCTTTTCCCCAAGGCGAAGGATGTCGCCGAGGAGGAAGGTATGGTTGCAGGCGAACTCGCAGGGGAGTTCGCATCGAAGGGAACCATCGAATATGGAGGATCGGTCGCCGAGGTCACGCAGGAGAAATGCTCCGCGTGTCTGACATGCATCAGGACATGCCCGTACGAGGCCCCGTTCATAGGCATTGCCAACAAAGCGGAGATACGCACCCAGGCATGCCAAGGATGCGGGATGTGCGTCGGCATATGCCCTAGCAAAGCGATCGAGTTGCGCAACTGCACCGACGATCTCATAATGCAGGAGACCAGGACGATGCTGAGAGGTGATTTCTGATGACATCACGCAGACCCAAGATTGTCGGCTTCTGCTGTGAGAGGCACGGCCTGGACTCGGCGGTTGCAGCCGCGAAGTCTGGCACCACATATGACGCGAGTGTGAGGATCATCGATGTGCCGTGCACCGGAAGGGTGGACGGACTGCACATACTGAAGGCGCTCGAGGACGGCGCAGATGCCGTCTTCGTGCTCGGGTGTCTCGAGAAGAACTGTTACTATGACACAGGCTCCATCGAAGGCAGGAAACGGGTGGAATACGTCAGATCGATGCTCGAGGAAGCAGGCATCGAGAAGGAGAGGGTAGAGATGTTCAATACATCCTCGACCATGGCCTGGAAATTCCCGGAGATAGTCTCGAAGATGTGCGATGTCGTCAACCGACTCGGTCCGCTCGACAAGGAGGGTGATGAGCAATGATAGTCGCGAAGAGAAAGCCCCTCGGAGAGATCGCAGACATGATCGCTCCGTACAAGAAGATCACGGTGATCGGGTGCAGGAGCTGTGTGGCGATCTGCCTGGCAGGTGGAGAGAAGGAAGTCAAGATGCTTGTCTCCGCGCTCAAGGTCAAGAACAAGAAGGAGGGCAGGAAGCAACAGTTCGAAGCACTCGTTGTCGAGAGGCAGTGCGAGAAGGAGTGGATCCAGGAAGTCGAGGATAAGATACTCGATTCCGACCTCGTATTGTCCATGGCCTGTTCGTTGGGCGCCCAGACGATAGGCGACAACTACCCGCACAAGCTCGTCTTCCCCGCGCTCAACACGGGGATATTCGGCGTGCCCGAGGAGCAGGGCGTGTGGTCCGAGAAGTGCGTTGGCTGCGGAAACTGCATCATCCATACGACCGGAGGCATATGCCCAATCGCGAGATGTGCCAAGAGCATGTTGAACGGTCCATGTGGCGGATCATCGAACGGTCATTGTGAAGTGAACCTGGAGATCGATTGCGCATGGTACGCGATCCATGAGAGGCTCAAATTGCAGAACAGGCTAGAACTGATCGAACAGGTATCTGCGCCCAAGGATTGGTCGACCAGCCATTCGGGTGGAAGACGCACATACGTCAGAGAGGATGCGAAACTGACTCAACATCAGAAGAAAGGAAAGGAGGCGGTCAGATGAAGGCTGGCAGCAACCTGGAGAAGGTCTTCGAATCGGGCAAGTTCGCCGTCACCGCCGAGATCGGTCCGCCGCAGTCTGCGGATCCAGAACCGCTCGTGCACCATGCAAAGATGTTGAAAGGTTATGCGGACGCATTCAACCTCACGGATAATCAGACCGCAGTGGTGAGATTATCAAGCATCGCGAGCGCAGCTATAGTCATGAGAGAAGGAGTGGAACCGGTCATACAGATGACCTGCAGGGACAGGAACCGAATCGCACTCCAGAGCGACCTGCTAGGCGCAAGTGCGCTAGGCATCAGGAACGTGCTCTGCCTGACTGGGGATCATCAGACATTCGGCAATGAGAAGGGCGCCAAGAGCGTCTTCGACTTCGATTCGATCTCTGAGCTACAGGTCTTCGATAGGCTTCGAAGGGAAGGCAAGCAGGTTGGCGGAGGAGAGATAAAGTACCCGCCCAAGGCGTACCTGGGTTGCGCGGAGAACCCCTTCGCGACGCCATACGAGTTCAGAGCTTCGCGATTGGCGAAGAAGATAGCGGCCGGCGCCGACTTCTGTCAAACGCAGGCCATATTCGATATGGACATGTTCGAGAAGTGGATGGATGAGGTCCGCAGCAGAGGTCTAGATAAGAAGATCCACATACTGGCAGGGGTCATACCCATGAAGACCGCTGGCGCTGCGAGATACATGAAGAACAAGGTTCCCGGGATGATAGTCCCCAACCACATCATCGACAGAATGAAGAATGCCAAGGACTCTAAGGAAGAGGGTATCAGGCTATGCGTGGAGCAGATTGAAACCCTCAAGAAGATGAAAGGGGTACATGGCGTCCACATAATGGCAGTCATGTGGGAAGACATCGTCCCCAGGATAGTCGAAGAGGCAGGACTCCTTCCGAGACCGACTTTCTGATCCGGTTCCGCGGCCGATACCGTTGAGGTATGATATGATGGCGCAAACTGAGTTCGACCAATTGAACGAGCAGATGCTTGTGAAGCTATTCGAGATCAGCCCGGATACGGCCACGCAGTTCGGGAAGCACAGACCGTACGATCTACACCTGCCTCATGGCGGTTTCAAGCGTCTGGACGACACGCTCAGGCTTCTTGAATCATGGCACAAGGAAGCGAGCAGAATCGCAGACTCGTCGGAACTCACGCCGGATCAGAGCATTTCACTCGAATTGCTGAAGATGTCACTCGATCTCCAAAGGTTCGCTATTGACGACTATCCGATGTGGAAGATGTATCCAGATGGTCTGGAGCATCCGGGCTGGCTCCTTTTCCTGATGGCTGTGAGGGAGTACGCACCTCTTCCAGACAGGGTTGAGGGGATAGTATCGAGGATAGGCGAATTGCCTCGCTATCTCGAGGAATTCAGACAGCGGTTTTCGAATTCGAAACCTGTGAAGGTATGGACCGAGAGCGCGATAGAGACCTGCGAAGGCATACCAGACTACCTTGCTCATCTACGAAGCTTCTCTCAGAACAGCATATCATCATCCCTCCTCGCCCAGATGGACAAGAACATCGCGTATGCGAACGAGGATATCGTCAATCACAAAGACTGGTTGAAAGGGATCCTCGACATATCCGTCGAACCGTTCGCCATGGGCAGGGAGAAGTTCGCAAAACTGCTCAAGATCCGTGGGATCGATTATCTCCCAGATGAGATACTTGCCATAGCCGAGATGACGATACACGAACTCAAGGAGGAACGCGCCATCATCTCTAGGAGGATATCCCCCGAAGGGACTCCAGAGAAGGCCAAACAGATTGTCGAATCGGACACACCCGACACGATAGAAGAGGTGCTGGCAATCACCAGCAGCGAGACGGAGAACGCGAAACGATTCCTCATTGAGAACAACCTTATCACGCTCGACCATGAAGGGATCCTCAATTTCGTCAGAACCCCTGAATTCCTAAGCCTCGCGATCCCGACCGCGGCATTGATGATGCCAGCTGTCTTTGACAAGGTCCAACATGGGACTTATCTGATCACGGACCCGCAGGACAAAGATGATCTCAGAAGCCTTTGGAACCGCGCAGCCGTCATCAACACAGTTGTACACGAAGCATATCCTGGCCATTTCCATCAAGGGGTGGTGTCGAACAGCAAGTCGTGGATGCATCAGCTGCCACACATGCTGATCGCCCCGGACACCATGATCCCTGCCTATGAGATGATGGAAGGATGGGCGCATTATTGTGAGAAGATGATGTACGATCACAAGTTCTGCGGAACGGACAAGGACGCCTTCGCGATGATTGAGTTCGGTCTCTGGAGAGCCTGCAGGGCGATATACGATGTGGAACTCGCTCATGGGGACGCATCGATCGACGAAATGGTGGAAATGTTCGTCCGTGAGACGAGCACCACGAGGAATTCTGCAGAGGCGGATGTCAAAGGATTCTCGCACACACCAGGGTACGGTCTATCCTACATGATGGGAAGGAAGATGGTCCTGGAGTTCAGAAAGGATCTCGAGGACGAGCTTGGGCAGCGATTCGATGAGAAGCGCTTCCACGACCTCATGGCAGACAACGGCAACCTCCCGTTCCATCTGGCCAGAAGAGCTGTCAGATCAGCGATGGCACTTCGCTGACGGATCGAAGGAGCCCGATTGTGGCTCAGGAAGACTCATACTGCATGATGCAATCTCCCAGTCAGGTGATCATGTGGGGACACATGCCTTTGATCAGTTGAACGAAGAGATGCTCAAGAGACTGCTCGCGGTGAATCCAGACATCGGCACGGCATTGGGATTACACGACCCCTATGACATGTATCTGCCCCATGGCGGTGTCAAGCGGATCGATGATACTCTGGACCTACTGAAAGAATGGCGGATCAAGGCGCGTGCGCTCGATTCCACAGATTTCACACTTGACAGGAGACTCATGCTGAAGGTGCTCGACATCTCCATCGATTTCACCACCTTCGGCAGGCATGAGTATCCGCTCTGGAGGATGCACCCAGACGGGATTGAAGGACTTGGCGGGCTCGTGTTCATGATGTTCTCCAGGGATTATGCGCCCATCGAATTCAGAGCCCGAGCCATGGCTAGCCGGCTCCATCATGTGCCGAAGCACTTCGAGGAGTTCAGGGCAAGGTTCAACGGACACAGGACGGTCAAACTGTGGACAGAAGGGGCCATCGAGTCCTGTGACCAGTTCCCAGATTTCCTGACATTCGTCGAGCAGTCCTGGAAGGATGATATCACACCAGAGACCGCCAAGGCCCTCTCAGATGGCGTGAATGTCACCAAAGCTGCCGTCAAGGAGCAGAAAGAGTGGCTCAAGGGACTCCTGAAGACGGCCGATGCGGATTTCGCGATGGGCAGAGTGAAGTTCGAGAAGCTCATCGAGATGAGAGGTCTGGGCATGGATTCGGATGCGATCTTCGCCCTCGGAGAGAAGTACCTGAGGGAACTCAAGGCCGAGCGAGAAGTCATATCCGAGAAGATCTCCCCTGGCGGAGGAGTAAATGGCGCGAAGAAAGTGGTAGAATCACACGCGCCTAGGACCTTCGAAGAAGGGCTGAAGGCCACGGAGAAGGAGATGCTCAAGGCCAAGCGGTTCATCATAGAGAATGAGATAGCCACCATAGATGAGGCCAGCGTCCTCAAGATAATCGAGACTCCGGCATTCCTGGCTCCCGTATTACCCTATGCCGCTCTGTTCATGCCATCCAAGTTCGACAAGGTCCAAGAAGGCGCATATGTGGTGACGAGGCCAAAGGATCCCAAGGACCTCGGAAGCCATCTCAACCATGGATCGATAATAAACACCGCAGTTCACGAGGCATACCCAGGCCACTTCCACCAGGGTGTCAGATCCAATGGCAAACACTGGATGCTCCAGCTGCATCAGATGTCTGACAACCTATACGTCGCTGCCGAGACAGTGGAGGGATGGGCTCACTACTGCGAGAAGATGATGTACGACCATGGATACGGGACCGACGACGAGGCAGTCCTGGAAATGGTCAACGGAGCTCTCTGGCGGGCGTACAGGATAGTCGCGGACGTCAAACTTGCAAGAGGTGAGGCTACTGTCGATGAGATGGTCGACCTAGCTGTGAATGAGATAGGTATTCCGAAGAACGCTGCGAGAGACGAAGTGATAAGATACACCAGGAGCCCTGGACAGGCCTTGTCATATCTCATTGGAAGGCACCTTATAATCGAGTTCAGGAAGGATATGGAGAAGGAACTTGGAGATACATTCGATGAGAAGAGGTTCCATGACCTAGTCGCAGACTATGCATACCTACCTATATTCCTGATGAAGGATGCAGTTAAGGAGAGCATGAAAGGGTGAGGGCAGGATATCGTCCGATTCACTTTCGGAGATGTGCATTGAACGGCATCACATCCAAATCATTCATGTGCTAGCTCGTCATCCACCCTTCGGATATGCAGCTCTTCAAGAAACCGATCCTCAGAATCGCGTCCCTGACGTTCCTAGCTATGTTCAACCTGACTTTCGTGGTTCCCTCGATCAAGGAGATCGTGGTTGACCGATTCGATACGACGACCACAATGGCATCGCTTTTTGTCACCATCGAGATGGTCGCGTATATCATATTCGGAGTAGTCTGGGGCGCCCTATCAGACAAGAGAGGAGAACGCAGGATATTCATCGTGATAGGATTCCTTGGGTCCGCGATGTTGTACTACATGATGACGCTCGCGCCCGATCTGACCACCCTTTTCGTGATGAGATTCATCCAAGGGGCCATGACGGTCATGGCATGGTCATTGCTGATGACGCTGGCGATGGACATGTCCCATTCGGACAGTCATGGCGCATATATGGGCATAATCGGCGCGGCGCTGGCTCTCGGAATGGGACTTGGAGCTCCTATCGGCGGACTCATCGCAGATCATGGTGTCCTCCTTCCACTCTATGCAGCATCGGCTGTGTTCGTTCTAGCCACTGTCCTCTCAATCCTGTTCGTGAAAGACATACCGATAAGGAGCAAGGCAGAATCACTGGTTCAGACAATCAGACACATATCGAAGGACCGTGAAGCGAGGGCACCTTACCTGTTCAGCTTCGCTGAGAGATTCAGCGCAGGGTATCTCGTGGTCCTCCTCCCTCTTTATCTCGCATATGAGTTCGATTCGTCACCAGGAGTCAGAGGGATGTACCTTGCGGCGTTCCTTCTACCCTTCGCATTGCTCCAGTATCATTTCGGGAAGCTCTCGGACCGATACGGCAGGGAATGGATGTTACTCATTGGCGGTTTATCATATGCAGCCCTATTGGGAACCCTCTGCTTCGTTACCATCGATGTCCTCTTCGCGCTCATGGTCGTCTCGGGCGCGCTAGCCGCGATGCTCCTACCGGCCAGCCTCGGACTCCTTGCGGATATCGCCCCCAAAGGGGAGCACGCGACTTTCATGGGAGGATTCAACGCATTTGGATCGCTCGGGTTCGCAATCGCGCCTCTATTGGCAGTCGGCCTGTCGGAATGGGTGGGATACCAATTATCACTGGTGACTGGGGGTGCAATAATCGCAATCACGGTCGCGCTGACCATCCCCACATTGTTCCCTCGGAAAGAGGAGATCGATGGAGAGAGTCCTGAACTCAACCTCTACGAGATGCAGCATGAGGACGATTGAAGACGAGCACATAGTCTGCTCATGAGCAGATGAAAACCGTTATATCGGAATAGTAGATACCATTCAGGCATACCTTTTGCCTTGCACGGGGAGGGATGCATGAACCAGATGATGGAGCGTATGACAAATGAGCAAGGTAAGGAGAGCATTAATAAGCGTATCTGACAAGACAGGATTGGTCGAATTCGCAAAAGGCCTATCAGAGATGGGCATAGCGATTTTGTCGACAGGTGGAACGGCGACCGCCCTGGAGAAGAACGGAATCCCTGTTGTAGGCGTATCTGATGTGACCAAGTTCCCTGAGATGCTGGACGGAAGAGTCAAGACGCTTCATCCGGCGATCCACGGTGGCTTGCTCGCCATGAGAGAGAAACAGGAGCATATGGAGGCCATAGAGAAGCACGGGATTGAGCCCATCGACATGGTCGTTGTGAACCTGTATCCGTTCGAGGCTACTGTCGCGAAACCCGACGTGAAACTCGAGGACGCGATCGAGAACATAGACATTGGTGGACCTTCGATGATAAGATCGGCGGCCAAGAACAACTCCTCTGTCACGGTCGTCGTTAATCCAGCACAGTATGAGAAGATACTCGCGGAGATGAAGGAGAACGACGGCAGGGTATCGGACGAGACCAGGAGAGCGTGTGCACTCGAGGCCTTCAGGGCCACCGCAAGATATGATTCAGCGATCGCATCATACCTCGGCAAGAGGTTCAGCAACGAGATACTCCCGAAGAACCTGACACTGTCATTCGAGAAGCTCAGCGATCTGAGGTACGGAGAGAACCCGCACCAGAAAGCGGCATTCTACAAGGACCTGTTCGACCAGACGCCCCTGAGCGTCGCAGCGGCCGAGAAGATGCACGGGAAGGAGATCTCGTACTGCAACGTCCTGGACCTTGATGCAGCGCTTGCGATCGTTTCAGATTTCGAGAAGCCGACTGCAGCGGTCATAAAGCACACAAACCCTTCGGGCGTGGCGAGTGCGGACACGATAGCTGAAGCCTTCAGGGTAGCGTACAACGCCGATTCCCTCAGCGCATTTGGCTGCGTCGTCGGTCTCAACCGGCAGGTCGATCTCGAGACGGCCAAGGAGATATCGAGTCACTTCGTAGAAGCGGTCATCGCGCCTGGATACGATCCAGATGCAGAGAAGCTTCTGGAAGAGAAGAAGAGCATCAGACTTCTCAGGACCAACATGCCCATCAAGAGAGAGGAAGGCCGCAAGTTCATGGCGAAGGTCAAGGGTGGATTGCTCGTTCAGACAGATGCCTATGCCGATATTGACAAGAGCAAGCTCAAGGTGGTCACCAAGCGCATCCCGACAGATGAAGAGATGGACGCGATGATATTCGGCGTCAAGGTCTGCAGACACATCAAGTCCAACACGATCCTCCTGGTCAAGGGTGAGAGGACCGTCGGTGTCGGAGCGGGGCAGATGAGTCGTGTGGATTCTGCGACGATCGCCGGGATGAAGGCGGGTCCAGAGGCGAAGGGCTCAGTTCTGATATCCGATGCGTTCTTCCCGTTCAGAGATGGCATCGATGCCGCAGCGAAGGTGGGCGCATCCGTTATCATCCAGCCAGGCGGATCCGTCAGGGACGATGAGGCCATCGCAGCGGCCGACGAATACGGGATGGCAATGGTGTTCAGCGGCCTCAGACTGTTCAAGCACTGAAACTGCGGAACAGTCTGGCCAAGAAACCCTTTAATCCATATTATTTCTAATTGGAGATTGTGCTAATGGTCCTCGACATGCAAGCTCCAGCTCGAGTAAGCCATGACTACGCACTTCGTTCTGATCCCGGATTCATGCGCCCTAGAGTATGGGCACGAGCTTCGGTCTGAAATCGCCCTTCTCCGGATCCGTCATCGCATACGGAGCGGAATAGGGTTCTTCTCCGCGGACCATTGTGATGCCTGATGTCTTATCGATCCTTATGTGCGTGTGTGCGAGGTCAGTCAACCTGCTAGTGGACTTCACCGACGGAGTCACCGTCGCGACGAACACTCCATCGTTGTTCAGGAGTGAAGTCAGGAAATCCATCAGACCGTCCAGAACCCCAGGGCCGTACATCGATTCCAGCGAATCGAACCCGATCATAGCCATGTATGGCTGCCCGGTGCCTTTCAGAGCGTACTGAATGTCCTGCCACTTGATGTCCACCTTGACATCCTCACCCTCGAGCGTCATCGAATATGGCTTCGGCGATTCAGATGCGGCGTGTGGTTCCAGTATCCGCACATGCTCATCGAAATCCTTCTCCTTCAGGAATCCGAGCAGATCCTCCCTGGCAGTCTCCGCCCCGGTCTTCTTCGTTGGGAGCCAGGCCACACCTCTTCCAAGTGACGCAGCGTTGCAGATGATGGCGTTCTCGATGGACGATGAGGACACGACGGGGACACCCGGTCCCAACTCTATCAACGCGATCGTTCCCTTCCTGAGGCCGCCTTCGAGCAGTTCATCCAAGGCACTGTTGCCTGTAGATGCGAATCTCTTAGACGGGTCTGGTATGGGATCAATGGTCATCGGTTTGTCAGGTTTTGAGTATCTCGAGTACTCGAATGTCCGTACGCGGCCGCCAAGGAGCGTGTACACGTACTTGGGCTGCCTTATCTCGCAACCTCGGAGCTTCAACAGATCCAGCTCACGTATCCTGCGACCAGTCGAATTGCTCAGGGACAGATACACTACGCCGTCTCCGAGATAATCCAAAAGAGGATCTGGGGTCTCCAGCACGTATACTATGTTGGTGCCACATCCCTCCACGAGGTCCTTCTGAAGCGCATTGATCAATCGCGACGGCTGAAGCCCGTACTTCTCCGCGAGCGCATCGATGCTGTCGATGATTATGAGGGTCCTCTCAGGAAGAGCCTTGTCGACTACATCGTATGCCATCTCAATCTCAGGCATCAACGCTCCGACGGTCACGGTGAGCTCCGATTCACCGGTTGCTTCCGCAATCGGCTCTTCATCCCCACCGACCTCTATGTTGCCCTCGAGACGCTTGAGCTCTTTCCTGGGCGACGTGACCTTGTCAGATTTGAGTTCACCCTTTATCGCGGCCAGGCCCAGGAGGATCTTCTCAACAGCCATCTCGGAATCCGCCTTCTTCTTGTACTTCTTCCGAGCCTTGAGAATCTCTCCTTCCTTGACTTTCTCGAGCAACCAGGGGAACTGATTGAAGAGCGATTGATCCGACACCCTTGTCGACATGTAATAGCTCTGCTGCACCTGAGCTAGTTCCTCGATCAGCTGCAGCGCGAGCGTGGTCTTCCCCGTGCCAGCCATACCCCTGACTATCAACGAGTGCCCGCCGGGGTTCGACAGGAACTTGATCATCTCTCTTGGGAATGTTGCCGTCCCAGCTATTGTGTCTTCAGCCATTTTGACTCAACTCCTCTCTGAGCGTCATGTTCCTAAACGGATCAGCGCTCCCTTGGCCTGAACAGGCCGCCTGGTAGCGCATCCTCTTCTTCTTCGACTTCGATCAGCTTGATCTCTTTCCATTCTCCTCCGAAGTCCTGCGTCTGCCCGGTAATCATCTGGAACCGGACCCTGAGCTTGCCTCCTTCGAAGAAGATGTAGGCGTTCTTCAGTTGCGAAAGGTAAAGCACAATGCGTTTCCCCTGCTGCGTCAGAGCCCGCTCGACAGGCTTCAGAAGGCCCGCCTTCTCAAGAGCATGTATCCTTCGGTAGCAGGCTGCGATAGGTATGTTCAGCTTTGCGCTCAGCTCAAGGGCGTGCTTGGGCTTGCGTGAGCAAGCGACTAATATCTTTGCGGCGTAGGTGTCCATTATGAGCCGCGATGCTTCGATAGGATCCAAGAGCTGGCCTCCATTGGTTGACATCGCTGCGGGTGCCTTTGGCCGTATCAAGATCTGGGGGGATCGATCCGCAGCATACCAATCGTATTACGCGAGGAGCGAATATACTCCTGGCGTTTAATAGTCTTTCGTTGATGGCAGAATTTCACGGAAGGCTTCCATCCCACAACAAATATAATGATGAAGGTGAGCAGTCAGGTGAGTCTGGAAACGCTGCAAGAACGGAGATGACCGATTTGAAAGGCTCTAAGTGCAGGTGCGGTTTTGCCTTGAATACCAAGAGCATCAAATGCCCAAAGTGCGGGAAGAACATGAAGCCTGCGGAATGGGCAGATGAGGGCACGATCATATCTTGCGTGAAAGTCGGTTTCCCTCCCGAAGGAGAGTGCGGGCCCATGAACATAGCCTTGGTCCAGGTTACAGGTCGGGGACCGAAGGTCATCTGTTGGACCGATGTCTGCTTCTCCACCGGTGATGCTGTCACCATAAGCGAACCGACCAAGCAGAGATATCTATGTCAGAAAGCGCCCTGCCAGACGACCGTCAAACCTTGATCGGAGCGATACCTTCCAATGCGAAGGTCGGACCCAACGACTCCAGCGATTTCTTCAGAGTCTCCTCGATCGTCTTCAAGTCCTTCCCAGATGCGCGTATGTCCACGACCACTTCGCATTTCATCTTCTCGTAATATACCAGCACATTTGTATTGCCAGTGATCACGTTTATAGAGAGATTTCCCAAGATGGTCATGACCTCGAACACCGCGCCAGGCCTATCAGGGATGTCGAACTTCATCCGCGCAAGGGATATGTCATCGTTCAGGAACACGACGGATAACACCCATGAATCAGGTTCCGCGATGAACATCACCGGACCGGAATCCTTTCCGAGGAAGTTGATGTATGCCTGCGGCATCTCGAATGTCCCGTCGCTGATTGTGCTTGCCTTCTTCTCCGTCCTTCTGAGAGCTTTGGTCTTAACTTTGTCGTTATCTGACGCGGTACCTCGGGTATATCGCGTCGCCAGATCCGAACTCTCGACGAGCATACAATCCACCAGACTCATGGCTTGGTCCCTTGCACGCTTCGAATCGTCGAACTCGGATTTCAGCGATAGCGAGTCGCCGAAGAACGATAGATCGACCAGCATCTCCCATACCATGACAACATTCGGTATTGAGCTGACCGTCTCTGAATTCAATATATCGATGTTCCTGACCTTCAGGAATTGAGCGGCCTGAGCCAGCGCGCCTGGTTCATCCCGGACATGGAATGTCACATAGGCGATCTCGCGATAGTTCTCAGGTCCGAACGGTGAGAGCACGATCTCGAAGGTTCCCTTTCCGTTCGCCTCATAATTGAACATGGAACTGAAGACCTCGCTCCCGTCCACAAGGCCCAATGGGGCACCGATCTTCTGACCGATCTTGATCTTACCGGACTCCATCCGTCCGAAGTCTACCAAAGTCATCGTTCTCGCCTCACGTAGGTGGTAAGCGAAACACGGAAATAAAGGTGTTGAGCGAATCTCAACCTTTGGGAGAGAAAATGTACAGAGTAGGTATCCTCCGTTTCAACCCAGTCCAATACCCACACGCCTTACACTTGTATCCTCGAGTGACCGTTCCGCCGTATACAGTCAGGTTCTTTATGCGTTCGGTGCGGCCTCCGCATACGGGACAGGCGCCAGCCGAGGTCTTCTCATCCGATTCCCTGGCCCGAATATCAATAGAAACGAGATTGCTTGCGAGGGCCAGTCGCCGAATTCGAGCCTCGCTCACGGAATAATCGGAATCGTGCCGACGAAGCTCTGACAGGACAAGCTCCCCGAATTTCTTCTGCGAATGGATGATCCCGTGCCTACGGAGAGCATCCTTGACCGCTTCGACAATCTCCGTATCGGAAGGTTTCCTGTAGGCCATCGAGAGGGCATGGATATCCGTTTACGAAAAGCTTTCCATTCCGCACTGACACTTTTCGTCGCCTAGCAAATAATATATCGTTGCACCGTTTAACCGGGAAACCAGTGAGAGCATGAGGGCGAAAGTAATCATTATGGGGGCGGCAGGAAGAGACTTCCACAATTTCAATGTCTACTTCCGGGATAATGCCAACTATGAGGTTGTGGCGTTCACTGCCACGCAGATACCGAACATCGATGGACGAAAGTATCCAGCCAGTCTTGCGGGCAAACTGTACCCGAACGGGATCGAGATCCATCCAGAGAAGGACCTTCCCGAACTGATCAAGAAATTCGGTGTGGAACAGGTCGTGTTCGCGTACTCCGATATCGCGCACATAGATGTCATGCACAAAGCATCGATCACGAACGCAGCTGGAGCTGACTTCAGGCTAATGGGCGCCAACCAGACGGAGATCAAATCCAAGGTGCCAGTCATCGCAATATGCGCCGTCAGGACAGGGTCTGGCAAGAGTCAGACAACGAGGGCGGTTGCCTCGTACCTCATCTCGAAAGGGAAGAAGGTCGTCGCAATCAGACACCCGATGCCCTACGGCAACCTCGAGAAGCAGGCTGTCCAGAGGTTCGCCACATACGAGGACCTCAATAAGCACGAGTGCACGATCGAGGAGCGAGAGGAATATGAACCCCACATCGACAAGGGGATCATAGTCTATGCGGGCGTGGACTATGAGAGGATACTCAGACAGGCAGAGCAGGAAGCTGATGTAATACTCTGGGACGGCGGTAACAACGATACTCCGTTCTACTCTGCGGACCTTCACATAGTGGTCGCAGACCCGCACAGAGCGGGTCACGGTGAGCTATACCATCCAGGTGAGACTAACATGAGGATGGCAGATGTCATCATCGTGAACAAGGTCGACACCGCAGATCCAAAGAACGTCGAGCTCGTGAAAGAGGTGGCCAAGAGACTCAACCCGAACGCAAGGGTCGTTCTGGCAGATTCACCCGTCACGGCGGAGAAACCCGAGACGATAATGGGCAAAAGGGTGCTCGTCATAGAGGATGGCCCCACTGTCACCCATGGCGACATGGCCTACGGTGCAGGTTTGATAGCGGCTCAGAAGTCCGGTGCAAAGGAGATCATAGACCCGAGACCGTTCGCAGTCAACTCAATCAAGCAGACATTCGAGAAGTACAAGCATCTAGAGAAGGTACTTCCCGCAATGGGATACGGAAACGAGCAGATCAAGGATCTCCAGGAGACCATCAACAGGGCTGACTGCGACATGGTCGTCTCTGGGACACCGATCGACCTGAACAGGGTACTGAAGGCGAACAAGCCCATTGTCAGAGTCAGCTACGAGTTAAAGATCAGGGAAGGAGCTTCTCTGGCCGACCTACTGAAGCAGTTCTGACCTCGAAAAGGGTTAAGGAGCCCCTAGAAGATAGGGGCGCTGCGGGAGTAGCTAAGCCAGGACAACGGCGCAGGACTTAAGGTTCTCCAAATGAGGATAGGATATCCTGTCTCGAAGGAGTCCGGGGGTTCGAATCCCCTCTCCCGCACATTTTTCATTCATCTATCGGTCATGGGCGGTTGACAAGCTCCCGCACCAGTTCATAATAAGCATTGGCAGCGGGCCCCAACTGGGCCACGCTTATAGCCTCTTCTGGTTGATGATAACGGGCCATATCGCCTGTTTCACCCGGGCCCATGCAAATAGTAGGTATCTTGAGAGCATGGGCAATCAGATTGTCGTCTGCTTCGGACACGCCACACACGAGCGTCGGTTCGGTACCGACTATTCCCTTCAGCACTTTAGAAACTGCCTGTACCAACGGAGAATCCTGAGGGGTCATATAGGGATGGTACAGCTCCTTGGGGTTTGTGTTCAACTTGACGGAGACCTTGCTTTTCAAACTGAGGCCGTCGATCACAGAAACGAACTCGTCGCTGATGTCCACCTTCCCCCCCGGGATGGTGCATCTGACGACCCTTATGGAGCACTTCTCAGGAACGCTAAGGCTCCAAGAGCCACCGGATATCCTGAGCACTGTCTGAGATTCAGATAGCGGCCGCAACTCGTCCGAGAGGACACCATCAGTCTTGCTCATGGGCATGTCAGAGATGGCTGTAATCACCTTCGATGCGTCCTCGATGGCATTCACACCCCTGTGCGGTATGGCTCCGTGCGAGGATACGCCTTGGACATCGATGTCGTAATATGATCCGCCCCTGCGGCCGACTGTAGCCACCTTGAGCCCGCCGAAACCCTCGCCGACAATTACAGCGGATGCGCCATCGAGCGCTCCAGATTCTATCAGTTTCCGTGTTCCGTCTCCGAGCCGTTCCTCACCGGATACGGCCTGGAAACACACATGCGCATGGTCAGCTAGATCAGAATTCGCGAGGCGTCTGAACGCCAGCATCATGGCGGCCAGGCCACATTTCATGTCCAGGGAACCGAGGCCATACAGGAGTCCGTCTTCGACCACTGCTCCGAACGGGTCGTGTCGCCATCCGTTCATGACCTCAACCGTATCCATGTGACCCGTGAGTACTATCTTGGGATTGGACCTTGAACCGAAAGATGCGACGACGTCTGGACCATGGTCTGGAACATCGATCTTGCCGGGGGTGAAGCCGCTCTCCCTCAACCATGAATCGATGAATTCTGCAATGGCTGCTTCCTTGCCATATATGCTCGGTATCTGTATGAGCTTCTTGGAAAGATCCAGCACCTCTTCGCCATCAATAGTCTTCTGCGTGGCCACGAACAACAACTCCTGGGAGACCATCGGGGCGACTGTTCTCATGCGGCTTTAACCTTGTCCAAATGCAAGGACATTCGAATGGTATTCGGAGTTGAGTAATAATCAAGTATGATTAGTCTATTTGGACAAGCGCATACCAATTAGAGGGGTAATCATGACGGAGATATCTGAGAAGACATCTGCGAAGATCGAGGAATACCTGGGCAAGTGGATGGCACTCAACGGCACCCCTGGATTCTCGATGGCGATAACGGATAGAGACAAGACGACAGCTACATTTTGCATCGGAGATGCAGATGTTTCTAGTCATCGACCAGTCTCGTCCGAGACGCTTTTCCAGATAGGATCGGTCAGCAAATCGTTCACGTGCATAGCCATACTTCAGCTGGCAGAGAAGGGTATGGTCGATGTGAACGAGAAGATCACCACATATCTCCCATGGTTCCGGACGAGGTCGGGACAGGAGGAGATAACCGTCCATCATCTGATGACACATACATCGGGCCTGATAATCGGATCGGACGCCATTCCAACTGCAGAATCAGAGGTATGGTCACTCAGATCGACAGACGCCACGTCCCCGAAAGGGTCCTATTTTCACTACTCCAATTCAGCGTACAAGGCTCTGGGAGTGATGTTGGAGACCGTTACGGGTGACCGCTACGATACGATTTTGCATGACCGCATACTGCATCCGCTAGCAATGGATTCGACCGATCCAGTCATCAACAACGGTTCGAGGGGACGTCTGGCGGTTGGATACTCACCATTGCACGACGACAGACCATTCATCACGGGTGCAGAATTGGCGTCATCAACTTGGTTCGAGAGCAACACAGCGGACGGATCCATATCATCCACAGGAGCGGACATGTGCGCCTATATGCGCATGCTGCTCAACCAAGGCAGGCATCCGCAGGGAAGGGTCCTATCAGAGGACAGCTTCCGGAAGATGGTATCGCCGTTCGTGGACACTAACGACGGAGTCCATGGACGGAACTACGGATACGGGCTCAACATAGAGGAGATCGATGGCAACCTGTGCATAGGACATCAGGGAGGAATGGTCGGCTACTACACGTCGATGCTCATGGATACCGTGAATGGGATTGGAGTGATCGTGATGATAAACGGTCCTGGCGAACCATATGAGGTGGCGAAGGCGGCGCTCAGGATCGCGGTGGCTGGCGGAGATGGGGAATCACCATCACCCAAGGACCCGATCAAGATCAGCAACCCGATGGATTGGTCAGGCAGATTCATATCAAAGGACGGAACGATTGAGTTTGTCACCAAGGACGGGAAGGTCATCTTAAGGAGCGATGAAGAAGAGCATGAGGCGACCGAGATCGAGGAAGGACTCATCTATGTAAACACGCCGAAGACAGAACTGTTCGCATTCAAGTCGGAGAAGAGAGACGGCAGGGTCGTGAGGGTCGCCCATGGGCCATCCGAATACTCGAAGGAGGGGGAAGAAGTAACATCAGGCATCACATTCGATGAGGAATGGAGGGCATATCCTGGGCATTATAGATCACACAATCCGTGGCTGAACAACTTCAGGATCGTGCTCAGGCCTTCAGGATTGGTCATGATATCTCCGGGCGGACAAGAGGAACCCTTGACTGAGATGGATAATGGTGAGTTCCGGATAGGCGCGGACCATAGATCTCCTGAAAGGATATCCTTCGACGCCATCGTCGAAGGCAGAGCGTTCATTGCGAACTTATCGAGTGGGGGCACGTACGGCAGGACTTTCACTGTCTGACCTTGCTAAGCTTCCTGAACTTCCCAGACGGGACAACGATCTCGAACCTTGCACCTTTGCCGTATTCACCTACTTCCCTGATCGTGATGCCAGTCATGCTAAGGATTTCTCGACATAGGAACATGCCTAGCCCGGTGTTGCGGCCATATCCCTTATCGAATATGAGCTCTTTCGATTCCGGTCGAACTCCCATACCATCATCCATGTATAGAATCAAAAGGCGATCCTCCTCGATGATGGCATCAATGCGTATCGTCTTCACCGTCTTCCCGTGACGCATGGAATTGTCTATGAGATTGAAGAGGACCTTCTCGAACATGGGGTCCGCCCATATCTCCACATCCCCCAAGTCATGTTCGACCTTTACGGCGCCAATATCGATCGAGTTCAATGCGCCTGCGAGATCGAGACGCAGATGAATCCATTCAGGGGCTTTTGTCCCCGCTCTCTGATACGAACCGGCAAACTCCAACTGCCTAGCAACGGTAGAGCAGGCATCCCTGGCAATACGCAAATGATTCAACCTCAGGCTATCACTCCGGTCATCCTCGGCCAGAGTGATGGCACCCTGGATTATGCCAATCTGATTCATCACATCATGACGTGTGATACTGCCCATCAGGTTCAATTTCTCGTTGGCCAGCCTCAATGATTCCTCCGCCTGCTTTCTAGCCGTGATGTCCATCACGATCCCCTGATGACGATCAGGACCACCCTTATCTCCGCGACGGACGGTCGTTCGGTCATCGATCCAGCAGACCCTCCCATCCTTCGCAAGTATCCTGTATTCGAGATTGAACTCCTCGTCGGAGTTCTTCTGATGTTCGATCAGCTCACCGAGCACTCTCTCTCTGTCCTCGGGCATTATGATCGATGAATAGAGTGAATCATCGGAGAGCAGCTCTGATGGGAGATAGCCAAATTGCTTAACGCTGTCTGTCACGAACTGAGCCCTCCGCTCGCCATCGAAAGTCCATCTGAACACAACTGCAAGGCTTGCGTTTACAATCGATTCTAGCTCTTCGAGACTCGTCATGACCGTCCTTAAGGCATCTTCAGCCATCTTCCGTTCAGTCATGTCACGGGCTATCGCCAGCATTGCAGGCCGTCCAGAATAATCAATCAGTCTCGCATTGATTTCAACGGGCAACTCTGTCCCGTCATTGCAGATTAGGATGGTCTCAAACGAGACTTCGCCCACCGCCTCTATCATATCCCGTCGTTCCTCGAACACATCGGGAAGGTCCGCCCTCTTGATATCCTTCATGGTCTTTGCAATCAGATCGTAGCGCGAATAGCCAGTCGATGTGACCGCAGTCAGGTTCAGATCGATGAATCGCCAATCCGTGTCGAGTATGAAAATACTGTCACTGGCATTGTCGAAAAGCGTCCTGTATTTCTCCTCTGACCGGAACAATCGCTCCGCGGCCTCTTTTCTCTCTGTTACATCGAAAATGATTCCGTTAAGACGGATGACCTTGCCTTCAGAGTCGCGCACCGCTATCGTCCGCTCGTCGACCCATCGGATCTCACCAGTCTTGGTCACTATCCTATATTCGTGATGCCACTCGCGCAACTTCTTGCCAGTCTTAGCCTTGATCTCGGAATTCAATCGACAGACATCATCGGGATGCACTATGTCAGAGTACTTCAGACGCCCAGATATCAGATCATCCTGCGTGTAGCCGAACCTGGATATGTTCTTTGAGACGAATCGAACGGGCCATCCAGGTTCATCTGACCAGACTAGCACTGTCACAGGGCTGGAATCGATTATCGCATCAATCTCGTCATCATTCTCCCGCACCATTGCCCTCACAACACAATCAGACAGTAATGGTATGAAACTTTCGTATCGATGCATCGGAACTGGAAACGAACCGCACGACCCTTGATCGAGCAAGATCTATATCGACATCCAGCAGCCGATTTCATGCGCATGAGGTCTCAGAATATGAATGTCCCGCACTCGATGGTCGACGCCATTGTTCATACGTGGCGATTCATCTGCGGATCATATGAGCATAGTGACATTCGGGACACTCTAGTGTCTTACCGTTTGCCTCCACCAACTTCACATGTCTCTTATGCTTCTCGCATTCAGGACACATAACGTCCTTCTCAGCCTTCTTGACGTAATCTAGAATCCCCATGAATTCACCCGTTAGAGTATCTGTGAATTCAGTATATAACATTGCGACGTGCTAGTGGGGTCCTGTCTCAGATGGAATGGACTGCATCGACCACATGCTCGAGCTGAGACTCGAGACTGCCATTCTCGACAAGCGTGCCAGTCACAACGATATCTCCACCGGCCCTGAGAACGGTTGCTGCATGCTCCGGAGAAGTTATCCCGCCACCAATGACCAACGGGATCCGGATGCTCTCCCTGACCGCTCGAATCATGTCGGTCGGAACAGGTTCGGGCGCTCCTGACCCCGCCTCCAGATACAGGAGATCCATGCCGAACATCTCGGCGGTCAGCGCGTACTCCACGGCCATCTTGAGGTTATCACGAGGCACGACTTCTGCCTCTCCGACCTCACCCACCTTCATGCCAGGCTCCACGATGACATAGCCCATGGAGATCGTCTCCAGTCCAAGCTTCCGGATAGTCGGTGCACCCTT
Source organism: uncultured Thermoplasmata archaeon (assembly GCA_963748615.1). Lineage (GTDB taxonomy): Archaea > Thermoplasmatota > Thermoplasmata > UBA10834 > UBA10834 > UBA9653. The sequence continues at coordinate 442,761 of CAVVJQ010000001.1, forward strand.
CGACTGCTCCCCAGTGACATTCCGTACATTGAGCGAATTCAACATACTCATGAAGTAAATCGCATCGCATTTCTGGGCTATGGCATTGGCCCCCGAGGGGAAGTAGATCACCGGAAGGTCCGTCACGCCCTTTATGCACTCTACCGTTTTGTCCAGTTTCTCTTGAGTTATCCCCGTTGAGCCTCCGACCATTATCGCATCGGTCTTGAATGCCGCCGCTCTCTTCGCGATTCTGGCGGACGCCTCGGGCAGCTGCTTATCCGGATCGATCAGCGTCATATGCATCTTATGATCCTTCAATGTCTCGAGGATGTACTGTTTGACGCTCAAATTATCCCTCCGAAAAGAAATGCAATCAATGCGACTAGCATAGCCAGTTTGGCCACCTTCTGTCCTCGTCTCGGGTCGGCGAAATGAACCGTCGCACAATATATAAAGATTGCATCCGAAACCAGTACGATGGGCACATAGTATATCGACAGGAGATCCTGCAAGTAGGGGACTGGACTCAGCATGACCGCACCGATGAACGATAATGATGCCACGAATCCAGCTTTCCTCGGCCCGATCCTCATCGGCAGAGTCAGCCGGATTCCTTTGTCACCCTCTATATCCTGAATATCCTTCACGATCTCTCTACCAAGCGTTGCGAGGAAAGCCAAAGCGCCCAATATCCATGCGACTTCCATCTGATCCACTGCCGCGCCACCGAACAGGAAGAGAGCGCCCGTCAGCCAACTGATCGAGAGGTTTCCTGCAAGCCCTTCGCGTTTCAGGCTAACCTCGTATGATATCATGAATAGGACCGATGTGAGAACAATACCGACGGCCCAAAGGTTGATGAAGGAGCTGAGAATGGTCGCCACCGAGAAGAACGCCACCGAGAGCATCAACGCGGATCTTGGTGATACCAGCCCTTGAGGGATCGGACGTTCAGGGTGAGCTATCCTGTCGATCTCCCGATCGAAATAGTCGTTCAACGAGTTCCCGGCACCTGTGAACAACATGACCACGAGCAACGAGAAGAGCACTTCATAGCCATAATCGAGGAATCCTTCGGGCCCCGCGCATATGATCGACGCGAGCAATGCCCCGGCTGCGCCCATGAGGCAATTCGCGGGCCTGAGCAGACGGAACAGACCTTCAATGGGATTCCGCTCAATCCGATTCGCCATCAATGATGTCAGATATTGCCCGGATATAAGACTTTTCTCAAATGCTGGCTGTGGGATTACGTACAAAGTCTTATGTAGTGATGCCATGTTGGGCAGAATACTATGGTACAATCCGCCCCGCCAGATGCTTCAAAAGAGATAGAATTCGTGAAGAGTCTGGTGGCCAGGCACTTCCCTGTCTACGATGTACGCATCAGCTATGACGTCGTGCAGTTCTTCTGCAAGATCGATGAATCCATATTGGAAGTAGAATTTGAGACCCTACGAGAGGAGATGGCACCTCACGGATTCATCCCAATGGTGACCTACGATAAGGGCGAGCACATCATCATGGTGGGGAGAAAACCTCCCGCCAAGTACAAGAGCATCTACGTCAACCTGGCGATGTTGGTCATCACATTCCTCGCGATGATGCTTGCCGGAGTACTCGACTGGACATCTTATGCGGATGTGCCTGGGAACGAGACGTTCACCGTGGAGAATATACTCATGGGAACACTCGTGTTCACGCTGCCATTGATGGCCATCTTGGGAGTTCATGAGCTGGGCCATTTCTTCATGGCACGCAAGAGGAAGGTCGCTGCGTCACTGCCTTTCTTCATACCTTCGATCCCACCATTGGGGACATTTGGAGCGTTCATATCCCTGCGGGATCCGATACCGAACCGGAAGACCCTTCTTGAGATAGGTGTCGCAGGACCGCTTGCTGGATTGGCAGTGGCCATACCTCTCGCGATCCTTGGACTCGTACTCACGAATGCGGAGGCTCGCCCGATTCCAGAGGATCTGGGCACTGGCAGCGTGGCAAGCATCTCGTTTCCAATGATCTATCTGTGGCTCGAGCAATTATTCCCTATCAAGGGAGACTATCTCCTTCATCCGACCGCGTTCGCAGCATGGGTAGGATTCCTCGTAACCGCCTTGAACCTGCTTCCCGCAGGTCAGCTTGATGGCGGACACATCGCAAGGGCCCTCCTCGGCAACAAGGCCAAGTATGCGAGCTGGGTCACGATCATTGCACTCATCGCGATGGCGATGTTCTACATATCTTGGATGTTCTTCGCAATACTGATCCTATTCCTGGGCTCGAAGCACCCACCGCCCCTCAATGACATCAATAAGCTCGATCGCAAGAGGAAGGTCATTGGCGCTTTCGCGTTCGTCGTATTGATCATCGCGTTCGTCCCAGTACCCATGTCGATAATAACTCCAGATTACACGTACAGCATGGAATCCATGGATCATTCGACAAATGTCACAATCATCCCAGGTGAATCCGTGATATTCACCATCTTCGTCGAGAATCTCGGTAACACGAAGAACAACATCTCCTTCGAGCAAGCGTCATCACCACAGGGGTGGTCAGTCTCGTTCAAACTATCCACTGATCCCGATTACGCGTATTCCGATGTCTACCCACTCGTGCTGAATAACTCGCAAAATGCTACGATGAACGTCATGATAGAATCGGACCTGAACACCCCCATAGGAAACTATACGGTCTCAATCGAAGGATCGGCACCGGCCTCAGAAGAGGTGGCCAGTTATACGGGTACGATGGACTTCCATTTCAATGTCATCCTGCCATCATTGACATTCTCGCTGCAGGACGACGAACAGACGGTACCAGTCGGATCAAGCGCCGATTACACGATCCAGGTCAATAACACTGGCATCGTCGATGTCACCATAACCATATCCATAAGAGACCTGCCAGCATATGTCGCAGCGGTAATCGGTGTGGTCGGCTCAGATGAATCGAACTGGACCTCATCAAGCTTGGAGATCACTATCCCTGCGGAGGGAAACATCACCCTCGTCGCCGAGTTCATCGTATTGGATGATGCGACCTTGGGAACGCAGTACGCAACGATAGAATCGACTTACCAGGGCTTGCCGCTCGAAGAGATTATCATATCCATGGTAATCGAGTGATATCAGAGACGCTCCAGGACCGAGAAATGCCGAGTCAGTGAACGATGCACCCATAGTGGGTGCGTTTCTACAGTCTCAAATCCATCCACGGATGAGATCATGGATTCATCAGGCTTCGCGAGTACCACGCGTGACCCTTTCTCGAGCACCTCTCCGAATGAGGCAAGTGACCGGACATATAACGAATCGAGGTTTTCACCGTTCGTGCTGGTGGAACGACCATATGGAGGATCGGTTGCGATGCCATCCACACGTCCGACTACATCTTTCAGATGCCCCACGTCGCATACGAAAAAATCAGCACCAACTCCCAAATGGGCCATGTTCCGCTTCGCTCCGGATATCATGTCCTCGGATAGGTCCGAACCGATGGCATTCAGACCAGCCAGTGCCGCTTCGGTGACAATTGCGCCCGTCCCGCAGAACGGATCCAGGACACCTCCTCCATCGCTAACGCGAGTAAGGTTGACCATAGCCCTCGCGAATTTCGGGTGGACCGATATGGGATACGTGAAAGGAAGGTACCTATTCTTGCGCCTCTCGAAAGATGGGCGATCTATCGAGCCGATCAACCGTCCCAGGTATAGACGGTTCGATGACACGATCCTCAGCTCGGACCGAGGCGAATGGAGATCGACACCACGGCCCTTGCCGACTATGCCACCAATCCTGCGAGACAGCTCCTGCAGGTCAAGTCCAGCTTTTGGCAGACCCACCTTGGTCGCCCTCACCCGGATAGGACCTTCGATATCGGTCTCCTCCGCCAATGCGTCGATGTCCACAAGATCGGAAGATCCCTTGAACTCGGATATATGATGACACAAGGCGAGTCGATCCACCAATCGCTTTGGATCAGCGCACGTTTCCAGCACCAATATGCCGTCGTCCTCCGCCACTACGCGAGGATCAGCGTCCATGATCGAGGTGACCGCCTTCGCCTCGGAGCGGGCGAGAGACTCGCATTCCAGGGACAGCTCGAACAGCAGCTTCACGCGTCTGCCAGATGCACACGTATGCTTTAATCCTTCGACTCAGTCGGATATTCCACCTTCTGACACCATGAACACCGCCTCCGCCTCAGGTAGGTTGGGCGAGTCGATGAGCCGCGCGATCCTCTTGCCGCCTTTGCTCTTCCGCAGGTATATCCTGAATGTCGCGGTGTGGCCCACTATATGACCGCCTATCGGCCTGGTGGGGTCTCCGAAGAACGCGTCAGGTTTCGCAGACACCTGGTTTGTGACCGCTATCACCGCGTTGTTCAGGTCCCCGAACCGCAGGAGGTCATGCATGTGCTTGTTGAGCATCTGCTGTCTTTCCGCAAGAGCTCCTCTACCTATGTATTCAGCACGGAAATGAGCAGTCAGCGAATCGACCACAAGCAGACGCACAGGGTATTCCTTTGATAGTTCTGTGGCCTTGTCGACCAACAGGGTCTGATGATGGCTGTTGAAGGCCCTCGCGACATGTATCTTCTTCAGGATCTCCTCGGGGTCCAAATCCTGCGCTTCAGACATCTGGACGATCCTCTCAGGTCTGAAGGTCTGCTCCGTGTCTATTATCATCGTGTGACCGTCCAACCCACCGTCTTCAACGGGCTTTGTGGTGTTCACGGCCATCTGATGACATAGCTGAGTGTTATGAAGGACTGTGGGAAGATTGCCACCTATGAACGAGTGCGTCTTAGGGACGACCAGGTCGTAGACATAATCGTCGTGGATGAATGGGCGCACTGCACGGATCTCGTCCCATGAAAGAAGGTCCCGACGCTCGATGAATCCATCATCATCGTAGCAGTCCTTGCTCGCTGGAGTAGCTACCATGTCCCCGGGCCTAAGCGCGGAAGTCGGAGTCCACGCGATCTCACTATCCCTCATGGCGAATAATCTATGCGGACCCGTGAGTTCAAGGACCCGACCACCTTGGGTAACGACTTCGAACATCCGGGAGACGCGCTCTCGATATATCGCCGCAGCAGGCACATTCGCCAATGCGCCCTCCGACAGGCTCGGCACGCGGATGTCGTCCAGCGAGGCCATCTCACCGGAATCGAACGGCCTTGAGCGATCGCTCGCGTAGCGTTCGTACATCTTGGCAATCGATTCGACACGTACGGCGCCTGAGCAGGAATACACCAGCTCGGTCTGACCGGAGACGCACTTGCCGGACCCGAACTCGCCAAAGAATTCCGTGATCGCCCGGCTCTCGAATCCGCCCCCCATCAGTTCGTCCAACGCTTTCGAGTTCGAGCCCAGTTTGGAGATGCTCTTCCTGCGTTCGAGCAGGATGTCCCCGGTCTCGAATCCACCGACATCTGCAGCTTTCTTGGCAGCCGCGATTATCTTGGAGGCAGTGGACTCCCCTATCTCGGCAACCTCGGCCAGATTCTTGGGTGAATCAACGGCAATCGTCATGACATCTGTATAGCCGGCTTCTCTGAGCTTCTCAAAGATCGCTGGACCAACACCAGGGAGCTTTTCGATATCCTCCTCGGACATAGTGATCAAACACCTTCTGAATCAAAACCAGCCGGACCGTTTATAAGGGTATTGATTGGAGGTATGCGAAAATGGTCCTATACGGTCTGTCGCAGGACGGTCCAGTCATCGTGAATCAGGCACGATGGCCACCGAAAGGTATTAAACCAGATTCGTTCTTCGAGGGAAAGAATGGCCAAGAAGAGGAAGAAGGACAAGGAGGAGAAAGAGGAATATGAATTCAAACCTCCTGAGTTCGATGAGAAGGAGTTCCTGCAGAAGGAACTCCGAGACACGAGGACCGTGCTGTTCACGATTGGATACGCCGCGTTGTTCGGACTGATAGCGGGACTGATATCCAACTTGGATGAGGACCTCGCGCTCATCGGTTTGATCGTAGTGATAGCAGGTCTGTTCTCCCTCAAATTCTTCTACTCGGTGATGAAGGTGGACACGACCCAGTTCCAGAAGAAGAACTGGGCGGGCAATGTCATATGGTTCTTCTTCACTTTCCTGGCCATATGGGTACTCCTCTTCAACTATCCGTTCGCGGACCATGCAGACCCTTCGGTCAGGGATGTAGTCGTCTGGGTCTATGACGGGGAAAACTATGCCGCGATCGATTACAAATACGTAGACAACGCAGGCAGCTATGCATGGGTGCCCAGGGACGAGGTCGTACTCGGCACAATAATCCATGCGTCGTCCAATTATACGGTCAATATAACCGCCAGGATAGCGGACAACGGCAACCTGGCGACAGTGAAGATCGTCATCGGCAGCGGCACATACATACCCATGACATACGAGGGGAATCACCGATACGGGTATCAGATAGATGGCGCTGATCTGTCTTCGGGCGGAGGACTGTCATTCACGATCGAGGCCGTGGACGAGGTCGATAACGTGACTATATTCACGCCTGTCTCGGCGATACCTGTGGTCTGAGGCCCCTGCGACAGGGGCATACTCATTCATCGCGTTCCCATGGCATGCGGTCGTCGAAGTGCTGGGTCAGCGCAGGCATGTAATCTGTTGATGCGAGCGTCTTACCACTCACGACGGATATGTCATCTAACTTCTTGACGTCCTTGCCAAGCTTCAGGTCCTTGATCTTGCTTCTGAGGAGGGAGTCGGCGCGTGTGAACTCTCGCTTCACATGAACGAACCATCGTCCGTCTTCTATGTACGGTTCTGAGAGCCCGTTCGAACGCCATTTCTCCAGGAACTCCGAAGCGTTCTCAGAATACTCCGGTGGTCCTCTGTGGATCCTGAGCTCCTGCAGTCTGCTGGATGAGAGCTCTATGAGTAGATCCACCCTGTCCCCGACGAACACGGACGACTTCTCCACCTCGAAATCGTTCCTCTTGAGCAACAGTTCGGCGGAGACCAGTGATTTCCTCAACTGAGGATACAGTACATCGTCGATGAGGTCCAGCTTGGGCATGCTGATTGCGACCATCTCATCCAATCTCTTCCCAGCCACCTTCGTCAGCCGGTCTGGACGCCATGTCTTCCGCTCGGCAGGATAGAAGAATCCTGCGGAGGGATGACCCATGTACTCCCTGCTGGCTCTGACGAAGCGGACCAGCGATTCGATGGAGACCGCGGAGGCCACGTTCCTGCCAGGGTCGACCGGGTCAATGAAGGTCAAGGGCTCCTTGAAGGACTCCCCTGGGTATTCGGGCAGCTCGATATGTTTCCCCGATGTCCATCCCGTCGCCGACTCGAGCACCTCGTGGAAGCTCCCGAAGCGAATGACCAACAGCTCGCACAGATAGCCCGAGAACCCCTGGACCTTCGCTTCCGCACCGTAGCAATCGATACCTTTCATGAACCGTTTCAGAAGACGGACCTGGTCGGTCTGTGCAGGTGATAGATTGTCGTTTATGAACTTCGTGTGGAATGGCGTGCGGTCGACCGCGCTCATCTTCATTCGGGTGTCGCGTATCTTGAAGGCTGGGACGAGGTCCACCTGGAACCCCATGAAATGCCCCCGGACGTAGGGGTGCTGCGCATAATGTTCCCTACCTGTGATGACATTCCTCGCGATCTCCAGCCCCTTCTCCTTGAGCGTCTCCAATGGAGTGCTCTCGGGGAATAGCATGAACAGGTCGATGTCGGGGTCCTTCAGATGGGTCCCCTTCGCTACCGAGCCCACGAGCATGATCTCGATGTGCGCGTGTCTTCTCCGCGCCTCGTTCAGGACCATCTCCGTGAGCTCGCTGGCGGCGTCATGCACCTTGCGGTCCTGGGCTGCAGTCGGTCTGCACTTCGTGAGGATCTCCGTCTCGATGGACATCGCCTCAGTGATTGGCCCCTGGGATAATAAAGAGAGTCGGATGGAACGATTGAAAATTCTTTGACGAATATCGGACATGCGTGAATGACGCACATTCGTGCCATATCGCTCGACCACAAAATCAGGATGGAAAGGAAGGATGGTGTCTTTCGGTCGGTGTGGTGGGGATTGTCAAAACTTCTTGCTTAGGAGGAAAGTTGAGCCACCAACCTAAGACACCAAAAAGAGCCTAGTCGAGATGGTATATATGAGCGTTTCTCCCATACTATCCAGATAGGTCTGGATTAGTATCGAGAGGATGTATTTCGTATGTCAGAGGCCGTCCCTTATGGTGGACGACAGGATATTTGACGCTGATATCGAGTCCTCTAGTTCCTTCAGGTGTATTTCATCGGTCTCTGAGACGCTTACGAGTTCCGTATTCGTCCCTCCGATATACAACACGACGACGATTCTCCCGTTCGAATATAGTTCGGCGAATCCGAAATCGGAAGAAGGGGACCACATGTTCCTCCTGAAAGACAGCGAGCATGCTGACGCTATGCTTTCGAAGAGGGAGCCCAACTCGGTCGGCGCCTCCGTCGTACGGATGATCGCCAGGGTCATGGGTGATCCCATGCAATGTGCACTTATTTCGGCGACCTCATGATCCGCCAGTTTGACAGGCATCAGCCGCGCCTATCCCGCGGGCGTTAGATAACCCTTCCGCAGGAAATGCACGCGCAGACTCAGGACGATGTCTCAAGATTTAATATCCCAGACTGCAATCACGCGATTCAAGGGGATGGGATCACACAATGTGTTCTGATAGGGATTGCCAGATATTCAGAGGGATGATTGTTGCATGCGACCTGTGCATGAGGAACAACATGAACGATGCGCAGAAGGGAGATGCAGGCATTACGGATGAGAGGACACGCGCTCGGATGCTCTGATTATCTATCAGGAGACAGTCTTATCCGGTCGCTGACCTCGATACCGTCCTTCTCGAACTCCAGGCACATGAAGTCACGGGCCGCGACGGTCCTGACGCCGGAGCTGTTCTCGATCCACTTGGCCTGTGTCTCCGGGTTCTCCTGTATGACGCGCATGCCGAAGTGCGTGATGACCGCCATCTCAGGACGTATCTTCTCTATGAGGTATCCAGCGTCCTCGGTGCTCAGATGATGCGGTATCCTCTGCCCGAGAGGGCGCGTGACGCACGCTATGAGTATCCTGCACTTCTTATGGGCCTTGATCACCTGCTCGAGCAGCTGCGTGTCCGATATGTATGACACGATGCCGCCGGAGGTCTGTATCCTGAACCCCACGGAGCTCGTGTCGGAATGAGCCGACGGGGTCGCCCATACCTCGAACGGCTTCAGGGTCATCTTGGAGAACGGCTCCATTATCTTGACATGCCGTGGCTTGGCCAGATGATACTTGGATATCGCAGGTCCGAAATCACCATTGCCTTCGATGACGCTCCTGCTGCCGATCAGTATGCCCTGCTTCCTGGTCCCACCTTCGGTCATCGCCTCGATGAGTATCTCGGCGTCCATATAATGGTCCGGGTGGCAGTGGGACACCAGGATGGCGTTGGTCTTCATGGGATCGAGGCCAATCGAACGCATTTGCACGAGGGCTCCCGGCCCCGGGTCGACATGCATGTTCCGCTCATCCTCTATATATATGCCGCCCGTCGCCCTGGCCTGATATATGGTAGCGAACCTGCCTCCGCCAGTTCCCAGAAAAGTGATACGCACCATGACTAACAAACCTTAATGCTTGGTCCCTTTAATACCCTTCCGCAGCCAGAGGTGAGCGCATCTGTCAACTCTAATCAAGAACGGCATCGTAGTGACTCAGGACCCGAACAGGCAGATATTCAGAGGGGATGTTCTCATCGAGGGGGACAGGATAGCCCAGGTTGGGAAGGTGGACCGGAAGGCAGACGACATCCTGGACGCCAGCGGATGCATCGTGATGCCCGGCCTGATAAACTGTCATGCGCATGTCTCGATGGCACTGATGCGCAGCGTCGCCGACGATGTGAAGCTGGAGGGGTTCCTCGAGCGCACGTTCGCCGTGGACTCCAAACGGACCGCGGAGGATGTCGGTGTCGGCGCGAGCCTGGGATGCCTCGAGATGGCCAGGACTGGCACCACGACCTTCCTCGACATATACTATCATCAGGATGTCATAGCGAAGAGCGTCGAAGAGACAGGGATAAGGGGGTACCTAGGATGGGCCGTCCTGGACGAGCAGTTCACGACTCAGAAGGGTGCCCCGATCAAGAACTGCGAGAAGTTCATACGAGACCACAAGGAAAGAAGATTGGTCACCCCAGTGGTCGCGCCTCAGGGAGTCTATGTCTGTTCTGACGAGACCCTGATGAGCTCCAAGGAGCTCGCAGCTGAGACCAAGACCTTCTGTCACTTCCACCTGTCCGAGACGAGGTACGAGGTATACGAGTATCAGAAGGTCAAGGGGAAGAGGCCCTGCGACCATCTCGCAGACATCGGCTTCTTCTCGAAGGGGGATGTCGCTGCCCATGGGGTCTGGCTCACCATAAACGAGATCAGGAAGCTGGCCGAAGCCGGAGTGTCCGTAGCTCATTGTCCCACATCCAACATGAAGCTCGCGAGCGGGGGTGTCGCTCCCCTTCCCGAGATGTTCGAGAACGGCGTCACCGTCGCCCTTGGCACGGACGGCTGTTCGTCCAACAACGGGCTCGACATGTTCCTCGAGATGAAGTTCGCATCGCTCATGCACAAAGCGCACAGATGGGATGCGTCCGTTCTGCCAGCTCAGAAGGTCCTCGACCTCTCGACCATAGACGCGGCCAAGGCGTTGGGTGCGGAGAAGGATCTGGGCTCGATCGTGCCCGGGAAGAAGGCAGACATCGTCATAATCGACTGTGACACCCCAGGCATGACACCTACCACACTGGACAATGCGGTCGCGAACCTCGCATACGCATCTGCAGGCGCATCGGTCAGGGACACCATCGTCGATGGAAGGTTCGTAGTGCTCAACCATGAGGTCGTCACGGTCGACGAGAAGAAGGTGCTCCAGAGCGCCCGCGAGGCGGCAGAGGACCTGCTCTCAAAGTGTTGAAATGGATAGAAAGCAAGAGGTTTAGCGGAAAGGGTTTGACTCCTAACCAAGAAGACCTACTCGTCGTCAGCCGCCTTATGGCCGACCCGTGCCATCTTGTCCTTCTTGGCGATATCAGCGATCTTCTCGGCATCGATTTTCTCCTGGATCAGAACATCCTCGATGGCTTTCATGTCCCTTCGGAGTTCCTCCGGCTTCGGGATAGGACCGAGGACGTCGTCGGCCTTGCCGACCGATCTCTCAATGTCTGCGATGTTCGAGACCTCACGCTGCGGGGTCAGACGGCCGACACCGAGGTACTCGGAAACACCATCCATCAGTCTCGTCATCTCGAACGGGAAGATGATCTTGGTCGCCTGTCCGTTGCTCAGATTCTTAAGGGCCTCAAGGGACAGCACGGTCAATGCCTTCGAGTCGAGCGGGGCTGCACCGACGGATATCACCCTCAGCTTCTGGGCCTCACCCTGAGCCTCCAGTATTATCGCTAGCCTGGCGCCTTCGGCCTCGAGTATCCTTGATTGTCTCAGACCTTCAGCCTGCAATATACGGGATTGCTTATCACCCTCGGCGTTGAGGATAGAGGCGCGCTTCTGTCCATCCGCTCTTAGGATCGCTGCCCTCCTCAACCTCTCCGCGGATGTCTGCTCCTCCATCGCGTCCTTGACCTTGCCCGCGGGGTCGACCTCTCTGATCTCGACCGCCTCGACCTTCACGCCCCACTTGTCCGTGGCCTCGTCCAGGACGTCCCTGAGGTGAGTGTTGATCCTCTCCCTGTTAGAGAGTATCTCATCCAGCTCCATGTCACCGATGACGGATCTAAGGGTTGTCTGCGCGAGGTATATGGTCGCTGTGCGATAGTTCGTGACCTCGAAGAACGCTTTCTTAGGATCGATTACCTTGATGTAGATGATCGCGTCGACGTTCGTAGGCGAGTTGTCCTTCGTTATGACCTCCTGCCTCGGAACGTCTAGCACCTGGGTCCTCAGGTCGATCTTGATGACCTCGTTTATCAGCGGACGGACCCAATTGAAACCCTGGTCCAGTATCTTCATGTACCTACCCAGGCTCATGTAGATACCCTGCTCGTACGGTCTGATGATCTTGATCCCGTTCGTCAATATGACCAGGGCCACGATGACCATCAGTATGACGAATGCTATGATTGTCCCTACTGCCATTCCAAATCCTCCTCCAATATCGATATCACATATCCAGAAAGCTCACGGAGCCTTCTCCACGACCGTGGGCAGCTCCTCCACTACCACATGGACGCCCATGCTGTCCCGGACGATGACCTTCCTCCCCGCAGGGATTACCTTCGATGACGTTGCGCTCCAAGTGTCGTTGGCCACGCGCACCTTCCCTTTCAACGAATCCGGGAGCACCTCTCTCTCGACGACCCCGATCTTGCCGATGAGCGATGTTGCAACCGTTGTTTCAGGAGGTCCGGGCGGGGCCAGGTTCTGGTAGAGCTTGATCGTGACCAGTGTCATCGGCACCAACACCACGAGTGCCAGGACCGGTGCGTACCAGGTGACCAGCCAATCGGGATACAGCAATCCCACGCCACCTAGGACGACGAGTACCGTCGCCGGCACGATTATGAATGACCCTGGCGACATTGCCTCTGCCAACAGCATGAATATCCCAACGACGAGGATTACCAGAGCCAATTCAAATTCGATGGCCATATTCAACAACACTTCATTGTGCCTATATATTGTTTATGTAGGAAAACCGGGGCGCTGCAGCTGGGATCAAACGGTTTCGAGACGAGCCGTTTCTCGCACGCTTACCTCAGTCTCATCCTGGCAACATGATAGCACCAGAGACCGTGCTTCATCAGCGCGTCATTCGTATTCTGGGGCGTGACTCTCTGAGGCTCAGTCCTGTACTTCAGGACATCTTCGATGGGATAGCCGATGTAATCCGAGAGCTTCATGAGACGGTCGTAGGGGAACGGCTGTTCGCCCACGAGTATCTGCCTCACACTCCAGCCAGGGTGTATCCTCGAGCGATACCCCATCTCTCGAGCAAGTCGGTTTATGCTTCCAGCCTTCTCGATGCCAGTCTTGATCAAAAACACTCGGAACGACGAGGCTATCCAAACGCGCGCGTCGTTCGTGTGAGCACTTATGTGTCTACCGCCGTAAATGTCCGCGGGACCCATGAGAGGACGCTATTGTAATCATCCATTATATATCTCTTCCTGACATGTACATCATCCTCGCGGTACGTACCGGATTTCCTGGGTTTTGACATAGTACGTTCATCGAACTATGCATCATTTATCAACATCAGCGCCATTACCGCCTACGGGAAGAGACCATGGCTGCGTTCTCGAGCAGGATCAAGCTGCAGACCGACGCTAACGACGATATCGTCGATATCACTGGCAGGGTGCAGGAGATAGTGACCGCATCCAAGATATCGGACGGCCTGGCGTGCGTGTTCGTCGCAGGTTCCACCGCCGCCGTCACGACGATAGAATACGAGCCAGGATTGGTCATGGACATGCATGAGGCGATGGACAGGCTGTTTTCCAAGGACGAGGAATACGAGCATCACAACCGATGGGGGGACGGCAATGGACATTCGCATGTGAGGGCGTCCTTCGTTGGACCGTCCCTGACGGTCCCTGTTGAGGATGGAAGACTCATCCTCGGTACTTGGCAGCAGATCGTGTTCCTCGAGCTGGATGTGAGGCCCAGGGCGCGAGAAATCGTCGTCAAGGTCATTGGGGAACCCTGAGCGTGGCTATTCGGACAAGGGCGCAAGCATATTATAGATGAGACCATTGGCCTGCACTATGCCGATCGAGTGTGAGTTCCTGGGCGGCGGCGATGAGGTCGGAAGGCTCGGGATATATCTGAAGAAGGAAGGAGCGCGCATGCTCTTCGACTACGGCATGACGGCTGCGGATCCGCCGAAGTACCCGAAACCCGCACCACCAATCGACCGCGTATTCCTGACGCACTCGCACTTGGACCATTGCGGGATGATACCTTGGCTGACCGCACGATATGACATCGACATCACAGCCACCAGGGCGTCCAAGATGGTCGGTGAGCTCCTCATGGAGGACAGCATAAAGGTTGCCGCTTCAGAGGGATACCCTGAGATGTATGGGAAGGGCGAGGTCAAGATCGCCTCGAGGAGATTCAACGACATCACTTTCGGAGAGGAAACGGTCGTCGGTTCCACTCATGTCACTGCGCACACGGCAGGGCACATCCCGGGGGCGACCATGTACGAGATAAGTGGGAAGAGGACCACGCTCGTGACGGGTGACATTCACACGAACGACACTCGCCTGGTGGGCGGCGCGAAGCCCGTCAAGTGCGACAACCTCATAATCGAATCGACCTACTCCGGCAGGAACCATCCGAACAGGAACAAGACGGAGTACGAGTTCATCAGGAAAGTCCACGAGGTCGTCGACAGGGGAGGGAAGGCGATAGTGCCTTCGTTCGCGGTCGGCAGGAGCCAGGAGATGCTATTGCTCCTGAAGGACAGCAAGCTCGAATACTGGCTGGACGGCATGGGTAAGTCCGTCAACAGCATCTACCTCGACAACCCCGAATATGTGAAGTCGATCAAGAGGTTGAGACAGGCCATCTCGAGGACCAACGAGGTCAGGAACTACAAGGCCCGCGCGCGAGCGCACAAGGGTCAGGTCATCGTGACCACGAGCGGGATGCTGGACGGAGGGCCTGTGCTCGGGTATGTGGAAGGGGTCAGGAACGACCCGAAGAGCGCCATATTGCTCACTGGCTATCAGGTCGAGGGGAGCAATGGCAGACAACTGCTCGATACGGGCACGATGGAGTTCCAGGGGATCACGGAGAAGGTGGCATGCGAGGTCGTCAAATTCGATTTCTCGGCCCATGCGGGGCACGATGACCTATTCAAGTTCGCCAAAGAGTGCTCCCCTGAGAAGATAGTCCTGTGCCACGGGGACCACAGGGAACCGCTCGCGGACGACCTCACCAAGGAAGGGTTCGAGGTGCTTCTGCCGAAGAATGGCGAGAAGTTCAATCTCTGAGCCTTAGGGTGAAAGGATTATTAGGGGTCATATCTCTACGACAGAATGCATGAGGTCCAAGATCCACGATTACCTGCGAGAGGACATAGGGTCAGGGGACATCACATCGGAGCTGCTCATACCTCCGGATCAGAAGGCCAGGGGAAGGATAATCGCGAAGGAGCGGTGCATCCTAGCCGGGGCCGCGGAGGCGTCCGAGGTGTTCAAGGAGCTCGGTGCGAAGGCGGTCATGCGCAGAAGCGACGGTGCCCCGGTCAAGAAAGGGGATTTCGTGCTGAGCGTGTCTGGACCCGCAAGATCCATACTCTCGGGCGAGAGGCTCGCACTCAACTTCCTGATGAAGATGAGCGGCATAGCCACCGTCACGAACGAGTTGCTGGAGAAATGTCGCAGCAGGAACCCGGACATCAGGATAGCCGCGACGAGGAAGACCACACCGGGGTTCAGGGAGTTCGAGAAGAAGGCGGTGGTCCTCGGAGGCGGTGATCCACACAGGTTCGGATTGAACGATGCGATCCTGATCAAGGACAACCACATCATGCTCGCAGGTGGCGTCAAGGAAGCGCTCAGGAGAGCCAGGAAATCCAGCTTCACGAAGAAGATCGAGATCGAGGTTGAGAACGAGAAGGATGCGTTCAGCGCGCTGGATGCCGGAGCGGACATCATAATGCTAGACAATTTCTCACCTTCCGATGCGAGGGCATTGTACGTGGTGCTGAAGGACAAGTGCCCGGACGTGATCATCGAGGCTTCGGGTGGCATGAAGCCTGAGAACATAGCACTCTATGCCGATGCAGCGGACATCATATCGGTTGGCTGGTTGACCCACTCGGTCAGGTCCGTCGACTTCTCGATGTCCGTTCAGAAGGTATAGCACAGACCACAGGTTTTTCTAGACGCCGATTGCTCCATGTACAGTTAGAATGGACGCGAAACAAGCGTGGGGAGCGTTCTCTCTCATACTCGCTCTCGCAGTGGTCACCGTCGCAACGATGCTCATCAGCACGGGACGCGACCCGTACCAGATCACGGCATTCGCGGCGATCGTGCTGATGGTCTACTCATACATATTGTACAAGAGATACCACATAGAGATGGTGACGGAAGGGGATGTCCAGCTGTTCAGCGACGAGGATGACCTCAGGATCTTGTGCGAGATATATGGACTGGGCGACTCCGGCAGAGCATACATCAACAGACAGAGGCTACGCAATTTCGCGAGGGAGAACAAGCACACCGACTTCGTCTGGATAGCCCCGAGGTTCGTGCATTCGTTCAGCTCCGCACTGGAGGTCGAGTTCCCAGTAGAGGAGGAAAAGGAGCTCAGCGTGCCGGAACTGATCAAACGGCTGGTATCTGATGCTCCGTCCAAAGAACAGCAGACCAACCCCCTGATGTGGGGCACGACCAGGGATTCCAAGAGGCTCTCGGTCATCGATTCATGCCCTGTCTGCGAGGCCAAGGTCCGAGGGTCGATGGGGACATGCAGGGAATGCGGCGCAGACCTCGAGTTCTATGCGGTCCTCGCAGGATCGAAGCTCGGCAGGAGGCTGCTGTCCGCGAAGGTTGAGGCGGGCAAGAGGAAGCTTAGATATTCAGTCGCCACACTACAGGAGAAAGAGGAGGCGGACGATTGATTAAGGACGAGACCTGTCAGATATGCGGGAAGCCAGCAAAGAGATTCTTGTTCGCGGCATTCCTGTGCGATGACGAGAAGTGCATAGAGAAGGCTCGCATGGAGAGGGGAGGGCCAGGTGGCCACAAGAAACAGAATTTCCTGAAATTCTCTCGCGATGACGAGTGCTGACCGCGTGGAGAAGTATTATACGACCGTCATCATTCCCTGAGCTCATGAAGGGAAGCGCGTTCGCTGGTCTCATGTTGATCGAGACCATGCTCGCATTCGGCAACACATTTGCCGCTTCCTTCAGCATGATATATCTGTACAACGAGCTCGACATGCCCCTGTGGTCTGGGCCGATCTACATCTGCCTCGGCTTCGCGATATCTGCAGCCATCAGCGTCTGGATGTCGCGCAGACCGAGGATGGATCCGAGGAACGCCATAATATTCGGACTCGCGTGGCTCATAATCGAATACTCGCTCTTTCTGGTGGTCCACAACGGCTGGATGATCGGCCTCTTGGTGGGCATAGCATTCGGAATATACTACCCGTTCTTCTGGACACCCATCAACATGCTGATGGCCCAGATGACCGAGAAGAACGACAGAGGCGTGAAGTACGGGGCGTTCTTCTTCGTCTGGCCCCTGGCAGGATTCATTGCGCCGCTCCTCGGGGGCATCGTGATCGGCATTTGGAACTACAGGGTCCTGTACCTCGTCGGGATCGCGATCATATCGTTGACCGCGCTGCTCGTGGTCGCGTACAGGAACCACATACCCAAGGACCAGGTCATGAAGATACGGCTGGAGGCAGTCGGGCGCAGGAATATCATAGCACTCATCGGCGAGGGCGGATTCGAAGGGATATTCTGGATAGATGTCACGCTCGTGGCCTACATATTCTCCCAGGACGAGGTCTCGCTGGGAGCGCTGTTCTCCCTCTTCGGACTCTGCGCGGGCATAATGGGGATCATCCTCGGGAAGGTCTCTGACAAGATCCAGAACAGGTCCTTCTTCCTGAAGCTGAGCGTAATCGGTTCGATCCCGTGCATATTACTGATAGGATTGGTGACCAACATGGACGAGTTCATCCTTGCCAACGGATTACTCGAGTTCGCATGCTTCGTCCTCCCGGTATTCATGTTCGCGATACTGACGGACACCATGGAGGAGAAGAAGAACGATTCGGTCATCACAAGGGAATACATCTTGGATATCGCAAGAGCGGGGGCCATAGGACTCCTGATGCTGGTGATCTACCTTGGATTCTCACCGCAGGAAGCCTTCCTTCTCGCGATACCGTTCTTGATACTCATGCTCGTTGCGAAAGAGAGGGAGAAAGAAGAAGGGACGGCTCACATGAGTATGCTGGATAAGAGCCAGTAGCCCAGCACTACGAATATACCTGTGACGATTATTCCGACCGCTGCTGCCCACTTGCCGAAATCGTCCCTGATGAGGTCGTCACCCGCCAGCATGAACATCGGGCTCAGTATTATGTCTGGACGGTCGAGCGTTGTGAGCATGCGTGGGTCAGATCCATAGGTCTTCCGATATCTCTTTTTGAAACCCACGAACCGATAGTACATGCCCCATGAGAACGCGAGGAAACCGAGCAGCACGAAGACCAATGACATTGTCTCGCTGTCTAGTACCATTGCGATTATCGACAGGAAGAAACCGACAATGAGCGCAGCAATGCCGAGCGCGAAGGCGACTATACCTATCGCCCTGTTCTGCATGAGCAGGAAGTGCCTTGGATCCACTGGCCTTTGGTTCCGCGAACGGTTGATAGCCCGGTCGGATGGGCGTTCCTCCTGTGGTGGCGAAGTCTCGGTCATGGGCTCATCAATCCTTGCAGGCCGACGCGACAAGCTCCATCAGGTCGGTCATCTTGAGTCTGGAACCCCTCGCCTCAATCGATGTCTTCAAGCTCTGGTAACAGAACGGGCAGGATGTCGTGAGTATATCCGCGCCTGACTTCTCGGCATCGTCTATGCGTAGGTCTGAAATCTTCTGCGCTAGATCAGGAAATGCAGTCTTGACCCCGCCACCGGCTCCGCAGCATCTCGACTCCGACCTGTTCCGCTCCATCTCCACGAGCTCGAGTCCTGGCACATGCTTCAGGATCCTCCTCGGCTCCTCGTACAACCCGTTGTGTCGGCCGAGGTGACAGGGGTCGTGGAATGTCACCTTCTGCTCTATCCTCTTGTCGAGCACCAGCTTTCCGGAATCGAGCAGTTCGTTCACCATCTCTGTTATGTGCATCACCTTTGGCTGCACCTTCCCGAACTTGGGATAATCCTGATGAATCGTCTTGTAGCATCCCGCACAGCTGGTGACGATGATGCTCGGAGCGGCCCGTTCGAACATCTCGATGTTCTTCTCTGCCATCTTGCGAGCATTCTCGACCAAACCGGTCCTCAGGAGGGTGGAGCCGCAGCATCCTTCCTCGTTCCCTAGGGTTCCGAAATCCACGTTGGCCTTGGAGAGTATGCGGGCTGTGTTCAGAGCCATCTCCCTGATGTTTGGGTCATAGGCGGCCGTGCATCCTACGAAGTACAGCACCTCGCACCTCTCTTTCAAGGCATCCTTCACCTTGACATCCTTCTCGAGCCGACGAGCCCATCGTGACCGCTGCGTCCGCGGCTGCATCCATGGGTTATCGTAGTTCTCGATGCTCTTTATCAGCTGGTCATGCTCGGGCATCGGACCGAGATCGTTGGCCACCAGGAACTCTCGCATGTTCTCCCACATCTCGATGGTGTCCAGATGCGCGGGGCACACCGTCTTGCACTGTCCGCAGATCGTGCACTCGTAGGCCCGCTTTGACAGCTCGGCCAGCTGATCAGGAGGGATCTCCTTCGGGCCGAACAACTTGGCCTTCAACCCGTACTGGGCTTTGTAGAACTCACGCAATCTCAATATCTTGCCCCTAGGTGTGACGAACTCGTCATCCTGCGCTTCCCCACCTGTGGGGCATGTGGCCGTGCACTCACCGCATCGAGTGCACGCGTCGTATCTGATGAGCGAGAGCACATCCAGCTTGGAGATGTCCAGCTTCGTCATGCACTCCCCTCCTTGTCGGTCATCATGCGCTCCAGCTCGATCGCGATCGGGGTCGCGATCATGTGGAAGAGTTTGCTGAACGGTATGTACGCGATCAATAGTGCGCTCATGACGCCATGCACGAGCCACGCGGCATCGTACCAATCACCGCTCGACGCGGGCATCACCAGGGAGAACGTATACCCAACGAACGAGTATTCCACATTCAGGTCATGGCCAGGTATGCCACCTGCAATACCCATGCCCTCGAGTATGAACCCACCAAGAACGACCGCGAGCAGGAAGAGGATAGACGCGGCATCTGGAAGTTCGGTCCTGACAATCTTGGGTTTCAGAACCGACCGTCGGATACCTGCCATGATCAGGCCGATCAGCATCATCAGCCCGACAAGGTCGAAACCGAAGTCACGGAGCCACAACTTTGCCCAGCCACTCTCGTCGATCATCGGTTGATATCTAATGATGTCCAGCGAGAATGTGACTATTAGATCGAGAATGAACATGAGCATGAACCCGCCCAGGATCATGAGATGCATGAACCATCGCGAGACGCTCCTGTCCTTCAGCTTGGACAGGTAGAGAGCATCCTTCAGGAACGCGAGCGTGGCCTTTATCAAGCGGCCGTGAACCAAGGCAACCATGACGAGCTTGGCGAAACCGATGAGCCGACGCTCAGGGGTGGTCGTCATACCCTTTCCCCGCATCCACATGAGGAAGTTGTACAGAGTGCCGAGTAAGAACACGGCGACGCTCAGCACTATAACGACCAGGAACAGAGACAGATAGGTTCGGTCGCGTATGTACACCGTCTCGTACGGCAGGAGAAGGATCACCGCGCAAAGCAGCGCGATGAATGAGAAGAACGGCACGTACAGAGTCGCCCTCTCGCTCAGGTATCTGTCCGTCGCCATCGCTGCTCTAATCAGATTCGAGCGATATATATTCGTCACCTTCTGGCGGAGAAGTGCTCGTTGACCGTCAGTCTTGCAGCCTCGACCAGGTTCGACGGAGCGCTCTCGACCTCTTGTAAGTCGCGTGATGACGATCCGAGTATCTCGTCCCTCGCGGCTCTCAAGAGACTGTCGACCTGGCCAGATACTGCTCCATCGGCACTGGATTTCCTGATCTCGATTGCGTTGAGGAGCTCCATGAGTCGACCACCGTCCCACAACTTCGAACCGACGACGAACGACCTGTGCTCGAGGCCCAGAATGGCCACTTTGAGATCGGCGATCGATCGGTCAAGATTCGTCTTCCGCTGCTCATGGATACGAGTCGATTTGTCATTACCAGCCATGTGCATAAGGTCGAGCATGACATCGTTCGCTTCGGGAAAATCGGGATGCTCCAGGTGAGGCCCCAGCAATAACAGTTCTCCGGAACCGAAGCGGCATCCTATGACGGCGGGTGCGCGACCCAATACACTTTTCGCCTCGTCATGCGACATGTTCGTCGTGAATTGATCTGTCAATCCAGCATATCGGACCAGGACTTCGTCCTCATCCGGCTCTTTGAACACTGGCCCTCCGTACAATGGAGCGACGACCGATGAGCCATGGACATCCAACAGAACGCTTCCTCTTACCGGATGGAATATGCTGCAGCTACCGTACCGCACAGCATATCTCGTAGTCGATGATTCGGCCAGAGAAATACCGGGTCGGATGTTGCTGATCCTGGTCTTCGAGATATTGAACTGCTGGAATGGGGATATCGAGGAAGGCAACGGGAGATAGGCGCCTGCGCATATGCCCACGTAATGACCGCCGTCTCTGATGAATCCCTTCAGGTTTGAGAAACCTTTGCCGTTGAGTGCTTCCGCGACCTCAAGACCGTCGCCCCCGGATAGGATCACTCTCGAATAGGAACCTTCGATGCCGTCCTGAAAATCGCTCTCGCTCGCGAACACTACATTGAATATACCGCGACTCTCGAACAGGTCCGCGAGCCACGTCCAAGAGTGCGAGGAGCCCGAGCCTGCATAGACCATTGTGCTGCTACAATTCCTGGGCACGAGCACTGAAATGCTCCCTGGGCCCATAAAGGGCGCGCAGAACACTGGCCCGAGCGTAGGGGCATAGAAAGTGTTATAGAACCCCTTGCCTTATCTCGCTCTCCACAAGGGCCCATGGTCTAGCGGTTATGACACCTGCTTGACATCGCTTTTCCTCCGGGAAGGCGTCAAATTGCAGGTAATCACCGGTTCGAATCCGGTTGGGCCCACCATAGCCCTACTGGCTATTTTTCAATCAGCGATAATTGAGATTTGGAAAGAATGCCCCCAAACCTCTTTCATTTCTCTACACAGGATTCATCGTGACTGCACATCAGGAGGCGTCCAACCCTAGTCCACATCTCTGATGGTGGCGAATTCTAACTTCTCTACACTGATTGTGTGATCATCAATGAATACTAGTTTGTTGAAGTCATCTCTCTTAACGAAGTAGGCGAGAGTTCCTCCTGGTTCAATATCATTGACCGAGTCTCCCGTTGACAATCTCACGCTAGCTAGGTAGCGTATCTCTGCATATCCACAAGACCTGATATCCCACTCCAATGACTCGTCAATCGTCAAATTGACATCCTTATCAGAGAAGAGACTCTGAAGGGCTGAATCCTGGACCTGTATGCCCCAGGGAACGATGACCACAAGGGTGTACTGACAGTCGTCCCTTATTCCAACAATCGTCTTGTGGTCCACCACGCCGGACACTGTAATGGTCGAGAATACAAGAACATAGGCTGCGAACGCAAGAATGGTCACTATGCCAACCACCACAGCGACCAATGCGAATTGTCTAACAGGTCTGCTCAATCTAAACGCCATTTCCTCAACCATAAATCGCTGTTCGTGGCTTGAAGATTCCTATTCCATGTCTATGATCCCTTCCATCGGGGTTCAGACTGAATGGGATTAGGGACCACGAAACTGACTGGCGCGCACCCCAAAATGCCCTTGTTAGGGCATCTTCGCCGAGGAGACGGATTGAAAGATAGAGTGAAACCCTTTGTATTTTTCTCATTCTTTGATAGCAGGTGTCATGTACTTAGGATCGAAAGGATTCCAAAAGGCCGCTATTCATTGCAGGGATTGTAGAACGCTCATCTTGATATCCTGATATGTTGATGCATTTTCGGGTGAGTCGTCCGTGAGCGAGAAGGCGAACAGTCTCCCGAAACAAAGGATTCGACCAGGGACATTAATCATTGCAGTTGCAGTCATCGGAACTGTGATCATTGCAGGATTAGGCATATGGTATATCGTGCGGAATCCAAACCATGAAGATAATGTTCCGGAGTGTCCGTTGTTGCAGGAAAACGAATCAGAGTTAATCTTCTCGGTTGATGGACCTCCTTCGGTTGAGATCCCTTGGATGGACATCACGATAATGATGAGTGCTGAACCCAATGATCCCGAGACCTACTATTCTGTGCATTGGGACTGGAACCCCACTACAGACGGACTCAGCACTGGTGAGACCACCATACAGTCCTTGAATGCAACTGGCCCCTCTGGCTCTATCATATTCTGCAATGTGACCGATATTTCCGGAAATGGATACATAAATGATGGAGATTTCTTCTCTTTAGCTCTGGTCGGTGACTATTCGTTCTTAGAAGGGATTGTGTGTCATATCATGTTCATCTACAAGCCTATGGCAGAGAATATCGGTTCGCTCGAATTCATTTCCTAGGCTATGCCGAATCGAAGGGGATTTGAACCCCTGAGGAGCCAGTGTGTCACGACTCGGATTCAATCAGCGGGGAATTGACCGGAGCTAAACCCCTTACTTCTTGTTCGCTCTAATCTTGAACCATCCTGAGAGGACCATCAGGACGCCTATTACGGCGATTATTAGAAAGAGTGCGCGACCGAATTTCTGAGAATCCGAGAGTTCTCCATGCATCTCCCATCCGACCAACAGTGCGAGGAAAAAACCAAGAGTGGCAGCCGCAATCCCAAAGATTACCAGCCAACCTCCCATCCGACCAGAAGATGGGGGGCTTTTCGCCTCCGTCAAGATTCCTGCCTCAGCTCCCCTAACGCCATTCCGCCCCTATGACCTTTTCTCAAAATGGTGGACGCTGTGGAGTAAGAGAGCACGAAACCGACTGGCTCACACCCCAGAATGCCCTTCATTGTTAGGGCATCTTCGCCGAGGAGACGGATTGAAAGGTAGCAAACCCGTCATTCTTTCAGAGGATTTTTGCCCCTCGCCAAACCTCTTTCTTGATGCTATCTGCAAGGATTTCCTGGGAAAAGACTATGTCGCATGGTTCTAGTCTCATACATCGATGCCGGTAATTAGTGGTCCTCCACCGATTCCATACAGGGCAAGAAACAAAGAAACAGATGCGCAGCTTGCAAACTCTAGAGTGGCACTTAGTACCAGCTGGAAAAGCATCCTTTTCTTCGTCGCTCTGATTCTCGGATTCTTCGCGTTACTATATGTCCTGGAATGACATAATATATCGTTGCCGCTCCGCCCCTATGGCTCTTTCTCATAAGGGATTATGCAACCCCCTATGACTTCTTTGAAGTGGCGACATGCGACTGCAAATGTAGAAGCGGTTTTCCATGGATGTTAATATTACCCCCAAGGGCTATACTCAACATCCATGTCGAATGGCTCAACCTCCGAGATCTCTGCAGAGAACCATCCTGCGGTCCGCCGCAAACCGAAAAAGGGTGGAGTGCCTCGTGTTGGATCTTGGGAGAATGTTATGACAGCGAGCAGACTCTCCAAACCAATATCATCAAAGGCATGGATTGTCATATTTCTCGTGATTCTGGCGGTTGTGGTATCGCTCAGCTTGATTTCCCAGTTATCTTGAGAGGGGGACGCTGGATGCGGCCACGGGGCCATGAACCCGATGCGAGCTAGACGTCCTTTTTCAGATTTCAATCAACGGAATTGTGCTCGGATCTAAACCTTTTTCTCTTTTCCCAAATCTTGCCTAAGGCCTCTACGATAGAGCAGAAATGAGTCTATCATAAGCAGCAATCCAAACATGGCAATTGCCACAAGGCTCCAATCAATAGCCTTGGATTCGAATACAATATTGCTACCCCCTATGAATCCCAGAGCTACTCCTGCCAAGAACTCCACTGCGACATACAACGCTATCGCTGTCGATTCCCCTGGCAGATACAAGAAGACACAAAACTGTCGCCTACCTGCGAACGACGCTGCGAAGGACACAACCCCAAATGATTAAGAATGCCAGCCCGAGGATAGACCCCATCAGCGCAATCCCCGCGACAATCATTGTGATTCCAAGAATGAGTGGCACAACGATCATAGATGGAGAATAGAAATATGTGACCACGGGCTTTGAGGATTGTTGAGGTATTGTCAAATCAATCGCCACTCCCGAATCTCCGAATCGCTCTCGATGGCTTAAGGGCATCCCTCAAAAAGGCCCATATGGAGGGAACACTGTATGTGTCATGGAGGAAGAGGATTATGGACTGGTTTCTAGTCATGATTGTCATCATCTTGCTCATCACTATCGCTTGGATAATCTCATGGGCATATGGCACAAAGGCCAAGAAATCTCCACAAGTGCATGAGCATTCGCGACCAGGCCAGGCCATGTCCTGCTCACATTGCTGAAACGCTCTCGCATCAGCGTCGATCCAGTGTCCTAGATGCGGTCGCATTCAGCCCCAGTCAATCAGCGATCAATATGTGAAGATGAGATTATGAGAAGGGGGTTGGCGCATTCTCAGGATATCAATCCTGCGGCATTGATCTTCAGTCAGTGGTTCGGACCCTGTCGGATCCAGCATCATCCTTTTGACTAGTATCCAATTCTGCACTCTCAGGATTTCGGAATTGAATGATTCCACGTCTGCCAGGTTTGGAATGCCGCAATGAATATAATGATCTAGACAAATGAACGGAAGCGACATAACACCTCGCCCGGTAGGAATCCCCAATGAATAGAAGAACGGCCTTCAGGAAGTTTCCCGAGATCAAGACGAAGCGCTTGATTCTCCGGAAGCCATCGATGAAGGATGCCCAATAGTATCTTGAGCACTTCTCGAGCCCCGAACTTGTCTGGGGAGGGGGAGAACAAGGTCCGAAGGACATCGAGGCCGCCCGGGACAGCTCAAGAGCGACATGATCAACCTGTACCGGGAGAGGCTAGGATTCCGATGGGTAATAACAATCAAGAGTGAAGGGCAGCCTATCGGTTCGCTGGGCTTCTACAAGTGGTCCTCTTCCAAGGAATGGTCTCATCAGGCCGAGATGGGCTATGACCTGGCAAGAGAGTACTGGGGCAAGGGCATGATGACCGAGGCGATGAATGCTGTAATCGATTTCGGCTTCCAGAAGATGGAACTCAACAGGATAGAAGTTTTCATCATGCCTCGGAACAAGCGTTCAATCAAGTTGGTCAAGAGCCTTGGGTTCAAGAGAGAGGGATTTTGATCAGGCAACGTTATTTTGACGAGTTCGGGCACTTCACCGACGATGTCCTCTTCTCGATGTTGATATCTGAATGGAAAGAGAAGAGAGGCCTCTGAAGGCTCGACACTCTTGACACGTTTTCCATGCCCGCTGGCCCCTGAGGGGGTCGAATCCATTCAGGCCTGCGGTCTCTGATGACGCCATTGGGGGACAATCATCTCGAATCTGGCGCCCTTCCCAGGAATACCGGTTTCGGTGATCCCGATGTGCGTGATCGAGAGTATTTCTCGGGACAGATACAACCCGTATCCGGTGTGTTTCCCGAACCCCTGCTTGAATAACTGACTCTTATCCTCAGCAGATATGCCATCGCCATCATCCTCATATGTGATCCTCAGGGAATCGCCTTCGGCTTCCGCGCGGATGGCTATGGTGCTCACATGACCGCCGTGCTGGAGCGAATTGTTGACGAGGTTTCTGAACACTTTGCTCAACATCCGATCTGCGTAGACCTCCATCTTCTCGGCATCAACCGACAGATGTACGCGGGAGAGGTCGAGGTCCCTGGAGCCATCCATGATCTGACGCTTGAGGTCGAGCCATTCCGGATGTTCGACTCCGATGGTCTCGTATATAACCATGAAATCTATCTGTGATTGGGTCGACTTCAGCGCTAAGGATGCTTTTTCAAGTGCATTCATAGTCAACTCATCCTTGCACGACCCCCTAGCGAGTTCCATCCATCCCGATAGAAGGGTGATCTGATTGAGCAGATCATGACGGGAGATGCGTCCTAGGATCCCGAGTTTCTTGTTCGCCAACTCCAATGAGGCGAGCGCTTCGCTCCTCGCCCAATCTGCGCGTTCGATCTGTCCGCTTATGCGGCGTGAGTAGATCTCCACGAATATTCCGATGCCGATCGCGGAGCAGAGAGCGACTATACTAGCCAGGATCGCGGGGTTCAGGTTATTTCTGATCCCCATCGTGAAAAGGAATCCTTCGACGAGGACGACAGCAATGGACAGAGGTACGAAACTGCGCAGGAGGATTGCTCTGACGGATTGC
The DNA here is from genome assembly GCA_963748615.1 of uncultured Thermoplasmata archaeon. Lineage (GTDB taxonomy): Archaea > Thermoplasmatota > Thermoplasmata > UBA10834 > UBA10834 > UBA9653. Next base: position 469,967 of record CAVVJQ010000001.1, read on the forward strand.
CCGAGGAAAGCCTTCGCAGGATACTGTCCAGGGTAACCCAAACCTAGGGCAGCGATCCCGAGCAGGAACAAGGAAGCGCCTGCGACGAGTGCTATCGATCGGAATGTCGCCTCCGTACAACAACGGCGCGTCGAACGCATAGCCGACCATGACGACCATCCCGACGCCCGTCACGCCAAACAATGACCAAGATATCAGATGACAATGGGACCCATCACAGGACATGAGACCTGTGGATAGCAGCAGAGACGCGATCGTTATGATGAGATATGTCCAGGATGCAATAGGTGACATGTGTGCAAGGTCAACACCATCATATATGACACTCTCAGGGGCGATCATCGCCTCGATATCAACGCTGATGTCGAGGGGTTCTCGAACGATAGATGATAGCAGAATGACTAGTACCAAAGCCAGAAGTATGGTGGTCAAGGCTCTCGTGATTCTGCGATGAGTGTTTGCGAGAAGCAGCAACAAGGATAGCGAGATCGAATGAACCGATAACGGCTGCGCTTGTCGCTATGGGATAGAGATTAGGACCAACACTCGTGACAGAGTTCCAATCCGATGAACCAGCCAATCAGGCAGACGAGGTTGATCACCAAAGCAACAAGGAGGGATATCACAATGATGAGCATTTTAATGCTCTATCGATTGCATCGAATTGTCGCCGATCGCATGATCGGATTGGTCCACGCGGCAAGTAGTTTCCTCAGAATCTTCGATCACACCATCCCCTCAATGTGGCATTGAAGTTTAGCTAACCCATGAGTTGTCTTGCTTCCGAACACCCAAGAATGAATTGGAATACAGAATATAAAAGATGCGTAGCTGAAGATAGGCTTCTGAGTGGTGAATCAGTAGCAGCGATGTCTCAGACTCACCCGAGAGTAATCGAACGGGGCATAAGAAGTCTGAGAGGTAGAATGTCAGTCTGCACGTGATTCCATCCAACTATCCACAACGGGTGACAATTCAGCAGAAGGTACTGTCGAGTTCCTGCAGACTAAGAGTGTCGCAGATATCCTCCGCGAACCGCACATGCTCCTCGTTGGCAGACGCTACGCCCCCCTTTAGCAGGTAAGGTCGGATATTCCAATCAGGGGCACTGAAGTATGTCGCGAGCACACATCCGCTCGCACTAAGCCCCACGATAACCAGGGCGTCGCACCCTTCTCTCTTGAGCATGGCTCCAAACTCGGGATTGCCAAAGGCGCTCGCATGAAGCTTCGTTACCTTCAGGTCGGTCTTCTCGACCCTGACCGCCTCCGGGACCTCGAAACGTTTTGTCCCTGGCAGCAATCCGTCCTCCTTATCCTCGGTGAATCCAACGATGATAGGCAACTTGTTCTTCCTGAACCAAGCGACCGCGTCGTTTATGACATCCAGGCGCATCTCCACGGACTTTCTCAATCCCTGGTTGCTGTCAGGTTCGTACAACCAGACATTCTGTATATCCTGGACCAGTAATGCGGGTTTCATAATCTCCCTCTGCTCAATATGTACCGCGGTTTATTTCATTCTTCCTTTGAGAGCATCGCTCACACCATGCCGATTCAGAGAGCCGATGTTCGGGGATATTTGAATGTGCCTCCACTCCAATCACGAGCATACGTACGGATACCATTCATTGAGGATGACAGCATGACGAATAGAGCCACATTCGCAGCAGGGTGCTTCTGGGGCGTCGAAGCGACATTCCGGAAGGTTCGCGGGATCGTATCCACCCGTGTCGGGTACACGGGTGGGGAGGCAGATGATCCGACATACGAGCAGGTCTGCTCGGGCAGGACAGGTCATGCGGAGGCCGTCGAGGTGGAATTCGATCCACACACGGTCACATACGAGCGATTGCTGGAGATATTCTGGAACATGCATGACCCGACTACTCTGAACAGGCAAGGACCAGATAGAGGGATTCAGTACAGGTCCGCGATATTCTACCATGACCTCTGAACAGAAGAGACTCGCTGAGGAATCGCTGCAGATGCAGCAGAAGTCCGGGCTTCATGGTGGCAGGAGGATCGTCACTGAGATCGTATCAGCCGACACATTCTGGTCAGCAGAGGAATACCATCAACGCTATTTCGAGAAGACCGGTAGGGATTCCTGCAGAGTGCGTTGATATCGGTCCGAATGAAGGATTTTAGCCACTTTTGCTCAGAAAGAACTATTTGACTGATGCTTTTAACCCTCGGCAGAGGCATGCCAATACAGCCTACTGACGGATTCGAGGCCGTTTGATGTTCAGTGACATCCAAAAATCATTGAGAGGCTACATTCGGAGCGAGTTCCTGGGAGAATACGCCAGGCTCAACATTATCGCAGCCATGATCGGAGGGACGGCTGCACTTGTGGCAATAGGATTCAGATGGCTCATACTCGCATTCCAGGAATTTTTCTTCGTGGGTGGGAACCCGCTCAATAACGAACTCGGGCTCTGGGTCTTCGCGGTTCCCATGATAGGTGCGGTCTTCGTAGGGATGATCGCCTACTGGCTCGCACCCGAGGTGAAAGGCGCGGGCGTGGCCGAGGTCATGCGCGGCCTTATGGCGGACAAGGGGAGGTTCAGGGCAAGGGTGCCTGCCCTAAAAGCGCTCGCGTCCGCGATCACGCTTGGATCGGGTGGATCCGCAGGCAGAGAAGGGCCGATAGTCCAGATCGGGTCGTCCTTCGCGTCCGTGGTCGGTCAGAAGCTCAAGATGACCACGACCGAGGTGAGGATAATGGTGGCCTGCGGTGCAGCCGCGGGGATAACCGCCACCTTCAACACGCCCATCGCTGGTGCCGTCTTCGCACTCGAACTGCTCTTGCTGGAGTTCAGGACGAGATCTTTCATACCACTCATCATATCGACAGTGTTTGCGACATTGGTCTCCAGGCTGTTCCTTGGAGACTATCCCACGTTCTCGGTGGAGCTGACATACTCGCTCGTGAGCCCGTACGAACTGGCATTCTACCTGGTCCTCGGGTTGCTCGCAGGGGTCGTGGGTGTAATATTCATAAAGATGCTCTACAAGATGGAGGACGTGTTCGACGCTCTCTCAGTGCCTGGCTATGCCAAACCGGTCATCGGCGTCGCTATGGTTGGCGCCATAGGCCTGTTCTATCCGAGCGTGTTGGGCGTCGGATATGATACGGTCACGGCAGCACTCAACGGACACCTCGACCAGCTGTTCGATGTGAGGATGCTAGGACTGTTCGTCGTCGTTGTACTGATACTCAAACTGATAGCCACATCTCTGACGATATCATCCGGGAACGCAGGTGGCGTATTCGGTCCGTCTCTGTTCCTTGGGGCCATGCTCGGCGCGGCATTCGGGATAGCAGCCAATCAATTCTTCCCGAACATGACGGCGGAGTACGGGGCATATGCGCTCGTAGGGATGGCCGCGGTATTCGCATCCACCGCGAGGGCGACTCTAACTGCAATATTGATGCTGTTCGAGATGACCTCTAGTTACGAAATCATCCTGCCGCTAATGTTCGCATGCGTCGTCAGCGATGCCGTGAGCAGCATGCTGTCGAAGGAGACGATATACACTGCGAAGCTGGCGAAGCAGGGGATACGGTATGTTCATGATCTCTCGGCGAACATATTGGAGGCCGCGAAGGTCAAGGAGGCGATGGATATCAAGTTCGTCTCTTTGTCCCCGGACACGCCCCTCAGGAAGGTCGTTGACCTGCAACTGTACAGCGGCAAGAAGGGCTATCCCGTGGTTTCGTCGGATGGAAAATTGAAAGGCATAGTCACTCTGACGGATGTTCGGAAAGCATTCGAGAGCGGAAAGCAGGACTCGACCGTGAACGACATAATGACAAAGAGGATAGTGACCGTGTATCCCGAAGAGACCCTTCAAGTGGCGATGGAGAAGATGGTCCTGCGAAAGATAGGCCATCTCCCGGTCGTGGACCCTGCGAAACCGAACAGGATAATCGCCATGATCGACAGAGAAGCGATCCTGGACAGATATAGAGGCGTCTTGGCAGAAGAGGTATCGGAGGAGTCCATTCAGGGCAGACTCATGGAATGATGAGGAGACATTGCATTTTCAACATAGCTCATGATGGTCAGTGAGTGTGAGTATGCTCAGCCTGGAAATTGACCGGCTGCAACCTGCCGAAAGCTGCCGTGAGCACCTCGGACAGAGTGGGATGTATGATCTGCACACGGGCAAGCGGGGCGTAGGTCTGCGATTCTGAGACCATCAGGTTGACGATCTGCTGTATCAGTACGGCTGCCTGAGGGCCCACTGCAGTCGCACCGAGAATCTTACGTGTAGGATACTCGACGATAACCTTGACGAAGGCGTCCTCGTCTCCGTAGGCGAAACCCATGGCAGTGTCATGATACTTGGCGACCCCGACCATGACCTTCCTGCCAGAGACCGCCTCCTGCTCGGTCATCCCGACCTGGCCCACCTGAGGGTTCGTGAACACCGCATGAGGTACCGCGTGAAGATCCAACGCGCGTTTCTCCTTCGAGTAGAGGTTGTGACCGACTATCGATGATTGGTAGTTGGCTGTATGCCGGTACATGTTGCGCCCAAGGGCATCGCCGAGCGCATAGATGCCCGGTTTCGAGGTTTCAAGATATTCATTGGTCTGGATCCAGCCGCGCTCGTCCGTGTGTACACCCGTGTTCTCCGGCTTGAGCCAGTCCGAGTTCGATCTGACACCGGTCGCGACGAACAGATGCTGACCATCGATCACGCGTTCGTGCTTCCCGTCAGAATCGCGCACGGTCACGGAAACGGACCCGTCACCACCTTCGACGGAGACGGTATCGGTCCCTGTATGGACCTCGACATGTTTGGAGAGCCTCTTCTTAACGAGTGCGCTCGTCTCGGGTTCTTCGTGTGGAAGAAGGACCGAGTTGCGACCTATCATGAAGACCCGAGTGCCGATCGCGGAGAAGAAGTGGGCGAATTCGCAGCCGATGTACCCGCCACCCAATATGATGACGCTCTCGGGCTGCTCCTCGATATCGAATATCGTCCTGTAGGTATGATATTTGATCTTTTCAAGTCCAGGGATCCTGGGGATGTTGGCCCTCGCCCCTGATGCTATGACTATCCTGGGCGCGCTGATGGTCTCGTCCCCCACCTTCATCGTGTGATCGGATACGAAGTTCCCGATCAGGTTGTAAAGATCGATGCCAGAGGTCGCCTTGACCCCGTGCTCCATCTCGTGCCTTCCGTTCAGGACTATGTCCCACATACGTTTCTTGAGCATGTGGAAATCGAGCTTGTCTAGGCGCAGATGCACTCCTATCATCGCAGCCTCCTCGGCCTCCCTGATCACATCGGCAGCATGTATGAGGACCTTTGACGGTATGCACCCTCGGTTCAGACACGTACCGCCAAGCGGCCCTTCCTCCACCACGGCCACCTTCTCCCCTCTCTGAAGTGGGAGGTCTACAAGGTTCATGCCTGCCCCAGATCCAATCACAATCAGGCCGTACTCCTTCATTCCGATACCCCGGACCGTCAATGCCATCGCATGCCATTAAACTTCTCGGCAATAGCGTCGAAAACTGTCATATCGCCCGGTCACACCATTTGAATAGTATACTAACGATATCCGGATTCGGTGATTTTGTGGGGAGAATCGATCTGCCAATGCCAGAACTCGGGCGTGGCACCCAGTTCCTTGATGCATCAGCCGAAGATTTGCAGGCGAAGATACGATCGAAGGTGCCTAAACAATACAGGAGTTCAGTAGTGGTCAGGCCGTTCAAGAGGAGGGGCTCGACGGGCCTATCGGTCGAATATGAGGACATCATCGAGGCCGATGTCCTGGCCGCCATAGAGAGCAGGTTCGGGTGACCGTCGGATCATTCGGATGCTATATCGCAGATACATTTAATGACAGGGTTTGCGATTGATGCAATCCAGGATGTCGACCTCAGTGCCAAGAACACCCGTGACCAGGAGTCTGACGGAGAAGGAGGTGGCCCTCCTCAGGGACCGCGACGACAGACTCGAGCGGTATATCAGAACCGCCCGATTCGTACAGTCGAAGTGGTTCATGCTGACGGGAGCCGTCGCGATAGGCATCTTCCTCCTGGCAATCTATCTCGTGTCGAGATGAGAACTCACTTCTTCTTGTGGATGGGGCAGGAGTAACCTAGCTTGCAGTACCTGCATTTCTCCTCGGGCGTCGGCGGTATCACCTTTCTCAATCGACCATACTTACGCCTGGGCAAGGTCCACCACGGGTTGAGAAGAATGCGACCATCATACATAAAATCAGTCGAGGTCTCGTTCAGGGCGCCCTAGGCAACGATATGTTGAACACACAGCCTTTGGATGAGTCGCCAGGCACCATGTCCGTGATCCACATGCTCCCGACGTAGCGCTCGGCGATAGCTCTTGAGGTCGCCAGTCCCATCCCGAAACCGCCGGATAGCTCGGATTTGGCGGCCTTGGTCATTCGCAGCACCTCCCGTTTGAGATTGTCGGGGATGCTTCGTCCCGGCTGGGATATCTTGACCCACCACATCTCGTTCCTGCCCTCGCGTCTGGGCTCCACGTGGACCAGGAGTTTGACCGGGTCCTGTCTCGTGGATTTTGCCGCTGTGACGAAAAGGTTCACGAAAAGACCTGACAGGAGTTCGTCGGCCATCACGCGGACAGGTTCGCCGGACATCCTGACCTCTATCTCCAACGACTTGTCCTTCACTCTGTTCTTGGTCTCGGTGATGGCGCGATGGATGGCGTCCTCCAGCCTGAACGGCATGATCCTGGGGGAGCCGTTGTGCCGGACCTTGTGCATGGTCCGCACCATGTCCACCATCTGCATGATGTTGTCCATCTGGGACGAGATGGTCCTGACGGCTGAGGCCATCTGCGGATCGAGGTCTGTCCTGGAACCTATCGAGTCGATGTATGCGATCATCGGAGTCGTATAATTGGCGATGTCATGGGTCATGAGGTCCATGTACAGCTCCATCTGGTCCCTCGTGCGAGAGACCTCCTTCAGGAGCTGGGCGTTCTCCATGGCCACCGCCGCATGGTTGGCGAACAGTGTGGACACCTCGAGATCCTCCTTCGAGAAGGTGTCGGGAGGGTATTTCGTCAGCTCTATCACCCCGAGGACGTCCTTCCGACCGAGTATGGGTATCACGAGCATGCGGCAGTGCATGACAGGAGTCCCTGGGATCTGGTCCCCGCGAGGATCATCCTCCGAATCCAGGATGATCTCCGCTTTCTTCGTCCTCGACACATGGCCGATATAACCGACATCGACCGGGAAGTTCCTGTCCTCCATTATCTCGGAGGTGTACGGCCCGGTCGCATACGCGGGATTGCAGATGTTCCTGCTCCAGTCGAACACATAGAACGCGAGCTCGTTGCACGGGATGAGCTCGGACATCTTGTCGCCTATTATCCTGAATACCTCGCTGGATTCTATCTCCTGTTGCAGGTTGGCGGCCGTCTCTATGAGGGCTCTCTGCGCCCTCGACATCATGCTCAGCCTCTCGAACATGTCGACATTGTTGATGATCTTCATCACATCCGCCCCGATCTCCTCTGCCAGGCTCACTTCGTCCGGGGTGAACGGGATAGACCCTGCGTTGTCTCCGATGAAAAGCAGTCCCTCGACCTCGTTGTCGTGAATCAAAGGGACAGCGAGGCAATGTTCGAAGCTGAGATTGCCCAAGATCTTCTTCCTCTGCATAGGAGACCAATGGTTGGAGACGCATGTCTTCGTCGTCCTCTGGTCGATCGCCTCTGCAGCCATGGTGAATCTGTTCAATGAGATCATCGTGCCACGCGAGAGGACCACACCCTTCGCGGCGCAGCTCAGACAGATCATATCGTTGGCGTCCTCCTGCAATCTGAAGACGGAGACGAAGTCCGCATCGAAGTAATCCATCGTGTTCCTGCAGAACTTGGCGAACGCATGGTCGAGCTCCGAGCGTACCCCTGGAGCAGATGACATGCAGCTGTTCAGCGCGGACTGCAGCTGGGCGTACTCGCCCATGAGCGCGGACGTCTCCAGAACGCCCAGGTCCACGATCGAGCACACCTGCTCCTTAGCGGCCTCCTTGGATTCCGAATCCATCTTGGATTCTATGGTGTCATAGACCACCTTCCGCAGGGCGTGCTGGTTCATCACAACGCTGCTAAGGTCCAGCGTGCGCAAATGCTCTGAACGCAGGGCGCATCTGAGTGACACCCTGGCCTTCGATGATGATGGATCGGCAGCATATTCTATGAGGGAACTGAAGTAGTTCCGGAACCTGTCGCTCCTCACGCTCACTGGCGATGTGATCTCGGAGACCTTGGAGAAAGGTACGCGGTTGATCTCAGAGACCCATGCGCGGACTATGTTCTCGGACTCATTCCTCAATATTCCGATGAGCGGCCCCGAACCCAGCGGCGCGGGAGTCGGTCCAGATTTATGATGCATGATGGATTTATTCTCCTCCAGTATGTAATGCAATAGGATTCGCAATATGGCGCTCAGGGAATATATCGCTTTTGTCATGGGCGCTTTTCGATGAGAACATGACCAGACAGCGTGTGCAATCGACCAGTCTTTGGGGCACTTATGATGAATAACGTTTCGATTTAGGTCAAATATCCTTATATTTGGGCACCCGATAGCACGCCCCAGAGTGGTGTATTAGGATGCCCACACAACATACTCCGGTCAAGACCTTGCTTCTGACAGGGAAGCAGGTCATGAAGCTCCTGGACATGAAGGATGTGCTCGCAGCCGTCGAGGACGCCTTCAGGCACAAGGGGCTTGGAAAGGTTCAGATGCCGCCAAAAGTCTACCTTTTTTACGAGAAATTCGACGGCGACCTGAGAACGATGCCCTCATACGTTGAGGACATGGATGTATCGGCTGTCAAGATAGTGAACGTGCACCCGCAGAATGCGAAGAACCACGGCATGAGGACCGTCATGGCCCTCCTTGTCCTGGTGGACCCGCACACGGGTGCTCCGCTCGCAGTCATGGACGCTACTCACATCACCGACATGAGGACCGGTGGCGCGAGCGCGATAGCTTCCAAGTACCTTGCCAGGCCGAACCCGAAGGTCGTCGGGATAATCGGTGCGGGGAACCAGGCGAAGACACAGATGCTCGCGCTGATCACCCAGTTCGGCTCGTTCGACCAGGTCAAGGTGTACGACCTGTACCCTGACAAGGCCAAGGAACGCGTCAGGGAGTTCAGGCGGAAGTACAAGGATAAGGTACCCAAGATCAAGGCAGTGGCAACCGCCAAGGACGCCGTGGTCGACTCCGACATAATCATCACATGCACATCGTCCCGAACACCCATCGTCATGGACGAATGGGTCAAGGACGGAGCCCACATCAACTGCATAGGGGCGGACGCGCCCGGGAAGCAGGAGATGGACCCGAGGGTGCTCAAGCGCGCGCGCCTGGTCATAGACGACTGGGAGCAGGCGAGCCACTCCGGCGAGATCAACGTGCCCCTGTCCAAGGGGGAGCTCGTCAGGGAGGACGTCGACGCGGAGATCGGGCAAGTCGTCGCCGGCCTGAAACCCGGCAGGGAGAACGAGGAGCAGATAACCGTCTTCTGCTCGACCGGGCTCGCTGTCCAGGACGCCCTCACGGCCAAGATCGCATACGACGCAGCGATGCGGCAGAAAATCGGCCGTTCTATGCAGATCGTCCTGTGAGCGACAACGGCGTAGAAGCCTCTCGCGCCTTCGAAAAACCTTCAACCCCTTTCCCATATTTTCATCTTTTCTGCCACCGACCTCCGGTTCGACTGGAACTCAGAGCCAGTCTCGGAGAAATGGATACCGTTAAGTGCGCACAATGGGATATCGCGCAACATCCTTGCGGCACCCCCAATGAACTGATTCTCTCGGATGGGAGGCTGCGGGATAGAACGACAGAGATGTCTAGGGGGGATTTGGACTGAGAAAGAGCGTGATAGGGATAGCTACAGCGATGCTGATGATCCTGCCCGCGCTGGTGTTCGCGACACCCGTGCGTGCAGAGGGAGACGCATGGACCGTGATGGTCTACATGGATGGGGACAATAGCCTCGAGAGCGCCGTCCCTGTGGATCTGGGAGAGCTGGAAGCCGTGGGTTCGACCGCGGACGTGAACTTCGTTGTCCTGGCGGACACGCTGGATGGTCCAGCGTACCTGTACTATGTGAACCAGGGCAGTTCGACCGTGATAGCTTCGTGGGGCGAGGTCAACATGGCCGATCCCGCGACCCTGACGAGGTTCATCACGGACGCGAAGACACTGTACCCGGCGAACAACTACGCGCTCGACCTGTGGAACCACGGAGGTGGCATCATGGGCGTCTGCTGGGACGACACGTCCGGCGACAAGCTCACCATGCTCGAGATGAGGACGGCGGTCGTGAACGGCGGCGTGAGCTTCGCGAACGTCTGGTTCGACGCGTGCAACATGGCGCAGGCGGAGATCGCCCACCAGTTCCAGGGATACGCGAGCTACATAGTGTTCAGCGAGCAGACCGTCTGGGGACAGGGCTTCCCGTACGACGCGATCGCGACGCACCTAGTGGCAAGCCCGGCGATGGACGGCAGGACGCTGTCGTTGATCGCGGCGGACGAGTTCACGGTGTTCTTCGCGGCCCTCGGATGGAACACGTGCACGATCAGCGTGTACGACATGGCGTACCTGACGACGGTGTCCGGAGCAGTGAATAATTTCGCCAGCGCGATGGTCTCGACGATGAGCCTGTACTATAAGACATACAAGTCCTGCAGGGGTTCAGCCGAGGCGACGGCCGGAGCAGTCGACCTGATGGGCTTCGCGCAGCTGGTGTCCGCGAACACGAAGCTGAGCACGACCGTGAGGAGCGCCGCGGGCGCGACTGTGACCGCCGTGGACCTGGCAATCATCTACGAGTGGCACTCGAAGGACGGCGCGGGCATGAACGGCCTCGGGATCTGGTACCCGACGAGCTCCGTGTCGTACTACTGGAGCGCGTCGGTGGAGACCATGTACCGCGGGATGCTGTTCGACACTGCCACGGGTTGGGCGAACTTCCTGGACGCGTACTACAACAAGGGATGAACGCAGTTGGGCAAACCCTTTCCCCATTTTTGATCATTCGATGCAAGGACGACCGGCCTGACGGCTGAATACTTTCAATAATGGACTATAAGTCTAAAATGCTAGACGGGCGATGTAGGACGAAGTCATGCCCGGTGAGAGAGTCAGTATCGCGTTTCCGGGCTTGGCAACCGCGCAATGAATGAGGGGGGAAAATCACCTGAGAAAGATAGCATTGGCAGCATTGATGGCCATGTTGATCGTGGTGCCCGTCATGTTGGTCGCCGCGCCCGCACGTGCGGACACGGTCACGGACAGCTGGACGGTCATGGTCTACATGGACGGCGATAACAACGTGGAATCATACGCTCTGAGGGACCTTGAGGAGTTCAAGGTGATCGGCTCGAGCGAGAATGTGAACTATGTGGTACTGCTGGATACACTCGAAGGTCCCGCTGACCTCCTGTACGTCAACAAGGGCACCACGACGGTCATACAGGCATGGGGAGAGGTCGCGATGGATGACCCCGCGACCCTGACGATGTTCATAGACACCGTCGAGGCGCTGTACCCGGCGACGAACTACTGCCTGGACATATGGGACCACGGCGGCGGCATCGCGGGCATATGCTGGGACGACACATCCGGCATGAGCCAGTGCCTGACGATGGCCGAGCTCAGGACGGCGCTGGTCGATGCAGACTGCGTGTTCGACTCGATCGTACTGAACGCATGCGTGATGGCGCAGGCCGAGGTGGCGCACCAGATGAATGGGTACGCAGATTACGTGGTCTTCAGCCAGCAGAACATGTACGCGCTTGGGTTCCCTTATGACCTGGTTGCGGAGAACCTGAACGCCGAGCCGACGATGGACGGCAGGGCGCTCTCGTTGATGATGGTGGAAGAATACACCGTATATTACCAGGCGATAGGCTACAACGATGTCACGATCAGCGTGTTCGACATGGCATGTCTCGGAGTACTCGCGGACGCGGTCAAGGACTTCGCGAACGCACAGATCGCGGTCATGGGCACATACCAGAAGGGATTCAAGTTCGCCAGGATGGACACCGAATCGGCGTCCAACGCGGCTGACATCATAGGGTATGCCGAGAACGTCATCGCGAGCGAGAAGATCCTGGACCAGAACGTGAAGAACGCTGCTCAAGCGGTCATATTCGCAGTCGATGCGGCCATCATAGCTGAGTGGCACAGCGCAGACGTCGAAGGCATGAACGGTCTGGGCATCTGGTTCCCGACCAAGTCCGTCACCTACTACTGGGGTGCGACCTATGAGGCAAGGTACAGGGCCATGACATGGGACGCGGCCACCGGCTGGGCAGACTTCCTCGATGCGTACTACGCGAAGTAATCCCCGGATCGCTACGGAACAAACCCTTTTCCAAAACCTATTCCGCCACCATACTATTTTTAGCTGGCATGTGATGTACGCCCGATGATCTGCCTAGGCATCGAGGGCACTGCACATACCATCGGCATCGGGATAGTGGACCAGGACTGCAAAGTGCTGGCGAACATGTCCAAGATGATCGACGGCTCGAAAGGGGGCATACACCCCAGGGAGGCTGCGAACCATCACGCCGAGAACGTGGTACCGCTCATGCACGAGGCAGTGGCCAAGGCAGGCATATCGTACGACGACATCGGTCTGGTATCGTTCTCTCAGGGACCAGGGCTGGGACCTTGTCTGAGGACCGCAGCCACTGCAGCCAGAGGACTCGCGCTCACGCTCGGAGTCGATCTCGTCGGCGTGAACCACTGCGTCGCGCATCTCGAGATAGGCCGTAGGGTCACGGGATGTTCCGATCCCACACTGTTGTATGCATCCGGTGGTAATACACAGGTCATTGCGTACTCCGGAGGCAGGTACAGGGTCTTCGGCGAGACGATGGATGTCGGCATCGGCAACATGATCGACAAGTTCGGAAGGTCCGTCGGATTACCATTCCCCGCAGGGCCGCACCTCGAAAGGCTCGCGAAAGGAAGCAAGGAGCTTATCGACTTGCCATACAGCGTAAAGGGGATGGATGTTGCATTCTCAGGCATACTGACGGCAGCACAGCAGCTGCACGCGAAGGGTGCGAAGCTCGAGGACCTATGCTACTCCATACAGGAGACTTGTTTCGCCATGCTCGTCGAGGTGACCGAGAGGGCGATGGCGCATGTGGAGAAGGACGAGGTGCTCCTAGGAGGCGGCGTGGTCCAGAACAAGCGTCTGCAGGAGATGGTCAGGATCATGGCGGAGGAGAGGGGTGCGAAGATGTTCGTCCCGCCCGGCTCACTCTGCGTCGACAACGGTGCCATGATCGCATGGACAGGCATAGTCATGCACGATGCCGGGATAAGGACCAGGATAGAGGACAGCGTGGTCAATCAGAGATTCAGAACCGATGAGGTGGATCTTCCCTGGATGATGGGAAAGGTCTAGCTCAGTTGTTTTCCGACGATATCGTCCACACTCTTCAGGAACTCTTCTTCCTTGCCCTTGGGCACGGTGGCTCCGGATGCGACCGAGTGTCCGCCCCCGTTGCCGCCCACGCCTTCTGCGGCCTTCTTGAGCGCGGCTGACAGGTCAAGCCCCTTCGATATCAGATACTTGGTGCCCCTGCTGGACACCTTCACCTTCTCCTTCACGGTGGAGAGTGCGAGGGTCGGCCTCGACTGATCGAGTATGTACTGCATCGCCAGCCCGCACTCGGCACCTGCAAGCGATGAGTCGGGGGCTGTGAAATACTGTATGTGTTCGAGCTCCTCGACACCATCTGATTCGATGCTCATGAGCTTCTCGAGTATGTTCTTGTTGTACTCGGTCCTCAGCTCGTCCGCCTTCTCGATGGAATCCTTATCGCCCATTGACAGCGCGACGCCCAAGCCTTCGTGGTCCATACGTCCACAGGCGTTCAGAAGGTCCGCCAGGTCCGCGGCCCCAAGATCCAGGGACGGTATCCAGTATACATCGGACACCAACTCCTCGACCGTCTCCGGCCTGCAGCCCTGGCCCATCAGCCTGAGCGAGAGCATCGATGTGAGTTTCCTGCGGAATATGTCCTCCAGGGCGCCCATCGACGACGTCGGGTTCAGGCCCATCGATTCCAGGAAAGCGATGGCGTTCTCCTCTCGTCCGGAAAGGCCCACGAAATATGGGTCGACCGACTTCGCGATCGCGTCCTGGATGGTCTTCCCCTTGAGGTTGAGCCCTCGCTGGACGCTTATGACCTTGTTCTCGATGGCTTGGTCCAGGACCTGCTGGTTCACGCCCTTCATGCCGCCCATGTGCTGCCTGTCGCCGATCATGCCCGCGATGGCTACCGGCGCGAGGTCCCAGTTATCGGGGTCCAGCACCGCGGCGAGTAACAGGGTCACCGTCGCTCCGCACGCCTCGGTCATCCCGTCCATGCCGTAGAAATGAGGGTTGACCTGTATGACTTTCTTGGATTTCCTGATAGGTTTGTGATGGTCTAGGACGATGACCTTCGCATCGAGCTTCTCCAGGCCGTCTATCTGCCCGCAACCCATGTCCAGGAACAGGATGGTCCCGCTGCCCTCCTTGGATATGCGTTCGACGGCCTCAGGCTCGAGGCCTTTTATCATGGATAGATGGAACTGCTTGTTCGCGCGTTTGAGTGCGCTGGCCATGACCGATGCCGCGGATAGACCGTCCGCATCGTAGTGTGAGATGACCCGCAGATGATCAGCGGCGTTGATGGCTCTGGCTGCCTGCTTGAGCGCCTCTGAGAAATCAGCCGGGAGTGTCACGCTCCCGCTCATCGAAGCATCACTCGACCTGGAGCGCAGCCTTTGAGAGTGTGTAGTGCCACGTCTCTGGGATAACGCCTTCCCGCTTGTAATACTTCACGAGCCGGCGTATCTTCGATTCTATCAACATCAGTCCACGGCCGTTGTGGGTATCCTTCTTGTTGGTCTTCATGTGCCCACTGAGGGAGACTGCCCTTCGCATCAAGCTGGCGAGATCCTCTGGGAGCTCGAACTTGATGCCCTTCTCGGTGCATATGTCCTTCATGCTCATGCCGGTCGCGAGCCTGATGTTCGGTATGGCGTGCTGGTCCCTGAGAATGAGGCCGATCTTGGCCATGGACACGCCGTCGTTCGCCATCTTAGCCACAAGTTCCTTGATCTCTTCTGGCGACTGCTGAACCCATGTGGGGTTCTTTGCCATAACGGGGCGCTTCGAACCCGAAGACCCCCTTCTGCTGCTGTGCATCCTTGACATCGTCGATCTACTCCGATTATAGTTTGACCTGTGGCGAGGCAGTGCCGTTTATACCCTTCCTTCTTTTAAAGCTTTCTACTGTCCCACGAGCAATGGCCACCATCTCGCGGTATTCCACCGAGGGGAACGACAGGTCGTCAGGAAGTTCCTCGAACGCCCTCACCTCGGTTATCTCATGCGGTCGGGTGCATGTAGGCTTTCCGGCAGCAATGCCTGCGAACACCGTGCCTCCGTCGACCTCGATCGCTCCGGCGATGGTCAGGGACATGCCGGTCTCCTCGAGGAACTCGCGGACGGCCGCAGCCTCTGGGGTCTCGCCCGGTTCTATCCCGCCGCCGGGCATCTCCCATGCCCTTTGGCTGTGCAGCACCATGACGAACGAATCGTCCATGAACGCGATGACATACACGAACGGCTCGACCAAAGGATATCACGCCTCTACGATGAAGGCCGCATGGTCCTTGGAGTAATCATCGAGTCTCATCGTGGCCTTCACAGTCATGCCTTTTGATGCGAGCTCCTTCCGCACCTCGTCGTAGACCGATCCAGGGTCCCTGTTGACATCCACACTTCTGGACTTCAGCATCAGTATCCCACGCTTCGCGCCGAAGTGCTTCATGTTGCGCACGAATATCTCCGCCTGGTCCCTCTGTGCGATATCCTGGTACACGAGGTCCACGCCTTCGACCATGTGTGCATAGTCCTCAGGCCTGGAGGCGTCCGCAAGGATGGGCACCATGTTCTTCCTGGACTCGCACACGCCGACCAAGTCCCTGAACGACCGAGGGGATACCTCCACGCAGAACACGTACCCCGCACTAACGATGTCGGATACGTGCGAAGCCGTGGTCCCGGACGCCGCACCGAGATAGAGCACTCGGGTGGACCCGTCGATCCCGAACTCCTTCGCCCCCAGAAGGATCATGGCAGCCAGCTTGGAACGCTCAGGGTCCCACGCCCGGTATTGGGTGTCCCCGAACTCCACCAACCGCTCGCCGTAGACATTCTTGTCCCGAGCGCCGTTAACAGTCACGAGGGTCCTGCCAGTGGTATACGCCCCTGGAACGCCGTCGACCGGTTTGAAAGGATTCTGGAAGGTGGCCATACAGGGGTCAATGCACTCCCAAATAAAAGAGTTATATGCCAAACATCATACGAACTCTCGATGGCGGAGGATGAGCTCAAGGAACAGATAACCTCGCTCTCCGAGAAGATGGAGAGCCTTGAGGAGTCCGTGAGGATGGTCGCTGGACCGTACTCCCAGCTGTTGGAGTACATCGAACGGTTCCAGAAGATCTCCTCGAGCTACTTCCGTCTGATAGACCTCTATCAACGGTACGGCGAGATATCCCCTGACCTGCTGGTCCCAGGGGTCAAGGATTCCATATCGAAGGAGGTCATCAAGACACTCTTCGAGAGGGACGGACAGAACATATCGCAGATAACCGAGAAACTCAAGGACAGGAGAGGGAGCTCCTCGCGCAGGATCGTGAGGGAACGTCTGAAGACGCTCGAGGCGAAGGGCGTAGTCCATGCCAAGGGAAGCTCGAGAGCGAAGACATACTGGCTCACGGATGAGTATGTGAGGAAATGGTATGATCTCCTTGGTGTCGGGACGGGGAAGCCGAGCGATGGCAAGAAGGACTGAGTATCGGCCACTTTTTTCCAGTCGAGTAATATACCGATGCCAATCATTGTTAGATCACAATGGGCAGAAGAATGCCCAAGATAGGTGACCAAAATGGGAGATGACATGAGCCCACAAGAGATCAAGGAGCTGTTGCAGGCAGTAGGGACTGAGATACCGAAACTGGTTGAATCGATCATGAAGACTATGTACAACGCGGAGAACGCGGACAACATGGCCAAGGCTGTGGCGCAGTTCTACAAGTCCATGAAGGAGGCGGGGATGGATGACAGGCAGGCATACGACCTGACCCAGCAGTTCATGTCCAGCTTCAACATCGGCGGGATCATATCAAAGGCGATCGACAGCGGAGACGACACGCATGGCTTGTCAGACAGGATAGAAGAGATGGTCGAGGAGAGACTCGAGAAGAGGCTCAAGAAGCTGGATAAGGATGACTGAGATGGACAAGGACAGAGGGGATATACCGAAGATCGTCGCCACGGTCGGCGTGAAGATCCCTGGGCTGATGCTTAGGTTCGGGGTCGCATACCTGAGGATGAAGAGGGACTCGAACAGAGCGTCCAAGAGGTTCACGAGCAGGCTCGAGCGCGAGGGCCTGCCCCCGGAGCTTGCGAAGAAGCTGGGGGAGTCCTACGGCTCCGAGCTGAGCATCAGGAAACTCCTGTCCGGAGGGAAAGGCTTCTCCCTCGTATCTTCTTTCAAGGACCGGTAGTCGTGCCAGGAAAATAATATAGTCGTAGCGTCTGATACGATGGCGTGAAGGCCGTCCTGAACAAGATCGCGAACGAGATAATGGAGAAGTACCGTGGGCTGCCCAAGGATTTCGCAGGGCACATAGCGGTCGGCAAGGGTGCGAGCGGTTCGGACACATCCAAGATAGACAAGTTCGCGGAGGACGCCGTCCTGGAGTTCCTGGACAGAGAGGACGTGAAGATCAACGTGCTCAGCGAGGAGATAGGGTTCGTCGACAGGGGAGCCGATAAGGTGCTCATCCTGGACCCCATCGACGGCACGGTGAACTGCGTCCGAGGCATCCCATTCTTTTCGATATCGATGGCGGTCGCCACGAAGTCCATGAGCGATGCTGACCACGCGCTCGTGAAGAACCTGTACACTGGCGACACGTACTATGCGCGCAGAGGCGGAGGCGCGGAACTGAACGGACATAGGATAAGCGTCTCGAAGTACGATAGGGACGATTCCGTGTTCCTCATGTTCGACGGTAGGGACACAGCGCCCGAATCAGCCAAGGTCAAGGAGCTGGCCACCAGGATACGTACGATGGGCTGCGCGTCATTGGAGATGTGTCTCGTGGCGCAGGGTGCGGTCCAGGCACATTACATGAACTGCCTGAGGCACAATCGTAAGATCAGGATAGTGGACATCGCCGCGAGCACGCTCATACTGCGAGAAGCCGGCGGAGAAGTCTGCGACCTGAAGGGCAAGAGGCTGGACATGGAGCTGACCCTGGACGACAGGAGGAACTTCCTGGCGTACGGGGACCCGAGTATCAAGGAGCTGGTCTTGTGAGAATCGGTATTGTAGGCACTCCCGAGCTCGAGAATTTCAAGGGCGTTGCGGAGAAGGTGTTGAAGGAGCTCAAGGGCCAAGACATCGTGTTCGAGGAGAACACCGCGAAGGCGCTGGGAAAGAAAGGGATACCGCTGGGCATAATCGATGCCGACTTCCTCATATCCATAGGCGGAGACGGCACCATATTGCGGACACTGCAGAGAAGCAGCCTGCCCATACTTGGCGTGAACGCGGGCGTGCTCGGTTTCCTGACAGAGGTTGAACCAAAGGAGATACCCGCGTCGTTCAAGCAGCTGCTCAAAGGAGAGTTCACGGTCGAGAAGAGGGCGAAGTTGAAGGTCGTGTGCAACGGCAAGAGGCTCATGGATGCAACGAACGAGGCCGTCATACACACCGCCCACATCGCGAAGATGCGGCAGTTCGTCATATCCGTGGACGGTATGCCCGCGACGAGCATGCGCGCGGACGGCATCATAGTCGCCACCGCCACTGGTTCTACCTGTTACGCGATGAGCGTCGGCTCGTCGATCATAGACCCGAGGGTGCAGGCGCTCGTGATAGCGCCTATCGCGCCGTTCAGATTATCCGCCCGACCGCTGGTGGTGCCTGCCAAGAGTCACGTGGTAGTGACGGTCCACGACCCCATGCCTTGCATCATGGTGCTGGACGGACAGGAGGAGCAGATGCTGACGGGCAAGGAGAAGATGACTTTCACGTCGTCCGAGCACAACGCGAAGTTCGTGATACTCAGGAGCGAGTTCTACAAGAACCTCGAAGAGAAGCTGATGGCGTCCTCGCCACTTGTGGGGCACAGGCATTGAGGATCGTAGAGAGTGGTTCATGACATGCATGCGCAAGCAGTGACCGTCAACAAGTTGCCATATCCCAAGACATGGTTCGTGATAAGCACGATCGTGATCGCGATCATCATATCGGCCATGATCTATCTGGCATTCGATTCGCTCGAGACATTCACGATGTACTTCTGGATAGTCGTTGCGATAGTTGTCGGTGTGCCGCTCTTCCTGTTGAACATACCACCGATATTCACGGACCACTACCAGGGAGAGAAGGGATTGAAGCTCAGGATGGGGCTGCTGATGAACTCCACGGTTCCATACGAGTGGATCAAAGGGATCTCGGACGCTTCAGTCAAGTTCGGTAGCGTGAGGATAGGCATCGGGGTCAAGTACGTTCCGAAGCTGAAGACAGTGTTCGTCACGTCATCTTTCAACGACCTGGTCACCCTGCACCTCGATGGACCGAGGAACCTCGGAGGCATCATGAGGCCGGATGTGGAGAAGATAACCTTGAGCGTCAAGGACAAGGAGCATTTCGTCTCATCAGTGAAGGCCAGGGCAGGCATAATCGAGGAGGATTGAACACGCCACTGTTCGATTTCACCAAGAACAGACCGCAGGTGACAGCCATCAGGAAGCGTACCCTGAAGATGCTGCTTGAAGCGTCCAAGTCAAGTTATCCAAACGAGTTCGGGGGGATCCTCAGGGCGGAGAAGGGCGTCATCACCGAGCTCATACTTCTGCCGGGTACGATCGCGGGCGAGCGGTCCGCTCTGTTCAAGCTGCACATGCTGCCCGTCGACTCATCAGTGGTGGGCACCGTGCATTCGCACCCATCTGGTAGTTGCAGGCCATCGGATGCGGACCTGGACCTGTTCAGAAGGTTTGGCTACTGCCATCTCATCATGTGCGAGCCATACGACATGAAGAGCTGGGCGTGCTACGACGGCTTCGGAGAGAGAAGACCTCTGGAAGTCGTCAAGTGAGCTCATGCAGATTCAAGCCTGGGGCTTCAGGTGCAGATCGAGCAACACATATCGGTCCGGCTTCTTGCTACTAACGATCACCGTGACTTCGTCCCCCAGAGACAACCTCTTGCTCGACGTTCGTATCAATCCACCTATTGGTCTGCCGTTGGCTATTTCAGTGCCGTCGTGAGTATATGACACGAATATTGATTCGCCATCTCCGACCATTTTGATATTGGTGACTCGGGCCGGGTGCTCGACGCCATCGTTAATCATACCGGACCATAGTCTGTATCGCCAGAGTGGAAGACCGAGCTCCGCTACGCTAATGACAACGAATATGATCCCGAAGGTCTCCAATTCCTCCGCTGTCCACGATTCATTCTCAGCTGTCGCAGGATCGTCCACATCCACGTTCGCCATTACCAGGAAGATGACCCATACCGACGCAATTCCGATGAATCCTATCAGGAACTGCATGTCCCTGATCAGCAACATGCTGAGCTTCAGCTCTCTGCCACTCAGATAATTCAACTGCAACCGAACCCACCCACCTGTGCTCTGGAAGGAATTGGCAAACGTAATAATATACTTCGCTCAAAGCCTAGCATATCTTGCCTCAGAACACCTTGCTCCGTGGAGATATGGTACCCCTCGCGTTGGCGCCCATGCCGATGAACGAATTCTCTCCGATGATGGTGCCCGCGTCGATAGTGGCGTTGATGCCAGTCTTGACATCGTCTCCCATGATGACACCTAGCTTCCTCCTGCCTGAGCCGACCTTCTTGCCGTCGATGACCACGTACACTTCCTTCTCGTCCAGACGCAGGTTCGCGACCTTGGTGCCCGCGCCGAAGTTGCACCGCTCGCCTATGACGCTGTCGCCGACATAGCTCAGGTGCGGTATCTTGGTGGAATTCATGATGACAGAGTTCTTGACCTCGGCGGAGTTGCCCACCTTGCACCCATCGCCTATGGATGTGCTGGGCCTCAGATACGCGTTCGGACCGATTATCGTGTTCTCACCGATGACGACAGGACCGACCACATAGCTGCCAGCGAGTATCTTGCTGCCGGAGCCGATCTGCAACGGACCTTCCACGGTCGCCTTCTTGGACACTTCACCCTTGATCTTCGTCTCGAGACCTTCCATCAGTATACGGTTGGCTTCCAGTATGTCCCATGGTCTCGCGACATCTATCCAATCACCCTTGAGCATGTGAGTGTAGATGTGGCTCTTTGACATGAGTATCCTAAAGGAGTCAGTTATCTCGTATTCACCGCGCACGGACTTCTTCGTCTCGGCTATGGCATCGAATATCTGTGGCTCCAGTATGTACGCGCCCGCGTTGACCATGTTCCCCTCGGGCACTTCAGGTTTCTCCGCGATGTCCATGACGACGCCGTCCTCGACCTTGATGCATCCGTATCTTCTAGGGTCAGCCACTGACGTCAGGGCCATCACGGAGCCCTTGACCTTGAGATGGTGTTCCATGAGCCCCTTGACCGATTCCTTCGTCAGCACTACGTCCCCATACAGGCAGAAGAACGCGGAGTCTACCTTGTTCTTGATCATGCCTATGGCATGGGCCGTGCCTAGACGCTCCTTCTGCTCGACATACTCCACCCGTATGCCGAACTCCGAACCGTCCCCGAAATGCTCCCTGATCCTACCTGCCTTCCAGCCTATGAGCAGTATGATGTCCTTGATGCCGGCGCTCTTGAGCGCGTCTATGTTGTGCTCCAGGAACGGCTTCCCCGCGACCGGCAGCAAAGGCTTCGGAATGTTCGATGTGAGCGGGCGCATGCGCATACCCTCGCCCGCGGCTAGTATGTATCCTTTCACTTCACACACCTCCTGACGGCATCGTTTATGACCTTCATTATGTCAGCGGCCCTTTCGGCCCTTCTAGCCTCCGCGAGCATGCGTATCTTGGGCTCGGTGCCCGATGGGCGTACCAACGCCCATCCGTCCTCGAACTGCAATCGGAAGCCGTCCACGGTCAGGAGCTCCTCGCACTCGATCGCGCGCATCTCCTTGGACAGACGCGATATCACGGAGGCCTTCTGACCCGCCTCGAAATCAATCGCCTTCCTGAGGGTCGGATACTTGGGTATGGATTTCCTCAACTCGGACAGCTTCTTCTTGGAGGCTATCTCCACGATCTTCGCAGCCGCCAGTATGCCATCCGGGCAGTAGGATTGTTCGGGGAATATCCATGTGCCCGATGGTTCGCCCCCGAAATCCGCTCTGATACGCTTGACCTCCTCGCTCACGAACACGTCGCCCACGCGCACGCGCGTTATCTTAGCCGAGATGTAATCGTCGATAGCCATCGATGCATCGACCGTGACGACCGCTTTCTTCTTCGCGTACCGCTTAGCGAACAAGGCCAGAAGATGGTCCCCGCCCAGGAAGACACCTTTGTCATCTATTGCAACCATCCTGTCTGCATCCCCGTCATGGGCGATGCCGAGGTCTGACTTGGTCGATACTACCGTGTTCTTGAGATCCGTCAGGTTCTCCTCGGTAGGCTCGGGCATCCTTCCAGGAAAATGACCGTCGGGATTGGAATTGATGGTGATGACCTTGCAGCCCATGCGCTGAAGCACGAGCGGAGTTATGTTGAAAGCGGGACCGTTCGCGCAGTCGACCACGACCTTCAGCTTCGCGTGACCGACATCCGCCAGTATCCTCTCGAGGTGCCGGTCGACCGCATCCATCATGATGTGGCTCGTGCCGACCTTGTCCCATGGTCGGGTCCTGAACTTGTTGCTCGCGACAATCTTCTCGATCTTCCTCGACTGCTCGACACCGAATCCCATGCCGTCCGGGTTCCACAGCTTGATGCCCGCATACTCCGGCGGATTATGACTAGCAGTCAGCATGACCCCGCAGCTCATCTCGCGCGCAGCCTCCGCCAAGGTCGGCGTGGACACGATACCCGCGGAATACACATCGCAACCGCAAGCCATCAGACCGCTAGAGACTGCAGCCTCCATCATAGGGCCAGATGTGCGCGAATCCCTTCCGATCACTGCGCATTCGGCATCGGAACCGACCGCCATACCTATCGCCATGGCGAGCTCTGGAGTCATTTGACTGTTGACCAGACCTCGCACGCCAGATGAGCCAAAGAGCGACACAGGATCCTCTCGCTGTCCGAATGATGTACTCGGATATATTACAGATACGTATTATTGCTGATGTCCAGCGGACGTAGCTGCGGGTTCCAGACCGCGATTATTCCTGCGGTGGCTCCTCGTCCGATGCATCGTCATTCACGCCCGCGACCTTCTTTCGAACGCCGAGGTACATGACCGACATCAGGACGGCCAATACCGCGAACACGGCAAGAGCCACTATCAGCATCAGGTTCTGCGATTGGGCATCGTCCAGGTCCTCTTCGGTTCCCGCCATCTCGTCCTGGGCGGTATCGAGTTCGCCCTGGAGTGCGGTTATTTCATCGAGTGCGGCGGCCAGCTCCTCCTCTGCGGCGGTCAGGTTGAGCAGAGCGCCATCCAACTGTTCCTGGAGAATATCCCCGTCATCAAGAGCGGCCGCCAGCAGCGTCTGGGCCGAGACCAGGTCCGCAAGGGCTTCGTCAAGCAGGTCCTGAGCGGCTGCCAGCGATGCAAGGGCACCGTCAAGGTCGTCTTGGACATCAGCGAGTTCTGCTAGAGTCGCATCCAACTCATCCTGGGCAGCGGCGAGGTTCGCAAGGGCGTCATCCAACTGGTCCTGTAGAGTCGCCAGCTGCTCCTCCAAGGCCGGAACGGGATCGACGTACGTCACGCTGATCGAGACGCTCGCAGAGTTGTTCGCGGCATCGGTCGCGATCGCAGTGATCACGTTCGTGCCTTCGACCAGCGCGACAGTGCAGACGAACGAACCGTTGGACTCGACCCCGATGAGCAGACCATTGACGCGGAGACCCACGCCTGGCTCAGTCACACCCGACACGAGCACGTTCCCCGTCTGTGTCGTGAACCCGTCAGAAGGGCTGTCGATAGTGATGATCGGTGGCGTGATGTCAGGAGATAGGTACTGGTTGGCCCATATGTTGCTCCGGATACCGTCATACTGCGCCCATACAGCGAAGACGTTGCCTAGCCCGTCCACAGCAACCCTCTCGTACGATGCGGACTCCGTTTCGCTGGATGAGACCGCCTCGGCAGCTCCCCAGCCTTCTCCTACGACGTACCTGCTCGAAGATACGAAGTTGCGCACCCCGTCCGACTGAAGCCACAAGGCAGTGGCGTTACCCGAATGATCGACCGCCAGCATGGGAATCCAGGCACTCAACTCGTCAGTCTCGACCAGCTCGGGAACTCCCCAGCCTTCGTCGACGACGTATCGGTTGGACCATACGTGATAGGTGGATCCAGCCGACTGCATCCACACGACCAACGCGTTCCCGTACCCGTCATTCCCCACTCGAGGCCCGGTTGAATCGTCCGAGTCATAGTCCTCCATCAGCACAGCGGTTCCCCAGCCCTCGCCGACTACGTACCGGTTCGACCACACGTCGTAGAAGCTACCGCCCCATTGATACCACACTGCTGTCGCGTTACCCGATGAGTCTATGGCTACATTGGCTTGTTCGGCGGGTCCCAAGTCGCTGTTCGAAATGATCTCTGCAGTGCCCCAGCCATCACCGACGACATATCGGTTGGAGGATATGTTGTACTGCACCCCTTCCCACTGGGACCATACGGCGACCACTTCGCCGTTGTCGTTGGCGGCCAGGTCTATCGAGAAAGCGTCTTCCACATATGCCTCTATTTCCTCGGCCGTCCCCCAGCCTTCGCCGACTACATATCGGTTCGACCAGATGTGGTTGTGACCACTGTCCCACTGTTCCCACACAGCGGTCGCATTGCCTGACGCATCGACGACCACATTCGCGAGGCCTGCTTCCTCGGAGTGAGTTTCTATCAGCTCCGCAGTCCCCCAGCCCTCGCCGACTACATATCGGTTCGACCAGACATCGCTCTTGAAATTGACGCTGTCCCACTGCTGCCACACGGCGACTGCGTTGCCCGACCCATCGACCCCCACTTGAGGGTTGGAGGTCTGTTCGGTATCGGTGGAATCGAGGCGCTCAGCATGTCCCCAACCCTCATCGAGGACATATCGGTTCGACCATACGCTATGCCTGAAGCCGTCCCATTGCTCCCACACGGCGAATGCATCCCCATTAGGGCCAGCGGCTATCTGAGGAGGTTCGGAGCCTCCGGCGTCATTGTACTCGATCAATTCGGCGTCGCCCCATCCTTCATCCGGGTCGGCCCCTGAGCTGTACTCAGAGGCGACGCTCACAGATATCAGGCACAAGGCGATGAATATGCAGTAGACTATTCCAAGAACACTTCTCATTCCAATCACTTCCGTTCATTCCAACAATCACCAGAGCCGACCGGCAAGTGCCCCGGATACGAGACGCAATCGCAATCAAGTCAGATGAACCTTTGCGCTGTCAGTAGGGTTCCGGCACGACCGAAACAGAGGTTCGAAAGTCTTCCGAAAGGATGCCGGAAAAAGGGCAAAAACAGAGCCAGATTCACTGGCTCTGCGAGGCAACATCGTCAAATCCCGGTGAGCCAGATAGGCTCATTTGACGAGCCAGCATGCGCAAAGTGTTATATATCGCAGATTATGATACATATCTGGACTATGCCTGGACGGCATATCCAGAAAGGACAAGGAGGAACACACAAATGGTTATGGAGCCCATAAGTGTCGACAAAGCGATGGAAATCGCGAAGAAGAAGGGTATCAAGCCCGGCCGTGTCAAGGACACAAAGGGAGTTCAGTTTACAAAGGGTAGGAACCCCCGCCTCGAGATCATCGACTGGGATGAGTTCAAGGCAACACTCTCGAAGAGGAAGCTCGCAGTCTTTGAGAGCGGCGGCTGGATGAAGATAATGAAGGCCCCGAAGGGCAAGAAGTAGGCACTTCACCTTCTGATGCAAACCCCTTACTAATTCCCTTAACTTTTCTATCCCAGATGCCTGAGCTGCGGTGCCGTCAGGCGATATCCAGACATCCATTCAGATCGCGTACTACATAGACTGTTATCAGAGAAGCTTTTTCCTAGAACGAAATGATTACCCGAGCATGAGCGCGGTCATCAGTGAGCATCAGATTTCTAAGAAGATATCCGATCAGGCATATTCGAAATGGGTCTCTAAGACATTCCCAGCGCTGAAGGGGAATGTGTTCCTTGGTTCCGCAGGTAGAGGGCCGATGCCCATCTCCACCGTCGTAGCGATGGAGAAGTTGGTGAAGAGCTGGAGGATGAGCATCACCAGGGACAAGACCGAGGACGAGATAATCGCGGACTTCAAGAAAGAGGCCTCGCTCCTGATAGGAGCGCAGACGAACGAGGTGGCGTTCGTTCCCAGCACCACGTTCGGCATCAACATGTTCGCAGGCGCGGTCAGGTGGAAGAAGGGGGACGAGATAGTCATATGCGATGTCGAGTACCCCGCGAACGTGTTCCCGTGGGCCCTGGCTGCGAGTCAGGGAGGCGCGAAGCTAGTAACGGTCAAGTCGAAGGAGGGCATAGTCGATGAGAAGGACATCGAGAAGGCGATCACCGACAAGACCCGCCTGGTCACCATGAGTCACGTGCAGTTCGGGACCGGGCAGAAGATGCAGGTCGACCGTGTAGCAGAGGCGTGCGAGAAGCACGATGCGATGCTGTTCCTCGATTCCATCCAAGCACTTGGATCGATGAAGTTCAATGTCAAGAGGAAGAATATCGCAGGCATGTGCGCAGGTGGCTACAAGTGGATGCTGGGGCCGGTTGGCTCCGGAATACTGTACATTTCGAAGGATATGTTGACACAGATGAAACCTCAGTGCGTATCGTGGACCGCCCTGGACGCCGAGCAGAGGAAGGAGGCGTGGCAGAAGGTCGTGCTCGGAGGATATCAGGCAGAGAACCACATCAACCTCGGGAAGGACATAGGCGTGTTCGAGGCTGCGAACGAGTGCATGGTGCCGGAGAAGGGTTTGACGGAGTCCGTCAAGTTTCTGAGGTCGCTCGGACTGGGGAACATCGAGGGAAGGATACACGCTTTGAACGATTATCTACTAGAGCAACTCGATTCGAGAGGGTTCGAGGTCGTGACTCCAAGGAGTCGTTCGCGGAGGGCGGGCATAACCGCGTTCTGCGGGAAGAAGAAGTTCGATTCCATGGATGACGAGGTTCAGATGCTCAAAGAGCTTGACAATGTCAAGGTGGCCATCAGGCAGGGTGTGTTCAGGACGGGCGTGCACTTCTTCAACTGCAAGGAAGACATAGATAAGGCCGTCTCAAAATTGTCGAAAATCTGCCAGAAGAGAGGTCTCGTTTAGGATTCGTAGCAGTTCATCGAGACCAGATGGCTCTGTTTCCTGCTAGGTCTTGCCATTGAGGGGCAGACAGAGTTATTTATACGGCAACCATAATCACATCTTCCCAAAGCAGGGATAGCCAAGCCTGGTCAACGGCGCTAGATTCAGGGTCTAGTCGTGAAGGCGTTCGCCGGTTCAAATCCGGCTCCCTGCACTTCGCCGATACTGGCTTTTCGTCAATCAAGGGTTTTTAGCTACGAGCTAAACTCCTTACTCCTTTTTTATTCTGCAACCAGGATTTCATGTGAAACCGGCCCAAAATCGCCCTGCAGGGATGATCCGTCTTTTCCCTCTATTATCCCTCTCGAGACCGAGAGGCATCCGAGACGGATACGAGTGGGATCGCGGAGGAGATGCTATCGGAGGACATAAGTTGCCTCTTTCATCCGTCTTTTTCCCTCTCGATCCCTCTTCTTGGAATTCAGTGCCGCAGAAGACGGTGGCCCCTTGAATCCCTGCGACCGTTGACATATCGAACACGTCGGTGTCAATGATATAATCATGAACCACTCATGGCAATTCCCTGTCAAAGGATTGCGTTTCGGCGCTCCTCTGGGCCTGAATCGCCTTGGTCGTCATTCCCTCCCCAATCGCACAATATCGTCTGAAGTGCGTTGGTTACTTATCACTCTCTCGCATGACGGCTATCTCAATTACTCTCAGGTTACAACTGTAGTCTGGGCCTTTCCTTACGCAAGTATGATGTGAAGATATCATCTACAATAACTGAAGGAATCTCATTTCTCATAGTTGGCAGTATCTTTTCCACTGCCCTAATCAAGTTCTCTGGTTCGGGCTTGTCATCTCCAATTTTCCTGGAAATGAGGATTGTCTATGGTTCTCGGAACACCCATGTTCACAAGTGTGATTGTGGACAATTTGCTGGCACCCAGCTCTATATAATATGGGAGAGTGGAAATGTAGCCTGTTTGAATACCCCGTTTCATCAGCACGTATGCCAGGATGTCCATATAGCAGGACACATCTCGATATATCTTGAATTCAATATCCTTCGAGATGGTCTCGATTGTGTCCCTAATTATCTTGTTGACATCACTCTTGGATATCTTCCCATCTTTGCACTTAGGATCGCGCCGGATTTGCTCATTAATGATTTCGCCAAGACCTTCCTCGCGAATCCACTTTGTTGCAAGAACCGCAATGCGTTTGATTTGAGGTTCGGATAATCCTCGTTTGAAACAATCATTCGTAAGGGATAGAATCTGCACTAGATCGCTGTAGAATTCATTATCATTTGGGTGATGTTTGGGTGTTGGAGGATCTCGGCAATTCATCAATTTCTCGAAGAGGTCATGCTGCAGTCTGGGATCTATGGTCTCATTCCTCAGGACTACATCTCCGGGCATTGCTCTTATTTTCTTGACTATATCCTCAACAAACATTTCAATCTCCTTGAGGTACTCGTCTGTGATTCTGGATTCTCGGAGCTTCAGTTGAGCAAGCAAATCTTTGTTTTCTTTTCTTAGTGCGCTTATGATGAATCTAGTGACTGCAGCGCGAACTGCATCTAGATCTCCATTGTCATGGCTGCTCTTCATGTATGTCTTCAAATGACTGATCACATCTTCCTTATTGTCGCGAATGACAGATTCCATGGAGCTCTCTATTGAATGTCTCCCCTCCGCAGGAGTTGGCTTGTATCCCGCCTTATCCCAGCCATCCACATCTATACAATAGATGTCACCACTGAAGTCCTTTGCGAAGCGTCCTGCTCTTCCAGTGAGATTCAAGAAGCTGATTTCTTTCATGGCTGTGCCGCCCACCTTTGGTCGGTGCAGTATCATGTTCTTTGCAGGCAGGTTAATTCCTTCCAAGAGTGTTGTCGTGCAGCATATCACGTCAATCATCTTCCTTCTGAAGAGGGATTCAACTGCAACCCTGACCATGGATGGCATGTTACCGTAGTGGAATGCAATCCGTTTGCCAAGAAACTCGTTTAGATAGTAATCCTTGTGTATGTTCCTTGATAGAAATCGAACCACTTCCGAGATTTCTTCTGTCAATGTCTGCTCGTCTCGTGTCTCAGCCAGAGCTTCGGCGGTCTTGAGGCATTTGCTTGCATCATCACAGTATACTATTGTCGGACTCTTATCTGCAAAAGTGTTGACCGCCCACACTTTCTTCTGGTAGCTAGCTGCTGGAGGCGCCACTCCTGAACCTTCCATTCGAGGCATATGTATCTCTTTGCCTAGTTCCTTTGAGACGCAGCACATGTCAAATCCCTGCTCGTCAGTTTTCACAATGAATATGTTCTGATCAACGGGTGAGTACTTGGTCTTCAGTGGCACGGCAGGGTGATTGAAGACCTGCGCTAGCTTCTCAGGGTTTTCTGTGAAGGGGGACAAGAAAATTACCTGCACATCAGGATTGCATCGAATCGCCCTGCTCACGGAATGTTCCAACACTATTCCTCTCGCGCCTTCTTCGATTCTCTGCGCTTCGTCAACGACAATGAGATCCAATTTCATTGATTCCTGTAATCTGCTTTCTATCGACTGAAGCCTCTCTTGAGTAAGAATCCAGACAGATTTTCTCTGACGGTTTTCGGATGCAATGAGTACCTCCCATGATGTGGATGCCACTGGGATGCCTTCCAACCCCTCATCAATCAGCATAAGATTGAAATCTCTTTTGCGCTCGCTGATAAGAGCTTTTGTGGGGACGATGTAAGCGACAGTGAAATCATCTCTTTTTCTAAACTGTTCCACAATGTATCGTCCGAGTATGAATGATTTCCCTGCAAGAAGTGGGCGCAGACACAGACAGACTCATCCCTTTCCTTAGATGATCAAGGACGGTCGCCTGGAAATCTGTGAAATGGATTCTGCCTCCTGGTACCTGGACTTCATTCTTGGTCAGCCTTTCGAGAATCTCTGCGTATATATCTGGGGTTGATAATTTCGACTTGCCTCCGTTGAGCACCCCGTAGTAATCAGGTGTGTTGTATTCTTCCACTAGTAGACGCAATGTCGGGAAATTCCCAAAGTCGTATGAACAGTAATTCGGACGCAGCCGAGAGGGCTGGATTCTCCTTCCCTGCAACGCTAACGATCTGAGACGCGATCTTCAGTGCGAGTTGTCTGTGCATATCGTTTTCAGAGCATGCCATTATAGCAGCGCTCTCCGTCAATCTCCGTGTGGCGTCTGACGATAATTCTGATTCGGGGCATCTGCAGTGGGCTGATATGAGTCTGTGAGAAATCGAGGACAAACTCATCGTGTTTCATGACCTCTCTCGCTCAGAGTCTCATAGAAGAATGGGGTCGTCAAGCTATCTCCTCCTGAAATGCCTTTCGTGCCTCATCTATGCTGGTGAATGGAATGAAGAAGAATTCCGTCTTATTTTTGATTGAGAACTGCGTAATCTTGGTATCGCAGACCCTGCAAATTTCATCCTTCTTCGATCTGATCGCCTGTTCAAGTCGCTGCTCAGTATTCGGCTGGCCCAATGTGCAAATCGAATCCCAATCGAAACCGACGAATATTGCATTGACATCTCTGATCTTAGACTGATCCCGGGTGTATGGATCGAAGAAGCTCAATACATCTTGAGCGTAGCTTCCGAATTTTGACATGTCGATGTGATCGGAAATCAGGTACATCTCGTGCTCAAGTCTTGCAGGTTTCTGATGATACTTGCTTATGTCATTTACGGCATTTCTTATGCCATCCTTATGATTCGAATTGGTTTTCGACTCACCATAGTACCTGCAGATTTCACCGTTGTTCACACCTATATGTATGGCGTCTAGTCCAAGGACATGGATCTTGCCGGACGTCTTAAGCGCCATCTTGCTGAGTACCTGAGGGGCATTACGCTCTGTTTCAAGCAAGGCGAATAGAATTATCTCGCCAAGTTCTCCCGTGTTATCTGATGTGGTGTATCTCTCTCGTGCTTTTCTGAATATCCTGCGGATATCCTCAGGCTTCAATTTGAGATAGTCTTTCTTGGGCAACGCATATTGTGCGAAGAGATCACTAATCAGTCGAATGAAGTCCCTTTCACGTATTCCATCAAGAGAGCATCGAATTATGTAGAAACTTGCCAATACGTATGGATCATTAGTTATTGACAAGGTGTCCAAGTGTCTGAGTGCATTACGAAGATAGCCGGAACCTACAACAGTCAACTTTTTGAGTTTGTCTTCGTGCTCCTGAACCACCTCATCGTCCACGATGTAGAAAAGCGATCCATCTTTATAAGCCTTTCTAGATAAAACTTGTGGATATCGATACTCATCGATGTTCTTGTCTGATCGAGGAGTCAACTAGCGAGTGTCGACAAGTGTGGTTTTCGCATGCTATTATGCTATCTGCTGTTTTCCGTTTATTCTGCCAGCACACTTCTTTGCGAGGGCCAAGGGCTAGAGTCGTAATTGGGTAGAAGACTAGCATTCGCTAATCAACCACACATGCCAGAATTGATTCGCAAGAGTCATTTCGAATCAGAGTTTTTCCTCACAGATTAGCGTCTTTTTCTGCGAGTTGGGTCCCAGAAGTGTCCGTGGACAAGAATGGTTTCTCACGAATTGAAGACCTTCGTTCTTGGCTGAGGTGGAACAACTACCGGAATTCTAAGAAGAAACTCTGATGCTTTCTCTTTCCTGAAGATTATGTTTCCAAAGAACCTTCTATACCTGTCGACAACAGACTCATCAGGGTTAACCACGATTACGCGCTGCCAGGGTTTCCCATACCTCATGTGCAATGCTCTTGAGATGAGGTATCGGAACTGAAAGTCGACTTCGGAGAAAGAATAGCCTAAGAATATTATGTCGTCAGCTTTGTGTAGCTGAGCAATCGCTGTTTGCCACAGGGTCCTCAAGATTTGATTGTCGTAGTCTTTCATCCAAGTTGGAGCAACAATAAGTGGTTCTAGGGTGAAACGAGGGCAACATAGATGCCTCGATTTGAAATCCAAGCTCTCAGACTGGAGTCTGTTGATATATGTGCTGATGCGAGATAATGGAGTCCCCTCAGTTATAAGGAGTGTCTTACAGGAACTGCAGATAGCCCAATTCAAGGAGCCATGCAACTTGAGAATAGTGACACTTCGTTCCTGTCGTTCATAATTATCATTCGAATACGGCTCCAGAGTGCCATTGCAGGCTATGTCCCCATCAGACGATGTCTTCTGATAGTCTACACCATATGTCACATTGAATGATCCGTCATCCATGTTTCCGAACTTATCATACATCGAAGCAATTGCATTATCGAGGAACAAATCGTAATTCATTGTGATTACCGTATCTCTGCTGTTCAGGATAGCCGCAAGTCTGCTATATGTCTCAGACCAGCCTTTTGCCTCCTTGCTCGATGCAGACCTGTTTTCCTTTGCACACATCTCCCCTGTGAAGCGGATCTACTTCCGCCATGAGTAAGGATGCCATCTTTGTTTCAAAGATTTGTTTACCTTTGCCGTCCTCTGCGTTCAGTGCGCTGTATGGTTTATGGCTGTCCTCTACTCCAAAGACTGTCATCTAGATTCTCTTGTTTCCTCATGAGTATTTCTGCTATGATGTTGACCACAGCAGCCCTGACTTCACGCAAGTCATCAGTTCCGAAGTCCATGACTGGCTCTCTCTGCGCAATCGCATGATCTACAAAGCTCAGGACATCTTCGATGTTCGGTTTGGCTCCCTCGGGATACGCCCTTTGTATGAACTTCTTCGCCAATTCGACATCTGCCTTCCGTGCAAGCTTCAGGTATCGGGGACTTAAGAATTCTCTGAGAGTCGGAGCTCCACATTCTTTCGACATACCTGCTCCAATGATGTAGACTCTTCTGGCAGGATTGTCTTTCGTCTCCGATCTTGTCCGGCATGTTTTACCCTTCTTCTTTATTCTTGCCATATTCCTCTTCCCCTGCGGGCAGCGTTCTGTCAACTTAATCATAAATGCCTGCTGCATTCAGGCAAAACACAATGACCCAACCTGCGAGCAGAAACACAAATGCAATATCGATAACCTGTCTTGCTGCATTTCTCACATATTCTGTGCCTGGAAATCGTTGGTCATGCAAGAAGTGAAAAGTATCCTGGTAGTCTCTGGCCGCCCTATAGTACAGATTGCTCATGTCTTTGTTGCTGCGGTGCACAATGAACCAGAAGCCAATTCCTAATAGTACCCCTGCAATGAAGAGCGTGCCTCTTCCACACCCATGCGAATCTATCTGGGCGAACGTTCGTCAGTAGAAGAATCTCAATCGTCATAGCCAGCGAGAATGCTAGCCATGTGATGTTATCTTGTGATTGAATCAGAGTCGCCAAAACCTGTGATCTGGCGTCATCATGCAATGGTACTGCGGGTCGAAAGAAGAAACCGCATTTCTTACACTGTTCAGTACCATCGACACTATCAACCCCGCAATATGCACATATAATTGCCATTCCCCCTCGATTCCGAATCGCTTTCGATGGCTTAAGGGCTTCCTCTAGTCAGAGATCCTCCTTTGGTGCATCCTATCGACTCTGAACTGGTGCTACTAACCAATTCTCAACAAGAGGATCTCTTAGATCACGAGTATGAAAGAGTTTATCTTCAGCTGCGGCATTCCGCTGGCAACTGGAGGACATCGATTGACAAACAACTACCGATTTTGTGTTGGAGTGGCATCAATACTGCTACTGTCTAGCCTGCTGTATATGGCTCCTTCGAAATGTGAGCGCTGATGAGACATCGTACACTGCTCATACGCCAATATCATTCACGGGCAACGATGGATTCACATCCGATAATGGGGTGTCTGGGGGAAGCGGCACTGCGGAAGACCCGTACATTATCGAGAACTGGGAGTTCCACGACTTCTCACGTGGCCATATGGATTTATCGCACGGATGCGCACCTAATCATCCGGAACATACTCGCATCCAGCGGACTTGGGGGCATCTATCTCTACGGTGTTCAGAATGCAATCATAGAGAATGTGAATGTCTATGATTGTGACCATGCGGCTATCTATATGCCCGGATGTAAGAATGTTGAAGTTCGAGATTCCTATCTTTCATACTGTGGGCACGAAGGCATCGCCATTGATGCTACTTGGGGGACTAGTTCCGATATTACGGTGACAAGGAACATCATCATCGGAAACGAATGGACCGGCATAAATTGCGACAATTTCGTTCAATTGACAATCACTGATAACGAATTCAGAGGAAACGGATTTGCGCCAGAGCCCTGGATTCATCAGGAACCATCCTATGGTGCCATCGTGCTTGTATCCGTAAGTGACAGCCTCATAAGTGGAAACTGGATCGAAGGAAATGCCGATGGTATCTCAATACACCGAGGGGTCTTCATGCAGAGCGATAATCTGACTGTCATTGGCAACGAGGTTTGCTTCAACGAACAGATTGGCATTCATCTCGAGAATTGCAGTGGTTCACGAATCTATTGGAACAACATTATCTCTAATGCCATTCAGGCAGCAGATCACAAGTCTGTCACTCTCGAGCTAGAGTGCAATCGTTGGGATGGTGGGACGGGTCAGATCGGTGGCAACTTCTGGTCCGACTATGTTGGTCCTGGTCCATACAAGTTCGAAACTGGACTAGATCGACACCCACTCGCTGAAGCGATGTAATTGGCCAGCTTGCGTGCCTGCTCAATGGTCGCAAACCTCTTAATCTAATTTTCAATGACTTCTATTTCATTTTTGTCAATATTGATATGAGTCATGAGTCGATGGAGTCGAGCCGTGGATGAAACGCGATGCCTGGCTCATTTTCTATCAGAGGGTTTTTGTACCGGGATATGAACCTTTTCATCGCCTTTCCTCGTGAAATCAGTGGTTCAGATTGTAGCACATGCAGAACCCGATTGACTGGGTCGTTTCTATCGTAGAAAATTGATGGCGAGCTAGGCTCCTTCTCAGCTTCTTTTCCTGCTATTGCTACAGGATGAATTCATGGGTGAACCGAAGGGGATTTGAACCCATTAGGAGCCAGCGTGTCACGACTCGGATTCAATCAGCGGGGAATTGACCGGAGCTAAACCCATTACCTTTTCCCTGCTTTCGAGATTCTCCAGGACTTGGTAAGGAAATTGGCCGATAGTGTCATCACTACAGTGCCAATCAGGGTGATGAAGATCCCTATCTCGAACTGAGGCGTGCTCCAGTATGAATACGCTGTATCGCTTCCATAGTGCACCTCCTCAGATCCTCCTATCAAGACAATACCGACCGCCATGATGGCACTACTGATGATTATAGCTATGATTGCCATGATTACTCGCCGAGTTCGCTCCTCTCTCGCAGCGAGCATGTCAAGCTGTTCCTTGAGTTCGGGCCAATCGACATCAGAAGTCAAATCATTCCCCCTCCACCGTTCACCGTATGCCATCCGCCCCTATGGCCTTTTCGCGTTCTAAGGCGCGTTTCTGCGCGGGAATTGCCAAGGATTCGTCCTGCGGTGTATCCCCCGATATGCTGGACTAATTAAGGGCGTTCTGCAGGAGTGTCGTCAGGGTTTCCGTATCTGTCGTCGACCCGCAGTACTGACACTTATGCAAGCGACCAACAGTCGAACTACCATCAACCGTGATTGTCGCACCACAACCTTTACACTTATACGGGATTGCCAGTCCTCCATCCCGAAGCTTGTCGATCAGATCATTCAGGTCCACATTCACATGTTTCACCGTTCGTGACAGCGTCTTCTCTCTGACAAGTCCAGCTTCTTTCCAAAGACCTATGCTCTCATATGATTTGGCTGCATCCTCGAATCTTTTCGCCAATTCAAGGTTCTTGGCATGAGTCACACAACTGTCCCAGGCGCATATTTCATCATAAACGACATAGTCGACATAGAATCTGCCATCGAACTGTGTGAGGCCTAATCGCCGCATTACCTTCTCTCGGAGTTCTGGATTCCTGGCAATTATCTGACTCACTACGAGAGACTTTCTTCTTTCTTCCTGGTCTTTCGCGGCGCTAAGGTCTTGTGCGTATCGTTCGTCACATTCTCTGCAAGTCTGTTGATTCTTGATAATGGACCCTGTTAGAGGGAGCCATTTGCCACACTTAGTGCATCGGAGTGCCGTCCCCTTCTTATCAGAAGTAGACGAGTTCAAGCGTATCCCACAATATTGACAAGCTATACTTCCGAAAGGCGAAGGCCGCCCACACTTGGGACAGTTCAAGCCATATTCCCCTCTGCGAATCGCTCTAGACGGCTTAAGGACTTCTCATGATCAATGGCGTATTCATCAGAGATCATCTCCCCTGGACACAACGCCATATACCATCACAATCAGGCCGAAAATGGCGATCACAAGGGACAGTGCTTGGATGACAGGATCAATCGAATGTGTCACCGTCTCGTTGTATCCTATACCCATGTATATCTCGTGCCAGACTTGCTCAGTCCAGGTGTATGTAATCGCCCAGTAGAACACGCCGAAGAATATGGCAGCTACTAGACCGCCTCCGATGACATAGCTAGTTTTGATGCTCGGAGATTGGGGCCACTGACTGTCGTCAAGGGCCGAAGGTCCATTCTCCATCATGCGTGGGGACAGAGCTTTGCCGCAGCCGCCGCAATACTTTACATTTAGGTTGTTGATGAAACCGCACATCGAGCATCGAATAGCGACTGCTCCATGGTCCAGGTGGCTTCCGCACTGCCCACAAAACTTGAGTTCCCACGGGTTCTCCGCTCCGCAATTCGAACACTTCATGACAACATCACCTACCCGATACCTGCTTTTCACGCTCTACCTATATGCACTCCACGTCAGCAACTTGGCTGCCAGTGTGGGTTCCTGGTTGCGACTATATCCTGTACCGACGGGCTCAAGGAAGCTCAATATTACGATTCCTGCAGCTAGCAGAGCAATAACGACTCCTATCCCTGGGATGAGGTCATGTTCGGGAATTCTACTGGTCAGTACTGTCGATACAAACCCAACAGATCCGACTATTTGGGGAATCCCGCCTAATGGTGTGAGAAAAGACAATACAGTTCCGATGATGAAGAGAGTGACGGAATACCGAAAGCTGTCAGGGAACTCGCTGCCGCCTGACAGAGGTTCGTCGAAATCGAATGCTCCGATGCCTATCTCCTCTCCTAGGTGGTCGGGAGTCATCGCCCAAGGAAGAAACAGCGCAACCACTGCAATTACGGCACCCAATAGACACAGCAAATTGACTCTGAGCTTATACGGTGGACCTCTTGAAGGCGCCTGCACTTGTTGGTATTGCATGGGCTGAGCTAGCATCGCACCACACTCTCCGCAGAATCGCATTTCTTCAGAGTTATCCGTTCCACAGTTCGAACACTTCATAACCAATTCCTCGCACCTGACCCCCGAAACGCTCTCGATGGCTTAAGGGCTTCTCTCCGCCTGTCGAATCTACTCCTTCACATTGAATCCATGTTCTAGGTCTCTGCGCAGTTGGTCGTGGAAGGACTTGCCCCACAGATATCGGTCTTTGTCTCTGAGGCTCAGATGACTAGGGGTTTCCTCTTCAACTGCTTTCTTGAATTGAATGTATCCGGTCCAGATTGAATCAAAGTCCACCTTGTTTGCGAGGCGCCGATGTGTCTTCTCGTCTCGCAGCTGGCTACAGACTCTTACGTCATAGACTGTGAAATCGTCAGGATAAAGGACTGTAAGGATTGACGACGCCATTGGAAGCCTGAACCCTATGCCCTTCATCAGGTATCTCATACGACCCTTGTTCTCCTGTATTTTGAAGAGAGTCTCAGTCAAGTTGCGAATTCTGCCATCCAGGCCCTTACCCTTGAGGTTATCCAGCCTAGCTACCCTTTCAGCGACCTTGCTCTTGGCACGGTTCGCCTTCCAGATGATTATGCAGAAGAAGTCGAACGAATCCAGAGAACCGTGCTCGTGGAACCTGCGGTGTACTTTGTCCGACACATACCGTTCAAGGTTGTGGAATATCCCATAGTCTTCCATCTCAAACCATCCCAGTGCGAATAGTCCTCGATGGTTTAAGAGCTTCTCTCGAGGCGTACCCCATTGGATATGCACGGTGTTCAGGATAATGTCGATCTTGATCCAGATCCAAGCACATTACCACAACCTTCCTTGCCGGTAATTGAAGATCGCCGTGGAATGTCTCTTGAACTTCACCATCTCATCAATGTAGATGTCCGGTTCCTGGATCTCGTCCAGTGGAATGCAATACATGAACTTCGGCTTGGACGGTGATCCTACGAGGCCGATGACAATGTATACCTTCTCAGGGCGGACTCTCTTCTGGAATTCCAAATATCGTTCGTACTGCGATGCTCCTGCGCTCCAGCTCACCACGCCGTAACGTGCGGATGACCTGAACTTGCACTCCACCCAGAAAGAGTGGCGAGATGGTTCATGACGAAGACGGAAGTCCGGGTTCAGAATCGAATGCATTGCATCATGAGGTCTAGAATCCTGACTTGTATCATGGAGGACCGAGAATACTTCCTCAGGGAACAGTCCTCTCACGTAGCCCTCAAATACCGTGCCTTTAGCTAGCCATCTCGGACTCGGTGTCTTCCTCTTGTCGACTATTCTGTGATGGCCAGTTCGTCTCACTTCCCTCGCAGATTCCATCCAAGTACAAGACCCTATTGGAGGGTAATTAGCTTTGTCAGAGGATCCCTGAAGATAGTCACTATGGACGCTCTCTACCAAAGAGATGGTTTATCGCGGCTCCTATGCCCCAAACGCCGCCTCATCTTCATTCATCGCCATTCTCCTATCTCGAATCGCTCTCAACGGCTTAAGGGCTTCTCTCCGCCGCTTTCTGTTCCCCTGCCTCCCTGATTATGTCCCTACCTGGCGTCAGGTCTCTTTCTCATTCAATGGTCTTCAGAACTTCTTATTGAGATCATCCTTCATGGCCTTAGCGAGTCCTTCCAGAACTTCGCTGAGGTCAGGTCCGAACATCGTTTCGTACATCGCCTGCTGAGATTCGATTCTAGAACTCATCTGAGCTACGTCAATCACTCCGTCAAGGTCCTTAACACTTGTTGCGGACACTGCGAAGACGCGAGTCAGCAGCATCTTCTTGATATCATCGAGGCTGCTTTTGGACCTTCTCACTTGGGTTAAGCAGTCTTAATGCGATTGACTGCCTAAAGACCTCTCTTGCCAGTCTCATGATTTCAATGTTTATGGCTCGCTGTGCAATCAATCGTATGAATATGAGGAATTCGGAAACGGCCTTTTCGTCTTCGAGCACGGATGCGTCTTCCGGGAGAAGAGCGGCAATTTCTCGCATCGTATCAACGTCTCGAATTGTCATCAGATGCTCGCTGATAATCATGTACTTCACCCAGAAATCTCTACCCTCTTTGACTTCAATCTGGCGGAGGCTCTCAAGGTTGTTCTGCAGAAGTGCGATTTCTTCCAGCACAGGAAGGAGGTCTCCGTAACACTGGTGAAGTCTCTGTTTCGGTGGAAAGCGTGAAGCTAGCCAATAGCTGAAGGAAGCGACTCCCAAGCCGAAAAGCGAATCCAAGCAGGTAGGGTACTATGTCTGCCACAGTGATTGGATGGCGAGATGGCCATAAGGTTCTTTCTGCATGGTTCTGTACGCACCCATGGGATGATATTCGTGCCACGGGACATAATCCCAGTTATGGCTGGGCGGCCTATCCAACTCCGGAGGAGTCTTCCGAACTCCGCGACCAAGATCGTTTTGAAGGAGTCCGCTACGTCACGACCGATATGGAATACTCGAGCTCACAGTCAATCTCGCCAAGACCATCATCGTCTCCGTCATACGACCAAGCGCCTATGAAAGGAGATTGAACTGGAATGATGTACGCCGTTCCGCCAGTGCTCGGTGTGTAGTCGATCACGTCGCTTGCATCAAGGTCGTCATCATAAACATAGATGACAAATCTTATGCCAGGTGTGCCGTCGTTAATGTCAACTGTCAAGCTATACGGGTTAACCACCCTTTCGGTGTCAACGTATACGTCGCTCTCACCAGAGACATCGAAGACGCCATCTTCATTGGTGTCAACCCGTATAATGAAATAGGGGTCCCCCGAGGTCCAGTAATCTGCAGACCCATCACCTTGATAGAGAGTTATGGAAATCTTGATCTTCCCATTTCCACTGTCATAGAAGTCCGCATTGTCTCCCACGCCATCGGAATCGGTATCTCGCCATTCACTTGGGTCGTCAGGGAATTCATCAGGGTTTATACCAAGTGGGTTGTCACCATAGCCGTCTCCATCACGGTCAGCCCATTGTGTCGAGTCGGTAGGGAAAGCATCAGAGTTGTCACCTACACCGTCATCATCAGTGTCTAGCCACTCCGAAGGGTCATTTGGGAAAGCATCACCGTTGTCTCCATAGCCATCTCCATCGGTGTCCTTCCACTCCTCAGGGTCATCAGGGAATTCATCACCATTGTCTCCGTAGCCATCTCCGTCAGAGTCTTTCCATTCTTCCGAATCGTCCGGGAATTCGTCGCTGTTATCACCGTATCCGTCTCCATCGGTGTCCATCGTTTCAGAGTCATCATTCGGAAACTCATCTGCGTTGTCTCCACAGCCATCTCCATCTGAGTCGCAAGACTCAGCCGCATCATCAGGGAATGCATCCTCACTGTCAACGACCCCATCTCCGTCAGCATCGTGAACCGATGCCAATGGCGAGTACTTGGGACTGAGCATAACCGCAAGTACCAGGACAATGACTATTGCGACGGCAACCACCGCTGTAATCATCGTCCGCTTGGGAACCTTACCTTTCGAGCCTTCTGCCAATGGCTCTTCGATTTGATTAGAATCCTCCGACATCCATTTCCCCATGTCCAAATCGCCTTCACTGACTTAAGGACTTCTCTCTGCTCCTGTAGCCATTTCTTTCCCTAGCGGCTTTGAGGTGATGAGACGGCAAGGACACTACTTGACCCGAATCCTGCGCCCACATGCTGTGCAAAATATTGCGCCTTGCAGCGGATTCCCACAGTAGGGGCAGAATGCTATCCTGTCTGAGGAAAATTGATCCCGGGAGGCAACATGTCGAGTGGGCTGCTTTCTGTCAGCAATTGCGCCTGCAATCACTCCCCCAACGATTAGTATCACTCCGAATGCAGCAGCGCTCATTGCAGCGTTTGCGTACCCGGTGATGAACGTGACGCTGCTGCACCCGCAGGACCAGGGCTGTTTCTCCAGCTTCGGCTATTCGCGTTTCGAGATTGCCTTGGAGCGCGCCTTGACCGAACTGCTGCAGGGCCGCGCGCTCGACGCGCTGGCCGGCTCCTCGACACCGGGGTTCGACCTCGAAGAGGTGGCCAGCTCGACCAACCTGGAGATCCACTTCGTCGACTCCAGCGGCGTCATCCACTGGAAGTTCCTGGGCGACGTGCCCGACTACCCGTTCTGCGACTGGAACTTCAGCAGCACCACCGCCGAGGACTACGCCTGGGCGGTGGAGCGCGTGCACAAGGATGGCTTCGACATCTATATCTCCGACTTCACGCACCTGGGCGTCTACGCCTGTCGCGTGCTGATCCCCGGCATGTCGGAGATCTACCCGGTGGACGATCTGGAGTTCGAGAACAACAGCGTGGGAAACAGCATCCGCGAGGCGATCCTGAACCTGCCGGATCTGGATGACCAGGAATGCGCCGACCTGCTTGACACCCTGAACGAATCGGCGCTGGCCGACCAGCGCCCGGTGGCCGCGGTGATCGGGCTGGCGGCGGACGCCGGTTCCTTCTGGGCCGACCTGCGCGTCGGTGAACTCAAGACGTTGCTGGCGCTGGCGATTGGCGACGAGGCCGCCACGCTGGAGGGCTGCGAGTGGATCAAGCACTTCGATCAGCTCAACCCGAAACGGCGCAGTGTCTATGCCTGCATCGAGAGCCTGATCAATCTGGCCGACATGGGTGATACCGGCCCCTATCTGGACGCGCTGCGCCAGCTCTACGGCGCCGGCACGGTGGAGCAGGCGCATGCGTTGATCATGCTCTCGACCACGCCGTCGGAGGGTATGCGGTCGCCGGGACGAACCACGACCTTGTCGTCGATAGCAAGGGCCTCGACCGGAACGCTCTCCGTCCGGCCCGAAGCGCCGACACGGAACGCGGTGCGGGGCACGAGGTCGATCAGCGCCTCGATGCCGGCCCGCGCCCGCCCGGCCGCCACTGTCTCCAGAAGCTCACCGACCGCAAACAGGAAGATGACGACGGCTGCCTCCTCGGCCTCGCCGATTGCGACGGCCCCGAGGGCTGCGACCGTCATCAGCGTCTCGATGGAAAAGGGCGATCCTTCCATCGCGCCGGCGACTGCCCGGCGGGCGAAGGGCACGACGCTGACAAGTGCCGCGCCGGCATAGAGCCAGGTATCCCACTCGGGCAGGAAGAAGCTCGCGACGAACGCGGCCGCGAACAGCGCGCCTGTCATGAACACCAGCCGCGCCTTCGTTCCCTGCCACCACGGCTCCGTGACGCGCTTTGTCGGCAGAGCTGGTTGGACGTCCT
Organism: uncultured Thermoplasmata archaeon; assembly: GCA_963748615.1. Classification (GTDB taxonomy): domain Archaea; phylum Thermoplasmatota; class Thermoplasmata; order UBA10834; family UBA10834; genus UBA9653. Next base: position 513,079 of record CAVVJQ010000001.1, read on the forward strand.
GCGCCGAGCCGGCCGGCTGGTAGCCGAGCGCCCTGATCTTCTCCTCGATCGTGCGTTGCGAAGTCCTGTCCGGATCGACCTTCAGCGCCAGGGTGCCCCCGGTGTAGCTGACATTGATGTCGCTCACGCCCGGCAACCGCTGCATGGCGGTCTCGATCTTCAACGCACAGGCGGCGCAGTCCATGCCTTCGATCTGGAGTTTGAGCGGGCTTGCTGCAGCCATCGTGTCACCTCAACTGTTCGGTGACACGAGAGTTAGTCCCTGTAGTCGCTACAGGGTCAAGAGGCTCGTTTCGTCCGATCCGTTGTTGCTGGAACCAGCATCCGATAGAGGCCCCACCAGGCCGCCGGCGCGAGCGGCACGACGCTGGCCATGCCGGGGAAGTAGCCATAAGGGCGGTCCTCGAACAAAGGGAAGATGAAATGCGCCAGCTCGATCACGCCCATCGACACGAAGAACGTCCAAGCGAGATAGTGGCCGAACGAGTATCGGCGCAGCATCAGGAACGGCACCAGCAGCCACGCCGCGGCCAGCACATAGAGAAGGATGGCCAGAGGAGACCCTTCCTGCGGCACGGGCACGCCGGTCAGTTGCGATAGCGCAGGAAAGAAGTCCAGCTCGCGCTCCTCGATCTTGTGCAGGACGAAGAAGCCGAGGGTGAGAAAGTAGGGAAGCCGAATGTCGGCGAAGGTCGCCTCGTCCCGTGCGACGAGCCAGATTGCCAACCCGCCAACAAACCCGAAGGCGAACAACGCCATCGGCACCAAGCCAAGCAGAACGTAACCTATCGCGACGATCGCGGCAGTGTGGGCGGCTGCCAAGGCGACCACCGAGATCTGCTTGTTCATAGTCTTCGCCTCGACAGACTGCCCTTCATCCGATAGATAACGCTACAGTCTGTAGTGACTACAGGGTCAAGACATGAACGCGCACGCACTGACGATCGGCCATCTGGCCCGCGAGACCGGCACCAAGGTCGAGACGATCCGCTTCTACGAAAAGTCCGGTTTGCTGCCGGCCCCGGCGCGCACCGAGGGCAATTATCGCTCCTATGATCGCGCGCACCTCAACCGGCTGAGCTTCATCCGCCGGGCGCGCGATCTCGGATTTTCCCTCGACCAGATCCGCGACCTGCTGGCGCTGTCCGATGATAGAGGCCAATCCTGCGCTGCGGTCGACGCGATCGCAAAGGAGCACCGCGCGGAGGTCGAGCGCAAGATCACCGATCTCCGGTCGCTCAAGAAGGAACTCGACCGCATGATCGACCAGTGCGGTTGCGGCGTCGTCGCCGACTGCCGCATCATCGAGTCTCTGTCTCCTCGCCAGTGATGGCGACGGACCGCCTATTTGTCGGTTTCCAAGAGTCCATCGCGCTCCTCGTTGCCCGCAAAGCCCGGCATGATGTCGCCGGCCAGCAGCTTTTCCTTGCTGAGTAAACCAGCGTCCTCGAGCGCCTCGCGGTCGGGAAGATCGCGCAGCGTGTCGAGCCCGAACTCGAGCAGGAACGCCTGGGTGGTGACATAGGTATAGGGTGCGCCCGGCTGCGGCGCGCGCGGGCCTGACGCGATGAAGTCGTGCGAGCGCAGATTGCCGATCAGGTCTCGGCTGATCTCCCGGCCGAAGAAAGTGGACAACTCGGCCCGTGTGATCGGCTGGAAATAGGCGATGCACATCAGCACCAGCACTTCTGATTGCGTCAGGTCGACGGCGCGCTCGCTTCCGCCGACGGCCCTGCGGATGGCATCGGCATAGGCCGGCCGGGTCAGGTGCTTCCAGCCGCCGGCGACGGCAACCAGGTCGTAGGGCGGCCGCGCAGTTCCTCGCGGATGTCGTCGATGAGAAGATCGATGCTGCAGTTCTTTCCGACGATCCGCGCCAGCGTCTCGCGGTCGACCGGCTCGCTGGCCGCAAAGATGGTCGCCTCGACGCGATTCATCCATTCCCGCCAGCGCGCCTCCGGCGGCAGATGATCCAGCTCCCGATCAAACAGACCGTCGTCTGGTCGGCCTTTCGTTCGTCTTGCTCGCGACGCCTCCGCCATTCTCGTCAAATCCCATAGATGCGGAAGGCGGCACGGCCGCGAAGCTCGCGCACGGCGCCGAGTTCGAGCAGGCGCTCGAACAGGCGGCGCAGGCTGCGGTCGCTCATGCCGGCGGTCTTTGCCGAGGCGACGATCGCGTCGTCCGACAAAAACCGGTCGACGACGACGTCCGCGCCTCGGGCGCGAAGACCGGGCGCCACGGCGATCAGGCGGTCCGCCCGGCGCCCGATGTCGGCCGACAGGTCGACGGCCCGCAACGCCGCACGCGCCTGCGCGGCGAGCAGACTCTTTGCACGCTCACGGAGCACCTCGATGCTCGCCGCGACGACGGCGGAGGGGCGCCGCGGCCGGCCGGAACCATTTGCGCCGGCAGCTTCGCCACCGAGCAGCGGCACGGCGTGCGTCCAGCCCAGCCGCTGCGCGAGCTGCACGTCCGCGAACCAGCATCCAACCGTGCGTGGAAGGTCGCGCCGGTCTGCGGCCGCAAAGGCGCCGATCAGCATTCCGACCGCACCTTCGGTCGCCGCAAGCTGCCGAAGCTCTACGGCCAGTTCGGCCGCCGTCTCGTCATCGCGAGCGAGACCCAGAGCATCGAGCATGCCGGCGATGCCCGCCTCCGTCAGCAGTTCCTCCGCTGGCCGTGTGGCCAGCCGGCGCCAGGCCACGAGCATGCGGCCGGCCGGGCCGACATCGTCGCCGGGCCGCGTGAGCAGCACGGCGTCGCGCAGGGCGGCTTCATCCTCCACCCGTCCGGCCTGCCTGGCCGTCACCGCCGCCGCGACGAGCGCCAGCCGTTGCCGCCACGCGCCGGCCCATCTCTCCCGCCGGCGGACCACCGCGTCGAGCGCGCCGATGGCGGCGCCCGCGGTGATCGCGATGTCCTCAAGCCCTTCCGAAACAAGGCTTTGCGTGTCGGGAACGGCGCGGCGCAGCCAGCCCGGTAGTGCGACTGCCGGAGTGGCCGCGGAGGCGGCGAGCACCGGCCCTTGGTGGCGCGGAGAGGGTTTCGGGCGCAGAATCATCGCGAAAAGGATGAATCATGGCGGCGGTTTTGGCAACAGAAATGGCCTAAAACCGCCGCGCTTGTCGCTTCATTAAAACGACCGATAATGTTGCATTATCGTTCGTTTTGCTCTTTATATAGAGAATGGCCCAAAACGTCGAGCAGAAGCCCAAAAATCACCTCGATGCGACCCTCCGGACCGTCCCACAGCACGCGGCCGGCGGACGATGTTTCGACCGCCGCGCGGTCGTCGGCCGAGCCCGACGCACCGATTGCCGACGACCTGCCCGACATCATCGACGTCGTCATGGAGATGGGTCGCGCGCCGGAAGAGCCGCCGGCGCGAACCGAGGCGCCCTCCCCTCCCCTTCCGGCCGTCGCGAACCCGCGCCTGCCGGCGCATCTCGACGCAGCTCGCCGATCGCGCCCGCGACTATGTCGAGGCGGCGAGCTCGGCCAACACGCGGCGCGCCTACGCCTCCGACTGGAAGCATTTTGCCAGCTGGTGCCGCCGGCAGGGCGTCGAGACGTCTGCCGCCCGATCCGCAGATCGTCGGCCTCTACATCACCGCCTGCGCCTCCGGCAAGGCGACCGGCGACAAGAAGCCAAACTCCGTGTCGACGATCGAGCGCCGGCTTTCGTCGCTGACCTGGAATTATGCCCAGCGCGGCCAGCCGCTCGACCGGAAGGACCGCCATATCGCCACCGTCATGGCCGGCATCCGCAACACGCACGCCGCCCCGCCCCGGCAGAAGGAAGCGGTGCTGCCCGAGGATCTGATCGCCATGCTGGAAACGCTCGACCGCGGCACGCTGCGCGGCCTGCGCGACCGCGCCATGCTGCTGCTCGGCTTTGCCGGCGGCCTGCGCCGTTCCGAGATCGTCGGTCTCGATGTCGGCCGCGACCAGACCGAAGACGGTTCCGGCTGGATCGAAATCCTCGACAAGGGCATGCTGGTGACCCTGCGCGGCAAGACCGGCTGGCGCGAGGTCGAGATCGGCCGCGGCTCGTCCGACGCCACCTGCCCGGTCGTGGCGCTGGAGACCTGGCTGAAGCTCGGCCGCATCGCGCACGGCCCGCTGTTCCGCCGGGTGACCGGGCAAGGCAAGACAGTCGGCGCCGATCGGCTCAACGACCAGGAGGTCGCCCGGCTCGTCAAGCGCACCGCGCTGGCCGCCGGCGTGCGCGGCGATCTGCCGGAGGGCGAGCGCGGAAAGCTGTTTGCCGGCCATTCGTTGCGCGCCGGCCTCGCCTCCTCGGCCGAGGTCGACGAGCGCTATGTGCAGAAGCAGCTCGGCCATGCCTCGCGCCGAGATGACGCGCAAATACCAGCGCCGCCGCGATCGCTTCCGCGTCAATCTCACCAAGGCCTCGCGGGCTCTGAAAGCCCCCTCCCCTGCAGATTATTGCTCCGGCAGCGCCATGAAGGGATCGAGTACCCGCACACCCAGAGGCTCGAAATGCCGCATGTTCCGTGTCAAAACGGTCAGCCCGTGCACCTGAGCCGTTGCTGCAATCGCAATGTCCTCGAAGCCAGGTTTATCGGCACGAGCATCATCAAGGATCTGACCGGCGGCATGCGCATCTCAGATCGAACGGCAGCAGTTTGTTCGCATAAAGGTACTCAATGCTCTCCCACCATTCCCTCAACCTCCAGCGCCTTGGTTGAAGCGCCTTCCCGCTCGGCCTTTGCGATGCCTGATTTGACCTCGGCGGCAGAGACGACCGACAGAAACAGCTGTGGACTGGCCTTGTCGAGCCATTCAACCAACTCGGCTGAGCCGGGTCGCTTGGACGGCGCCAACGCGGAAATGACGTTCGTATCGACCAGGAACATTACAGATCGACGGCTCGGCTCGGCTTGCTGTTGCGCGCGGGGATATCCCCTTCGTCGCCTGGAAACGACGCAAGCAGCCTGCCGAAGCTCGGAACATGCGCAAGCTTCTCGTATTCGTCGAACGAAAGGACGACCGCTTCCTTCCTGCCATGCCGGGTGATGATCGCAGGATTGCCGCGAACAGCCTGATCGACGACTGCCGACAGCGTCGCCTTGGCGTCCTTAAGTTGGATCTCTCTCACTTCCAACTCTCCGTAGTGACTACAGTGGTCATATAGCGAGGCTATGCCGCTAGAACAAGTGCCCCAGCAGGCCAGAGACGCCTATATCCGGTCGTTTACTCCTGACATCCGCAATTGCAAAGAGGCCCCCTGCCCCGTGCCCCTGATCGGCTATGCGCGCGTCTCGACCGAGGATCAGACCCCCCTGCCCCAGTCGCAGGCCCTGAAATCCGCGGGCTGCGCAGAGATCCATGAAGAGCAAGCCTCGGGCGGGAACCGCGCGCGGCCGGTGCTGGCGCGGGTGCTGGAGCGGATCGGCAAGGGCGACACGCTGGTCGTCGTGCGCATAGACCGGCTGGCGCGGTCGCTCTCGCACCTCCTCGAGGTGATCGAACGGCTAGAGGCGAAGGGCGCCTTCTTCCGCTCGCTCACCGACCCGATCGACACGTCCTCGCCGCAGGGCAAGTTCACACTGCAGGTCCTGGGCGCCGCGGCCGAGTTCGAGCGCGCCCTGATCCGAGAACGCACCAAGGCGGGACTGGCCTCGGCGCGCACCAACGGCCGGGTTGGCGGCAATCCGGGTTTGCGCGCCCGCGATCCGGCGGCGCTGCGCAAGGTGCGGCTGGCGCGGCAGGACGGCTACATCGAACGCCTGAACGAGACGGCGCAGGACTGGGTGCCCCATGTCCGCCGCCTGCGGCCCGACATGGCCTGGGAAGACGTGGTGCGCATCGTCAACGGCCCCCTGCCCCGCGAGCGCAATGGACGCAAAGCCGCCTGCTGCGCGCGGTGAACGCCTATGTCCGCGACGGCTTCCTGCCCGAGACGGTGCTGGACCGCGCCGGCCGCCGCGAAACGGACGACCGCCTGCCCGCCATCGTCGCCGCCATCAAGGGCGCGGACCCCGACATCACGCTTCAGGCGATCTGCACCCGGCTGGAAGCGATGCGTGAGCGAACACCCCGTGGGCGAACAAGCTGGCAACCGTCTTCAGTGAAGATGCTGATTGAACGGGCCGAGAAGCTAGGGCTGCTTTCAACACTCAGGTAATCTGGGCGTCCTGTCGATCGGCCGGTCCACGACGGTATGAACTCCGGAATGGCGGCTCTGACGCGGCGAGCGAAGGTGAAGAACTGGATAGTTCACGTGCAGGATCTTCTTCAGATCACCGCGAAGGAAGCGCACCGCCCCGTTGACGCTCGATAGCGCTGTGCATAACTTTTTCCACCATATCTAGATTCTTCTTGATGGACTCACTCGTTCATGTCATTTCGGTTCTGACGACAAAGCGCGTCAGATCGGCTTAATGCCGTCAAAATCATAAAGAGCCCTAACAAGGGCCTGAGGGCAGTGAATGACTGAACGAGGCATGAATCTCAATCGCGGGGTCGGCACAGCCGACATCGGTGCATTTGCGGACAGCTTGGCAGAATTGCTGAACCGGCAAATGCGGGCTGCCTTTCAACCGGAGGAGCGCAAGTCTCTGCGGCGCTTCAGCTCGACGGAGGTCGCTGAACTTCTGCGCGTCAGCCCGTCGAATCTGCGCAACCGCCACAAGGATGGAAGCTTTCCCGAGGTCTTCACGGACGGACGTGGGCACCGCTACTACTCTGCCGAAGAGATCGACACCCTGCGCGACATACTTGCCCGGACAGGAAAGAATGCAGACGCATACTTGCCGGGCCGCCGGGACGGCGACCGGCTGCAAGTCATCTCCGTTGTCAATTTCAAGGGCGGCAGTTCAAAGACCACTGCTACGATCCACCTGGCTCAAAGGTTTGCCCTGCGCGGCTATCGAGTGCTGGCGCTGGATTTTGACCCACAGGCCAGCCTGACCACCTTCTTCGGCATCAGACCCGAGCTCGAATTTTCCGACAGCGGCACGGTCTATGACGCCCTGCGCTACGAAGGCAAAGTTCCGCTCTCATCGGTCATTCAGAAGACCTATTTCCACAACCTCGACATGGTGCCTGCGGGCTTGCTGCTGTCGGAATACGAAACCGAAACAGCCAATGCTTTGGCGCGTCGCGTGCAGCCGATCTTTGCAGAACGTCTGGCTTTGGCGCTGGACGAAGTCGGCGCGGATTATGATCTGGTTCTAATCGACTGCCCGCCGCAGCTTGGGTTCCTCACTCTGACAGCACTTGCGGCCTCGACGGGGCTTTTGGTGACCGTGGTCCCGGGGATGCTAGATATTGCCTCAATGAGCCAGTTCCTGAAACTTGCCTCCGAGACCGTGCAAACGGTTGAAGAGGCGATCGGGCGAAAAGTGGCTTGGGATTTCGTCAAGTTCCTGATCACTCGCTACGAACCCTCCGACGGTCCGCAGACGCAAATGGCTGGGTATCTACGTTCGATCCTGGCGGGCCAGGTCATGACGGAACCTATGCTGAAGTCCACGGCCATTTCGGACGCCGGAATGACGCAGCAGACGATCTATGAAGTGGATCCGGGCCAGTTGATCCGCAAAACGATCGACCGAGCCCTGAGCAGCGTGAACAACGTCGCGGATGAGCTTGAACAGACGATTCAAATGGCATGGGGTCGACGCTGATGGGCCGAAACATCTTCAACCAACCTGCTGTGGACGTGCCCCCCTCCCCTGTCCCGGCGAAACCGACAAAACTTGGCGGTTCCGTCGGCGGGCTGAGGGAGTCCCTTCGAGAGATCACTGCCAACTCCATCCGAGATATTGACCCTGAGCAGATCGAGGTCGATGGCTTGCGGGACCGGATGGCCTTCGAAGATGATGGCATCGACTTGCTAGCCGAGAGCATCCGCAAGCACGGCCAGCAGGTTCCGATCATGGTTCGGCCCTCTGATCAGCCGGATCGCTACCGCGTCGTCTACGGGCGCAGGCGACTTGCCGCGATCAGAAAGGTTGGCGGACCAGTCAAGGCTATAGTCCGCACCTTGGACGACGACGCCTCGCTGATCGCCCAAGGACAAGAGAACAACCTCCGGCTCGATCCGTCGTTCATTGAGAAGGCCCTGTTCATCAAAGAGATGCAGGAAGCTGGGTATAAGCCAGGCGTCATCCAGGACGCACTTGGATTGACCAGGCAAGGCATCTCCAATCACCGGGTAGTGATCGAACAACTCCCCGAAGAGTTGATCCGACTGATCGGCCCGGCTCATGGAACCGGACGGCGTCAGTGGAGTGATCTTGCTGCGTTGGCCTCGAAGGTGGCTCTCACCGAGGTTGCGCGAACCGCCTTGGCCGCCCTGCCCCAAGACGCTACCGGCATCGACAGATTCCAGACTGTGTACAATGCCTGTCAGCGGTCTGCGAAGAGTTCAATAAACCTCTCGGCGACGGGGCGCAGTTCCACGGTAAAGGACGAGGGTGGCAACGTTGTTGCGACCCTCTCCGTCGACGCCAAGTCCATCGGGATTAAAGTCGCCCGCAAGGACAATCCAGAATTCGGCCTTTGGCTGGAGGAACGTGCCGAAGCAACGCTTCGTGACCTCTTCCAGAAATGGCGGGATGAGCGAAGGCAGGAAGACTGACCCCTGCCCTTAAACATGTAACGCGAGCAGAAGGAGAGTAGCGAAGGCCAAAAAGAAAAGAGCCCCCCAAGGTTTCCCTCGGAGAGCCCATCATCGATTTGCACCTATGATGTAGCAACCTCCCACATACTGGTCAAGAGTTACCGATTCGGTGGACATGATTTTTGTTGCCTTCTGCGCGAGAAATCGTGGGGGGTGCCGGGAAAGCTATGGGCCGACGTGGCCGTCGTTCAAAAAAACATGGCATTCACTCAGGTTTCCGCAAGTTCCTCCGGCGCCAGAAAGCGCGGCCGGCAAGAGAATTGTACGCCTCCCGACATCTGGACGGTCTTTCGAGCTCTGCGCGACGCACGGAGTGCCTTCGGACTAAAGCCGGGGCACATCCAGACCTTGCAAGCTCTCCTTAGCTTCCTCCGGCCAGGGCAAGGTGACACTGTGTTTGCTTCAAACTTGGAAATCTGCCGACGGATCGGGGGCGTGGACGAACGGACTCTCCGTCGCCATATCGACCGTTTCGTAGACCTTGGAATGATCGCGCGCCATGACAGCCCGAACCGCAAGCGTTATCGCGTCAGCTCGCGTAATGGTCAGGTCATCAGCTTTGGCCTTTCGCTTTCGCCTCTGTTGAGGCGTGCTGGTGAATTCCTCAATGCAGCCGCAGAACTGGAAGAGGCCCGCCGCGATCAGGTCTTTCTGCGTAAGCAAATTCTCGTCGGTCTGGCTCATATCGACAGTATCGAACCTGGAAGCGCCTTTGCAGAAAGCACTCGCAGAACAATTCGGCGAAAGCTGGCGGTGGCCGAATATCGTTGCCTGCTGGATCAGATCACAGGCCATCTCGGTCAAATGTCCACCGTGGTGGACGTTATGATTACAACAAAACTGCCCGCCAATGACGGTCAAATTGTCCGGCACCTTTCTAAGTCAGAAAAAGATAGAAAAGAATCTGAAGAGCGCTGAGAACGATCTACTACCCAGCGTCCAGATGCTAACCGCCGTTTGCCAAGAAGCTACGGCGTTCGCCCCAGCGGCGTTGCGAACGTGGGACGACATCGAAAGACATGCACAGAACCTCGCTCCGATGATGGGCATTCAGCCGGGAACGTTCCACGAAGCAAGCAGGCGTGTGGGTTCTAAGAGAACCGCCGCTGCTGTTTTCATTCTACTCCAACTAGGAACCCGGATTCGAAACTACGCCGCCTATTTCCACAGTGTCACCCTTGGAAAGAAGGTGGCTACGTTTAGACCAGCCACGATCCTGGAAAGGCTCTCAACATCTACAAGCGTCCATGTTTGATGTCCACCGCGGTGGACATGGGGAAGAAATTGAACTCGGGCATGTTGACGGGCAACGAACATTACACAATTCAACCTGCTCTCCACCTTCACGCGGACTTTCGATAGCTGGGCCGCCCCAGAAATCGAAGGATGAAAAATGAAATCAACGTCTTCTGCACTCACGCCGCGCAAGATCGCCGAGTTTTGCAAGAGCCGGTTCACGACGATCTTCACCGAAGGTGAGGTGCGCTTGCTCTACGGCTGCTTGGTCGACCTGCTCGAACGAGCCGAATATCCGCCCTATCGGGGCAGTGGGCTCGACCTGCAGTCGCTGTCTGCCATGCTCGACATCGATGTCGAGCGGCTCCGCGCCCATCGGGCGCACTTGCAGCCGATCTTCGATGCAGTGGCACGGGAAGTTTCGAATGTGGCCTTGCGACCGGCTCGTACGGCGAGCCGCTCAATGCGTTCCAAGGTCACCGCGCCTTCCGCGAACCGTGCCGACGTTCCCACGACCAGCACCGAGAAGGTTCGCAAGAAGCCCGGCGTCCGGCCACGAGCGATCGTCGAGTTTCCCGAGCCACTGGACACGACATGGAAGGACCCCGCGACCTTTGGCGAAGCCCTTCAATTGCATGCCCGCCGTCATGACGAAACCATCTACCACCTCTACAACGCGGTGGTGAGACCTGAGGATGGCGTCAATCGCAGCACGCTCATCAGCTGGGGGCGCGGTAAGAAGGTCCCGCGCGCTGCGATCAGTCTGGAAATCTTGGGACGCATCGAACGGCGCTATCGTCTGTCGCCGGGCTACTTCACGGGCCTGTCTGGTACTCCTGATCGAGCGCCCGGCGATTTTGATCTGGCAGATATCTCGCCGTCTGAGCGCCGACGTCTGGCGTGGCACCTGCCCGAAGATTTCAACCGACGGCCAAGCCAGGAGAAGGCAGAAATCCTGAACTGGGTCCGCACGGTGATCATCAGCGGGTCCACGGATTATCGCAGGTATCAAGCGGCTGCCATTCGCCAGCGCTATGCGGTTCGCTTCAGCTGTGCCTCGGGGCCGGTTCGCAAGTCTTCACCCGCGAGGACACCGGACGAGTCCGGCATCGTCATCGCGCCCAAACGCCTGAACGACGAGATGGCCGACCTTCTTAGCTTCAAGACGTCGACCTTCGCCGCCTTCGGCATGCAACGGAATGGGGTGTGGGGGACGGAAACCGCCTCCCAGAAGGTGGAGCATTTCGGGCTGTGGTTCGGGGCGTTCGTGGCCCCACCCGATAGCGAGGTGCAGGGCCTCGGCGTCGAACCGAAGCTTCTGACTTTCGCCATGATGATCTTTCCGCAGGTCTGGGATTGGTACCTTCACTGGCGGGAGCGCCGGCGGGGCTTCTACACGAAATGGGAGATCGACCTGCTATCAATTGCTGCCGCGATCTGTCGGGAAGAGACCGGTTGGCTGCGCCAATCACCTCGCATGGGCAGCAGCCTTCGTCCGATTGAGGGCTTGGTATCCGAGGCCGACATCAACGCGGTGCAATCGGATTGGCCTGCCGCCTGCGATCGCATGTACAAACATGCCCGTCGACGGATCAAAGTAGATCGACCGTGTTGCCCGGGTTCATCGAGACCCCTTCGAGCCCATCCTGCCGGTGCTCGAAGCGCCAAGTCCTGTCGGCGAGTACCGCAAGATCACCGAAGAGATCCTGAAGCGGATGCCAGATGAACGGCACAATGCCCGCGCGTCCGCGGAGGCCGTCCGCGCATTCCTGATGCTGCGCATCGGTCTTCACACGGGGCTGCGGCAGAAGAACTTGCGCGAACTGATGCTGTGCCAGCCTGGGACCTTGCCGACCTCAGAGCGCAAGCTGGAGGACACGAAGCGTGGAGAGTTGCGTTGGAGCAGCCGCGACCAAGGGTGGGAAGATCCTGATCCCGTCGGTCGCTTTCAAGAATGCCAATTCCTCGTTCTTCGGTTCCAAGCCATTTCGCCTGATCCTTCCAGACCTTGGGCGACTTTACGAACTGATCGAAGCTTGGATCGAGCGCCATCGCGCGCGCCTGATCGGCGAGGCCTCTGATCCGGGAACGTTCTTCATCAAGACGGCGAAAATGACCAGCACCAATGCGGCTTACTGCCAGAACACGTTCTACGAGGCATGGCGGACGGCGATACAGCGCTACGGGATCTATAACCCATGGACCAAGCGCGGGGCGATCGAAGGCCTGTTGCCGCACGGTCCCCATAATGTTCGCGATGTCCTGGCTACCCACATCCTCAAGCGCACCGGGTCCTATGAGCAGGCGAGTTATGCCATTCAGGATACACCCGACATGGTTGCACAGCACTACGGTCGGTTCCTGCCGCAGGACAAATCCGAGATTGCGGCAAGGATACTGAATTAGGTCTGGGAAGCGGCCTGATCTGATAAGGCGGTGTGGATCCGGACATGTCCTGACCCACACCCCAAAGCCGAGAGTGGCACGGCTTAGTGGCATGTGATAGTGGCAGATGTCCGCTTTATCCTAGCTTTTTCTAAAGCTAAAGAATATGTTGTGCGTCACACTTAGTGGCATTCTGGAGTTTGCTTGACGTACATCGTGTCCCCATCACGGATAGAGCCTGCCCGGCTCGAAGATGACATCCCGCTTGACCTGGTCGAGACGGCAAACCGGCTGATTTAGTCGTCGCGCGGTTTGGGCCGGAACTTGCCTGCCCGTACCCTGGCCGATTTGGCCGCGATGGTGCGGATGATGAACAGCTACTACTCCAACCGTATCGAAGGAAACAACACCCGCCCGCGCGACATTGAACGGGCACTCGCCGGTGACTTTGACGCCGATCCAGGGCGTCGTGCGCTGCAGCAAGAACATGCGGCCCATGTCCACCTGCAAGAAGAGATCGACCGCCGGGCGGTCGAGGGCACGCTCGCAGATCCGAGTGATCCGTCGTTCATCAAATGGCTTCACGAAGCCTTCTATGAAGGCGCCACTGAAGAGATGCTGACGCTGCGCCATGGGGGCCAAGTGGTCCGGATCGTTCCCGGGGAATGGCGGCAGGGCGACGTAGAGGTTGGCGCCCATGTTCCGCCTCCGTTTGACACCGTTCCCTCGTTCATGGCGCATTACCATACCCGGTTTCGGCTGGATTGGCTGCATGGTCAGGTCACGCGCACACTTGCCGTGGCGGCTGCACATCATCGCTTCAACTTCATTCATCCGTTCTACGATGGGAATGGGCGTGTAAGTCGGCTGATGTCGCATGCAATGGCGCATCATGCGGGCATCGGGGCAGGGGGGCTCTGGTCCGTTTCGCGCGGGCTGGCCCGAGGTCTACAGGATGGTCTGCCGGGTCGCGATGAATACCGTGAGATGATGCAACTCGCCGACCGTGTCCGTCAGGGCGACCGTGACGGGCGCGGGAACTTGTCGTTGGCTGCGCTTGTGACTTTCACTAAGTGGTTCCTCGCGGTTTGTGAGGATCAGGTCACATTCATGGCGGGCATGTTCGACTTCGACCGAATAGGCGAAAGGCTTACGCGCTATGCTGCGCTTTCAGGTTTGGGCGAGAGGGCAGGGGAGTTGCTGCGCATCGTCCTATTGCGCGGCGAAGTTGACCGTGGGGATGTTGCCGCCTTGCTGGGCGTCGCACCCCGCACGGCCCGCGCCACCATGAAATCACTTCTTGATGACGGCATCATCGGGTCCGAGACCCCACGCAGCGCCCTGATGCTGCGCTTTCCCAGCAAGACGCATGACGTCCTGTTCCCACGCCTCTTCGACCTGACTTAAAGGCCCGTGACGAGGGCCTGGCATTCCTGTCGGTGTTTGTGCCTGACGTCAGTTCAGAGAGTTCGAGGAAGGAAGGTTATCCGGTGATGGGCCAGGGCCGGGAGAGAGGCTTCCGGCGCCCGTCACGGAGAGACTGCTATGAACAATGTGGAAATTCTGGACCCCGTGCGGCCGATGACGGTCGGCGGCTACAAGGTTGATGTGAGCCGGGGTGAGCGGAACGGGCGGGTGTCGTCCGAATGGTTCAACCGGCCCGATGACGAGCGGTATCTGTCGCTCGACGATCTCTGGGCATCGGTGAAGGGCTCGGTCCGAGCGCAGCCGCAGCCGGGTGGTGCAGACGGCGGATATCCGGGTCGAGGCCGCGCGCGACAACGCCGAGCGGTTGCACCTGGTCCTGCCGAAAGCGCACGAACCGGTGGCGCCCACGCACTGGGCCTTTGGCCAGCTTGCCAGCATCGTCGGTGCCCCGGCCTCCTACCTGCGGCAGTTGCCCGCGCCGCTGGCGGGGATCAACCTGCAATACGGTCTGACCAACCATCGCGCCGAGCAGGTGAAAACCTTCGAGACGGAAGATGGCCGCACCGAACTGCGCGCGGTGACCGGCCCCGACTATGGCCGCATCCACGACCATGAGTTGGTCGAGGCGGTGCAGCGCATCGCGGGCAATGGCACCGGCGACACGCGCTGGAAGGTGCCGGGCGTGCTCGACTGGTCGACCGGGGTCTACAACCCCGATGTCGAGATCAGCCGCGACACGACCACGCTCTATGCCTCGGACCGCGATGTCTTCCTGTTCCTGGTCGACGATCACAACCCGATCGAGGCGGGCCGGCTGCCCGACGGCTCCCCCGATCTCTACTTCCGGGGCTTCTACTGCTGGAACTCCGAGGTGGGCGCCAAGACCCTTGGCATGGCGAGCTTCTACCTGCGGGCGGTCTGCCAGAACCGCAACCTCTGGGGCGTCGAGGATTTCCAGGAGATCACCATCCGCCACTCGAAATACGCCGCCTCCCGCTTTGCCCATGAGGCGGCCCCGGCGCTGACGCGGTTTGCCAACTCCTCGCCGCAGGGCTTCGTGAATGGCATCAAGGCGGCGCGGCAGCAGATCGTGGCGCGGACGGATGAGGACCGGGATGATTTCCTGAGGAAGCGGGGCTTCTCGAAGGCCGAATCCGGCAAGATCATCGAGAAGGTGCTGATGGAAGAGGGCCGACCTCCGGAGAGTATTTTTGATTTTATTCAAGGGATTACGAGACTTGCACGCGATAAGACGCAGCAGGATGCGCGTCTCGACATGGAAAGCCGGGCCAAGAAGCTGCTCGATCGCGTCAGCTGAGGTGAGCAGCGGGGCAGGGGGCTCAGATATCTCCTGCCCCCTGTCACCAGAACGTCCCCTCTTTCCCCTTCCCGGCCAAATTCGCCGGCAGCAGCTCGTTGCCGTTGGGCCGATGCTGGTTGGGCTCAACGCATGAGATCCACATGTCCCGATTTTCAGAACACCCCACTGCCTTCCTAAACCGTCGCTCTGGCGGCTTCGAGCTGACCGCGCAGGAACAGGCCACGATCTTCGCCGCCCGCGAAATCCTAGCCCGCCATATCAACCGCAACCCTGTCCTTTCGTCGTGGCAGGCCGTGATGGACTATTGCGCCTTGTCGGTGCGCGGTGAAGTCGAGCGGTTTCACGTCCTGTACCTGGACCGCAAGAACCGGCTCATTTCCGACGAACGCCTTGGCGTCGGCACCGTCGATCATGTGCCGGTCTATCCGCGCGAAGTCGTCCGGCGCGCCTTGGACCTCAATGCTTCGGCCCTGATCCTGGTCCACAATCATCCGTCCGGCGACCCAGAGCCATCGGAGGCGGACATCGCTATGACGAAGGAGGTGGAGAAGGCTTGTGGCGTGCTTGGGTTGACCCTGCACGACCACATCATCGTCGGCGCGGGCCGGGAAGTCAGTTTGCGCGGGCTTGGTCATCTCTGAAGCCTGGCCGTGGGAGAGAGGCAGGGGAGGGCAGGGGGTTTTCGACAGGTTGGAAGTCGAGAGAGAGGCTCTCGGCGCCTGTCGCGGAGATTGGTCCGATGACCAACATGCAGAAAATCATCCTCGCCTCGTCGCGGGATATCCCTTTCAACAACCTGGTCCTGAGCCAGTCCAACGTCCGGCGCGTGAAGGCCGGCATCTCGGTCGATGAACTGGCCGAATCCATCGCGCGCCGCGGCCTGATCCAGAGCCTGCACGTGCGCCCGGTGATCGGCGAGGACGGGGCAGAGACCGGCAAGTTCGAAGTGCCCGCGGGCGGGCGGCGCTTCCGGGCACTGGAACTGCTGGTGAAGCAAAAGCGCCTTGCCAAGACCGCACCGGTGCCTTGCATCGTCAGCGCGGCCGATGACGGCGTGCTGATCGACGAGGTCTCGCTGGCCGAGAACATCGAGCGCGCACCGCTGCATCCGCTGGACCAGTTCCGCGCCTTCCAGGCCATGCGCGAGAAGGGCATGACCGAGGAGGCCATCGCGGCAGCCTTCTTCGTCGATGTGAAGGTGGTCAAGCAGCGCCTGCGCCTCGTCACGGTCGCGCCCGCGCTGCTGGAGGTCTACGCCGAAGATGGCATGACCCTGGAACAGCTGATGGCCTTCACGATCTCGGGCGATCACGCTCGGCAGGCGCAGGTCTGGGAGGCCGTCAAGAACTCCTGGTCGAAGGAGCCCTACCAGATCCGTCGCATGCTGACGGAGACCGCAGTGCGCGCGTCGGACAAGCGCGCCCGCTTCCTGGGGCTCGACGCTTATGAGGCCGCGGGTGGCTTCGTCCTGCGCGACCTCTTCCAGCAGGACGATGGCGGTTGGCTGCAGGACCCGGTCCTGTTGGAACGGCTGGTCGGCGAGAAGCTGAAAGCGGAAGCCGAGGCCATCGCCGCCGAGGGTTGGAAGTGGATCGAGGTCGCCGTGGGCTTCCCCTACGGCCACACGATGGGCCTGCGCGAGCTTTTGGGCACCACGGTCGATCTGACCGATGAGGAGCGGGCCACGCGCGAAGCACTTCGCGACGAATATGATCGGCTGGAGGCTGAATACGCTGAGGCCGATGATCTGCCCGAAGAGGTTGATCTGCGGCTTGGCGAGATCGAGCGCATCCTTGGCGCCTTCGACAGCCGCCCGATGGCCTTCGATCCCGAACAGGTCGGCAGGGCAGGGGCCTTCGTCAGCATCGACAGCGACGGCACCTTGTTGATCGAGCGCGGATTTGTCCGGCCCGAGGATGAACTGCGCGAAGTGCCTGCAGGCGACGAGATCTGAAGACGGTCCCGATGAAAACGCGCCAATGGATGCGGATCACGGCGCAAGCCATTCCACGGTGATCAACATGGGCGGTGAGACCCGACCGACCGAGGACGAAGAAGACGAGGGCGACGCGATCAAGCCGCTGCCCGAACGGCTCGTCATCGAGCTGACGGCACATCGCACGCTGGCGCTGCGGGACGCTGTGGCCAACAACCCGCGCATTGCGATGACGGCACTCCTGCACAAGCTTGTCATCGACTGCTTCGTCTCCCGCGCCTCCGGTGCGGCCATCGAGGCGACCGTGCGCGAAATCCACCTGCCGGTGCAGTCCGCCGATCTCGCCGACAGCTTCCCGGCGCAGAACATCGACACCCGCCACGCTGGCTGGCGTTCTGACATGCCGCTGGGGCAGGGAGATGACGTGCTCTGGGACTGGCTCCACGCCTTGGATGAGGCCAGCCGTCAGGCACTCCTCGCCCATTGCCTCAGCTTCGGGGTGAACGCGCTCTATGAGCGTCCGAACCCCTACAGCGGCATGGGGATCAGCCAGCACGGCCTCGACCGTCGCCTCCGCGAAGCGGACCGCCTGGCACGCACCACCCGGCTCGATCTGGTCGAGGCGGGCTGGAAACCCACCGTTGCCAACTACCTCGGCCGCGTCACCAAGAGCCGCATCCTGGAAGCCGTGCGCGAAGGGGCAGGGGCGCAGGCCGTTGAGTTGATCGCCCACCTGAAGAAGGGCGACATGGCGCGCGAAGCGGAACGCCTCCTCGATGGCTCAGGCTGGCTGCCGGAGCCGCTGCGCCTGGATGATCTCGATGTTGGCACGCAAGCCGTGACTGAGGACGTCAGCGTTGAACTGCCCGCCTTCCTCGCCGAGGACGACGAGGTCCAGCCCGACGACGAAGAGGAGCGCCAGCACCTGATCGCCGCTGAATGACTTTCAACGGGGCGGCTTCGGTCGCCCCGTTTTTTCATGTGGGGGTATGGAGAGACAATGACTTCAGGCAAGCCGCTCGGAATACCGCTTCTTCACAGCCCGGTTGATGAATTGGTTCAGCCCATCCCCCGCCCGTGCCAGCACGATCATCCGGTCGAGATTGGCCTGCCCGGCCGACACCGAGGTGTAGCGATAGATCGCGCCGTCTTTGAATGCGACATCCATATATGACGAGCCAAGCTCGTAAGCCCTGATGCCAGAATCCTGGTCCCAATCACGATATGGAGTCATGCTGCATCTCCGTTCACAAAATGTAGCCATAGCATAAGGCCTGTTCGTGTTTCGTTCAAGCGTGGGTGCGGTGTCATGGCCTCGGGTTTCGACGGACCTTTGCCAATCGATCATTGAAACGGCAGGATATTGGGGCGGGGAGCGAGGGCGTGGGCCCCGCCGTCAGATCATCATCGAGTTGCGCGGTTGCGGTGGGGTCTCAGCTTGGATTTACCTGCATCTTGCCCAATCGCAGCACTCGTTCGGATGTCGTCCTTTGTCTTCCATCTTTCTGGCTGACCTGAACCAAGTGGAGTGGCGGGAGCCGCGAGGCAGTAGGGCAGGGGGAAGGCGCAAGCTAGACTGACCGGTAGCCCGAGCTGGTTTCATCGCCGGTGGTGCCTGAGACATACCGGGCGGGTGCGGCGCAGATGCTCGCAATCCTCCCCGCCGGATATGCGGCTAAGAGAGCGGACCTGAACAGCGGGTTCGGAGCAGCGAACCGGCATCAACGGTTCTGGCTGGTGAAGGCTTTCAAGGTGACTTAGCTTAGGATGCACGACTTTTAGGAGGCACGATATTTTTTGACTGGGCTGACGAAAAACATGCTTTTAGCGATGCCAGCATCCAGGAGACTTTTCTTATCTTGCCAAACGCTGTGTGATCCGACCATCACGGGGTAGGGGGAGCATATGGATATTGTCTTCGGGCTTTTTGCCGACGGAGGAGCTTTCCCCGACCATGGCGGGGGCAAGACCGGGGCGCTTGGCGCGCCAGTGGTCGGCCCACAAGGCTTGCTCGACATCCTCGAGACTATCTTGGGGCTCTCGGAACCGCGAGCTGCGTTCGTGGTGCGTATAGCTGCCTGGCAAGCGGCGCTCGCTGCGGCGGGACCTGACCGCTTCTGGTCGGCATCGCTTGCGGTCGATGGTTGGAGCAGCGCGCGGACGCTGCTCGGGTGGCGCGACATGCTGATCGAGGCAGGCTGGTCTGCACATGACGACTGGCCACAGGGTCGCATCGCGGATCTTGCCGCAGCAGAACTGCTCGCGAACGCCATGCCCCCGGGTCTTGCTGACCGGCTCCGCCGGGTCCTGCCGCGGATCAGTCCAGCCATAGCCCGCACAATCCGACGGGTTCGCCTTATAGATCCAGGCGACCTGCATGCTTCCGGCTGGCGGACCCTGTTTGATTTGCTGGCAGTTGCCGGCGTAGCGGTCGAAGCCATTGCAACAACGCCAGCAGCGCCTGCTGATACAGCACTTGGCCATATGCAACGTTGGATGGGCGGCAGCGGTGCCGCTGCCACAGCGCCGGACGGATCGATTACCCTGGCAACCGCTGTAAGCGGCTTGCTCGCAACTGAGATAGTCGGTCATTGGACTCGCGCCACTTCATGCCATAACGGCACGATGGCAATCGTCGCGCAGGACGGAGATACTCAGATCCTCGACCATGGCCTCGCGGCGGCACGACAACCACGTGCGGGTCGAAGCCGCAGTTCGCCCCATCGGGGCACACTTCAGCTCCTGCTTCTCGGTTTCAAGATCGCTTGGGCGCCATTTGATCCGCATGCGCTTATGGAGCTGCTTCTATTCCCGAACGCTCCAATTTCGAGCCATACCGCTCGCCTTCTCGCCGACGCCCTCGAAGCGGCTCCCGGCCGCGGCAGCGCAGGATGGACTGAGACTTGGGCCGCGATCGAGGCGCGGGAATATGCCGCTGCCGAGGACAGCAAGACGACCGCCGCCGCAGCCCAGCGTTTGGCCCGTTGGCGAGCTTGGGCAGAGCCTTCGATCTGGGATCCGGTAAGGGGCATGCCTGTAGGGGAAGCGACCGCGATTTGCGATCGCACGATCGCCTGGGCGGTGACCCGCCATGCCAACGGTGGCGATCCCCTCTATCTCGCCACCGCAAGCCTTGCGGCCGATGTCCGAGCTGCGCTCGTGTCGCTGGAACGTCCCCTCCTTCCTCGCACGCTGGTTGAGCGCGTCATCGACCAAGCGCTCGATACAGGTCAACCCAATCCAGCTGTGGTTGCCGAAGCCGCAACTTGGCGGGCCGTGTCACATCCAGGTGCAATCTGGGGCCCTGTCGATGATGTGCTCTGGTGGAGTTTCACGACGACGCGCGAGGGTGCAGGCCGGATGCCGTGGACCATTGCAGAGCGGACGTTGCTCGCCGAGCACGGTTGTATCCTGGATGATCCAGGGCTTGGGGGCCGGGCATTGAGCGCGGCTTGGGACCGCGCCATTCTGCACTGCCGTAGGCGACTGCTCTTTGTCAGCGCCGGCCTTGAGGCCCATGACGAGGCCAGCCGGCATCCCGTTGCCCATCGTCTCTCAGCAGCACTCCAGCACTCAGCCGACCATATCCGTCTTGAAGCCGCACTTGGCGCCGGACAACTGGTACTCGCCGGTGAGACGATTAATCGGGTCGCAGTCGACCCTGGCACCCTGCCATCGGCCCGCGCCCAGTGGACAACACCCGCTGGCTTCGCCGCCAAGCTCGAGGGACGGGTCGAATCCGCGACCTCGTTCGAACATCTGTTCTCCTGCCACCTGATGTGGGCGCTGCGTCATGTCGCACGCCTCCGCCAAGGCCGGGCACAGGCGATTCCTGACGAGAATCGGCTCATTGGCAATCTCGCACATGCCTTGGCGCGCGAGATTTTCACCGCAGGCCCGCCACCGGTGCCGCAGGTGGCTGCCGCGCGTACAATGGAGCTTCTGGAGGGGGCGATCGACCGCATCGCGGCACCTTTGCGCCATCCCTCTTTTGCGAGTGATCTGGCTTTCGCCCGTCGCAGGCTTCCCTCGGCTATGGCCGCACTCGCCGAAAGCCTCGCGGCAAACGATTTGACTGACGGTCGACGACAAGCCTGCTCGCGCTGTTGCCGGCGGCAACGCCCGGGGAGACCTCCGAGGGGCTTGATGCAACGCTGGCGGCGGCGGTTCGAACCTGCGCTGCGGCGCTGACACCAGAGCGCCGCGCCGGGCTTAAGAAGGGTACGGTCGACAATGACCTGCCGCGGATCGAAGCCGCACTCACGTTCCTTGATCGTGGCGACCTTTTGCCTTGGGTCGAATGGGCGCGGCTGAGCAAGCTCGGCGCCACCAAAGCAGACAAACCGCTTTTCGAGGGTGTGATTGCCGCGGCCGCGGCACATTTCCGCCATCCCCGGCTGCGCTCCGACCTCGCTGATTTCATCCGGCTCCAGTTCGGGTGTGCGGCAGACTGCCTTGATGCCTATGCTGACTTCAAGAAGGCGCATGGCCTCATCGATTTCGTGGATCAGGAGATGCTCGCGCTACAGATCCTGCGAGATCCGGCCAACGAGACACGACTGCGCGAATTGATTGGCGGCGTGTTTGTTGATGAGGTCCAGAGCGTTGAGCGTCCGCGGAGTCCGGGTGGCCGTTGCACGTCAGGGACTGCTCGACCAGCCCGAGATCGAGCTCGCCCTGGCCGCGCTCCGCTGGGTCGCAGACCCAAGCGACAGCCTTGCTTCTGTGGAGATCGCACGTTTTACCGTCGATGATGAATCCTGGCTGACGGCTGCTTTCGAAGCCGATGCCGAGCAGGCTATCGCCGACTGCATTCCGTTTTCGGATGCTCTGCGCGCGATCCGTGACAGCGTCTTCCAACTCACCCCGGCTGAGGCGCTCGACGCCGTCCTGCATGTCGAAGGGTTGCCCGACCTGATTGGACGCTGGGGCGATATGGAGCAGCGGCTCCATAATCTCGAGGCCCTCCGGAAACTTGCCGAAACCTATCAGGACGAGTGCCGTGCCGATCGGCAGGCCGCGACGCTGACGGGACTTTGTCGATGGCTCACCGAACAGGGGGACGCGCAACAACCCCAGAGCCTGCACCCGGATGCGGTACAGATCCTGACCTATAGGGCCGCAGGTCAGGGGGAGGCGCAAGCTGGCCAGACTTCTGGCAGAGGTGGTTTTATCGCCGGTGGTGCCTGTCCTGTCTTACCTGATGGGCCTTCAGGGTCGCCTTGATCTCCGTTGTGTCTCTGTCCCAGCCCGCGTCCAACGGCCTCTGGTGATGGGCTGATCTGCCCGAAGGACGTCTTCGCCTCGACCGCTTCGGCGCAACAGCGTCGTCACAACTTTCTTCCCCTGCCGGTGCGGGACCGTCATTCCTCGCGGGACAAGAAAGTTCCTCCTGTGCTGTCTGGCCCCGTGAAGGGGGTGCGCCAGCGGTCGCCTCCGGGCTGTCGATCGCCATCGAGGCCGCAAGGACGCGGGCCCGAAACAGCAAAACGGAGAAAGAACATGGCGACCATCGGCACCTTCAAGAAGACCGGCACCGAATACACCGGCGAAATCTTCACCCTCAGCCTGCAGGCCAAGGGTGTGCGCCTCGTCCCCGACCTGCGGGCCTCGGGCGAGAACGCGCCCTCCCACCGGGTTCTGGTCGGCCGCGCCGAGATCGGCGCCGCCTGGACGAAGAAATCGAACGAGGGCCGCGAGTACCTGGGCCTGAAGCTGGACGATCCGAGCTTCGCCGCCCCGATCTACGCCAACCTCTTCGATGACGAAGACGGCGAGGGCTCGAGCCTCATCTGGTCCCGCCCCAACACCCGCCGCGGCGATTGATCGCCAAGGCAAAGGCCCCGGTCGAAAGACCGGGGCCGAAGGCGTTCTTGCTTTAGAGATTAACGGCTGCCACGCCGCATTGGCTTCAGCCGTTCACCAAATCTTGGAGTTGCCCGATCCTCGAAATGATTTCGTCGAAAGCCGGTGGCTTCGCGTCGAACATCATCGGGGCCATGGCCCGATAGTCGACTCGCAGATCCTTGATGCGTGCCTCGCTCGGCAGAAGGCGCAGGGTGCCCGGGCGGGCAGTTTCATAGCTCGCCCATGCCGAACGGAAAAACACAGCCTTGTGCTTGGCCACCTGCACCAAGAGTTCGTAGTCGCTGCAGGCTGCCTTGCCATCGTCGGTGTCGAGCAGCATCGCGAGATCGTAGAAATGCCGTGAGAAGTACTGCGGCGTTGGCGATTCCGGTGGGCGATGAGCTTCTGCATGGAGCGCCGTCGCCTTCTCCCAGAAGGTACGCCGTGCCGAAAGCACGCGGACTGTGGTATCTGCATCCTCAAAAAAGGCCGGGTAGTCCTCGGCCGCGTAGGGTCGGATGACCTTTTCCTCGGTTGGCCAAGGATCACCGCGTGCCCCGAGTTCTAGTTTCACGCGAGGGGTGATGTAGGACATGCCTGCATATTCGGTGGTCGCAAATGCTGCCGGGTAGTGAAAGTTCACCGTTTGGGCGTCGTTGGGGTCTATGTCCAACGACCACCCACCTTCGCTTGGTTCGCCCAGTTCCTTGGCGAATGCTGACTGCAAGGCTGGGAGCAGCTGGTTGGCGATGTGAGTTTCGACGTCGCGTACCAGATCGTCGATCAGCTTGGCGGCCTTGTTCTTTCCGAGACCTTCTTGCTCTGGGTCGCGATCCCCGGCGTAGCCAAGCTCGGCACGATCAAAAGAAAGGTCGATGTCTTCGGAAAACCGCCGGATCGCGTTGAAGGCTTTCGAAAGTGAAGTTCCACCTTTGAATACTAGCGAAGCCGTCGGGCCTTTCGGCAAGTTGAAAATGCGCCGCAGGGTCCAGCAGACCCAGAAGTCCTTTTCGATGATGGTGTTCGCCACGCCCCGACCGGCGCCGGTTTCCCCGAAGAGGGCGGCGCGGTCCGCGGCGGAAAGGCGGGCGACCTTATCCAAGGAGGTCGCCCGTCCCGAGATCGGCAATCGACAGCAAGGTGGCACGCATCCAGGCGGGCGCTTGGGCGGCGCTTTTGGCGAGGGTCCTCTTGTCGCTGTCGGTGAGGCTTCGGGCAGCGACTTGTAGCACATCTGCTGCACGGGAAGCGCCCACATGGCGCAGCGCCTGAACTACGGTTCCTGCCGGGCTGCCAGGCGCGATCAGATGCTTGGGTGAGGCATGACGGAGATCGACCACGCGCTTACCCAGAACCACGCGCCGGGATGGCCCATCCGTCAGCCAGGAGCTTTGGGCTGCGACCTGAGTCGAGAGGCCAAGTGCATTCGCTGCGCGCGCGCCATCGATCTGCAAGTGCGATCCGGTTTCCCGGGCGAGAGCCTGTGCTACATCATCAGGTGCAGGGGTAAGGGCCCCAAGCTTGGGGTGCAACTTGGGGAAGTCGTAGAGCCCCCGGGCAAGCCGTCTGAGATGGCCTGCCCTGGCCAGGCGTGACAGGGCCTGATCAACCGCAGCACGTGCGGCCATGTCGAGGAAGTCGCGCGGCGTGAACACGCTGCCGCGTCCGCTTGCGCGGACACGCTTCATGACTCGATCGGGAACGGAGGCGGACGTCGTCATCATATGTCAGAAAATAGGCTATGTTTTTCTGACAATCAAGTGCGGAGATTTCAAGATAGGTTTCGCATTGACCGACTGCAGAACTTCGGCAGGGAAGACTATGGCACATCCCGGCAGAGCCGGGACCGGGCTCTGGTCGTCTGACTGGAGCCTGCCGGGCAGTCTCCCCCCATGCGGGCGACGATCCCTTGCGCGACGGCTGATCCAGCCGGAAGGAGACTGATGGCGCGAGGGTTCGGCGCGATGCAGCCTCGTGCCAGAGGTCGGGTGGTGCGAGTGGCCCGCCTCGTATTCATCGGATGGCATTGAAATTCGTGAGACGCCGGTCTGGAACATGACGATCCTTTGAGACCAACGTGGCGGCACGGCTGGCGAGCGGTTGGCATCCCGTGACGGGGCAGGGCGCCTGTCTGGGGTCAAAGCCCCATCCCCCGCTTCCATTCGCTGTCCTTGGTCTGATCCGTCTCTTTGACACTCAACCCCAGAGGGGTCGGCTACGCGAGCGTGCCGCCCTCGCGGATTTGGACGAGCCGAACGCACGAGGGTGATTGCAGATCCGGTCAGACACTTCGGGCGCCTGTCGCGCGGGGGATGGTCCTCCGCCCCCAAGAAGACAGGAGCCAACCCCATGTCCTACAAGGATGCCACCGCTTTCGCCGCCTCTCTCGCCGCCACGCTGATGGTCTCGATCGTCGTGTTCCAGGCCGGGGACGGCACCCACGGCAGCGATGCCGTCCGATGAATACGATGGCGACGAGACCCTCGTCGCCTTGGAGTATGACCCCTTTCAGATTATGTTCCGCTGAGGGCCATAGCTTCGCTAAGTGGCTGCAGTGCCGAGCTTTTCGCTCGGCACATCGCTCTTGGCAGTGCGCATAATCAGAGGCTTTTCAGGAACGCCAGGAGGTTGTCTGGCGCCTTGTACCTTGCCGCGCCAACGTCCGTTGGCTGAAGGCGAAGCAACGCTTCCTCCTTCATCGCCATGTCTGCTGACAGATAGACATGCGTTGTCGTGGGGCTTTCGTGGCCGAGCCACAAAGCAATGACGGAGATATCAACGCCGGACTGCAGCAAGTGCATTGCCGTCGAGTGCCTGACGATATGGGGTGACACCACTCGATTGATGAAGCTCGGGTTGGACCCGGGCGGCTTTGGTAGCAGCCACAGCGATACGCCGCGCGATACTGGATCGTGTCAACGGCCTGCCGGTGGCACTGGGGAAGAGCGGACTAGTTAAGTTCTGGCACTCCAGTCGATCGATCCATTTGCACAGCGTTGCCGCTGTCTGTCGCCACAACGGGACGCTGCGTTGTTTGCGGCCCTTACCCTTGAGGTGAACCACAGAACTTGGGCCAAGAACGATGTCGCCCAGCCTCAGAACCACAACTTCGGAGACCCGTGCTCCAGTGTTGTACATCAATGCGAACATTGCACGGTCGCGTTGCCCTGTCCAAGTCGACGGATCCGGTGCAGTCAGGAGTGCATCGATCTCGGCTTTGGTAAGAAATCCCACGACAGGTTTGTCATGCCGCTTCATCGGGATTGCCAGGACCTGCTCTATCGAGGCCAACGCAGCAAAATCCTTATGTGCCGCATACTTGAGAAAGGCCCTGATCGACGCAAGTCTCGCGTTGCGGCTTCGGACTGAGTTGCCTCTGCCCTTCTCCAGGTGATCAAGAAACCTGAGGATCAAGGCGGCATTCAGATCTTCCAGCGTCATATCCGTCGGGATCTTCCCGATTGTGGATTGGGCAAACTGCAGGAGCAGCTGGAATGTATCCCGATAGGCGGCTATCGTATGTAGGCTCACAGCTTTTTGTTGGCCGAGGTATTCGACAAAGAACTGCTGTAGGAGCTTGGGAAATGAAGGACGGTGCACGCGATCAAACATAGGTACTGCCCTCCAAAGTGCTGGCCGCTCGCTCAAACCTCGCGCTGGTCAAGGCCATCAGTTCCGGAATCGCTTCCATGTACCAATAGGTGCTGAGCGGTTGGGCGTGGCCGACATAGGTGGACAGTGCCAAAACGGCATTGTCGATATCGACGCCCTGTTCGAGCCAGAGCATTAGCCTGCGGCAGACGAATGTATGCCGAAGGTCATGGATCCGGACCCTCGCGTAACCACCTCTTGGCCGGGTATCGTTGACCACCGGCAAGCGCGAAAATGCGTATAGAGCGGTGGTATAAGGGACCGCCCGGCCATCTGCACAAGATGAAAACAGGTGCGCCTCTCTGCCACCAGCAGCTACCTGGCCTCGCTTTGATAAAAACCCCTCCAATGCCACTACCGCAGTAGGATGGAGGGGAACCAACCGGCTGCTACCGGCCTTGCTGGCCTTGATGGTGAGATGCCCGCGATCAAGGTCCGTGTCGGCAAGACACAATGCCAACGCCTCGGATATCCGCAAACCGGTTGAGGCGAGGAGCCCGAACAATGCTGAGTAGAGCGCGGGTCGCAGGCTGGTGACCGGCGGCAATGTGCCAGCTTCGCTGACGATCCTCAGAATCTCACTGTCTGTGTAGATATGCGGCACAAGGCGGCGGGATGTGCAGCCGAACGGACTGCCCGATGGAAACCGGGTGGCATGGTCAATTGCCGATAGAAAACGCGAAAACGGCCGAAGAGAATCGAGGCGACGGGCCCAGTTGAACGGGTCACTGGTTGCCGCATCCTCGCGCGCCCATCGAAGGCATAGCTCCTCGGTCATCGGCCAGATGTGTCCACGATCAGCAGCGTATCTTGCGAAAGATGGAACGTGATTGTCGGCGCTAACAGGCACGAACCCGTGGCGATAACGTTCTTCAAGAAAAGCGGCGGCAGCGTCGACAAGAGTGATTGTCTTGGTCATTGGACGCCTCCCGGCCAAGCCAGGGAAACCCTCGACAGCCATGTCGTGTCCAGCTTTGTATAAATGGTCGTAGTGCTGAGACTCCGGTGACGCATAACATCGGCAATGACAGGCATTGGCGCGCCTGCCGACAGCAGCCGTGTCGCCAGAGTGTGCCGCAAAATATGAACCCGGGTCCGATCCCAACCCAGGCGGCTATAGGCCGCAAGCATGGTTGCCTGTACGGCGCGACGTCCCACTGGCTGCCCAACAGGGGCTGCTTGGCGGACAAAAATGTTCCGGCACGCCGGGTAGGGCCGCTCGTTCAGGATGTAGTCTGCGAGCTCGCCCTGTCGCTTCCAACAATGGCATGACATCGGAACGTCGACCTTTGCGATTGCCGACCCGGATCGTGCCGCGTCCCCAGTCAATGTCATCAAGTGTCAATCCCGCGACTTCACCAGAGCGCAGCCCAAGATCGATCAAACATCTTGCGATTGCGAAAGCGCGCCGCCGCCTGGGAAAGTCCATTGCAAACGACTGCAGCAGCATATCGACTTCGCTGCCGGTGAGGACTTCGGGTAATTCGGCGGGCTTTGGACGCGAGGGCTTTGGCATGCCTGCCAACAAATGTGCGACATCATCACCAACGAACTGCCGGTATCGTAGATAGCAGCGAACGGCGCCCGAGATCCCACGGGAACTGCTCGTTCCGCGGTTGCCGTCACCGACGACAAAACGCGTGATATCAATGACCGAAATACGTGCAATAACAATATCTTGTTCGCCAAATCTAGCTCTAAGAAAACGTCTCATGGTGAGGCACCGTGCCGCTCTGGTGCTATCTGAATAGCCCCAAACCTCCTTCATCTTCGCGTCGAAGCTCTCAAGTTCCACCTGCATCGTCGTCCTGGGGCGCGTGACTGCGAAATTGCCGTCCTGCATAATCCGCTCAAGCAGATGAAGCGCTGCACGATTGCCCTGCGGGTCCCCCCGAGTGTGGCGATCACAAATGCATGCGGGCATGTGGTCGCCAAGGAACCGACAGACATGCTCATGCCGAACTTCCGAGAGTGCAACGCCAGTGGCGCGCAGCCAATCGCCGAAATGAAAGACAGCAGCAAAGTAGAATGCCTGAATCCCCGGGACATAGCGCCCTTCGACAAGCCTATGGCGGTAGGCATCGAACACCGGTGCAAGCAAGTTACCCGGGTCTTCCTTCAACATGTATTTGCGTCGCGTAGCTCGCATAATCGATCTCCTTTGTTGCGAAGATCGCAGTGAAGCCTCTGATTATGCGCACTGCCAAGAGCGATGTGCCGAGCGAAAAGCTCGGCACTGCAGCCACTTAGCGAAGCTATGGCCCTCAGCGGAACATAATCTGAAAGGGGTCATACTCCGAGACAATCATGACCTCGTCGCCGTCGATTTCGTCGGCAGGGACGGCGCCATAGGATCCATCCCCTGCCTGGAAGACGACGATCGAAACCATGAGCGTGGCGGCGAGGGAGGCGGCGAAGGCGTGTGCATCTTTGCGGGACATCTGTTTGGGCTCCTGCTGGGAGGCGAGGGACCATCCCCCGCGCTGACAGGAACCCGCAGGCCCAAAGACGGGCTGACATCACCGGGTGCGTTCGGCTTGCCCGAATCCGACCCGGCGGCACGGGCTTGCCCGTAGTCCGAGCCCTTGTGGCTTGATCTCGAAGACTGGCTTTGGGCCAAGGAAGGGACTGGCAAGCGGGGGATGGTGCTTTGACGCTAAGGAGCCTAATTGTCCCGCTGATGCTCACCCCGCCCGCCTTTCTGCCATGCTTATGGTTGGGGCCGTCTTCTTCGGGGATGGAGCCTTTGGTGCCCCGCGCATCGCGGGACAAGGTCGTGTTTTGGGGAGAGACCCGCCAGCAGCGGGCCCCTCGGGCTTTGCGAAGGCTCAGGCGGCGATACGCGCTTCCCCTGCCCTCTTCGCTTCGTGTGCTGGAGTTCTGGCCTGGCTAGCTGGAGATATCGCCTTCGCCCAGGGCGGCAAGCCGAGCAGGCAGGTCCATCCTGACATGCAGAAAGTCGACGACGATCATCCTGTCAGGGCCGGCAATAAAGACCACATAGTGCTGGCCAGACCGGGCATAGCGCAGGTTTTCGGGCAGCGACGGATCAACCAGACGGCGGCAATCCTTGGACGGCGCGGCACCGTCGGCCAGCGCCTGGCACTTCTCGATCAGGTCTTCGGCATAGGCGTCGGCTTGGCGCCGCCCGAAGGTCTCGACCGTCCAGACGGCAATATCCTTCAGCGCGGCTTCTGCCTGCCGCGTCAGCACCCATGGTTTGGCCATTAGGACGCGGACTTCTGCGCCGTTGCAAAGACCCGCCGGATTGCCTCTTCACCGGGTCCGCGCGCAAAAGTGCCTTCCCTGGCTTCCAGTACACCACGCGTCAGCCGCGCGCGCAGGTCACGGAACTCGGCCTCTTCACGCTCCAGCAAGCGCAAACCGGCCCGCAATGCCTCAGAGGCGTTCTGGTATCGGCCCGAGGCAACCAGATCGTCGATCAGCTTTGATTGGGGTTCGGTCAGAACAACGTTGCGAGTAGCCATGCGAGAACTCCGTTTGATTGGCAATATATGCCAATGCCTCTCGTCTGTCGATAGAGACCCGGCCAAACTGCAGGATTGAAATGGCCGGGCCAAATCGCTGCTGCACCTCAAGCTGCGATGTTTGCCTCCCCTGCCCCTGCGCCGACAGCCTCACCGACGATTTCGAAACGGGCGTTGCGATAGCCCTCCCGCGCGATCCAGAGCTCGGCCGCCGTGATGGATTCCGCCAGATGCAGCAGCTCGGTATTCCCGCCGAAGTCCAGAAGCACGCGCACCTGCCCCGGCTTCAGTTCTTCGGCAACCTCAAAGATCAACCGGCTGTCCGCCGAGTGGCTGCGCATAATGGTGACGAGGATCACCCCGTCCGAGGAGAAGTTCCCCTCATGCAGCGTGAAGGAAGCTGGGGCCGTCCAGGTCGGATACGCTCGTGGCTGTTCCTTCTTCACAAGGCGGCCTACTCCGTTCGATCGTTCCCAAGCTGCCAGCTTCTTGGTGAAGCGCGAGGGCGGTTTGGGGCTGCCGTCGGAGTAGCGAATAAGCGCGCCCAATGGCGCGGTCTCGATAATGCTTGATGCAGACATGTTTCCTCATCCCGAATGCGAGCATTCGCATTCATCCTATTGATAATGTTGTGTTTAGTGGTGAATGAGGGCGGGTTTCCCCGCCCTCGGTGGCTTAGATCACTCTGCAGCCATCATCGGTGCGCTGTGGACCGACATGTCGGCCATCAGGAAGGCTGGAAGATCGATGGTTTCGCCATTGTCAGGCATTTCAGCGACCAGTTCAGCGGCATCTTGGACCGAAGCCCCCTGCCCTTCTGTCGCAGTCGCATCATCGGACGCGACCAAGTCCGCGCGGCGCAGAACCTCGGGCAACCAGCCGCAGCCCTTGAGGAGCCGCTCGGCCTCGGTGGCCATTTCGCCCTTCTTCAGATGGTCGAGAAGCTGCGCGGTCCCCTCCCCTTTCGCTTCGCGCACTGCCTCGAGGATCCGGGTCTTGGGCACACGGTTGAGATAGCCATCCAGCGTGGGTTCCCATCCCGCCTCGACCATGTCGAGATCCACAGCGCGAGCCAAGAGATCGGCATGCGACATGCGGCGGGTCAGGCCGCTGGCGGAGATGCCCGCACCGTAGGGGTTCACCTTCTCATGGAGCGCGTTGATCCCGAAGCTGAGGCAATGCGCCAGCAGCGCCAAACGGCTGCCCTGATCGAGAACGGACAGATAGTCCCAGAGCGCTGCATCATCGCCAAGAGGCAGATCGGCTTCCCAGGCTGCGTGACGCTCATCGACCAGCTTAGCCACGACACAGTCCTTCAGATCGGGCGCCTGCGCCGACATGTAGACATGACGCACGGAGGCTTCGAGACAGCTGCCCGAGGCAGAGGAGGTGCGGAAGGTATCCGTCACCAGCTTCAGGAGCAGGAGCGTCAGCGCCACGTCCGGCGAACGCCCGATGGCCTCGCGCAGCGCGAGGGTCCGGTGGGCAGTCAGTTCCATGACCAGCCGCTCGGGCAGCGGCTTCAGCGCACCGTCATCTTCCTCTTCAGACGGATCGGCACCGATCGGCTGACCACCCGAAGTGATGACGGTGCCCCCGGCGGAGGTCGCCGATGGTTTCCAGCTGGAAACACCGACATCACCCCCCTGCCCCATGACATCCGCGCCATCACCATCCTGGACCGCGGTCTCCTCGCGCGGCTCATCTTCGGGCCGGACATAGCCGCGATAGACCGCGAGACTGCCATCCCGATCCAGCGTGACGAAGACGCCCGCGCGTGCAACCTCGGCCTGATCGTAGATCAGCGGCCGCAGTTCGAACGCTTCCATCGCCATCTCGAGTTGACCGAGCCGCACATCAATCTCTTCGGGGTATTCGTCCTGACCGGAGTATTCCTCTTCCAACGCACGATACTCGGCGAGGAGCGAAGCGTGGGCCACGCTTTCCCCGTCGGTCATCGGTGCCGGATCACCGGCCAGACGCCGGAGACCGTGGCTGTAGCCATAGGGCAGGTCGGACGCGACCTCGATCCACTTCCAGCCTTCGGAAACGAGCGCTTCGGCCTCAGCCTGAAGCTTCTCGGCGACCAGCCGGTCGAGCAGGGCAGGGTCCTCGAGCCAGCCACCGTCATCGCCCTGGAAGAGATCGCGCAGGACGACACCGCCCGCCGCCTCATAGGCATCGACACCCACGAAGACCGCGCGCCGATCGGAGGCCCGCACAGAGGTTTCCGTCAGCATGCGCCGGATCGCATAGGGCTCTTTGTTCCAGGAGTTCTTCACCGCATCCCAAACCTGCACCTGACGCGCATGGTCCGGGTTCACCGTGAACGCCATCAGTTGCTCGAGCGTCATGCCGTCCTCGGCATAGACCTCGAGCAGGGCAGGGGCCACGGAGGCGAGCTTCAGGCGCTGCTTGACGATCTGCGGCGTGACGAAGAAGGCCGCCGCGATCGCTTCCTCGCCCTGACCCTTCTCGCGCAGGGCCTGGAATGCGCGGAACTGGTCGAGCGGGTGCAGGGCGACGCGCTGCATGTTCTCCGCCAGCGAGTCGTCCTCGGCGAGAATCTCCGACGCGGCATCCCGCACGATGCAGGGGATCGGCGCGGTCTTCGCGAGTCGCTTCTGCTTCACCAGCAGTGACAGCGCCTGGAAACGGCGACCACCGGCCGGGATCTCGAACTTGCCGGTCTCGACGCCATCGGCATCGAGCACGGGCCGGACGTTCAAGCCCTGCAGGAGCCCGCGGCGGGCGATGTCCTCGGCCAACTCTTCAACCGAGACTCCTGCCTTGATGCGTCGGACGTTGGACTGGCTCAGCACCAGCTTGTCGAAGGGGATGTCCCGCGAGGGGGACAGGGTGATTTTCTGGGCAGCTTGCGCCATCAGACATTCTCCACGACGGGCGTCGGAAGCCACTCTCCCGATCTCACTCACCGTCACCCTTCACCATCACTCCTCTCACTTTCCGTCGTCTCGACGGGTGTTACGCGATCTTAGGCAAAACATAGTTGCCTTTGATCTGCGCGTTATGTTCGCACTGGGGTAACGTGGCGGCCAAAATTAGGGATACACTTGGTCGCGGTTGCCACGTCCACCGCGGTGGACATCACACAGGCACGGATGTCGAGACTGACAGTGTGGCCAGAATCGCTAATGGTCTGAAGCTATCGGCCCTCTTTCCAAGCGTGATGCTGTGGAAATAGGCGGCGTAGTTTCGAACTCGCGTTCCAAGCTGCAAAAGGATGAAAATAGCAGTTGCTGTTCTCTTGGAACCCACTCGCTTGCTGGCTTCATGGAAGGTGCCCGGTTGAATGCCCATCATCGGAGCGAGGTTCTGTGCATGTCTTTCGATGTCGTCCCACGTTCGGAGCGCAGCTGGAGCGAACGCCGTGGCTTCTCGGCAGACAGTTGCCAGCGTTGGGACGGTGGGTAGCAGATCGTTCTCAGCGCATTCAGATTCTTTTTGTTTTTTTATAGACTTAGAAAGGTGACGGACAATTTGACCGTCATTGGCGGGCAGTTTTGTTGTAATCATAACGTCCACCACGGTGGACATTTGGCTAAGATGGTTCGTGACCTGATCCAGAAGGCAACGATATTCGGCGACTACCAGCTTGCGCCGCATCGTTCTGCGAGCAGTTTCTGAAAAAGCGCTTCCAGGTTCGATACTGTCGATATGAGCCAGACCTACGAGAATTTGTTTCCGCAGGAAGACCTGATCGCGGCGGGTCTCTTCTTGTTCTGCGGCAGCACGGAGGAATTCACCGGCTCGCTTCAACAGTGGCGAAAGCGAAAGGCCAAAGCTAATGACCTGACCATCACGCGAGCTGACGCGATAACGCTTGCGGTTTGGACTGTCATGGCGCGCGATCATTCCGAGGTCTACGAAACGGTCGATATGGCGACGGAGAGTCCGCTCGTCTACGCCTCCGATCCGTCGGCAAATTTCCAGGTTGGAAGCGAACACAGTGTCACCTTGGCCTGGCCGGAGGAAGCTGAGGAGGGCTTGCAAGGTCTGGATGTGCCCCGGCTTTAATCCGAATGCACTCCGTGCGTCGCGCAGAGCTCGAAAGACCGCCCAGATGTCGGGAGGCGTACAATTCTCATGCCGGTCGCGCTGTCTGGCGCCGGAGGACCTTTCGGAAACCTGAGTGAATACCATGCTTTCTTGAACGACGGCCACGTCGGCCCATAGCTTTCCCGGCCCCTCCCACGATTTCTCGCGCAAAAGGCAACAAAAATCATGTCCACCGAATCGGTGACTCTTGACCGGTATGTGGGAGATTGCTACATCATAGGTGCAAATCGATGATGGGCTCTCCGAGGGAAACCTTGGGGGGCTCTTTTCTTTTTGGCCTTCGCTACTCTCCTTCTGCTCGCGTTACATGTTTAAGGGCAGGGATCAGTCTTCCTGCCTTCGCTCATCCCGCCATTTCTGGAAGAGGTCACGAAGCGCTGCTTCGGCACGTTCCTCCAGCCAAAGGCCGAATTCTGGATTGTCCTTGCGGGTGACTTTAATCCCGATGGACTTGGCGTCGACGGAGAGGGTCGCAACAATGTTGCCACCCTCGTCCTTCACCGTGGAACTGCGCCCCTGGGCTGAGAGGTTTGTTGAACTCTTCGCAGCCCGCTGACAGGCATTGTACACAGCCTGGAATTTGTCGATGCCGGTAGCGTCTTGGGGCCGGGCGGCCAAGGCGGTTCGCGCAACCTCGGTGAGGGACACTTTCGAGGCTAAGGCTGCAAGATCACCCCACTGGCGCCGTCCGGTGCCATGAGCCGGGCCGATCAGTCTGATCAGCTCGTCGGGGAGTTGTTCGATCACCACCCGGTGATTGGAGATGCCCTGCCTGGTCAATCCAAGTGCGTCCTGAATGACGCCTGGCTTATACCCAGCTTCCTGCATCTCTTTGATGAATAAAGCTTTCTCAATAAATGACGGATCGAGGCGGAGGTTGTTCTCTTGTCCTTGGGCGATCAGCGAGGCGTCGTCGTCCAAGGTGCGGACGATTGCCTTAACCGGTCCGCCAATTTTTCTGATCGCTGCAAGTCGCCTGCGCCCGTAGACGACGCGGTAGCGATCCGGTTGGTCAGAGGGCCGAACCATAATCGGAACTTGCTGGCCATGCTTGCGGATGCTCTCGGTTAGCAAGTCGATGCCATCATCATCGAAGGCCAGTCGGTCCCGCAAGCCATCGACCTCGATTTGCTCAGGGTCAATATCTCGAATGGAGTTGGCAGTGATCTCTCGAAGGGATTCCCTCAGCCCGCCGACGGAACCGCCAAGTTTTGTCGGTTTCGCCGGGGCAGGGGAGGGGGGCACGTCCACAGCAGGTTGGTTGAAGATGTTTCGGCCCATCAGCGTCGACCCCATGCCATTTGAATCGTCTGTTCAAGCTCATCCGCGACGTTGTTCACGCTGCTTAGGGCTCGATCGATCGTCTTGCGGATCAACTGGCTTGGATCGACTTCATAGATCGTCTGCTGCGTCATTCCGGCGTCCGAAATTGCCGTGGACTTCAGCATAGGTTCCGTCATGACCTGGCCCGCCAGGATCGAACGCAGATACCCTGCCATTTGCGTCTGTGGACCATCGGAGGGTTCGTAGCGAGTGATCAGGAACTTGACGAAATCCCAAGCCACCTTTCGACCGATCGCCTCTTCGACCGTCTGCACGGTCTCAGAGGCAAGTTTCAGGAACTGGCTCATTGAGGCGATATCGAGCATCCCCGGGACCACAGTCACCAAAAGGCCCGTCGAGGCCGCAAGCGCTGTCAGGGTCAGGAAGCCAAGCTGCGGCGGGCAGTCGATCAGCACCAGGTCATAATCTGCGGCAACTTCGTCTAGCGCCAGTGCCAGCCTTTCTGCAAAAATAGGCTGAACGCGGCGCGCTAGGGCATTCGCCGTCTCAGTTTCATACTCGGACAGGAGCAAGCCAGCGGGCACCATGTCGAGGTTGTGGAAATAGGTCTTCTGAATGACCGATGGGAGCGGAACTTTGTTCTCGTAGCGCAGGGCGTCGTACACAGTACCGCTTTCGGCAAACTCCAGCTCCGGTCGGATGCCGAAAAAGGTGGTCAGGCTGGCCTGCGGGTCAAAATCCAGAGCCAGTACCCGATATCCACGAAGGGCGAACCTCTGTGCAAGATGGATCGTGGCTGTGGTCTTTGAACTGCCGCCTTTGAAATTGACGACTGAGATGACTTGCAGCCGATCACCGTCCCGGCGGCCCGGCAAATACGCGTCAGCATTCTTTCCTGTCCGTGCAAGGATGTCGCGTAGGGTGTCGATTTCTTCAGCAGAGTAGTAACGGTGGCCACGTCCGTCCGTGAAGACCTCGGGGAAGCTCCCATCCTTATGGCGGTTGCGCAGGTTCGACGGGCTAACACGCAGCAGTTCAGCGACCTCCGTGGAGCTGAATCGCCGCAGAGATTTGCGCTCCTCCGGCTGAAAGGCAGCCCGCATTTGCCGGTTTAGCGACTCTGCCAGGCTGTCCGCAAATGCACCGATGTCGGCTGTGCCGACCCCGCGATTGAGTTTCATGCCTCGTTCAGTCATTCACTGCCCTCAGGCCCTTATCAGGGCTCTTTCTGATTTTGACGGCATTAAGCCGATCTGACGCGCTTTGTCGTCAGAACCGAAATGACATGAACGAGTGAGTCCATCAAGAAGAATCTAGATGTGGTGGAAAAAGTTATGCACAGCGCTACCGAGCGTCAACCGGGTGCGCGTGTCCTGTGATCCACAAAAGATCCTGTAAGTGAGCGGTCAAGTTATTCACCTTCGCTCGCCGTATCAGAACCGCCATCTCAGAGTTCATGGCGTCGTGGACAGTCTCGGATCGGCGGTTCGAAAGGTCGTCCCAGATCACCTGAGTGTTGAAAGCAGCCCCAACTTCTCGGCGCGCTCGAGCAGCATCTTCACTGACGACGGTTGCCAGCTTGTCCGCCCGCGGGGCGTGCGCTCGCGCATCGCTTCCAGCCGGTTGCAGATCGCCTGAAGCGTGATGTCGGGATCCGCGCCCTTGATGGCGGCAACGATCGCGGGCAGGCGGTCGTCCGTTTCGCGGCGCCCGGCGCGGGCCAAGACCGTTTCGGGCAGGAAGCCATCGCGGACATAGGCGTTCACCGCGCGCAACAGGCGGCTTTGCGTCCATCGCCGCGCTTCCGGGCAGGGGGCCGTTGATGATGCGCAACACGTCCTCCCAGGCCATGTCGGGGCGCAGGCGGCGTACATGGGGCACCCAGTCCTGTGCCGTCTCGTTCAAGCGCTCCATGTAGCCATCCTGCCGCGCCAGCCGCACCTTTCGCAGAGCGGCAGGGTCTTTGGCGCGCAGTCCAGGGTTCCCGCCAACACGGCCTTTGGTTCGCGCGCTTGCCAGCCCGGCCTTGGTGCGCTCCCGGATCAGCGCACGCTCGAACTCGGCCGCGGCGCCCAGGACCTGCAGCGTGAACTTGCCCTGCGGGGATGCGGTGTCGATCGGGTCCTCGAGCGAGCGGAAGAACGCGCCCTTTGCCTCCAGCCGCTCGATCACCTCCAGCAGATGCGACAGCGACCGCGCCAGCCGGTCGATCCGGACGACCACCAGCGTATCGCCCTTGGCGACGCGCTCCAGCACGCCGCGCCAGCACCGGCCGCGCGCGATTGCCGCCAGAGGCCTGCTCCTCATGGATCTCCGCGCAGCCTGCGGATTTCAGGGCCTGCGACTGGGGCAGGGGGGTCTGATCCTCGGTCGATACGCGGGCATAGCCGATGAGTGGCATCAAAACAGGCCGTTTGCAGTTTCATATGCCGCTAATAAACGACCGTTTGTAAACGAATGCAAGGGTACGCTGTGTGGTGCTGATCGCTGGAAACCCCTTGGTTTCCATGCGCTGTACGCGACTAGAGCGCTCTCCACGGACACCGCGCGCGCGTACTATATAAGGAGCAAATGCAGCCCCACAGAAAACCCTTGGGTAGTTTGCATAATAGTCGTATTTTGCACATATGAAGCCCTACCTCACTGTTCTGCCTGATAGTCCTGACGAAGCCCTCGGCGATCCCGAGGGAAGAGAACAGGCGTCCGAAGACGACCTGTGGTTCCTGCCAGGACCGATGGATAAGGAACCTGATTATCTGCTTCCAGGCCCAAGATCTGAACCCAGCGAAACCTCAGTCGTTGCGGCATGGGCCCGGGCCGAAGCGGGTTGTGCGGCCCGCCTTGCACGAGTAGCCGGGAGACTGGGCGCGCTTGACGACCGTCTGCGACGCGGGCCATCGGGTTGGCGGCACAGATTAGCACTGATCGAGGCTGCAGAGCTAAGCTGGTTCGTTGGCGACCGGGTCAGCCCTGACCGCCTTGCACTCTGGATCGCGCTTCGTCTGTCTGGCGCTCAGGAAGACTCTGGGGCGCTGTCTCGTGTTGGATGGGCCGTTCGACGTCTCACTGGAGGGCCTGGCCCCGAAGCTGGGCTAGCCGATTTTCTCGACCGGCGGGACCCTGAGAACATAGCGGATGACGCCGAGCGTTTCACTGATCGCGCCGATGGTTGGCTCGCCTTGATGGGAGCCGCCCGACACTTTCACCCTATCACCCGGGCTTGTCTGGGCTTTCACCTTTGGAGCTTGGCAGGTCTCGGTCAGCATGGTGACCGGATGGAGGCTGCGGTCACGGCAGGCCGAGTTGCTGCAGCCGAAGGGAAGGGTGCGATTTTCGCACCAGTAGCAATGGGTGGGGCAGGGGGGCTTCGGGCCGGCGGACCTCCGGCAGAGCGGTTGATCCGCTGGCTGGACGGAATGGACAACGCATGCCTCGCAGCGATGCGGCACCTCGACGATCTCGAAATATGGTCCACTCGGGTGGAGACGGCCATGTCAGTTTTGTCTGGCCGTACGCCTCCGGCTTTGCGCGCTGCATTGACCGAATGGCCCTTGGTCTCTGCGCCGATGGCCGAGACTTTGAGCGGCGCCAGTCGTGCGGCTGTTCAGCGAAACCTGGCTTGGATGGAGGAGCACGGGCTGATCTGCGAGGTGACCGGCCAAGGGCGTTTCAGAATGTGGCGTGCAGCGGTCTAGCGGCCCGATGTGACCACAGGTTTTTCTATGGGTCGGATTCGATAGCCTGGAAATGTTCAGCGCTCTTGTGAGGTGTGATCACGCATCACCGAGTGGCAAACACACAACTGCTTCCAGTCCACCTGCAGGCACATTGCGGAGCACGACTGTCCCGCCGTGCGCCTGAATGATCGTGCGGGCGATTGCCAGGCCGAGGCCGACGCCGCCGGTTTCTCGGCTGCGAGACCCTTCCAATCTTACGAACGGCTCAAATACCGCTTCAAGCTGGTCTTCGGGCAATCCCTGGCCCTTGTCCGCGATGGTGATGACGGCCAATCCCGGCGTTCGGTCCAACTTAACCATCGCCACCCCGCCATAGCGGACAGCATTGTCGATCAGGTTCCTTAGAGCGCGGTTCAAGGCGTGCGGGCGGATGGCAATGGGCAGAGGCGACGACGGGGCAAGATTGGCCCGATCTCCTCCTACATCGTTGACCAGATCAGCGAGCAGGGCGGCAAGATCGACTTCAGCGGCGGGTTCTGCCCGCGCAACCCCGCGTGCGAATTCCAGGGTCGCCTCGACCATGGCCTGCATTTCCTCGACCAGTGCCTTCAGGCGTACGCTATCCTCGGTTTCGTCCAGCATTTCGATCCTGAGCCGCATTGCTGTAAGCGGCGAGCGCAAATCATGACTCAGGGCGGCGAGCATGTGCGTGCGCTCGTTCACGAAGCGGGTCAGTCGGGCTTTCATCCGGTTGAAGGCCTGCGTGGTCTCGCGCACCTCGGATGGCCCCGTCATCGGCAGCGGATCGGCATCAAGTCCACGGCCCAAGCGGTCGGCGCCAACAGCAAGAGCACGCATCGGGCCGACGACGCGCCGCGCAGTCCACCAGGCCACCAAAGCTACCGCGACCGCCATCAACACCACCGGCAGCAGAGCCTGCGGAGTCAATTGCAGGGCAGGGCGGTAAAACATCGTGCGCACGTTCAGCCAATCGCCCGCCGCAAGACGGATCGACAGCGTCAGTTCAATGGGGTCGGTTCGCCCCGCCATCATCGCCTCATGCATCGGGCGCATGCTGGCTGGCACTCCCTCTGGCAATGGCAAGGACGCGAGAGAAAGCGCATGAACATCGGCGCGAACTTCCCGTTCCGGCTCGCCAAGGATCTGGCGGATCTGGCGCAGAACCATGTCCGCCTCGGCGCTGTCGTGGGACGCTGCAGGCTCGGGCCCGACTTCAAACCGGACAAGCGGAGAATTTGCCGCGCGGAGTATCGACATGCGCAGATCAGTGGGGGCGCCGTCCAGAAGCAAGACAACATTCGCGGCGCGCCCTGCCGCTTCCAGCCCGAGTGCAGCGCGAACCGCCCGGTTCCGCTCGTCTGTCAGCAGCAACAGGCCTAGCCCTTGTGTGATGGCCAACGCCAAAAGCAGCATGACCAGCAACTGCCCGCCAAGAGATTGCGGGAACAGCTTGCGGAGCGTCGGGAACCGTACGCTCATGGCAGTGCACTGACATCTGCGGCAAGGCTGTAGCCACCACCCCAGACGGTTGCGATCAGCACAGGCTTGGCCGAATCGGCCTCGATCTTGCGGCGCAGGCGGCTAATCTGGTTGTCGATGGTGCGATCGAACACCTGTGAGGCGCGACCCGATGTGAGATCGAGAAGTTGTTCGCGGCTGAGCACGAAGCGCGGCCGTTCCAGAAACACCGTCAGCAGGCGGAATTCCGCAGTTGTCAGCGCGACCTCCGTGCCATTGTCGTCGGTCAGGGTCCGGCGGTCGGTATCAAGCACCCATCGGTCGAAGGCCAATCTGTGCCCGGCAAGGCTGCCACCAACGACGCCCCCACGGTCCGACCTCCGCAGGATCGCCTTGATCCGGGCCAGCAACTCACGCGGATTGAAGGGTTTGGGCAGATAGTCGTCCGCCCCGACCTCCAACCCCACGATACGGTCAGTTTCATCACCCAGGGCTGTCAGCATCAAGATCGGAATGTCGCCCTGTGCGCGCAAACGTCGGCAGACCGACAGACCATCTTCGCCCGGCATCATCACATCCAGCACGATCAGATCGAATTGACCCACCTTCATCGCCGCATCCATTGCGACGGCGTTGGCGGCTGAAGTCGCGCGCATGCCGTTCTTTTCCAAATACTTCACCAGCGCATCGCGGATATCGCGGTGGTCATCGACGATCAGAATATGCGGCGGCTGGGTCATCATCTTGTCTCCTGATGTCGACCCTAGCTGAACGCGGTGGTGCTGCGGACAGAAGATTGTCGCAAACCTCTCTCAGGACCTTGGCTTGCGACAGTTTGATACAAAACAGGTATCGTCCTGACAAACCTGTGGGACACCTCGCTCCCAGATTGGACCCATCGCAATCTGATCCAGGAGAGACAGAATGAAACGTTCGACAAAATTCGCCCTCGCAGCCGTTGCAGCCCTTGGCGTGGCCGCTGTCGCCGTACCGGTCGTCGCCCAGCAGGGCCAGGTGCAGCATGATGGCATGATGGGCGGAAGCATGGGCATGATGGGTCAGCATGGCGGGATGATGGGTGGCGCTATGGGAATGATGGCCGGCGGCCAGAGCTATGCCATGGCCACATTCGATACCAACAAAGACGGCACGCTCAGCCCCGAGGAAATGACAGCCGGGGTTCAGTCTGAACTCAAGACCTACGACACCGACGTCAACGGGACTTTGTCGCTGGAGGAATTCGAGGTGATGCATGCGGCCCACACCCGACCGATGACCGTGCGTGCCTTTCAGATGCACGACGCCGATGGAGATGCGCAGGTGACGGAGGCTGAAATGGCCGCCATGGCAGAAATGATGCAGAGCCACATGGGCGGACAGCAGGGCAACATGCAGGGCATGGGTCAAGGCATGATGGACAACAACTGACCCGCCTTTTTCTCCCGCTAACTGGGCAAAGCCCCCGTTAGCGGGAGAAATCCCAACATAGATCAGGAGGCCATGAAGATGAACGGCTACGGTATGGGATTTGGAATGGGCTTCGGCTGGCTCTGGATGATCGTCACCCTTGTGCTGGTCGGCCTCGCGATTGCGGCGCTGGTCAAATACCTGCGCAAATAGTCGAAAGGAAACCCGATGGACTATACGATCAACCGGCTGATCACAGGTGCGGAATTTGACGTGGTCGACGCCAGAACCCGTGCCGCGCTGGCTCATAACGGCTTTGGCGTGCTGACAGAGATCGACGTCAAGGCAACGATGAAGAAGAAGCTGGACGTGGATATCCCAGCCTACCGCATTCTAGGGGCCTGCAACCCGAAGATGGCAATGGAAGCCATCAGGATGGAACCGCGCGTCGGTGCGATGTTGCCCTGCAACGTTATCCTGCGCGAGGTCGAAGACGGGGTCGAGGTGAGTGCGATTGATCCGGTGGCGTCGATGCAGGCCATCGACAATCCCGCAATGCATGCCGTCGCAGGTCAGGTGCGCGACCTACTGGCCAAAGTTGTTGCGGCAATTTGATTGCACCCGCAACTGCAATCTTCGCTTGACCTTCCAATGATGGGAAGGCGCACCGTGAGTCGGTAGGCCTTTGCATCTGCCTTCACGCGGCACTGACCGCGATAGGAGAACGCTATGAAATCCATCGATCCGCACGGCAGCCATGCCCATCCAGACCCCGACATGCCCGAGGGCCAAGACGTTCCAGAAAGTGGCACCGGGCCAACGTCCATCGACCCGGTGTGCGGCATGACCGTCACGTTGAAACCCGACACGCGGACCGAGGCGTTTGGCGGCAAGGATTTCCATTTCTGCTCGGGCAAGTGCCAGACGAAGTTTCAGGCCGATCCGTGGTTCTACGCCTCCGGCCGTGCGGCGGGGCGCAAGAAAGTTGCCCCGGCCAATGTGCAGTATACCTGCCCGATGCACCCCGAGATCATCCGCGATGCGCCCGGCTCGTGCCCGATCTGCGGCATGGCGCTGGAGCCGATGCTGCCCTCGGACGAGCCCAGCCATGAGTTGACCGATTTCACCCGCCGCATGTGGATTTCAGCAGCTGCTGCGGTGCCGCTGATTGTGTTGACGATGGGAGAGTTCGTTGCCCTGCCGGTGCGCGACTGGATCGGGCACCAGGTGGCCAGTTACCTGGAGTTCGCGCTGGCAACTCCGATCATCCTTTGGGCGGCACTTCCCTTCTTCAAGCGAGGCTGGGATTCGCTGGTGAACCGGTCGCCCAACATGTGGACGCTGATCAGCCTTGGGGTGGCGGCGGCCTACCTCTATTCGCTGGTCGCGACATTCCTGCCTGGCGTGTTCCCCGAAGTCTACCGGATGGGTCACGGCGTTGGCACCTACTATGAAGCTGCGGTGGTGATTGTGGCTCTGGTCTTTGTTGGCCAGGTCCTGGAACTGCGCGCACGCGAACGCACCGGCGATGCAATCCGCGCGCTTCTCGACCTCGCGCCAAAGACCGCGCGGCGCATTTTGCCGGA
Organism: uncultured Thermoplasmata archaeon; assembly: GCA_963748615.1. Taxonomy (GTDB): domain Archaea; phylum Thermoplasmatota; class Thermoplasmata; order UBA10834; family UBA10834; genus UBA9653. The sequence continues at coordinate 556,540 of CAVVJQ010000001.1, forward strand.
CGGCACCGAATATGATGCGCCTTTGCAGAACATCATGGAGGGCGACCGGCTGCGTGTGCGCCCCGGAGACGCTGTGCCAGTCGACGGCGTGGTGATCGAGGGTCATTCATCTTTGGACGAAAGCATGCTGACCGGCGAGTCGATGCCGGTCGAAAAAGGGCCGGGAGATGCGGTGACCGGGGCCACGATCAACAAGAACGGAAGTCTTGTTATCGAGGCAGGCAAGGTCGGCGCAGACACCGTTCTGGCTCAGATCGTGGCCATGGTGTCGAACGCGCGCCGATCGCGCGCACCAATCCAAGGACTGGCGGATCGGGTGTCCGCAATCTTTGTTCCGACCGTGGTTGGGATCGCACTACTGGCCTTCGCGGCTTGGATGATCTTTGGCCCCGAGCCAGCCCTGGTCTTTGCCATCGCCTCGGCGGTTTCGGTGCTGATCATCGCCTGTCCCTGCGCGTTGGGTCTTGCTACCCCGATCTCGATCACAACAGCGGCCGGACGCGGCGCGCAGGCGGGCGTGCTGATCAAAGACGCTGAGGCGCTGGAGCGGATGGCAGGGGTTGATACGCTGATCGTCGACAAGACGGGCACGCTGACCATGGGCAAGCCCAAGCTCACCGATACGGTGACGCTGGGGGACGTGGTAGTTGCCGACCTGTTGTCCCTTGCTGCGGCGCTGGAACGTGGGTCGGAACACCCGCTGGCCGAAGCCATTGTCGAGGGGGCCGACGCGCAGGGCGCGTCCCGGCAAGAGGCTACGGAATTCGAGGCGGTCACCGGCAAGGGTGTGCGTGGCAAGGTCACAGGCCGCGCGGTTGCGCTTGGAAACGCGGCCATGATGCAGGAAATGGGCCTGGACACCGCGCGCGCGGAGGCACAGGCGGACACTTTGCGCGCCGAAGGCAAGACCGCGATGTTCATCGCTGTCGACGGTGTGCTCGCAGGCATCGTCGCCGTCGCAGATCCGATCAAGGAGTCGACCGCACAAGCGATTAAGGAACTTCATGCTCAGGGGCTGCGCGTCATCATGGCAACCGGCGACAACGAACGCACGGCACAAGCGGTCGCGGGCAAGCTCGGCATAGATGAGGTGCGCGCGGGAGTGTTGCCCGACGCTAAGAAAGATCTGATCGATCAGTTGCGCCGTGAAGGTCACAAGATCGCCATGGCCGGCGACGGCGTGAATGACGCGCCTGCGCTGGCGGCAGCGGATGTCGGCATCGCCATGGGTACCGGGGCTGACGTCGCGATGGAAAGCGCGGGCATCACTCTTTTGGGTGGCGACCTGATGGGCATCGTCCGAGCGCGCAAGTTGGCACGCGCAACCTTGCGCAATATCAAGCAGAACCTGTTCTTTGCCTTTGCCTACAATGCGCTTGGCGTACCGATCGCGGCCGGCCTGCTTTATCCGATAACGGGCCTTCTGCTGTCGCCGATGATCGCTGCCGCCGCGATGAGCCTGTCATCGGTCTCGGTCATCACCAACGCATTGCGGTCTGCGCCGGGTCGATCTGTGAAGGCAGCATTGCAGCGATTACCGATATGGAACCGAACGATGTGCACCGGTTGGCCAGCAGAGAAAAGTGGGCTGTATGCCCGACCCTCACGTGAGCGGCGATATGATTGGCCTGTATTGACTGCGACGTGGGCCGGGAGCGCGTATGATCATACGACCGAAAGCGTCACGAACGCAAGAGCAGCGTAGCGACGAATTTCGCCAGTGTGACGATCAGTATGAACCGCCAGATCGGTTCCCGCATCATGCCTGCGACAAGTGTCAGAGGGTCACCGATGATCGGCAGCCACGACCCGAACAGGCTTACCCACCCCCAACGGCCATACCAGCCCTGGGCCTGAACAACGTGCCTTGGCGAAAACGGAAAACGTGGATGGTCGGAGAAGCGCATCAGAAACCGTCCGATGGTCCAGTTGACCGCCGCACCAAGGACGTTGCCCGCCGTTGCGACCAATAGAAGCAACCAAACGGGCTGTGTCCCGGCAAGAAGCAGTGCAACAAGCACGGCCTCGGACTGTGCCGGGATCAACGTGGCGGCGATAAACGCTGCGAAGAAAAGACCCGTCAGAGCAAGCATCGGTTCAGGTCGCCATTGACCGACAGCGTTGCGGGCTGCCGGCTGAGGACGTTGTTCGCGCAAAGGTCACGTTCTTCCCGGGCGATCAAGCTCAGGATCTCGCTGTGTCGGCAGCCGACCGGGCAAATTCTCGCGAACCGCTGACAAACCAGACATCCGGGCCAAAATCATGCCGAGCACGATCCAGCCAACAAGATTGGTACCGATTACGCGGGCGGAAAACAGCGCCGAAAGTTCTGGTGGCACGACTGCGGCAAGGTGCTGGTCAAGAATTGGTGCTCCTACGACATGAGGCAACAGTCCGATGACCAAAGCGGCAAGAAGCGCTGGCGGCTTGTGCCACAGAACGATCAAGCCCGCGCCTGCGCACGTGGCGATGGCAGTCGAAATCCACCAGACCTGACGTGCTTCAAGGTCAGCCGCCGGCATGCCGGGAAGTTCCGGAGGTAGGCCAAGTGCAGGTGCAAGGCAAAAGGCCGCAAACCCGATCAGCGCAATGCCAGGCCATGATACGTGCTGCGTCCGGCCGACGGCCGGGAGGGCTGCAACTGCGGCAGAGGCCAGAAGGCCAAAGCCGCCCCATGTGAGGACCAAGAACAGCATGGTCTGAAAATTGCGCGACACGTCTAGGCTATTGCCTGCAACCATGTCTGGATGCGCGTTGCCGACAGTAGCAGGTTCTTCAGCAGCGATAACTGTCGTTTTTGATGGTGCTGCGTCAGTCACCTGCAGAACAAGCTCACCAGTCTCGTATCGTTCGGCTTGAACGATCAGGGGCTGGATCAGCCAGAACTGCAACAAGGCCATCACGAGGCCCGCGACGGCACCAGCAATCAGCCCGCTGGAAAGCAGGGTCTTGGTCATCGTCAATCTCCTGTCGGATCAGTGGCAGGGAAAGCCGGTGGCGTGCCGGGTGTCATGCGTCGAGGCGTGCAGGGCATCCGGTGACGAGAACCCGGCGACAAACAACAAAAATGTCCCCAGAAAGGCCGTGGTCAGGATCGGGCGCAGCATGCCCGCAGTTTGCGTGATCGCTTGAGTGGTCGTGGTCATGGCTATCTCCGCCCGTCACACCCGACGGGATGTTGTTACAGTGGCGTCCGGCCGGTCTCCTGGCTCGCGGGGTCACACGGCCCTTCGCCTTCCCGGGCAATTTGGCCCAGTGGCAGAATGAAGGGACGCTACCGCATACAGTCGCGGGGGCGGCTGGGGCTTCGGGTGCCGCAATTGGGTCCACCCTTCCCCATTCCCGATTGAGTTCGGGGGTTCTACACCCCATGAACACCGAGCCCGCCGACCGTCATGCTTATGCAGCGCAATGTCAATCCACGGGTTGATGTTGGCGCTGGTGTGCAATGACCGGTCTTCCTAGAACTGAGCAGACCAGTCTTCTTTGCAGTGCCAATCTTGTTGACGGGGCTGGGGCCATTCCCGAGGTCGGTTAGAATTGGACAATCCGGCCGATGATCCCCGCAGCATGCATCGGCAAGATGTTGCAAGCGTTTCCATCATGGCCTGCATCTCGCTGATTTTCCGCTCCAGCCCGTTGATCTGTTCCAGTGCCAGACGCTTCACATCGCTACTCTGGCGGGATCGGTCTCGCCAGAGGGCCAGCAGTTCCTCGATTTTCTCGACCGGAAAGCCAAGGTCGCGAGAGCGCCGGATGAAGCGCAGCATCTGCACTTCGGTGTCGGAATAGACGCGGTAGCCCGAACCGGTGCGCCCTGCCGCAGGGATCAGTCCTGTGGACTCGTAGTAGCGGATCATCTTGGCAGATACGCCCGAGGCTTTTGCGGCTTCACCAATGTTCATGATCTGGCTCCTTCAGACTTGAGTGGGGACAAAGCGGCGCAGACGCAGCGCGTTGCCAAGAACGAAGACCGACGACAGCGCCATCGCACCGGCGGCAAAGATCGGCGACAGAAGAATTCCGTAAACCGGCCAAAGCGCCCCGGCGGCGACCGGGATCAGGGCGGCATTGTAGGCAAAGGCCCAGAACAGGTTCTGCCGGATGTTGCGCATCGTGGCCTTCGACAGCGCAATGGCGTCGGGCACTGCGGTAAGACGCCCCGACATCAACACCACATCGGCAGCCTCGATGGCGATATCGGTGCCTGTGCCAACGGCAAGCCCCACGTCCGCCTCAGCCAGAGCCGGAGCATCGTTGATCCCGTCGCCGACATAGGCCAATGTGCCAAGGGCCTTCAGCCGCTTGACGGCGGCGACCTTTCCGTCGGGCAGGACCTCGGCCACGACCTCGTCGATGCCCAACTGCCGTGCGATGGCCTGCGCCGTGCGGGCATTGTCGCCCGTGATCATCGCAACCTTCAGGCCAAGCGCGTGCAGGGCCTTGATCGCCTGGGGTGTCGTTGCCTTGACCGGATCGGCAACGGCAAGGATCGCCGCCAGCTTGCCCTCTATCGCGGCATAGAGCGGCGACTTGCCCTCATCCGCCAGCCGGACCGCGATATCGGCAAAGACCGCCACATCCAGACCCGAGCTTTTCCATGTAGCGGTCGGCACCGATGTCGACCCGTTTGTCGCCGGCGCGGGCCGTGACACCATAGCCGGTGACCGAGGCAAAACCGGTCACGTCGGGCAGGGCAAGGCCCGCCTCCGCCGCCGCAGCCACGATGGCGCGGGCAATCGGGTGTTCTGATTTGCCCTCCACCGCCGCGACGGCGGCCAGCACCGGGTCGCGGTCAAAGCCGGGGGCAAGGTGAAGATCCGTCAGGCTGGGTTTGCCCATCGTCAGCGTGCCGGTCTTGTCAAAGGCCACCACCTTGACGTCCTGCAAGGCCTGCAACGCCTCACCCTTGCGGAACAGGATGCCCAGTTCCGCGCCGCGCCCGGTTCCGACCATGATCGATGTCGGCGTGGCCAGCCCCATGGCACAGGGGCAGGCGATGATCAGAACCGCCACGGCGTTGACCAGGCCAAAGGTCAGGGCAGGTTCCGGGCCAAAGACCAGCCAGACCACAAAGGTCAGCGCGGCCAGGCCCATGACGGCGGGCACGAACCACATGGTCACGCGGTCCACCAACGCCTGGATCGGCAGCTTTCCTCCCTGTGCCGCCTCGACCATGCGGATGATCTGGGCCAGCATCGTCGCCTCGCCCACCGCCGACGGCGCGAAAGGTAAAGGCACCGGTCTGGTTGATCGTGCCGCCCGTCACCGGGCTGCCAATCGTCTTTTCCACCGGCAACGGCTCGCCCGAGATCATGCTTTCGTCGATCCAACTGGCCCCTTCGGTCACTTCACCGTCGACCGGCACCCTTTCACCGGGGCGCACCTCGACCAGATCGGACGGGCGAACCTCGGCAATCGGCACCTCGACCACAGCACCGTCTCGGAAGACCCGCGCCGTCTTGGCCTGCAAGCCGACCAGACGCTTGATCGCCTCAGAGGTTCGCCCCTTGGCCCGCGCCTCGAGCGTGCGGCCAAGCAGGATCAGCGTCACGATGACGGCCGCCGCCTCGTAGTAGACGTTCACCGTGCCCGGTGGCAGCAAAGTGGGAAGGAAGGTTGCGATCAGCGAATAGCCATAGGCGGCTGAGGTGCCGACGGCGACAAGGCTGTTCATGTCCGGGGCAAGCCGCGCCAGCGCGGGCAGCCCCTTGGCAAAAAAACGCAAACCCGGGCCAAAGAGAACCGCCGTCGTCAGGGCGAACTGCAGATACCAGCTGTTCTGCATGCCGATCGTGTTCATCACCGCCATATGCACCCAGGTGAACAGGTGCGATCCCATCTCCAGCACGAACACCGGCAGGCTCAGCGCGGCCGCGATCCGCAGATCCCGTCTCAGGGCGCTTTCCTCGGCGGCCTTGCGCAAGGTGACCTCCTCCGACAGATCGGCGGCGGAGACGGCCAGCACGCGCATCATATCCCGCATCTTCGATGGCACGGATCAGGGCGGCCGGATCGGCCTGTCCAATCACATGTGCCCGCTCGGTTGCCAGATTGACCGAGGCATAGGTTACCCCGGACACGGTTTTCAGCGCACGTTCCACCCGGGCGACGCAAGAGGCGCATGTCATGCCCTCGATCTGCAGATCGACAGGAAGAGAGGTAACGTCATAGCCCGCATCCTCGACAGCCTTGACGAGCAACGCACGGTCAACGGCTGCGCCGGTCACCTCTGCCCTTTCGGTGGCAAGGTTGACCGACGCCGATTGAACGCCGGGCACCGCTTTCAGAGCGCGCTCGACACGGCCGACGCAAGAGGCGCAGGTCATGCCCTCGACGTCGAGAACGAATTTCTCTGCCTCAGCAATTGGCAATGTAGTCGCCTGCATGTTCACAGCGGAACTCCTTCGGCATATGTTTCCGCTATTCGAGATAGGGCTTCCCATGATGGTAAGGTCAAGGGCTGTTTTTTGTTTTTTCACTCACGGGTTTGTGCTCTTGACCTTACAACGATGGGAAGCCCCATATGCTGTTGCATGAGACGGAACCCTGAAGGAGGTACTCATGCAGTTCCATATTGAGAACATGACCTGTGGCGGCTGCGCACGCAGCGTGACCAAGGCAATCCAGTCGGTTGATCCGACCGCCGAAGTCAATGCCGATCCCGGTGCACGCAAAGTCGATGTCAAATCCTCTGCTCCGCGCGACCAACTGGTCAACGCCTTGACCGAAGTTGGCTATGCACCTGCCTGATCGCGCTAGCTGGGCCATGTAGATAGAGTTTAGAAAGTAAAAGGAAGAAAACGATATGAAGAAGATTGCAACCGCTGCCGTGTTGGCCGCCGTGCTGGCCGCAGGAAGCTATGTCTATGCCCAGACCGACAATATGGCAGGGATGGACCATTCAGGCATGAACATGGGAACCGATGGCATGACCATGATGAGCCACGCTGCCATGATCCCGCCGGAACTGGCCGACAACGCAGCCGTCAAAGGCTATGCCGCCGCGATGGACGCCATGATGACCAACATGGCCCCCTATACCGGCGATGCCGACGTCGATTTCGTCAAAGGCATGATCCCGCACCATCAGGCCGCCATCGACATGGCGAAAGTGCAGCTTGAATTTGGTACGGATCCCGAGATGCGCAAGCTGGCCGAAGAAGTAATCGCGGCCCAGGAAGCCGAGATTGCCGACATGAACGCCTGGCTTGCCGCGAAAGGCATGTGATCAGGCTTGCGGTGCGGGCATCGTGGCCAATGGTCACCTTGCCCGCAGCATTCGGCTAGGGGTGAGTTGGTTACTCGCCAGGAGCCGCAAGCGCTGCCAACCTCGGTCGCAATGGCAGCATTGCCCACTGCTGTCAGGCGCGCAGCAAAGGCGGTCGATCCAGACAGCAACATGGAGTGAATTGGCGCATGGTTTTCGTCTCGCGGGCAGTTTATATTGTCAGTTCACCCCATGCCGTGTAGTCCATGGAAGCCACCGGTGAGGATGACAGGCACGACGATCAGGGCTGCGGGCGCGAGGATCAGCGCCCGTTGCCATGCCCGCTCGAGCCGCCAACACAAGAATAGAGCGAGCAGGACAACCAACCCGACCTCGAAGACCGCGAAAACGTCGCCGTAGAAGCGCTGGTCCCAATAGCTGACCGGGCTGCGGAAGACCCAGTCGGACAGAGGCCAGAACTGGCGTCGGGCGTCGTCGTGATGGGTTACGAAATCCGCTACAGCGTGAAGCAGACCAGACCCCGCGAAAGCACGAAGCAGGACGCGGCCGCTCCAAAGGGCAGCGAGGAAAAGCGGGGCCCAGATCAGGAAGCCGTGATCCACCGCGAAAATCGCTTGCCACGAGTCCGAAAAGTATAGCCGTCCAAAGACATCATGCTCCGGCAAACCGAGCACGCGGGTGGACCACAGGACCATAGCGAACATCGGCAAGTCCGGGACAAAGCCCCCGACCATCGCCGCAACAAGTGTTGCCGATGCCAGGGGCCGCGCAAAAAAAGCCGCTCCGATCAACATGTGCGACGGCGTGTTCATAGCGTCAGCATACAGATGTCTGTCTGGATTTCTCGTCTTCCGCGATGCGCCGGAGGAGTGTGTAGGGAATTGCGCCGTTGAGGACGGTTCGCCCGATCACGAGCCCCGGCGTGCCGATAAACCCAAAAATATCTGCGAGTGCTCGGGTCCGATCAAGCTCTGCCTGGACTTCCGGCGAGGCCATGTCGCGGGTAAGCTGATCGACGTCGAGTTCGATGTCGGTGGCTACGCGCAAGACGGATGCCGGTTCTGCAACCAGTGGTGTCCGCATAAAGCGGCGACGAAGCTCCTGCTGCTTGCCTTGCCGTGCGGCCGCAACCGACGCGCGTGCGGCGAGTTCGGACGCAGGCCCGAAAATCGGAAGTTCGTGCTGGATGAGGCGGAAGGATGCGGGATCCTCTGCCAAAAGCGTGTCCAGATCCCGCTCAAGTGCCCGACAGTAAGGGCAGCGGAATTCACTGAAGTATGCGATTGGGACGATTTCCGTCGGCACCGCCGGGCCGAACAGAGCAGGGCATAGGTCGGCCCGCAAAGCGTCTGCACGCGCACGTCGCTGATCAGCATCGGCGGGCGGTGCGTCGAGTCCTATGAGTGCGACCGTTGCCCCAGAAGTCTGACCCTGTTCCTCAAGCCGGCGAAATGGCGGCAAGTCTGGCAAGTCGACATAACGTGGGCCGCGCCCGGGAAGACGGTCCCACGGCAGCGCACGCAAGCCGTAGATCAGGGCGACGGTCCCGCCAAGAATGAGAAGGCCACGGCGTGACCCTGTCACAGCACGGTCACCGGCGTGCCGACGGGCACTTGATCATAGAGCTGCTTCACATGATCGTTCAGCATGCGGATGCAGCCGTTCGATACGGATTGCCCTATGGAGGCCGGATCTGTCGTGCCGTGGATGCGGAAATAGGTGTCACGGCCGTCTTTGTAGAGATAAAGCGCCCTGGCCCCGAGAGGATTGCCGGGCCCGCCCGGCACGCCGTCCGCGAATTGCGCATAGCGGTCGGGGTCACGCCGTATCATGTCATTCGTCGGCCGCCACGAGGGCCACTCGGCCTTGCGCTCGATGATCGCCGTTCCCTTGAACTCGAGACCAGCCTTGCCAACACCGACGCCGTAGCGGATCGCGCGTTCGCTGTCGAAGACGTGGTAGAGGTAGTAAAGACGCGGGAATACAAGGATCTGACCCGGAGCGTGCTGCTCGCGGACGCGCACCTCTCGCGGCTGAAATTCTTCGGCCAGAACGAAAGGTTCTTCGGTGTGGGCTAGCAGGATAGACGGTGTGGCAAAAGCGGCAGCCGCGGCACCGCCTAAAAAGGAACGTCGGGAAATCATGATGTCTCCTGGGATGAAGCGATTGGACTTGGGTTCGTTCAGGAGACGTATCGCGGAGGCGGCGGTTGTGGAGAAGAGATGCGGCTGCTTGCCCGGACTGGCCCGATTTCGAACTGCGATGAGGCAAAAGCGATCTTCAATATCGGAGTCGCGACCTGACTGGCCAATAGGACCTGGCAGGCCACATGACCAGAACCGCCGCCGCAGTGGGATTCCTGGACCATTGGCATGGCATGCATTTCGAGAAAGGGGCTTTCATGAAGTGCATGATCTGATCGCGCCTCCCCAAAAAGAGACGCGAGCACAACAGCGCTGCAAAGAATGGCGAGTAACTTTCGCATCACCATACATAGAGTCACATGTGCTCTGAAGTGATGTTCACATCGCAGTGACCTCTGCTATTTTCGCGCGGCGCGGCGAAATCGCCACGTCATCACCAGTTTGTGACCATTTGATCTGACAAACCGGTTTGACCTTCCCACGTTGGAAGGCTGCATCACGATAAAAAAACCGAGGAGCAGCCCATGCGATTCAATCGACGTTACTTCGCTGTCGGAGCACTGGCCGCGCCCTTTTTGGTGGGCCGTGCCGCCTTTGCCTCCGAAGACACCGAAGGCCCGGTTCGCAATAACATCTCCGTCGTTTCGGGTTCACGAGTGGCAAGACCATTTTGATGCGTTGGGTCTTGGGATCATCATATCTGACACGACCGCGAAGGTTCTCCAGCACTGGACCGGTGACGGTCAGATGTTCCTGTATCCGAGTTCTGTCCCGCTATCCGAGGATCTAACTCGCAGGGGCTATACCGAAGTCGTCGAAAAGCGCGTCAACCCAAGCTGGACACCGACGCCATCGATGCGGGAGCGCAATCCCGAGTGGCCGGCATTTGTGCCGGGCGGCGACCCCAGCAACCCGCTTGGAACGCGTGCCCTCTATTTGTCCTGGCAATATTACCGCATCCACGGCACCCACGATACGCGGAAAATCGGGCGCCGATCCTCGAACGGTTGCATCGGCCTCTACAACGAGCATATTGAAGAAGTCTTCGACCGAGTTCCGGTCGGGACGCAAGTCAAGTTGATCTAACCTTATGTTGAAGACGCCCACCAAACGGACCGCATTGAACTTCCTGCTTCCGGGCGGGATGGTGCGTCTTCTATGGGCATGGTCTTTCATGATCGTGCTGCTCTGCGGTTTGACTATTGGCCAATCTGCATCGGCGTTCGCCCCGGTTGATCATCACTCCCCGACCTCGGTAGAGATGTCAGACGGCAGTGCCGGATCGACGAACATATCGCTGTCTTGCCATCCGGCGCTGGCATGTACTGCATTCGTGTTGCCAATCGGCGCAGTGACTGCGTTCATCCCCAGCCATGCAGTGATGTCGCGACCGCGTTTGGCCCAGACCCAGCTTCGCTTCGGGGGCCCCTCTGTCAGTCTGCCCCCTCCACGCCTGCTGATCTGAAGGTCAGCCTGGGCGAGAGCCATGGTTCGATGGTGCCGTTTCAGGCCCAGTCGAGTGCTCTGTCGTTTTAATCCTGACCCAAAACATGTGCGCAGTTCGCGAACCGCCTGAAGTGCGGTGCGCGGTGGTCAATCAAAAACAACAAACCGAGAGCAGTCAGGCAGATGGCAAAACAATGGACAGGCGCTATGGCGCTTGCCGCTTCCGCAGTCGCGGCAGTGGCGATGGCACACAACGGGGCGACCGGCGTCGTCCTTGAGAGGATGAACGGCATGACGGCGATGCGGGATACCGTGGCGGAACTGGCGCCAATGATGCAGGGCGCTGTACCCTACGATGCCTTCATCGTCTCGGAAGGCGCCGCCGTGATCGCGGGCCACGCCGGCGAAACCATGCTGTCGCTCTTCCCCGAAGGCAGCCTTGAAGGCGTAACCTATGCCAAGCCGGAGATCTGGTCCAACTGGCAGGATTTTGCAGCTCTGGCAGAAGAGATGAGGGTTTACGCAGATGCCCTGTCCGAGGCTGCGCCGAACGGGCTTGAACCGGCTTCCGCACTGCCGGCAGACATGGCGGGGATGGATCATACCGGAATGGCCATGCCTCCTGCCGAAGAGACCAATCTCGGTTTTTCGGTGGCAGAGCTGATGGGCTATGGCGAAAAGACCGCAGACAGCCCGGTTTCGCGAGGACAGGCAGACCCGGCCTCCCTTGCGCTGACCCTGTCTAGCCTTGCAGCCGATGATTTGTTCACTCGGATCAGCGGAACCTGTTCCTCGTGCCATTCGCAGTTCCGCGCGGGAAAGAACTGACCATGCGGGGCCTGATCCGGCTTTTTGCCATTTTGCCGACCGTGGTGGGTAGCCTTGGTGCCGGGGTGCTGGCGCTCTGGCCCATCGGAGATGCGGAGCCCGCCGCATTTCCGATCGGCGACCCTGAACGTGGGGCGTATCTGGCCCGTTCAGGCGGTTGCGTGTCGTGCCACACCAACGCGGCGGCGAAGGGCCCCGCACTTGCAGGCGGTGCACCGCTCGATACGCCGTTCGGAACTTTCGTGCCGCCGAACATCACGCCGCATCCTGTGGCGGGAATCGGGCGGTGGACCATTCAGGATTTCGCGCGTGCCGTGCGTCAGGGCGTTTCCCCGGAAGGGGACCCCTATTATCCGGTCTTCACTTATTCCTTCTACGCCGGGTTTACAGACCAGGACATCGCCGACTTGTGGGAGGCTTTCCGGACTGTCCCACCCGTCGCCGAAGCGGCTCCTGTCCATGATGTGGGCTTCCCCTTCAGTTTCCGGTCCGGGCTGAAGCTGTGGCGGGCCAACTATCTTGATGCGCCGGTGACGGACGCGCTGATGGGCACATCGTCGCCGTGGAACCGCGGACGTGTTCTGGTTGAAGGGGCGGCGCATTGCGCGGCCTGTCACACGGGACGAAACCTTGCCGGTGGCCTGAAAGACAGCGCGCGTTTTGCGGGAAACGACGATCTGCCCGGCGGCAGCAAGGCGCCGTCGATCCTCGTGGCCGACCTCGTAGGGCGGGGCTTTACGGTGGGCAACCTCAGCTATGCCCTCAAATCCGGGCTCCTTCCGAACGGAGATGCCTTTGGCGGCAGCATGGCTGAGGTCGTAGCGCAGGGCACTTCTTATTTTACGGACGCCGACCGCGAAGCGATTGCAACCTACCTTCTTGATCCCGATGGCACTGGATTAGTGCCCGCGCCCGGACCGCTGCCCACAGACACACCCATGGCGGGGATGGATCATTCAAACATGGACATGAGCAATGAAAACTAGAGTTCTGGCCATCCTCGTTGCTCTCGGCGTCCTCGGATTTGTGGGTGCATTCATCTGGGCAGCGATGCGGCCCCCGGCGTCAGTGCCGATATCATCCGGCGGAGTTGCACCGACTGCATCGGTTTCTGAAATGCTGTCGGACGGACGAATCGACGTGCAAGTCTACGCCACGGGGAACCGAGATGTCCGTATGGACATCCAGTTCATGCCAGACGCCGATGCCGTAGAGATGGTCGGCATGCGACCGGACGTCAACTTTGCCATGGTCGAGATGCACATGGACGGTCTCACACCGCCCCTTGAATTGGTCGAGGCAGGTGTTTGGCGCGTCAACCTCAAGCTGCCAATGGCTGGCCTATGGATCGTCAACGTCGGTTTCGGTGAGGAATTTGCGGAGATTCAGTTCGATGCTCCCTGAAATTATCGCGTCTGAGAAATTGCGCGCAGATGCCCTCCAAAGGCTCATTCGCGGAACTCTTGCCGGGCTGGCCGTGTTCGCCACCTTGGGTACAGTCACCGCTGTCTGGATCAATCCCTTCTTTGTGCGCATGACCCCGGTTGGACCCTGGGAGCTTGGGGCGACGACCTTAACTGCGATATTGGCTGGCGTGATCATCGGCCTCTGGGTTCCGCAGTGCCGTTTGCGAACGTCCGGGGCGGGTGGCGTTGCAAGCTTTCTCGGCATCGCTTGCCCGACCTGCAACAAAGTCCTGATGCTGATCTTCGGTGGCCCAGCCCTGTTGGCCTGGTTCGACCCGGTTCGGCCCTATCTGGCGGTGGCAGGCGTGATCATCATGTCATTCGCCGCGATGCGGGCGTTGCGGGCATACCGTGATTTCAGAATGTCGGCGGGCGGAACAGTAAACGCCAGTTCAACGTCGTTTGGGAGCAACAAATGAGGGTCGCCGAAATATCAGGCCACGCTGCAAGGCCGCGTCGTCTGGCACAACGGACGCTGGTTCGCCATGCGGCTGTGGCATTTTTGGCCACCGGACTGGTTCTTGGCTTTGCCGCCGTACACTTCGATTTCAGCCCGATGCACCGCTGGAACCGAGCATTCGGGGATGCCTCCATGGTACTTGTCGCTCTGTCCGTCGGGTTAGGGCCATTGGCTCGGTTCCTCCGGAGTATCGTGCGTGTTCTTCCTTTCCGGCGTGAGCTTGGCATCTACGCATGCCTTCTTGCGATCGTTCATGCCGCTGTGATCTTGATTGGTTGGGTCCAATGGGACCTGATGCGGCTTTTTGGCTTCGAATGGCATCCTGAACTTCTGACCTATGTGATGCTTCAGCATGGCTTCGGACTTGCCAATGCCATTGGGGTTGCCGCCCTTCTGCTTGCGATCCTGTTGGGTGCGACTTCGAGCGACTTCGCCATGCGTCGCCTTGGTGTTTCGGGCTGGAAATTTCTTCAAATGGGCGTCCTGCCGCTCTGGTGGCTGACCGTCGCGCATGTCGCCTACTTTCTGTTCATGCATTTCCTCAGTTTTCACCGCGCGACCCCGCCACCGAATACGCTCCAGCCTTGGTTCCTGGGGCTGGTCGCCGCAGTTTTTGCTCTGAGAGGGGCCGCTTATGTGCTGACCGTTCGCGCGAAGGGGAAATCTCGGCCGGAAGAAATGGGAGGAGACCGTGCGACGATCTCAACGTGACCTTGCCCAGATATCCCAGAAGACCACACGAAGGGCGCTTCTGATGGGGGGCGTCATGACAACGTTTGTCGGCGTGCTGGGCCTGCGGATGTGGCAACTGGGTGTACGTGACGCAGATCAATATTATCTGTTGGCTGAAGAAAACCGTATCAGCTTGCGGCTTGTGCCGCCCAACCGAGGTCGCATCTATGACCGCGCAGGAAAGATAGTGGCCGACAACGAGCAGGCTTTTCGTATCACGCTGGTGCGCGAGGAGGTCAAAGATCTTGAAGACGTGCTTGCGAAACTGCGACGTCTTCTGGGTCTTGATGACGAAGCCATCGTTAAGATCAAAGGCCAGATCGAGCGGACAAGCGGCTTTGCTCCAATCACCGTGAAAGACCGGGTCACGTGGGAAGAACTGTCAATCGTGGCTGTGAACGCGCCAGCACTTCCGGGGATCCATCCGGAAATGGTTTTGTCGCGCGTCTATCCGTTTGGTCCCGATTTTGCTCACCAGGTTGGCTATGTAGGCCCAGTGAGCGAGAACGATCTGAAGGAAGAAGAGGTCGCGGCTGAACCCTTACTCCGTCTGCCAGACTTTGAGGTCGGCAAGATCGGGATTGAGCGCAGACATGAACGAGCGCTGCGCGGCTTGCCGGGGACGCAGCGTGTCGAGGTCAATGTGTCTGGGCGCACCATGCGGGAACTGGCGCTTGATCCGCCGACAGCCGGGCCGGACATGCAAATCACGCTCGACCATCATCTGCAGAATTTTATGCGCGTGCGTCTCGAAGGTCAGAGCGCGGCGGCCATCGTCATGGACGTGACGAATGGCGATGTGCTTGGTTGCACATCAGCACCGTCGTTTGATCCGAACCTGTTCGTGCGTGGCATCTCGAACCTGGACTATGGCGCGCTGCGCGACAACGAGTTTCGCCCGCTGTCCGACAAGACAGTGCAGGGGGCCTATCCACCGGGATCAACGGTCAAGATGTCGAATGCGTTGGCCGCACTTGAGAGCGGTGTCATGGACCCTGCAGAAACGGTCGCCTGCAATGGCTATGTCGAGATTTCAGGCCGCCGGTTCCATTGCTGGAAACGTGGCGGGCATGGGCGGGTGGATATGGTCGGCGCTTTGCGTGAGTCCTGCGATGTCTACTTCTATGAGGTTGCGCAACGCATCGGGATTGACGGCATTTTTGCCATGAACGATCGGCTCGGGCTTGGCCAGAAGTATGATCTGCCGCTGTCCGGCATGGCGCGCGGCAACAACCCCTCGCGCGATTGGAAGCAGAAGAAGTACGGCCAAGACTGGCTGATTGGCGACACGATCAACGCCTCAATCGGGCAGGGCTTTACTCTGGCCTCGCCGATTCAGCTCGCAACCATGGTGGCGCGGCTTGCTTCCGGCACGGCCGTGCTGCCTCGGATGGTGCGGCCGATCAGCGGGACGTCGACGGAAAACTCTGCTCCAGCGTCTCTTGGACTTTCAGCTGAGGCGCTGTCCATCGTTCGGCAGGGTATGTTCGAGGTGTCGAACCACGAACGTGGCACTGCCTACGCGTCAAGAATTGCCGACCCGACAAAAGTGATGGCAGGAAAGACCGGCTCAAGCCAGGTTTTCTCGATCTCGGCGGCGGAACGCGCGGCGGGTGTCCGATCACAGGATGAACTGCCGTGGAACCGTCGTGACCACGCGCTGTTTGTCGCCTTTGCCCCGTTCGACGCACCCCGCTATGCAGTCACAGTGGTAGTCGAGCATGGTGGCGGAGGTTCCACGGCTGCCGCGCCGATAGCACGCGATATCATGCTGTTTGCGCAACACGGCGGATTGCCACCGACGGACGCTTATCCCGCGTCGCAAAGGACCCGCGTCAGCGATCAGCTGGCACTCTTGTCCGATCGCATCCTTCCGCCCGATGGTGCGACATCAATTGTGAGCCGGACATGACCTTGCGGGAGAAGAACAGATGGGCGTTCCGCCTTCAAAGGTCGTTGCTCATCGGCGGCCTCTTGGCGACCGTGGCCACTCCATCCTTCGCCTTCTTTCACAGTGAGCCGGATATCGAGTTGGGCCGGAAGACGTATCAGGAAACCTGTGCATCCTGCCACGGCGCAAATCTGGAAGGGCAGCCGAACTGGCAATCAGCAAACTCGAACGGGACTTATCCTGCACCTCCCCACGATGAGACAGGTCATACGTGGCACCACGGGGATGAAATGTTGCTCAACTACATCCGCAAAGGTGGGCAAGTTGTGCTGGACGAGATGGGTGTCGATTTCATGTCAGGCATGCCCGCGTTCGGTGAGCAACTTTCGGATGCCGAGATCGAAGCGATCCTCGCCTATATCAAATCGACTTGGCCAGCGCGGGTCCGCGCCACGCAGGAAGACCGCACCCGCATGGAGGCGGCGAGCGAATGAACCAGCACCTTAGTCTCTCCCCAAGAAGAAACCTGCTTGCCTCTCAAGTGGCTAGAGGGTTCACACACGACAAAATCAGCCCTATTTCCCAGAAGGTCTCACCTATGCGCGTTACCCAAATGATACTTGCCGCCACGTTTGCACTAGCGTTGCCAGAACAATCCCTGTCGCAAGAGATCTCCGATGATCGGATCAAGGCGCTCGTGGCCGAAACACTTCGGGAAAATCCCGAACTGGTGCTGGAAGCCTTGCAGGCCCTGGAAGCGCGCCAAGCCGAAGCTCAGGCCGCCACAGCCGCGTCTGTCCTCACCAAAGAACGCACCACTTTGGAACGCGACCCCAATGCGCCAATCCTCGGCAATCCAGACGGCGACGTCACGATTGTCGAATTCTTTGACTATAATTGCCCCTACTGCAAACGGGCCATGCCCGAAGTCAATGCCTTGATGGCCGAGGACACCAACGTGCGCCTTGTTTTGCGTGAGTGGCCGATCCTGAGCGAGGGGTCTGCTTTTGCTGCCCGCGCCGCCCTGGCGTCGCGGCAGCAGGGCAAATACGCCGAAATGCACGACGCCCTGATGACGATGCGCGGCAAGGTTGAAGCAGAGGCCGTGCTGCGCATAGCAGGTGAGGTCGGTCTCGACATTGAGAAGCTGAAGATCGACATGCAGTCGCCCGAAGTTGAGGAGCATATTGCCACCTCAATGCGACTGGCCGAGGCGCTTGGTTTCAATGGCACGCCCTCGTTCGTGGTCGGCGATCAGCTGATCCCCGGTTTTGTGGAAAAGCCGCAGTTGGTCGAAGCCGTGACAGCAGCACGGGCGGTAGAATGAGTGTCCTATTGCCGCGCTTTCCTGTCGCCCGTCTTCCATTCTCGTTTGCGGAAGTGGAAAGGGTCCAGACCGCGATCAAGAGGTCTTTCTTGGTGGTTGCAGTGTGGATGGCCCTGTCAGGGAATGCCTTGGCACATTCGTTCACTGCAGCTCTTATAGTCGCCGACGATAACCGTGAAGCAAGCCTCGCAGAAGTCGTCCGCGGTTTCCTGCTGGCGGCAGACGAGCGGGATGGGCACGCAAACGAAACGTCTGACGGGCATCTGGGTGGGGTCGATGTGCATGTGCTTCCGCTTCCGCGCGATGCAGCCGGGTTGGTCGAAGGCCTGATCGGTAAACCTACCGAGCCCGGCGATGTCGTGGTCGTCCTTGGCACTGAACCTGCAGCAAGCGAAGCCGTGCGAAAGTATCAGTCCAACAGCACCGTCTTGCTGCAAGTGGTGCTACCGGTGGGATGGGACAGCGACGTAGGGACTGACAGTTTTGTGGCGCGCTACCGTCTCGCCTATGGCACAGCGCCCGGTTTGATGGCGGCAACAGGCTATCACGCAGCGCGTCGTCTGGATGTAGCCATCAGACCGCTGGACGGTGTGATCCCGCGGGCGGCACTGGAAGACGCTTGGCGGTCAACCGAATCTGGGCTGCCTTGGTAATCCTGAAGTTCTCGGAAGTCGCCGCCTGCGCCGCGCCGCGAAGAGTCTGTGCTTTTGGCGCGTTCCCGCTTGCCTGACCCAGGTCAGGCGGCCGGATAGCTGGTGAAGATGCTGCTGCTGCCGTCAAGTCCGACGAGAAGAACGTCATAAGCTTCGCGCTCGGCCTCTGGCCCCATGCCGGGAGAGCCGAAAGGCATGCCTGGAACGGTGAGCCCGGTAGCAGCAGGACGTTCGGCCACCAAGCGACGGATATCGGCAGCTGGGACGTGGCCTTCGATGGTGTAGTCGCCGATCGTCGCCGTGTGGCACGAGACAAGATTATCGGGGATGCCACGTTCGCGCTTGAATGCGGTCAGTTCTTCAAGGCTGCGCTCTTCGAAGCTGACGGCAAAGCCGTTCTCGCGAAGGTGGCCGATCCAGGCATTGCAGCAGGGGCAGCCCGGATCCTTGACCACGTGGATGCTCGCGTCTGTTTCGGCCCAAACGGGCGTGGTGGCGAGGCTGATGGCCCAACTCATTGCTCCGATCATGGTGCGTCGAGATATCTGCATGTTTTTGTCCCTCGCGGTTGAACACGTTGGCATCGTTGTAGTGGTCTGCAGGCATCCAAGCCATCAATCTTTGGTGGATTTGTGCCCGATCACCGAAAGATTACTCCAATCGCGGATCGTCAGCTTGCACCAGAAGAACACCATGATTGTTGTCTGCGTCGTCATCCGTAATCTTGCGGGTTTCGACCCCGGGCAAATCAGCAAAAGCTTCCATCATGCGCTTGGGAAACCACGTCATCGGCAAGCCTTCAAAGCCGGGGACACCTTCAAGGACCCGAGAGAGCGCAATGGTGCAGTTCGCTTTTGGAACGGCACCATAGGCCATTGCCCGCTGCATGATCAGTGCGGCCACTTCGGGCGAAACTTCGACCGTCTGCTCCACCACGTCGAAAGTCTCGCGCGCATGGTAGTCGATATAGAAATCAACCATTTTTGGCGTAACACCGAAATGCACATCGTTGCGCTCGGGAAGCCGCGGGTGGCGCCATGTTCCGGCGGGATCAAACATGACCCTCTGAGCGCCGTTGATCAGAAGCCCGGCATGCGCTCCAGAGCCATTGCGTGTCGAAAGCACGGTGTAGAGTGTTACCGACGTCGGGCCGGGATGCGTGTAGCGTGATGCGACAACGGCCGCCTCCGGTGCCCAGATCGGTTCCGCCCCGCAGGCTGCCAAACTCAGGGTTGTCGCTATGGCTAGAAAAATCTTCATCATCTGTATCACCCGCCCGTGTAGCCAAACCATTATTCGCAAAACTTCGGTCATCCAGTAAACTTTCTGATAGGGCAGGTGGTGTATACAAATTCCGACAATTCTGCCGCATCCCCCGCAGATTTTTGGGGCAGCGCCGAGACACCAAAATGTCAAATGACTGTGCCGCATCATGCTGATAACTACAGTTCCATGAACAAGTCGGCCCCCTTCGTTAAAGTCCTGGTTTTCGCAGCCTATATGCTGGCGATGCTTGTTCCCGGTTGGACCATGGTTGGAGAGCAAACTCAGGCTGAACATGCGCAGATGATGGCCATGGCCGGTCACGAAATGACCATGGCCGATATGGGCAGCGACAAGTCAGACCAAACAATGCTCTTGTGCCAGCAACATTGTTTGGTTGTGGTTGCGACCCTGCCGGCAGCAGATCAAACGATTGAAATAGCCGGGCACCCGATTGACGTTGTGACCGGAGATGATCCTCTGGTTTCCTCCCTGGCCTTTCCGCCCCCCGGACATCCTCCAAAAGCCGTAGTGATCTGACCCTGCAGAGCAGGCGTTCGCGCCATGGTCTGCCAGTCTGTTATTTTCTGCGACTTACAGGAGAACTCACATGTCGCTTTTGACCCGGCGCGGCTTTCTTGCCGCAACTTCGGCTTCGGCCGCTACTTTGCTTTTGCCCGCCCAAGTGCGTGCTCAATCCACCCGGATGACCCTTTCGGCCACATCGCGCACCATTGAGGTGCAAGGCAAGGCTGCGACAGTCTGGGGCTTGCTCGACGGCAACGGA
This sequence comes from uncultured Thermoplasmata archaeon, assembly GCA_963748615.1. Lineage (GTDB taxonomy): Archaea > Thermoplasmatota > Thermoplasmata > UBA10834 > UBA10834 > UBA9653. The sequence goes on from CAVVJQ010000001.1 coordinate 576,768, forward strand.
CGTTCCGGCCTTGTCTTTGATCCGGGGCAGGCCTTCGCGGTTGATCTGACCAATACGCTTGACGCACCGACCATCATCCACTGGCACGGTCAGATCCCGCCCAATATACAGGACGGGGTGCCCGACCTGCCGATGCCGATGCTCCAACCCGGAGAGTCCCGCGGCTATGACTTTGCCGCACGTCCCGGGACGCATTGGATGCATGCCCATATCCCGGAGCATGAAATGCTACTGCTTGCTGCCCCGCTTGTGGTCCGTCGGCCGGAAGATGTGTCGGCCGACAGGCAGGAAGTGACGCTGTTCCTGCATGACTTCTCCTTCAGACCACCAGCCGAAGTGCTGGCCGAGATCACTGGCGGCACTTCGATGGCCGGGATGGATCACAGCCAGATGGGGCAGGATGGCATGGCCGCGATGGACATGGGTGCGATGGGGCAGGGCGACGCGATGTCGATGCCGGGCATGGATGGCATGGCCATGGACTTGAACGACTATAACTTTGATGCCTATCTCGCAAACGACCGCACTCTTGACGATCCAGAGGTTTTGCAGGTCGACAAGGGCGGCCGGGTCCTTGTCCGGGTGATCAATGCGGCAGCAGCGACGGTCTTCTGGATCGACACTGGCAGCTTGCCGGGGCGGCTGGTCGCTGTGGATGGGGAGCCGGTCCAGCCAATGACCGGCAGCCGTTTCGGCCTGGCCATGGGTCAACGTCTTGACATCGAGCTGGACGTGCCAGCCGAGGGCGGAGCTTTCCCCATCCTCGCGCTGCGAGAAGGGGCAAAAGAGCGCACGGGTGTAATTCTTGCGACGCCGGGCGCTTCAGTGACGAAGGTTGTTGGCTTGTCTGACGCTGAACATCCGGCATTCAGCGCTGACCTTTCGCAAGAGGCTGCTTTGCGCGCTGTCACGCCCCTGCCCGAACGCGCGCCGGCTTCGCAGCCTATGCTGATGCTGGGCGGGTCGATGATGCCCTATGTCTGGACGATCAACGGCCAGACCTGGGGCAACCATGTCCCTGTCACCGCGAAATCCGGCGACAGAGTAGAGATCACGTTCCACAACATGTCGATGATGGCGCATCCTATGCACTTGCACGGTCATGCGTTTCAAGTGGTCAGCACGGGTGGTGCGCGCTTTGCAGGTGCGGTGCGCGACACCGTGCATGTGCCACCGATGGGCATGGTGACGGTCGCGGTGGATGCAGGCGAAGCTGCGCGGTGGATGCTGCACTGCCACCACATGCCCCACCTTTCGACGGGCATGATGACGGAGTTCGCAGTATCGGCCTAAAAGCCGCCGAGGCCCGCAGTATGCCTGCGGGCCTCGGCCCTTTTCGCAGGAGATAGGCAATGACGCGATTCTTTGGACGACGCGCCGTTCTTGCGGCACTGGCCATGCCATTCGTCACGCAGCGTGCACACGCGCGCGCGCCCTTTCGACTTCGTGGGGACCCGCAGCCTTTGCTCTCGCCCCCGATCGTGGACGAGTCAGGGCGCGACCGGCGTCTCGAAGACTTCGGGGGCCGTGTGATTCTCTTGAACATCTGGGCAACATGGTGCCCGCCGTGCCGGGAAGAAATGCCAATGCTCGACCGACTTCAGGCGCGGATCGGCGGCGCAGATTTCATGGTGCTGCCTCTTTGCATCGATGATGCGGGAATTGACAGGGGGCGGCGTTTCTACAATGAGATTGGCATTGCGAATTTGTCATTGTTCTGGGCTGAATCCCTTCGTGTTCAACTGGCCCTCGCCTTTGTCGGACTTCCGACGACGCTACTGATCGACCGAGAAAGTCGTGAGATCGGGCGCCTGCAAGGCCCGTTTGATTGGGACAGTGATGACACCGCCACCCAGATACGTGGTCTCCTTTAACCTCTGGTCGCTCAGGCGGATGGATAGCTGGTGAACACTTTCAAACTGCCATCGCGCTTGATCAGAAGCACGTCATATGCGTCGCGGCTGTCTTCTGAACCCATGCCTGGCGAGCCGTAGGGCATGTCTGGCACAGAAAGTCCAAACGCATCCGGTCTTTCGACGAGCAACCGGCGGATGTCGGCAGCGGGAACATGTCCTTCGAGCACATACCCGTCGACGGTTCCTGTGTGGCAAGAGAAGGCTTTTACCGGGACCCCGTGGTCCATCTTGTAGCGGATCAACAGGGTCCCCATCGAGACTTCATCAGTCACTGTGAAGCCTTGCTCGCGCAGGTAGTCGACCCAAGCTTCGCAACATTCACAACCGCGCCCTTTGACGACATGAATGGGGGGCTCTACCTGCGAATTCGCAATGTCTACTGGCACGGCCCAGAAGGCCGCCGCAGCAAGCATAAATTCACGTCGTTTGACCAGCAATCCCGTCATCCCCGATCCTCCATTTTGGCCGACTTGAAGCCGGTCTCTTTTCGCCAAGTTGCAAGAGCATTCAGATCGTCAACTGAGGCGATCTCCTGAGTCAGGAAGGGCCTCGCGATCCGTCGGATCGATGGGCCGACCGTCCACACGAACTTCATAGTGAAGGTTTGGTCCACTCACGAGCCCTGTAGCTCCGACGGCTCCGATCTTGTTCCCGGCCTTTACCCTTGTTCCCTGTTCCACCGTGTCGGCGATTTCCGACAGATGCGCATATCGCGTCACGACGCCACCGCCATGATCAATATCAACCGTCAAGCCGTACCCGCGAATTGTCCCGGCAAAGATGATGCGGCCCGCCCCGGTTGCTGACACTTCGGTCCCCACAGGCGCTGCATAGTCGATACCGGTATGCATCCGTACCCCGCCCAGCACGGGATGATTGCGCCTGCCAAAGACAGAGGACAGACGCGCGCCAAGTATTGGCGCAGCGGAGCGTTGGACGGCTTCTCCATCTTCAAAAACGATGACTGGCCCTGCAGCGTCGGACGCTACAAGTTCGAGAACGCGATCTGTCAGTTCCAGCCGCGCATATTTCAATCGTGGCTCGCCCGCGATGCTTCCGTCGGGAAGTTGGTCCTCCCGCCAGACAAGAGCGAAGCTTTCACCACCTTTTATGTCGCGCCTGAAATCAACCTGGCCCGCGAGAAGTGCTGTCAGGTCAACGGCGAACCTTTCGGGCGCGTTGGCTGCGACAAGCGCCTCAAACAGGGGACCCTGAAGGGTCAAAGTCTCCCGTCTGTCGACTTCCCGGATCGGGGGATCAAGCCTCTCGGCTGTGATCGGTCCGTTGAACGACAAGGTGATCTCGACCCCATCATCAACAAACAGCGACAGTCGCAAGAGTTCTCGTGGGGTCAGTTTGGTCTGCAGCCCACTCCAGCCGATGTCCGGGGCGCAGCTCTGTCAGATCATAAACACCCGCAAGGGCCAATGCTGCCTCGGCCCTGACGTTTGGCGGAATGCCCGCTCTGCCAAGAACGCTGTCCAGAGTATCACCGGATGCGATCGTCGCCGTCGACTGCGAAAGAACATGTGACGTCGGTGGGTCCGCGAAGACCGGGACGGGTGCGGCAAGCCCGAAAGCAAGAAGCAAAAGCATGGCGTGTCTGATCATCTGGCAGGATGGCCTTTCAACTGAGGGTTCGGCGAATTTTGGGCACGGCGAAGCGCCGGTCTTCGTGGAAGTCGATGATGCTGGCAAAGCGCCCGTCCGGGTAGAACAGGAAAACTCCAGCAGTATGGTCCATCGTGTAGTCGTCTCCATCGCGCGGTACCTTGCGGTAGGACACACGAAAATCCGCAGCAGCCTGAGCAATTTGACTGGCAGTTCCGGTCAGACCAGCAATCCGCGGGTCGAAATTGGCGACATACTCGGCCAACACGTCCGGCGTATCGCGGTCGGGATCAACCGAGATGAGGGCGATGTTCAGCCGGTCGGCATCTGGCCCCAACTCCTCCAGCCAGCCGGATATGTCGCTCAGCGTGGTTGGGCAAACATCGGGACACCAGGTGAAGCCGAAGAACACCATTGTCGGGCGGCCGATCCAGTCAGCGGATCGAACGGCCCGTTTGCGGTGGTCGGTCAGTTGCCAACTCATTTCGCTCATCGACAGCGGCAGGGCCGCATTCAAGACCGGGCCGTTGCGCGTGCGGTAGGCGCCAAGGCCCAACATGAAGGCCATGGCGCCGACTACGCTCCCAACCCCAAGAATTATTGTTCTGCGTCGGCGCAATCCGGACCCTCCGCACGCAAGGACAGCACCTCTACATTCACTGTCACCTCGCCGGCCTTCTCGAAAGACAAAGTGACAGGAAAACTGTCACCCTCCTTCAGGGCCGCAGTCAGACCCATCAGCATCCCGTGATAGCCACCCGGCGAAAGTTGGACGCTTTGGCCCGCCGGGACAGGGATCGACATGGCATGCGGCATCGACGCGACGCCATCCTTGAGCACAGTCTCGTGCAACATCGGCATCCCCGCTGCTGGCGTGGAAATGCCGACAAGAGCATCGTCGGTAGCGCCAGCATTGCTGATCGAGACATAGAAAACGCCAGGACGGCCAGCGCCGATGGTGACCTTAGACCAGCCATGCTCGACGCTCAGATCACCGACTGTCACGGTTTCGCAGGCAAAGGCCGCTGATGCAGTCAACGACAGGGTCGCAGCAAGCAACAAGTGTTTCATGGGTCAAAACCTCGTCTGAAGGTCGGAAAGGATGTCGGCGGCCGGAGTGCCGTAGGTGAATTGGCGAAGCCATTCACCATCCGGACCAATCAGGAAAAGGCCGGGACTATGCGCCATGGAATAGCCGTCAGGCGATGCAGCATCGTTCTCGCGTTCATAGAAAATCTTGAAGCTGTCGGCCGCGGCTTGCGTCTCGGTCTCGGTTCCTGCCAGACCCAGGATCGCCGGATGAAAGGCTGCAGTGTAGGCCGCAAGGCCGAGCCGCCGGTCGCGTTCGGGGTCAATCGAGACGAAAAGCGGTTGAACTTTCTCGGCATCCGCCCCGAGATCGTCCATAACTTGGGCTACGTCTGAAAGCGTCGTAGGGCAGACATCGGGGCAGTTTGTGAAGCCGAAGAAGACGAGAAGGAATTTCCCGCGAAACTCTGCACTCGTCCTGATACGGCCTTCCTCATCCGCAAGTGTAAAGACTGGCGTGAAAGCCGGACTGGTTTCGGCAACACCCTCGCCTTGGGTGGCCCACCTTGTTCCGGCAAAAATGATCATCGCCGCGATGGCGGCGACCCATAACCCAATTTGAAGGCGTCTAAGGCGCATCGAAATATCCGACCAAGAGATTCATTTGAGTGGTCTAGAACCTTGAGCAGCTAGAGGTTCAAGCGACATTGGTGTGAGTTTTTTGACGACCGGCGATGTTTCGCCGATCAGTTCGCCACGGAGAAACCGTCCCAAGGCGATCCCGAGGAAGGTACCGAAAAGACCAAATGCGATGGCGAAGCCAGCCCCATACTGCAGCCGGTCCAGCCGTCTTGCCGCCGCGCTGTCGCGCGAGGAGATAGCCCCAAACAAATCCGATGGCCCCAAATAGTGGTCCGATCATGTCGATATCCTTGTCAGGAAAGTCTGTATTTCGCAGCCGCAGTCGCAGTCTGATGGTAACCCATGCAGAGCAGGACCAGCGCCAAGCGCGGTCCAGTCGCCGAAGCGAGCATAAGGGGTCGGCGAAAGCGGTCGTGGCAAGCGCGTGTCAATTATGCCTGCCGTTCCAAGTTCGAGCATAGCCACCGTCCGACCGTAGGCGTCGACCACAGCGGAAATTCCGGTGTTGGCGGCACGAACAAGCGGAAGACCTTCTTCGACCGCTCGCATTCGGGCTGAAGCCAGATGTTGCCATGGTCCGATCGAAGTGCCGAACCAGGCATCGTTGGTTGCGTTGAAGATCCAGTCCGGACGGATCGCATCATCGGCGACATGGCCGGGAAAGATTGCCTCATAGCAGATCGCCACTCCAACGTAGGGGTGGGGCCCAATCGCGATGGTGCGCGGTCCAGGGCCGGGCGCAAAATCGCCCAGAGATTGAACGAGACCGCTGAAACGGCAACACACTGCGCCAGGGAACATACTCGCCAAAGGGCACGAGGTGATGCTTGGCGTAACGTGTCAGGACTGTGCCGTCCGGAGCGATGGCGAGGACGGAATTGCGGTAGACCGTCCCCGCCCCGGTTTCTTCCCGCTCCGGGCTGCCGGTCAGCAAGACACTGGTTTCGGGCAAAAGCCACCCCAACATGACCCGGGCGCCACGATCTTCTGCAAGGAACCCAGGCCAGGCTGTTTCGGGCCAAAGCAGAATATCGTAATCGACCCGGAGCGCGCCGACAGGGAAAGAAGCCGCAGGATGTTCGCTTTTCGGGAAGTTTCGTCCCATTTGGCACTTTGCGCGATGTTCGGTTGCACGACCCGAACTTGCGCGCCACGGTCCGACGCCGGGTCTGAGGTGGCAGGCCGCAAAGCCGAAAGCCAGCAACGGTCACCACAATCGCGCCGCCCAGTCAGGCGAAGCGACCCGCAGATGGCGGTCGCACGACCGAAAGCGAGACCAGCCAGTGACGAACACAGCACGAGGAGAAATCCCAGCCCATAGCTGCCGACCAGGGAGGCCACTTGCGCGAACGGCAACCAGTCGGCCAGCGTGTAGGCAGCAAGGTTCCAAGGAAACCCGGTCAGAACATGTCCCCGCAGCCATTCAGAGGCCGGTCCAGCCGTGGCAAGCGAAAGCGAGAGCGGTAATCCGGCCGCGCCATGCGGGCGGCAAGGGCACATGCCAAGAGCCGGAAACACTGCCAGCAGCGCGGCAAGGCCGAACACGGCTGGCAAAGCCAACCATCCAAACCGGTCCGCCTCGACCTGGAAACTTTCGGTGATCCAGAAAAGCCCGGGCACGAATTGGCCCAAGCCAAACAGATATCCCAGTCGAAACGCGATAGGCCACGATGCGCCACGCAACATAATTGCCAGCACTGCGAAGGCGATCAGCGCAAAGCGGCAGGATCGAATATGGCGGCAAGGCGAGTACAAGTATGGTGCCAACGGCCAAGGCCATGCCCAAACCGGGCAGACCTTGAAGCAGCTTACCACCGGAAAAGGGATGAGTGTCTGAAGTGATCAATCCTGCGAAAGCCCCCGTCTTGAGGGACGAGGGCTAGTTGCTCTAGCTACTAGAGGTGCAACGCTTTGGTTGACAGATCACGGCATTGTCAGAGTGTCGAGAAATGTTGGGCGACTTCCATGGGGCGATCTGAAGCCACGCAAGATGAACGGCGCCGTGCTTGTCGCGCTTCCGGCTCAAACCATGCGCCGCTAACGGCTCTTTGATTTGTCCCGCTAGCAAGAGATCGTTACTCACCATTCCGGAACCTAGATGAAGGAGTGATCCATGGCCGATGATCGGATCGGGCGACGGGCTTTGATGGGCGGAGCAGTCGGGATGGCATCTCTTGCGGCCCTACCAGCCTTGGCCCAGGACGGCACGACTGAGTTTCAGGCTCCTGTATCCGGCAGCGTGCGGAACAACGTGTCCAGCTTCCGGATGCCTCAGTGGCGGGACTATTTTGAGAATACTAACGGTGGTGCGATTCTGGCGGACACCAAGTCACGCGCACTGCATTATTGGTCAGAGGATCAGTCGATCTACCGGCTCTATCCCTCGTCCGTCCCTCTGTCCGAGGAACTGACGCGGCTCGGGCGGACCGAAATTGTCCGCAAAGCCGTGAACCCACCGTGGCGTCCGACGGCATCCATGCTCGAGCGCAACCCGGACTGGCCGAAGATGGTCGAAGGCGGATCCAAGGACAACCCACTTGGTGTCCGCGGAATGTATCTGTCCTGGCCTGCCTATTTGATCCACGGCACCCATGATACCCGGAAGATCGGTCGCAGATCATCGAACGGGTGCATCGGCCTCTACAACGAGCATGTCATTGAACTTTATGAGCTGGCGCAGGTTGGCACTAAGGTGCTGCTGATCTGACGATCAAGAGGAAAGCTGTCGTGCTTTATAACGAGGGACGGTGTGGCATCCAGCAAACTGTGGTTTGTGCAGGTTCGACGTTCGCTTCGCTGAAAGGTGGCCAGTTGCGCAAACTATAGCTGCAAATGCGGCGATGCGGTGTTCTATAATTGCGAAAATCCCCTTCGTGTTCAGGCGATGGGCTGACGGAGCAGTAAGAGCAGAATTTTCCCTTCTTTCAGGTGTTGATCGTCGAACCAAGTTGGCGCGGACTATTTCGTGACGAGTGCTCGCAAGCCACCAAGAAGAAAACCCGCTTGCAGCTCAAGTTGCTTGAGGTGTTAGCGAACTTTCAAGCTGATCGCGTCGACTGGCGGGCGTTGGCGCATAATTCAATCTGGCGAAAGAGAGCAGGGCCCATGTTCGAAATTTCTGGCGTCGGGGTCCTCGCGGCCTTCTTGGGAGGGGCTCTGTCATTCCTGTCCCCGTGCGTACTGCCGCTCGCTCCTGGCTATGTGTCCTACATAGCAGGGCAACCAGCGCCAAGTTCGCGCGAAAAAGCACAGATGAGAACTCGCCTGCATAGCCTGCTCTTGAGCCTGTACTTCGTCATGGGTTTTTCGACCGTATTTATCTCATTGGGTGCAGGTGCCAGCCTTCTCGGTGGCTTGCTTTTGCAATGGAAGTACGAGCTCGGTATTGTCGGCGGTGCGCTTATCATCGTGTTTGGATTGGTCATGACCGGGCTCATACGGCCGGGCATCCTGCTCCGTGACACGCGATTTACATTTGATGCAAAAGGTGGAAATCCTCTCGGGGCCTATTTGCTTGGACTGGCTTTTGCTTTCGGCTGGACGCCTTGCATTGGACCGGTTCTGGGGTCGATCTTGACGGTGAGTGCTGCCTCGGGCGCAGATGGAATAGCTCTTTTGACTGTGTATTCTGCTGGTCTCGGCGTTCCGTTCCTATTGCTCGCAGCTTTCACGAATGAACTGACTGAACGAATAAGGCGTCTTGGTCGTGCAAGTCTCTGGCTTCATCGGGTAGCGGGCGTTGTCATGATCGCCATGGGCTTCGCCGTAATGACCGGGCAAATTACGGGTATTGCCTTCTGGCTGCTGGAGACCTTTCCTGTTTTGGGAACGATCGGCTGAGTGTCAGCCCAAGAGTACTGTCGACAGCAGGTTCACGTTCAGCACAATGATCAGGGCGGCGATCAACCAGCAAAGGCCGGTCAGCCAGCGGGGGGCGACCAGTTCGCCCATCTTGGCGCGGCTGGCGGTGAACATCACCAAAGGCACGATGGCGAAGGGAAGCTGGAACGACAGCACCACCTGGCTCAGGATCAAAAGCTCCCCCACACCACCGCTGCCGTAGAGCAGGATCACGAAGATCGCCGGGATGATGGCAAGGCCCCGTGTGATCAGGCGCCGCGCCCAAGGCGCGATGCGCAGGTTGATGAAACCTTCCATCACGATCTGTCCGGCCATGGTGGCGGTGACAGTGGAGTTCAGGCCAGCGCACAAGAGCGCCACGCCGAACAGGACCGGCGCGAGCGACGAGCCGAGCAACGGCTCCAGCAACAGATGCGCCTTGTCGATCTCGGCGACGTCGTTTTGCCCCACGGTGTAGAAGGCAGCAGCGGCCAGGATCAGGATCGATGCATTGATCGTCAGCGCGAACATCAGGGCGATGGTGCTGTCCCAAGTCGCCAACCGCAGCGCCTCGCGCTTCGACGGGCAGATCAAGGCCGAAGGCGCGGGTCTGCACGATGCCCGAATGCAGGTACAGGTTATGCGGCATGACGGTCGCCCCGATGATGCCAAGCGCGAGGTAGAGCATCGTCGGGTTGTTGAAGATCTCGCGGCTTGGGGCAAAGCCCGGCGATGACCTCGCCCCAGACCGGATCGGCCTGCGCGATCAGCACGACAAAGCAGGCGGCGATCAGCGCCATCAGCGAGATGATCAGCGCCTCGATCCAGCGAAAGCCCTTGTTCTGCAGCCACAGGATCAGGAACACGTCGGCGGCGGTGATGAAGATGCCGATCTCCAGCGGGATGCCGAACAGCAGGTTCAGGCCGATGGCGGTGCCGATCACTTCGGCCAGGTCGGTGGCGATGATCGCAGCTCGGCCAAGCAGCCAGAGCGGCACCGACATCCATTTCGGGAAGGCATCGCGGCAGGCCTGCGCCAGATCGCGGCCCGAGGCGACCGCCAGCCGGGCGCACAGCGATTGCAGCAGGATCGCCATGATGTTCGACAAGAGCGCGACGAACAGCAGCGTGTAGCCGAACGCCGCCCCGCCTGCGAGCGAGGTCGCCCAGTTGCCGGGGTCCATATAGCCGACGGCCACCAGATAGCCGGGGCCGATGAAGGCGAGGAACCGGCGGAACCGGCTGGTGCCACCGTTGCCGACCGCGATGCTGCGGAACACTTCGGACAGCGACGGCGTCTCACGCTCCTGCCGCCAGGCGTTGGCGGTCATGGACTCTTGGCTCTCTTGGCTCGACCACGATCGCCGACAAAGTCGCGGCGCATAAAGTTAGACAATGCTAACAATCAGCCCCGCGCCTTTACTTGTCAATCCATCCCGTGCGACACTGAACTGATGACACAGCGTCGATCCTGCAACTCCGACACCTTCCGCGACCGATGGCCGCCCCGCAGACCTGCGCGCCGAGGCGTTTCAGGGCGTGCGCGAAGCGCGGCGCAGCGAATTGGCCGAGGACTATGTCGAACTGATCGCCGAACTGATCCACGATCATGGCGAGGCGCGCCCGGTCGACATTGCCGCACGGCTTGGCGTGAAGGCGCCGACCGTCGGCCAAGACGCTGGACCGTCTGGCGCGCGAGGGTCTGATCACCCGCGCGAAGTATCGGTCGGTCTTTCTGACGGAGGAGGGCCGCGCGCTGGCAAAGGAATGCCGCCGCCGGCACGAGATCGTGCTGCGCTTCCTGCATCAGCCTCGGCCTGGACCCCGAGACAGCTGAACGCGACGCCGAGGGCATCGAGCATCACGTCAGCGAACGGACGCTGGCTCTCTTTCGCGCTTTCGCCAGCAATCCGATCCGGTCCTGATCGGCCGTCAGGCATTCTCGACCGCAAACCGCACGTCGGCAATCAGGCTTTCGGCGCTGAAGTTCTCCAGCCGCTTGCCGTTCAGGAAGAACGTCGGCGTCTGCCGGATGCCAAGCGCTTCGACATCTGCCGCGTCCTGATTGAGGACGCCGGTGATCCCCGGGAACAGCCGGTCGGTTTCGGCACTTTCTCGAGATCGAGGCCGACAGCGCCAGCCATCTGCCAGGCGACATCCATTTGCGGGCGATCATGCACGGCCCAGGCGGGCTGTTTTTCGAGAAGCGCGTCCAGCACCTGCTCGAACTTGTCCTGCATCCGCGCGACCTCAAGAATGCGCACCGCCTCGTCCGATCCCTGGTGGAACACGGTGTAGCGCATCACGACGCGGACCTGCGTCGGGAAACTGGCGGCGGATTTCCTGCACGACGGGGTGGAAAGGCGCGGCAGGCCTCGCAGGAGGGGTCGAAGAATTCGACCAGCGTGACCGGCGCATCGGCGGGGCCAAAGCTGGGCGAATGCGGGCGGATCAAGCAGGCCGGGTTCAGCGGCGGGCGTCGCGGCGGCTGCCGCTTCTGCCTCGGCCGTGCGGCGCTGGTTCAGCACGTAGGCGCCGCCGGCAAAGGCGGCAAGGCCAAGGGCTGAGGCCCCGATCAGAAGGGTGCGGCGGTTCATGTGCGTGGTCCTTTCGGAAAGACGAGGCAGGCAAGAGATCGCGGCAAAGGCGACCAGCTGAAAGATAGGGAATCGGCAGGCCAAGGATCATCTGCGCCTCACCGGTGCAGGATGGGCCATCCTTGGTGCAGGGCACGATCGGCGCGGGCAAGATCCCGGCATAAAGACCCGAATGCCAGGCGGCGAGCGCCAGACCGGCCAGTACCAGCGGCAAGCCATAGGCGCGCGCCATGCCGTCGCCGCGCCAGAGCGACAGGCCGAGGATCGGCACCAGCGGGAACATGGCGATGCGCTGATACCAGCACAGCGTGCAAGGCATCTGGCCCAGCACCTCGCCGATGAACAGCGCACCAAGCGTCGCGGCCAGTGCGATCAGGAACGCGGCCGTCAGGGCAACGTCGTCGCGCGACAGGGTCTGTGGATCAGCTTGGTCAAGAACCGGCTCCTTTCGGCGGCGAGGCGGAAGAGAGGCGGCAAGGATGCAGACCGCGCCCAGCAGTGATGGCGATATCCGCGACATTGAACGTGGGCCAGTGCCAGTCGCGCCAGTAAAGATCAAGGAAATCGGTCACGGCACCTTGCCGCAGCCGGTCGATGATGTTGCCAAGCGCCCCGCCCACGACAAGCGCAAAGCCTGCGCGTTCCAGCGGGTGACGCGCCCGCAACGCCATGACGGCGAAGACAGGGTCAGCGCGCCGGTCAGCGCCGCCATCAGCAGCGGCTTGCCTGCCATCACGCCCGACAGCATGCCGAAACTCGCTCCCTCGTTGAAACCGAGGGTCAGGTTGAAGCCCGGCACGACGGCAACCGGCTCGCCAAGCGACGAGCAGCGACAGCGCCGCTGCCTTGGTCAGTTGATCGGCGAGCACGCAGTGCACGCGATCAGGACGAAATCAGCGTGCTTCATGGTCATTGTCCCTTGCGCGGAAGCCGATCCAGCGCGGGAACCGATGCGGCATAGCGGTCATAGTCCGACCGAGGCTGCACGCAGGGCAGCCTCTTCCGACCGAACCTGTGTGACGGCCGACCAGAGGAACAGGATTGGCGCAAGGATCGTCGGGACGGCAGGAACCGCGAGTGCGACGCCCGCCAGCAGGGCCGAGCTGTCCGACAAAGGTCGGGTTGCGGCTGAACCGGTAGAGCCCGCCGGAAACCAGATCGCCGGTCTCGCCTCCACCACGCCGACGCGCCAGGAGATGCCCATCGACATCTGCGCGGCAAAGGCCACCATCGCGCCGAGGCCCGCGAGAAGATGCCGATCAACGCCAAGCAGCAGGCGCTTTCCCCTCGGTCCAGAGCGGGTCGACCTTGTGCAGCATGGGCAGGACGAGCCAGAGAAGCGGCCCGAAGAAGGCGAGCGCGAAGGCCGCGCGAAACCCGATGGCTGCCAGGCGGTCGCGCCCCGTGGCGCGCGCGAACAGCCAGACCGGCTCGCCGGCAGCCTCTGCCGCCAGGGCGCTGCCCCAGAAGAACAGCGCGAGATAACCGACAGAGAATGGCCAGCGCGGCCCAGCCGAAGCCCGAAATCATCGGCTCAGCCCTCGCGTTCCGGGTTGAACCGCAGCAGCCGCAGCGCGTTCAGCGTGACCAGCACGGTCGCCCCGGTGTCGGCGAGGATGGCGATCCAGAGGCCGGTCAGCCCCAGAACCGAGGTCACCAGGAACACCGCCTTCAGCCCAAGCGCGATGGTCACGTTCTGGCGGATGTTGGCCATCGCCGCGCGCGCCAGCCGGATCGTGGCCGCAACGTCCGTCACCCGGTCGCGCAGGATCGCGGCATCGGCGGTTTCCAGCGCCACATCGGTGCCCGATCCCATCGCCACGCCGACGCTGGCCTGCTTCAGCGCGGGTGCGTCGTTGATGCCGTCGCCGATCATCATCACGCCGCCCGTTCGTGCCATCTCGCGGATGGCGTTCAGCTTGTCCTCGGGCATCATGTCGGCCTGGAATTCCATGCCCAGACTGCCGGCAATGGCCGCCGCCGTGCGCGGGTTGTCCCCGGTCAGGATGACCGAGGACACCCCCATGGCCTTCAGCTGCCGCACCGCGTCCTGGGCGTCGTTGCGCGGCTCGTCGCGCATGGCGATCAGGCCGAGTGGGACCTTCTCGCGGAACACCGCCACGGCGGTCTTGCCGTCCTCTTCGAAGATCGTCGCCTGCCGCAGGCCCAGCCCATCAAGTCCGCCGTTGTCCATCGCATAGCGGGGCGAGGCGACCCAGGCGGGCGCGTCGCCGACCGTGGCGACAACACCCTTGCCCATCAGCGCCTTTGCATCCTGCGACGGCAGCGCGGTCAATACCCGCCGTCCTTGGCCGTGCGCAGGATGGCGATGGCCAGCGGATGGCTCGACCCGGTCTCGACCCCCGCCGCCACGGCCAGACACTTCGGCTTCGGTCGCTCCGCCAAAGGTCACCACATCGGTCACCGCGGGCGGCCATGCGTCAGCGTGCCGGTCTTGTCGAAGGCGACGCGGTTCGACCTTGGCCGCCGCCTCGATCACTGCACCACCCTTCATCAGCAGGCCGCGCCGCGCTCCGGTGGACAGCGCCGAAGCGATGGACGCGGGCACCGAGATGACCAGCGCGCAGGGGCAGCCGATCAGCAGCAGGGCAAGGCCGCGGTAAACCCAAGTGTCCCAGGGCTGGCCAAAGGCCAGGGGCGGCACCAGCATCACCAGCGCCGCGACCGCGACGATGGCGGGCATGTACCAACGGCTGAAGCGGTCGATGAAACGTTCGGTCGGCGCGCGTGCCTCCTCGGCCTCTTCGACCAGGCGGATGATGCGGGCGATGGTGTTGTCCTCGGCGGCCTTGGTCACTTTCACCTGCAGGACGGCCTCGGTGTTGATCGACCCGGCAAAGACGGATTCTCGCCCGGCCCACGGTTCTTGGGGACGCTTTCGCCGGTGACCGGGCTTTCGTCGATGCCAGAGGTGCCTTCGGTGATCTCGCCATCCGCCGGGATGCGGTCGCCCGGGGCGGACCAGGACGATCTGGCCGACGGTCAGGCTTGCAGCGGGCACCTCGCGGGTGGTGTCGCCCGTGACCAGCTGCGCGGTCTTGGGCACCAGATTGGCCAGCGCCCGGATTCCGTCGCGCGCCTTGCCGGCGGCGACACCTTCCAGCACCTCGCCCACGGCGAACAGGAAGACCACGAGCGCCGCTTCCTCAGCCGCGTCGATGAACAAAGCACCGATGGCGGCGACGGTCATCAGGCTTTCGATGGTGAAGGGCTGACCCATCCGCAGCGCCGCAAAGGCACGCTGCGCCACCGGGGCAACACCGATCAGGCAGGCAGCAATGAAGGCCCACTTGCCGATCTCGGGCGCCAGATACTCGATGATCCAGGCCGCACCCAGCAGAAGTGCGGTGAAGATGACCAGCTTGCCCTTGCCGGTCAGATACCAAGCGCTTTCCCCGGTCGGCGGGGTCGTCATGCACATGGCCGGGGCTGCCGTGGCCGCTGTCGTCGTGGCTGGCTGATTTCGCAGACCCCACGCCAGCGGTGCTGCTAACACTGGCGCTGGCAGTCTTGGGGCCGTGGTCGTGGCCATCGGCCTCGTCTTGGGCGTCTTCCGGCACCTCGCCTGGCAGCACGAAATCCTTCTTCGCCCCGGCCTTGCGCGGCTGCGATCTCATAGCCAAGCGCTCGCACCGTGCCTTCGATCTTTTCGCGCGGAGTGCGCCGCCCTCGGCCAGCGTCAGCTTCAACCGCTCGGACATGATTGCCACGTTGACGTCGCTGACGCCCGGCAGGCGCCCGACTGCATTCTTGATCTTGGTCGCGCAGGACGCGCAATCCATGCCGGTCACGGTCCATTCGACCGTGGTGGCACCTGTGGCGCCTGCAGTAGCGGTTTTCTTGTCAGACATGATTGCTCCCCCGCCCGAACCGGGGCAGTTGCCATTATTGATTCGGGAACATAATGTCTCTAGCAGCTATAGCTTCAAGAGGTATTTCTGTGCTGACCATCGGAAAACTGGGAGATGCGGCCGGCGTCAAGGTGCCAACGATCCGCTATTACGAGCAGATCGGCCTCTTGCCAGAGCCGGACCGGAGTTCCGGCAACCAGAGGCTCTATGCCCGACGCACACTGGATCGGCTGAGTTTCATACGTCACGCCCGCGATTGGGCTTTCCGCTGGAGGCGATCCGTGACCTCCTCAGTCTGCAAGACAGCCCCGATCAGCCCTGCGCGGCAGCCGATACCATCGCAAAGGCCCAACTTCTGGCCGTTCGTGCCCGGCTTGCACGGCTGAAGGCGCTCGAAGGCAGAACTAGAGCGGATGATAGTGCAATGCGCCCACGGCACGATTGCGGATTGCCGGGTAATCGAGGTTCTGGGCGACCATGCCAACTGTGCTCACGACCACCACGGCGGGCAGGAAGCGGCGTTGTAAGGCGAGTAATGTGGCCGCAAGCGTTGCGAGAGATTCCGGCGCTCACGGCGATGCGACTTGATCTCGCCGCTTAAATCCAACACAAAACAACGATGCAAGCAGTCCTGCGCCTTTTCCTTGCCCTGTTCCTGACCGTGGCGGTGCTCGTCTCGGCCACGTCGCAACCTGCTTCCGCACTGACGAACGAAATCGCCATGGCCGCGATGCCCTGCTGTGCCGATGATTGCCCTGATGTCCCGTCTTGCGAACTGGCCTGCATTGCGATGCTGCGCTGTGCTGTCAGCACAAGTGTCTTGCCGGCACCCTTGGTAGACACCGGTGTTTTCGCGGCACTGATTTCCGGGATCGGATATCCGGACCCACCCTGGTCAGGCGATGGCCTGCGACCAGAAGGATTGAAACGACCTCCGCGCATCTGACGCCTGCGTGTTTCGACACGCGGCCGATGCAAGTGGTGTCCGGGCCTCTGGCTCGGGCTCCTGTCGTTCCATTCAATCCTCATGAGGTCCCCAAGATGCGTCTTTCCCGCATTCGTTGCGCCGTTCTGGCGCTTGCCCTGTCTTCCACGACTGCCTTTGGCGGCGCTGAAGACTTCCGTTTTGAACTTGTATCCACTGATCATCGCGTCGGGTCAGGCGCGATCGTCGAGGTCAGCCTGACCGACCTGCGCACTGGCACGCCCGTCGAGGGTGCCGTGATCTTTGCCACACGCATGGACATGGCCCCAGATGGCATGGAGACGATGACCTCACCCGTGACCGCTATGTCTGCAGAGACGCCAGGCAACTACCGCTTTGCGACAGATATCACTATGGCCGGCGGCTGGCGGTTTTCGATTGCCGCCAAGGTGCAGGGCGAAGAGGAGACGGTTGAAACCCAGATCGAGCTGAAAGCAACGCCATGAGCGCCCTTGGCAAACTGGTGGCGATCACGCTTGTCGCCGCAGGTGCCGGATGGGCTGGCCTCAAGGCCGGAGAGGGTGGCATTACCCTCTCCGGCTTGCGGGATTTCGCGGAAATGCAGATCGCCATGCTTGCGGGCCAAGAGGCAGTCGCCATGCCGGGGCCGGACGCAACCGGACCGGTCATCTACTGGCGCCACCCGGAGGGACTGCCTGAGTGGTCGGCGGTCGAAGTTTCGACCTCGGATGGTCGATCCTTCCTGCCGGTCTTCGCCAGCGAGGATGTGACTTTCGATCCGGTAGCCGTGCCCGAACCTGAGACCGCGGGCGACCGGCGCGTTCTTTACTACCGAAATCCGATGGGACTGCCCGACACCTCGCCGGTGCCGAAGCAGGATTCGATGGGGATGGACTACATCCCGGTTTACGACGGCGAGAGCAGTGACGACGGGTCGATCACGGTCTCTCCCGGCAAGTTGCAGCGCACGGGAGTGCGGACCACGGAGGCCGTTCTGGCACCACTGGTCGCCATATTGCGTGCGCCCGGGATCGTGACGCTAGACGAGCGACGAGTCAGTGTCATTTCGTTGCGCGCTGACGCGTTCATCGAATCCGTGGCAGACGTGACGACCGGCAGCGTGATTGCCGAAGGTGCACCGCTGGTCACGCTCTACTCGCCAGAGATTGCGCAGGCCATCGCGCAGTTCGTCACAGATGTGCGCAGCGAAGGGCAGCAGCGACCAGGTGCACGCCAGCGGCTGGAAAACCTCGGGATACCCGCCGAAGTGATCGACCGGATCGCCGCAGAAGGTCAGGCAACGGTCAGCATCCCGATCACGGCCCCGCGCAGCGGTGTGGTGCTGGAGCGGATGGCGGTCGAAGGCATGATGTCCGAGGCGGGCGAGACGTTGTTCCGCATTGCCGATATCTCCACCATCTGGGTGATTGCCGAGGTGCCGGAAGCCACGTTGATGGAGATCGCCGAAGGAGACGAGGTTCGGGTCAGCTTTCGTGGTCTGGCGGATGGTTCGATGACGGGCCGGATCGACGCGATCTATCCCGAAGTGGACATGATGACCCGCACCGGCAAGCTGCGGATCGAACTGCCGAACCCCGACGGTCGCCTGCGCGCCAACATGTTTGCCGAGGTGGAGATCAGCTTGGGCGGCGCACCCGTGGTGCAGGTGCCCGAAGGCGCGGTGATCGACACCGGTGACCGGCAGGTCGTGATCCTCGATTTGGGCGAGGGGCGGTTCCGGCCCGAACCGGTGACCGTGGGTCGACGAGGCGGCGGCATGATCGAGATCGTCAGCGGCGTGGCGGCGGGCGACGTGGTGGTCAGCACCGCGACGTTCCTGATCGACGCGGAAAGCAACCTGAACGCCGCCCTTGCTGCGCTGGCCACACCGGAGGTGCAGCAATGATCGCCCAAGTCATCGCCTGGTCGGCCCGCAACATACTGTTGGTCCTGTTCGCGACCGCCTTCACCGTGGCGGCGGGCATCTGGTCGCTGCGCACCCTGCCCATCGACGCCATCCCCGACCTGTCGGATGTGCAGGTGATCGTGCTGACCGAGTATCCCGGACAGGCACCGCAGGTGGTCGAGGACCAGGTCACCTATCCGCTGACATCCGCCATGCTGACAGTGCCGCGGTCCCGCGTGGTTCGCGGGTTCTCGTTTTTCGGCATCTCCTTCGTCTATGTGATCTTCGAGGACGGCGTCGATCCCTACTGGGCGCGCTCGCGCGTGCTGGAATACCTCAACGCCGCTGCGGCGCGGCTGCCTGACGGGGTAACGCCCGCACTCGGGCCCGATGCCACCGGCGTGGGCTGGGTCTATCAATATGCGTTGAAGGGCGAAAACCTGAGCCTGGCCGAACTGCGGTCCCTGCAGGACTGGGTGATGCGCTTTGCCATCAGCCGCGCCGACGGCGTGTCCGAAGTGGCCAGCGTCGGCGGCTTCGTCAAGCAATACTCGATCACTGTCGATCCGGTACGGATGCGGGCACTGAACGTCACCCTGTCCGAGATCGGCGACGCGGTTGCCGCCAGCAACATGGACACCGGTGGCCGCACGGTCGAGCTGTCCGAGTTCGAGTTCATGGTGCGCGGGCGCGGCTATCTGGGCGGCATCGCCGATCTGGAAATGGTGCCGATCCGCGCCGATGGCGGCGTGCCGCTGTTGTTGCGCGATGTGGCGCGGGTCGAGATCGTGCCGGATGAACGCCGGGGCATCGCGGAACTGGACGGCGAGGGCGAGGTGGCCTCGGGCATCGTGCTGCAACGGGTGGGCGCGAACGCGCTCGACGTGATCGACAACGCCAAAGCCGAGATCGCCACCATCGCCGCAAGCCTGCCCGAGGGGGTGGAGATCGTGACGGTCTATGACCGCTCCGGCCTGATCCTGTCGGCCATCGAGACATTGCGCACGACGCTCTTGGAGGAAAGCATCGTCGTTGCAGCTGGTGACCTTCCTGTTCCTTCTGCATGTCCGCTCGTCGCTGGTCGCGATCATCATGCTGCCGGTCGGCCTGCTGATGGCCTTCGCCGCAATGCGCGCGCTTGGCATCGGGGCCAACATCATGAGCCTGGGCGGCATCGCCATTGCCATTGGTGCCATGATCGACGCGGCCATCGTGATGATCGAAAACGCGCACAAGCATCTGGAACGCGCCGAGCCGGGCGCGGACCGGGTCGAGGTGCTGATCAAGGCAGCGTCCGAGGTTGGCCCCGCGCTTTTCTTCAGTCTTCTGATCATCACCGTATCGTTTCTGCCGATCTTCGCGCTGGAAGGGCAGGAGGGGCGGCTGTTCGGCCCGCTCGCCTTTACCAAGACCTTTGCCATGGCCGCAGCGGCCCTGCTGTCGGTCACACTGGTGCCCGCCCTGATGGTGATCTTTGTGCGGGGGCATATCGTGCCCGAACACAAGAACCCGGTGAACCGTATCCTGATCGCGCTTTACCGACCCGTCATCGCCTGGGTCCTGAAGGCACGGGTGTTCACGATCCTGCTGGCCGTGGTGGCGCTCGTCGCCACCGTCTGGCCCGCGCGCCAACTGGGGTCGGAGTTCATGCCGGCACTGGACGAAGGCACGCTGATGTACATGCCCACCACGCTGCCGGGCCTGTCGGTCACCAAGGCTGCAGAGTTGATGCAGATGCAGGATCGCATCATCCGGTCTTTCCCCGAGGTGGAGACGGTCTTCGGCAAGGCCGGGCGCGCGCTGACGGCCACTGATCCGGCGCCGACGGAAATGTTCGAGACGATCATTCAGCTTCGCCCGCGCGAGGAATGGCGACCGGGCGTGACGATGGACAGTCTCTGCGCGCCGAGATGGACGCGGCCCTGCAGTTTCCCGGCGTGTCGAACGCCTGGACGCAGCCGATCCGTGCGCGCATCGACATGCTGGCGACGGGAATTCGGACCCCGGTCGGGGTGAAAGTCTTTGGCACGAGCCTTCCCGAGATGGAGCGCATCGCGCGCGAGGTCGAGGCGGTCCTGCGCGCCGTGCCCGGCACCACCAGCGCCTATGCCGAACGGGTGATCGGCGGCTATTACCTGGACATCGTGCCCGACCGCGAAAGGCTGGCGCGCTATGGCCTGTCGATCGCGGATGTGCAGGAGGTCATCGCGATGGCACTCGGGGCCGAGGCGATCACCCAGACGGTGGAAGGGCGCGAGCGCTACAACGTCGCGCTGCGCTATCCGGCGGCCCTGCGGCAAGACCCCGACGCCATCGCCCGCGAGGTGCAGGTTGCCTTGCCCGGCGGTGGCACCGTGCCCCTGGGCGAGGTGGCAAAGGTGGAACGCACGCGCGGCGCCACCTCGATCCGCACCGAGAACGGGCAGCTTGCCGTCTATATCTTCGTCGACATCGCGGGGCGCGATCTGGGCGGTTACGTTGCTGACGCGCAGGCGGCTGTGGCGGGTGAAGTGGCCCTGCCGCCTGGCTATTCGCTGGGGTGGAGCGGGCAGTTCGAATATCTCGAACGCGCCAAGGCACGGCTTGCGATCGTGGTGCCAGCCACGCTTGCCGTGATTTTTCTGCTGCTGTTCCTGAACTTCCGCAGGCTGACCGAAACCCTGATCGTCATGCTGTCGCTGCCGTTCGCGCTGGTCGGCGGGGTATGGCTGATGTGGGCGATGGGCTTCAACCTGTCCGTCGCCGTCGCTGTCGGCTTCATTGCCTTGGCAGGCGTTGCTGCCGAAACCGGGGTGATCATGCTGATCTACCTCGACCACGCCCTGGCAGAACGCCGCGCAGAGGTCGCCCGTGATGGCCGCGCCTTTACCCGCGCCGACCTGAACGCCGCGATCATGGTGGGCGCGGTAGAGCGGGTGCGCCCGAAGATGATGACCGTGGTCGCCATCATGGCCGGCCTGATGCCGATCCTCTGGGCGACCGGCACCGGATCCGAGGTGATGAGCCGTATTGCCGTGCCGATGATCGGCGGCATGGTGTCGTCGACAGTTCTAACGCTTGTCGTGATTCCAGCTGTCTATGCGTTGATCAAGGGCCAACAGCTGAAAATAGCATCAAGCAATGATTGGCAAGCTTGAGGGGAAGCTGATGCACGACGTCGGATGAAGCTTTCCCGGCGATGTCACGGCCAATGCGAGATTGCGATCCATCTCATCTCGGGGTTTCGGGAATGATCAGCCGTTGCCGACTTGGGCAGCAGCTTGAATTACTGCCAGCCAAGCGGCGGACTTGGCACAGTAGATCGGTCGAATGCTGTTTAGCTCAGGCATTCGCTTTTTTCGCGGGCCCACAGGATTCAAGGTCGCATTGCGCACCTTCGGAAAGGTTCGGAACCTGCGCCTGCACGCCGTTTGTTTCGTTGCCGCAGCCAGACGGCACCGCCGGCCAGTGCGGCAAGGGCGATGCCGCCGCACAGGATGACATCGAGGCTCAGGCCGGCCAGCCAGCCGCCGCCGATACCACCAGTGCCGACCAGACCGGCGGCGATCAGGACCGGCCAGACGATGGGCACGACCAGTGGCGCACAACAGGCAGCGCAGGCGGCAACCGTTCCGGTGATGGCAAGTTTTCGCGAGACCATGGAATCCTCCAGCTTGATGGCTTGCTTCGGCGTAGCACTTAAAGCTACTTTAAGAGCAAGATGAATTTTCAAGGTGGCTGTGATGTCCCTCTCGATCGGTCAGGCGGCAGACAAGTCTGGCTGCACGCCACCCACAATTCGCTACTACGAAAGCATCGGCCTCTTGCCACCGACGCCGCGCAGCGACGCGGGCCGCAGGGCCTACGGCTCGAAGGAGGTGGCGCGGCTTGCCTTCATTCGGCGAGCTCGCGATTTCGGATTGGGCATACCGCAGGTCCGCGATCTGCTGGCTGCAGCCGAGGCTCCCGCAACGGCCTGCGTCATGGCGCGCCCGGTCGTCGAGGAACACATTCGTGCGCTGCGAGCCAAACGTGCGGAGCTGAAGGCGCTGGAGGCCGCTCTCGCTGCGATCCTTGTCCGTTGCGATGAAGGCTGCCGCGGCGGGAACCCGGGAGCCTGCGCCATTTTCGATGATTTCCATTTGCCGGGAGCTGCTTCAACATGACGACCATCCTGATCTACGCCGGGGCGGCCATGGCCGAAATCGTGGGCTGCTTCGCGGTCTGGGCCTGGATGCGACAGGGCGCGAGCGCGCTATGGCTGGCCCCCGGCCTGGTCAGCCTCGCCGTGTTCGCCTGGCTCCTGACCCTTGCGCCATCGGATTTCGCAGGGCGCGCCTATGCCGCCTATGGTGGCGTCTATATCGCGGCGTCGCTCGTCTGGCTTTGGGCGGTTGAGAAGCAGCGCCCGGACGCGTGGGATGTGAGCGGGGCGTGCAATTTGCCTTGTCGGCGCTGCACTCATTCTTCTTGCGCCAAGGTCAGTCTGACCATTCACGCCTAACCGGCATTATGCTGTCGATGAGACTTTCGCTACTGATCGGTGCTGTTTGCTGAATTGTCCAGTAATCACACCGTCTCCGCGACAATGGATTGTCTGCACCACTGGACCACACTGGCGACATCGGTGGGCAGTGCAATTGCGTCCTCGCCAGCAAAGGACAGAAACGCCGCAAGGTTAAGGCCGTTGACACCTACAAGGACCGGAATTCCCAGATCGACCGCATCGCCAATGACGGGGATCAGACCTTTGCCCTCGGCCTCGCGCTTGCCGAATTTGTTCACAATGAGCATGTCAGCGCCCGATAGGCGTCGCTGAACCTCGGCGATGACTGTTCGAAGCGCGCCCGAGTTGAGCGTGCAGCCCCGCGCGAGGTCGCCGCGATCCTCACTGATCCGGACAACGGGACCTTGAGGAAGGATCATCAGATCCATGTCGCATTTGCGCCGATCCGGACGTTCGATATTCGACTGAACCGTTCCGGAAAGACGCAGTCCATCCGTCTGCAGCTGTTGGGCGACGGCTGCGATGAGCGCATCGGTCCGCCCACGACCCTGAAGTGTAACGTAAGCTAGTTGCAAGGCTGCCTCCTCACCGGCGTGGATTGTGCGCCGCCGGAAACGATCCGGCGGCGCATCAATTTTCTTTTAGAGTTCCACTTCCCACGACTTGTAGGACACCGCCGCCGAAGCCGGGGTGGCATCCGAGATTTTGCGGATGTTGGCCCATGTGTGCTTGTAGTCCGGCAGGATCAGTTCGTTGACG
>CAVVJQ010000002.1:0-455485 GCA_963748615.1 uncultured Thermoplasmata archaeon
CAGTGGCTCCTCAGAACCATGCACTAGGTTTCATTTCACTCCGACAAGGCACATAAGCGGTGGAAATTGACCAATTGTGACGGGCAATATGTACGATTCGCGTGCAAGGATGCGAAGAAAGACCCGTGACAGAGACTACGGGATATGCATACATACCAGCATTTCTTAAATAACCCTACTGGCATCGACTTTATGCAATGATGGATGATGGCAGGGGGCCAGCGGTCTTCGTCGACAGGGACGGCACCATATGTTTCGACAGGCGCGACCTGGACGATGGAAGCGGCCCTGAGCTGATTCCGACAGTCCTTGACGGGCTCAAGAGACTGAACCACACCGGTCTGCCGGTCTTCATAATCACGACCGAATCAGATACTGGGAAGTCACGTTTCACCGAGGATGAGAGAGGGGAGATGCACGACCGCATCGTATCGATACTGTCCCAGGGCGGCGTGAAGATAAGGGACATATTCTACTGCCCTCACCACCCAGACAACGGAGGGGGGAACGGGCACAAGCCGATGATCGATATGATCCTCGAGGCATCTGAGAAGCATCGGATCAACCTGAAGAGGTCCGTGATGATCGGTGACAGGATGCCGGACATAAAGATGGCACGAGAGCTAGGTGCGAAGAGCATCCTCGTGCCAGAGCCTGGAACTATTAGGCTAGACGAAGAAACCGACGACGCATCGGCAAGACCGGACTTCGTCGCCAAGAATTTCATGGAAGCCGTCTTCTGGCTCGAGCGGAAGATTCATTGATACCAAGCTTCGACGCCCGACGCAATATTCTGGTAGATATTGCCGTCGATGTCGAACTCACCTTTTTATAGCAAAACCCGCCTGACTCAATCCGTGAAATGGGGGTTCGAAAGTGTCTTTTCTAAAGGATTCCAGAAAGGGAGTCAGTATCTCGATCGTTCTTGTCATCATGATGGTCGGCATGGCATTGATGCCAACCACCAACACCGACGCATCCACACCAGCCTCGAATGAGCTGAGGGTCGCGATGCAGATGGACATGACTGATCTCAACATGTTCAATCTGGGTTCCGATAGCATGTGGAAGTCTGCTGTGCTCCAGTGGGCCTTCGAAGGTTTGGCCACAGTAGACTACGATCAGAGACCTTTCCCGCTGCTCGCCCAGGGATGGGAGTTCGACGAGGACAGCCTCACGCTCATAGTACAGCTCAGGCAGGATGTCCTTTTCCATGACGGTTCCGCGCTCACCGCCGAGGATGTCGTGTTCACATACAGCGCGCTGAGGGCAGGCACGACTTACTCCGATGCCATAACAAATGCATTCGACACGGACGACGACTGGTTGGTATCGCAAGCAGAGATAGACGCATCGGTATTCGCAATCGATACCTACACGATCGCCATGCAACTAGCGAAACCATACAGGGACTTCTTCACCGACACGCTCACCATCCCGATCATACCGAGCTCGGTGTGGGCAGACCACGTCATTTACGGTGGCATTTACGATGGAATGGTCGATTGGACCTGGAGCGCACCTGAAGCGGCCATAGGCACTGGGCCGTTCCAGTACGATGACGGCATACCGAACGAGTACAGGAAGATGGTCAAGTACGACGGTTACTGGGGTGCGTCGTTGATCACCCCGAACGGATACTCTCTGTCCCCTGCGAACATCGACTCCATCAGGTTCGAAGTCCTGGCGATCGATGATGCTGTATCCGCGCTCAGGGCGGGCACGATCGATCTGATAGGTTGGAGCCTGGGCAACTCGAGGGCGGCATCCCTCGAGACGGACGGCAATGTCAACATTCACTACCTCGAAGATAACGGCCTTTTCTATCTGGGATACAACATGAAGCGGGAGCCGATGAACTCCCTCGGCTTCAGAAAGGCGGTCGAGCATCTGATCGACAAGGACAAGATAGCCTCTGAATATGCTGAAGGATTCTCGGTCGGGGCCGACTACTTCCTCTCAGATTATTGGGGCGCATGGCAATCCGATTCACCGGTCCCGTATCCGCACGATCCGACGCTGCAATCATCCATCGATGCACTGGAGGATGCCGGGTTCGTGGATGCCGATGGGGACGGATGGAGGGACCTGCCGGACGGATCCCCCATGGACGCATTGACGATCATATGCCCGCCCAAGGACTACGACCCTGTGCGATTCTATGCATCCAAGATGATCGGTCTCCAGTTGAACGAGATCGGTATACGGACGATGGTGATCGATGAAGATTTCAGCGTCCTCGTGGGCAAGATGACCTCGATGAACTACGACATGGTCGTCCTCGGATGGTCCATTTCGGCCGATCCGATCTATTCGGTCTTCGACATCATCGGACCGATGTCCTCCACTAACGCTTTCGGGTTCTGGCCCGAGGAGTCTCCGAACCCCTTCTATTCGGACCTCGGTGAGGTCAGCACGCTAGCGGACGAGGAGACGCAGGAACTCGCGAGGGAGTTCATGCAGATGGATGAGCTAGCCAAAGGCACGATGGACTGCACTGAGCAGATGATGTGCGTCCGAGCAGGACAGGACATCATCGCAGAGGCACTCCCCGTCAGCGTGCTCTATTACAGGACCAATGCGTTCGCGACCAGCAACGCATGGTCAGGATGGCTGCCCTATCAGGGTGACCTACTCAACCGATTCTCGCTTTCGAACCTGTTGGAAGGGCAATCCGATAGGGTCTTCGCCGATGCCACATCAGACATCAACATAGGATTGACTGCACCAAAGACTTTCATAGCTGGCGAGACAGGCTACGTCTATAGCATCATCATCGATGACCTGGGGCAACCATTGCCCGCAGGCGGGATGATGATGATGATAGTGTATCATCTTGCGTCCGGAGTCACAGAGACGACCTACATCTACACCGATGCTCCGACACGAGGGATTGAGACCGTCGATTCAGCATTCATCGTTCCGCTGACTTTCCATGAGGAAGGATATGGAACGATAACTGTCATCACTGGTTTTGATAGTGAATCCGTGAGCGATAGCGTGACATTCACGGTAATGACTCCGATTCCGAAGGCGCTCATGCTTTCGGTCGTGGTCGATGACCCGATCTTGGGAAAGGGCGATAGCACTCTGATAACTGTGACAGCGGAGGATGAATATGGCGAGCCTGTGGAAGGCGCTATTATAAGCATAGACCCTGCGCTCATAGGTGTGGGAACTGTCGATGCTGATACCGCATCGACCGATATGGACGGAGTTGCTCAGTTCGTCCTAAGCGCCCCAATGGATTGCGGACTTGTGAACGCCCACGAGTTGTCGACTCTCAGGTTCAATGTATCGATGCTGTTCAATGAGTCGATGACGGTCTATTCATGGAAAGGGGTCGCGTCATGCGATGTGCTGATATTCAACGATGCAGAACCTGATTGGACCATGGCAAGGGTCATGGACGTAAGCAGCACCGCGTTGAACCCTCAATCCGATGTGGCGACCATAACAATCGAAGCTGTCGACGCATATGGAAACGCTGTTCCAGACCTGCCGATGGCTGTATCATACAGCAGCGACTCGGTCTACGAGCCGGTCACGCTCACAACCACAGATGGAACTGGATCCGCAACAGTCGATGTGCAGATCAAGGAGGATGCCAGCACAGGTGCCTTGCATGTGATATTCGCTCCGATGGTCACTGGCGGGTCTGTTCAGGCGGATGTGACGTTGACCTACATAGATGAGGATGCGCCGCCAGAGGACACGATGTACGGAGGGTACATCACCTACGACAGCGCGCAGTTCATGGAACCATTCGCGGAACTCGGAGTCCAAGTCCATGTATGGGACAGCGCAGGAGAGCCAGCCGATACGCTGGCCAGCCTCATGCTGTCTGATACCCTGTATGGAACGATGACCTGGTCGGACCTTGTGAACTGGGACGCGACCGCCAACGATTGGTTCGGGATCGATATCAAGACGGATCATGACGGTTTCTCCAAGACGACGGGCGGGCCGCTCAACACGCCGTTCGACGAGGACAACTACTGGGAATGGATGTACTTGACCGGCGGATGGCTGTTCTGGGAATGGGGAACGATGACGGGAGTCGAGATAACGGACGGACTCCTGGAACTGTCCGTATACGGAACGGATGTCGCACCTGCGGATCTGATATCCAGCATCATGGTCGTGCCTGACGGAATGGGATGGTTCGACGGTGTCACGGAATGCTACAGGATAGAAGGACCGACGACGATAACCAGCGATTACGTACTCGGCAGATCGTACACCGCGGTCGCTCCGACCGTATTCACATACGACCAGACCTTGGAAGCAAGGACGGTCGGCGATACGACGGTCTCCGTCTGGGTGCAGGACCAGGACGGCGCTCCAGTAGAAGGGGCAGACGTGGAGATCTATCAGAATTCAGGCAATGCGGACTACAAGGTATTGTCCAGCGATTATCAACCAGTCCCGTCATTCGAGACGGACATCGACGGCTACGCAGAAGCGGTCGTGGTGGGCGAAGGACGCACTTCTGTTCCCACGAGACATACCATACTGTGCGACTTCAATGTGATGGCTAGCTACCCAGGCAGCCTGTCGATGACCTCTACCCAGGACATCTTGATATACACGACGCCGACAAGGGTCGAGGCCACGCCGATGTTGGTGCCTCTTCTGATTGGCTCATCGTTCTACTTCGAAGTAATGGTGTGCGACGGAACTGAGATGGACATGTCCGGAGTCACGGTCTCCGTGCTCTCAGGCGACGGCATGGACCAGGTGATCACCCGGGCAGTGAACGACGACGGGATCGCGGGATTCCCGATGGATACATGCAACATCACAGGCACAAGCGGGTTCTTGCCCATCCTGGTCTGGACGAACGGGCCTGGGCTGGACTCGGGCGCTCTCAGGATGATGGTACCGGTCAGCAACGATGTGCCGGACATCAACATGATGGCGCCATACGACGGCCAAGTGTTGCACGAGTACAACATGGAGATAAGGTTCAGCGTGTGGGATTACACCGGCCTGCAGTCAGTGGTGATGACCATGGACGATGCGCCGATGTCAGCTCTGCCGATCAGCTCTGGTCAGCAGTTCTTCTACTTCGATGAGACTGTGCCCGTGCTTCCAGGCATCCACACACTCAAGGTCGTCGCGACCGACACGAGCGGCCTGTGCTCCGAGAGGACTGTGACATTCACAGTCGAGATCGACCTGCCAACGGTGACCGTCGAGAGATTGCCAGGGGCGAGCACGTACAGCACTGTGAACTGGGATTTCGAGCCGTTCAGCGATGGTCTATGGAGCCTGGAGATACACAACTTCGGGTTGAAGGCGGTCGATATCGTCGTCTACGAGGTCGATTACCCGGCGGGAACCGTATCCGAAGTGATGCAGGAGAAGGTCATGCTCAAGGGAGCGGACATCGACCCGTCAGGAATCGTGTACTCGACCCCGTTCCAGATGCAGGATGGACATACATATCTGATCTCCGTGACTCCAATGGGTAGTACCGGATCATATGCTGTGCTGGAGACGCAGTTCGCCGCATGATCACCTGGGACCGCTCCAGAAAGCCCCATATCAGCGAGTGACCTTTCCACTCTCAGATGACAAGGAGAGTTGGCTTCGGTAGAGAAGCAGAAAAGGGTTGAAGATCTGAGAAAAGCCAGCGGTCTTATGGCGCAGTCTGAATTCCGATCACGGGACATTCGGGAATATTCAATTACAAGCAACCTCATGCACGAGGCAAGTGAGGAGAATTCCCCGATGGAAAAACCGAGAAAAATCCCGATCATGAGGCCGTCCCTACCTCCACTGGATCTTTACATACAAAGGTTGGAGCGAATCTGGGAGACCAGGATGCTATCCAATTTCGGAGAAAATGCAAGGGAGCTTGAGGAGAAAGCCGGGACATATCTAGGTAACAAGCATGTGCAGGCTACCGCCAGTTGCGACGTCGCGCTGATATTGGGAATATCCGCTCTCTCTATTCCGAAAGGTGGCAAGTGCATCGTCACCCCGTTCACTTTCAATTCCACTATAAACGCAATAATCTGGAATGGGTTGAAACCCGATTTCGTTGATATCGATGAGCGAACGTTCAACCTCGATCCGACTTGCGTCAGAAAGGCAATCACGAAGGAGACTAGCGCGATTGTCGCAACCCATGTCTTCGGAAACCCGTGCGAGATAAATGAGCTCAGGGAGATTGCCGATGAGCATTCCCTGCCCCTGATATTCGATGCCGCCCATGCATACGGCTCCATCTATCACGGAAAGAAGGTGGGCACTTTCGGCGACATTGAGACATTCAGCATGAGTGGCACCAAACTAGTGACCGCAGGCGAAGGAGGGCTGATTGCGACCACGAAACCTGAGATCGCCTCAAAATTCGAAATGCTCAGAAACTACGGGTTCTTTGAAGACTACAACTCGCGCTTCGTAGGTATGAACGGCAAAATATCGGAACTGAACGCTGCCCTGGGATGTCTCACGATCGACGGAATCGAAAAGGCGGTCATGAGAAGGAACGAAATCGCCACCCAATACATCGAATCACTGCGTGAATCTGGCGATTTCGAGTTCCAGCACATAGACCCTCATTGTCGAACGGCGTACAAAGACTTCGGGATTTGCCTATCCAATGGCAGAGACAAGCTCGAGAGAAGATTGAACTCGAATTCGATTCAAACCAAGAAATACTTCCTGCCCGCACACCGGATGAATGCATTCTCGGAGTTCAAGACAAGACCCCTTCCGAAAACCGACAAAGTGTATGACGAGATTCTCTGTATACCCATATATAACGAAATGAGCGACTCCGAGGTCGAGAGGGTCTGTCAGGTCATCAAAGCTAAGGATGGGGAAGATCATGTCCGTTGAATACCTCATAGGTAGAGCGTATGGTCTGTTCAAACGCAATCTGAGGATTGTCAGGCTGCGACTGAGGAACTTGCTGGCGACTGGTCGAAGAAGGAGGAAGCTTAGGGCTTTCTCCGACCAATCACTCAAGCTCCACGCAGGTTGCGGTCCCGTGCTGATGAGCGACTGGGTCAACTTGGACATTGATGGCCGCCCGGACATGTTCGTTGACCTTGCTAGAAAATTGCCTTTTAGAGATGGTTCGGCAGACCTCGTGTTCTCCGAGCACGTGATCGAGCACCTCTCCTTGGAGGAGGCCTCGTTCTGCATTAAGGAATTCGCAAGAGTCCTGAAGAAGGGCGGAACGGCTCGGATAGCAACTGTGGATCTTGATTATATCATCGGAAAATACCAGGGTGATTGGAAGGACCAGAGCTGGCTATCGACGGACGGAAAAGACATACACACAAGAACGCAGATGTTGAACGCTAGCTTCTATCGATGGGGGCACAAATTCATCTTCAGCGAGGAGGAGCTACGACATCTACTCCTGTCCGCCAATTTCAAAACGGTGACAAGGAAGACATGGGGTGAGAGCGATTCGCCAAGCCTGTGCAACCTCGAACGGCGTGCAGATTCGATGCTGATAATAGAAGCGCGCAAGGAATAGCCCCAGAATGGCAGACGGCATCGCTCATTTTTCGAAGCCATTGGAACCTTTGTAATGAACTCCGACAACTCTGTCCAGGAAACCTATCTTCGCTCCAGCCCACTTCATTCGACGCCACATGTTCCAGTCAGCGGGCTCATTATACCTCCAGGCGCGTATATCGTATCTGAGGAAAGAAAGGCGCTTGTGATATAGGACCGAGAGATGACAGACTTCACCTTCTCTTAAAGGAGCACTCCCAAGTTCCATCCAACTTCCGTCGCTCTTCTCGTATTGAACGGCACCATATACGAACTCGCGTTCGCCACTCCTCGCGAAATCGAGCAGCGATTCGATGTGATTCTCAGAGAACTCATCATCATCATCCAAGGGGGCGAGCCACTCACCGTTGGCAAGTTCTATCGCCATATTACGCGGAGCGACGCCTGCGACCCCCCAGCGCCTAGATGGATCGGAAGGGTATGAACCCCTTACGGGCAGATTGTGAAATCGTATCCGCGATTCGCCCCGCGCGGCAATCCAGGATTTGATCCTTTGAACATGCTCTTCCGCGCAAGCGTCCCCGACGATCACTATCTCGATGTTCTCATATGTCTGGCGAAGAACCGATGGGAGAGCGCGTTCCAAAAGTAGCTTCGAGTTCGTGTAAGTAGGAATCAATACGCTTACGAGCGGTTGGTCGGGTGGAGTCGAGTATCCGATCGAAGCACGAGCTTCTACGAGCTGCCTCTTGACCCTCCGTCCCTCCCCCAGGCTGTAGATCATCAGAGTGGCCATCCTCCTCGCCCTGCGCAGTCTATACTTGCCCTCTCTAACCAAGGGATTCTGTCTACCAGGCGCGCGCGACTGCGTGGAATTCGAAGTCATGAAATTCTTAAGCTCCTGACCGTTCTCTGCCTTACCGGAACCACGAATTGTCTCTTAAGTCATTCCTTTGATAACGCGTATCATCAGCATGAATCCACATGAATCAGACATCTGAAACTAGTCGGGTTCTGGCGACGGTTACGATTGATATCCATTCAGAGAGGAACCCTTCAGAACCGCTTACATTTACAGCTTGAACCAGTCTGTTCTACAGGGATCTCCGGTACTCATCGATTCTGTCAAACAAGTCGAAATCAATCACGCCCAATGAGCAGATGTCCTCAGTGATGAAATCTGTCGGCACACTGTCCACCTGGTGCTTCTGCAAGTCATCTATCTCTAGAGAACTGATCTTTGATCTGAGAAAGTCTGCGATTTCGCGAAAGCTTGTTTCCTTTCCAGAGACGATGTTCATGGTTCTTCCGAAGAGCGATTTGTCCCCAACAATCTTAGCTACATATCTAGTCGCGATGTCCAATGGGAGGAAGTCTCGCTTCGCCTCCCCGTTGTTCAAGATGGTTATCTTATTCTGAGTGACGGCATCGAACACCAGCCGAGACAATCCGTCTCTAGCTGGATTCCTACAGAATAACGTTGAGAATCGCACGACTGTGGTTGGTATTACCGTTCGGGAGCACAGTATCTCCGAGATGTACTTGGAGAGCGCATAGTCAGTCATCTCCCAGAAATCAAGATAGTCTCTTGATGCTACTCGGTGTTTCTTCCGTAGGAGGCTCATGCTGCTAAGATATACGAAATGCACATGAGGGTTTTCTGCGCTAAGGTAATCCAAAATCTCTTTTGTCAGAAGTGCGTTCGACCCAAATAGTTCGTCACGGCTGCCTTTGAGCAGTCCTCCGCAATGCACGAACACTTCGCATTCGGAGAGCTTGGTTCTGTGTTGATTCTCAATTCTTCCGTGTCTCAAGGAGATAGTCTCATAGTTATCTAGATGCTTTACGAATTCCGACCCAAATGCCCCACTGGCACCGCTGACTAGAATCTTCATAGTCTCGATCCCTTATGATACAACATACACTTTTCCTTGAGCTGCTCGATAGCGCTGTAGTCGACGATCAATTCATTCCAGTATCGCAGAATGGCGATCTCTTTGATTTCATATTTTGGATTGTCGGTACCCTTTGCAGCATAGTCGCACATCATTAGTGGCTCGTTGAAGCCCGCCAAAGCACGGCTCGCAGTTGTCCCCGAACATCTTGCATTGAACTCAAAGATGAATGGCGTTTTATCCCTTACCCGCAGCTGAACGTTGCACGGCCCGAACGGCTTCAAGACGTTGACAACTGATTTGACATAATCAGATAGTTCCTGGTCCTTGACGACGAATGCCTTGTAGGTATCGCCATCGCGGAGCTGGCGCCTCATTACTATGGCACCTACGCAGCCTTTCTCAAACGACACAGTGCCGCATGTGAATTCATCCCCTTCGACGTATTCCTGGACGACATAGTCCTTGGGATCAAGGCAGGCAATCTGCCGTTCATATTCCGCACGGTTCTTGATCACGAAGGTCCCAACAGACCGAGCTCCACCCTTCTTCGGTTTCAGAAAGACAGGGTAGTCCAGTTCATGCGAATAGTCAGCAAGACAATAGGTCTCCACATATGGAAAACCATTGCACTTCAGGAACCTTGAGGTCTCCAACTTGTCATCTGCTATCTCGACGACACCTGGATCGCTGACGACTGGGAGCACACCGTTCTTTTTCAGCTCGTCCTTCTTCCTAGAGAGAGGAATGAGCTCGGCATCTAGACCAGGGAACAATATTCCGCAGTCTGCATCTTTGCAGATATCGATTGTCCTCTCAACGAATCTCGGGTCGCTCGCGTAGTGACCTATGTAGGATTTTTTCGTGGCGTAGAGTCCGGTACCGAGGGCTTCACCGTCTATGCCCACCACATCATACTCAGTATCCTGCAATGCCTTGATGATGCTCTGGCCGACCCCGCCCCCAACTCCTGTCACGGCTACATTCATAGTATGGCCTCGAACCTAAGCAGCTCAATATCGTCTCCGTTTATGATGGCACATCCTCTTTGAAAACCTTTTCTCCCTTTCGTGATCGAACCCGGGTTAACAATAGTCTTCCCATCACTTTGCCAAATGACTTGCTCATGCGTGTGACCGAAGAACGCGTATCTTGTATCTCTGCGCATCCTAGCTGCGATTCTCTCGAGATCCTCTTCCTTTCTGAGATAGTCATCGCCGATGGAATGTGTGACATACAAATCCTCGTACCATAGCTCACGGGGCAAGGAGGATATCTTCATTGCCTGTTCCTCTGTCAGTGCATCTCTTGTGCGCTTGATTGAGGTTCGTACAACTGGGAGCTGGGAAGACAAATCCTCATCTGTAACAGCTAGTCGGTCTTGATTCCCCATGACCACGAGATCAATCTCCCTCAGGATGAAATCGAGACAATAATCAATATCATCTCCGTAGCCCAGTATGTCCCCACAGAAGATGCTCAGGTCGACCTCATCGAGGATAGGGGTTATATCGGACAATGATCTCTTGCAGGCGTGCAGATCGGAGAACACCAACATCCTTCTCATAGCAGGACCTCGAATGCACTCTGATGATGGATAATCCTTGTGGTTACGAGGGCTACGAGTCAGCAAGGACGCCCATCGTCTCGGTCCGCACAAGCCCTCTTGAGAGAACGGTGGCACGAACACATTTGGCGATGAACACGGCCTCGTGGGTCATCATCAGACGAACGTACGTGTCTTCAATGGGACAGTATGCTTTGACCCTGAAGACCTCTGCACACCTCATCGGAGGAAGAACCCTCGCATGTTATCCTAAATGAGACATCTTGTCTTGAGGATAGCAATACCCATGGGCTCCGCCCAGTGTGAGGGGTGTCGGCTTGAAGCAGCTCCTTCACCACGGCGGTGTCGAAGACCCTGCCAGTCTTCTTCGTCAGGACCCTCATCGAGAAAGCATCCGATCATAGACATCCGTGCAAGTGCGTGCGACATGCGGCCAGTCACGACTGTCTCTCACCAATATCGAACCCTGTAATCCGATTCGATTCCGGAGTTCTGGCGATCTCGCAAGTCGCTCTATTCCATTGACCATGGTCGAAGGCGAATCTTCGTTGCAGAGAACTGAATTCACGCCATCCTCCAAGAAATTCCTTGTGCTTGTCAATCCTGTCACAACAACTGGTTTCCCGCTAGCTAGATACGTGAGTAGTTTGCCCGATTCAATGCTATCCATGAGCAGGTTCTTGGGATGAGGAACTAGCAGAATATCCGCAGCTGCCAGATATGTCGGAAGCAAGGAGTATGAAACTCCAGGGACGTACATCAACCGTCCAGGAAATCTCGTCTGCAGGTCGGCGAAGTCTTTCGCCATCGAACGAATGCCAACGATAACACACATCAGTCGAGGATTGGTATCAACCCGTGTGAGCAGCTCGCACACCGCCTCCTTCAGATAACTCCCTCCATGGAGTGTGTCAAGAGACCCCACATACATCACGACCGTAGCATCCTCTGCACCCCAAGAGCGCCTCAATCTATGGACTGCATCTCTGTTCCAACCCTCGGATATATGAGTGTAATCGACACCATCGGGAATGACGCAGGTCTTTTCGCCGTCGATATCCATCAGGTCGACGATCCTATCTCGAAGGAGAGGTGTCACGAACGATATCGCATCAGCCTCGCGGAAGATCCGTTGCTCCCATTTCAGGCACCTCGATCGATGACGATCCTCGACTTTCCAGATGACGGTGCCATCAACATCCGTCGGAAGAAACTCGCCATGGTAATCAAATAACAGTCTCTGGTTTCCTCTCCGCTTTCTTCCTTCAATAATGGATGCGGCATAATGCTGATGGCAATGCAGAATGGAACAAGAGTCGAGCATATCGAAGAAGAAATGCTGGAACAAAGGAGAGATTATTCGGTGCGCGGTCGACCTGAGATTAGCGTAATCCATCAGTGGGGACTCCAGCGGAGATTCGGGACCATAAAATTCCTTCAGCAACTTCATGAATCGAACATCGGTCTTCTCGAAATTGCCGGCAAGGTTTCCGGAACCGGAGGCACAGACTGTGATCACCGAGTGACCAATTTCATGCAGGCCCCTTGACAGGCCTGAGACCCGCATTGTTGTGCCTTCCGTAACTGAGCCGTTGATGGTCGAGAACTGCGCTATATTCATGATTGATGCAGCGCATTGTCATCGCGGGTATTTCAATAGTGTTTACGAACTGTTGTAGAAACCGTCGATGAAGAGCAGAGAGTGTGACTCGGTCATCCTACCGATGTGCGCCAACGTCTAGAACACCAAATCCTAATATTGCGGGCTAGTGTCCCATGTCAGCACATGAGACCATACGATCCTTTTCTCAGCCAAGAACACCGCTTCTGCATTCAGAAGGGTTCTACAAAGCAGCTACATCTAGCGTCCCAAGCATTTGCCAAGCATCCCCGATGCTCGTGACCAATATCTTCAAGCATCTTGCCTCATCGGAACACGCTCCCCCGTGAGCAGTCATGGCACTCGTGAGGACATGACCCAGTCAGTCTTTCGGGGTTCGACGCTCACTTCTTGAGCAGGCCAAATATGTCGTCGTCCTTGGCGCCCATGTATTTCAGTATGTCGTCGACCTCGCTTTTCAATGACTTGTCATCCACATAGGATTGCTTGAGCCAGCCCCTGAGGTGGTCCGCGCTCTCCTTCAACTTGGGGTCCTTCTCGCCAAGGTTCTCCAGCAACGGCAACCAGATAAGGGAGTACATGACGAGTTCCTTGGAATACATACGCTCCTTGGCGTACGGGTTCCTCTCCATCACGACAGCCATTTGCTCGCGCCACATCTTCATCCGCAGGTCCCAGAAGATCGCGAAGGCCCAGATACTGGCGACGAGTATCAGGGTTATGAATGGGACTGCGGTGTACGGAGACGAGAATATGGATCCGCGCCAGTTCATGAAGTTGTATATCTGGAGCGCGAGGTTGACCGCTAGGAGCGCGAGGGTCGCGATCTGCGATATCTGCTGGAACCTCCACATCTGGAGCATGAACCATTTTTTCGGCCCGCCACTCAATCACTCATCTCCTTGACAATCGACCCAATACTTAGGGCATATAATAGAGTTGCCTGGTTCCGGGCTCACAGGTCGCGCTTCAGGGAACCGACAATCCTCTCCGCGGCATCGCCCTTCCCATATGGACACGGGGAGAACCTCGTCCTCGGGCCTTTCATGTGGCCTCGCAGCACGCGCAGGATCGTCCGAGGATTCGTCCCGACCATCGTGCAGTATCCCGCCCTCACGGCCTCGGGACGTTCAGTGGAGAGCCTCATCACGAATACCCGGTTCTTCAACACCGGAGAGGAGGCTTCTTCTTGAATACCACCAGAATCAGTCAATATGAACGATGCGTGCTTCATCAGGGTCAAGAGGTCGAAATAGCCAGCAGGTGGGAGGAGCGTGATGTTCTCGGATGACTCGACCTCGTCCTTCAAACCGTTCTCCTGGAGCCGCAGATCGGTCCTCGGATGCAGTGGGAGCACGACAGGGAGAGGTGATGCTTTGAGCACCTCGATCAGGCCCTTCAAGGTCTTCGGATCGTCGACGTTCTCCGCCCTGTGCAGCGTCGCGAGGGCGAACCTGTCCCCAGGGACCTGTGACATCACCTTGGACCTCTTGAGCGCTTTCGGAAGATACATCACCGTGGCGTCTATGACCGTGTTGCCAGTGCGATACACCTTGCCCCAGACATGCTCATTCCTGAGGATGTCGACCGAATCCTTTGTCGGCGCGTACAGGTAATCGGAGGCGTGGTCCGTGAGCCGTCGGTTGAGCTCCTCGGGCATCCTGAGGTCGTAGCTCCTCAGGCCCGCTTCGACATGCCCCACCTTGACCTTCAGCTTCATCGCGGCTATCGCGCCTGCGAGCACGGTGTTCGTATCTCCCTCGACGAGAACGCAGTCAGGTTTTGAGTTCGAGAACTCCTCCTCGAACTTGATGATAGCATCCCCGGTCTGATGTCCGGGCAGGCCGGAGCCGACGCCGAGGAACGAATCGGGCTTAGGCAATTCGAGTTCGTCGAAGAACACCTGCGACATCTGGTAATCGTAATGCTGTCCTGAATGCACCAGCCTCGGCTTCATTCGCGCCTTCTTAAGCGCGAAGTAGACCGGAGCCATCTTGATTATCTCAGGTCTGGTGCCCACAACGACAGATACCGTCATGACAAGCCGATGTCCATCCACGGAAATAATCCTATCTGGTGTTCAGCTCATCCGAACCGTCCGCCGGACACGCTTTTCGCGAGGTCTATCTTGTTCAGGAAGCGGATACCTGGAACGGCTGCGAGCAGACCGAACGACAGGGTTAGCAGGACCACCACGCCATACCCGAACCAGTCCTGCAGATAGAGCACTGTGCTGTAGGTCGGCCAGAACTCCCTGAATGCATCGACCATCGATTCCAGGACGAGCACGACGAGCGGCACCGCGACGATGCTGCCGAGGGATATCATCACGAGTATCTCGACCACTATGCTCTTCGAGGTGTCCCTCCGCGTATAGCCAATCGCCCTCAGCTGTCCATACTCTCTCTGGCGCTCGATCACTCCCATGAACACCACGTTCGCGATCGTCAGCGTGGATATCGTCACGCCCACCAGGGAGAACGCGTAGAGCACGGTGTTGTAGCTCTGCATGAAGCCCACTAGCCCAGACTTTATCTCGTCCCGCTCCTGAGCGTTGGCCACGAACGAGAGCGTCTCGAGTTCCGCCGCCACGGCCACAGCTGTCCCCGGTTCGCACTTGATGTACATGCCGACGAAGACGGGGTCGGAGGTCAGCTCCTCCATGACATCCATGAACACCACTATCTCGCCCACGGTATCCGATAATATCCCGCTCACGGTCAGCGACACGCTCGCAGAGTATGTCTCAAGAACAATCGTGTCTCCAGGCGATATACCGTAGTTGTTCGATGTGGCGTAACCGATCATGACCTCGTCCGAGGTCTGTGCGGCGACACCTTCGGTCACGGCGAAATCGTGAAGGGTCTGATCGTGAGGCAACCCCGTGACCATCCCCTGTTCGCTCACCGATCCATCGTACCATACCACGGCAAGCCTCGATATCTGCACTCTATAGTCTATGCCAGACGCGCTTATCGAATCGGCAGTCGTGGTGTTCAACGGATACGAATAATCGACCACGAGGTCCCACTTCTCATGGTCCGTGATGCTGTTGGAGAGCGAATTGGCGAACGACCCCACCATCAGGAAGGACATCGCGCCGAGCACGACCGAGAACGCGACCGCAACGACCGTGAATGTCGTCCTGCGCTTGTGCCTGAAGGTGTTCCTGAGGGTGTATATCGTGATGTACGACAGTCTGGAGGCTCTGAAAGACGACTTCGCCGACTTCTTGTGCTTTCTCACCTTCTGGGTGCGCATGTCCTTGATTGCCTCATGGGGCTCCATCGAGACGGTGCCTCGGACGGCTACTGCGCACGCGAGGACTGTCGTGACGGGCCCGAACAGTAGACCCATGATGATGACTCCTGGTTCCAATACAAGCTCGACCGTTTCACTGTGGAACATAAGGTCGATGTACATCGCGGCGAACGCTTGCCCGAACGGGACCCCTATCAGGATGCCGAGCACGGACCCGCCCAGACCGATCAGCACCGCCATATAGAGATAGGATACCATCACAGAGCCACGGGAATATCCCAATGCTCTGAGCACGCCTATCTGCTTCCTGTCCTGGTCCACCACCCTGCTGAAGAACGAATAGGTGACGAAGAATGCTGCGAGGAGTATCAGGAACGCGATGATCGCGGTGAACCCGCCGCCTTGGCTGAGATCCTCCTTGATGAGCGCGTAACCATACAGCTCGTCCCTCTGCTGTGTGAACGTGATCGTATCTGAAGACAGCGTCTCCGTGATCACGCTCATCGTCGTATCTGGATCCTCTGTCCCGTCGAACAGGAACAGGAACTCGTTGACGTAATCCTCGGAGAAGCCGAACGCCGCTCTGAGCGAATCGATGGGCATGTACACGATCGCCAAGGACCCTGGGAGCGGGATGACAGATTGCGGGTTCATGGGCATCATGATGTGCTCAGGCGAGAATGCGAGGCCCGCGACGGAGTACTCGACATATCCGACCGATGTCTGGACATCCACCACATTCCCTGGGACTATTCCGTTGGAGTACGAGAACCCGCCCTCGAGGACGACTGTGCCTGACCCGTTGCCCACGAAGAACCCGCCGTCGCCATCCTTAATCGAGAGCGTGTTTATCACCGGAAGTCTGCCCGGTTCGATCCCGACCAGAGTCGCCGGGATCATCTGCTCGATGCCGTCACCATCGATATATCTCAGCCTCGATGACACGGTGATTCTGTGGTCCACCGCCCCGACTCCAGGGATGGACGCCACAGTCGACTCATCGGTCGCATTGCCCTGGTTGACGTGCACTATGAAATCGCTTATGTTCTGCTCCTCGACTATCGTTTCCAGCGAATTCGCAGCCGAGGGCATCATTGCGGAGAAGCTGACATATGCAACGACCGCGACGAGCACGAGGGCTCCGCTGCCGATGGCCCTGAACTTGGCCTTCGACAGTTCCCTGTTCATCCTCCGGATAAGATATCGAATCAAGGCAGATGCCTCCTCACTTCGCGGTTCTGGTCTTCTTTGCGGCCCGTGCGGTTATCTTCTCTATCTTGCCCGAGCGCAGGTGGACCGTCCTATCAGCCCGTTCGGAAGCTTCGCCCCAGTGGGTAACCGCGACTATCGTCGTACCAGTGCGCTCATTGATCTCTTCCAGCAAGTCCCATATCTGCTCGCCCGTCTCCGAATCGAGATTGCCAGTAGGTTCATCGGCGAGCAATATCTCAGGCTCCATCGCAAGCGCTCGCGCGACCGCCACCCTCTGCTGCTCTCCGCCCGATAGCTGGTCAGGGTACTTGCCCTCCATGCCCTCCAGTCCGACCATCTTGAGATACTTCAGCGACCTCTCCCTGAACTCGGAAGAGTCCTTGATCTTGAGAGCGACGCCTATCTCGACGTTCTCGACAGCTGTCAGCGCAGGGAACAGGTTGAAGAATTGGAACACCAGACCGATGTGCTTGGCCCTGAAGGAGGTCGCTTCCCCATCCGCCAGAGCCGTGATCTCGCTGTCTCCGATGAAGACCTTGCCGGAAGTTGGCTTCACGAGCGCAGACACTATGTTCAACAGGGTCGTCTTACCGGAACCGCTCGGACCCAGCATCACGACGAACTCCCCTTTGAGAATATCCAATGAGATCTCGTTGACGGCCTTGAACGTCTTCGATCCAGTGACATACTCCTTCGTCACGCCTTCCAGCCTTACGAGATTATCATCGTGTCCAGCTGCGGTCGTAATCGTAGTATCCTCTCCGTCGTTCATCCCGAAGGATTGGAGACTCTAAGAATCTTAGGGATGTTCAGGGTTGTTGCCGTTCATGTGGAGTCGCATATGGGGCAGGAGGATGCCGTCATGATCGGATCCATGTTCCTCACCCAACATTTATTACTCCAGAGCCTCGATGACTGTATGTTCTCAGAAGACGGGCAGTCAGTATATGGGAGAATGACAGAATGGATTACTTCATAACGGGCGGAGCCGGGTTCATAGGTAGCGCGGTCGTGGACAAGTTCGCGCCAAGGAACAGGGTGACCGTATACGATAACCTCAGCAGCGGAAGGGAGGAGTTCATAAGCCATCACAAGGGCAGGAAAGGCTTCAAGTTCGTCAAGGCGGACCTGCTGGATATCGAGATGCTGATCAAGCACATGAAGGGCCACGACACCGTCTGGCACATGGCGGCGAACCCAGACATACGCAAGGGCACCGAATCCACGATGCTCGACCTCGAGCAGAACACCCTCGCCACCTTCAACGTGCTCGAGTGCGCCCGAAGGGCGGATGTGAAGAGCGTCGTGTTCTCGTCGACATCCACGGTATACGGCAGGGCGAAGAAGGTCCCGACTAATGAGGACTACGGACCACTCATGCCCATCTCGCTCTACGGCGCGTCCAAGCTCGCGTGCGAGGCGCTGGTGTCAGCGTACGCCGAACTCTATGGCATCAGAGGATACATCTACAGGTTCGCGAACATCATAGGACACAGGAGCACGCACGGCATACTGTTCGACCTCGTACAGAAGCTCAACCGCGACCCGACCCAGCTGGAAGTGCTCGGGGACGGCAACCAAAGGAAGTCGTACCTGCTTGTGAACGAATGCGTCGACGGCATGGTCTACG
The DNA here is from genome assembly GCA_963748615.1 of uncultured Thermoplasmata archaeon. Lineage (GTDB taxonomy): Archaea > Thermoplasmatota > Thermoplasmata > UBA10834 > UBA10834 > UBA9653. The sequence continues at coordinate 18,669 of CAVVJQ010000002.1, forward strand.
GTTTCAAGAACTCGAAGGACAAGGTGAACTACTTCAACCTTGGATCACAGGACCAGATATCCGTCAAGAAGATCGTCAAGGTGCTCGTCGATGAGACCAAGCTGAAGGGCGTGAAGCTCAACTACACCGGGGGCGAGAGCGGCTGGAAAGGGGATGTGCCCAGGTTCCTGCTCGATACGAAGAAGATGTCGAAGCTGGGCTGGAAGCCGAGGCACAACAGCGAGGAGGCCATCCGCAAAGCCGCGAAGATCGTCGTCGATGAATATCTGAAAGTATGCTAGCGGAACATATCAAGGAGGAAGTGCTCTGAAGCCAGTCAGGATAGTCGTGGGGACGAGACCTCAGGTGATAAAGCTCGCGTCGCTCGTCAAGGCGTTCGACGCGAAACGCATCGAGTACTCCATCGTCCACACTGGACAGCATTACGACTTCGACATGGACGAGATATTCTTCAAAGAGCTCGGACTCCCGAAGCCTGATGCGCACCTTGGGATAGGCAGCGGTTCGCAGGGAGTGCAGACGGGCAACATGCTCGTCAAGTTGGATGAGGCGCTCGAGGGTGCGAAGCTCGTGATCGTCCCCGGGGATACGAACAGTGCGCTTGCGGGCGCGCTCGCGGCAGTGAAGAAGGGCATACCTGTCGGTCATGTGGAAGCTGGATTGAGGAGTTGGCTCGAGTACATGCCGGAGGAGATCAACCGGGTGCTCGTGGACCACATGTCCCATCTGCTGTTCGCGCCCACAAAAGTGGGTTACGATAATCTGATCAGAGAGGGCATCCCCAGGAAGAAGGTCTTCAGGACCGGGGATGTCATGGCGGACAACATCGCGATGCTGAAGGGCAGGATATCGAAGACTCCGCTGCCAGTCGATGTCGGCCGGAAGGGATTCGCATATGTCACGACACATAGGGCCGAGAACGTCGACGACCCGAAGAACCTCAGGACCGTAGTCGACATACTATCACGATTCCCCAAGAAGCATGGACTCGAGATCGTCTTCCCCGTGCACCCTAGGACGGAAAAGAGGTTGGAGGACCTAGGACTCGCGGAAGGGCTTCGAAACGCCGAGGGGGTTCACATGATCAAACCTGTGAGCTATCTCACTAGCCTCCGCATGACGAAGGATGCTCGGATCGTGCTCACCGACAGCGGCGGACTGCAGAAGGAGGCCTTCATACTGGGCACTCCGGCCGTAACCCTGAGGTCTGTTACAGAATGGGTAGAGTCCGTAAATACTGCCTGGAACATGATAACCGGACTTGACGCCAAAAAGGTAGATAGAGCGGTCAAGAGATTCCTCACTTCTGAGCCGAAGAGGATCGACCCGATGAAGTTCTACGGAGAGGGCAAGGCATCCAAGAACATCGCGGGGATCGTCGCGGAGAATCTGGAATAATATCATCGCAGCGCGGAATCGTAGACGAGCTTGATCTGCCGGGTTATCTCAGACCAATCATATCGTTTGGCGTGCTCCAGGATCAGCTCCTTGTTCCAGCTCTTCGATACCGCAGCCGAGATATTCGCAGCGAGTGCATCGACATCCATCGGCTCCGACAGAAGGCCGAGGTCTTCCGAGTCTATCACTTCCGGGATACCGCCTACGCCTGACCCCACGAACGGCTTCCCGCACGCGAGCGCTTCGAACATCACTGTCGGGTTTCCTTCAGAGAGGCTCGCGAGAGTGAAGACATCACAAGCATTCATCCAGCAGGCGATATCGCCGTGTGGCTTGCCGCCGACCATGAGGACCGTGTCCGATAGGCCAGAATCCTCGATCTGCTTGTGCAGGACATTATTCAATTTCCCTCCGCCGACGATGACGCATATCACTGATTTGTCCTTCTCGGCGATCTTCTTCATCGCGGCTATCAGATACTTCTGCCCCTTGACCCCGACCAGGTTGCCCACGTTCATGACGATCTTCTTATCGAGTGGAAGGTCCAGGGATCTGCGGCATTCGGCCTGGTCCATTGGATGGAACTTGCCGCCATCGAAACCGTTCGGGATGTGATGCACCTTCTGTATCGGAACGCCCATCGATGCGAATCGCTCTATGTCTCCACCTCTGACCCTGATGATCGCGTCCGCCATATCCCATGCGTCCTTGAAGACCGGGTCCTTCTCATCCATCGCACGTTTGATCGCGACGGATGTGTGCTCGGTCACTATCAACGGGACCTTGTGTTTCCTCTTCAGGGCTGCGCCCACCGTTCCGGACGCCCATGTATAGTGCGCGTGTATGAGGTCGAACTTGATGCCTCGCTTACGTATGAATCGATCGACCGCACGATACTGCATGAATATCCAGACCTTGCGGCCGTAACGGTAGAAGAACGGCACGTTCAGGTACTTGAGGAAATGAACATCCACATTGCCATATGAATAATCCTTGTGGACAAATCCACGGATCGTGCCCGTGATGAACATCGAGGGGGAGATCACGGTGACCCGATCGAAATCCTGCGCGAGGTACCTCAGCTGTTCCTTGACGAATATGCCACCGATCGAGCGGCTCCCTTCGTCAGGGAAGTTGTTGGTGATCACCAGAAGATTCCTAGGTGTCATGGTACAATCTCACTAATGACGAACCTGCACTTGCCGGCCTTGGTCCGGTCGATGCTGGTAGTTATGTCGAAATCCACATTCCATGCAGGGCGGGGCTTCGCGATCGATGCCCTCACATTCTCCAGTTCCCGCTTGTCAGAGTCGGGTTCTGGCACCGTCTTGATCGTCAGATGGTCCTTCGTATCCTGTACGACCTGGGATTCCATCACATTGCGGACTTCCCGGAATATGTGCGTGAAGGATCCTCCGTGTAGCGCCATGCCCTCCGACGTGATGGGCAGCTCCTGATCTCGGCCCTTGATCTCCTTGAGCGAAGCATATCCCTTCCACTGGTCCCCCATCAACCTGCGATACTCTCGCAAGAATCCTGGATATGCGAGTTCATAGACCGCCCTGAACAATAACCGTTTCAAGCTCCGCCACCGTCCCCAGACCCCGAAGGGACTGGATTGTATCTGCAAACTATCTAAAGTACCTGCCTGTCTGGCAGTCACGATCTGACTAAGCTTCCCCTTCGGCCGGGATGGTCTCCCTGTGTCTGAGGAGCAGTGTCAGGAACAAGCCCACGGCCAAGAATACCGAGCTCATCAGGAATATGATCTGATATGCGTTGTCGTCCGGGATCGAAGTCATCGTGGCTGGGTTGAACACCGAATGATTGGATATGATGACCGCTGCGACCGCTGGACCAACCACCGACCCTGCGGTCCTGATGATCATGTTCATGCCCGTCGATATGCCCGTCTCCTCCTTGGGCGTGCACACGATGATTATGTTTATGCTGCTGACCATCGCGAACGCCAACCCTGAACCCATGATCGCTATCCCGATCATCACTTCCGTCTGGGTCGAGTGCCAGTTGTACATGGCCAGGAAGCCGATTATGCCGATGATCATCCCGAGCAGCAGAGGCCGCTTGGGACCGAGCTTCTTCACCAGGAACCCTGCGCTGGGTCCGAGCACCAACATGACACCAGACATGGGCAGATTCAGCAACCCGATCTCCATGGCGCCCAATCCGAAGTTGAAACCCGCGAGCGCGGCGATCGTCTGGGATACCGTGAACATAGCGAACCCGATGAGGAATGCGATGACGTTCGTGAGAGCGATCTCCCTCTGAGCCATCAACGACGGACGGACCAAGGGCTCCTTTGCCTTTGTCTGCCAGAATATGAACATGAACAGCAGCATGACCGATGAAGCAAGCAGGGAGATCACGATGGGGTCTGTCCAGCCGCGGTTGCTCGTCTCCGTCATCCCCACCAGGAAGGTGACCAGAGTGGCCCCGAGAAGCGAAGCGCCGATGTAATCGACCTTGCCTTTGTACCTTACCGGCGACTCCCTTATCTTGAACGCGACCAGGATCGTGGATATGCCGATGAACGGAACCACGGTGTGATATGTCCATGCCCATCCTAGCGCGTCTGTGACATAGCCGCCGACTACGAAACCAATCGCGGCCCCCACCCCGAACATGGCGGATATGACTCCCTGGGCCACTGCGATCCGGTCCTTGGGGAACTCGTCCCTTATGATCGAGAAGGCCAGAGGGAACATGCACATGCCCAGTCCCTGGAACGCCCTGAAGGCGATCATGACGTATATCGAGTCTGAGAGGTCGCGCGAGAAACCCGTCAATGTCACGGCGACCGTATACAACGACATCGCGATGACGAGCATCTTCTTCTTGCCGTAGATGTCGCCCAGTTTGCCGAACACGGGGATCGATACCGCCCCGACGACGAGGTAGATCGTGATGATCCATGATGCGAGGGAATAGTCCTGAGGCGTCAGCCCGAAATCATTCATCACCATTGGCAGCGATGGGAATGCCATCGCCTCGACGTACATGACCATGATAGCTATCGATGCGAGGAGTATGAGTATGAAGGTCGGATTCGTGATGGTCCGATCGTTGCCATTGTTCAGCGGTTTCATCAGTGCACTGTCCGAAACACAATTGGTGCTGTGTTGTTCCGCCATGAAAATGTCTCGGTACTTAAAACGTGAGACGTCTTCAATCGGCGAAGATGGCGCGGATCGGCGCAAGGGAGGGTCGCGTCAGGACGAATGGGTGCACCACGCATCCAGCAGGGTTTGTTGTCTCCGCGCAGATTTCCAGAATTGCTGGCCATTGCATAGAATTGGTTACCTGCACGCGCAAACTTGATATACTGTCGAGAGATTGTTATATCATATTATGACAATCGAATATCACAATTTCAAGGGTTTCGTGCCCAAAGGGTATCCTGTGCGCCACAAACGGAAGGTTCCTTTTGACCCGGACATCAGGGTTCCCAGAGAATATGCGAAGAGAGTACATAGGATCAAGGAGCTCGATTTCGAGCTGGACCGTTTCATCCTCACGGACAAGGATTACGCTGACCTCGCCATGGATGCGTACATCTCCAATGTCCATTGGACGACCAAGGTGGAGGGGAACCCTTTGCACGAAGATGAGGTCAGGAAGATCACTCTTTCCACCTTCGGGAAGGGGACCGACTCGATGGAGCTCCCAGCTGGACCAAAACAGGAGATCATCAACCACCTGACACGTCTCATCTCACCAGGTGAGATCGGTGACCCATGGGACCATACATTGATCCAGACCATCCACGACTTCCTTCTGAAGGATACTGGAGCGAGATTCAGGAAGAGGTCGTACAGGAAGAACCACGCCTCTGTCTGCGATTCAACCGGCGAGGAGACCTTCATCACATGCCCTCCAGGCTCGATTGAAGAAGAGATGGAATCACTTCTCAAATGGATGAATGAATCAGCCGCTGCCTATGACTCCATCGTCTCCGCAACGGTGTTCTTCCACGAATTCGAGAGCATACATCCTTTTGCGGATGGGAACGGGCGTACGGGGCGTTGTCTGTTCCACCTGTTCCTTCAGAACGCAGGTCTGCCCAACTCGCATCTCTGCAAGATCGAGAAGCAACTGCTGTCGGATGAGGAACTATACTACCAACTCCTGGCATACACTGACGACTCACGATCATACGAGGTTCTCATCGACTTTGTATCAGATGCCATCCTCAAGAGCTATCTGGATGCGCATAAGAACCTGTCCGAGAAGGACCTCCTCAGTTCTGACCTGGATGAGGTGTCCAAGAGGCTTCTTAAGGTAGCGAAGCGAAGGGACGAATGGTTCTCCGTCTCTGAAGCGGTGAAATGGGTCAGCAACACAGGCGCTCAGACGGTCAGGAACAAGTTGAACCATCTCGTGGAAATCGGCGCGCTCGAGAAGGTGGGTCGCACGCAATCGTGCAGGTACCACATCAGGAACTCACTGGACGATGTCAGAAGACTCCTGAGCGAGGATGGCTTTTGACTTGAAGACAAAGACGATGAAGATTAGGACCGCCACGCATCGTCCACATTCCCGATTCCGGACCCAATGGCATGATCGATGGGACAATCCTTTTTGTAGGAGTTAGGCATACAGTCAGGAAACCACAAATTATCCGGCACCTCTGGCACTTCTGGACGCAACGAAAAGAGGCGGACCGCATAAACTGTGGAATAGACAATGAAGAGCTGAAAACAGAAAAGGGAGGCGAGAAACATGGAGGGTATCAAGTGTGGACCCAAGCTGAAGGTCCTGACGGAAGGACAGGTCGATGCGATTCACGAGGCTACGCTGAAGATTCTTGAGAAGACCGGCGTTAGGTTCGATAGCGAGAATGCTCTCAACCGCCTCATCGCTGCTGGAGCTGCCAAGCATCCGACGAGGAAGAACGTGCTCACATTCTCGAGGAGCATGGTCGAGGAATCCATCAAGAAGATCACGCCGTATGGAACATACTTCGCAAGGGATCCAAAGAACGATGTGAAGTTCGACGGAGAGACCACTTTCGCTCATTCCCTTGGTGGCAACCCGTTGATGAAGGACATCGATACGGGTGAACCGAAGATGGCCACCCTGAAGGACGTCGAGGACGCGACGAAGCTCATGGATGCGCTCCCCAACTGTCACACGATATCCAACCTGGTGGTCGCCACGGACGTCCCACCGGAGATCCTCCCCCTCAAGACGATGGAGGCCATGATCAAGAACACCAGCAAGTGCGTCTCCGGATACGCGCTCAACATACCGACGGTCGATGCGATGGTCAAGATGTGGACCGCGGTCGCCGGCGGGATTGACGAACTGATGAAGAGGCCTCTGTTCTCAGTGTACGGTTCCCCGAGCAGCCCGCTCACATGGGACGCGCACGCTGCAGACGTCATGCTGAAGGGAGCGGAATACAAATCATTCGTCGACATAGTGCCATGCCCTATCTGCGGAGGCACGGCACCAGTCACGCTCAGCGGCGGGCTCGCACAGCAGAATGCGGAGCTGCTCTCAGGAGTCATGCTCGTACAAACCGTGAGCACGAAGATCCCGATGCAGTACTCCGGCAGATTGAGCATGCTCGACCTCCGGACGGGCAAGAACATCTGGGGAGTACCAGAGATGGCTCTGGTATCCGCTGCGACGGTCCAGATCGCTCACAAGTACAAGATGATCGCCGATGTGTACGGCGTCACAACGGACGCGAACGACTGGGGCATGCAGGTCGGACTGGAGAGGATGATGAGCGGGATGTTGCCAGCCATGGCCGGCGCCGATAATCTGTCCGGCATCGGCGGAGCATGGGACAACGCCGCGAGCTACGAGATGCTCGTCATTGACAACGAGATCTACGCTGATATCTTCCAGATGATGCGAGGAATTTCAGTGGACGACAACAAGCTCGCACTGGACATCATAGACAAGGTCGGTCCGATGGGCAACTACCTCGCGCAGATGCACACGATGAAGAACATGAAGGACATCCGCATATCGTCGCTGTACGATAAGCGCCCCGCGGACAAAGCGAGGAAGGACGGCATACGCCCATTGCACGAACTCGCGAGGGAGCAGGCCAAGAAGATCCTGAAGGAGCACCAGCCAACACAGCTGGACAAGGACCAGCTCAGGGAGCTGGAGAAGGTCGTGAAGGAGTCCGAGAAGATACTGATGAGGAAGTGAACCATCCCTCACCGGTATCCCTGCAAACCCGTTCAAAAACCCTTACTTCGTTTTCATCTTTCGAACGAACAGGTACCCCGCTGCGCATATCACAGCTGCGATGGCTGCGATCAAACCAATGACCACCCAGGGACCGGCCGGGCCGTCCATCGCGAACAGGTCCGTCTCCACGGAGAAGGTCACTGTGTCCGATGCAGAGTTGCCAGCTGTATCGTATACCGTCACGGTCAACGTGTGCTCTCCATCCTCGAGTTCCTCGAGCGAAATGGTCTCCATCAAGAAGCTGCTGTTCCATTCGCCATCGTCCAGGGATGCGACCATGTGTGCAACACCGCTCGTCGCATCGGCCCAGACTACATCGACTTCAACAGAACTCGAAGTGACTGTCGTGTCCATTTCGATCGATACGATCGGGGCTTCGGTGTCGATCTTGAGCATCGTACTCCTATTGGCCTCGACATTGTCATTGGCATCTATGGACCGATATGTTATGTTGTTGATTCCATCATAGGCCATTTCGAAAACGCCTGCGTACTCCGTCCATGCACGTGGTGGTTGGGATTCTTGTATAAGTTCACTACTGAGCCCGAGAGATACTCGTCCAGAATATCCGGACCTGCCATGAACGGACCCGTGCCAATCATCGGTATGTCCTCATCGAATGTACCTGTCCATGTGAATGCAACTTCGGCTGGACTCATCTCCGAGAGCTTGTGCGCAGGGAGCATGTATATCGGCAGGAAGTAGCCATACGAAACTGGGATCGGATCGCCTGATTCGCGGTCGCTGAAGTGTATCCTTACAGAATCTGAATCGTACACTTCAGCGTAGTCCATGAAATACGAGTATGGTTGGAATGCCCATACCGTATCGTAGTATTGCGCGTGCAGGTTCATGTTCCAAGCGACGTCTTCGGCAGTGAACGGGGTTCCATCGTGCCAGATAGCGTTCTGGGTGATATTGTACTGCCAGACCGAGCCGTATGGTTCCCCACTCAGGACCACATCTGAGTCAGTCTCCGGGACTATCCAACACTCGGTCGCGAGGTTCGGTGTGGCTTCTAGGTCATTACCTGCACCTTGCAGTGCGTCATAGACTAATCCATAGAATATGAATGATGAATCAGTAAGCCCCATCAAGGGATTCAGGCTATCGATTCGGTCGATGAACCCTATCTTGAGCACGGTCTCATCATCGGCTTGATAGGTCTTGGCGCTCATCTCATCATAGTTCTGAGGGACTATCGACAACATCAGACAAAGGCCCGCGACAAGCGCGAATGCCATTGGACATATGATCTTCATCCGAACCCACTCCAGTTTGGCGGTCTGTTCCGCCATTCCCAGCTGATCGAGTATCTTGCCACTATATGAATAATGAGGTTCGATAGGCTGGTCAGTCTCCCCGTGCTCACCGTAGCTGCATCGGATAAGTGTGAGCGGTCTCTCACCTGTATCCCTGCAAACCCATTCAAGAACCCTTACTTCGTTTTCGTCTTTCTAACGAACAGGTATCCCGCTGCGCCTATCACCGCGACGATTCCCGCGATCGCGCCGATGACCGCCCAAGGGCCGACGGGGCCGTTGAGACTGAACACACTCGTCTCGATGGAGAACATGATTGTGGTGGTCTGTGAATTGTTCGCTTCGTCATACAGCGTGATGACCAACTCGTGTTCGCCATCCGTCAGGTCCGTCAATGTGATGCCATCGATCATCGCGGTGATTGGATCGCCACTATTCAGCTGGCAAAGGATGGAGCATGGGCCACTCATTTCGTCGGAGCAAGTCCATGTGATATCGACCATGTTCGATGTGGATATGAAGCCCGATGCTCGATCCAGGGTCACCACGGGTTTGTCCGTGTCGACCTTCACGACAATGGATCTAACGGGCTCGACATTCCCGGAGAAATCGACGGAGTAATACTCCAGGAGGTGGACGCCATCTCCAAGGATTATCTGCGAAGAGTAGGCTGACCATTCCCCGGAATCGATCCTCGTGTATGTCACGCTGACGTCGCTCGCATCATCTTCTCCTGTGAGACTGACAGTGACCGACGAGACATACCATCCATTCCCGCCATGAGTTCCGTTCATCGAGAACTCGGTGTGCGGAGCCTCTGCATCGATTCCGAAGGTGAACTCCTGTGCGACCTCTGTGTTGCCTGCGATATCGACAGAATAGAACTCGATCGTGTGGAGCCCGTCGCCTTCGACAGTGAAGGGGCCTGAGAACTCCTGCGCCGCATCGCCGTCCAAGATGTAGAACGTGTCTGCAACGCCGCTCAATCCATCAGATGCTGAGAAGTTCACCTCCACCGGCGATCGGTACCAGTCGAAGTGTTCCCAAGTCCCTGACAGATCGTAACTCGTCACGGGCACAGTGCCATCGATCATGACCTCCAATGATTTCGAAGCCTCATCGTTGCCATAGCAATCCACGGAGTAGTACTCGATAAGGTGAACCATGTCTCCCTGAAGTATGATAGGGAATTCATAGACATACCATTCGCCGCCGTCGACCCTGCAATATGTCATGGGATCTGGATCGGAATCGTCCATCGAATGGAGAGTGACCTCGACAACGCCGATGTACCAGCCATCAAGGCCATCTGAACCGTTGCATGTCGCGAGAGTGAGTGGGGCCTGATTGTCATAGACATCCACTGTGATGGATGCACTATCCGTATTGCCTGAAGAGTCGCGGACCTCCAGACATACAGTGTGCGTTCCGATCGTGGAATACGAGTGCGTGACTATCTTGTCCGTGGACCAATCCACATCCCAAACACCATCATCCTCCCAATCCCATCGAACTTCCAATGACGATGCAGGATCGATATCATCCTTGCACCCAGTAGCATAGAACTCGAACATCGTGGACACATCTCCTGATGGCGGCATCACGATGATTTCTGCGACGGGAGGCAGGTCCAGTATCTCGGACGACATCGAGAATCTGACGAAGGGTGCGCCATATGGCATCAAGCCGACCCTGTCCCATTCATTCTCAAGATAGCTATGGGCAACCTGAGTGTTCGACCACTCCCACATATCGATCGGACCGACGAATGCCAATATGCGCGCCATTGGATCAACGAATATCTGGCCCTCGAAATCTGTCCACATGGGCTCTGAATAGACGCAGGTCATCGACTCGTATATCTCGTTGATTGCATCAGTTCCGGCATGTTCCAGGAATAGCTGCTCCCCTGCAGGCCACTCGAAGACGAGCGATTCTCCTTCAGATAGATTGAACGCGCCAGGGACATTGTGATACGGCACATACTCGCCATATCTCTCAGATCCAGGAGTAAGGCTCAGACGCTCTTTGTCGCTGTAAGACTCATAGGCCGAGGGATGCGTGATGCTTGTTACGTAGTCCTGACACACAGGCTCCCAGACCCAGCAAGGATCGCCATCGACGGATGATGCGAATGCATACATCGCGTAGTCCACAACCGTATCGATATCGATGTCCGATGATTCAGGACCGATCTCCGCGTGCATCGAGAAGTCCTCGAACCAGTATTCTGAATCATCCATCCACGCGTCGTGCAGCCATCTCGTCATGAGTGCCTCGAATCCCCATGATACGATCTGCTGGTTCACGACCACAGTGTCTCCGACACGCTCAGCCGTGAGCTGGTGCGTGAACGCCTGCAACAGATACTCGTACATGCAATAGATATCGAGTCGGTCGTTCGCTTCCGATCTAATGTAGTTCCACCAGGCATTCTCGACCGATGCACTGTTCGCCGCCCACCATGTATCGAATGTCTCCCATTGGTCAGAGGGCATGCCAAGAACAGACATCGCCGCCGTCTGGTCGAGAATCATCTCACCGTCGAATATCGTGATCCATCCGTCGTTGTTGTCCGCAGCGATTGGTGATAAGATCTCCAGTTCTGCATCGGTGCCGTATGTGAAGTACCAATCGAGTGTGACGTTTCCTCCGCTCGTGGTCCCGAGGTTCGGGACGAACAAGGGATTCTCATTCATGTTGATCTCTGGCATGTTCCTTCCAGTTATGTCCAGGCGCATGTTGGAGTATGTCCAGACGTTGCCCTCCAGAGACCCATCGATCCAGTCATAAATGTAGGGATAACTGTCACTCCATGTGATCTCGTTGTTCCTCTTCTCGTACCATTCACCGAATGGCACGTTGAACATATCGTACCATCTATATTGCATGGACCTCTCATTGCCATAGTCTGGAAGGACAGTCACCACAAGCGAATCGGATACCGATTGATCATCTTTGTCAGTGACGGTGAGCGTCACATCGATGGTGCCATCCGAATAGAAGCATGCGACCACGGACTGTCCGAACATGTCGTACGAACCATCGGGTCCGTCGAAGGACCATGTCCAGTTCAGGGATTCGATCGAGTCATCTGGGTCAATTGCGCTCCCGCTGAATAATACCGGAACGCCTTGATTCACGGTGACATCCTCACCTGCATAGACATCCATAGGACCGGTGTATTCGTTGAACTCGATCGATAGGTAGAACCATGGTCCTGCAGGGGACATGTTAGGGTTCTCATGCATATCTGGATAGTTGGTCCAGATCATACTGTTGTACGCCACCAGCGTGTACGGGTACCAGAGGACGACATATGGAGAATCGTAGTACAGGATATCCTGCATCTCGTATACGATGTCCTGTCGGGCGGCATCATCCGTCTCGGCCAACTGCTCTTCGTACAACTGATCATAATATGAGTTCGAATAGAACGAATCGGACCAGGCGGTCCAATCGGTGGGAGATTCCGGTATCTGATCCGTGGTCATAACGGATAGCGCAAAGCTGGGGGGAAAAGGTTCCTTATATCCGAAGTCCCAACCCCAGATGAACAGGTCCAGACTGCAAGAGTACCAATATGTGTAGAGCATGCTCTCTGATACAGCGACCACGGGAGCAGAGATGCCTATGGATGCTAGGCAGTCCGATATCAAGTTCGCTGCGGCAATATCGGCAGTCTCATCGTTCCGGACCTTGATAGTGAATTCCAATGGCACTCCGCTCGTGACGTTCTCCCTGATGCCATCGCTATCGAAGTCGATATATCCTGCCGCGTCCAACAGTGAGGCTGCAGCATCTAGGTCGAATGGCAACTCGGATTCATCCGGGATATCTAAGTGCCAATACTTCATCGTCTCAGGGAGCAGCGTCTCCCCTACTCCGGCATGACCGTCCAAGATCGCGTCCACCATATATGTCTGGTTCACGCACATGGCAATCGCTTGTCGCACGGATCTGTTCGTCGTCTCGAGGTTATCACTTGCCTTATAAAAATTGGCTCTGATCTCCTCCGAGGCGCAGTTCACGCCAAGCTCAATGATACTCCCAGATTTGATGGACTGGCCTCCGATCCCAGGAGTTGCGACGAGAGACTCCCAGTTCATGGCGGGAACATCATATGCGAGGTCTATCGTACCGGCCATGAGTGAATTGATCATCCCTTCCGGGGACGAGAATATCTTGAAGAGTAATGTATTGAATTTTGCAGCTCCCAGATGATACATGGCCCAGCTATTCATAAGGACATAATCATTGTATACGAAATCATCCAGTATGAACGGTCCTGAGCCGATGGGGCCATCAGGGAAGTATGCTGAACTCAAGACATCGACATCGTTCAGGTAGTTGGAGGGCACGTTGCTCCATAGATGCTCTGGTAGTATGGGTATCATCGAGTAAGGGAGGTCCGCCGTTGGAACGCTTGTGGTTATCTGCACGGTGTTGCTGTTCAGAGCGATGACCTCGGTCACATCGGTCAAGAGTTTGATGTACAAGGAGCACTCAGCTGGGTTGGACAGGATCAAGTTGTAAGTGAATGCGACATCATCCGCGTGAACCTGCTCACCGTCGTGCCAGTAGACATCGTCATCTATTACGAATGTCCAGACCAGCTCCGATTCATCGCAATCCCATGACGATGCAAGCATGGGTGCAGGCATCATATCCGAATCGACCGATGTCAATGATTCGTACATCAGGGATAGTATGGTGTAGGAGTTCCGCAAAACCGCCCTGAACGGATTCAGCGTATCGACGCCACCAGTTGTTCCCACGGTGAACATCGTAGCGTCTGCGCCTTCCACATCATCCGCGGTGTAGAGCAGGTAAGCAAATGGCGAAATCACCATCGCAACGATCAAAAGAGATACCTCTACTATTCTGAACTTTTCAGTGCTAACAGGCCACTTCATGCCTACTTCCTCCCGAACACCCGATCCGATGGATTCTAGATGTAGTCAGTACACATGATAAAATGCTATATTAATGTTGAGTCGGACAGCCACGGAGACTCACGCGCAAGGTCTAATGTATGCGCAATACGTTCTGTAACAAGGTGGGATTCGGTGCTCTGTTCGAACTGCGGGAAGGAGAATCTGGACGACTCACGGTACTGCATGACCTGTGGATCCGAGATACGCAAGGTCAAACCGTTCACAAGCAACGAGCTCGCGAAGCCGAGAGATGAGATCGGGAAGGCGATAGGCCAACGAGCCGCATCCGACACGATCATACCGCCTTGGATCGTCGTGATCCCGTTCATAGTTGCGATGATTGGTGGGATGGTGATCTTCGCCGTCATACTCAGCAGAGTGTTCGAATACTTCTCTGAGAATGGAGAGTTGACGAACGATTATGACTTCATAGCCGGCTCCGAATGGATGATCCTGCTAGCACTTGCGATTTCCACAGTGTTCTACATAATCTACGGGATGATCACGTACAAATTGATAGACAGAATGAACAAGCACAGCGCAAGGGAAGTAACCCTGAGATTGGCGGTCTCTTCGTTCATCGAGAATCTCGTGGGTTCGTCCACTCATGGAGGAAGGGGTGATCTGGGTTGGAGCGGACTCGGAGGCCAAAACCTCCTATCACCGGACGATGTGAAGAGAAGATCACCGGTCTTGTGGATGCTGATCATCGCCTTGCCTATTTTCGGATCGATCCTGCAGGCTTTCGTCTACTTCGCGTATGGCTACGGTGCCTACTCAGAATACTCATCATATACATTCCTGATAGCGCTGGTCCCGGGGCTGCTCATGTTGTACATGTTCAATTTCCTCATGGAAGAAACCCGCGAGCACGACCGCAGGTGGATCGAGTTCACAAGGGATGTGAAGGTATCATTGGCAATGGCAGGGCTCGCCGTAGGCACGCTGCCCGACCATGCAGTCCTCGAGAGAAGGTCGTTCTGGCTGTACTTCGTCCTGTCAATCATCACCTTAGGGATCTTTGTGATATTCTGGTGGTACGTATTGCTGAAGGACCCGAACGAGCACTTCAAGAAACAGTGGGAGTTCGAGGATGAGTTGCTCAGATTCATATCTCCGAGATAGTCACGGACGAGTCGATTGGCACACCTATGGCTTCTCGGCGATTATCCTGTAGCTAGCCACCATATCGGACATATCGGCTTTGGACGATATCTGACCGTGACCACTCCTTGCGGAAGAGGATGAGAACGCAGTCTGCGCATCTGGAACGTACACACTCATCTGCTCTTGCGTGTACACGACCTTGTCCTGAACCTGTATGTTCGTGAAGCCTGCATGCTTGATCGCGCCGAGGTACTCATCTTCAGATACGGCTCCGCTTACACAACTCGCCCAAGCGGCGAGGTTGGTCCTGAGCTCATCGGGAAGCTCGCGCAACAAGACGATATCGGATACGGCAAGCCGTCCACCGGATTTGAGTATCCTGAAAGCCTCGTTGAACACCTGCTGCTTGGATGGTGAGAGATTGATGACGCAGTTGCTTATCACGACGTCCGCGCTCGAATCCTGGAGTGGGATGTGCTCTATCTCTCCCAACCGGAATTCAACATTGTCGAACCCGTTCTCCTTTGCAGTCCTGCGGGCTCTGAGGATCATCTCTGGAGTAGCATCGATACCAATCGCCCTTCCAGTCGGACCGACCTTCTTGGCCGACAGGAACACATCGATACCTCCACCGCTTCCGAGGTCGACCACAGTCATGCCAGGCTTGAGATCGGCAATCGCAGTCGGGTTGCCGCATCCCGCACTCACCGCTGCCGCATCTGATGGAAGTGATGCGACATCCGAATCAGAATAGAGGGTCGAGCAGCCACACATGGTGTTCACCTTCGTGCCACAACATGATGTCCCGCGCTCGGCCAATGATCTGTACCGCTCTCGCACCGCGTCACGTATCTGCGATTCATCGACATCCATGGACTTTTCTTTCTTCTTGCGATCATCGGTCAACGGAGACACCTCGATGGCTGCCATATACACTAGCTAGTTCATACGATATATTCCTTCCACATTAATGATTCTGAGATTGAACATGTCTCACCTTGTACTACGGTCGCAGTACTACACGATTCTCGCGTAGATTTCTCGTTTCTCGATAATTGAATATACTCGTAACGCTGAATAGGGGCCCGTGGGTCGGTAGAGTCTGGAATAAGCAGAGCTAGCTGTGGAGATGGCATGATGGGAGTGGTATCAGACAGGATTGCTGGAATCGAAATGAAAGACCCAGTCACGATGCACCTCTTCGTGGAGGAGGGGTCGAAGGCGACGAAAGAATTGGTCGATCTGGCAGAATCGTTATCCGAATCGAACAACAAGATGAAGATCGACTTGGAATACGTGGATCGTGGCAGGAACGGCAAACTCAGACCATATCACATCGAGCATTGGCCGTGCATGGTGCTCGAGAAGAACGGCTTCTCCAGGATCAGATACTACGGTGTGCCCTCGGGATATGAGCTTCAGGCGATGAAGGATGCGATACACGAATTATCGACATCGAGTCCTCGCCTCTCGCACCTGGCGCTCGAATCGCTGTCGAAGGTCAGGCGAAAAGCGAATGTGAAGGTGTTCGTCCTGACGACCTGTCCGTTCTGTCCGACCGTCGCGAGACACGCGTACAGGGCGGCGATAGCCTCCGAGAACGTCACCTCGGAGGTCATAGACTCGTCCATGTTCCAGGATCTCGCACTCAGACATTCGGTCATGGGCGTACCGAAAATGGTGCTGAACGACAACATCGACATCACTGGCGCAGTCGATGAAGTGGATTTCTTCGAACGATTGAGGGACGCGGACATGTCACTCTTGGACAACATGTATGGCTGATGAGAAGTCCCAAAACGGATTTAGATGGGGACAGCCATAACAGCCAAACGGTCGGAGAATTAGATGGCTTCCCTCGGCTTCTTGAGAAAGGTCACTATGAAAGGATGGGTGATCGGCGGAATACTCATCGCTGCTGGCGTGCTCTCCCTCGTGTTCGCATACAATACACATATGGACATCCTGCAGATGATGCCCACGACCGACCCGGCTGAGCTGCAGGAGATATCCGACTTGCAGGATCTCCGAGGGATATGCATCAACCTCGCTTTCGGCACGCTCTTCGTTGGCATCTTCACGATATTCGTGATGACTGAACGCGCATTGCCTTCGGACATCGCGCAGAGACAGATGCTGTCCGAGGTGAGGATGACGAACGAGCTGGTCGCCAACTTAAACCTTGAAGGCTCTGCGGCCTATGTTCCGGCGAAGTACGCACTCACCAGGGAGAAGGTGATGATACCGTCCTCGGACTCGTCGCTGTCCCTTCCGATAATGACAGACGACCTCGTCTTCTCGCTCGGAGCGGACAGGGCCACTCTAGGCATATTCCTCACGCCACCAGGACTCGACCTCCTGGATGGTTTCGAGCGCGATCTCGCAGTATCGAACAAGGAGGTCGGACTCGAGGCTTTCGAGGGCAACATGCAGGTCGTGAAGCTTGGCTTCGGCCTGGTGAAGGATTTCAAGATCAAGGAGAGGGCAGGAGAGATCATACTCAGGGTCGAGCACTCCATGTTCAAGGAGAGTTGCGATACGATCCGAGCACTCATGCCGAACGTGTGCAGACAGGCAGGATGTCCGATCTGTTCGGCCTTCTTGACGGGGATCGCGCGTTCGACAGGAAAAGTGACCAGGATATTGAGGGTCGAGAACGATACTGACCGGATACAATTCCACATGATATTGAGCGATTGGTGATTTTTCGAAGGCAGAACCTGTGATATAATCGCCATTGAAGTGAGTTATTTATATCCGCGTGTGCCTGAAGCGAAGTGTGTCCGTTCCTAGGGGGGTGACGGCGTGCTTGCTAGCGGTTGTTCTCTTGATGCCCGCAACCGCAGCGGCAGTAGCGGAGACGATTCCGCACGAGCAGTTCGACCAGGCGGAGCTAGATCTAGCGGTCCTGATGCTTCTGCTAGACGAGAGCCTCGGGCTCGCGACCGAATCGATATTGTCATGCGTTGCGGACGATGCCGTCGGCGCGATCACATATTCCGATAGACTACAGGAATCGCTCGCTGCGCCGACCGAGATCATAGACGACCTCTCCCACGATGTCGAGAGCTACGAGTTCCTGATAACATTCATACCACCGTTCGAGACGATGTCGGTCGACGATTCCTCGATAACCGAGACATATTCCATATTCTTCGATGAGCTGACAACGCTGAGGTTGCTCGCGGAGGAGGCGGTCCTCCCACCTGAGGTCTACGAATCGGGCATGGAGACCCTCGCATCGGCGACCGCATACGTGAAGGAACTGATACATCAGTTGGATGTCCTTGAGAAAGATGTCGATGCGATAGATGCTCTTCCGGAGATACCTGAACAGGGTACCCTTGATGTGCAGCCGCTCCTCGATGCGATCGCCCTATTGAGAGAGAGACTCGCTCAGTTGGAGATGGAACTCGAGCTGCTGGCCGAGAAGATACTGAACCCTGTCCCGCGCCTGTTCCTGGTGCTCAACGACGATTCAATGTACCTCGGCCAGACACTCATAATCACGGGATACCTGTTCTACATGGGACAGTTCGTGCAGGACCTTGACGTGAATGTGCGCAGGGACGGGACTGATATTTCGAATATGAGCACAGGAGCATCTGGTAGGTTCTCGATCACATACTACATACCGATCGACCCGATTGAGCTGGGCACATACATTTTCGACGCGTCAACAGTCTTCAACGAGGTGGAGTATTGGTCTGAAGAGACACAACTCATCGTGCTCAAGATACCGACAAGCACGATCATGTATCCAGAGGACAGCTATGAGATTGGTCCTACAGCGACCATCGACGGGATGCTGGGGGATTATCTTGGTTCCGGACTCGTGGACCAGATCGTGAGCGTAACGATAGACTCGACGATCTTCGATTTCACGACGGATGATTCAGGCGGCTTCGAAGCCGTTATCGTCACTGCTAGCCTCGGATTCGGCCCTCACAATATATCCGCGACATATCCTGGAAATACTACTCATCAGGGTTCATCCACACCGGTCTACGAATTCCATCTGAAATATCCAGCAGTACTCACGCTGGACGTATCAGGTGATGAGTTCGAGATGGGTGACGAGATCGTGTTCAACGGAACTTTCACAAACATGTCCTGGGAGTGCATAGGTTCCGCGACGATTCGATTCATAATCGATGACAGATACTTCACGAGCACAATCACATCAGACAATGGCACCTATAAGATGACTGAGAACTCCGAGGATATCGGGAAAGGGACCCATGTCGCTTTCGCCGAGCACGACGGCGTCGGGACTCCGTGGTTCCATACACGATCCGAAGAGGTCACCTTCACTATCACTGAGAAGAAATCATCGAACATATTCCCAGGGATCGAGACCAGTCCAAAGGACATATTCGATTCGATCAAGGATTTCTTCACTGGACCCTTCCTTGATTTTCTCAAGAACGCCTTCTTCGGAGAGCTCGCATGGTTGGCATGGATGATCCTGGCATTACTCATCGTCCTTGCATACTATGGCTACAAGAGATTGCAGTTCCGCATATGGGCGAACCGCCTGAGACAGATGGACTCGCAGAGAGTCTCCATCTTCGAGAACAAAGTCGTCACTGCGAAAATGAGGCCTCTCTCAACATTGCCTGCAGCGCAGTCCAAGAGTCTGATGAAGGCGACACTGTGGAGGTTGATCGATACGCTCTTGGGCTCGATGCCGCCAAAGGACGCGGTCGTGATCGGGTATCAGAAGTTCATACAGTTCCTCAGGACCGATAGGGACGCCACCGTCGACAATAGCCTCACGCACAGAGAGATACAGACAGAGCTGGTCTTCATGGGCTACCCGAAAGAGACCATAGGCAAGGTGACCAATATCTACGAGAAGGCGATGTTCACCGATCGTGATGTGACCATCGAGGATGCGCTCGGGTTCGCAGACTCACTTGCCGTGTTGGAGGGGTTCGGTAGGGCGGTGCCCGAATGATGCCATCACGGTTGAAGAGGTTCTACGCGCTGGCGGTCACGCTCGGACTTGCGTGCATATTCCTAGCGCTGTCACTAGTGGTGCCTGTAGTAGGGACGACCACGGACTTCAGCATATACAACGCAGGCTGGAACGGGACCAGCGGCCTCGCGGTGAGGACTTACAAGACGGGGGAGTTCGTGCCGGCCCTGGAGCTCAGAGGAACGGACGCTTCTATCGAACCGGCTATAATCGCACTTGATAGAGTTGAGCTCGATCCGCTCACGAGCAGCATAATCATCATCGGGCCTAGCAGGACATTCACGAAGGCGGACGGAGATTACATGTCGGATTTCCTGCAAGGAGGAGGGACAGTACTCCTCGCAGACGATTTCGGATCCGCCAACACGTTGCTCGCATACCTGGACACGAGCAGCAGGTTCACCAAGAACCTGGTCTTGGATCTGGCCTTCGAAAAGAAGCCCGAGTTCGTGGTCGCATACAACTTCGAGGAGAGCGACCTCACGGAAGAGGTCTCCACGATCCTGCTGAACTATCCGTCTTCCCTGAAGCCCAGTGCGAGCGCCGAGGTGCTGGCGACGACGAGCCAGGCAAGCTGGGTGGACCTGAACGACAACATGTACAAGGACGACAACGAAGTGTCTGGGCCGTTTCCGCTGCTGTCGGTCGAGCAGGTCGGAAAAGGCACTCTGATATTGCTGGCGGATCCGAGCATCCTGATAAACAGCATGTACGACCAGTTGGACAACTCGGTCCTGGTGGACAACATCTTGGCATTCCTCTCGGAGGGACGCACGGACATACTCATAGACGAGAGCCATAGGAACTTCTTCGACCCGCTCTCGTTCACTTCGAATGTTCTGATGGGCATAGGCGAGGATGCGAAGTTGGCACTCATAATCATCATAGTCGTCGCGTTCTTCCTCGCGACCACCGATGTGTTGCAGATGACCTGCCGATTCATACTCAAGTCGATGAATACAGCATGGAGCAGGGTCCTCAGAAAGTTCACCAAGGAACAGGCGACAATGCCAGATGCATTCTTGAACGATGATGAGATCCTCCGCAGGGTGATGGAGAGGCACCCCAACTGGAACAAGGGAGTGCTGTCACACCTCATGCGTCAGCTGCAAAGACATGGAGCGGTGAAGAAATGACCGATCCCAGCGAGAAGTCATTGCAGACCTCATCCCTCGGGATGGCACTCATGGCAACCTGCGCCGCGTTCGCAATTGCAGGGTTTCTCTTCATGAGTTTGTCATGGGTCATCGCAAGCGTCGTCATAACCACCATGATGGTCTATGCACATGAGAGGTTCGCATGGGAGCTATCCAACTCACGTCTCGATGTGAAACACGAGATACTGAGTAAGATGGCCTTCGCCCAGGAGCCGGTCAGTGTCAAAGTCGAGATCAGAAACAAGGACCATACGCCACTCAGAGCTTCGCTTGAGGATGTGCTACCGGAAGACTGCATCCTCGGAGCAGGGACCAACATACTCGATGCCAAAGTGCCTCCGCGTTCCATCAAGTCGTTCACGTACTCGTTCATACCGACGAGACGAGGGGGGCACACGATCGGCACACTAAAGATCACACGCACGGACCAGTTCGGACTGTTCACACACGTGCGATACTTCGAGGACGCCCAGCGACTGGGCGTGCACACACAGAAGGAAAGCTTCGATGCGGCCAGGAAGACGGCGGGTAAGGAGCACTTCGAATATTCTGGCATGTTCAAGACCCCGGCTGTCGTGCTTCGTGAATTCCAGTTCGACGGGATAAGAGAGCACATCCCTGGCGACCGCTCGAGGGACATACACTGGAAGAGCCTGTCCAAGACCGGCAAGCTCATGACGAAGATATACAAGAAAGAGGGCACTCTGAGGACCATGATATTCATCGACTGCAGTCGAAGCATGCGACTGGAGAAGGGCGGGTCGGCCAAGCTGAACCACGCTGTGGACCTTGGCCTCCAACTCTCGAATGTGCTCATCAGCAGCTTCCACCCCGCAGGCGTGACGACATACGACGAGATCACGGTCACGGGGGAGGTGAGACCGTCGCTGGGGAAGCAACAGTTCGAGCGCATCACGAAGGTCCTCAGAGGGGTCCCGGGCACGATCATCGTCGATGATGAGGAGCAGCCACCCAAAAACGAGACGACCACGGCAGACCATTCCCCCGTGGCGATTCATGACCGCGGAACTGGCAGCGCGTTCCTGAATGCTGTGAGCGCAGTCAGACGGACGAGCGCCAAGAGGATGACAGGACTTGGACTCGAGAGCGTTGCGAAGGATATGATAGCCCACACAAAGAACCAGAAGTTGCTGTTCATAGTCGTCTCGGACCTGGTCTCCTCCAGAGATGCCGTCCTATCGACAGCTCGGTTATGCCAGCGGACCGGCAACAGGCTGCTGGTCATACAGACCTACGATGATTGGTACTCTTCGCCGGAGAGAGTCCTCGATTTCGCTGAAGGAGAACAGCTCTATGCAAAGCTGACAGAAGGGGTCAAGGTCGAGTCGGCGCTAAGGAGAGCAGGTGCGTCATTCATGAGGATAGGTCCTGCGGACACCACGGTGAGGATAGTCAGAAGCATCAGGAAGGGGTTGACATGACCACTGTGAATGCGCATCTGAAGATTGCGGCCACAGTGGCCTCGGCGAGTGTGATGCTCATATTCACGGAGGTCACGCTATCCACACTGATCCCGATCCTTGTGGGAGTCTCCCTGATAATATTGAGCGTAGGGATGAGCTACAGACCACCAGCGGTCGTAGGCATCCTGACCATACTGGCGGTTTCCGCACTGGCCACCGACATCGCGACGCTCACTGATGCACGCAACCTTTTCGCGGCGACAGTGTCACTGTACGTGCCGTCCTTGATCATGATGTGGGCAGCGTTGTCGGCCGAGCGGGACGACGACTATGAACTCAGGATGATGACGAGACCGTTCGGACGGTTCGTCATCGCTGCAATCGTGTGCCTGCTGAGCGTTCCGGTGTTTGCCGTGGTTCTTGGCATCCTGCAGCCGAGCATGTCGATGCGCCTATCGACCATGGCAGAGATGTCACTGCTGCTGCTCGTGACCTCGACGACAGCATTCCTCCTCGCAAGGTCATCGCCCGATTCGCTCAATGCCGAAGCGGAGGCGGAACAAGAGATCTCCGAGTGATACTGACCATGGACGATATCGTCGTTTTACATCCTGAAGCGCGCGCGAACAATCATTATATACGCTAGAGAATGTGCATCGTTATCGTTGAGACTCAAGGGTGAATGGCTCCTGCTGTTGGGGTCTATGCTTGTTGCAGGGGCGTTGTACAATCACTACATGGGGCACTCCGCCCTTCTGGTCGAGATAATCATGGTGGCCGTGGGATGTGCCATGGCCATCTATTCGGCGATGCTGCTCAAGGTCCCTGAGGATGAGGAAGCCCATGGGATCCTGATCGATCTGATGTCACGATTCATCTCCAGGGAACGATGCAGGATGCTCATACCCATGCTGGGATTCCTCCTGCTATTCTTATGGTCGACCTGGAAGATACTCGTGAACGGCGAAACCAACCTGCAGATGGAGGACTTCATAGTCACCTTGCTGGGGCTTTCCCTGGTGGTATACTACTCGGGCCCGAGCGCGTTCGCAGAAGTGAAGGACTTCGTGGTCCTGTACCTGATGTTCCTCACGATAGTCTTCGTCATCATCTGGCGCACCTACTACTTGGTGACCGGGGAGTCGCACTATGAGATCACATCCTATGCGGAGCATTACTTCGTGACACTTCCCGTCGTCAATCTGCTCGGACTGCTGGGATTCCATGTCACCGCGGTCCTCGAACTCGACGGCATCGGTCTGGCGAACATCATAGAGTATGTCCACGATGGGCGGCTGCTCAGACTCGGGATAGGCGTCGGGTGCAGCGGCCTCTATTCAGCAGGCCTGTTCTTCTCGGCATTCCTCGCATTCGTGCTCGTGCGGTATCGAAAGATGAGTGCGCGCGTCGGCATCGGTTTGGGGATTGGGCTGCTTGTCACCTGGGCATCCAACATAATCAGAATGGCCATCACGATCATGGTAGGGATAGCATACGGCCATCCCGCGCTCGCGTTCGTACATGCTTACATCGGGATACTCATATTCGTGGGATGCATCACGGTCTTCTGGATCCTCATAGTCAGGTGGCTTGACAAGACGGAGAAGATCCATACGGGTCCAGATATTCCGACGGTCGAGACATCACCAGCGGACTGATCGCATCAGAAGAGTGAGTCGTCATCGATCTCCTCGTTGTCCATGAGCCGCTTGAGTTTCATGGCGGAGATGATCCGGTCCTCGGGTGGGATCAGTTCCGATGATGCACCCTTATGGAGTTCGTGAACGGTGTCGCGATACACTGACCTGCTCAACACGCCCTGGATGAGTTCACGTTCTATCATCTCACCGTAATCGATATCGTCCTCATCTGGCGCATCGGGCGTCTTGACCATGATCCGACCAGGCGCGATTGTTCCTGGCGTTCCAGCGCTGGCGGAGATGTTGGGCACCTGTCCAAGGATGGTCTGGCGACCATATGACCAGGGTCTCCCTCTGACCACCGGGGGCTTGTCGACTGCAGCTGCGTCCGTATGCGCACTCGACCTCGCATCATATTCCTCCTTTGCTGGAAGCGCAGTCTCTCGAACAGACGATGACCGCCTTGGCCAAATGTCGCGATACGAAAACCCGGTTTCCGATCTCCCTCTGTTCATCATGAACAGGACCAGGATGAAGATCGCTGCGATGATGGATGATATCGAGATGATGCCTGCGAGCGAAGTGAACCATGATCCGCTGGATCCACCCGATAGCGTACTCCACCTCAACAGCGGATACATGTTCGCTCTCCACGACAGTTGCCGGCCAGATCGTACACAGATACATAGACGTCCATGCCGTCCCAGAGCACTTGCGAAGGCAATGTGGCCGTCAGCTCGGACCCGGACAGAGTCATCGGTATCGAACCGTAGCCTCCATCCTTCAGCTCGTAGTACACCACGCCTTCGGCGATCCCGAAGTCGTCCGTGGCGGTTATCGTGAGAACGAGCGTACCACCGGTCACGAACTCAACTGGTCCAGCCAGCTGAGTCTGCGGCGGGGTCCCGTCAATGTATATCGAGAGCTCGTTTACCGTTATACGCCCGGACATGTCAGTGGCGACCAGGACGAGTGCGTGCCATCCGAGGGTCAGCGCATCCGTTTCGATGATCATCCCGGGATAACCTGTCACGGCATCGCCCCCGTCGAACGATAGGGTCACCGTCTTCAGGTGGCTGTCGCTCGCCTGAAGCACCATATCCTCGCCTTCCATTATCGACTCGCCCGATGCGACTCCGACGATGCCTGTGACGGGGTCGTACAAGTCCATCGTGAAGGCGAAGGAGTCCTCGGCAGTGTTGTCTGCGAGATCGTATGCGAAGACGTTCATCGAGAAGGAACCGTCGATGTTCACCGACGAAAGGGATACCGTGAATGTGCCGGAACTGGTCGTTTCGGATATGCCCAAAACGCTCCAAACGGCGTAATCCATATTATCATCTGTGACCTGGAACGATACAATATCGCCAGGGGTGACATATGCGTCAATCTCGGGCCATATCAGGGATATCTCCGGTGGCGTGTCATCTATCGTGAAAGAGAACGAGAACTCCGACGATCCACCGATGTCGTCCGCAGCATTGACCGATATGTCGTAGGCACCTTCATCCCACCCTTCGGTGGATATGATGTAGGGAGTTGGAAGGATGGACCATGGGCCTCCGTCGCTCCATGAACAGGTGATGTTGCCCGAGCTGTATATCAATATCTGCAACGGGGTACCTGAGTGGACATAGGAGCCGTCCTCCGGGCTGGCGAGCATCGCCACGAGGGTCGCGTTCACGATCTCAAAGTAGACTGATGTCGAACTCTCGTGTCCGACCGAGTCCATGGCAGTGGCCACGACCACGTGCATCCCGATGGCCCAACCAGTCATGTCGACCACGTACGGCGATGGGATGGTCACGAAGTCCGAGTCGTCGACCGAATATGCCACGGTCGATAGGTGCGAGTCAGACACGCTGATCACTATGCTGAACCCTATCGGGACCTGGCTCGCCATGATCGGCTGGATGATCTCCAGTTCGGGCGCGGATGCATCGACATCGAATGAATAGGATGCCGTCACGGTGAACCCGTCGTCGTCCATCACGGTGACTGCCAATGAGTGCACCGCGTCGCTCCAGGAGGATGTGGATATGTCCCACGGCTCCGCCAGGGTGACATATGAGCCCCCGTCGACCGAGTACAACACTTCCACTTCGCCGTCATCGATGACGTCCAGGTCTATGATGGCACCAGAGGCTATCAGGGAGCCGTCCTCAGGCGACACCAGCTCGATGACTGGCGCCACCGCGTCGCTCATGATGGATGTAAGGGTGAAAGTGATGGTGACCGATTCGTATATCCCCAGATCGAAAGTGGCTGTGACCTGCACATTCTGCCCGGTGCCCGTGAACAGGCTCGTCGGGTTCAACATCCACTGGAACAGTATCTGGCCGTCGTGCGTATGAGTCGTGCCCAGGACATAGTCGTCGAGCAGCATGGCGACCTTGCGGTCGCCGGAGTACAGCTCGATCGGGACCGCTGCCGTCGGGCTGAGCGGGTTCCCGGACATGTCCGTGAGCTGACCTTCCAGCACCACCGTGACGGTCGCGTCCCTGTATTCCACGGTGGATGTCTTCGGTGCCAGCTCGAACACGACTGGTATCTCGGGGAGCGAAGCCGAGGTGATGACTGCGGACATGTAGTTGGAGTACGAGTCCGTGACAATGATCATGAGGTCTATGGATGTGGTGGCAGTGGTCGTCTGAATGGATGTGCTGTATGTGCTACCAGAGGACGATACTGCAAGGGACTCCCACGAATCGGTCGAGCCTGCGCGCCAGCTGATGGCAACCGAGACCGAAGACATCGTATCGATCACATCCAGTGACAGCGCGACCGCAGATCCCGGGACGAACCGCTGAGACATCTCGAGGCCGGTCACCATGGGAGGGTCGCGGTCGACTGACGGGACCGAGAACCCTAGCTCCATCGCGACATTGCTGGAGATCTCGGATGTGGGTGAGTAGCTGATCCTCGCCTCATAGGAACCTTCGCCGAACAGGTCGAGCACGCGCTGAGCATCGGGCCTTGCCAGATACTCCGAGAGCTGGTATATCCCGACCAAACCCCCGTTACGGTACAGGTTCATGGAAGGGATGACCGTCCCGCCCACGCGTGCACCTGATTGGTCACGGAGGAGTGGATGATAGAGGACCATTGTATCTTCAGTGTTCTCTGTGAACAGTGACGGGTAGAACGGACCCGACCCGAGCCTCTGCTCCTCGAACGTCGGGTCGAGCGGTGTGACATAATTCCTGTCAGGGATGTAGATGCCTGCCGCGACCGCTGCCTGGAGAACATAGTCGTAGTCGGCGACGAAGAACTGTCTCTCCGAGTACCCACCCATCACGTTCCTGGGGAAGTACAGCTCGGAGAAGGTACCAGTCACGATCGTCGTCCTGGTCAGGCCTGAGAAGAACGGGTTGAGCGATGTATCAGTATCCCTCCGGATATAGAAGGTAGCGTCCCCGCCCATCGCCTTGTGGGTGCCCCAGTTGCACCAGGGGTCGGAGACCGTCCCTGGGATGTCATACTTGGTCTCGAACACGGCCGCATCGTCCTCGTCCCAAGTCAGCGTGGAAGGCATCGACGAGTCGATGCTGTCGAACTCCCATGCGAGCAAGTACTGGAGGTCCGCGCTCGCCTCGACCATGAATGCGGTCGATGTGCCACTGGTCATCTCATACCAGTGTTGCCAGTTGAGGCTCATGAAATCCCACATGTCGGGAGTGTACGCGAACCCGGCGATAGATATGCCAATCTCGGCGGAGGTGTCGCTGACATAGAGAGTCATCGAATGGGGTATCGCGAACACCTCTGAGCCCACTATCGAATAATCCGAACCTGTGAGATCGAACGATATGTTCCTGGAACCCTCGTACCTGCAGTATACCCTGTAGTCCTTGACATAGATCGGCTGGCCACCATCTGTCTCGAGGTCGAGGGTCACCTCATGCGCGTCGGCCATGTAGATGTTCAGTTCGACTGTCTCGAGCATGCCGACACTGACCGTATCGGATAACACGTAGGCATCCGAGTAGGTGTACAGGAGTTGATGGCCCATCGAATGGACCGCGTATGATCCTGACGGGAGGAAGAACGTGGCCGGCGGCACGGCGCTTATCATGCCCCGGTAGCCCATGGCAAACGACGCATCTGGGAGGTCATACACCCAAACGCCTCCGTAGGGGTCGAACACTTCCCGTCCGGACATGTCGTACACATGGACGTTCAGAGTGCTCAGGATGACGAACCCGAACGGTATGGTCAGATGGCCAGTGCTAGCCTCCATCTCCAGTGTGCCTGCGTAGTAGCCCTCGTCGATCAAGGCCGCAGGAAGGTCTACTGTGAGCGTGACAGACCCCGAGCCTCCGGAGGGAATAGACAGTGAAACGGGAGACGAGCCTGACAGATCGGTCTGAACCGGGTCTGGCAGAGAGCCATTGGCTGTGAGCGAGAAGAAGTCGACCGAGGATATCGCGAACGATGCCGACGAGCCGGTGTTAGTGACCGACACGGTCTGCGATGAGGAGCCTGCGAGCCCATAGGAAATGAGTGGCGTGGACGAGAACATGGTGGCCTCCGCAGCTCCAGGAGCCCACATCCCGCCAGCACCGGCAGCCCATAGCGATTCGTTGAGCAGCAAAGCACCGCTCACCACCGCCGACTTCACGTATGATGGTGTCCAATCAGGGTGCAACTGGAGCAGCAACGCGACGGCACCGCTCACATGAGGTGTAGCCATGGATGTGCCGCTCAGGCTGGCATATCCAGTCGGTGAGCTTATGACAGTGCCTGAGAAGGGCACGGTGGACACGATATCCACGCCTGGAGCCGATATCTCGGGCTTGACATTCATCTCGGGAGTGGGCCCGCGCGAGCTGAAGGGTGCGAGGTTACCATCGCCGTCCACGGCTCCGACCGTGATCGCGCTCGGCGCAAGTCCTGGTGTCGCGACGGTCCCCAGGGATGGGCCCTCGTTTCCGGCTGCGACGACGACCACCACCCCGGCATCAACGGCCCGCTCGACTGCCTGGCAGACAGGGTCGTCCGTGCCACCTGCACCACCTAGGCTCATGCTGATGATGTCCGCGTGATCGCTCGTGGACCCGTCACCATCAGGGTCCATGGCCGCATCGATCGCTTCTATGACATCGCTCATGCTGCCAGAGCCGCTCGCCCCCAGCGCCTTGTACGCCAGAAGCTTGGCATCAGGTGCCACGCCAGGCACAGTCCCGTCAGCGGCTATCGTGCCGGCGACATGGGTGCCATGACCGTTATCGTCCATAGGGTCGGCGTCGTTGTTCACGAAATCGTATCCGCCGATGACCTTGTATGATGGGCCGAACCCACCGCCCAGGTCGGGGTGCATGTAATCGATGCCTGTGTCGATGACAGCCACCACTATACCCACGCCTGTGACCGATACGCCCAATGGATCGGTCATGACCCAGACCTCGTCCGCGCCTATCTTGCGGACGCCGTCTGTGCCAGTCGCGTTGAGTGCTAGGTCAGGATATATGCTGAGGCTCGGTTCCGACTGGATCAAGGATTCGATAGTGCCCAGGTCCAGGCGGGCGGAGAAGCCGTTCAGGCTGTGTGTGAATGTCTTCAGCGAAGAGACTGGTTCAAGCGGGTCATCGTTCTGTGCCCTAAGGGCGGATGCAGAAGCATACTGGATTGCTTTCGCGAGAGGCGCGAAGTCATCGACATCATACGGAAGCGAGACGATCACGTCCACATAACCGTCGTCGTCCGCGAGTGCGGACCAGTCCCATGAACAGGCAGATGCGGGATATTCGTATGAGTCAGTGGCGCGTGACACATCCATGTCGGCACCACCGGCGGATGATAGGATGGACGAACTGACGATAGCGAAGGATGAGAGTGAAAGAATGAACACGACGAGAAGTGGGAAGAGCCGCCCGGCTATCACACCCCTCTCGGGGGATGTCCTCAGGAGCAGACCCCTATTCCCGTGGGCCTCCGATAGTGACGGGTTATCTCTATACAAGAGTGACATCTCCAATATCCTATCCGGCTTTGAGGCTTAAGAAGGATATTACCCTGTTATCAATCTGTATAATGATATACTGGCGCATCGCAGAAAAGACTTCCCTCTCCCGAGCTGCAATATCGCATCTAGAGATATGAGTGTTTGGGGGAAAATAGGTGCCCGATAATTAACGATTGAGAAGCGTACTGACGCGACGGTTCCGAGGGCCTACTTGCGTCTCCAAACGAGAAGGCCGACCGCGATCACGCCCACGCCCAAGCCCGTGACGAGGACTCCGGCATCGGACCCTAGCTCGGGTATCGCATATAAGAAGTGCACATCGACGTCGAACTGGCTCGAGTCATCGGCGATCGTGGAGTTCGACGCCTGGCCTGCGGGTCCGGTTGCGATCACCTGTATGGTGTATCCAATCTCCCATTCGGCTGAGAGGAAGAGCCTGAGGTATTCGCCGTTCGAATCCGAGGTGGCCGTCTTTGTGGTCACGATCGATGCTCCGTCCTTGATGTTGATTGTGATCGGGATATCGGGTATCAGGGTGCCTTCCGAATCGAAGATGAAGCCGGTGACGGACATCGGATGGCTCGCTGCGGCACAGTTGCTCGGTACGGCCATGGTCAATGCGATCAGTGTGATTGAGGCTACGAACCCGATGGAGAGCATCGCGGTGAAGAGTCTTCTAAACATGTTCATACCACCCTATATGCAGACATCCTAAAGGACTTCTAGATGCTGGGAATGGTCAAAGTGCGGACACTGTTTAAATTACTTTCCACGGAATGTGGAAAAGACAGCCAGTATCGGCAACGTCTTCCAGCCAGTGCGGATACCCTAGAGTGCCTTGCGCCGCTTCATCGAGATGAGTGCGACCAAACCGATCAATGTCGCAGAGACGATGATCCCAAGGGTGCTGCCGAACTCAGGTATGGCATATGCGAAATGCACGTCGATCTGCAGGACAGGGGTCACGGTTGCCACGCCAGTCTCGCTATCCACGAGTGTGCTGTATGTCGCAGTGGTCTCGACCGTGTCGCCAGCAAGCCAAACGTCGAGTGGGAATGTCACGTCGTATCTGCCGTTTGAATCAGTCGTATCAGACAAAGTGGCTCCCGTCCTGAGGACTTCAACGAGAACGCTCGCACCTTCGATGGGCAATCCCTCGCTATCGTAGATAAAGCCATAGACCACGAGCGGAGCAATTCCCGCAGCGGCGTCATCAGCAGCGTATTGTATAACCATGAGCCCGAGAACGATGGAGAGAGACACGACTGCGGTCATCCTCCAGCATTTCAGAGTGTTGAGAGTCATGTTGTCACTATCACCCATTTTATTTCGAGTGTAAATAGATTTGCAACAGGCGGCTATAAAAACCGCCGCCTGTCTGTGAAAGGTTTCCTAGTCTCATCCTGTGGCTTGTTCGAAGTACACTGACGCGGGCCCGTCGAGTATCACGAAGTACGCCCTGCCCTGGGTGACGGTGAAGTCACTATCAGAGCCAGAATCGTGGAACCCGGGTATGAAGCTCTTGTACGTGCCCGACTCAGGATCGAAGTACGATATCGCATACACCCTCGCGCCATGTATCGCATCTGCAATCGAGCTCGCGGTCGTCGGGGCAAGTTCCGTGTATCCCATTATGTTGACACCGCTGCTCAACGCGCCGACTGCATTCGCAGGCAGATCGCCAATCAGCGTGAACACAACCTCGCCGCTAGTGGTCAGGAAGTATCCGACGCCCAGTTCGATCTCGAAGTCGTCTTCAACATCGCCTGGGGTGTGGAACCCAGGTATGAAGCTCTTGTAGGTTCCGTTGACTGTGTCGAACTTGCTGATCGAAAGCAGCGTCAGGTCCTACCGCAGTCGCGAGGCCCGAAGCACTCAGGCCGCCCGCGATCACGAGCGGGGAAGACCACAGGTTCACACCAGCGTCGAGCACGAACTTGATCTCGGGGTCCGGCGTCGGCAACATGTTGCCGAAGTCGATCCTGATCTGGACCGGTCCCATCGGGAACGGATAGATCATGCTCATCGTGCAGATCGGTCTGGTCGCGTAGAACCCGTACTGAAGGGTCTCGTTGACCCAGTACGTGCCCGGAAGCAGCTCGTCGAACTCGTAGTATCCGATGTTGTCGTAGTTGTCCGTGTACTCGACACGGTCCACATACACGCCCGTGGTGGTCCAGCCCTGCAGGGTTATCTCCCAGTTGCCCAGACCGTACTCGTCATCGTCGAACAGTCCGTTAGGCCAGTACGGGTAGTAGTCGCCATAGGTGTCGAGGAACTTCCAGCCGAACACGGTCGCGTACCTCACATTGCCGATGTTGACCCAGATGTCGAAGTACACCATCGCACCTGCGACGCTGATGTGCACGGGCATCGGGGTCGTCGGGGCCCAGTCGGGCCAGAGGATCTCGTAGACATCGTACACGCCAGGCTGCACTTCGTCGAAGACGTACTTGCCGGTGCCGTCCGTCACGTCGGTCCTGTACACGTACACGCCCTGGTCGGTGTAACCCTCGAGCACGATGGTCCATCCGGACAGGCCAGGCTCGTCGCCGTCCATCCAACCATCCAAGTTCTTGTCGTAGAACTTGTAGCCCTCGACCACTCCGAACACCGCGTTGCCGAAGCTCACGCCGGCCGCTGTGCCGCTGAGCATGTCGACCACGACCGAGGCCGGGGTCATAGGCACCCATCCAGAGGGCGCGTACTCCAACCTCTCGGACACGACATATGTCCCCGCTGGCAGGCCCGCCACGGAATAGAATCCGTTCGAGTCCGTCAGGCGGGTGAAGTTGAGCCATCCGCCCTTGACCAGCGTGCCGTTGATCCATATGACCCAGTTGGCCAGGCCCGGCTCGTCGCCGTCCTTGAGACCGTTCATGTTCCAGTCGTAGAACTTCTGACCAGTCACCTGTCCGAGCTTGAAGTTGCCGAACATCAGCTGCCTGAACATATCTCCCGAGATGACATCGAGTGTCATCGTACCGTCCTCAGGCGTCACATGCATCCAGCCTTCCCTGTCCTCCTCGACCACCAGGTACTCGCCTGCTCCGGTCAGGACGACATAGGCCTTCCCGTCGACATCCGTGTACACGACGAGCGGTGCATCGAAGCACGGCCCTGTGACCGTGAACTCCCAATCCTCGATCGGGCGGTCGCCTGCGTTGTACACACCGTTCCCGTCCACATCCTCGTACTTGAACAGGGTGATGTCCACATTGTGGAAGTTGCCGAACGCCGGTATCTCGATGCAATCACCGGAGTAGACTGTGACGATCGCCCAGTCCAGGGTCGTCGGGGTCCAGTCTGCCCGGGCTTCCTCGTAGATGTAGTACCAGTTGCCCGCAAGCCCGCCGAAGTAGAACATGCCTTTCGCATCGGTGTGGGTCACATGCGTGCCAGGTATCGAGTCTATCACCATGTAGATGGTCCAGCCTTCGATGGCGGGCTCGCCCTCGTCCCAGATGCCGTTGCTGTTCAGGTCCTCGAACTTGTAGCCGTAGATGCTTCCGAGCTCGAAGTTCAGGAATGTATGTATCCTGATGCTCGCGCCCGAAGTCATTACCACGGTCTCGGATGGGTCATTGGTCGCGATCCAACCAGTCTTGGCCTCCTCGGATACCACATATATCCCGGGCCCGAGGCCGCAGAAGCAGTAGTAGCCGTTCGCGTCCGTAAGGGTCATGTCCAAGAGCATGATCGCGCTCATCGCACCCTCGGGCGTCTCTATCACGCCAGTCGTTATGGACAGGTAGATCGTCCATCCAGCCAGAGGTGTGTCGCCCTCGTCCAGGATCCCGTTGCCGTTGACATCGACATACTTGTAGCCGTCTATGCAGCCCAGCTGGAAGTTGAAGAAGTCCACGCGCGACTCGGTGTGGCCTATGATGACCACTTCGACCTCATCTGAAGAGGTCGGGATCCAGCCGCTCTGGCCGATCTCCCAGACAAGGTACGTCCCGCTCGGCAGTCCGGAGAACTCGTAGTAGCCGTTCGCGTTGGTCACTGTCCATCCGGTGAGATACTGAGGCGAGACGCACTGGAACCATATGGTCCAACCGCTAAGGGCAGGCTCTCCCTCGTCCCAGACGCCGTTGCCGTTCAGGTCGTTCCACTTCCAGCCGAATATCTTACCCAGCTTGAAGTTGCCGAACTCGATGACCTGCAGCTCCTGACCTCCGAGCACGGTGAAGTCCATCGCGCCGTTGGTCTGGGTGATGCAGGTCCAGCCGATCCGCTGCTCCTCCTTTATCATGTAGAAGCCCGCGTGGTCGATCTGGAAGCCAGCGTAGCCGAACTCGTCGGTGTAGTCCACCGCGACCAGCACCCACTCGTCATCCTCCAGGACATACAGCTCGAACATCCAGCCCTCGATCGGGACATCGCCCTCTCCAGGACCGTACCATCCGTTCGCCAGGATGTCATCGTACTTGAAGACCAAGACCGTCACGATCTCGAAGTTGCCGAACATCAGGCAGACAGGCTTGTCGCCAGATATCACAGATGTATCGAGCGTTCCGGACAGCGGGTTCACATGTACCCAGCCTGCGCGGTCCTCCTCGGTGACTGTGTATGTGCCAGCCCTGTCCACGCGGAAGTAGCCGTAGCCGTCCGAATCCGTGCATACCATGGCGTTGGTCACACCAGGCCCGGATATCGTGAACACCCAGCCCTCGATCGGCAGGTCGTACATCTGGTCATAGACTCCGTCGCTGTCACGGTCGTGGTACTTGAACACCACGATCCAGACATCCTGGAAGTTGCCGAACATGAGCGTCGCCGGCTGAGAGCTCGATGGCGTCTCGACCGTCATTGCGCCGCTTGCGGGGCTGATGTGAGTCCATCCCTCGCGGTCCTCCTCGACCACGGTCCACAGGTCGTAGTGGCACACGTAGAAGTACACATGCCCGCTCGAGTCCGTGCAACCTGAGTCGTACAACGCACCGGACGATGTCAGCAGCTCGAAGTACCATCCCTCGAGCGGCGTGTCGCCGTTGTCGTATACGCCGTTGGAGTTCGCATCCTCGTACTTGAACACGTCTATCGTGACGCATCTGAAGTTGCCGAACTCGAACACATCGGGCGTATCGCCTGATGAGGCGAAGTACCAGTATCCGCCGTCTCCAGGTGTGATCTGGCACCAGCCAGCCTGGAGGTACTCAGATATGTACCACAGGCCGCCCTGGGTCATCACCATGGTCGCGTAGCCGTCTGAGCCAGTCACCGCGGTGAGGTAGCCACCGTAGTCCATCGAGTACGCCTCGATGGTCCATCCGGCCAAGGGTCTGTCACCCGCATCGTATACGCCGTTGGAGTTCGCGTCCTCGTACTTGAAGACCGTGATCTCGACGTCCTCGAAGTTGCCGAACATTATCGGCTTCAACACGTATCCAGACATCAGCGAGAGCTCGGCGTGCGTGGATGTCGTAGGTGTCCAGCCGGCTTGGACCAGCTCGTCCACCGTGTACATCCCAGCGCGGTCTACCACGACCGACGCGTAGCCATCTGGCCCGGTCACTATGACCGTGCCTGATCCGGCCCACGGACCTGTCACGAGGAACTCCCAATCAGCGAGAGGTCGGTCCTCTTCGTCATAGTATCCATCGCCGTCCATGTCCTCGAACTTGAACACGGTTATGGTGACATCGTGGAAGTTGCCGAACATCTGCAGGGGCACCTCGGTCCCAGACTCGATGCTCACCAGGCTCATGCCGATGGCAGGGTTGATCGCTGTCCAGTCTGCGCGGTCCTCCTCTACGAGGGTGTACATCCCGGACCTGTTCACTGTCAGGACCAGCATGCCGTACTCGTCCGTGTAGCCGGAGTAGACCGTGCCGTCATCGCGTACGAGCTCGAAGTACCAGCCCTCGAGCGGGTTGTCGCACTCGTCGTATACGCCGTTCGAGTTCACATCCTCGTACTTGAATATCGGGACATCGACATCGAGATAGTTGGCGAACCAGACATCCATCTGCCTGTCACCCGACAGCACCTCGATCTCGTAGTATCCGCTCAACGGGAGTATGTGGGACCATCCGTCCCTGTCCTCCTCGACCACGACGTATGTGCCGGCAGCGCATACGGTCCAGTGTATGTAACCGTCCTGGTCCGTGTAGCCCGAATCGAGCAGCAGCCCGTCCGGACCGTACAGCTCGAAGTACCAGCCCTCGATCGGCTCGTCACCGAACGATGGGTCGTACCAACCGTTGCTGCACTTGTCCCAGAACTTGAACACGACGATGTCGACGCACTGGAAGTTGCCGAACTCGAACCAGTACACCTCATCCATCGACTCCTCCTCGAGCGCGACGCCCGAGTATACCCAGAAGGTATAGTAGCCGTCCACTGGAGATATCATGCACCAGCCGTCCTTGAGGTCCTCGGTCAGGCCCCACAGGTCGTGCTTGCAGAAGGTCACTTGAACCGTTCCGTCCGGACCGGTCACGACCTCCCTGTAATCGCCTCCGAGGCTGCGCAGATAGAATGTCCATCCAGACAGTGGCACATCGTCGCCGTCGAAGACACCGTTGCTGTCCACGTCCTCGTACTTGAATATGGTTATGGTGACGCACTCGAAGTTGCCGAACATGACAACCTTCTGGCTCACATAACCGGACAGGACATCGACGTACTGGATGGCGGGTGTTATGTTGCACCAGCCAACCTGCATCAGCTCCTCCACAGTGTACAGACCAGCGGCCGTCACCTCGACGGATGCGTAGCCCGTCCCATCAGTGACCAGAGTCACGACGCCACCAGGCACGCCGGGCCCGGAGACGACGATCTGCCAGCCAGCGAGAGCGACATCGCCCTCGTCGTATACGCCGTTGGAGTTCACGTCCTCGTACTTGAAGACCGTGATGTCCACATTGTGGAAGTTGCCGAACGCGGGCACCTCGCGACAGTCGCCCGAGTGTATCGAAAGAAGTGCCCAGTCCTGGGTCGTCGGGGTCCAGCCTGCGCGAGCCTCCTCCCAGATGTAGTAGTACTCATCGGGCATCAGGCCGCTGAACTCCCAGTACCCGCCCTGACTAGTAGTGGTCGAGTAGGTGGTGGGGTTCTCGTCCCAGACCATGTAGATGGTCCAGCCCTCGATGCCGGGTTCGCCTTCGTCCCAGATGCTGTTGCTGTTCAGGTCCTCGAACTTGTAGCCCCAGATCCTGCTGAGCTCCACATTGAGGAACGGATCGAGGGACACATCCGAGCCTGAGGATATGGGCACAGTGTACGACGCTGTCGTCATGTGCACCCAGCCTTCGCGGCTCTCCTCACTCACGACATATGTGCCGTATGTGAGGTCCGTGAACTCGAAGTACCCGTCGGAGTCCGTCATCGTGGTATCGGACATAGGTCCGGACAGTGTGATCAGCCAACCTGCTATCGGCATGTCGCCCTCGTCCAGGATACCGTTGCCGTTCATGTCCTCGTACTTGTAGCCGCTTATCGTGCCCAGCTCGAAGTTGAGGAACAGGAACTTGTACTCCACCGGCTCCATGCACATCTCAGGCTCGAAGACTATCTCGTACGGGGTCGTGGCCATCCAGCCATCGGGCATCATCTCGTAGACCAAGTAGGTCCCGGGCAGTATGTTGTAGCATGTCTCCCAGTAGCCGAACTCGTCAGTGACGAGCTCGATATACACGTGCACGCCATCGTTCCTGACACCCTCGACGACGATGGTCCAGCCAGGTATTCCGACCTCGCCATCGTCCCAGATGCCGTTGCCGTTCATGTCCTCGACCTTGTAGCCCCAGAGGCAGGAGTATGGCACGTTCCCGAACTTGATGTCCACGATGTCGCTGCCAGAGCAGACGACCAAGGTCACATTGTCCGGAGTCGTGTGGTACCAACCTTCGCGGGACTCCTCGCTCACGATGTATATGCCTGGCAACAGGTTCTCGAACGACCAGTAGCCGTTCGCATCCGTCGTGATGGTTATCGGACCGATGTATGTGCAGCCGACGAATGACGACGGGAGCGGGAACGTCCCGTCATTGAGCCAGCCCTCGAGGGTTATCTCCCAGTTGGGTATCCCAGGCTCGTTGCCGTCCTTCGTGCCGTCCATGTCCCAGTCGAGGAACTTCCAGCCATCGATGCTACCATATTCGACATTGCCGAACTTGACACAGGTGACCTCGGAACCCTCGATCAAGGTGACCTCCTTGCTGAGAGGCGTCACATTGTACCAACCGGGTTGGAGTATCTCCGTAATCGTGTACACGCCAGGCATCAGGTTCTCGAACGCATAGTAGCCGGTCTCGTCCGTGACTAGCGTACAACGGTCCTATGACGGTCCCGTTGGTCGCGACACCTTCGAGCACGATCGTCCAGCCGGGCAGGAGCGGTTCGTTGCCGTCCCTGTAGCCGTTCATGTACTCGTCCAGCCACTTGAAGCCCGTGATGCGGCCGTACTTCGCGTTGCCGAAGTTGACATCGGTCACTTCGAACGGTGCGAGCGCGCTCACATCGACGATGACCGTGACCGGCACGGTCGCGAACCATCCGTCCTGAGTCTCCTCTGAAACGCTATATGCGCCGGGGATCAGGTCGATGAACTCATAGTAGCCGTTGGCGTCGGTCGTCGTGGTCAGATCGACATACATGCCGTTGACATCGTATCCGAACAGGTAGATGGTCCAGCCCTCGATGCCGAGTTCGCCATCGTCCCAGATGCCATCGATGTCGACATCGTGCCACTTGTAACCGGATACCGATCCGATCGGCAAGTTGCCGAAGTCGCATGCGAAGGTCGTGCCGCTACCGACTGCGAATGGCGCAGACGATATGGGCAGGATGTTGATCCATCCCGAAAGCATGACCTCACTCACAGTGTACAATCCAGCATCGATACTCTTGAACTCGTAATAGCCGAACGAGTCCGTGAGGCGGGTCTGGTATACGCTGTCGCCCGAGTCGGTCGTACCGCTCAGTACTATGAGCCAGATGTTCAGGCCGGGTTCGTAAGTGTCCATGTATAGGTTCTGGTTGATATCGACGAACTTATAGCCAGTCACTATGCCGTACTTGAACACAGACCACTCAGCCGAGTCATCGACCCAGATGTGCTGCTTGTCCTCGCCTTCAGCGACCACTATGTTGTCGAGCGTGCCCACACCTGCCGGGACGACATATGTGTAAGTGATGTGCTCCGTCGCGCCCACCGCGATCATCGCATATGTGCCGATGATGCCCATGAGCGAGTCGTCGACCGTCACGTTGTACAGGGGCGTGTCGCCCATGTTAGTGACGTTCACATAATACGTTATAGTCTGACCGATGTCGGCCTTCTCAGGCCCTATCTTCGTGACCAGTATCTCAGGATGCAGTATGTCCACGGTCCACGAGTCCGTGTCCGTGACCATGTGCAGCTGGTGATCGAATCCTTCGACATACACAACGTTTGTGAACGGATCAGGCGTCGCCTCAGTCACCAGGTATGACACTTTCCAGCTGACCGAGAAACCGGGCATGACATCGAAGAACGACTCGGCCCAGCCCAGATCATAGTCATAGACTGTACCGTTCATCCAGACATCCGCTTCCTTGGGCACCGTCACGGTGATGGTGTAGATGATGGTCTCGCCCACATGAGCGCATGTCACATCGGCCGTCTTCGTGACCTCGATCATCGGGTGAACCACATCCACGCTCCATGAAGCGCTTGCGGTGACTTCGTGCAGCTGGTGATCGTACGCCACGACTTCGACCGTGTTCTCGAACGGGTCGACGTCAGGCATAGCCAGCGCGTATGTGTAATACAATGTCTGCCCTGGCTTCAGGTTCGTGAAGTCCCAGGTCTGACCCAGCATATCGTCCGTGACGGAACCGTTGAGCCAAACATCCGCCCATTCAGGGTTCGTCACAGTGATAGTGTATGTGACAACTTCGTCAACTGCAGCGCACTCCAGGTCCGCGGTCTTCGAAACAAAGACCTCAGGGTGCACGACATCGATCGACCATGAAGCCGATGCGGACACCTCGTGTCCCTGGTGGTCCGTCGCCTCCACATATGCGGTGTTGATGAACGGATCGACATCAGGCATAGCCATCTCGACGACGTATCTGAGATATTCGCCGGGCTTGAGGTCGGAGAACTTCCAAGCCTCGCCCAGTGTCTGGTCGTAGACCGTCCCGTTGAGCCATACATCGGCCCAATCAGGGTTCGTCACGATTATCGTGTATGTGACCACCTCTCCGACAGCAGCGCACTCCAGGTCCGCCGTCTTGGTGATCTGCACCTCGGGGTGAACCACATCTACGCTCCATGAAGCGCTTGCGGTGACCAGATGCAGCTGGTGATCGTACGCCACGACCTCGACCGTGTTCTCGAACGGGTCGATGTCAGGCATGGCCAGCGTGTATGTGTAGTACAATGTCTGCCCTGGCTTCAGGTTCGTGAAGTCCCAGGTCTGGCCCAGCATATCGTCCGTGACGGAACCGTTCAGCCATACATCGGCAGACTGCGGATTCGTCACATTGATCCAGTAGGTCACGACCTCATCGACAGCTGCGCACCGCTTGTCTGCCACCTTAGTCACATAGACATCAGGATGCACGACATCGATGCTCCACGAAGATGCAGCGCGCACCTCGTGGTCCTGCGGGTCCTTCGCGTAAACCGTCGCAGTGTTCGGGAGCGGATCTGGATCGGACTCGCTGACCGTGTATGTCAGCAGAGGCATGTCGAGCACGATGGTTTCCAGCGAATCGAGGCTCCCGGTCCATATGATGCCGCCGAACATGTCATCGGACACCTGGACGAATACCAACGGGGTGTCGTTGCTCGGGTTTGTCAGGGTTATGGTGTAAACGACTTCCTCACCGACCGCGGCGCATGACTTGTCCGCGGACTTGATGATCTCTATCGCCGGGTGGTAGATGTCGACGGTCCAGTTGTCCCATGCGAACACCTCATGACCCTGCGGATCCGAGGCATACACCAACACCTCGTTTATCAACGGGTCGGGATCGTTCTCGGTGACCGTGTGCTTGTATGAGCCCGTCCAACTGGTGCCACCGGTGATCCAACCCTCGTAGATGCAGCCGCCGAACATGTCGTCGTAGACCTCGACATACATCGGTGTGTCTGCATTCGGAGCGGTCACGGTTATCGTGTATGTGATTGTCTCGCCGATCATGGCACACGACTTGTCAGCGGTCTTGTCCACTTCTATCGCCGGGTGGAATATATCGATCTCAACGGAGGCAGAGTCCTCGCGGACATGCCCCTGTGGGTCCTCGGCGACGACAGTGGCGATGTTTATTAGGTGGTCCTTGTCCTCGACGGTAACCGTGTGGACGAGCACCATCACATGACTCGCATTCGCGACGAGCGTGCCGGTCCAGATAACGCCACCGAACATCAAGTCTGTCACGACCGCGTCCATCGGTGTGTCCGTGCTTGGGTTGCTGACCGTGATCGTGTACTCGACATCTTCACCGATCATGGCGCAGGTCATGTCCGAGACCTTGGTGATATCGATCATCGGGTGATAGATATCGATCGTCCACGAGGCACTGGCAGACACGAAGTGCTCCTGCACGTCCCACGCTTCGACATAGACCGTGTTGATCAACGGGTCGGGGTCGTCTGCCTGGACCTCGTACACAAAAGATCGGTTCCAGTAATCTCCCGACACGAGCTCCAGTGAAACAGATAGGTCGAGTATGCCATCGGTGACCATGACCCACATTGTCGTGTCCCAGCTCGGGTTGCTCACGTTGATCCAATAGGTCACGAGCTCGCCGACTTCTGCGCATACCTTGTCCGCGCCTTTGAGCACGCTTATCATCGGGTGATAAATCTCCACCGTGGCGCTCGCCTCGGCGCTCACTTCCAGGTTGATGATATCCTCACCAGTGGCCGTGACCGTGTTGACAAGCGGGTCGGTGTGATCCGCTGTCACCATCAGGTCTTTCGGAGGTAGGTCGTACGTTTCGCCCCCGAGCAGTTCGCCTACGAGCCATGTGCCCAGCAGCGGGTCAGTGATCGTCACATTGTACAGGACCGTGTCATCAGACGGGTTGTACACTGATATCTCGTATGTGACGGTCTCACCGATCTTGGCACACTCTGGATCGACCACTTTGAACACCACGATCTCGGGGTGCAGGATATCGACGGACCAGCTGGCATCATCTGTCGCTGTTCTGCCGTATTCGTCCACACCTGTTACGGTGGCCGTGTTGGGCAACGGATCGTCGTCCGTGTCAAGGACTACATGAGTCGCATAGAGCGTCTCCGAGTCGCCTACTGTCAGCGTCAGGCCGGTCGCTACATCACCGATATCGGGGAGGGAGTCCGTGACGTCCACGCAGAACAGGTCGACTTCGCCCGTGTTCGTGACTGTGTACTCGTAAGTCACAGTGTCGCCCACATGGGCGTACTCGGGTCCAGTCTTCTCGATCATGATCTCTGGCTCAGAGATGATGCAGAACATGCACCACGCGACGACTATCGGGTAATAACCACCGTGATTGTCCTGGTAAGTCAGATTGGCCCAGTTGTAGTAACATCCAGGCTCGTTGGTGTTGACCGTCGCTGTGAAGCTCAAATGACCCTCGAGCACAGGGCCGCATCCATCGTATCCGGTTCCGGGCCAGTAGCCCAATGTCCAGTCCCATGTGTCACCAGAGACTGTCGGTGGGGTTGAGAGAGGCATTGGGGTGGTCTGGACAGATGTCCAGTAGCGGAAGGATGTAGGATCGATGTCCACGACATAGGGGAGGTCGTCGTGGAACACGAGGCAACCCGCGGCCGCCTGGCCGATGTTGCTCCATGTGATCTCGAACGTTATCTCGTCACCTTCGATGACGGTGCACGGGTCGCACTCCTTCTCCAGAGTCATCTCTGGAGGCATCAGGACATCGCCCAGCATGATCGGCACGTCTCTGTGGCCCTCATTGGTTTCTGGGTCCGTCATGACCATGCGGACATGCAATGCGCTTCCAGGATAGTACGAGGCGCCGAGTCTGCCGGGAACTTCATCCGATACTGCCAGATGCGCGCCGAACCTGACGATCGCGACCTCATAACTCTCATTCAGGTCGATCGTGAAACCGTATACCCTGATCATCTGGTTCTCGCCTTCGTCCGAAGGCTCGTCTCGAATCCAGCCCTGCGAAGTTATGTAACCTTTCCATGATTCGGTCACTGAGAATGGCTCATCCGCAGCTGGTAGTGTGTTGTAAGGTGCCTCAGGCGGGTCAGACCAGTACTGTGTAAGGTAATCAATTCCATAAGTCGGGTTGACTGGCGAGTTCAGATCGACATAGTCGAACCCGATTTCGATCGTGATAGTGGATATGTCTCCAAGATGTCTGGAGCTCAGAACGACGCTCATCGGGACGCTGTCGCCTTCGTTATATCCCTTGATGTCGCCCTTGGTCCATCTGTGGAATGGAGCTAGTGTGTAGCCTTCGAGGAATACTCCTGGGTCCCAGAACTGCGTCGTCGCGACGAGGTCACCGGTTATAAGCACCTGGGTTACCGTCACATTCACTGGCAGCTCATAATTCTCAACCCATTCGGCGAGATATCCATCGAAAACAAAACTCCCATCGATCTTCGGCGTTTCAGTAAAGGTTTGTATTCCAAGGTCAGGGTGTTCCAGTTCTATCTCCAAAGGAACCCACTTGACGAAACCATCACCGAAGATGTAAACCGTCTCCCCGGGAGCGTACTCGTCACTATCGGTCCATACGACTGGATCGGATGTCGCGTTGGCCAAGATGGCCACGAACGACGTCGAAATCATGACGAGAACGACGATCACCGCTAGAATGCTCGCATACAGTCTCTTTGGCAAACTCCATTGATGCGCAGTGCTCACACTGCTACCGCTATTTACCATATTCTTGGCCTCCCCTCATCTCCACGCCGAGACGCGAACTTTTCCCCCCCTTCGAGGAACCACCCGCGTTGGTCAAAGCATGGAGCCGAGCCGACGTATCTTGCTCAATGATATTAACCTTGCCGCTGAAATGTACTATACTGACTGCATCGTCCGGGAACACGGAATCAGCCCACCTTATGATTGGAAATTCCACAGCTTTGTACATTGCCAATAGATCGGTCATGGACGCTCCGAACCGATTCAAAACGAGCAACTTCGAAGGTACAATCGATCTGTAATACTCACCCATCCCTCACCTTCGGGATATATACAAATTCCTGTTCGACGTTGACCATAATCCGAGGGAGCCTGCTGAAGGTAAAGTTGAGAGGAAGGGATATCGAGATAGCAGGGGCTAGCCTGGTAGGGGTCGCTCTTGCCTTGGTCGGTGTCTTCCTACTTATCTTGATGTTTCAAAACCA
This sequence comes from uncultured Thermoplasmata archaeon, assembly GCA_963748615.1. Taxonomy (GTDB): domain Archaea; phylum Thermoplasmatota; class Thermoplasmata; order UBA10834; family UBA10834; genus UBA9653. The sequence goes on from CAVVJQ010000002.1 coordinate 63,088, forward strand.
ATCGCAGATAGATGAGATCGGTGAGACGACCGACCCGCTCCTGCTGGAGGAGCTGGCAGATCTCCGAGACTCGAGGGACGTGTACATGGTCTCAGCGATCGGGTTCTTGTTCCTGGGCCTTTTCGGAGTGTTCATACTGTCAGAGAGGAGCGTCCCGACCAAACTCTCTGAGTCGCAGATGCATGGGGCCGCCAGGATGGCGCATGACTTCATCGCAGGTCTTTCGCTCGGCGGAAACGCATCCTACCTACCAGCCAGGAACGGCCTGACCAAGGAGCGGTTGTTCATTTCAGCGACTAAGGGAGAGAGCGTGCCCCCAGCTGCTGTCTCGGACGACCTTACAGTGTCTCCAGGAAGTGATGGTTCGACTCCGGGCATGATCGTGGAGCCGTTGGGTCTTGAAATGTTGAACAACATCCAATCGGAGAGCGGCGTGACCTTCGAAGGCATAGGACTCGAGGCTACGGAAGGTGCGTTGCAGGTGCTCAGATACGATCATGGTATCATCAAGGATTTCCACTTCAAGGAGAGAGAGGGAAAGACCATCCTACGCGTGGAGTACAAGGAGCTGCTCGAGACTTGCAGGAGAGTGAGGAAGGAGATGCCTGACACCTGCAGGCAGATGGCCTGCGCAGGCTGCGCGTGCATCCTCACGGCCGCAGCGAGGGCCACGGGCAAAGTGGTCGCGGTCGAGGAAGTCGATGTCGACAAGGACATGGTCGTCTTCACACTGAACCTCAAGGACTGGTGACCGGCTGGATGCCGCCAAGGCGTCATGTTTAATACCGCAATCGGAGGTTCGCTAAAAGATGGACGTGCACCCCGAACGCTCATCATCCCCAGGACGAAGACTGTGCATGATAGCGATTATGCTCCTGGTGGTCCTTTCAGCGATCCCTATCGGGGCGAAGGCAGAGATACCGCACGAGAACTACGACCTCGCATCCTCAGACCTCGACACCGTCATCGCACTCCTCAACTCGTCTATAAGATCGTTCGAAGGGTCGCTCAGGGCGCTCAACGAAGAGGACACTGCAACGGCTGGAGAGTACATCGACAGGGTGAGCACGGTACTCCGGCCGGTCGAAGGCGTCCTCGAGGACATACAGGATGTCGCAGGGAGCTACGAGGACCTGAACGGACTGCTGCCTCCGTTCACTTCACTCTACGATTCGACGGATTCGTTCCTTGTGATGGAGGTCGAGCTCCTGGGAGCCAGGAGCGATATCGTCTCATCGTCGGAACTGCTCAATCTCTCAGATGAGCAACTGATAGAAGCTCTTGATAACATCGAGAGATTCAACTCCCTCGCCAACCGGATGAACTCCACGATCGACGAGATGCTGGTCCATGCGCATGAGATCAACGCGCTGACCGTCGATGGCACGACGCCGTTCGTGCCGAACGACCTCATCGAGTTGATAGAGCAGCTGCGAGACATGATAGGCAAGATCTTCACGGACATGCAGCGTGTGATAGACGAGGACATTCCATGGGACAGCGATGTCTCGTTCATACTGATATGGATCGAGGATCAGAACCTGTACCTCGGCGAGACGATGGTCGGGGGAGGATACCTGTTCATACACGGCTCGTTCGTCGTCGGCGAGACCGTGAACATCTCCATGGACGGCGGTCAGCTGCTTCAGGTCGTGACCGGGGCCGGGGGCAGGTACGCGTTCACTCAGTCGATACCGCTGAACGCCTCCTGGCTCGGCACGCACACGATCATCGCGCATGCATACACGGCGAACGGCACGCTCGATTCCGACCCGGTCAATGTGATCATCTCGCTGGTCCCGACGACGATCAAGCTGACAGCGGATATGACCGTCATGTCACGGGACGAGGCGGTCGCTCTGCAGGCCAAGCTATCGGACGTCAAGGGCAAGCCACTGTCTCACATGAACTGTTCCCTGGCGATCGATGGGGAGGAAGCCGCGTTCATAACGGATGATGCCGGCAGCGAGGAGTGGTCACGGACCGGCTCAGAGCTGGGGTACGGTACCCATGTCATGTCCGCATCATTCCCCGGTGTGTTGCCATATGCTCCGAGTACATCCAGTGATGTGACAGTGGTCGTGGACATACCGACCAACATCACGATCAACCTGTTCGCGGACCGTCTGCGGAAGGGAGGTCATGTCGTCGGAGACGGCATGCTCGTGTCGAACGGCTCGCAGCCGATGGGCATGCAGAACCTGAGCCTGTTCATCGACGGCGAATACTTCAGGGACGTCAGGACGGAGGCGGACGGAGTGTTCGCATTCTCCATCAGCACGGACAATCTGACCGTCGGCGCCCACGTGCTCAGGGCGGCATTCGTCCTGAGAGATGACATATGGAGATACTCGGAGGCAGATGCGAGTTTCGTGATAATCTCGATGAAGTATGCCGATTACCCGTTCTTCCCATGGATCCCTGGCTGGAGCATCGGCCTTGCCGAGGAGATACCGTATCTGTTCTTCGGAGAGAACGCGTACTACACATGGATGTTCATCGTGCTCGTAGTGGGCGTGGTCATCAAGGCGCTCCAGGTTAGGAAGGCCCGCAGGGCCAAGGAGCGCGAGCTCGTCCCGTCCCCCGAGGAGGACTTGGAAGAGGGCATGGAGTTCGGACCACAGGAGGAGAGATATCTGGTGCCGGAGCCTGCGCCTGAGTGGCTTTCAGGGCCGAACGAGAAGATAGTCTGGCACTACAACAAGATGATATCGTTCCTGATGAGAAGGCGCAAGATCGGGATAACGGACAACATGACTCATTGGGAGGTTGCGAGACTGCTGCGATCGCTCGGCTACTCCGCGACCACCACTACGACGGTCACCGTCCTTTTCGAGAGGGCGTACTATTCGGGTTCCACGCTTTCCATGGCGGATGAGATCCAGATGGGATCATCGACACATATGATGAAGAGGACCGGGGGTACCAATCTTGCAGGCTAGGGTCAAGCGAGGGTACATGATGGCCACGGTCCTCGTCGCAGCCTTGGGCCTGACCATGCTGACCATGTTCACCCCGGCGATATCCACGACGGAGGACTTCTCGATATTCAACAGTGGTTGGAACGGCACGAGCGGGCTCGCAGTGTCCGTATACGAGACCGGCAAGTTCGTCCCGAGTTTCAGGGTGGAGACTTCGGGGACCGATGTGACCATCGCTGAACTGGGGTTCGAGGAGCTCGACCTCGATCCTGATGCGGATGCCATCGCAATCATAGGACCATCCGAGACATTCTCCGCCTACGATGGCGACCTCATGGGCGCCTTCGTCAGGGCTGGAGGCGCACTGCTCATCGCGGACGATTTCGGCTCTGGCAACTCGCTCCTGGAGAAGATGGGAGCGACCTCGAGGTTCTCTGGCGACCTCGTCATGGACCTATCGTTCGAGAAGAAGCCGGAGTTCCCCGTCTGCTTCGACCTGCGTGTGGACGACCTGACTCGGAACGTGTCCGCGCTGCAACTGAACTACCCATCATCGATCATCTCTGGAACGGGCACGACCACCGTCGCATACACCAGCAGCGCCAGCTGGCGCGACACGAACGGCAACGGACTCCAGGATTACGGAGAGCCTTGGGGACCGTTCCCGATACTGGCCAGGGAGACGATCGGGGCAGGGACCGTCGTCTTGCTGTCGGACCCGAGCGTGCTCATAAACGGCATGAGCGACCTGCTCGACAACGCGAGATTGGCGGACAACGTGATCTCGCATCTGAGCTCGTCTCGCACGGCAGTGTACTTCGACGAGAGTCACAGGACCTTCTTCGACCCGGTCGCCGTGACCTCGGAGTTCACGGGCTCGATCTCGAACCCATTGAAGGGCGTCATCCTTTTCACCGCCATGGCACTCGCGCTCTGGGTCGCCACTGACTTCATCGACCGCGCGATTGCTTGGATTTCCATGAGCATCGGGAAGGTCGTATCGTTTTTCAGAAGTCTCCTGCGCAGACGAGAGGTGCAAGAGCCCGTGCCCGAAGAGAAGAGCATCGAAGACCTCACGAAGGAGATACATGCGGCTCATCCCGAGTGGCGTGAAGGACTCATAAGACACGCGCTCAACGAGCGGCGGAGGCACAGACGCGCCCAAGTGAAACCGTGACGACCGACATCAGGATAGTATGAGCCAGACCCGTCTGATCACGATGACCACGAATAGGAAGAGTCCCAAATAGATGAAGTAGTCGATCTTGTCCTTCAGATCGCGTCCGAGTATCCCGTCCGTGAGTTCCCTGGCCACAAGAAGACCGATGATCTCGAGCGTCAGCAGGACCTCGACGCCGGCGGACAATGAGATTATGATGGACGCCAGGGTCCATATCGAGATGCCAAGGAACACCTTGTGCGACAACAACATCAGGTCCACCGAAGGTCAGGGCTTCAGATAGTACAGGCCCCGCAGACTGAAGATGAGTGCTCGGTATAAGAGATTCACGCATGCGGCGGTGCTTGATAGTTGAGAACAGATAGTTTTCATATACAACAACACTCTTCTCATTCGATTCCGTTCATCGATGAGCAGGACGCGGCCACGGATACATTCATGAGCGATGAGGAAATTGTACGGTAGGTGGTGGAGAGGCTCCCCGGGTGGAACAGGGGCATGCCATCGCACCTTCCGCGTCAGATAGAAAGGCACGGAGCTGTGAAGGAATGATAGATTTCAGAGTGAGGGCACCGGAAGATGTGGAGGCGGTCCTGGAAGCAGTGAACGAGCAGATAGGGAAGGTCGTGGTCGGATACCACGAACAGGTGGAGGACTTCATGATGTGCCTCATCACACAAGGGCACATACTCATGGAGGGAGTGCCTGGAGTTGCCAAGACCACATTGTCGAAGGCGTTCACGAAGGTCTGCGGGTTGTCGTATAAGAGGATACAGTTCACGCAGGACCTGCTCCCATCGGATATAACTGGGCATTACTTCTTCAACCAGAAGACTGGAGACTTCGAGATCAGGAAAGGGGCATTGTTCGCAGACTTCATCCTCGCAGATGAGATAAACAGGGCTCCGCCAAAGACGCAGTCCGCCCTGCTTGAGGCGATGCAGGAACGGCAGGTCACCATCGAGGGGACGACCTTCGAGCTGCCTACCCCGTTCATGGTCATCGCAACGCTCAACCCCATCGAGACCGAGGGCGTGTTCCCGTTGCCAGAAGCACAGCTAGACCGGTTCATGTACAAGAGCATCATGGACTACGTGTCCGAGGAGGACGAGCTGGGCATACTGGACCTCAAGAGCAAGAAGAACGGGGTCATGGAACAGGTGCTGGACAGAGACGTGCTGATGGACATCTGGAACCTATACAACAGCATGCACGTCGACGAATCGATCAAGGAGTACATCAGAGACATAGTCGTCGCATCGAGGAACATCGAAGCGTTGACATTGGGTGCGAGTCCGAGAGCGGGCGAATACCTCCTGTACTCATCGAGGGCGCATGCGCTCATAGCGGGCAAGGACTACGTCATACCCGATGATGTCAAGGCCGTCGCGCACAAGATCCTCGATCACAGACTCATACTCTCTATCGATTCCGAGCTCGAGGGGCTGACGGTCTCCGGCGTCGTGGATGACATCCTGAACAAGGTGCCCGTGCCCAAGAGCCACGGTCCCGTCCAGGAATGATCTTCCCGTCCGGAGGAACTCGATGAGATACACTTACCTGGGACTGTCGTTGGTCGCTCTATCCGCGATACTGTACCTAGAAGCGTTCCTATTCGAGAACCTCATCCCAGCGTTCTGCGGCCTCGGGATAATCGCATACATGATCTACGACAGGTTGTCGTTCTCAGAACAGCTCGAGAACCAACGCCTCGAAATCAAGAGGGAGGTCATGGAGAAGATGCTGTTCGCCGACAAACCGTTCACCGTGCTCACCCGGGTACGGAATCTGGGAGATCCGATCCGGATAACCTTCGAGGAGGTCGTCCCTGAGGGATTGGAGCTGAGGTCAGGAACGAACAGCATCAGCACGGACCTCAACTCGGGAGAGGTCGCGAAGATCAAGTACACTGCCCAGGCCAAGAAGAGAGGGTACTACACGATCGACAGGATCAAGATAGAATCGAAGGACAGAGCGGGCTTCTTCGAATCCGATTCGATGATGACACACGCGACCCATATGAGGGTCCACAGCTCGAGGGAGGAGCTGAGGAAGGCACACACGGTCGCGAAGAGGGAGCACATGGAGATGCTCGGGAAATCACCCGAGAGATGGTCGAGGACGAGGGAGTTCGAGTTCGAAGGGATAAGAGAATTCGTCCCAGGGGACAGGTTCAGGGACATCGACTGGAAGAGTTTCTCGAGGGTCCAGAAACTGATGACGAAGGTATACGAGCGCGAGACGATGGTCCCGACGACGATCCTGTTGGACTGCGGCAGGAGCATGAGGATCGCGATCGGGGAAGGCTCGAAACTCGATCACGGCATCAGATTATCCATACAGTTGACGAAGGTGCTTCTGTCAGGCTATCATCCCACTGGCGTCGTCGCCTTCGACGACATCGGAACGGTCGCGCGAGTCAAGCCCGATGTGGTGAGAGGACAGTATGACAAGGTCCTCAGAGCGTTGCTGCACGTGCCTCAGGAGATACGGACCGACACCGTAGCTCAGCCGAGACCTGCGACAGAAGCGGTGGTCTTGCAGGATGCTGCTGGGGGCAAGTTCGTCAGCGTCGTATCGTCATTCATAGGAGGGCACAAGAGGGGCGCTGCCAAGGGTAAGGTGGGTGCTGAGGGGATCGTCCGAGAAGCGATCGCGAAGGGCGGCAAAGGCCAGATGTTCATGTTCATATCGGACCTCGAATCGAACCAGGATGCCATCGTAAAAGCTGCGTCTCTCGCAAGGGCGCATGGGCACCGGGTGATTTTGGCGAGTCCGGATTCCACATTATACGGTATATGCAGGGAGAGCCTCACCGTCGAGCGGATCGAAGAGTTGTACGACCCGCATCTATCCAAGCTCAAGACCCTCGCCAGGCTCAGAAGACTGGGCGTGATCGTACTCGAGCTCGGACCAAAGGACGAGGCTGCGACCATCGCAAGGCAGATCAGGAGGATGACCATTTGAGAGAGAGCTCCATGGCGGTCGTCGCTGCGTTCGTCGCGCTGTGCACGCTATCGAGTTTCTCAGGGGACGCGGTCCTCATCTTCGGCGCGTCATGCGCCCTCATAGTGGTCGGCATATTGGTCCGCAAGGCGATCATAGGCATCGCCGGGATATTCATGCTCGGCATATCGTCCCCGTTCGCGGTTCAGTACGAGAGGGTGGCGGATGGGTTCACATTGATGGCGGTGACCGCTCTCGTCGTAATATCCATGGCCGTACTCACTCACTTGGCTGCGACATCCGACGAGAAGCGGAGGTTCGAATGGCGAGTGGACAGGAGAGCGTTGCTCATAAGCGCGGTCGTGACATTGCTGATCGCCAACTCCATCGTCATCGTCTCCGCGATCGGGGTCTTGGGGACATTCCTCGGGGATATCGAGACGACCGGAGCGAGAGTGATCATACTGGCATTCGCGACGGCTTTGGTCAGCGCGATCGTGTTGGTGCCGCAAGTGGACGAAGTGGAGACTGAGCACGCATGAAAAGTGCTCCATGCTCTAAGCCATTTAATGACTCGGCGAGCAAATGATTGAAAAAGTCGAGGTCAACCTTTCCTGGCACCCAGTTTGGAGGTTATGACCCAGAGCCCAACCTTGACGGGATGTCTGAGTATCAGGCTTCGAGTATTGCAGATCATCCAACATCCTTTCCTGCAGGAGCGCACGGCCTTTGCGACTCGCATCTTTTCAGATGGTGTGAACAACTCATCAAGGCACGCCACCGTAGATATATTGCCCACGGGAAGATCAAGTGCATTGCATGGATACACATCACCTTGGGGTGACATGAAGAAATAACGTCTTCCCGCTTCACATCGAGTCTCGAAATATTTCTTGATCCCCTCATCGACCATCCCGTTGGTGTGGTAAGCTCTAAGCCAATCCTTCGGATGCTTGGACTTCAGTTGACGGCGCATCAATTCTTCCGTCTCTTTGAGTAGTTCCGATCGGTCTGCATTGAGGGTCTCATCGAGCTCTCCGAAATAGATGTCAGACCCATGAGCCATCGTTATTGTGAATTCAACCCCTAGATCTCGAGATAATTCGAATACATCGATTATCTCGGATTGGTTCTCGGTCGTCACGGTCATCGCAATCCTGAGGTCCGTGAATCCTTTTTCCTTCAAGGATCGGACAGTGGAGATGGCCCGCTCGAACATCCCCGGAACGCCTCTGATACGGTCGTGCGTCTGCTCCAGGCCGTCGATTGAAATCCCGACTCCGACTCGTGGATGAATCGAACGAATCTTCATCATCGTCTCTACGATTCTGTCTGTCAGAAGACCATTCGAGGAGAAGACCAGTCTGGACCTGGGAACGCGATCATGAATCACTGTGATAACTTCCAGGAGGTCACGTCTCATGAACGGCTCGCCGCCGGTGATGTTGATGGTTTTCAGAGAAGACGGGATCCTGCCATACATGGACGGCTCGAGTTCATCGGTTAGGGGTGATTTCCATATGCTGCACATGACGCACTTTGAGTTGCATCTGTACGTGACAGCAATGGCTGCCTCCTGGAATGTCATTACGGGTTGGGAATGAACAAGGTCTATATATTCCCTTTTTCAATAGCCAACATGAAGTCCAGTACATTGGCCAGATTGCATTGAAAGCCACCCTGACCGATTAAATAAGCATGAAATCATCTGATGGATGGGTTTGATTTGAGAGTAATTTTGCTGACATCAGATTTCGCTCCCGTGCAAGGGGGCATCGGCAATTATGCGACTGAGATCGCTAAACGCGTATCGGATGATGTGGAATTGCACGTTGTCGCCCCGAATCCTAAGGTCTCGAACGATGCAGCGCCTGCGAATGAAGAGACCGAGCACTTCCCAGATCATGTCACCATACACCGTCTGGGTTCAGGAAAAGGCGGGTTTCTCTCAGACCTTGATTTCCAGATCAAATGCAGGAGTTTCGTGAAATCGATTGCCAGGAAAGAGAAGATCGACCTGATCCACTCGCAGAGCACCATGCCGGACCTGTTCATCCGCGGAGATGCGATTTCCATTCCGATCGTCACGACAATACACACGACGGTCACCGGCCACGTTGCTGCCCTTAGAGAGTCCGGAATTCCATTCAATCAAATGTCTCGTTCTGAGAAGTCCACGCTGATGATATCACCATTCTTCAGGGCCTTGGAGAGGAGATATTACTCTGGCTCTAGGCGATACATCACCGTATCCGAGTGGGGAAAGAAGACTGTCTCGAAGGAGAAGAAAATCGACCAGGCCAAGATCGAGGTGATATACATCGGAGTCGATCCGGAACGGTATTCCCCATCCAACAGGGTAGATGCCGTCAAGCATTTTGGCAGCATCCCTGAAACATCGGCACCTAAGGTGCTGTATTTCTCCAGGTTCGCCACGAGGAAGGGGGTGCATCTTCTGGCAGATGCGATTCCAAGGATCCTCGAGAAAGTCGATGCGCATTTCATATTTGCGGGATCAGGCCAAATGCCGAAGATTAACACCCCGAAAGAAAACGTCACGATTCTTGGATATGTTCCATCAGAACTGACCCACAAACTGTACGCAATGTCAGACATCTTCATACTTCCATCGCTCTATGAAAACTTCCCTAGCTGCATCCTCGAGGCAATGGCGTCGGAATGTGCACCTATAGCGACAGATATCGCGGGAATACCTGAGATGATACGTCATGGCGAGAACGGCATTCTAATTAAGCCACACGACGTTGACGCGATAGTGCAATCGGTCATAGATCTTGCGTCCGATGACAGCCTACGACTCAAGATGGCGAAAGAGGGACGGAAGAGCGCTATCGAGAGATTCTCATGGAATGATTCGATCTCGAAGATGGAATCCCACTATGGAGATGTTATCAATTCCTACAAGAGGAAGACCAGGTGATGAGAGTGCGGTCCCGGGATCAATTTCCTACCCAATCATCGATGCTCACGAGTGCGTGGGGATGAGCTGATGGAAACTCTTAGATTCGTCATGGTGACGACTCATTATCCACCCCAGCATGTGGGCGGTGACGCCATGATGGTGAAGCACATAAGCACCGAACTCACAAAACGGGGCCATGAAGTAAACATATTCTACGACCCGAGCGTTCACAATATAATCCATGGAAGTGGCCGTACAACCATGGATTCGAATGAGCACACACCCGAGATTCATGGAACCACATAAGGGTCCACAGACGCTATTGGAGGCGTTTGCTATAAGCAAAGATAATCAAGGATTCAAGCTGAACATGATTGGAGATGGTTCGCTTCGAGTATCCATCGCGGACAGAGTAAGGGAACTGGGCCTCGAAGATAGGATCCATGTGAGAGGATATGTGCAGCGAGATGAACTGAACCGACTTCTGGCAGGGAGCGTTGCCCAGATAATTCCTTCTCAATGGTATGAGAACAATCCGTTGACCGCGATTGAAGCTTTCTCTCACGCAATCCCAGTCCTTGGATCAAGGATAGGCGGATTGCCAGAGATTGTGAATGAGGCATCGGGGTCGCGCACGTTCAGGGCAGGAGACGCCAGAGATCTGGCGGATAAACTGGTCCAGCTGTGGAGCGAGAAGGACGCGATGGATCAAATGAGCAAACAGGCTAGAAACGCATATCTGGACAAGTTCACAGCAAAAAGACACATCGACAGATATCTGCATACCCTTGGCACCTGACATGTCCATCTCCGCATCCTCGAGCGCAGACTCACCGCACTGTGTCTTAGACTATCGAGACGATTCAGATTGTGATTGTCATCGATCATATCGTCCCGTGCATCTCATGTCTGCATCGGTCAGAGTAGGTCCCTACCCGAATGCGATGATGAGAATCGAGGGTACAAATGAGAGAATCGCTGAGCCCATGATAATGCAGCGCCCGTGAACAGTATTCATATATCCTAAGCCACTTCACAATCCGGTCTGCGTGGAAGAGAAGGTTGAGGAAGAATTGACAGAGGAAGAGAAGCCGTTCAAGATCCACATCGAGGTCAGGGAGAGGCCCTACGACCTGCTCATATGCATCGTGCTCGCACTTGTGCTCGTCGCCCTGGTCCTATTCGTCCCCGACAGTCTCGCGCGTCAGATCCTCGGACTCGTCTTTGTTCTATTCCTGCCAGGATATGCGGCGACCGCCGCTCTGTTCCCGGAGAACGACCAGATAGACGGTATTGAGAGGGTCGCCCTGAGCTTCGGGCTCAGCATAGCTATCGTCCCGCTCATCGGCCTTGCACTCAACTTCACACCGTTCGGGATCAGGTTGGACCCGATACTCGCGAGCGTCTCTGCGTTCATAATCGCCGCATCGTTGATCGGATGGTACCGGAGGGTCAGCATACCAGAGGACGAGCGGTTCGCGATCGTCGTCGACTTCGAGATGGACTGGAAGGGCATGCCTATGGTCGACAAGTTGCTCACCATAGGCATCGCGGTCATGCTGATCGCATCGGTCGTGGTGCTCGCGTGGGCCGTCACCACGCCAAGGGAAGGAGAGACATTCACACAGTTGGCGTTGCTGGGCCCTAGCGGGATGGCCTCTGATTATCCACATAACCTGACCGTGGACGAGGACGCGAGGGTTCTGCTGAGCGTGAAATCATTCGAACATCAACCGATGAACTACACGGTCGTGATCGTGCTTACGAATGCGACCGATTACAATTTCACAGTGGATGATTACTCGATCGATTGGGGTCTGACCAACGCCATGACACCACATTCTGCCATAGCGCAGAACTTCTCGATCGATCATCTGGAGTATTACAACCAGACTTTCGATTTCAATGTCGTCGGAGAAGGCACCTGGAAACTGCAGTTCCTACTGTTCACCGAAGGTCAGGAATTCACCCAGAACGCATATCGGTCCGTGCACCTGTGGCTCAACATATCTCCGGTCGTCTGAGCATCGCGCGCCGATTGATGCATACTTTTGTGCACTTGGAATTATATATACGACTCAATCTGGCACAATATACGGAAGAGGAACGCGAGATGAACAACAAGAAGATCGCGATAATTGGCGGAGGCAACATGGGCATCGCCCTCGCGAAGGGCATACTCCAGACCAAATGGGCAACACCGGAACATATCATGGTAGCTGAGCCTCTGAAGACTAGGTTCGAGCACATCAAGAACCTGGTGCCAGGTGTCAAAGTCTCACACTCCAATATCGAAGCGGCCCAGTTCGCGGACATAATAGTGCTATCCGTGAAGCCGCAGATACTCCTCAAAGTCGTAGACGAGATCAAGCCTACCCTGAAGGATAGCAAGCTCCTGATCTCTGTCGCGGCCGGACTCACTACCTCCGAGATGGAGAAGAAATCCGGCGGCAAGGTTCCCGTTGTCAGGGCGATGCCGAACATCGCAGCTGTCGTCAGGGAAGCGGCTACTGCGATCTGTCCAGGCAAGTATGCGACTGAGACGGACATGGCCGCGGCTCAGCACATATTCGAATCGGTCGGCATAGTGGTCGAGGTCGAAGAGGTGCTCATGGACGCCGTCACTGGCCTGAGCGGTACCGGACCTATGTACGTCTTCCAGATACTCGAAGGGCTCTCCGACGCGGGCGTCAAGGTCGGTCTGTCCAGGGACATCGCCAACACACTTGCGGTGCAGACGCTCATCGGATCATCCAAGTTGATACAGGAGACGAAAGAACATCCCGCGAAGCTGAAGGACCTTGTGACATCACCAGGTGGCACTGCGATAAGCGCGCTCCACTCGCTCGAGAGGAACGGGCTCAAGGCCATGTTGATCGATGCGGTCGAAGTCGCTTCGCTGCGTTCTGCGGAACTCGGTCTCAAGAAGAAGGAATAGAGTTCCGAGTGAGCGCACGGTTCTCACCGATGCATGATCCATTTCATGATCCAGCGGGAGCGAGATTGGACTGTTGCATCACGACAAGATCTCCCAGACCCGTCTCACGACTATGATCGCGAAGACGACCAGGAACGTGTAGATGAAGAAGTCGATACGTTCCTTCAGATGAAGAGGGGTGAAAGAATCTGTCAGCTCGCGGATGACCAACACTCCAATCAAAATGAGTGTTAGGAACACTTCGAGGCCAGCACCCATCGAGAGCACTAGGGCGAAGAATACCCAGATCAGCATCGCAAGGGCTATCTTCTCAGAAAGCTGCATCCCAGAGCCTCAGGTGAGGATTGCCGAAGGTACCATTTGTCCTTTTCTATTGGGGGAGCGGACGAATCTTGACGGGGACAAACTAGATATCGGAGCGAAGACAATCACATGACTGGGATGCACTGAGACTCTCTCAGCATTTCGACATACAGGAGAGAACTCGTTTGAAATATCTAAGTCAGGGACCAGCGACTCGCGACGAAGGATCCAATTGAATCATGTTCGGTCAGTGCTGGTGATATTCCTAGTCCTGACTCTGACTGCGAGCATGACGGCTGGTCCGTTGTCAATCATCTGAGCATCCCGCGCAACCGCTCTATACCTATTCTGAACCCTTCTCCGTCATTGACATGACCATTCCATATCTCGACCAGGACGGGGACTTCCGATTCCCTCAGAATGGAGAAATCCACATCACCCTCTCCGATCTGCAGACCTTCACTGGCAGGCGCCTTCGCATCGGAAGCGTGTATGTGCACGACTTTCTGTCCGAACGCCTCGATGAATCGTCTGTTGTATTCGCCATCGCCTTCAGGACATGAGAGGTATCCGTGACAGAGGTCCAGGGTGAATCCGTCGACGAGGTCCTCGACGAGCTTCATGTCCTCGATCGAGACGCAGACGTTCGATGTCATCTGCTGCTCCTTCCTGAACCAGTAGTACCAAGGCATGTTCTCCAACAGGAGGTTTTCTGAACCGAGGTCGGTCAATGACCGCTTCAGATTCTTTAGCAGGATAGAACGGTCGACCCGCGAACTACGGATGCCTCCTGGATGCACGACGACCATCGCACAACCCAGTGATCTTGCGATTTCTCTCGTCCTGCGTACTATGTCTACGGAAGACGCCCTAACCGTTTCCGATTCGGACGACAGATCGACCATGACCTCTGACCCTTCGCACTCCATGAACTCCGAGACATGCACGAGTTCGATGCGCGGAACAGCGGAACGCATATCCGCGATCTGCTCGCCGATAACATGCAGATCCCCATTGAACAATAACAGCTCCGAGAAATCTGCGCCAGGTATTCTCATATTAGAATAATCATTCAAGCCTACCATCGCACCAAGCCGAAGCATCGAATACAACCGAGGACATGATGCACGACGCCATATGTAAATCACTCCGATGATCGTCGGTTTCAGAAACAATTATTACCTCAGGCGAGGGTAGCCAAGAGCGTACATGGCTCCACCCGTGATAGAGATAAAGGACCTGGTCAAGACGTACAATGGAAGACAGCCGGTCCTGAGACAGCGTCTCCTTCGTCGTGGATGATCAGGACTTCGTGACCGTCTACGGCAAGTCCGGGTGCGGGAAGACCACGCTCCTGAACATCATAGGCGGACTCGACAGACCTTCATCGGGAGACATAGCGATAGACGGCACGAGCATCGTCGGGTTGACCGAGGATGCGCTCGCCACCCTACGCCTCGAGAAGATCGGCTTCGTGTTCCAGGATTACAATCTGCTCCTCGACCTCACGGTCAGGGAGAATCTGGAACTTCCGTTGAAATTCTCAAAGAAGAAGGATGCGGGCAGGGTGGGAGAGCTGCTCGAGAAGTTCGATATTGCAGATATCGCCGGCGAGAGGGCAAACAAGATCAGCGGAGGGGAGGCCCAGAGGACAGCTATCGCGAGGGCTATGATGAACAACCCACGGATCATCCTCGCGGACGAGCCTACGGGCAACCTAGATGACGAGAATGCGGAGAATGTGATCGAAATGTTCCAATTGGCAAGGAAGGAGTTCGGTACCACGGTAGTGCTAGCTACACATGACCCGAGCCTGGCATCTCATTCGACCAAGAGGATAAGGCTCATGGAAGGTTCCGCTGAACTTGAGAGTCAGGGATGATTGTCATGATATATCCCACACGACATGAATGTATTTATTTAGACATCGTTACCTGGAAAGTATGAAATATGCCCGGTAGATGACAGGTGGGTACTCAGTTGGCTGACGAGTTAGCATACATTGGAGCATTCGCAGTCGCTTTTGCGATGACATTCCTCATCATACCCTGGATGATGCCCAAGTTGAAAGCCAGAGGCATCGTCGGCAGAGACCTCAACAAGCCGGGTACCCCACAGGTAGCCGAAATGGGCGGGATCGCCGTTGTCATCGGCTTCTTTGCAGGCGTGAGCCTCCTGCTTGCTGTGGATGGCATCACCAATGTCTCGCTTCTGAATGTATCATTGGCAGTCATCCTCGGCGCTGCTTTCATAGGCATGGTGGATGACCTCTTTGAGCTCAGACAGCGACAGAAGGCTTTCTTCCCGTTCCTGCTCGCGCTTCCCCTCGGAGCAGCCTTGGAACCGACGATCAACCTCCCATTCATAGGAGACGTTGATTTTGGACCATTGATGATCATCGCCGCGCCTTTCGCAATCACTTGCGCGGCGAATGCAGGCAACATGCTAGAAGGATTCAACGGCCTCGGCACAGGACTTGGAATAATAATGTCTTCGACTCTCGTGATACTTGCATTCGCACACAATAATCTGGATGGCGTCTACCTGCTCATCCCGCTCTTGGGATGTCTGGTAGCATTCCTGTGGTTCAACAAATACCCTGCCAAGATATTCCCGGGAGACACCCTCATGTTGTTCATGGGAGCAACGATAGCCGTCGCGGGCATGCTTTCGAGCCTGTACCTGCAGACCATCGTAATCTTCGTGCCTATGATCACCGAGTTCTTCCTGAAGATGAGAGGGCGGTTCAAGGCGGAGAATTATTGCTCCAATGCAAGCAATGGTCATCTCGAATACCACGGAAGAATCGAATCCATCACGCATGTCTTCATGAAGAAGACCAGATTGACCGAATCCCGCCTTGTGAGCAGGATCTGGCTTCTAGAGGGCGCATCTGCGCAGCAGTCATTCTGATCGACCTTACAATCTAGAAGCACCAGTAATCTGCGAGTGATGATAGCCAGCGAATTACGTCACCTCAGAAGATTCTCGTAGGCGGGACGGATGATCGTTTGTTTTTTCCAGAATTTGGACAATGAACGGCAGTAGCGCATAGTTCCTACTGACCATGCGACCCATCTCGAGGCAGGGACAAAAGGGTCGTCAATCTCAAGACAGGTCAGATAGAGCAGAATCCGAAGTATCGGAAGTGCTCAGAACAGAATCGCTGACGTCTGGAAGATGACGATATTATTTGACTCAGGACCGCCAACATAAAGGACATTCGAGTTCTCAAGGACCGAGTTGACATAGACTGGATCCAACACGGGGTGGCCGCGAGGATAATCATTCACGCCAACCACGGTCCACTCTTCGAGAAGCATGTTCATTATGCCAAGAGCGGAAAGTTCGCCCGATACAAGTCGACTAGGCAGATATGGATCCTTTTCGAAATCGTACAGTGCTCGGGCGTTGTATGCAAGTCGTTCATCGCTTCTCACATGAGTCGAGGAGCCAGCAGAGTCATAGACCCAGCCGAGTGCATCGACCTCATACTCCTGAGAGTCGTGCCTATCCCCCAACAACGTCTCAGTCGCGTAGCCAAATGGGAAGGAGCAAAGGAGGGCGATAATGAGAACGCATACAACCACCTGCTTGTATCGAGTCTTCGCGAAGTATCCCACGGCTATACCCACTCCGAGCGCAAGAGCGATATCAGCGTAGTCGAAAGTCCTGTAGAATATCTTGTGTCCGTCTAGGTCAAACCCTGAAGTCAATGCGAACAAGAACAGTGTCAATACAGGCAAGAGAAGACCGAGAGGGACGGCGCGATATCGGGAATTCGAAAATGCCACCCGCTCGAGGCCAAACCATCCAAACATCACGATAATGCCATAGATCAGGCCGATCAGGAGGACGCTGGATGTGAATCCTTGCGAATAAGGGAACATCGGGTTGAAGTAGTCCATGAAGGCGGCGAAGACCACGACAGCTCCCACCGCTGGAGCAAACGACAGACCGGGCCAACGCTCCTTCCCATTGAGGGTCAGTGCTGCTATGAATAACAATGCAGAAAAGGAGAGGATCATGAAGATGACATTCGCAAACTGCACCATAGTCCGACAACCTCTGGAACGAGGTTCCGAGATAGTATGCGTATGCAAGAACAGATGCCGCTCCGATTATTGCAATATCAATCACATGCGATAATGATATGCGCCTCTTCATGACCGCGATGATCAAAGACCAACATGTCAGATATGCAAGGAACAAGTAGGCCAGGATAGTCGCGAGGTGATACGTCAGAGGGAGCGCTGCAAGGACCACCAATTCGAGAACAAGGAACCGCTTATCGGATCTGTTCATGTATGCGAGAGTCAACAGTATAAGCAGCGCTATGCCGAGCGAGCCCTTCCAAGCGGATCCTGTCAAGTACACGAAGGTGCCCAGGAAAGCCAGAACGAAAGCGGTGGACAACGATCCAATGAGACTCTTGGTGATCTTGAACGCTATGACGTATCCCCCAACAACCGTCAGAATGGAGAAGACAGCAATCAACACCTGGGAAATCGAATAAGTGCCCACCGAGAGAGTTGATGATGAGAAGGCGATGATCATGTTGTAGATTGGGGTGATGATGCTGTAACTGTCAATGTAGAAACTATCTCCAGGATACGAGAGGTGCCCCGAGGAAAGTATGTCATCCGCGATCCTCGCTTCCGTCATGCCGTCGTTATTGAAAGGCAGGGGCGAGAAGGAAAGGGGAAGAATTCGAGTCGAGAATGCGAGCACTGACAGTACGATCAATACCAACAGCCTCGGATTTAATGATCGGATCCGGGCCTTGATTGATGACCTGTTCAATGCGTAAACCTCAAACCATCAAGACCAACCCTAAGATAATAGTTTGCGGTACACCGAGACGCGCATTTTGCGGCCAGATGCTCACGAAGGAAAAGGATTAGCCCTGGCGACCGAATGTGATGGAGTATCAGAAATTCTCGATACTGGCTGTGAGTTCGAAATACGACGACTGAATCACTTGGACGAAGAAATCGTAACGCATTGTCGAATATAGCCACGATTTGGCCAACCCTAGTGCGAATAGATAGCTACGGGCAGTCTGTATTGTCACTAATATCGGTCGCAGCAAGGGCACTGACGGCTCTCACCAGATGGTGTAATCGCGACGGAACTCAGCGAGGGATGTGCCGTCTCCATGCCGACTGACCTCCTGCCCCGGAATAGTGTCGAGGAAGTCCGTTCATGAGGGTATTTGTTTGGGCAGGAGGACACACGATCGCCGAGACTCTGATTCAGAACCCTCCGGAAGGTGTAGAAGTTATTTCTAACGTACAGGCTTACACGAAGAAGACGGGAGTCTCCGGCGAACGCATGTTCGTCATGCCAAATGAAGCGAAACTGATCATAGACCGAGTGGTGTATGGTACCGGACTACCCAGGCTCCTTCCTTCCATCCCGAGGGTTGATTTGATCCACACCGTGAGCGGGCTCATTCCAATTGTCTCGAAACCATGGATTACTTCGATCTCGATGCCATCTTCCTTCTTCGGCCTGCATGATGACTGGCACGAATCGAGAAGGCGATTTTGGACGCTACGGAAAATCTTGCGTTCTCGTGATTGCAGGTATGTGACGTGTTTCTCGAATTCCACACTCGAAGGTTTGAAGGGTATACTCGGAAAGCACCTGGATGAGACCATAGAATCCAAGCTTGGGGTTCTCTATCCCGCCATCGACCCACAACGATTTGTTCATAGGAAGAGGGATGGTGACCGCTTCCGAATACTATTCGTGGGGAATCACTTCTTCGACAAGGGCGGAAGAGAGCTGCATAGAGCGGTCTCGAGATTGGCCAATAGATACGATATCCAGTTGGACATCGTAACAGACGCCCCGCCGCATCACAAGAAAGCACTCGAGGAATATGTGAGAAACCATCAGGAGGAGTGGGCAAGATGGTACATTCCAGGCCTGTCCAGGAAGCAATTGATCGAAGAATTCTACCCTGCAGCCGATGTCTTCGTAATGTGCTCATACATGGAGGTCTTCGGATTCGTTCACATCGAAGCCATGGCATCCGAACTTCCAGTTATTGGTGCGAACGTGTACACACAGAGGAGATTATTTCGGATGGCGAGAATGGATATCTGATAGATGTCCCTATAACACCGTTCGAGGGTCATCCGCAACTAAGAACACCCGCGAGCGTCGACCGATATAGGAAGGTCATCCTGGATGAATCTATTTTCGATTCTGTCGTTTGAATCGATACGGAGGCGAAGATCGAGCTAGTTGATAGAAAACAGAAGCCTTAGAGAACGTACGTCAATGGCCTCGATCAAGATGACGACTGAGGGGAAATTTGGGTTGCCGGCGAGGAATCGCCAGTTGAAGAATATCTACAGCAGCGCTCTTGAGCAGCATTGATGAGATGGCAGGATTGTATGTGTGCTGAAGCATTTCATGGAATGATTGAAGGATCACATGTAGGGGGCGGAGGATAACATTGGAGTCTCTTCGGTTTCTGATGGTCTCGACGCACTTCCCGCCGCATCACCTCGGCGGAGACGCGGTATATGTAGAGTATCTGTCCAGGGAGCTCGTCAATCTGGGGCATGAAGTGCATGTCCTGTACAACCCATCCGTCTATGAAGCGATACGTAAGGCGTGCGATTCGAATAAGAATGACTCGACAGAAGATGGAATCCATAGACATGTCTTCAGCAATATCAGCGAGATTCGATACTCTGAATTCCCTCATGTTCGGCATGCATGGCAGGGCTAGGGATCAAGCTGCGAATCTGACGAAAGCGGTTCGGCCGGATGTGGTCCACTGGCACAACACGAGAGGATTCATCGGTGTTCCCACCATATTTGGAGGAGAGACGGCCCTATACACCTCACATGACTATGGTTCGGTCTGCCCGAGATTCGAACCTTCTCAGACCCGACCTGCACGAGTGCGAGAATGCGAGATGGTGCAGATATGCTGCACGAGATGGTGGAAGCCGCCGCAGTTATGGAGAATCGGTTCGAAGAGGGTTCTGAAATATCCAGATGCCATGAAGATCATAGCTCCGAGCGAATTCCTTGCCGAGCGACTCCGAACAGAAGGGGTGCGAGTTACTCACTCCTAGAACTTCGTTCCTGACCCATGCTCGCGGAATATCCCGACGATCCAACAAGATGATGCCATCGTTTACATGGGAATGTTGGAGATACATAAGGGTCTCCGTACTCGGTGAGAGCTTTCGAAAAGAGCATCGAAGATCAGGGCTTCGTTCTCGATATCATAGGAGATGGCACTCTCAGACACGAAGTGAGCCAGATGGTCGCTGGAACGAGTGTGAAGGATCGGGTTCGCGTCCATGGTTTCCTGAGGAGGGAGGAGGCCGAACGGCTCAGGAGAATGGCCGTGCTCAGATTGTTCCGTCAGAATGGTTCGAGAACTGTCCATTGACGATACTCGAGGCGTTCGCATGGGGTGTCCCAGTCGTCGGTTCTGATATTGGCGGGATTCCGGAAATCGTCGGTCCTGAATCCGGCTCGAGGTTGTTCAAACCGAGAGATGTGGATGCGCTCGCGAAGGTACTCGTGGACATGTGGTCGGATAGGGACAGCATAACCATGATGCGAAAGAAGGCGAGGTCCGCTTACGAATCACGATTCAGGCCCGAAGCACACATGAGAGAATACATTAGGATCGTCAATGACTAGGAATCCCTTAGCTCCGAAAACAGCTTCTCGTGCTCAGCCACGATATCATCCCATCGGTAGAATCTCTCGACTCGTTGCATGGCGTTCTTCCCGAGGTCGGAAAACTTCGAAGGTGTACTCTCCATTTGATTCATGATCTCAGCGAGTGATGGTTCGTCTGAGAAGTACAGAGCGGAGTTCGAAGAGACTTCTCTATTGAACACATTGTCGTGACAAATCACGATGTTACCAGTACTCATCGCTTCCAGGAGCGAAGGGTTGGTCCCTCCGACAGAGTGGCCGTGGATATATGCAGTGCATCCACATCGAAGAGCATTGAGCCGCGCCTTATCGTAGATTGAACCGGCCATGACGATCTTCTTGCCAGTGCCTGCACGTTCTGAAAGAATGGTCAGCGTTTTCTGGTATCTTTGAGATGAACAATCACCGACTATGACCAATGGAAGCGTTGTCGAACTCGCGAGGTACGCGCCAATTATACGATGTATGTTGTTCTCTGGCTCGAGTCTAGCGACCACGAGCCAGTAATGACCGTTCTCAAGAACTGTTTTCTCGTTCGCTCCGACAACCAAGGCGACTTCAGATAATTCATTGCAATCGATCGGGGCAACGCCATATGTTATGCAGACCGCCTTCTTCCTGAACCTCTTGGGTACATGATCGATTAGCGCCTTGTTATCCAGCACGATCCGATCGCAGCCGATGCAGCATGCGAGGAACGATATCCGCAAGAAGAGTCTGGTCACGAATCCGAATTTATCCCTTGTCCACTCCAGACCATCGACGTTCACGGCAGAGGTTGAGCGGGACCACTTGGTCAACAGAAGAGAAAGGCCTGCGGCGACACCCAAGCAGTATACAGTATCACACCTCAACTTGTATTTGGCCTTGACCACAAAATATGAGTCGTACAGGACTTCGAATATCTTGCCGATTGAGTATGTCCTCGGAAAAGTGAACGGAAACTGCATCACGTGGACTCCCTTGAAGGAGTCATTCGCAGAGTCCTCGTCCGAAGACCTAGCGCTGCAGTATACCTCTGAACCGCCGTCGTTCAACCTCGGGGCTAGCTCGGCGACGACCGTCTCAAAACCTCCGTGATGGCCGATCCCTCGCGCTCCAATGATCGCAAGCTTTCCGTTACTCATTGGCACACCGTGCTTCACGATTTCGAGACCCACACGATGTTCCAAGTATTTCTCTTTGTTCGCGGATCGGTTCGACAGTCATTGACACATTGTCAGAATCACAAGAAGTTGCATCGAGCGATCGTGCGGCAACATATCCTCGATATCAGGAGCTCGGGCTGGGAAGCTGTGTTAGGAACATTGAAACAAGGCTACTCTGGTAGTACTTGTAACTATAGAATTCGATAGGAGCGCCATCAGAAGATTCGAAGGACGATGACCCCGAGGCAACGAGTTCCTCTGGAGGGTGGCATTGGCGATTGAGGTCTGTGTAACATATTCGCCAGGCCATCGGTTATCGACCACAACAATCAGGTTCGAATGTGTCGCGAAGTATTCTGTGGCACCGTCGACTCTGCCCGATTCATATAGATATGAGACACCGTAAATCATCAGATATCGAACATACCTACTCACGGGCGGCGGATCGTCGTATTCGTACCAGTTATAGATATTCTTTGGAAACTCATAAGAACTCTTCTGAATAGCTTCTGAGACTTCATCCTGGCTAACGTCCCCATTCAGAGTCAACACAACGCCTACTCCTGAAAGAAAACCGACGCCGCTTAAAGCCTGGAGACATATTTCCACAGTCTGACTATTAATTATTCCGAAGACTGGGGTTTCGATATCTGATGCGTATATCCCGTCGTTGAATACCTGATTCTCGACCAAGACTCGGTCGCCACTAATAAATGTGTCCGAACTCCACCGATCCACAGACCATAATGGATGCGCGAAGGAAACGACAAGGAGCGTGGTCAAGACGACCATAGCGGATCGTCTTATCCTCGGTTTTTTGAAAGTGTGATCAAACCAAAGAGTTCCAAGGATGGCTACGAACGGGGATAGTATCATCGAGACGTATAATGTCTCACCAAAGATTGGAATCAAGACCGTGACAACAAAAATCGGAAGGAGTGTTCTCGAACTGAAGTTGAGCCTCCTCAGCAACACCAGAACGTAGGATACGGCGAACAGCAGAATGAATCCGATCTGATTCGTGTAGCTCGTTGCGCCGACAAGCAGTACCTTGATGAACTCTGAATCCATTTGGAAAAGAGGAGACCCTTGCATCCCTCGAACAGCGGATTCCCAGAAGTAATCGAAGAATATGAATGGCACAGCTATAATGAGTGATAATGTAAGGATGATTGCAAGGACAATCACTGATCGATTCTGGGCGCGCAGACGCGTCAATACATATCGTGTCATAATCACAGTTATCACGTATGCGACTCCGAATAGGATGAGAAGGACCGTCATATGATGAAGGAGAAAGCACCCCACGATAAGACCTAGGCAGATGCCCAGCGACTTCCAGTTCCAGGAGTAGCTGAATTTGAGCGCCACTGCCACAACGAGAATCATCATGGCGACCGCTGGTCCTCGCGCACTACCGTCCCAATATGTCGTGTCAACGAATCTCGATCCGAGAATGGCGAAGCATGTCGCGAGAATGGCCAACTCGGGCTTCTTAGCCAGATGTCGTGCTGTTATGAAAACCGCCAGGCAGAACAGCACGGATACAACTAGGTCAAAAACGAGTATTGACTGCTCAACGGTCAGATCACTCATCATTGAGAATTCCGCCAGGATAAACGGGACTCCAGATGGATAGGATAATGGATAGTACCCGATGTAGGATAGTGGATGATAAGTCCATTGTGCCTTGCCAGCGGTCAAGATTGAATCAGACAGGTGGTGGATGAAATACGAGTCCGTTTGATACCGTTCGTGCTCAACCAAGGGATACCTGAGAGTCAACGATATGAGAATAAGCAATATCAGGAGGATGAAAACCGTCCTTTTCGACCAGTATGCCATTCCCAATTCACCGGCCTATGTAAGACACAAGTCCCCTTGAGAGCCAAGCAGATATTAATGGTCTTCGGGTGGTGTCTTGCCCCACCAAATGAATAAATACCACGGTCCGTGCATTCTGCGCTATGGATGCTGTACTCGAGACCGCAAGTGTGAGCATGTTCGCCATATACTTCGCGAAGCACTTCTAGTTGATGTTCTTCCTGTGAAGCAGCCGATTCCATGAGATTGACGCCTCGATCATCTGATCACAGTAATCTCCAATCAGCGACTCATGAGATGACAGACGTTTGTGTTACTGGCGCAGCCTCGGCAGGATTCATTCTAGCATCCGTCACCCCATCCTTCGAACGGATGCTCTTCGAACACCAGCAGGAAAGGAATGACTCGTCTTCCCCGAAGCTACTGATCTCGCTAGCGAAGCTGGCAACGGCAGATTTGAATCAGATCAGTTCACATCAATGTCGCACGATCCTCTTTACCGCATCAAACATTGTGTGGCCGAATGGCAGCAGGAGGAGGATTGAGATTGGGACATTGATGCTCAAAGGCTCGATTTTCATGGCGTTGACCAAGTAATGAAGACCCACACGCGATTGTCTATCCTGCAAGAGATATCTGTAGAGGGAATAATAGTGATGCGCCAATATCCCTGCATTCTTGAATTCGGCATTATATTTCTCAAATATCAATTGCTGAGCTTCAATGAAGGCTTTGTCATCTCTCGAAATGCTGTCAGAAGAAATATAAGAAGTAAGCAATGGCTCGTCAATGCAGATGAATTCGTAATCTCGAGATAGTCTTATCACGAGGTCCCAATCCTGAAGTCTGGGAAGGCTCTCGTCAAATAGACCAACTCTCAGGAGACATTCTTTCCTTGTCAATATGCTAGGAGTAGTAACGAAATTCTTCCTCAGAAGACCATTGTGTATATATCCGCTTCTTGTAGAGATCTTCGCACTGGGTAAATAACTCCTCTTCCCTTCATCCACGCACCAGAATCCCGAATAGACGACTCCGACCTTGGCTGGAGCCCCTTCCAGCACACCCACCTGAAGCTCCAATTTCGACGGAAGCCATTCGTCATCACTGTCCTGAAACGCGATCAGTTCACCCCTTGCAGCTTGAATCCCTGTGTTTCTGGCCCCGCCTCCACCACGGTTCACATCATGTCGGATGAATTTCAATCGTGAATCTCGGATACTCGTCAAGACATCTTCTGTATCATCAACCGAAGCATCATCTACGACTATCAGCTCGAAATTCTCGTAGGTCTGATGCAGAACGCTTTCTATGGCTCTCCGCAGAAGATGTCCCCTATTATACGTGGGGAGAATAATGCTAACCAGGGGTTTTCTTGGATTCGGAGTCATCTGGTCCATATCATCACATTTGGAGATTCCACAGGAAGTGTGGATATGTCATTGACCATAATCTACTCATCGCTCACTTCGATTGATGCGACCTCAAGTCAGCTATTCGTTCAGTTGGACATGGAGTGAACCACGCGGAATATATTCCCATAGCCATTGCAGCCGAATCAATTCGTAGCTTCAAGTACTCTGCAGAATCCGATTTTCAGTCCGAGGATCTCTCGGATTATACGAATGCCCGCCAAAGTTCTTGTCGACTCACGATTCCGGTAATGACTCAAAATCCAATCATCTGATGGCAATCGGGAGAGTATCGTTGGTTCTCCAGCATGAAGAGAGCTTTGTCTCTGGACAATTTGCCATGCCATTGATCGCAGTTTCCTGGCGCATCTTCTTTCATATCACAATAGTCAAGAGATAAGGGTTCGCGCTGGAAATCCTGTACCCAGACGAGATCATTCTGGGCAGGTCTTTCTAAGAACGAAGAACATATGGTATGGGTTCTTGGAACGCAGTAAGTATCTCGTACTGAAAATCCTTCAGACTCAATATCATCAATGACCCTTCCAAGCGGGTATGATGCCTTCCCAATCTCCCAATAGTGTTGACCGTCGAAACGATGTACGGGGTCGATTAATCTTGGAGCGTGAAAGATCGCACGGAAATAGCCTAGTCTGTCTGATCTAAAACCGAATTGAAGCTTACGTCTGCTATCAGGCAATGAAAGAATGGCCCACGAACGACACACTCGTCGCAGCTCAGACAACGCGCCTGAGAATGAATCGTATGGTAGGTGTTCGAGCACCTCACAACAGGTTACCACGTCGAATGAGTTATTATGGAAAGGCAATCGGAGGATGGTTCCTGTCACATCGGACGTAGCCTCGAGTCGCTGTCAATCGTTACAAGGTGAACATCCCTCGATCGGAGATACTCAGACACGAATCCATTTCCCAATCCAATTTCGAGAATCCGGTCGGGATTCAACTTCAGCACTTCATCTATCTGATGCCAATAACTGCAGAAGCGGGCTTTGGTGTCATATTCTCTGCTGAAATAGGCTTCCTTTTCAACTTGCGGTTTCATCCACTCATCGCCTCTTGCGCAAAGAGCCAATTATTGACTGTAGGAGCGGTTTCATGCCGTATCCTGTATAGCGGTCGAATGCTAATGTCATTGCCGACCACATGAGTAGACCAAACACGAGGAGGACCGCGAACTCTGCCAGGCCATCTAGCTGCATGATCACTCTCGCGAGGCTCATCACAGATATGGTTGATATCGTCAGGATGATTGGAATGGTCAATGTTTTCAGGAAAGGCACATACCCACATCCTGTGACCTTGACAGCGCTGTTTGTGAACCCTATGGTTGATATGCAAATGCTAGCAAGGACTGCAACTGCGGCTCCCTCGATACCCCACATGAGAGAGAGGGGGAATACCAACCCAAACAACACCGTAAATCGGAGCAGTTGCCAAGCTGTATCTATCCGAGGTTTCCCTATGGCCGTGAAGACTGGCCCAGTCGTTGCGGCAATCGAACGGACCGCCCCTGCGATAACCAGAATTTGCATGACGGGTATGATTGATGACCATTTCTCACCGAGGAATAGTACGACGAAATCATCCGCTAGGACCAGGAATATGCATGCAAGACCGAATGAAAAGAAGGATGTCAATTTGAGGACCTTCAGATAGCCTGCCCTCAGAGCTTTCGCGTCTTCCTGCAATTTGACGTATGCTGGGAATGTCACCTGACTTATCACGTGAGCGATCTCGGTCGTTGGGGTGCTCGCAAGTGTGTATGCCATTTGATAGAATCCAAGCGCTGCGACGCCGACCAGCGCACCAACAACGATACTATCTACTTGAGTCACCAAGAAGATGAGAATCACCGAGCCAAGAATCCACTTTCCAAATCCGAACAGTTCTCTTGCTTTCGCGAAGTCCATGTTTCCATTTCGGCCTGTATGGATGAATGAAATAACTGGCTATTGTCCGCACCAGGTGGCCAGCAAGAAGGCCGAATACCAAAGCCCATACACTTCCAAATATAAGGACTGCGACAACCGCCACGGTGAAATCAGCGATGCTGCCGCCGGCGAAGTAGACAAATTGTTTCTTGAAATCCAACTCCTTCTGGAAGTAGATAACCCCGATGTTAGCGAAAGATTGGAACAACATAGACAACCCAGTCACACTTACGATCAGTGCTGCGGCGGGAGCGTCGAAGAAATCCGCGGATAAAGGCGCTATAAGGAAGATAAGCGCAGTGATCGCTACGCCTCTAAGGATCATGAAGGTCCAAGCAGCATCTAGATAATGTCTGATGTCACCCTTCTTCTGGATGAGCGCCTGTTGAAAACCTGTCTGCGAAAATGTGTCAATGGAAGCCATCGTGAGCAGTGCAATTCCCATCAAACCATAGTCGTACGAATCAAGAAATCGTGCCAGAATTATCAACCTGAGGATCCGGAACGCATTGCTAACAAACCTTATTCCGAAAACCCAGAATCCACCAGAGATTGCACGTTGTGACACAGCTCTGCTAGAGGGAGCAGTGAATATGGCCGTGGATGAATTCATTCACGTTCACCATCCTAGGATTCTGTGGCAAGAGTTTGATTTCGAATCGTAAGCACGTTATCCACCTTCTCCGCTCTCCACAAGGGGCTTGGTTGACCGGCCAGCATCAGAGATAGAGATTTTGCTCTCACCGATGATCAGCCTCGTACCGCTCGCAACGAGGGGGTCTCGGCTCCAGAACTCGTGATCCCCATCCGATCATGGCCTCATCAATCGCACCGTATTTCCCTCTGGAGTATTATGATCGGCATCCCAACATTCCTGAGGCGCGATAACGATGAATCTCTCTACTCAAATGCACCTTCAGTCCAGGGATACCTTAGTAGATTAAGAGACTTTTCACAGATTAATAGGTCAGTGTCTGCAGACTGTCAGTGACAGATCTTATTGCCAGAGCGAATATAATTTTATGCATTAGTTATGTGGCGCGGACAATTCTGCTCTTGATTCGAGATAGAAATAGCAGGTTCGACTGCTTTTGAAAGAATGGTCTGATGAATTGGTCCGTAGATTTTTCGCGATGGTCGGGCACCTTAGATGCATTACGCAAAGAAATCATTTTTGGAAAGAACTGAATCGGATGGCGACTTATTACGAACCATGATTCGCTAACCGCATATTGTGAGATTATTTCTTCAAGCCACCAACTTGGAAATCATCCATCTCATCTGGAAATCATGCGATCGTAGATATCCGTGCAAGCGCGAGCGACGCATGACCAGTCACGAGTGTCTTTCACCAACATCGAACCATTTGATCCAATTCGATCCCGGAGCTCCGGCGATTCCGAAAGTCTCTCTATTCCATTGACCATCGTCGAAGGTGAATCCGGGTCGCAGAGCACGGAATCAATGCCGTCATCGAAGTAATTCCTCGCACACGTCAATCCTGTGACAACGGTGGGTTTTCCACTGGCTAGATATGTGAGTAGTTTGCCAGATTCAATACTATCCATAAACAGATTCCTTGGATGAGGAACTAGCAAAATATCTGCAGCTGCGAGATATGTAGGGAGCCAAGTGTGGGGAATTCCCGGAACGAATATAGCCGCCTGGAAATCTCGTCTGAAGGCGGGCAAAATCTTCTGCCATTGATTTAAGGCCTACGATGACGCACTTCAGGTTTGGAGCTAGTATCAGCTCTTGTGAGTAGTTCGCAAAAGCATCCATCAAGTAGTTCCCACCATGCAAGGGGTCAAGAGTTCCTATGTACATCACGACCGTTGAATCTTCTGCACCCCAAGTGAGCTTCAATCGATTGACCGAATCTCGGTTCCAACCCTTAGATATATGAGTATAGTCAACGCCATCTGGAATGACGCAGGTCTTATCGATATCGATATCTTTCAGTTCGACAATCCTGTCTCGAAGAAGGGCGGACACGAATGATATCATGTCTGCATCGCGGAAGACTCGCTGTTCCCATTTCGAAACCCTCGAATATCGGCGATTCCCGACCTGCTCAATGACTGCGCCATTGATGTCGGTATCAAAAATCAGCCCATGGAAGTCGAATAGAAGTCTCTGGTCCCCCCTACGCTTTTTCCCCTCTACAATAGATGCTGCCGAATGCTCATGACAATGCAGTATGGAATATGGGTCGAGCCTATCGAAAATATCCTGGAACAACGGAGAGATTATTCGGTGTGCGGTCGACCTGAGATTAGCGTGGCGGATAAACGGGAATTCCAGTGGAGATCGGTGACCATATAGTTCTTTCAGCAACCTCATAAATCGAACGTCGGTCTTCTCGAAATTGCCTGGAAGGTTTCTAGAACCGGATGCACAGACTGTGAGTACTGAATGACCCGTTTCATGCAAACACCTTGACAGACCTGAGACCCGCATTGACGTGCCGTCTGTTACGGAACCGTTGATGGTCGAAATTTGTGCGACATTCATAATTGATGCGACGCATTGATGTCGCGAGTATTTCAATGACGTTCATTGACAATTTCGGTAGTCTATAGAGTCCACCTTTGACGTAGCCAGCTTCTTCGTCAAGGTCATATCTTCTGAAATGATGGCACTCTACGAATCGTCGGATTTCTCTGGTTCGGCTTGGTCTCTATGGCGGGATGCGAAGCCGAGTATCAACCACCAGAACGCTGCAGACCACGCGAGGAAGATGATCCAGCCCACATTCTCATGCGCCCAATGAAGGGCCTCGATACCCTCGTAGTATCCGACAATACCGATGACGACCATGCGCAGTATGTTGCCAAGATACGCTATGACAAGTCCCAGCGCCAGGACCAACGCAAGTATCCTTGATGGCATTTTCTCGAACACGAGAACGAAGGCGATGAACGCCCCGAGGAATATGGAAAACGAATACAGGCCCGCGCAGTAGGCAGATATCGCGAGCGTGTGCATCGTTCCGTCCTGGAACTGTATTGTGACCATGTTGCCAGATGAACTTGCAGGGATGCCGATAATATCCAAAACCACGGCGAAAGGTTCTGCGAGCATGTAATGAACGTACCAATTTCCCAGAGACGATTCCGACCCACTTGTCGAGAGTGACATGACGACCTGAGGGACGACCAAGAAAAGGACCACGAAGGCGATGAAGATCAGCGCGAACGAGGCCTCGACTCTGTACTTGTCCACGAGCAGAGGATATACGAGAAGAAGGAACCCGAACATGATGGAAATGGTGTCCACGTCGCCATAGTCCGGCCTTGCCGAGATCACCGTGTTGAATATCACCACGGCTAGGATGATGACGAACCCAAAAACCATGAGGACCCTGTCGCCGCCGATCAAACGGGTGATGTAGTCGATGAGTCGGATCCCGGGAGGGTCTTCATCCGTCGTCTCCGTTTCGCTATCATCACGAGATATGGCGATCAGGATTATCCCAGATAGCAGGGACGCGATGCCCACGAAAATCCCGACGTACGAAAACAAGATGACCGAGAAGAGTCCCTCGATTACGAGTATGATGGAGAGCAGATCCACCATTTTTCTGGCGGTTGTGCCCTTTGGAAGCACACCCTCGAACCATGTTCTGATTTCGGACAGCCGTGATGCCATCCTCCATTCGTAGCGCGTCCTCGCACATAAACATAACCGATTCTCACTCACTACGCCAGGTTAATACAGCGGAAAGGTCTTCCGCCCTCCGAGGGCGATCGTTGACGTCCAAAGTTGGAACGGGCATCCGCGGGCTGGCACGCACTAGCCAGGACGGGGTGAAAGGAACCTTCGGTTATTATGCAGGCAGCGGAGCCGACGAACGAAGGTTGATCAAGGTCGCCCTGTTCATGGGTATCACCAGCTCGGTCCTATGGTACATCCTATCGACATATTGGGACAAGCTGGGTTTCACATCACTCGAGATAGGTCTCATGTTCGCCGCCGGATCCGCATCGAGCGCCTTGACGCTCCTTGCCAGCGGGTTCCTCGCGGACAAGTTCGGCAGGAAGAACCTGCTGGTGGTAGGTCTCATCTTAGACGTCGTCGGGATCGCGATGTTCCTGGCAGAGAAGAACCTGCCGCTATACACCACAGCCAGCGTCATCGTGAGCATGGCTGGGTCCATCACCGGACCTTCGATAATCGCGCTGCTGTCCACGAAGGCCACTCCGTCCAAGCTGAAGTACCTCTATGGCATGCAGTCCGTCTCCAACACGATAGGTCTGACGGTCGGGACGATGGTCGGCTTCATGATGCCGGACCTGCTCAGCAGCCTGCTGGGCTCCGACCTGATCACTGGATACAGGTGCGTGTACGCGGCCGCCACTCTCGTCGGGATCCTGCCAGTGCTCTATGCGTTCAGAGTCGAAGAGGTCAAGACGAAACCGGAGAAACTCCTGCTCGACTTCGACCGACCGATGCAGAAGAAGCTCGTCATGTTCTCGGTCCAGAACGCGCTCATCGGGTTCGGGGCAGGGCTCGTGATGCCGTGGATCGCCATCATCTTCTCCGATGGCATGGGTGCCACGGAGACGGATCTGGCACTGATGCTGACCCTCTCGAACATCATGCTGGTCGCAGGATACTTCATAGTCCCGGCGCTCGCGCGAACGAGAGGCGCGGTGGCGCTCATCAGCGTGTCCCAGCTGGCATCGATCGGGTTCCTCGTGCTGATACCATACTCCCCGACCCTGCTCATAGCGGCCATGCTGTACGCGGTGAGATCGCTCCTGATGCTGGTGCCGATGCCCGTGCTGAACGCATATCTCATGAACATCGTGACCGAACGGATACGCGCGTCGTTCTACGCGATAACCACCCTGGTCTGGACGATCGCGTTCCTGATATCGGAAGTCGTTGCTGGCTACCTATGGGACAACGATTACACCAGAACGGAGCCGTTCCTGTACTGTGCCATATTCTACCTGATGGGCACGCTTGCGTTCTACTTCTGCTTCAGGAACGTGAAGGACACAGGTTCCGAAATGACCGTACAGTAAGCATGATCGTCTTGAAAAATGACTGAGAGGGGCCGGCCTTACGGATTCTGAAACTGATCATAGGAACAGCATAGGACTTGAACCGCGATGAACGACCTGCGGTTCGGAGAGGCCTGACCAGCCACTAAGTGGTACATCAGGATTTGTCTGATGCAGGTGTCTCTTCCGAGGGGGTCTCGCCCTTGAGCCTTAAGGCTTCTGCTAGGAGCTGAGATACCCATTCCTCTTCCCAATATCGAATCCGAGCATCATAACACATAGATTCTCCCGGCATTATTGTCGACCTCCTGCTAGATACCATATGTCTGTGGCCATATATCAAACTTATTTGAGTAATCCTGGACGGTTGAACACATTATAGCGTTATTTCGAGCACTTTGACCATTCGGTTCGCTCAAGTATGCAAGTTATTTATAAAAGCAAGTGCTTGAGCACATTCAATGGTCCCCGAAAGCAAGGATGCTGGCATGATGGAAATCGATGAACTTGACATTGACATCATGAGAAGCCTCAACGATAATGCGAGGAAGAGCTTCAGGGACATCGCCAAGGAACTGCAGGTTTCGCTCACGACCGTGTCGAACAGAGTGAAGGCGATGGAGCGCGCAGGAGTCATCCAAGGCTACATGCCCATGATAGATGCGACCAAGCTCGGGTACGACATCATGGCCGTCATCGGGATCAAGGTCATACATGGCAAGATCGTGGACACCGAGAAGGACCTCGCTAAAGGGGCAGGGGTGTTCGCCGTGTTCGATTCCACCGGCGAATGGGACGCCATCGTCATGGCCCGGTTCAAGAGCAGGACCGAGCTGAACGCGTTCGTCAAGAAGGTCCTGGACCATGAGAACGTCGACAGGACCTACACGCAGGTCGTCCTGAACATCACGAAGGACGAGAAGAGAGTGCTCGTTTAGCGACGTTAAGCACCATACTGACTGCGAATTGTTATGTAGAACCGTGGAGATAGAGGTAACGGGGCCGCGTGGCCCCGGGGAAGGGAGATGGGCTATCGATCAAGGCTCGTCTTGTCGAGCGTCTTGATTTCGCTATTCATCGGCGCATTCTGCTGTGCACCAGTGTACGCGATGGCTGCCGATGCGATAGATGTGAGCTTCACGTTCGTTCCTGGAAAGTCGTATTACTGCCCCGGCGACATGCTCGATGTCGAGGTCATGGTGGTCAACGCGATGCCGGCCGGGGACTACATCTACGATGACCTCGCGTACATGGTCAAGGTACAGAACGTCTCGATCCACTTTTCCTGGATGGCGCCGAACGAGTTCGCATGGTCCGATGTATCGAACTCATCCGAGTGGCTCGCTCCCGATGGTGTCGGGGTCGGGACCTACGCAGTCGATCTCTGCGTGCCCGAGGACGCACTGGATCAGAGCTACAGCTACTACTTCAAACTCACATACCTGGTCCACACGGCCTGGGGCAATGTCACATACTTCTGGGGCGTGGGCACGACATACGGTGATTTCGAAGTGACCCCACAGCAGACCGTGGACGATTCCACCGTCGCTGTCGACTACACACCATATCTTGCGTTCTTCGCGGTCGTCCTATCGATCGGGGCGCTCGGTGCGGTCATGTATCACAGACTGGGCAGAGGAGAAGACAGACATCATGGGGCGAAGCCCGCGTCCGTCGCCCACACCATCAATCCAGACGGAGCGTTCCCGACGATACACCCGGTCCTTGGAGAGCATTTCCCGATCGAGGATGGGTTCATCTACCTCGTGAAGGAGAAGAGACCCTGCGTCGCATTCGCGATGTACAACGAGGCCATCGAGCAGGGCGCCAAGGGGATGCTGGTCGTGAGGGAGCATCCGGACAGATTGAAAGAGGTCATCCAGTTCCAGGCCGATAAGATACTGTGGCTCACACGCAGGGCGGGCAGGGACCATGTCGACCCGACCGAGCTGAGCCTGGTGACGCTCCTGATCACCAAATTCGCCGAGACCCACAACAAGGCCGTGGTGATGATAGAAGGGCTCGAGTACATGATCACGCAGAACGATTTCGAGACCGTGCTCAGGTTCGTGAACCATCTGCATGACTTCGTCCTCGCCCACGACTGCTCCATCGTGCTGGTGATAGACCCGCGCGTGTTGAACATAAGGGAGTTGGCGCTCATGGAAAGGTCGGCGAAGGTCGTCGAACCGTACGAGCCACTCGACGACGATGTCGAGGAAGAGGGAACAGAAGCGCAGACATAGTCGCTCCACACGGCTCAACGTGCCATTCTAGACATCCGTACTGACTAGAGGGAGTCAGTATCCGAAAAGCCCTTAATCAGGAACGCCTTTCGGACCTTTAGACAAAGAGACTAGACGGGGGTCGCGCGCTGCTCGGGGGAGTGGTTTTCGCAGCATCCTGTCGAGAAAAGGGGGAGGGAGTTTAGTGGATGCACTCTCTGGGAGTGGAGAACTCAGAGGCTCGTGGACGTCGTTAGTCGCAGTCCTGTTGGTACTTTCAACGAGCTTCAGCGCCTCATTGATACCGATACTATCGATGACTCAGGGCACATCCGATCCATCCGTCGTCTACGAATGGTCCAGTGCCAGTTCGATGATACTCCCTAGGGCCTCGCCTGTGGCAGTGATCATGCCGAGCGGAGACATACTCGTCATCGGAGGGATATCCACCAACGGTCCCACCGCGACCACGGAGATATTCGACTCCGAGGCGCTCGTCTGGAAGCCGGGACCGACCATGAACTCCGCCCGCGTCGGGCATACGGCCACATTGCTGGACGATGGCACAGTGCTCGTGACTGGAGGCGAGTCCGGGAAAGGAACTGTCGCCTCTGCGGAGATAATAGACGTCGTGCGCGGAGGCGCTCTCTCGGTAGGATCGATGTACTTCGCGAGATCGGGCCACGCCGCCTCGCCACTTCCCGATGGTAGGGTGCTCATCAGTGGAGGCACGGACTGGATATCAGGCACATGGTACCAGGCAGAGGCGTACAACCCATCGACCCATTCGTTCGAGCCTGCAGGATCCATGCAGCATGCTCGCATGTTGTTCACGATGCACCCGCTCGCAGACGGGGATGTCCTCGCAGTCGGCGGAGACATCGCGGGCACCAGCGAGATATTCTATCACTCGACCGGCGTTTGGGGCGATGCGGCATCGATGAGCTGCAGCAGATACGAGTTCGCCGCTGCCGGGCTGGAGGATGGAAGGATCGTCGTGGCGGGTGGCATGGACGATGGCGTGGTCATGTCATCTGCAGAGATCTATGATCCCACTTCCAACTCATGGACATCTGCCGGAGACATGACCCAGCCCAGGATGAGGTTCTCGTTGACAGCCCTGTCCGATGGGAAGTTGATGGCCGCAGGGTCTTCGAGTCCCGAGGGGAGCACGGCCACGACCGAGATATTCTGCACGAAGAACATGGCATGGACCGCGAGTGCCGACATGATCAGGGACAGGGGCACGCACGGAGCAGTCGTGATGACCAATGGTTCAGTGTGCGTGATGGGCGGCAAGTCCGGAGAGGTCCCGCTCTCGTCGGTGGAGATCCTCGTGGGGACGCAGACGGAGCCGCCTGTGACCGAACCATGCCGACCGATCGACCTGGTGCCGCTCGTCCTTTCTATCGCTTACGAGCTGAGAGGGCATTCGGAGAACGGACTCATAGCCAAACTGATCGCCGCGCAATACGCCCTGGACGCAGGGGACATCGTGTTGTGCCTGGACACCATGGAGGACTTCTACAACCAGTTACATGGTCTGTTCATGAGCGCGCACCTGAGCGATGAAGGTATCACTCTTCTATACACTGGTTATGCGAGCGTCGTGGAGTGCCTTGGAGGCACACCGCTGCCCGAAATCCCTTGAGACATCGTACGTGATTACTGCGTAATCAGGCGGGCCGAGGGACATCGAGCGTGTAGTCTGCAACAGCTTGCGTCTGACACTGCTGCATCATGCCAGGAGTCGCTGTCTGACGCAAAGGTCATAAATAGTAGATTAGCCGATGACGTGTTCAAGCTCAAAAAAAGGGTTGCGGAGCAATGGGAGGTGAAAAAGATAAGAATTAGCAAGAGATTGCTCACTTCGGCGGTTGTAGCGGCGATTCTGATTATCGCTACAGTTCTGATAGTGGCGTTGATAGGAGGCAATGACAAGCCCGATATCTCGGCAGATATCCCACCGGCAGATGATCAATCACCCGATGAAAATACGGATGACACGACCCCGACCGATGATACATCGAACGATGATAGCCAGGATGACACATCTGATGATACATCAGATGATACTTCTGACGACGATTCATCCGATGATGGTTCTGATAATGATGATGATCAGACCAACGACGATGATGACGAGGGTGGATCGGATGACGACCTCGATGACAACGATGGCGATTCGGGCGATGATGACGAAGGCGATGACGATCTAGATGATGATGATGATGATCAGGGCGATGATGACCAGGATGAGGATGACGACGAGCAGGAAGGCAACGGAGAACAGAACGGCAACTGCTACCGTCACAGAGAGAGAAACCAGGGTGAGGACACCCAGATCCAGAGTCAGCACTCCGAGGACCACGAGTCCGCAACAGACGCATCTCTAGATGCCAAGGCCGAGGACAAGGGTTCAGATGAGGGATGCAAGAACGATGATCAGCTGGCAGCACAGGAACCACAGCAGCAGGTAGAGGCGAGCGAGCCTGAGACAAAGAAGGAGAACAACCAGGCAGCAGAACCAGCCGAACCGAAGCTGGAACAGACCGTGGATGAGGACTGTGACGACAACGACAAGGGAGAGGGCAATGAAAACGCCGGCCCTTCGGAAGATGACAGCAGCTCAGACGATGATCCCGCAGACGAACCCAATGGAAAGGGTCGATCCGAGAATTAAACGAATGAAGTCGGGTCCGCAACCAAGTAGAGAAGAGGTGGATTGACGCGCAGGAGTGACCGCAGCGAGACTCGCTGGCGAAGGGTGTGAACGCCCTCGTGGTGGTCCGAACGCGTGTCACGAACCCTCGTCCTCTGCTCGGCCGGACTCGCTTCCCCAACCACTTAAAAACCCTAAAACAAAACACTTCTGGATTCTGATATTTGCATATGATATGGGGACCGCTTCAACTTCCCGGATGTCTCTTCTGCTCCGTCGGCACTCCGTCCGCCGGTGGCGGTCCGTTGCTGCTCTTGTATGGCTCGACGACGATCTTCGCCTTGCACCAGGCAGAGGTAAGATAGTACTGGTACACTCCGGACCTGTGGAACGTGCAGCTCCAGTAATCTCCTGGAGCGATGAGCAGGCCGCTCTGGAACAGTCCGTCCGGATGCTCGCCCGATGTATCGAATGTGCCTGACCTTATCCCGACGCCTGGAGGAGCTGCCCAAGTACGGTTCACCCATACGACCTTGGTCCCCTCGACCACCTTGACCACTTCCGGCACGATGTTGTTCCCCACGATGTCCACGTATGCCTCGAAGCGAGGAGGAGGCGGTGGTGGCGGGGGTAGGTGATGCACTCCGGTCACGGGCTGGTAATGCTCCAGCCTGCCGGGTGCCGGGACCGTCGTCGCAGCGGTCTGCACCTGCATCTTCCGCTTCTTCGGCCTTGCCGCGACCGCGATGACGGGGATCGCTATGAGCACGCACATCAGGAGAAGGAAGTTGATGAGGCCGAGGTCGTTGAATATGAAGTTCTGGATGTCCTTGAAGAACTGCATGAACAGGTTGTCTTCGATGATCTCCGTCACGACGACCGTCTCCAGGTCGGATTCGCATTCGGACCCGTCGACGACCGCGTACGCCTTGAGATAGACCGTGCCATTGGTCGGCAGCGATGGTATATCGATCACCGAGAACTCCGACCATGTCGTCCCCGAGAACACTTCGGATTGATAGGTGAGCTCGGTCTCGGAATATCCCCATGCGAGGTATGTCGACTCTATGTCGCCTGGGTCTCCGCCGCTGACGACCCATGAGACAGTGAAGGTCGCGTTGAGGTTCACGCTCTCAGGAAAATCCGTTATGGTGACCGTAGGGTCCGCGACGGATTCGACTGCGCGGAACGCGTTGACTATGCCCCATCCGGTCGAAGAGTCATATCCATTTATCGAGATATCCGTGGCCGTCGAGTTTATGATGTCGCCGACCTCGACCGTGGTGAGTGCAGGATTCAATGTGAGCATCAGGGCCGCAACGGCCGCGACATGAGGAGCGGCAGCAGACGTGCCTGAAAGCGACTGGTAGCTGCCTCCACCTTGAGTGGAATATATGCCCACGCCGGGTGCCATGACGTCCAGGTTCAACCCGAAGTTGCTGAAGGAGGCTCTTCTATCGAGATTGTCAGAGGCCCCCACCGAGATGACGTTCGG
Source organism: uncultured Thermoplasmata archaeon (assembly GCA_963748615.1). Classification (GTDB taxonomy): domain Archaea; phylum Thermoplasmatota; class Thermoplasmata; order UBA10834; family UBA10834; genus UBA9653. The sequence continues at coordinate 101,732 of CAVVJQ010000002.1, forward strand.
GAACGCTGCGGGATAGCTCAACACGCTCGTGCCGCTGTTGCCCGCGGACGCCACGAGGACGACGCCTCGACTGGTGGCGTAGTTGACCGCGTTCTGGAGGGGTGTTGACAGACCGTCCAACCCGAGACTCATCACGATCACTCGGGCGCCGTTGTCGACTGCCCACCGGACTCCGCTCGAGACGGTCGAATCGGTGCCCTCACCGGAATCGTTCATGACCTTGACTGCCATCAATTTGACCTGAGCGATACCTGCGATCCCGACCGCGTTGTCGATGGTGGCACCCATGATGCCTGCCACGTGAGTGCCGTGATATGTGTAGATGTTCGACACATAGTCCCCGTCGTCGTCGTAGCCGTTTATGTTGTCATCCATAGGGAACCAGTTGTCGTCGATGAAATTGTACCCATGATAGCCTTGAGTATTGGTCCAGATATTCGCGGAGAGATCGGGATGGTTCCAGTCGATGCCTGTGTCCAGGACCGCGATGATCGTCTCCTCTCCGCCGAGAGTTATGTCCCAAGCCCCGTATGCATCGATGGTGTCCAGACCCCATTGGTAATCCAACCCGGGATCATCAGGCACGAACGATACGCTCGCCCTCATCTCGGAAGATACACTGACCACACCGGGAACAGACGAGAGCGATCTGGCAATCGGTTCAGCGTCCCCAGCAGCCGTGAACGATAGTATCCCGGTATCCCTGCTCGAGAAGGTGATGATCGAGCCCGTGTCGACCACGATGGCCGAGACTTCGTCGAAAACGTCCGGCCCGGTCACTTCGACTATCAGGTCGGTCGAGCCGGGGAGTATGGATAAGGAAGTTGTCGATGGGACGGATTGCATATGAGATCCGGATGGGATCGGCTGTGAAGGACCGGTGAGCATTATCACCAGAACCAGCAACACGCATATCGAAACGGTCAGCCTCATACGAATTACCCTGAGATCATAGCTATGACAGACGACCTTGCCATCAACCGCAAGCAGATATGACCGGTCGATGCTGGAAGCATCCAAGCCATTCCAAGCGATAAATACGTTTTCCCTCCGTTATCTAGTTTGATACGTCCACCAGGTTTGGAGAAGCTTGAATAGGGAGAATCTCACTTGACCACCCGATGGAACTGATCCATGCACTACTGCTAGGCATCCTCCAAGGGATCACCGAATGGCTGCCGGTATCAAGCTCCGGTCACCTGGTCATAGCGCAGGAGATGCTCGGCCTGTCGGCGGAGGAGAACCTCCTGTTCGATCTGTTCGTCCACGCGGGCACCCTCGCTGCGGTGTGCGTGTATTTTCGAAAGGAGATAATCAAGATAATATTGGCGATGCTCAAGAGCAAGGAGGTGCGGGACGAGGACGATGGCAAGCTCCGCAAACTCGGATACCTCATACTCGTCGCCACGATACCGGTAGGGATCGCCGGGGTGCTGCTCACTGATACCATCGAGGACATCTTCACGCTTCAACTCGTCGGAGTCGCGCTGCTCATCAACGCGTCGATCCTGGTATTCGCCGAGAGGTCAGGGGTAAAGAACACGAACAAGAACGTCGGGTTCGTAGAGGCCATGGTCGCCGGTGTCTTCCAGGCGGTCGCCATATTCCCAGGCATATCCAGGAGTGGGTCGACCATATCGGGAGGACTCTTCACAGGATTGGAGAGGGAGGTCGCAGCGACATTCGCGTTCCTTCTGTCGGTGCCCGCGCTCGTGGCCGCGTTCGCGTACGGGGCGGTCAAGCTCGACAGCTACGATTCCGATATGGTCATCATGTCGATTGGCGCTATAGCCGCCTTCCTCACAGGGCTCGCATCCATCGGATTCCTGCTGAAGACCGTCAAGTCCGGCAAGCTGTGGATGTTCGGAGTGTACTGCGCGCTGCTGGGAGCGATAGTGATCGCGTTCACGATCTGATGGAACGGAGTCACGACAGCTTTCAATTCCCAACGGCATTCTTGACACGGCTATGTGCTGGAGAGAGCTCCGACTCCCCCAGGTCGACGATGATGATATGACACCTACCGCACTCACCATTCCTCATGGAGATCGATGATGCCGCACATGACCACCGAAAATGTTTAGGCAGGGTAGCGCCATCAGAAGTCTAGGTTAGTCGATAGCGATGGACGGGAAGAAACTCTTCGGTTGCCCTACATGTGGCTTCAGAGTGACTGGCCGCGAGGAGGCGTGCCCACGATGCAGTGTCAAATATGGCAAGAACACCCTTTTCGAGTGTCCGTTCTGCGGAGAGCATGTGAACCCGGAATCCGTGAGTTGTCCGTCATGCCATGTCGCCTACAGAGAGTTCTATTCTAAATCGGACACTAAGGATACGGACGAGAGCATAGACGCCCTACTGACCGAGATAATCGCTATCGAATCGCAGCAGGTCAAAGATGAGGATAAGAAGCTCAGCTGCCCTCATTGCTCGTGGATGCTCGATGGGACCGAGGGTCGATGCCCGAAGTGTGGCGCGACATTCGAAGATAACGTGAGTTACCAATGTCCGATATGCGCGGCTTTGGTCGCCGCGGAGGCGCTCAAGTGCGATGAGTGCGGCTCCGACTTCGCGTTCACTGAGTCCGAGGAGGCAGAGCCCGAGCCCGAAGAGATCGTCGCTGAGAAGACCATCGATGAGGTCGGGGTATTTTCGGAGCCTGTGATCGTCGAGAGTATGGTCGGAGAAGAGGTCGTCGCTCCACTGGTAGAGGAGGAGATCAAGGTCGAAGCGATGGAAGAGCCATTGCCCGAACCGCAAGTGGATATCGTCGAGCCTACGGCCGAACCGGAACCCGTGGAACCTGTCCAGGAGGTCGATCAGCAGGTGATCGTGCCTCAGGAACCCGAACCTGTCACCGCCGAGGAACCAACCTTCGAGAAGCCGCGTGAAGAGGAGGCCCCGGAGAAGGAAGAGGTCGAGAAGGGTGAGCCCGAGAGGCCGAAACAGCGGAAACTCAAGACCAGGAAGGTCAAGGCCAAGAAGTGATGGTCGACCGGCTCAACACACACACGATGTTGCAGAACGATTATCTCGGACATTCGCATTCAAGACACTTGTGATTCACATAGATGCGCGAGAGGGCGTATCCGCCGACATGCTGCTCGCAGCGATGATCGACCTGCTCCCCGAAGCGGTGAGAGATGAAGCGACCCGAAGACTGGTCTCGGCAGCTGAGGGGATGGGGTTGTCGATGCACATCATCGACATCGAGGATTCTGGGGACAGCGGAACAGGCATCTCGTATTTTCAGAAGATGCAGAGCGAGGGCACGACCGGATACCGCGACGCTTACAGATGCATAGATGACATCACGGCTCGTCTGGGCTCCGGGAAGGAGTTGTCGCATTCAATCCTCGACAGGATATTCGAAGCCGAAGCCGCCGCACACGGCGTCCCTCCAGAAGAGGTTCATCTGCACGAGATAGGCAGACCGCAGGCAATGACGAACATAGCAGGGATAGGATACGTCGCGGCCCTGCTCGAGAAGGAATTTTCAGGTGGGTTCGTGTCCTCCACGGTGACGACGGGCAGAGGGATAGTGGTGACTGGACACGGCACCATGAGACTTCCTGCGCCTGCCACGACCCACCTTCTGAAGGCATTGGACCACATCCCCGGAGATTGTCCGGGGGAGAGGGCGACCCCGACGGGTGTCGCGGCGATCATCGCATTGATGAGAGAACAGACGGACGATGTGCCCGATGATCCTCTTAGGAAGAGCATCGGTTTCGGCACGAAGAGGTTCGCGGGCAGGCTTGGAAGGATCACGCTCAGACTCGTTTGATCGAGCAGAAAAGACGACGACACCGCGCCAGGATGGGACAATCCTTATCAACATAGGACCCCATCACTAAACGCCGTTACTACAACGGACGTCGTCTGCCAAGGCGACTCGAGGACAGTTATGCCTAGAAGAGGCGAAGGATTCCCCCGACCCACCAAGACCCTCGACTGCATCGGACTCTACTGTCCGGAGCCGGTGTTCAGGACCAGAGAGGATATCTCGAAGGTCCAGGTTGGACAGATCCTGGAGGTCTTGGCAGACGACCCAGCCTCAGAATCTGACATCCGCAGCTGGGCGAAGCACACAGGGCACGAGCTATTGTCCGTGGAGAGGACGGACGAAGGGTTCAGATTCCTTCTCAAGAGAACATCTTGAGCGTCTGGGCTCGATGGAGGATCCGATCATGGGCAAGAAGATATTGTACGTTCAGACATCCGGCCCCGACACGCCGGAACGACTATACTCGCCGTTCGTACTCGCGACCACGGCGCGCGCTATGAACATCGAGGCGACCATCTACTTCCTCGCGAAAGGCATATTGTCAATGAAGAAGGGGGAGCCTGAGAAGATCAAGATGGGGAGCTTCCCGAACCTCAAGGAAGTGATGGACCAGGCGACGAACGCGGGCGTCGAGATACTGATCTGCGCACAGAGCGCACAGCTGTGGGGCGGCAGGGCGGCCCCCGAGGAGTTCGAGCAACCATCGAGGATCGTGGGCGCGGCGACGCTCAACGACCTCGCGTTGGAAGCCGATACGGTGCTAAGCTTTTAGACTACCATCGGAATCTACATCCCAGGAGGATGTGTGCATGATGTCCATCGGTCACAGCGGAGCGAAGAGAAGGGTGTACATGGATTATGCGGCCGGCTCGCCCGTTGATGAAAGGGTCCTCAGCGAGATGATGCCTTATTTCTCGGATGATTTCGGAAACCCTTCCTCGTTGCATGGTTCTGGCCGAGGGCCCAAGAAAGCGGTCGAGGACGCCAGGGTGAAGGTCGCGAGACTGATCAACGCCAAAAGAAAGGAGGAGGTCATATTCACCTCTGGCGGCACCGAAGCGAACAACCTGGGCATCAAAGGCGCCGCCTTGCGGATGCAGAAGAAGGGCAAGCACATCGTCACTTCAGAGATAGAACACATCTCGGTCCTGAACATCATGAAATACCTTCAGAAGAACGGGTTCGAGGTGACCTATGTACCGCCTACCCCTGAGGGATTCGTCGACATCGAACGGCTCAGGGCCTCGATCAGAGACGACACCATCCTTGTCTCCGTGATGTACGCGAACAACGAGATAGGCACGCTCCAGCCGATCGCCGAGATCGGCGACATGATAAGAGGGAGGGAGATCCGGTTCCACGTCGACGCGGTAGCCGCTGCGGGCAGGGTGCCGATAGACGTGCAGAGCCTCGGGATCGACCTCATGACCATCTCATCGAACGACATGTATGGACCGAAGGGTGTGGGAGCATTGTACGTGAAGGATGGCGTGTCCGTCGAGGCGGTGGGACAGGGAGGCGGGCAGGAACGCGGGCTGAGGTCCGGCTCCGAGAACGTCCCGGGCATCGTAGGGTTTGGCACCGCGGCCGAGTTTGCGGTGAACGAGATGGTGGATGAGGGGGCCAGGCTCAGGAAGCTCAGGGACAGGCTGGTCAAGGAGATGCGAGGCAAAGTCCAGGAAGTGTTCCTCAACGGGCATCCGACCAAGAGGCTTCCCAACAATGCGAACTTCAGGTTCAGATACATCGAAGGAGAGTCGATGCTGCTCAACCTCGACATGATGGGCATATCAGTCTCGTCTAGCTCCCCATGCACTTCCAAGAACCTGTTGCCGTCGCACGTCCTGCTGGCGTGCGACATACCGACCGAGGAGGCACAGAGCGCAGTGCAGTTCACCCTGGGCAGGAGCAACACCGATGAGGATATCGACTACGTGATCGAGGTGGTGCCAGGGATCGTTAAGAAGCTGAGGGCGATGTCACCGTTCAGCCCCGAAAACATCGAAGAGATGAGGTCGACCGCAGGGCACAAGGAGCGGGACGAACATCATAATCACGACGAATGATGCGATCTCAGCATCTCGCGTGCGCACGGCCACGTGCGGGTGGCTACGCACATAATTCGCGACAAAAACCGCATCTGCAATTGCCTTATAGAACCTACGGCGAACTTTGGCCGTTTATATAGTCAGTTGCTATTTTACGAAACGTATATATATAGTCCATCAAATAATGGGCTGGGATGGGATAGCCCATGAAAAATAGGATTCTAAGTGTAGCGTTGGCGCTGTGCATGGTCGCTGTAGTGTTCGTATCCGTCCCCTCTAAGGGCGAGGTATACTACACCGGCTCTGTTCAGACAACAGACGATACAGGCGAATTGAAAGACGTTTTCTTCCAAGGAGACAGCGTCTATGTGAATGTCGAACTCTACTTTGAGGGCGAGCTGACAATGGACAACATAAGGGTCCGCTTGCTCGACCAAGATGGAGGGCAGGTAGATATCTTCAGCGCGCTCACGAATGAGCCGATAGACGGATACTACAACAGCTCAGACGTGGACATGTGGCTGGTCGCTGATGTGGACTTCGATGGAGACATGACCGTCTGCGACGTGGTCGTGCTTGTCGACGGGATATCCGGATGGGAGCCATTCACCAGCACTCAGATAGTGGTCAAGAGGAGCGGTGTGACCCTGGATCCGAGCTCGTACTTCTACTACCCAGGACAGGACGTGACAATAAGCGTCATGACTGGTGAGCCAGATGCGTTCAGGATCGAGATCACAAACGAGACCGACCACATGACCGAGCACTGGGATTTCCAGACCGCAGATGATAGCGGTGTGTGGAGCGTCGATTGGACCGTGCCCGAGGATGCGAAGGATGGAACTTATGATATAAGGGTCATCTGGGAAGTCTCGGATACCACATGGTACCACGACACCTTCGAGGTCGCGAAGTACTACCCGATCATACAGGCGGACAGGTCAGTGGTCCTTCCTGGAGAGAGCATTGCCGTGGAATACGCGGTGCTTGACTTGGCCACCCTGGAATTCTACACAGATGTCCAGATGGAGTGGAGAGCGTCGTGGTTCAATGATACTGGCGTTCAGATAAACGCGACAGGTGAGCTCACGCCGAGCTACAGAGGCGTCGAGACATTCACCATACCTGTGAGCATAGACCTGACCTCCGATTACGGTATCACCTTCTGGGCGAACGACTCGGATGGCAGGACCCAGCAGTTCTACCTAGGATTCACGGTAGGCGCGATGCAGGTATCGGTCGAGACCAATGATGGAGCTTACATCGCAGGCGAGAAGGTCGTAGTGGGTGTCGCCGTTGAAGTCGATGGCGGTCCCTCGGAACCTCTGCCTGACGCAGGTGTCGACATAGTCGTCAAGAAGGACGGAGTAGCGCTTGTTGAATACGGCGCGACGGATCTGATGACCAGCGTCGAAGGACTCGTCGAGCATGAGTTCGTGCTCGCCGCTGACGCGGAACTCGGCACATACCTCGTCTACGCGACTGTGTCCAAGGTCGGCAACGAAGTAGTCATGATGACCAGCTTCGACGTCGAGATGGACAGCAGCTTCACGGTCAGCCTGGACCTCGACAATTACTGGAGCGGACAGGACATGGTGATTACCTTCGAGACCGTATGGGGTGTCGACAGGGTATACAACAACTCTGTGTTCTTCACGATCTCCGGGGACCAGGGACTCATCGAGTCGAACAGCACGACCGCCAGCAGCGTGACGTACCAGATACCGAGTGACTATGTCGGCGACATCGAAGTCGATGCATACACACTCGTGAACGGGTACTACATGGATGCCGGTGACGATGCGACCGTGGCCAAGGCATACCTCGCACTCACTACGAACACCTACACCTTCTCAGGTGGAGATGTGATCGCATGGTCCTACCAGATCGTGACCGCCATGACGAACGGCTCTCTGTCGTACGTTATCACGGATAACACGGGCGAGACCCTCGCTTCCGAGATACTCGTCTTCCGCACGAGCGGATCGTTCAGCTTCAACGCGCCCGTTGAGGAACCAGCCAACTGGTACAGGGCGACAGTGACTCTGAAGGATGGACTCGGCAACAATGTCGTCTCGAGTGCGACCGTCTATCTGATGAACGACTACGATCTCAGCATCTGGGTACAGAGCAGCTCGAAGACCGTCTCCGGTGCGTTCGAGCCTGGCAATGTTGTTACCTTCGGCTATTCGATCACGACGAACGGTGCGACGCAGCTGTCGGTGTACGAGATATGGTTCTCGTCCGACATGGAGGACCAGGACTGGTCCTTCCTGACGACTGGTTCGAGCGGCACATTCACGATCGAGGTGCCAGAGTACCTACCTGACGGAAGCTACGAGGTCTGGGCCAGCTTGTACGACGGTATCAGTGGCGTATACCTGTCAGGCGATTGGACTCCGATGAGCGTCCAATCCAACCAGGGCCTCTGGGACAAGGATGTGGCTGGAATGAGCATGACGGACTTCACCATCATGATGCTCATACTGGTCATGATCGTACTGCTCATAGTCGTGCCATTCGCGAAGGGCAGAATGGGCGCGCCCAAGCCGGCGAGACCAGAGCCAGTGGTCCACCACGCGCCTCCGCCACCCGAGGAGCCGGCGGAACCGCAGTAGGTCGTTGAATCGGAACCGACTCAAACCTCTTACGAAATCCCTTTCATTTCTGATTTTTCTCGCATGGACGGAGTGCCGTTTCCATTCTTCGAAGATGACCTGGTATCTCCTGAGAAAGCATTATACACTCCTCGGCGATTGTGCATCCGATGCCAAAAGAGAAATTGGCGGTCGTAGGCCTTGGCTATGTCGGCATTCCCCTATCGGTCCTTCTAGCGGACAAAGGGTTTGATGTCGTGGGGATAGACGTCTCCGCCGAGCGCGCGATGAAGATCAACGAGGGTGTGCTGCCGCTGAAAGGGGACGAGCCCGAGCTCGATGAACTCCTGGCGAAGGCAGTCGCGAAGGGCAAGCTCAGAGCCTCCACCGATTTCTCCATGTGTTCCGACTGCGACGCGATATTCGTCTGCGTCGACACGCCCATCAATGAATCGCACAGGCCCAACAACTCCAGATTGATAGCGGCGGTGACGAGCATAGGGGAGAACATGCGGAAGGGCACCCTGGTCATCATCGAGTCGACCATAGCTCCAGGCACCATGGTGAACGTGGTCGCACCCGCCTTGGAACGACCCAAGAAGATGAAGATGGGCAAGGATTTCAAGCTGGCCCACTGTCCTGAGAGGGTCATGCCGGGACGGTTGCTGTACAACCTGAGGAACTACGACAGGGTGCTCGGAGGCCTGGACAAGCAGAGCATCACAAGGGCCAGCTCGATCTACTCGCGGATCATGAAAGGCAAGCTGCACCCGACGGACCTGACGACCGCGGAGGTCGTGAAGACGACGGAGAACACCTACAGGGATGTCCAGATCGCGTTCGCGAACGAGGTTGCGCTCATGTGCGAAGTGCTGGACATAGATGCATTCGAGGTCAGGCGTCTGGTGAACTCGTGTCCGTTCAGGGACATGCATGTCCCTGGAGCAGGGGTCGGAGGACATTGCCTGCCGAAGGACCCGTGGCTGCTCGTTCACGGAGGCAAGGCGGCGAAACCGAAGCTGATCCCGACAGCCAGGGAGGTGAACGAGGGCATGCCGTTGCACATCGTCGACCTCGCGATGAAGATGCTGGCCAACGCCAAGATAGACAAACGGAATGCCTGCGTGGCGATCCTTGGAGCGTCGTTCCTCCAGGAGAGCGGAGACATCAGGAACTCGCCTACGATACCCGTCATGAGATCTTTCAAGAGCTGCGCGAAGCTGACGGTCCACGACCCCTATGTCGCGGAGATCGACGGGGTCACCGTGGCCAGCGACCTCAGGAGCGCCCTCGAAGGCGCGGACATAGCCATATTCATGGTGGCGCACGGCGAATACGCGAGGATCACCCCTGCCACCTTGAAGAAGCTCATGAGGACACCGATGGTGGTGGATGGAAGGAACATCTTCTCGACCGAGAAGATGAAGAAGGCTGGAATCGCGTACTCCGGCATCGGCAAGAGGCTCAGCTGAGAAGCTCCGCGATGCCGTCCTTCATGGATACCTTGGGACAGAATCCCAGTTTCTCCCGAGCGAGCCGTATGTCTGCGAGGCTGTGTTTTATGTCCCCCTTTCTTGGGGCGACGAACTCCGGCTTCAGGTCCGGCCTGCCGGATGCCACGATGGTCACATCCGCCAGATCCGCGATGCTCGTGGACAGACCAGAGCCGCAGTTCAGCACAAGACCGGATATCCCTTTCTGGGTCAGGGCCATCTCTATCATGCGTGCGACATCGCGGGCGTGTATGAAATCCCTGGTCTGGGTGCCATCGCCCTCTATCACAGGAGGATTGCCAGCACGGACGCGGGCCACGAACTTCGTTATCACCCCGGAGTAGGGGCTTTTTGGATCCGCCCTCTCCGAATAGAAATTGAACGGCCGGATCACGACAGTCTCCATAGACGTCGTATGAGCGAATGCCAGGGAGAACTTCTCGCCGGACAGTTTGCTAGCGCCGTAGTTGCTCATCGGTTCCGTCGGATGGGACTCGTCGATAGGTGTCCTGAGCGGATCACCGTATACCGCGGCGCTGCTGATGTAGATGAAACGGGACACCTTGGCCTTGGACGCGGCGTGAAGCAGGTTGATGGTGCCCAGGACATTCGTCTCCGCATCGGTGACCGGGTCTTCGGTCGAACGCTCGACGCTCACCTGCGCAGCACAGTGCACGACCACATCCACATCGACCATCGCGGGTTCGACATCGCCCATCCTGCGTATGTCTCCCTTCCGGGTGAGCGCCTTCACGGAATCATATGCCGCGGGCTTATTGTCGATGCCGGAGACCTCGTGCTTGTCCAGCAGCAGCTCGCACACGTACGACCCGAGCTGGCCGGACGATCCAGTGACCAGCACATTCATTGAGACACCCGCCAGGACATGTAAGAGATCATCCTAACACCACCTATCAGCGCACCAGTTCCTTCCGTCCGGACTTCATGGACTTCAGTGCGGCCTCAGCGATCTTCAGGGTATGGACCGCACTCTCACCTGTGACGAGCGGGTCCTTGCCATCTTTCACGGCGGATATGAAATCGTTGAGCTCCCGCCTGAGCGGCTCCTCCTTCCTGAGAGCGACCCGCCTGAGGTCGAAATCGATCGGCACATTGAACAGGTTGCCCGGTTCGAAGGGCTTGAATGTGGATGAGCAGACCTGCACGCTCTGGTCCATGTAATCCACCTCGACGAAGTTCTTGTCGCATGTGAGGGCGAGCTTCCTCACCCTCATAGGGGTGAGCCAGTTGACTTCAATGAAGCCCGTCGCACCCTTCTCGAAGTCGATGAGTATGTTAGCGTGGTCCTCGAACTTGATGCCTTTCCCGGTCCCGCCGAGAGCGTACACGGACAGTGCGCGCTCGCCGACCACGTGCTGCACGACATCCATGTCGTGTATGCCCAGGTCCATGACCACGCCGATGTCCCTTATCCTGGTCGGGAGCGAGGACACTCGTCTGGTGGCGGCCGTGATCAGCGTGCCGAAATCGCCCTTCTGAAGGCTGTTCCTGGCGAACGATACGACAGGATTGTGCCTCTCGACGAATCCGCCCGCAAGGACCAGCTTGGAACGCGACGCCTGGCGGTTCAGTTCCACGAGGTCCTTCGACGAGCCAGTCATCGGCTTCTCGAGAAGCACATGCTTGCCCGCGCGCAAGGCGCACGAAGCCACCTTCTTGTGGGTGGTCGTGGGGGTCACGATGATGACTGCATCAACATCCTCCTTGAGGAGGTCGGAGTGTTTGGTCATATAGGGGACCGAATACCTGTCGCCGACCTTCTTCGCCGCCTCTGGCGAGATATCAGAAACACCAGCCAGGAGACCCATGTCAGCCAGTATCCTCGCATGGTTCTGGCCCATCGAACCAACGCCGATCACACCTATGCGCATGCGCGCCAAATCCCAATACCGCGTTATTAATGCTTGGCAGGGACAGTCTCCATGAAAGACTTATTACCGCTTCGCCATACAGTCCCTGGTGTCAGGTATGAAGAAGAACCTCATGGACATACTCGCATGCCCCGTCTGCAAGCACCATCCGCTGGAACTCAAGATAGACAAGGAGGACTCCAAGGAAGTGCTCGCGGGAAGCATCAGATGCGCCAAGTGCAAGATCGATTACCCGATCGAGGACGGCATACCGAACATGCTGCCGCCGGGCGCATGATCTCAATAGTCGTCATCAGAGCTGGGCGGCATCGATTCTAGGATCCATTTCAGCATATCCAGGCTCTTCGCCCAAGAATCTTCCAGATCCTTCGCCAACATGTTCATCTCGCCTTCTCTGAGAGTCAACCCTGGCGGGAGTTCGTATTCGAAGTCGAGTGTGACCAGTATCTTTCCGCCAATGTCCTTGAACTCCCACTTCGTCTTGGTCCTTATGCCTCGATGGGATTTCATGACGATGAGCCTGTTCTTCAAGAAGTCGACGACGTCCAGAGTGGTGGTCATCACGACCTTTGTGCCCAGCCTCATGGTCATATCGAGCGAGGTCCCTGGACCATATTGTACGAAACTGGTCGGCTCGATCTTGACGAACATCGGTATGTAGTTGGCGAAATTCTTCCAATCTGCAACGTATTCGAAAGCGTCACCGAGCTTGCAATTGATCGAGGCTCGACGCTTTATCGCGGGCATTGAACTCCACCTCTCCACAACATGCGGTGGATATATAGGGGTTATGTCGAGGATGCGCAGAACCGAAAGCTGCAGGTGCTCACGTTCGAATAGCATCGCCCCGTGGACAATGTTCGACATGAAATGCGAGGCCATAGCACAAAAAGGAACACTTGAACGCTGGCCACTTCCAACACATTGATATCGGGGAGTCTCAGTTCCAGTTTCGCCAAGTAGAATTGGCGAAGAGAAGGTGAGCAAGATGAGAGTACTCGTCGCAGACGAGATTTCAAAGAGCGGCGTGGATATGCTGAAGGCCAAGGGTTACAAGGTAGACGTGAAGACTGGCCTGAAAGAAGACGAACTGATAAAGATCATCAAGGACTACGATGTGATCTTGGTCAGAAGCGCGACCAAGGTCACAAAGAACATCATCAAGGCATCCAAGCTCAAGGTAATAGGAAGGGCGGGCATAGGCATAGACAACGTCGATGTACCAGCGGCGACCGAGGGTGGGATACTCGTCATGATCGCGCCATCTGGGAACGTCATATCGACCGCTGAGCTCACCGTCGGACTCATATTCGCTCTCGCGAGGAAGATAGCGGAAGCGGACGCATCCATGAAGAAGGGCGAGTGGAAGAGGAAGGAGCTGAAAGGGCTGCAGGTCTCCGGCAAGACGCTCGGGATAATCGGGCTTGGGAGAGTCGGTGCCGAAGTGGCTAGGCGCGCAGGCGCTCTGGGCATGAAGACCATCGCGTACGACCCGCTCGTGTCCCCGGAAGTCGGCGTCAAGCTGCATGTGAGGCTCGTCACATTGGACCGGCTCCTCGAGGAATCGGACTTCGTATCGCTCCACACGCCTCTGACGCCACAGACGAAGGACCTGCTCGGAAAGACCGAGCTGTCCCACATGAAGAAGAGCGCCATGCTCATCAACTGCGCGAGAGGGGGCGTCGTGAACGAGGACGCACTCTACGAGATACTATCCGAAGGAAGGATAGCAGGCGCCGCCCTGGACGTGTATTCAGAGGAGCCACCGAAGGGCTCGAAGCTGCTCACCCTGAAGAATGTCGTGCTCACACCGCACCTCGGAGCCACCACGAACGAGGCCCAGGAGGATGTGGGCTCCGAGATCGCGGAGCAGGTCATCGCGTACCTGGAGGACAAAGTCATCAGGAACGCGGTCAACCTGCCGGCCAAACTCGACCCGGAGATAGTGCCGTACATGCCGTTGGCCGAGGCGCTGGGCACATTCATATGCCAGCTGGGCAAGTGCGGGACCGGCAAAGTGGAGATATCGTGCAGGGGGGAGCTGGCACAGAAGGATACCAAGATCATCGCCGCTTCCGTCGTCACCGGGCTGCTGAACCCGATCTCCGAAGAGTTCAATGTCAACTACATCAACGCGCTGAACTTCGCGAAGACCAGAGGCATAGAGATAGTCACATCGACCTCGGATGATTCGGGCCCGTACAAGAACCTCATAAGGGTGACGATGCACACGAACAGTCACGCGACCTCCGTCGCAGGGTCGCTCATCGCGGACAAGGGCCCCAGACTCGTGGAGATCGATGGCAACAAAGTGGACATCGTGCCCGAAGGGAATCTGCTGCTCATATCGCACATGGATAAGCCAGGCATGATCGGAAAGGTGGGCACCGTGCTCGGAGACAACGACGTCAACATCGCGAGCATGGAAGTCGCCAGACAGGAGACCAGAGGGCCTGCGATGATGATCCTCGAGATAGATGATTCAGTGTCACCTGAAGTGCTCGAGAAGGTCAAGGCGATCCCTGACCTCACCTCCGCGACCTACATCAGGCTTTAAGTGGATTGAATCACATCGCGGCATAGCCAGGAGTAGTAGGTGAGAGCATAGCTCAGACCAGGATAGAGATACGCGAAGCGTGCAAAGAGGACCTTGAGCAGGTCGTTGACCTGTGGGAGGATCTGGTCGCGCATCATTCTGAACTCTCGATGCACTTCCTTCCGGCGGAGGACGGCCGCGAGAAATGGTCCAAGTATGTCTCGAAGAAGTTCTCAGAGAAGAGCACGAAACTGGTGGTGGCTGAACGGGGCGAGGAGATCGTGGGTTTCATGCTCTGTATGCTATCGCCGAACGCGCCCATCTTCAAGGAGAAGACTTTGGGCACCATCTCCGACGCATACGTGAAGCCGGAATTGCGCAAGAAGGGCATCACGAGAGAGATGCTGAAGGTCTGTCTAAAGTGGTTCTACAAGAACAAGGTCAGGACGGCCGATCTGAGCGTCGCCGCCGCGAACTTCGAGGCGAGGGCCGCCTGGGGCCAGATGGGGTTCAAGCCTCATATGATAATGAAGAGGATGGACCTCGATAAATACCCAGCCAAAGACATGATAGCCGGGAAGCCAAAGGTCATCCGTAAGAAAGTCGTCAAGAGCAATGGCAGGAAACAGTCTAGAAAACTGAGATAAGGGGTTTGGTCGGTTCGGATCAGGCCAGCGCGTTCTTGATGCGCTCCATGCCGACTTCGATGTTCTTCTTGTTCGTGGCGTATGAGATCCTAAGGTGCTGCTTGCCCGCGGCACCGAACGCCTCTCCGCCCGTGACCGCGACCTCTGCCTTGTCCATGAGGTACATCGCCATCTCCATTGAGTCCATGTCCCCTTCGTACCTTGGGAAGGCGTAGAACGCGCCTTTGGGCGTGTCGCAGTGCAGTCTGGGTATCTCCTTGATGAGCTTCATTATGAGGTCCCTGCGCTCACAGAACTCCTTGACCATCGCCTTCACGCAGTCCTGCGATTCCGTCAACCCCGCGAGGCCGCCGTACTGTGCGAAGGTCGTAGCGTGGGTGATCGAGTGCTGCTGAACCTTGTTGATGGCTTTGAACAACGGCTTCGGCGCGACCAACCAGCCCAGCCTCCAGCCGGTCATGGCATAGGTCTTCGAGAACCCGCTTATGGTGACCGTGCGGTCGAACATGCCGGGCTCGGCTGCGATGGAATAGTGCTTGTGCCCGTCGAACACGATCTTCTCATAGACCTCATCTGACAGCACGACGAGGTCGTGGTCCTTCGCGAGGTCTGCGATCCCCTTGATGTCCTCCTTGGTCGCGATGGATCCGCAGGGGTTCGAGGGTGAGTTGAGCAGTATCATCTTCGTCTTCGGAGTGATCATCTCGGCGACATCCTCGGGGAGCAGACGCCACTCGGTCTCCTCCTTGGTCGTGACCGGGACCGCCTTTCCGCCTGCAAGTGCACAGGCCGGCTCGTAGGACACCCATGCAGGGTCAGGCATTATCATCTCTTCACCAGGGTTGATGGTGGCCATGATCGTCTCGAACATGGCCATCTTCGTAGGCGCGACCATGACATTGGAGGAGTCGCACGGTATGCCGTTGTCTGCCTTGCTCATCTTGGCGATCGCCTCCCTGAGCGCTGGCAGTCCTGGACCGTTGAGGTATCTTGTCTGGCCTTCGTCCAATGCCTTCTTCGCTGCCTCCACTATGTGTTTTGGCGTGTCGAAATCCGGCTCTCCGACGGTGAAGGATATGATCTTCTTGCCCTCAGCCTTCTTCTGGCCGGCCAATTCCTTCATCTTCATCGTGCCTGACTCTTTCACGCGTTGTATGCGTTCTGCGATCATTGTACTCGCCCGAAAGGTGTCAGGAATCCCACCGATATAAAGCATTGGTGTTCAAGTTTCGTCAACTTGCCGGACAGATGTCGAATCCAAACAAAACACTATTATGCCGCTATCGCTTTCGAACGATAGATGCCTCTGCGAACGGGCAAGCTCCCGCCATCGGTCCTGAAAA
Source organism: uncultured Thermoplasmata archaeon (assembly GCA_963748615.1). Taxonomy (GTDB): domain Archaea; phylum Thermoplasmatota; class Thermoplasmata; order UBA10834; family UBA10834; genus UBA9653. Next base: position 118,075 of record CAVVJQ010000002.1, read on the forward strand.
AGATGCTCAAGCACACCGGGGCTAGTGACCCCAGGGTGATCCTCGGCCCTAAGTTGGGCGAGGACGCTGCACTTGTCAAATTCGGCGGACAGATACTGGTGCTCAAGACTGACCCGGTCACATACGCTTCGGACATGATCGGATGGTACGCCGTGCACGTCAACGCGAACGATGTGGTGACCAGGGGTGCGAAGCCCTGTTGGTTCCAGGCGACGATACTGTTGCCCGAAGGATCGGATGAGGGACTCGTCGAAGACATATTCAAGCAGATCTCGTCCGCTGCGAGAGGTCTCGGGGTTGCCGTCACCGGAGGGCATACCGAAGTGACCCCAGGGATAGATCATCCGATAGTCGTCGGGGACATGCACGGATTGCTCATCGACCGGAAGCCGATATTGACTTCGGGAGCGAAGGTCGGGGATTCCATCGTCCTCACGAAGGGCGCAGGCATCGAGGGCACCGCGCTCATAGCGAGAGAGAGGAGGACTGAGCTCATGGATGTGCTCGGCAAGAAGACCTTGGACCGCGCTTCCCGGTTCCTGACAGACCCTGGCTTGTCCATCGCGCGTGAGGCGTTGCTCGCACTGGAACATCATGTGCACGCGATGCACGATCCGACTGAGGGCGGTGTCGCGATGGGCGTGAACGAACTCGCGGAAGCCTCAGGGAAATCTGTCGAGCTGTGGATCGACGAGGTGCCGATCAAGGATGAGACACGGAAGATATGCGCACACTACGGGATCGACCCGTTGGGGCTGCTTGGTTCCGGTGCGCTCCTCGCCACATTCTCGAAGGACGATGCGATCAGCTTCGTACGAGCGCTCAAGAGAAGGAAGATAGACTCTGCGATAATCGGCAGGGTCGTCCGCGGAAAGAACCGGTCCGTAGCCATAAGGGACGGGGCCTCTATGCCGCTTTCTTCTTCGGAGCGGGACGAGGTTTTGAAGCTTTCTTAGGCTTGGGCTTCGCCTTCTCCTTCTCCTTTGTCGCAGGCTTCGGCTCCGGCTTCGTCCCGAACACATCGGTCATCTTCTCTGACATATCTATCGCGCAGAGCACTTTGGATGTGACCGTCCAGACCTTCATCATCCTGTCGCCAAGAGAATATTTGATTGGGTTCAGCTTCGAAAGGTCGGATCGGAACGTCCCCTTCGAGAAACCTCCGACGATGACTACCACACGCTCGCCCTCGATATTGGCGAACTTCTCCGGCAGCATCTCGGCCTTCTCGCCATCGGAATCCATGACTATGACGGTGTCCGGCTTCAGCGCCTGCACCAGCGTCGCAAGGGGGACTTTCTGCCTCAGTTCCAGGAGCGGGTTCTCGGTCGATGGCACTATCTGCTTCTCGAAGACCGTCTCGATGAGCCCGACGAACCTCGGGAAGCTCGGTGGAAGCCTCGTCTCAGGGTTGATGGCGATGACATCGTCGTTCCTCGTGTGCACGAATGTCCTGAGCCTGCCCTGTGCGGACAGGTCGGAGTCGAGGCACAGCATGAGGTAGAAATGTATGATGTCGGGCCTTCCGCGACGGTCGGAATCCCTCAGCTTGGTGAACGCCGGGTGGTGATGGGAGGCGTCGAGGAGTATCTTCTCGGGAGCCTTACCACGGCCTCGTGCGTTGTTCAGTATGCATCGCTCGTTCAGCAGCTCCTCTGGAATCAGTTCGAGTTCGGAATCCGCGATTATGAAGAAGAATTGTCGGTTCAAGACAGCACCTCCATGAGCATGTCCTTCTCGTTGGCCAACTTCAGTTCCTGGGCGATACGGCGCCCGGTCGACAGGCCAGGTTCGATCAGGTCCGCGTATGGCGACCCTGATATGAACGGGTTGGTCCCCGCGACGATCCTGGACGATATCTCGAACACCTTGATCTTGAGATCATCGGTGACGATGCTCTCGATGCAGAACGGACCTATCATGCCCCCGAACAACTCGATCGAGCGCTCGATGATCCTCTCGCCCATCTCCAAGAGTTTCGGCAGAAGCGATTCGCGCACCACCACAGGTATGTTGCCGGTGACGACGAACGACGGATAGAAACCCAGCTTCTTCAGTTCCTCCTGCGCGCCCAGCTTGTACATCTCATCTACGTTCGACTCGTCCCTTCTGTCGACGCTGAGCATCTCGAGGACACCTTTCTTGAGCTTGTACCCCTCGGCCCTTATTGGCGAGTAGAAGTAGTGGATGTAGTACCTGGTGCCGAGGATGTATTCCTGTATCGTGAATCGCTGCGTGTGGTCTATGCCGAGTTTGAAGTCAGGATAATCCTTCGCGATGAAGAAGCCCCTGCCACCCTTCGCGCCGTCGTACTTCACGAGGACGGGTCGGTCGATCATCTTCGGGTCCTCGATCCTGTTCGGCATCTCGATGCCGGCGGATGTGAGCCATTCGCGCTCCATCTCCCTGTTGCTCTCCCACTCGAGCACACGCCTGTTCCCGAATGTGGGGACCTCGAGCTCCTCGAAGTTCTTGGGGGTCATGTACTCGACGAACGAGCCGTGAGGGACGATGATGACGTTCCTAGCCAATAGCTCGTCCTTCATGTCCAGAAGGTCGAGGTATGACTTGACCTTGAAGAACTCGTCGGGTTTGCCCTTAGGGAAGGCATCGTAGAACTTGGTGTTCTGACCGATGGTTATGCCCAGTGTCTTCAGGCCCTCTTTTCGGGCACCGTCGAAAATCTGAAGAGATGTGTGAGAGCACGCCGTCGCTATCGTGAGCTTGTCCCGATCGTAGCTCTCGAGTATCTTCTGGATGCGTTCCCTTGGAACCATTGTCGCACATATTCTATTGATTGATTTAAAGCTTGTCCTTTATGAGCTTATAAACCAGGTGATGAGTGGCGTCGGATAATCGAACACTGGCAATTCCCTCACCGCCACATGATATCACGTCCGAGCAGCGGCATATCGAATCCGTTGAGCACGCAGATGAGGACATCGTCCTCGGCGAGGATGCCCACCATCAATCAGATTATGTCATCTCGTTGAGAGCGCGATCAGGACCTTGGTGTTCGTACCAACGCCATAACCTAATATCTTGTGAACCACTCAACCCCACCGGCTGATAAGAGGGCGAGACCATTACTGTCGAGGGCGAAAGTGATCGGGGCAGCAAGACAAAAAGGCGGCTGCTCACGGGCGTCAGCACGAACGTGATGATCCTCGGGGTCGTGAGCCTGCTCACGGACATGAGCAGCGAGATGATCATCCCCATCCTCCCGATGTTCCTGACGGCCATAGGGGCAACGGGTCTCGTCATCGGGCTGATAGAGGGAGCTGCCGAGACCACCGCATCCTTGATCAAGGTCGTCTCCGGATGGTATTCTGATAAATTCAACCGGCGCAAGCCATTCATACTGGGAGGTTACGGAGCAAGCTCGGCGGTGAAACCAGGGTTGATACTCGCCACCCTTCCGTGGCAGGTCCTGGGCATCAGGATCACCGAGCGAATAGGGAAGGGGGTCAGGAGCGCGCCCAGAGATGCCCTCATAGCGGATTCGACGGCGCCGGACAAGATGGGCAAGGCGTTCGGGTTCCACAAGGCGATGGATTCGACGGGCGCAGTGATAGGCCCGATCATCGCCTTGATCATACTGGCATATGCATCCAGCATGGAGGAGCTGGCCCAGTACAGGCTCATATTCATATTCGCGACGATACCGGCGTTCGCCGCTGTACTCGTTGCGCTGTTCGTCAAGGAGAAGGAAGGCACCAAATCGCCTAGGAGACGCAGGTTCGTCGCTGAGATGCGGACCCTGAACAAGGATTTCTGGTCCATAATCGTCGTCGTCATGGTGTTCTACATCGGCGAGATAAGCTACGCATTCTTCATCCTGCAGGCGATCGATTCAGGGCTGTCGAATGTCACCGCGATCCTCCTCTATGTCCTGTTCAACGTGGTATTCGTCCTAGTGGCCATACCATCGGGGAGCCTCTCGGACAGGGTAGGGAGGAAACCGGTCATAATCATGTCTTTCCTGCTATTCGCCGTCACATCGGTGGTCATGGCCTCCGCGCAATCCCTTCTCCCGCTCATCATCGGCTTCTCGCTGTTCGGATTCTACAAAGGATCGTCTGAGGGCGTGCTCAAAGCATATGTGGTGGACTTCGTACCCAGAGACCTCAGAGGCTCCGCACTGGGAGCGTTCCACACGGCAGTGGGACTCGTTATGCTCCCAGGAGGCATAATAGCAGGGTTGCTCTGGGACAGTTACGGACCATCCGCCACGTTCACATACGGAGCCGTCATGGCGTTGGTCGCGGTGCCATTACTGCTCATGCTCGGCAAGAACAGCGGTGGCAAGAAGACTCATGCCGCGGAATGATGAATGACCGATTAGCTCCAGAGCTGCCACAACGAACCAGAATCGAGGTGTTCGCCATGCTCTCCCCCAAAGGATGTTCTATCCCGCGCAGTGCCCACAAACTCCGTGACACCATATAACACTGTTGCCTTACATTCACACATTCATAATGGTTCCGAGGTAGGTTCATCAAGGGCATCGCCGTACCCCTGTCAAAGGTGCCCGCAGTGGTGAAGATAACCAAGAACATGGCATACGGAATGATGGCGGCAGCCGCAGTGCTGTGGGGCACTTCGGGCACATTGACCAAGATCGCCATCGACGACAAAGGGGCGACCGCGAACGAGGTGGCCGTATTCGCAGCCCTGTCTGGCACGATCGTCCTGACAGTCATCCTCGCCATTTTCGACAAGAAGGCGTTCAGGGTGAGCGCGCGAGACCTGCCGGCCCTGCTCGTGTTCGCCACCATCACGGGTGCGCTCTTCTCTCTCGCGTGGTACAACGCGATAGACCTGACCTCGGTCGCAACCGCAGTCGTACTCCTGTACACCTACCCCAGCATGGTCACGATCGCCTCGGTGTTCCTCCTCGGAGAGAAGATGACGGCCGTGAAAGCGATCGCGCTCCCACTGACATTCATCGGAGCGATCCTCATCGCGGGAGCATACGACCTCGACAACATGCGACTGAACATCTGGGGGATCGGCCTCGGCCTGTTCACCGCCGTGGCCGCAGCGGTCTACTATCTCTGGGCGAAGAAGTTCATGGTGAAGTACTCGTCCAACACGGTCGCATTGTACATGTCCATCCTGATGCTGCCGGCCCTGATCATCATAGTCAATCCGTTCGCCCTGATGGAGACATCGCTCAGCACGGATGCTTGGCTGTACATCCTACTCATAGGGCTGGTGCCTGGCACGATCGCGTTCGTCATAGCCATGATGGCCCTCGGACACATCCAGGCCAGCAAGGCTAGCATAATCGCGGGCATAGAGCCGGTCGCAGGCGTCATCCTCGCAGTCATCATCATCAGCGAGGCGATCAACTGGATCCAGATCGCAGGCATCGCCCTCGTCATAGCAGCGGTCCTGCTCATCAGGTTCGCTCACAAGGACGAGCCCGAGACCGTGATAGAGTCTCCGCCGAGCAGGTGACCGCATAGTTGCAGCAAACGGCAAATACCCACGGCGGCCATCACACGATGGAGGAAAATGATAATCGCAAGGGTGCCATGCGGCGTTCATGGGCTGGACACTCTGCTCCAGGGAGGGATACCGACCAATTCGACGGTCGCCATCAGGGCGGAACCGTCCAACTTCACGGAATGCATTTTACAGCAGTTCATAGCCGAGGGCGTGAAACATGGCTTCCCCGCGATATACTGCTGCCTCTCGCGACCTCCTGCCAGCCTCATCAGGAGCCTTAGGCAGCAGGGGTTCGACGTGTTGGAGCCCATAGCGAACGACCAGCTCATCATACTCGATTGTTATTCCTTGCACAAGCGCACGTCCGCCATGGGTATCGAGCAGGAGGTACAGAACAAGATAATCACAGTCACCGAGGTCGACGACGAGCGCATGCTCCAGGACGGCCTCGCGTCGGCGGTGGAGCGCCTGCCGAACCTGAAAGGTCTGAGGGCCGTCTGCGAGAGCGTTCCCGGCACCCTGACCGGTCGGACGCCGATAGAGATCATGCGATGGGGAAGGAGAGCGTTCGCCGACCTTCGGGCGTTCGAGACCGTGGTCATCCATACGTTCCCGATGGGCATCAGGGAAGAATTGTTCAGCATGATGGCCCACGATTTCGATGGCGTCATGGAGATCAGGACAGACCGCGCGGGAGACAGGATAAGGCACTATCTGAGCATCCCTAAGATGCGGATGACGACCGTACCGCAGAAGCTCTTCGAGCTCGAGATGGAAGACAACCTCGTGCTGCTGAAGTCCGTGCAGAAAATCACGTGATCATTCAGACACTGATCGTCATATTATACGGATCATCAGCCGAAAAGCTGTATGTTGAAGATGTAGAACAGTGCGTATATCAGCGCCGCCCGGGTCATCCCCGCCAAGACATTGACGATGGCGAAACCTTTGAGGGTCATGAGCTCCCCCTCCTTGTTCATGATGGAGAAGATGTAGAGCGGTATCGTGTCGACCATGCCCGGTATGGACATGATTATGTACATCGCGACATACCCGTACCTTCGAACGAATATCTCGCTCTTGTCCAGGAGCCACTTGAACCATCGCCATTTGGAGAATCTGCGCACTACCTGCTCAATCTCCGCGCCTATGTAGAAGACGGCGATGGCGCCCACGCCCTTCCCCAGACCCATCACTATGGCCTTGTACACGAATGGGACACCAGGCACGACCAGCAGTATCTCCACGGGTATGGGGAGTATGATCGACGCAGCGACGCAGAACAGGAAGAACAGCAGGAGGTAGGTGACAGGGTCTGCCTGATACTGATCCAACCAGTCGATGAGCGAATCCCAGAAGCCCATGGTACCTCTTCCGTGAACCAGATTTGGTTACTTCTACGTTGTTGTGGAGAACCCATCCTTGGGAAGACCCTTCCGAACGGCAAATCAGGGGTAGCCAGAAAAATAATCGTCGTTCTGAATAAATACCAAAGTCTTATATTCATGTAATATCATGACCATTCAAAGGGATGCGCATGGCCAAGGCCGAAGAGAAAGAAGCTGATTGGTTCGCAACGCTCGACGAGGAGCTTGAGAAGAAGACACTTCAGATCACAGACAACCAGGTCGAGCAGAACACACAGAAGATAGAAATCAACAGGAACCTACTGCAGGACCTCTTCAGGATCTGGATCAGGTTCAACAAGATCAATGTGCACTACACGATGTCTCCGGAGCCGTCCAATTTCGCACACTTCGTCGTGTATCCCGAGCAGTGGGACATGAAGCCGGACTTCAATTTCGGTGGCGTCGAGAACGTCGCCCTCACGGACCGCACCCAGGGCAGGGTAGGCGACTCGCTCAAGGCATGGTTCTACAGCGTCGACAGCCAGACCAATTTCAGACTCGCATTCGAATATTGCGAGGGGGAGCACTACTATAAGTACGCTGGATGGAAGAGGATCTTCAGCAACTACGTGCTCATGGACATACCGATCACCAAGTTCGACGAGAAGAAGTACCACGAGATACTCGGGGATGTCATCAAGGTCTGGTACGAGAGCCATCTGAGGAGGGACAGGGAGATCGTCCTCAAGCACCTCAGGGAGAAGTACGAGAAGGGCGAGACCTTCACGCAGTGAGCCCTCCCAGACATCGTTTCTACTGATATTTCGACCACCCAGCGTGAGCTGGGTCGCCGCAATCGCATGATTGAATTACCATGCATATGATTGCCCCATGAGACCATGACGGAAAATCCCAAGTCGTTCGACCGGGTCGCCGACAAGTTCGACGAGACGAGGAAGTATCCTGACGACATCATGGGCACCATCCTCAGGGCTCTGGAGAAGGAGCTGAGCGCGGATGGCAGGACCTTGGATGCAGGAGTCGGCACTGGCAGGTTCGCGAAGCCGCTCCAGGAGATGGGGTTCTCCGTCATCGGGGTCGACTTATCGAAACGCATGTTGGGCAAGGCAGCGCAGAAGGGGACGACCGACCTCGTCCGAGCGGACATGTGCTGTCTACCGTTCGTCGATGATTCGTTCGAGGACGCGATAAGCGTCCATGTCATGCACCTCATATCAGACTGGGAGAGCGCGATGCAGGAGATCGCTCGGGTCACTACTGGACGGATGCTCTCGGTCGTGTTCTCCAAGGAGGACTCCGAAGTGGAGGGGTTCAGGCGGTTCTACGCGGACACATGCGAGGAGCTAGGGTACCCGTTGATAGACCTGGGACTCAGGGAGCTCGAACTCACGGAGTTGCTAGAACCGGACACATCCAGGGAGATCGCGAGGCACATCCATCCCGTCGATGCGGGCGTGATGATCGAGAATTACCAGACGAGGACTTTCTCCGACCAATGGGACGTCCCGGACGATGTGCACGAACAGGCCATGGAAGCCCTCAGGGAACGATACGACGGAGTAGACCAGCTGATGGGGAGGGAGCGGATCTCCCTCGTTGGCTGGCGCGCCGATAGGCTCAACGACATCCCAGACGAGTGACCATCTTCGGATCAGATCGTGCCGTAGTATTTCATCAGGCACTCGTACCATTGGGATTCCGAGACGATGTCCAGGTTGCTCTCGTGGTAGACGAACATCTTCGCCCACCAATAGGCGCACGAATCGTACATCGACTGGGACGGCGGGAAGTACACGTTCAGGCCGTGCACCCTGCCATCATACCTATCGCTGTGCGCTTCTAGCACCATCGCGGCGTCGAGCGCTCCAAAGAAGTCCTCGATCGTGGCATCGAGCTCAGGGCTGATCACACCCACGAGGTCCTCCATGAACACACCGAGGTCCGGCTGCCACTCCCATCCGCCGATGTTCGCCCAATTGCCGATCGTGGCGTCCATGCGAGCGGACATCACATGACTCAGGTGTTTGTCCATCTCGGATGCCAGCACTTCAGTGAAGTCGATGAACGCGTCCCCGACATCCTGCATGTGCGACATGTTCAAGGCGGCCACCGTAGAGTAATCCTGGCTGTACGAATAGATGTGCTCGTAGTTCCATTTGTCACTGTAATATTCCACATAGTCCTCCACGATGTCCGCTGCGAGTTCCTCAGGGGACATCTCTGGATATGCGACCATGTCGCTCACAGTCATCATGTACGGAAGGCCATCGTATGGCACCACGGTCTGCGACGACACCAGGTACGAGACAGCGTTCCTGAACTCGTAGGCGACCTCTATCGTCGACATGCTGCACGCATCGAACGCCAGGAGGTCGACGCCTTTGCCGTCTCGGGCATCCTTCACCTCGACCAGCGCGTTCGCGAGGCCGTCCACCGACATCAACGAGCTGCCGTTGGTCTCGTCCTTGCACATCCCACGCCATCCGAAACCGTGGTCCTGCACGACCAACATGGTCTTCTCAGAAGGATACATCTCCATCCCATACTCAACGAACATCTTCAGGACGTCCGGGTCCGATGTGTTCAATTCTGGATATTCTTTGACGATCCGTGAATCCCCGCCTTCGACCTCGTAGATCCACGTGCCGTTCACGGAGAGGAGATCTACCATGGCGATCAAGTTCACCTCATCATTGCACGTCAGCGCGCGCTCCCAGGCATCCATCGCGAAATCGGTGCAGAACTCCAGGTTGTTGTCCGCACACCAGAACACGAGCATCGTCCATTCCTTGACGCCATCATCGTCCGATGGCGGAGAGCCCACGACGCTAACGGGCATCAGAAACACAAGTCCGATCAACAAACAGGCAGCCAATCTCCCCTTCCTAAACCTCAATCTAGTACCCCCGACCGGACCGGGATACCCCTCCGTTTCAATAACCTTTGCTCGTATTCGTGCGTACTGACCCTACTTTCGCGCACCTCTGACAGACCCATTTATATGACCAATCCACACTCCCATACTCAGCAGCAGAGGACGAAACGGCTGCTCCACAACATTGGGGGATTTGTAATGCAGATAGAGAATCTAGCGCCCCACGTACAAGAGATCGCCAGGGCGCTCGGGGATAAGTTGTCTGAGGATGAGATCGCTGAAGAGCTGAAGAAATACGTCGACGTCTACAGGCTCAGCATACCAAAAGCCAAGGAGACCATCGTGAAGAGATACGGTGGAGAGATGAAGGACTTCTCCGTGGGTTTTCAGAGGAAGTTGGCTGAGATAAGGCCCAACGAGCCGAACGTGGATTTCGTCGCGAAGGTGCTCTCAGCGAATGACAAGGAGATCACTTCGAAGGGGGAGAAGAAGATGATCATCTACGGATTCATAGGTGACGAGTCCACGACCCTCCCATACACCGCCTGGGAGACCGAGGGGCTGCAGCTGTCGAAGGGCGAGGTCATCTCCGTCAAGGGTGCGTACTCGAGGGAGTACCAGGGACGTGTGCAGATCAATTTCGGCAACAGGGTGACCATCAAGAAGGAGGCCGAGTCCACGATCGGGGAGATACAGGTCGCCGACGGTCCTCCGAAGATCGCTACCATAAACGACCTCAGAGAGGGCATGGGCTATGTGCAGACCAAGGGGCGTGTGCTCTCGGTCGAGGGTCGGGACGTCATGGTGAAGGGCGAGTCGAAGAAGATCTTCTCCGGCGTGATCGCTGACGAGACCGGCAAGGTGCAGTTCACTGCGTGGTCCGATTTCAAAGTGAAGCAGGGAGACATACTCAGGATATCGAAAGGGACCGTGAAGGGATGGAGAGGCATCCCACAGCTCAACTTCGACGACCGCGCGGAGGTCACCAAGGTGAAGGAGAAGTTCCCGACGATCGAGGAACTCCAGAAGACCGGGATGTCCATGATATCGGACATAGCCTCCAAGGGAGGCGCGGCCGATGTGACGGTCAAGGGCGCCCTGATAGAGGTGCGGGACGGTTCCGGACTGATCATGAGGTGCCCGGAATGCAAGCGCGCGCTGCAGAAGAGCATGTGCAAGGTGCACGGACGCGTGGACGGCGTGCCGGACCTGAGGATCAAGGCCATCGTCGACGATGGCAGCGGAGCGGTGAGCGTGGTAATAGGGCGCGAGCTAACTGAGAAGCTGGCCGACACGACCCTGGACGAATCAATGGAGAAGGCGAAGCAGGCCATGAACTTCGATGTCGTCAAGGACGTCATCGAGGAGCGACTGATGCTGAAGGTCGTCACCCTATCAGGGAATGTGACATCCGACGATTACGGCCTATCGATGATAGTCAGGGACGCCAGGTTCGGGTTCGACGATGTCAAGCAGGAAGTCGAGAAACTCCTTGTCGACCTGGAGGAGAGCAGATGAACGCCCGCGAGGTCGCGTGGCGGATATTCGCCGAGGAGTACAACTCATCGACACTGGAATACACGGGCGATGGCGAGAAGCCCGCATCGTACATAATCACCCCCCTCGGCGCGAAGGTCAACAGGATGATGATCGTTGGCGTGGCCACGGACATAGAAGACGTCGGTGGAGACGGGAAGGCGAGGTACAGGGCGAAGGTGACGGACCCGACAGGTACGTTCTATGTATCGGCCGGTGAGTATCAACCGACCGCCGCAAGGTCCCTGTCGAAGATGTCGCCACCAGCGTTCGCAGCCGTAGTCGGGAAGAGCAGGGCGTATTCACCGGAGGAAGGTGTGAAGTACCTCAGCATCAGGCCCGAGAACGTCGTAGAGGTCGACGCCGAGATGAGGGATTATTGGATACTCGAGGCGGCTAAGAGCACGCTGGTCAGGATCGACGCCGTCAGGGACGCGATGCAGATGGCGGAGCCGAGCGTCGGAGAGCTCATGAAGCTCGGATACCCGGAGAACCTTGCCGATGGAGTCGTCAGAGCGGTCGAGTACTACAAGGATATCGACCTCGAGCGATTCAGGAACTCCGTGCGGGAGGCACTCAGGTCGGTCCTTCCGGACAAGTGGTCGAACCATGCCGAGGAGGGCGTGCCGTCACATGCGACCCCGAAGCAGAAGCCACCGTCACCAGCCGCGAAGAAGGAGCAGGCCTCCGCCGAGGACGAGATGAGTGATGTCAAGGTCGGCATGGACGAAGATGGCACCGTACTCGCGCTCATCGACAATCTGAACACCGGTGGCAAAGGGGCCCAGTGGGACAAGCTGGTCGAGGCCGCGAAGTCGAAGAAGATCGACAAGGTACGGCTAGAAGAGATCGTCGCGAACCTGCTGGACAAGGGCGATGTCTACGAGCCTGAGCTCGGCATGATAAAGAGGATCTGAACGGGTCGTGTGGCTGGTACGGAGAACCTCAACTCACGAATCTATCCCTGATGGACACTATGAAAATGAGAGCCGCCAGGCCGATCGACGCGCCAAAGGAAATGTGTGCACTGATGTCGGCGTACGAGACCAATGATAACACGTAGTAGTTCGACAGGGCGAGGACGCTGCATACGATCACAAAGACGAAGTTGTTGCCCGTCATCGCGCGGATCCCGCCTACGACTATGATGCCACCAACGAACATGAGCACTGACAGCTGCATCAGCTGAGGGGCGGCGGAATAGTCGATATAATCAGCCAACCCGACATAGTAATAGATCGAGAGTGCTGAACTCACGATGGTCGATATGCCTGCCAGTATGAGGAGGACTCCTGAGATTATGAGCAAGCTATCATCCTTGCTAGGTGTAGCGTGGTCTTCGGTGAGGACTCTGAGATTGAAACCACAATGCGGGCAGAACCTGGAATCGTCTGGCACTTGCAGGTCACAGCTAATGCAGTGTTGTGGTTCTTTGGGGATCGATGATTGCATCTCATTCACCCCTGCGGGTCATGATGCTGTGTTCGAGTTGGTCTCCAGACGCAGGTCTGTTATCCAGCCAATCGACATTCTTCTTCAATCTCTCTTCACTGAAATCGTTCTTGGATATGGCGACCAGTGCCGATCCTGCGAGCGACAACATGAAGGCCAATCCGAGTGAGCTTGCTAGACAGAGAACCAGAGATATGCGGTATCTCGTCTTCAGCAGAGCAAGGGTGCCTCCCAGGATTCCTGCACCTCCGGAGACGACGTGCATGAATAACAAGATGTTCAGCAAGGATTGGTATGCTTCCGGGAGATACCTCGAATGATAGGTCTCACCGGCATCGTAGTACGATCGGTAGAAGATGACGAAAGCGAGTGTCAATATTGATGAGATGACGACCAGCGCACCACCAGTCCTGAGATAGCTCCTCTGAAACTGGCCCGGACCATATGATGGATCCTCCGAACCGCCGCACTGAGGACAATATTTGAAGTTCAGCGGCTTTGGTAGACCACATACAATACATGGCCTGTCAATATCCCCACTCACGTCATCCAATTGATTGCCTCCAGACTCAATAACTTCTGATGCTTGAAGAGATTATAGATAAAAATAGATTTCTAACGCTGGTTTCTTGGAAAATGAGAGAAGTGGTTTGTTGAAGGGGTTTGGAACTTGGGTTCCTACTTGAACTCGTCCTTGGCGACTGCCACCAGAATTAGGCCGATCAGGCCGAATATGAAATAGCCTCCGAGCGCAAGTATCCCGCCGACGATGGCGAGTCCGAAGTGGCGACGCTGAATCGCGAACACTCCGCCGAGCAGAGCGACTATCGCAACGATGATCAGGAGCGCGCCACAAGCGACCAGTATGCCGCTCCCACCAAAGCTGAGGCCCAGGAGAGCTGATCCACCAGCTACTAGTCCCGCCCCCACCAACAATTCGATGATCGCGCCGATTATGATCATGATGCCACCGATCAAAGGCATTGCGGTCTCCTTCTTCTGCATCGCTGCAGGCCCAGCCATCGCTACTCTGAAATCGTGGCCACAATACGGACAAACGTTCGCGTCCCAAGAGATCGCACGACCGCAGGAAACGCAGTTCCTAGAGGCAGTGCTTCCAGGTGCTGATGTCATTATTTTACCTCCTAGATTTGAGAGGTGGGTGCATCCCACCCGCCCGGACACGAAATGGCAAAGGAAATTATAAAACAGTTTCTATGATTTTATTGTCCTTCGTAGCGGACACGTGCCAGTCCATGGATTGACATGATCACCTAGACATTCTTGTCATTCGAATTCCTGCTTCGACATCGCGAGCAGTATTATGCCTATCAGACCGAGGACTGAACCTACGAGGAATCCCAGGCCGATGATCGCGAACACCGCTCCGACCATCGCCAACATGTAATGCTTTCGCGTGAAGGCAATCGTCCCGCCAATGATCGCTATGACGCCGAACAGGACGCCGATGATACCGCAGGTGTTCAGCATGTCCCTGATCTCGGAAATCGAGTAGCCCGCATCGGTTATCGATGTAAGGTCCATGCTCTCGATGTAGGCGTTGTCTGCGACCATGAACATGATGCCCTGACCCAATGCAAAGATGCCGGCCAGAACAATGAGGACAGCTGCAATGGTGGGCTTTGAACTCCTGGGCCTGGGCGGTGGTCCCATCATCGCCCTATAATCGTGGCCGCAGTAGGGACATACATTCGACTGCCAATCGATCGCGCGACCGCATGTGACGCAGTTGCGGCTCGAAGGCGTTTGCACTGGCTGAGGAGATGGTTCCATGAACGGGGCAACTCCGGGATGTCTTTCCATGATGTTCACCATATGACCCAGCGATTGTCGTCTCCGCTGGAGCGATTCATTATCGAATCCACACTATATCATATTTCCACATGGAATCCCATGCGTCATTGCGAAGGCTTGCCCGCATCGTGGGGTGAATCTTCCTGCAAAGCGAATATGAAGTGCGCCAGGAGCAATGCCAAGACGAAACCTGCGATGAAACCGGTTATCATCCTGAGCGTGTTGTTGGACTCGTAATCAGTCAACATCTGCACGCCGCCGTCCAATGCGATAGGCAACAGGCCGATCAGTACGAAGACGGGGTGTATCTTGTACCTGTAGAAGGTCACGATCCCAGAGCCGAGGACGAGGCCGATGAACAATCCCAGATCCCTCGCGCAGAACGGCATCTGGTTCCCGTTTATGAAGTAGCTTCTGTCGGCCAGCTGGTGGCACTCTCCGTCCCCTACCCAATAGACAGCATGAGGGACCAGGTCGAGCTCCGAGAAGAGGGCCTCGTTGTCATGGTATCCCACCCGTCCCGACAGATCTGTGAGCGTATCGCTCGGGACGAGCATAGGTGCGATGACCACCAGCAAGAGCCAGACCGAAGTCAGTACGAACATCAGCAGTATCGCACCGGATGTTACCTTCGGCCTGAACATAGGACCCTCGGATATCCATGCGACCTAATTTTACTTTTCAAAGATCGCGGACGCGTATCCGACCACGTCCCTCATCGGATGGACATCGCCAGAGGTCGCGTACTTCAGGACCTTCCCTTTGTGTGCTCCTGATGCGATCATCATCGCCATGACCGGTCCGTAGCCACACATCGAGATGTTCTCGTCTCTGACGACATCGTACAATTTCTTCGGTTCCATCGACATGATGGCGTCGAGAGCCTTCGAATCCTTCACCTTGGCAGTGCCCTTCGTGACATAATGCGAGAAATCGGTGGATGCTATCACGACGATATCCTTACCCTTCGCGGAGTCCCTTATTATCTCGCCGACTTTCTTCGAGGCGTCGTAATCCTGGAAGCCCATGCAGATGGGGACGATCTTGATGTCCCTCGACAGATGCTGCAGGAACGGCAGCTGCACCTCGATCGAGTGCTCGAAGTAATGGGCCTCGGGATCGACGTCGATCACATCCTTCCTGATCGCCTTTGCCAGTTCCTGGTCCACTCTGACTGTGCCGAGAGGCGTCTGGAAATCCTCCGCGGTGATCGCCATGCCCGTGCCCCTGCCCGTGTGATTCGGACCCAATATGACGAACGTCTCGGGAAGACCGTCCTGTGCAATCCGCCCATAGAGGTGTGCTGCGACCATCCCAGAAAACATGTACCCGGCATGGGGGGCTATTCCGCCCTTGATTCGTCTGGGGCCCTTCCTCAACTCAGGTAGTCTTCCAGGTCCGAGATCGCCCAGATAGCATGATTCGATCTGCTTGATTAGTGCTCTCTCATCGTTTTCGTAGAACTGTCCGGCAACGGCAGGATGTCTCGCCACCAACAAACCCCGAGTACACAATATCGTCTCGGCACCGTAATAGTTTTCCTCAAAAATGGATGGGAATGGTAGAGGGCCCCACTAGAGGGACGCCTCGAATTCCTCGACGGTCGTCTTGAAGTCATCGTCTGATTTGACGACTCCGCGAGCCTTCAGGACCTCTCTCGCCAAGAGCCAATAGATCGTCGCCAATGCCCTCCTGCCCTTGTTGTTCGACGGGATGACCAGGTCGACGTTCCTCGTCTCGTTGTTGGCATCGCAGATGCCCACGATCGGGATGCCCACGCTGAGCGCCTCCCTGAGGGCCTGCTCATCCGCTGCGGGATCGGTGACGAATATGACTTCGGGCTCAACGAAGCCCGGAAGTATCGGGTTGGTCAACGAGCCAGGGACGAACCTGCCTGCGACCACGGACGTACCGACGATCTTGGCGAACACCTTGGCGGGTTTCTGTCCGTACTGTCTTGCGGAAACCAAGAGTATCTTCGATGGATCGTACTTCGCCAGGAAGTTCGAGGCGACGCGTATGCGATCGTCCGTCTTCTTGACGTCCAGGACGTAAAGACCGTCCGTCCTGATCTTGAAAATGAATTCTTTCATGTCGGCGCTCTTCTGCTGGGTTCCGATATGAACGCCGGAAGTAAGGTAGACCTCCTCGGGTATGAGCAGCTGTGGTCCCTGCGGTTCAATCGTCGTCGTTGTCTCTGCTACTGCCTCATCCATCGTTATACCTCAGTCTTCTCTCTTGACAGTCATTGGGATGACTTTCATATCGTATTCGCGGATAGCGATCTCGATAGGGTCTATGATACTATCGTCGCCTATGTCCATCAATACAGGCGCGCCCATGCTTATCTGGAGCGCTCTAGCGCCGATAATGCGCGCCCTCTCGAATCTAGTAAACCTCAAATCTACAGCCTCTAAGGAGATTACCCCTAAAATGTGACCCCTTTATATACGTTTTGGGTGACCTGCAATGTGTGGGAGGTCATCGCACCTATTTGAGGAACACGGACGGATGCGTCGGAGGATGAGGAGAAGCCCCCGAAATCGCATATATTCGAACGAATTCTTCGAATTCATCCGGTTTTCGTATTCACAGGTTCGAAATCGGATATTTTTGGCCAAGAATAGTTGTGTATTACCATAATCGATTTATCAGGCATGTGCTTACGGAAAAACTAGGGAGAGTTTTCTCATGGAGAAAGTACCTGATATCAAAGTAGAGCCCCCGGGACCGGAGGCAAAGAAGGCAGTTGCCAAGGATGACGAGTGGCTAGTGAAGGCCACAAAGTCCTGGCCGCTGGTATTCAAGAAGGCTGAGGGAACCGTCATAGAGGATGTTGATGGCAACAAGTACATCGATTTCTATGCCGGTGTCGGCGTTCTGAACTGTCGGTGCAAGGCATCCGAAGGTCGTCCAGGCAGTCAAAGACCAGGTCGACAAGTACACGCATGTCGCGGGTACTGACTTCTACTGCAAACTGCAGAACGAGATGGCCGAGCGACTTGCGAAGACCGCTCCCGGAGCGAACAAGAAGATGGTCTTCTTCTCCAACACTGGTGCCGAGTCGTACGAAGCCGCGATCAAGATCGCGAAGCGCGCGACCGGCAAGCAGGTGCTCATGGACTTCATGGGCGCGTTCCACGGCAGGACGACCGGCGCGATGTCGATGACAGCCAGCAAGTGGGTCCAGAGAGAGGGGTACACCGCAACGCTGATGCCCGGTGTCTACCACGTCCCATACGCATACTGTTACAGATGCCTTTACAACCTCGAGTACCCGAGCTGCAACATGCACTGCGTCAGCGCGATCGAGGATGTGTACTTCGAGAACCAGATCCCGCCGAACGACCTCGCCGCGATCAGCATGGAGGTCATCCAGGGTGAGGGCGGATACGTCGTCCCACCAAAGGAGTTCGTGCAGGGCGTCTTCAAGCTGACGAGGAAGCACAAGTGTCTGTTCATCGACGATGAGGTCCAGTCCGGAATAGGAAGGACCGGCAAGATGTGGGCGGTCGAACACTTCGACGTCGCGCCCGACATCATCTGCAGCGCGAAGTCCCTCGGAGGCGGTCTCCCGCTCGGTGCGACTATCGTCGACGCAAAGTTGAACTTCGACAGGTACGGAAGACACTCCAACACCTTCGGAGGAGCGTCGTTGTCACACGCAGCAGGTCTGGCGGCACTCAAAGTGATCGAGGAGGAGAAGCTCCTCGCCCGTGCGACCAAGCTCGGTGCAGAGACGAAGAAGAGGCTCGTCGAGATGCAGGAGAAGTATGAGATCATCGGTGACACGAGAGGTGTCGGTCTGATGCTCGCTCACGAGTTCGTCCAGGACAGGAAGACAAAGAAGCACGCGGCTGCGAGCAGAGACAAGATCACCGAACTGGCGTTCAAGAAGGGTCTGATGCTGCTCCCGTGCGGAAAGTCCGTCGTGAGATACATACCTCCTCTGAACGTGCCCGAGGAACTGCTCGCCAAGGGTCTTGACATACTCGAAGAGTGCATCAAGATCGTCAACAAGAACAGAGCAGAATAAGCGAACAGATAAACCCATCAAAATCCAGGAACCCCGGGATCGCCGGGGTTCCACTTTTCATTTCTATCCAAGACTTGCTAAAATCAATAAGATGCGATCACCAGTCTACAGCCCTTGCATATATGGCCTTCCGTGTTTCCCATCGGTTGATATTTTGTCAACGGGACGGATCCGACCAAAGGGACTCCAGGCTTGCGATCGTACCATTCCAGGCGGGTCGCAGCACTTGCAGACGTGCAGCCAGCTGAGACATAGCCATGTTCCATCTTACCATCGCAGATCGGACAATTCATAGACAACCCTCCATTCAAGGACTTCGTCAATCGACCAAACCACACACACCGAAAAGGGCCATGAATCGCATGATACCCCATAGCACACGTAGAAGCAACTTGTATCCGAATCACCGAAATCGCTAGCACGATCATCGATGATATCTAGGGATCTAGCGGATTGCTTCTTGTATGCAACATATACGTCGGCTTCGATCATATTCATGTCAGAGTCGAAGTAGTGATGGATGAAATACAGGTTGCCGTCTTCGTCCAGGGTCGGCTCACCGGCGAACCTTGTGACGATTTCCTCAGGTTCACCCCATCCCGATCCGTTCCACAGGGAACGGAACACTGCGGGGCCAGGATACTCGTTGCTATCTCCGGTGAACCATAACTCTTCACCATCGGCAGAAATGAACGGCATGTTCTCGTTGCCGTCGCTGTTGACATTGGGCACCCTAGATGGAGAGATCCAACTATTTCCCGATCTGTGCGCGCACCATATGTCAAGGTCGTTCCCCGTCTCCCCTGGACCGCCGTAATAGATCGTGCTACCATCTGCGGTGATATGGAACTCGCCGATGTCGAGGTCGTCGTTCAACACGGTTCCAGCATTCTCAACATCGGTCCATATGCCGTTCACGTAACTTGCGGTGTATATATCGATCTCACCGATGTTCCCGACACGGACGGATGCGAACCAAAGGACATTGCCCTGCACAAACGCGCAGCCATCCAAGGCTACGTCATCGTTCAGCAATATCCTTACGGGCTCGGTCCAGACGCCACCTGAGAGTTGGGACCACCATATGCCTGTCACTCCATCGTATAGTTGTTCCTCGACAGGCACAGACACATCAGGCGTGAAAAAGAAGAAGAACCTTCCTCCGTCAGGAGTGATGAAGGGTGAATCCTCCGCGCCTGCAGTGTTGATCGGGCCGTTCATAGGCACGGGCGCATCCCACTCATCAGAATTCAATATCGGCGGATAGAGATCATTTTCCGGAGTTCCTTTCACCGCATCCTCCGGAATAGTCTCTTCCCTGGTCAGCGTTGTATCGGCATCATTATCTGAAGACTGCGTCAGCGAGACAACTATCAACAGTGCGAAGAACATGATCATGATTATCGCGGCGGCCAATATCTTGCGGGACATCGTCAGCCGTATTATTTGGATTCCAGATAAAGAATCTCTCATCTATGATCTGGATAACACTTATGCTGAAAATTGCAGCCGCGTCCCCGTGGAGACATCTCCAATCCAAAATGTTCATATGCGAAAGAGTTCTTGGCACAATTCGGTCAGATGATGAAAGCAGATAGGATTCTGAAGGCAGAGCTGTCCGGCGTGAGCGCAAAGGCCTTTGTCGAGAGGTTGACGACATTCCACAGGATTCAGGCATCGTTGATGTACCACGACGCAGTGGAGTACGTGAAGGACGAGCTCTCCAGAATCGGACTAGATGACATCTCGGTCGAGCGATTCGTCGCAGATGGCAAGCGCAAATATTGGACACACGGGACGACTTTGGGATGGTCCGTGAACGATGCGGAGCTCAGGCTTATCGAGCCTGAGAAGAGGCTCATCGCCAGGTTCAGGGATATCCCACAATCGCTCCATACATACAGCAATCGAACTCCCGAGGGCGGTGTCACCGCGAGATTGATCGATGTAGGTGCGGGCACTTCGGACAAGGACTACAAGGGAAAACAGGTCAAGGACAAGATCGTCCTCGCGACGGGTGGAGCGAAGCTTGTGCACGAACATGCTGTGGTGAAGAGAGGAGCGGCCGGTGTGATCACAGACAGACTGACCTATGAATTTTCCAGGATCAGGGAGAATATCGACATTCCAGATGCACATGCGTACCAAGGCATCTGGCCAAATGCAAGCAACAAGAAGAAGATCAAATTCGGATTCTCAATCAGTAAACGCCAAGGTAACGAGCTGCGCAAGTATCTCCAATCGGGCAAGATCGTGAGAATGCACGCGGAAGTAGATGCGAAACTGATGATTGGAGAATACGAGATTCTCACCGCATCGATAAAGGGGTCCGAGAAACCAGATGAGGAGATATTCCTTGTCGCGCACCTCTGCCACCCAAAGCCGGGCGCAAACGATAACGCATCAGGCTGTGGACTGCTCATGGAGATCGCACGCACCTTCATGACGCTCATCGGATCAGGGAAGATGAAACGGCCCGAGAGGACCATCAGGTTTCTATGGTTGCCCGAGACGGTGGGTTCCGTGGCACTCCTATCCACACATCCCGAAGTCCGCGAAAGGCTGATAGCAGGAATCAACCTGGACATGGTGGGCGAGAAACAAGAGTTGTGTGGATCGACTCTCTGCCTGGATTGTACGCCTGATTCGATGCCGTCGTACCTGAACGATCTCGTCTTCTCCGCGATGAAGCGGGCGAACGATGCTTATGACGACAGGGTCAAGCTCGGAATGATCAGCAATTTCAGATATGCACGCACTCCACACAGTGGAGGGAGCGATCATTCTGAATTCTGCGAATCCACGACAGGCGTTCCGTGCGCGAGCCTGACACAATGGCCGGACAAATTCTATCATACAAGCATGGACACGATGGACAAGGTGAGCGAGGACAGTCTGCGAAGGGTCGGTTTCGCCGCTGCACTTTCTGTGCTCACATTAGCCAATGCCGGCGAGCGCACGGCGATGGGGTTGGCCGCAGACACCTGTGCTGAAGGTATGAAGAGAGTGACGGACCGTGTGCGCCAAGCGTCGGATGAGCTATTTGCCAAGATCGAGGAGCCTGGGAGAAAAAAGAAGGCCAGGGAAGAACTGGCGAGGCTCATCAGATATCATCGGATGTGCGTAAAACTGATCACAACCAGGGAAGCAAATGCAATAAGGTCCGTGAACGACCTCCATGATTCCGGACCCTTGCGAGATTTCGTAGATGAGCAGGTGAACGACATCGAGGCGCATGGCGCGATAGAGAGCTTGAGACTCGAACACATAATCGATACTATCTCGGCCGACAAGAATGTGATGATTCCGAAGGTGTTGAAGGAGACGAAGGCGGAAGCCGAAGCCAGAATCATCATACCCAAGAGACTGTTCAAAGGCACGATCGATCCAGATTACATGTCGGATGAACTCGGCGACGATTTCCAATGGCATCGTGATGTCGAAAAAGACGACCACGACTTCTCAAGAAAGACATACGACATGGTGAATCTCATCGATGGAAAGAGGAGCTTACAGGAGATAATGGACATCGTCTCGGCTGAATTTGGACCGACCTCGCATGAGCATACTTTGAGATTCATGAGTGACCTCAAGAAGATTGGACTTGTCTCGTATTGAACGATAATTCGTCGACTGATACCTTCGATCTTTAGAGAAAACCAGTCAATATTTAAGTATCAAGGAGAAGTATGGATATTCATACGGAGAGGTATTATTGGCGTATCGCAGGAAGTACAAGGGAAGGAAGAGCAGCTATGTGAGAAAGCGTCCGAATCCGGATAGTGAGAGGATTCCGATGTTGAACCTGAACAGGGTCTCGACGTTCAGATACGCCATAAGGGACATCATGACCGCCCACGAAATCGACGAGGCGATCGCGTCCACCGTAGTTGCATCCGTAATAGCAAAAGGATCCCGAATTTCCATCGCAGCCGCCAGAGAATACGTGATTGATCAGGAGAACGCTGGCTCATATCCTGCGAACGTCACGGACGACATCCTCGACCTTCTGGACAGATACTCGAAATACCGATGACCGCGACATGGTCATCGGACATCCGCGAGAACATTCATCTATTCGCCCCGCGGCGTCGTTCCTTTTTCGCCCGAGGTTTCGAATACCCTTTTGGTATGCGGATCGAGAGCCTGCATATGGGATCGCCTTTCAGAATCGATTGTTCCACGTCGACCCAGACTGGTTTGCCGAAAATCACGTCCCAAGGACGCTTGTGATACCCTGCACTGCAGTAGCAGAAATCAGGTGAGATGTCGACTCCAGATAGGATCGATTCGCGAGCCCATGGACAATGGCAGCCGTAATACCGCTTCATCTTCGGATCGCGTTCTGCGAGGTATTCACGAGTCATGTACGGAATTTTTGTTTCATAGATGACGTCGCCCACTCTCACTCCGCCCATTATCTCCTGGTTCCCTTTGACGAAATCCAGCACATTCCGATCTATCTCTTGAGTGTAGAAGAGGGTCTTCTCCTTCATATGAGTCTCCAGAGTCTTGACTGATTGCCTATGTCTCTTTTTCAAGAAGTCGTCGAGATCCTTCGACTTCAAGAACAACTCTCGCTCATGCTGGTAATCCTCTGGTGGGCCGGCGTGTGGTCCAGTAAGCAGAAGGCTTCTGCAACGCTTCTGAGTGAGATTCCCTTCCAGGTTTTTCATGAATCGCTTCGTTATCACTGGCCAGCCTGTAATCGGGCTTCCTAGTGGAGGCATCTCCAGCCCACCAAGGATCTTTGCATGATTCTTGGCCCCGACCCTCTTTTTGAGAGTGTTGGAGAGA
Source organism: uncultured Thermoplasmata archaeon (assembly GCA_963748615.1). GTDB lineage: Archaea > Thermoplasmatota > Thermoplasmata > UBA10834 > UBA10834 > UBA9653. The sequence goes on from CAVVJQ010000002.1 coordinate 141,410, forward strand.
TCGGGGAGGACATTCACCCCGTCCAAGAGATTGAGTATCGACAATTCGACTTCCCTGTTATCTAAGAAACGAGCGTATCTCATCAGGGATATGTATGTGTCCCAGGTGTTCTTCCCGGACTTGACCAGGTGTTCAGAATACGCCATGGCATCTGCCTCATTAGCGGTGCCCATGCCCCTTCGCCTGCGATTCTTCCTCAGGAACGACTCGAATTCCTTGACCGCGGCGATGTTCTCCGCGATAGCCTTATCGTCAAGATGTCTTCGCAACCGCTTGCTCGTCTTGCAGAATTTAGCAAATCCTTTCTCATCCATTCTTGGACCACCACGCCCATCACCTAAATCGCATGTTCAGGTATATTGCCTATCCGTTGCTTCGAAAAATTGATTACCAAGGCATCCTACAAGGGGTCAGATGAGCAACCTCACAGTAGCCGTTCTTGGCTCTCCCGAATTCTCCAAGGGTATAGGCAAGAAATCGACAGAGTCAGACATGACATTCTATGATGTCAAGAAGGGGGAGACCACTCTCACTTGCGTGGAGCCCACAAAGTACCCCGACCGTCTTTCATCCTTGTTCCATGTCGTTTCGATGGCGGACTGCGCGGTGTTGGTCGTGGACAAGATCGATCATACATTCGGCGAATGCGTCATCATGCTTGATTGTGCAGGAGTCAAGAAGGGCTGGATACTCCCGCGCAACTACATCACGAAGGAGCAGTTCGCACCGTTCATCAAGGACACTGCGCTGGAGCAATATCCAGTGGTCGAAGATGATCCCGTGAAGATAAGGGAGCTCTTGCTCGAGGAAGCGGAGGAACTCGATGGGGCTGAGCCGACTGGTGCATCCAAAGGTTCCGTCCCTATCGACCACTACTTTGATGTCAAAGGTGTGGGCACTGTCGTGCTTGGGCGAGTCGCGGATGGACACATGAAGAAACATGATTCGATGAAAGTCCTCCCGACAGATAAGCAGGCAATCGTAAGGTCGATACAGAAGCACGATGACGATTACGACTGGGCCATCAGAGGAGATCGTGTCGGTCTCGCGCTCAAGGGTGTCTCGGCAGGGGACCTCGACAGAGGCATGGTACTTACGACCGATGACGAGCTCGTGTGCAGATCGTCGCTCAAAGGAAAGTGCCAGGTAGTGAAGTACTGGCCATCGCAACTCAAGAGAGGGATGGTAGTTCATATCGGTCATTGGATGCAATTCTCACCAGCCAGGGTGGACGATGTATTGACTGAGGGCGAGAATTGGAGATCCCCGACACTCACACTCACGATGCAGAAGGACCTCGTATTCAAACCGGGGTCGAGAGGGGTCGTCGCACATCTAGAGGGCGGTAAGCTCAGAGTGATCGGAACGATCGAGCTGTCCTGAACAGGCCTCCGCAATCCTTGCTTAAATGCTTATATCCCCCAGCCCATGCACTTACTGATGCCCGGGGAAGTGGCTCATCAATCAGAGGACAATAATAGGAGCAGTTCACCCCACCTCTCGGCGATGGGGGTGACCGTCCGATTTGGTCCTGTCGTCGCTCTCGATGACTTAACAGTAGACATTCCCAGAGGCATTATCGGCCTGCTAGGGCCGAACGGCGCTGGGAAGAGCACGTTCATCAAAGCTTCCTTGGGTCTTGTTTCTATCGATAAGGGAAGGATCTCTGTCAGCGGTCTCGATTCACAGTTGCAGTATCTGCAGATAAGAGACGACATCGGCTACATGCCAGAGCACGATTGCCTGATCCCGAACATGAGTTCCGTGGAACTCGTGTCCTATATGGGCAAGATCTCCGGCATGTCCTCAAAGGACGCCATACAACGGACCCATGAAGTGTTGGATTTCGTCGGCATCGGTGAGGAGAGGTACAGGCTCATCAAATCATACTCGACCGGAATGAAGCAGAGGATCAAACTGGCACAGGCAGTCATTCACGACCCATCTCTCTTGTTCCTCGACGAACCGACTAGCGGCATGGACCCGAATGGAAGAGAGGAGATGCTCGACCTCATCAAAAAGATAGGGGCCTCCGAGAAGACGGTCATCGTGTCGTCACACATCCTCCAAGAAGTCGAACTGGTCTGCGAATACGCAGTCATAATCAGCAACGGCAAGCTTGTTCGACAAGGGAAGATGGAAGCCCTCATGGCTGGTGAGGAGGACCTTCAGAAACTGACCGTGCGAGGAGACGGACAAGCCATGACAAGATTCGTCGATGCGCTCGCGCAGGTCTGTGTGATCGTGGACAGAAAGGAAGAGGGCTGGAACCAGATTGCATTCACCGTGCGAGGGTGTTCGGATGGAAAGAGGGTATTCAGGCTCGCCCACGAGAACGGCGTCCAGATCAGAAGATTCCATCATGACAGGTTGAGTCTGGAGGATGTGTTCCTCAGCTCTTTCAAAGGAGGTGGTGCGGGTGGGAATTAACCCGATCGAGTACCGCCCTTGGAAAGGACAGAGGACCGCTCAGAACGCGAGGTTCTACGTGATTGCGAGAAGTATATTGGATCACAAGATCAAATCCGTCGGTGTAATAGTGCTCCTCGCCCTCGGTTTCTTCCTCGTCCACGTCATGCAGATCATCACGACTGTGCTCTCGCCCCATGTAGGACTGGAGGGAGATATTATGAGCAGTTACATGGGGGACGGGATCCTCACGGTGTTCGCCATGCTCCTCGCAGCTGTTCTCACGTCCGACCTCATATCAGAGGACTTCGCCCACAGCTCATTCGTACTCTATTTCTCCAGGGCGATCAAGGTCAGGGACTATCTGATCGGCAAGACTGGAGCGGCACTGATAGTCATGGGCGTTCTGTGCACTATCCCACCCGTCCTGGTAGGCATCGTTTCAATAGCCACTCAGACGGGAGATGACTATTGGCACAGCGCGGACATACTCGGACGAACGCTCGTGGCTGGGATCCTGGTCACCGTGTTCTTCGTACCGTATGGTCTCATGATCTCCTCGTTCACTAAACGTAAGAGCTACGCAGCCGTCGGGACATTCATGTCATTCTTCGCCCTGACCCTGGTCTCTGGGATATTCTCTGAGTTCGACCCAGCATGGGGCGTAATGAGTCCCGTGGAATCACTCTCATATGCAATCGATTGGATATTCGGATTTGGTACACCGACGGAAATCCCAGGAGCAGGGCTTGCCGCATTCATCGCAGCCTTCATCGTAGTGCCTTCGGTGATCGTGTGGATGAAGATACAGAGGCAGGTGATCGGGAAATGACCGGGCGCGCATCTGAATCTGACACGGTCATAGAAACGGTCGCGCTCAGCAAGTGGTACGGCGAGGTGATAGGGGTGAACAATTTCAACCTCAGGATCCGCCCAGGGATCACCGGCATAGTGGGGCCCAACGGCTCAGGCAAGAGCACTCTGTTCAAGCTCGCACTCGGACTCATAAGACCGAATGCGGGGAACATAACTGTGTTGGGCGAGAAACCCTGGAGGAACGCTCCCCTGCATTCGTCCATCGGGTTCTGCCCGGATTACGAATCGCTCCCGACAGAAGCAACGGGACGAGAGTACCTGCGACTGATAGGTGGGCTTCATGGCATGAAGGGCGACGCGCTCTCGAAGAGAACGACAGAGGTGTCCGACCTCGTGGAGATGAGACGCGCGTTGGATAGGAAGACTGGCGGTTACAGCAGAGGTATGAAGCAGAGGATGAAGATCGCTGGGGCGCTCATACACGACCCGGACCTACTGATCCTGGACGAACCGTTGAGCGGCACCGACCCTCTCGTGAGGAAGGAGTTGATCGACCTCATAAAGAGCCTTAACAAGGACCACGGTCACAGCGTGGTAGTCAGCTCTCATGTCCTGTTCGAAATAGAGAGAATGACCCATGATGTGGTATTGATCTACAAAGGTCGAGCAGTCGCGACTGGAGATATCTATGAGATAAGGGATCTGATCGACAAGCATCCGCACAACATAATCGTGGGAGGCGAAGGGATAGAGTCCCTGGCAAAGATCCTGTTGGGCGAGGGGTACACCGTATCCGTCGCATACGGCGAGGACAGGAACAGCATAACCGTCCAGGTCTTGAGACCGGACGACTTCTTCAACAGGCTTCCCGAACTCATCCAACAGTCTGGCTGCGCGGTCCACACAATGTACAGCCTCGACGACAACCTGGAAGCCATATTCAGATACCTGGTGGGGAGATAGATATGGATCTTGACAGAGCATTCACCGGGATAATCGCGATAACACGATACTCCATCAAGAAGCTGCTGTTTAGCCGAAAAGCGGTGATCTCCGCGCTGGTCGCTGTGTTCGTCGCGGCCGTGATGGGATATGCTGGTACACAGGACGTTGAGCCTCTGGACGAGGGGGTCAATCTCCTGGATACGCTCATACTTCTGTTCTTCATGCCCGTGATGGCGATGATCTACGGCTCGTCACTGCTCCGTGACGAGATAGACGACAAGAGCATCACCCATGTGGCCACTGCACCTCTCGACCGTGCGTACTCGTATGCCGGCTATTACGTGCCATTGGTGATAGCTGTCGCAATATCCATGATCATCATCAACACCGCAGGGTTCCTTGCGTTCTTCTCTCAGAAAGGAATCGACTCGGATAGCTTGAGCATATACCTTGCATTCACAGGCCTTGTCATTATTGGTTCGATTGTGTACTCTGCACTGTTCCTATCCATGGGCGTTCTGTTCAGGAAGCCGGTATTCTTCGGCCTTTTCTACGCATTCATATGGGAAGCGTTCATAGGATCGCTCCCCGGGGTGATACAGAAAGCGTCCATCAGACACTATCTGAGAAGCATGGGCTTCGAATGGGTCGACTATGGAAGCATCAGCCATTACGAACAGGCCACTGGATTCTTCGACGCGGTCCTCGTGATAATCGTTCTGACGATCATATTCCTTGTCCTCGGCGCATACCTGTTCCGTGAAAAAGAACTCGCTTGAGCATCGTCTCGGCCAGGGCATTCCACGAATTCGCAAAAAACCGGAAATAGTGAGACTCATATCCGGGTATTGGCGGGGATTTGCGTAGTCTGATCTCTGCAGGGGGATTGAACGTAAATGAGGAAAGTAAGAGTGGGCATCCTAAGCTTTGCTTTGGTTGCAGTTTTGGTTGCGCCTGGACTGGTTCTGATGGCTCCTGGCGCGAAAGGGGAGACGAACGCGTCTTGGACCATCGGTCTTTACATCGATGCGGACAACGACTTCGATACCTATTGGGAAGGGCTGAGCCTGCTGTACCTGGAGAACATACCAGAAAGCGCTGATGTGAATATCGTCGCCTTCGTCGACAGGATGGAGTACGAGGGCACCGAGATATGGGAGGTAGAAGGCAGCCAAGGGACCATAGTCGAGACCTTGCCGGAGATGAACTTCGGCGACGGCGCGACCCTGAGCTGGATGATAAGCGAGACCGCGACCAGGTATCCATCCGACAACCTGGCGATCATTGCGTGGGACCATGGAAGCGCATGGAACGGTTTCTGTGGCGATTACACATCAGATGACTGGATCTACCTGGATGAACTCCGGGACGCAATAGTCGATGCGAACGTGTTCATCGACATACTTGCGTTCGACGCGTGCTCGATGGCAAGCATAGAGACCGTATACACTGCGGCTGAGACTGGGCTCGTGGATATCGTGGTCGCATCCCTCGAGACCGTCGCCGGCGATGGATTCCCGTACGATTTCATGTTCACGCCGGTCGCGCTCGACCCGACGCGTACGCCGAACCAGGTCGCCATCGACATGATAGATGGATGGAAGCAGTACTATGATCCGAAGAGCGAGTTCTTCTACGCCACCCTTGGTGCGATAAGCATCAGCGGGATCAACCAAGCCATAGACACCATATTCGACTGGTGCGCATCGATCAATGCGAACCTGGACGCCTACTACAAGGCGTACAAGACTGTAGTAAGAGACACCTACTCGGTCTTCTATACGAAGTACCAGGTAGACATGGTCGACCTCGGCAACAACATCCTGGCCAGTTCGAAGATCACAGACCCAACACTAAGGGCTTTGACCCAGGATATGATCTCCGCGGTCGAGGACGCCGTACTATACCACGATAATGCTGGTAGCACCACGATGTGCGGAGGGTTGACCATCTGGTGGGGCACATCCACCGAGTGGAGCTGGTACTCCCAGGACTACCCTGCCGTCGACTTCGCCATTGATGCGGGATGGTACGACTTCCTGGTTGATTACAACAGTTGAGCGGCAAACCTCTATCGATGGAGAAGAGTCTTTCTCTTCTCCAAACCCCACGTTTTCATTCCAATATCCGCTGGTGATGGACAAGGCTGGCCTGGTAGGTATCGCCACTTGTGCATGCCAGCATTCCACGAATTCGGTTCAATCATGGGGTATACTGCACTCGTTACAAACCCTTTCTGATTACTCAACCATGATTGACCAAGAGGGAATGAGGAGTGAGGACCCTTTTCGTCTCCTGTCTCATGAATTAAACACATATATCATCACCAGAATGCTGCATGCCAAGGCAATCGCAGTAACGACCGCGACTACCTTCACCAACTTCACCAACGACAGGGAGGTGCCTCCGATCCGGATCACGGCTTCCCCCTCCATCTCCCACGCGGTGGTGAATAATCCGACCCAGAAGCATAGGCCAATGAGTAGACCTGGGAACCAAGACAACACTTCGAAGTAGATATCCCCATCGAAAACCGTGGGGCGGAGGTAGGGGACAACCGACAATGCAGTCGCAATGATCCCTCCCGCAGTGCCTAACCCTTTGTACAGCAAACCTCCGTAGCCCCACCTGTAGTCGCTGTAGGTGAAATAGGCCAGAATAGTCGTCAGAGCCGCCAAAATGGCCGTCTTCGCAACCATCTTCAAGACGGATGAATCGTTGAGAGCATGCGTATAGTAATCGATTGTGGCCATTCCCTCGGGAAGGGTCCCAAGGAAGGTCACCCGCAGGTAGTACCGTCCGTCAACCGGGCACTCAAATGAGCCAGCATTCTGAGTCCCTGACAGGTTCAGTCTCTCATAGACTACCAGGTTCAGCGGATCGGTTCTGTCGAGAGTATAGATTATGAACCAGCACGCCTCGCTTGCCTCGTACTCATAGTAGATGGTGTCGCCTGCATCCAGCTCATAAACCGCGAGCGTGATCTTCTCGTCGTCCGCGGTGCCTGCCTCGCCTTGCCCCAGGTGGAAGTAGTCCTCAGGACCGATCCTCCAGTCCATGAGGTTCGACACCAAACCCATCGCTGCGCAGATCACCGTGATTAACCAGAATAACCGCCAGGGACCTTTATCGATGCGCACCACTCCATCTCCTGAGCATCGGATACCACATTTTCCGTATATCTTGGTTATTGCGCACCAGCCTTTGTCGAAGACACTCTCTGAAAGGCTGAGATCCTCATCACCTCCCGCGAGTTTGTGACAGGATCGATTAATTGAGAAGCGGCATCTGATTACTGGCTAAGTCTAGTGGCGGGCCCGGTGGGATTTGAACCCACGTCACCGGCTTCGAAGGCCAGAAGGATATCCTAACTACCCCACGGGCCCGCAATGCAGTGATTAGTCTGGCATATAATAGACTTTGCAGGGTGTGAGCATCAGTGCCGATGGGTCAGAAGACGCAAAATCACGTAGACGATTATGAACAACAGTATCGCCAGCCCGAGATATCCGAAAGTGTCCTCGACTACGAAGTCTGCCATTTCGATAGGGAGATCGGGCTAAATGGAGAATATGATTCCACCGTTCTGGTTCGTTTTGACAATCAGTGGTCTCTCTTGCCGATCTGCGATTTCAGATGAGGGATGAGTCCTCCGGAATCGATGATCTTCTTTGCGTGGTGAGGAATCTCCTTAAGCGCCACGCGCTTGGACCCGTCTTCGGAACACATCGTGCGAGCATCGATGTCCATCTGAGCAATCTCGCCATCCGAGAATACGATAGCTGCATCATCGCACTCCAGCACGTGAAGACCGAGATTAATCGCGTTCCTGTAGAATATCCTCGCAAATGATTTCGCAATCACGGCCGATACACCCGATTGTTTCAAGGCGATCACCGCTTGTTCCCTGCTCGAACCACATCCGAAATTGCAGCCCGCAACAACGATATCTCCTGGAGAGACTTTAGATGCGAACTCCTTGTTCGCACCCTCCATCGCGTGCGCTGCAAGGTGCGAAGGATCGTAATTGTCCAGGTATCGACCTGGGATTATCAGATCGGTGTTCACATCGTCACCGAACAGCCAGACCTTACCCTTCACATTCATCGCATTACACTCCGTGGATCGGTTATCCTTCCGACGATCGCACTCGCAGCCACAGTTGCTGGGCTAGCTAGATAAATCTCGGCGATATCGGACCCCATCCTTCCAGGGAAGTTCCTGTTGCTAGATGATATGCACACCTCTTTCGGACCGAGGACTCCCCCATGAGATCCGAGACATGGTCCGCATCCAGGTGGTAGAATAGTGCCGCCCGCTTTCAATATGATCTGCACATATCCTCTGTCAGCTGCCTCCGTTAGGATATCCCTGGAAGCCGGAGCAACAATCAGCCTGCAGCTGGGTGAAACCTTCTGGCCTTTCAGGATCATTGCGGCCGCCTCGAGATCCTCTAATCGCCCATTCGTACAGGTACCAATGAAGGCCTGGTCAATCACTATGCCCTCCATCTTCTCGACGGATCTGACGGCCTCCACCTTGTGAGGACCGGATACCATCGGCGTGAGACCATCGACCTCGATATCGATCCAATTATCGTAACGTGCATTCTCATCTGAGGAGATCGGAATCAGTTCGGAATCTGTGTGACCTCGATACCACGACCGAGTGACATTGTCACAAGGCATCACCGCACCCTTCGCACCCATCTCCATGCTCATGTTGCAGAGAACCATCCTGCTCGAGATGGACATCGAAGGGATGAGTTCTCCAGTGAACTCCATGCACTTGTACTCCGCCCCTGATGGGCCCATTATTCCCGCGAGGTACAGCGCGATATCTTTTGCATAGACTCCTTTAGGCATCGTGCCGAAGATGTTGATCATGATCGATCGCGGAACCTTCAGCCATATGCGGCCTGTCGCCCAGACACCTGCCATCTCAGTGGCGCCTATGCCGGTGGCGAAAGCTCCGATCGCACCCGCGGTGGTAGTGTGAGAGTCCGTGCCAAGTATCAATTGACCAGGGCGTGCGAGCCTCTTCTCTACAAGAAGCTGATGACATATCCCTTCCCCGGCATCGAAGAATCTGCTGATCCCGAAGCTTTTCACAATCTCCCTGATCTTCGAGTGCACCGTCGCGGTCTGTGTCGTATTTGCCGGGGTTCGGTGGTCGAGGACTATGACGATCTTCTCAGGGTCCCAAGGGCGCTCCTTGCCGAGCTCCGAGAAGGACTTGTTCACTAGGAATGTGTTCTCGTGGGACATCACCAGATCTGGGGAAGCTTCTAGGATCTGTCCTTCCCTCGCCTCGGGATAACCCGCTGACCTGCCTATGATCTTCTCCGCGATCGTCCTTCCAGTCAACGCATTCTCAATCAGACCGGGACTATTTCAAATCTAGGTCTTCTTCCTTCTAGCGCGGACGACCAACATGACCGCGACCATCATCGGGACGACGATCAGGATGGAGAACTCAGGTATCGCGAACCCCGAGCTGTAATCATCAGGGTAACCGTCAAGGTCGCAATCTATGCAGAAGTCGTAGAAGTAGACCAAATGGGACCAACCATTCGTGCGTATCTCGAGGGGACTGTCAGGCGAAGTATCGTACACGTTCGTGTAGGGACCCCCGCTGACGGTAGCCACGATCCGGATGTTGGATCCAGGTGGGACCTCGCCCGGGTCTGTACCGTATATGATCGTCCACGGTATGGCCGCTTCAATGGTCGAGACGCTCCCATCTGCGACGCCCGTGCCTATCGCGGCCATGTACCAGGAGACTTCGTCCGCTTCTGAGTTACCGTTAAACCTCCATAGTTCAGGCAAATCGGCTTCATATCGACCAAGCATGAGATCAGCGGCGAAGCCATCCAGAAAGTCGACATGCCTCTGCCAGTCCTTCCCAGTACTACCGTAGGACTGGGTAAAGGCCGATACATTGGTAGCACCGGCGCCTGGAATGGCATCGATATAGACTATGGCCGAACCAGATGTCGTAACCGTGTATTCGACACCAATGTACAGGGAATCCGCGTCCCATGTGACATTGAAGCATCGCATCTCTATGTCCGTGATATAGGTATCATCGTCCGAATCATCGACCGCGATCTCGGACGATGACCAATCGGATAGGTCGCCGTCTACATTGGGGGAATCATATGGGCCATTGCCCGAATCGATGTCCGAAGTCGCTCTTGGCCTCAAAGTGTAGGTCCCGTCATCGTAGAATATCACCCCGGTGACCATCGCGAATCCGTCATAGTCGGATAACGTGATGTTCGTCGTCTGAACCGTGAAGGTGCGGTTGTACATCCACAGAGTCGATGTGCACACGCTCCTCTCCCAGTCAGGAGAAGTGTGCGACGTGTTGGAATAGCTGAAGTTGGTTAGATAGCCGTTCATCTTGGCGAGCAGCCCTTGATCGGATGCCGCGACGAGGGACGAGTTGTACATGTGCTCGACTTCAACGGTATTGGCCGTGTCCATCACCCAGTAGCTGAGCGCGTCCTCGATCGTGTGCATGCCCTGGAGTGTCTGCGCTACAGTCCCATTCAGTCTTACATAATCCCCTCGGCTGAGATCAAACGTGGCGAATCCCGAGCCAGATGAATTCACCATCAATCCGCCCGTGGAGTCCTGTATGAAGAAATATCCATTATCGTATTCGCCAGGCGCGGCAGTCACAGTTCCCCTGGACCGTGGCGCCCTTGCCGTCATATGTGGCAAAATCCGAATGGATCAACCCGATAGGCGTCACTGTGCCATTGAGATAATCGTCAGGCCAACCATAGGCTGCGACATGCTCGCTTGAGTCAGTAGCGTCGGGAGCGTTCCCGAATGAGGGGATTTGAAGACCGTTCAATGCGAGGAGGGCGAAAGACAGGACGATTCCGAATGACGCAAATGTCAAAACCAAACGCTTCTGTACAAATCTGCGACCTATGGACCTCGAACGGCCGATGCCGCGACTTTTGGTCGACCCATGCATTGGTCTATTGTAGTTCGTCCCGTAGAAGCCGTGTCTTCCTGCAAGGTCACTGCCTTTGATACCCTGGTCCATGGATGTTCCCCTCTCGAATTATGATTGCAAGAATCGTAAACGGGAGATGATTTGCGATGTCCCTATTTCTATATGCCGAGACATTCTATGTCTCGCCCCGCACCCGCCGGATGCCTATTCATAGTCGGTCGAAAAGGTATTTCCTTTGGAAATCGTTAACAGGAACACCATGGACAAGGTTCTGTCAGCCGAACCAGGGTCCAAGATCCTTCTACTCGGAAATGAGGCGATCGCGAGAGGGGCCTTGGAGGCTGGGATATCAGTCGCCACGACATATCCAGGCACGCCAGCGTCTGAGATAGGCGACACGCTCGCGCGCGTGGCCAAGGATGTTGGCATATACTTCGAATATTCGGTCAACGAGAAAGTCGCAGCCGAGATCGCAATGGGCGCGGCGGCCTCAGGCGTGAGAGCCATCGTCAGCATGAAACATGTAGGGGTCAACGTAGCCGCGGATCCTCTGATGACTTTCGCGTACACGGGCACCAGAGGCGGTTTCGTGCTAGTTACCGCAGATGATCCGTCCTGTCACTCGAGTCAGAACGAACAGGACAACAGGTACTATTCACTTCTTGGAGGGTTCCCGCTCTTCGAACCCGCATCACCACAGGAATGCTACGAGATGACGAAGAAGGCGTTCGAGATCTCTGAGAAGCTCGAGCAACCTGTGATGCTACGTACGACCACGCGCGTGTCGCACGTGCGCGGGCCCGTTAGTGTAGGTGAGATTACCCAAGGCCCAAAGAAGAAGGAGTTCGTCAAGGACCCCACGAGGTTCGTGACGGTCCCTGCAGTCGCGCGTGTCCGGCACCTGGTGCTTCTCGAACAACTCAAGAAAGCTCAGGAGATCGCTGAGGTTTCGGAGTTCAACAGATCCATCAAAATAAAAGGCGGTTCCGAGAAGTTCGGTATGATAGCATCCTCCGTCGCTGCGAATTACGCTTCCGATGCAGCAGTCAACCTTTCACTATCAGTCGATCTGCTGAAACTTGGATTCTCCAATCCGCTGCCTGTCAGAAAAGTTACAGAATTCCTGAAGTCCCACGAGATCGTCACTGTGGTCGAGGAGCTCGAGCCAATCCTGGAGACTGCGATAAGGGCCATCGTCCAGAGAGATGGGTTGAAGACCAAGATTGTGGGGAAGCTCGATGGAGTGTTCCCGAGAGCGCACGAGTTCGATCAGGATATCGTGGCGAAAGGTTTGAGAAATGCATTCGGTCTTGGAAGCGCGGGAGACCAGAAGAAATGCGAACTCCCTGAAGACCTTCCCAAGCGCCCGCCAGTTTTGTGTGCAGGCTGCCCGCATAGCGCGACTTACTTCGCGGTCAACAAGGCCACTAACAAGAAGGCGATCTTCGCATCGGATATCGGATGCTACACATTGGGCGTCGCGCCGCCGTACAGCGCCGCGGACTTCCTCGTATGCATGGGCTCAAGCGTCGGCACTGCAGGAGGACTCGCAAAGGTGAACGATCTGCCGATCATCTCATTCATAGGCGACTCGACATTCTTCCATTCAGGAATACCCGGGTTATTGAATGCGGTCCATCAGAGACACAAGTTCCTGTTGATGATCCTCGACAACCGCACGACCGCGATGACTGGACATCAACCTCACCCTGGAAGCGGCAGAGACCCCTGCAATCCCGAGGCGATATCCCTGCCTATCGAGGATGTGGTGAAGGGTTGTGGGGTGAAGTGGATCAGAACCGTCGATTCGTATGATGTCGCTTTGATGACAGAGACCATCAAAGAGGCACTCGCTCAGGATAGCATCACGGTCATAATCGCCAGAAGGGAGTGCGCCCTCATTGTCAAGAGGGACGAGAAAGGGGCTATCATCAAGAAGCACTTCATCGACCAGGCCGACTGCAAGAAGTGCAGGACCTGTGTCACGAAGTTCCAGTGCCCAGCGATATCGAGCGTCGACAAGGTGCAGACCATAGACGATGCGCAATGCGCGGGCTGCGGAGTATGTGCGAAGGTCTGCCCATACAATGCGATCAAGGAGGTGCAGTGATGGTCGACATCTACCTCGTAGGCGTGGGTGGCCAGGGCATAATCACCGCATCGAAGATGATCGGCGACGCCGCAATCCTAGCTGGCAAAGGCGTGATAATGAGCGAGACGCACGGCATGGCCCAGAGAGGCGGGTCCGTCATCTGCACTGCGAGAATCGGCGATCATGCAAGTCCGTTGATTACTGATGGCAGCGCCGACGTGATACTCTCGCTTGAACTCTTGGAAACTGAGAGAGCGGTCTGCAAGACATCAGAGAAGACCGTGGTCATCAGCTCCACCGAGAAGGTCGTGCCACTCAGCGTATCCACGCAGAAGATGAGGTATCCGGACCTCGAAGAGATCAAGAAGAAGATGGAAGAGTCCTCGGCCCATGTCTTCATGATTGACTCAGGAGAGATCGCAAGGAAGGCTGGCGTGCCGATATCCTCGAACGTCGTGATGGTCGGTGCATTGGCAGGGACCGGAGTCACTGGAATCGCGAGGAAACATTTCGAGAGGGCGCTCGAGATGAACATACCGAGGAATCTCGAGGAGAACCTCCGGGCATTCGCCATGGGTTTCGACGCCGCGAAGTGCTGAGCCACCCTGAGAATGTTTTAAGAACAGGTAGGGCATAAACTGGTCCGCCCCAACGGGCCCATGGTCTAGCGGTTATGACAACGCCCTTACACGGCGTAGATCACCGGTTCAAATCCGGTTGGGCCCACTATCTTCCTTCTGGCTATTTTCCAATCAGGGTCTTTTTGTACCGGGATATGAACCTTTTCATCGCCTTTCCTCGTGAAATCGATGGTTCAGGTTGCAGCGCATGCAGAACCCGACAGACTGGCTGATTTCTATCGCAGGAAATTGACGACGATCTGGACCCCTTCTCAGCTTCTTTTCCTGCTATTGCTACAGAGGAATTAATGGGTGGACCGAAAGGGATTTGAACCTCTGAAGTGCCAGTGTGTCAAGACTCGGATTCAATCAACGGGGAATTGGCCGGAGCTAAACCCCTTTCTTTTCCTTCAAATTCTTGTTCGGAGTGAAGATTCCAGCAGATGAACTAATCAAACCGATTCCGATAATGCCCACAACAGCTGCCACACCAGGTTCAATCTTACCCATCAACAATAGCCCTGAAGCGATTCCACAAATCACCAATCCAGTGATGAAAAGAATCTTAATCATTGCCAGTCCCTCTCTTGGTCGAATCGCCTCAGGTGGTTTAAGGGTTTCTCCGGAGTCCCGCTCCTATGGCATTTTCCGAGGCGAGGCTCAACCCCCCCCCCCTTCCCTGTTTTCAGAATGGTACGAATTCTTATCTATGAAGAACTCGATGAACAAAACGAAGGAAATGATGCTATATCTGACAAGCTACAATCTGAAAGATGGGCGTGCTGGGGAATACTCTGCTTGGGTGAAGAAGAACAAGAAGAGCATACAGGACCATGCACCTCCGGGATGGAAGTTTCGCGGGATTTATGGATCTGTTCTGGGCTTTGGTCGGTATGATGTCACCGAGATATGGGAGCTCAGGAAGTACGCTGACTTCGACACCTTCCGCGACTGGGACGACAAGGTCAGTCTCCGATTGCAGGCGGAAGCGCAAGACTTCATGCTACCCGGGGCGAATGAATCGACATTGCTTAGAGAAGTCAGCGATGTTGTGGTCATCGATCACAAGAAGCCGAAGAAGTGAATCTAGTCGTCCTAAACCTTTTGGTCTTTCCGCCCCTATGGCCTTTTGCGCGCTCTCAGATGCGGTTCGAGGCGGGATTCGCCAAGACCGAATAACGACCGGTTCCAACGTCGTTGTCGCGACCGGTTACGACCTATCGTGACGCTCTATCGTGAAACACGATCTTCAAAGAGCTGTACTGGCGCCACCTGCTCGTCTGTAGCTCGTCTCATCTCGTGAGAACGGTGCGAGTGCCGGCACGCGCTTCGGACGCCTATTGATGCAAGGAATCATGAAGAGGAACAAGAAGGAGGAAAAGAAAAAGATCAAGAGGTTTCTCGGACTGGCCTTCTGCTATCGATAATGAATTAGAATCCGAGCCGCACTATCTGGCCGCGCACGAGTTCAGGCCCGGTTGGGCCCACTCTATTGTCCCGATTCTATATCTGATGATACCAAGCAATCGTTATTCGGGCGTAATCTTAAAGTAGTTATGAATTATTATTCATAACCGTGCCAAGACCAAAGATATGCAGGAAGGTCTGCCTGGACCCCAACTATAAGATATTCAAACCACAGGGGATTCCGTTGAGCGAACTGTCGAGCATAGAGATGGAGCTGGATGAGCTCGAAGCACTCAGGTTATCGGATCTGGAAGGACTTTCGCAGGATCAATCGGCCAAGAAGATGGACGTATCACAGTCGACATTCAACCGAATATTGTCAAGTGCCAGGCACAAGTCCGCAAAATCGTTGATAGATGGGGCGGCTCTGAAGATCGCAAGGAATGTCCCACATGTCATCGAGCCGCCCGCACGAAATGACGGAGGCAAGAATCGATTAAGTGGACGCCGAGAAGCAGGTGATCTGACTTGAGATCTGCATCGCTCCTCATCAAAATACCTGGCAACTGGATAGGGTGTCTGGCAAGCAGTTGCGATCTCTCTGTCAAGATACTCAGGTGCATACCTAAGAACGGAACCGGGGGACAGAGCCTCCTACAGATAGATGCAGATCCTGGAATCACTCAGGAGGAACTCGTCGAGAAGATCCGCACCATCGAACCGAACTGCAACGTGCAGCTCACCAACGCGGGACCAGGTCGTCACATCGGCACCGTAGAACTCCAGGCTTGCGCAGCCTGCAGGTTGATGGCCGATTCCGGGTGCTTCCTCGATTCCGCATCCAACCGAGAGAACGGGGTGATGCAATGGAATGTCATCGCCCCGAACGCAGCGGTTCTCACAGAACTGGTCACCAAGGTCAAGGAACTGGGGTGCACGGTCGAGGTTGAGAAGATTTCGCTCATGAGAACTGCCTCCGAATTGACTGTGGCTCAGGAGAAGGTGTTGCAGATCGCGTTCGAACACGGCTACTTCGAAATTCCAAGGAAGATCACACTCGATAAGCTCGCGAAGATGTTGGAGATATCAAAGGCAACACTGGACGTCATATTGAGAAGGGCTCAGAGGAAGCTCGTTGCGAGCCATATCGGGGAGATCTGCTGATAGGACGGTGTGAGGATGCGGACTGACTGCGCACATTGCGACAAGAAGGATTGCTACGAGGGGAAGGACTGCTTCGGCCTTGCACAGAGTGCCAAGAAAGGGTACGAAGGAGTCGATCTCCAGTCAATGCTGATCTCAGGCAGGATCGAGGCTGAACATTACATGAAGCTCACGAGACTAGAAGAGCTGATCCTCTACGCCAATGAGATGGGTATGAAGAAGCTAGGAGTGGCGTTCTGTGTCGGCCTTTCATCGGAAGCCAGAACCATCACTGACATTTTACAGAAGAAGGGCTTCGAAGTCCATTCGGTATGCTGCAAGGTCTGCGGGATAGACAAGGCGGAAATCGGGGTCGTCAAGATGCACGGAGACCATGCCAAAGAAGCGGTCTGCGACCCGATCGGACAGGCAATGTGCCTCGGAGAAGTGGGCACCGATTTGAACATCGCAGTCGGCCTGTGCATCGGCCATGACATACTATTCACGAAACATTCGAAGGCGCCCGTGACCACACTAGTGGTCAAGGACCGAGTGCTCGCGCACAACCCGATCGGGGCGATATACAGTGCGTACTACAGGAAACACAGGTTCGGTCTCGAAGGCTGATATATGGCGGGCGGCTAACCTGTTCGCCGTCCCTGACTTGACCATGATGGTCCTAGTACCATATAGGAATCAGAATGACAGAGACCAAGGATTACAGTAAAAAGTCGTTCATCGTCGTTGGAACACATGGTGACGAGGATGTCGAAAGGGCGACCATGGCTTTCGCGTGCGCGGGTGCATCATCTGCACTTGGCATCAAGACGAAGGTCTTCTTGACAGGAAGCGGGGTCAAGTTGGTCCAGAAGGGGTTTGCAGAGAGGCTGAAACCAGTAGAGGGCATGGCGCCGCTGAAGCAGATGATCGATGCGTTCGTGCAGGGCGGTGGCAAAGTCCAGGTCTGCATCCCATGCCTCGAATCGAGAGGCATAGACAAGAAGGCGTTCATCGAAGGGATCGAGTTCATCAATCTCATGGATTTCGCAGCTGAGGCTGCTGACGCAGACCGGGTATTCACCTGCTAGATCGGACGGAGAGTGTTGAGAAAATGAATGCATTCACTGGGAAGCAGGCAGCACCATCAAATGAGAAAACCGGCAATAGCGCCGCCGAGAACCTCAAAGGAGTCAAACACAAGATCATAGTCATGAGCGGCAAGGGCGGTGTAGGGAAATCCACCGTAGCCGTGAACCTAGCCGCGGGGCTGGCCAAGAAGGGTAGGAAAGTCGGTCTGCTCGATGCGGATATGCATGGACCCAGCGTGCCCAAGATGTTGGGGCTCCCGAACCTGCCGTTGAACATCGATGAGAGCGGCAAGATTGTGCCAGCCATGTTCGGAGCGTCGATCAAGGTCGTCTCAATCGCGTTCTTGCTCAAAGACAAGGACTCACCAGTGATCTGGCGAGGGCCCGTCAAGATGGGGGCCATTAAACAGTTCCTCGAAGAGGTGGCCTGGGGTGAGCTGGACTATCTGATAATCGACCTGCCCCCAGGTACAGGTGACGAACCATTGAGCATGGCCCAACTCATCCCATCACCTGATGGAACGATCATAGTGACCACACCGCAGGATGTCGCCCTCCTCAGCGTCAGGAAGTCCATCAATTTCGCTAAGGCCGTCGGCCTGCGAACATTGGGGCTTGTTGAGAACATGTATGGCATGAAATGCCCGCATTGTGGAAAGGAAATCAAGCTGTTCGAGGACGGCGGGGTCGAGAGAGCTGTAAAAGACCTGACCATACCGATACTTGGAAAACTCCCTATTGATCCTGAAATCGCCAAGAGCGGTGACGACGGCAGACCATTCGCCAGTGGTTCCAATGACGCATCGAAGGCCTTCGACGTTGTCACGAATAGGATAATCGAGCTGGTCGAAGAAGGGGCAAACTAGATGAGAATAGGTCATGGAACGCGTCTTACTGGACACGATCTGGAATATCACCCTAACGATGTTCCTGAGTGTATACCACGTATGTCCAGATTCCGCCGAGAAGGGCCGAGACGAATGCTCGCTCGAAGAAATAGGAGATGAAAAAATGACAGAGGAGCCAGAACCCTCGAATGATGGCTGCACCGAGTTCGGCTCGGCCACATGCGTGTGCCCGAAGTGCGGGAAGAGAGTTCCCCACACGACGAGAGGTGTGCCATGCAACAGGATGCTGTGTCCAGATTGTGGCTCCAATATGCGAGGGACTCAATGTTGGGAGTGATCATATGAATTCGAAAGGTGTTGAAAAGGACGAGGGCGGACAATGTATAGCAGTGAGCGCGGCGGGCGATTCGATGGAATCGCCTCTGGATCCACGATTCGGACGATGTAGTTACTTTATCGTTCTCGAGGCGGATGGATCACATCGAGCGGTGAGAAACCCGGGTCAAGATTCTGCAAGCGGGGCTGGGACCCAGGCGGCACAGAAGATCGTGGATCTAGGAGTAAAAGTGGTGATCACGGGGAATCTGGGCCCGAACGCATTCATGGTTCTGAATGGCAGTGGAATTGCTGCCTTCACGAAACCCGTGGGCACTGTCGGTGCCGCAATTGAGGCGTATAAGAGAGGCGAACTGACGCGCATGGGATCATGGACATCGCCCGGGCATCACGGACATGGCTCTGGCGGACCGAATAGAAATGGATGAAGACACCATGAACGATAGCCGAGAACCTTCTGAGCTCGACAGGCTCGTCGATAACATAATAGTCGCAATCGATGCGGATGAATCTGCGATCTACTCAAAGGATGTCATCGCCGAGTTCAGAAATCCATCGAACATCGGCCCCATCGACGATGCGGACGGGAACGGTATCGCTGACGGTCTATGCATGGATACCATGGAGATATGGATAAAAGTGGAAGAAGACCGCATAACGCGATGCACCTTCTATACCGATGGTTGCGGCGCAACGATAGCTTGCGGGAGTCGCCTGACCAAGATGGTCATTGGCAAGACCACCGATGAGGCAGAGAAGCTGAGGGCAGAGGAACTCGAACTCTCTCTAGGCGGACTTCCGGAGGACCATAAGCACTGCACCAACCTCGCCATAATAGCGTTCAGGAATGCGATAAGAGATCGCAGAGGGAAGATGGCGAGGAATGAGGAGGGCGGAGATTGAGGATCCTCAGATTCAGATGCGCGGCATGCGGACTCGATATCGCCATGCCAGAGAAACCTGCGAAATGCTTTTGCTGCGGCTCCACCAATATAGTCAGAGAGGGGTGGGGAATGCGATTCAAAAAGAAGATTGAGAAGAAAAGGAGTGCGAACAGATGAAACTCTGCATACCAACAATGGAAAAAGGCGGATTAGATGACATGGTAAGCGACCACTTTGGCCGCGCGCCGACGTTCACGGTAGTAGACCTTGACACCAACGACGTGTTGATCGTGAAGAACAGAAGTGAGCACATGGGTGGCCTCGGAAAACCCCCTGAACACATAGCGAAGACCGGAGCGCAGATCATGATATGTGCAGGTCTTGGGCCGAAGGCCATAGACATGCTCGGATCGTTCGGCATCAATGTCTTCGTGGGGGCGACCGGGACTGCGAGAGATGCAATCAAGCTGTGGACCGATGGCAAGCTGCAGCCTGCGACCCATGACATCGCATGTAAGGATCATCAGCACTGATCAGGGCGGTAGATGATGGAGGAGATCCCATAAGGATAGCGATAGCCAGCGGAAAGGGCGGCACCGGAAAGACCTTGATCGCCACTAACCTCGCAGCGATGACCGAAGGTTCTCTACTCGTCGATCTAGACGTGGAGGAACCGAACTGTCACATCTTCACGAATGCGGTCTCCGAATCCGAAGAACCTGCTTACAGACCCGTGCCAAAGGTTGATGATGACCTATGCACGCTATGCGGAAAATGCGGAGAGGTATGCGAATTCCATGCCATCGTCGTGCTACCTAAGAAAGTCATGGTGTTCGATGAACTCTGTCACGGGTGTGGCGCGTGCACGATGTTCTGCCCAGATGGCGCGATCGAAGAAAAAGACCACTTGATGGGTGCTGTGGTCAGAGCTAAAGGAGGCTTGCTGAACCTCCAGTACGGGAGATTGAGGGTAGGGGAGGTTTCGGCCCCCTCGTTGATAAGGAAGGTGAAGAAGACTATACCTCCTGAGACCGTCACGATAATAGACTGTCCACCAGGCACAGCGTGCACAGCCGTGGAGAGCATCAGAGGATCGGATATCTGCGTTCTGGTGACAGAACCCACTCCGTTCGGATTGCACGATCTGAAACTGGCACTCAACGTGACGAAGAAGCTCAACATACCAACAATGGTGTTCATCAACAAGGATGGACTTCCAGGTCCAGATATCCGCAAATTCTGTGAATCGATCAATGTACCGATAGCTGGCACGCTACCCCTAGACAAGAGGATCGCCGAGATCTATTCGAAGGGAGGACTAATCTCCGGCCTTCAGGAATATGCCGATGTGTTCTCCGAGTTGAGGGACCGCATTCTGAAGGAGGTGTCTCGGTGAAGGAGATTGTAGTAATAAGCGGAAAGGGTGGCACTGGCAAGACCACATTCCTAGGATATCTGGCAACTGTGATGAAGGATAAGGTGCTGGCGGATTGTGATGTCGATGCCCCGAACCTTCACCTGATGCTCAAACCAAAGATCGTCCGGAGTGAACGGTTCATCGGCTCGAAGATTGCGACAATAGATGACACCATGTGCACTGGCTGCGGGTGGTGCATCCCTGCATGCAGATTCGACGCCATACAGAGCACGGGCAATCCCTGCATGGGTAAGATCAGGATAGATGCAGATGCATGCGAAGGATGCGCTCTTTGTGCAAGAATTTGTGACAACAGGGCAATCGAGATGAGGGATAGGTATGTCGGCGATTGGTTCGTTTCCGAGACCATTTGCGGAACCATGGTACATGCACTTCTGGAGCCAGGTGCCGAGAACTCCGGGAAATTGGTGGCGATGGTGAAACAAAAAGCTCGAATGGTGGCAATGGAGCAAGGCATGCAATTGATTCTGGTCGATGGACCACCAGGGGTCGGGTGCCCAGTCATATCATCATTGTCGGGCGCGAGCATCGCGGTGATTGTCACCGAGCCGACCAATTCAGGGCTGAACGATCTCGGGAGGGTACTGGACCTGCTGCATGGTTTCAAAGTCAGAGCAGCCATCATCGTGAATAGGTACGACATCAATGTCGGTGCCGCTGATTCCGTTGAAAGGATGGCAATGAAGAGGGGGGTGGATTTCCTCGGAAAGATACCATACGATGAGATCTTGGCAGAGGAGATGGCGAAGGGGAAACGTGATCGATGATGGGTTGAACTGCCCCGCCATCGATGCGATGAGACAGTGCTGGGAACGATTATCCGGACTGGTCGAAGAACTCTGACTTCCAATGGAAGGGTTTAACTCCCGACCCGCCGCTTCATTTCGTGGTGGTTCGGTTGAAATTCGACTTTGAGACTTGGCTCGTTCAGAATTACGGAATAGAGTCCTCCTCTCTGAACGAGAAGGAACTCGATGTTGCCAGGATGGAATACGATGAGGAATATCCGCCTGATGGGGAGAGAGACATCAAACTGAAGACATACCCGTTCAAGCGGTACCTTGACCATCGGAAGTGAAGTCGCGCTCATAAACCATGCCCGGCGACCTCGAAGCCCCAGTGTACAGGAGCAAGATTTATAATTTAGGTCAGCCTAATTCCCGTCAGATGGCCTCAGAGATAACTGAACAGTATCTCAAGATAGTATACAATCTGACAGAGGACGGCGGCCTCGCAAGGACTTCGGATATAGCGGATGCGCTAGCTATCTCACCATCATCCGTGACCGAAATGATGCAGAAACTCGCCAAACAGGGTTATATCAGGCACGAGAAGTACAAAGGTGTCACGCTGAAACCGAAAGGCCGAAGGATTGCGTGCAACGTAACAAGAAAGCACAGGCTCCTCGAGAGGTTCTTGCATGATTATGTAGGGATCAGAGGCAGTTCGAGGCACGAGCAGGCGTGCAAGATGGAACATGCACTATCGGATGAGGCAGAGAAGCAGCTCTGCAGGATGATGAACCATCCATCCGAATGCCCCCACGGCAAGAAGATACCGAAATGTGGCAGGG
Organism: uncultured Thermoplasmata archaeon; assembly: GCA_963748615.1. Taxonomy (GTDB): domain Archaea; phylum Thermoplasmatota; class Thermoplasmata; order UBA10834; family UBA10834; genus UBA9653. Next base: position 163,981 of record CAVVJQ010000002.1, read on the forward strand.
GGATCCCCTGTGAGAAATGCGCGGACGAAACAGTCCTTCTGCTTGATCTAGACGAGGGGGAACTGGGCACCATCTCACATCTGAAATCCAACAGCAAGGACGAATTGTGCAGGATACTCGCGATGGGGTTCGTGCCAGGCTCTGTAGTGAAGTTGGAGAAGAAGATTCCCATGGGAGGACCAATCATAGTCTCCCTGAAAGGCACTAAGGTAGCGATTGCCAGAGAGATAGGAGCGATTCTCAGGATTACGAGAGCTTCATGAGGTGTATGAGATGGAGATAGCTCTCGCAGGGAATCCGAACGTGGGCAAGAGTCAGATTTTCGGAAAACTGACTGGAGTAGGAGTCATCAGCTCCAACTATCCGGGGACCACGGTCGAATTCTCAGAAGGACGCGCCAAGTTCATGGGGTCCACGATCACGGTAATCGACCTTCCGGGAACATATTCACTCGAAGGTAACACCGATGATGAGCGGGTTGCCACAAGACTGCTTTTCGAAAGGAGGCCGGATACAGTCATCGCAGTGCTCGATTCCTCCAGGTTGGAGAGGAACCTCGTGTTCCTTTTCGAGCTCATAGAATCAGGATACAACGTCGTCGCTTCGCTGAACATGTACGATATCATGAGGAAGAAGAAACTCATGATCGATATCGAACGGCTCGAAAGAATCCTATCGATCCCGGTCATCCCGACAGTGGCGACCACTGGCGAAGGGATCGATTCGCTCCTGTTCACTTCAGTCCAACTGAGGAAGAAGAGCAAGTTCAAGGTCCGCTACGATTCGCACATAGAGGAGATGATCAGGAGGATCGAATCCCAACTCGATGAAAGTAGATGGGACATCCCGTTGAGAGCGGCTGCGATCAGGCTGCTCAGTGGGGATCCGAAGGTGATGGAGAAGGCCGCACCAGAGATTGTGACACTCATAGAGGAGATGCGGAAGGACTTCGAGGATCAGCATGGTGAGGACATCATAGTCCACATCCAAAGAGATAGGTTCGGGGAAGCAGGCAGGATCTGGAACGAAGCCGTCGGCAAGGTCGCCACAGCGAGGCGGGAAAGAAGTCTGATCTCAGACCTGACCCTTCGACCCGCGACTGGAATACCGATCCTCGTATCGGTACTGGCGATAGTATTCCTTACCCTAGTGTTCGTCGGAGGAGCGATCGAGGGCTTGCTCGTATCGACATATTCTGACCTTGCTAGGCAACCATTCAACGATTTCGAGAACGGGTTATCAAATGATGTGGCCAAAGGAATCGTCGAAGGGATCTATCTCAGCATCGAGGCGATGTTGGCGATCGTCGTTCCATACATACTGGTATTCTATCTGATGCTTGCTGTCCTCGAAGACACTGGATATCTCGTTAGGGTCGTCTCATTGCTCGACGGCGTCATGCACCGATTCGGTCTTCATGGACGAGCCGTTATCCCTATGGTTGTCGGATATGGATGCAACGTGCCAGCGATACTCGCGACGAGAGCGATGGGGTCGAAGAGAGAGCGGTTGATACTCGCCACGCTCATAACGATCGCGGTGCCCTGCTCCGCGCAGACTGCGATCATCATCGGCACCGTCGGGAACTACGCAGGTGTTTGGTGGGCGCTACTGATTTATTTCATACTAGGTGGCATCTTGATCGCGCTTGGCTATGCGATGCACAAGATGATCAAGTTCGAACCGACTGGACTATTCCTCGAGATACCGGACCTGAGAACCCCTTCCTTGATGCAGATACTATCGAAAACATATCTACGCGTCAAGGAGTTCCTCACGATCGCTTTCCCTCTTCTGCTTGCAGGCAGCATCATCCTTGAGACGATGATGGTGATCGGCTGGCTGGAGAAATTGATAGGTCCATCAGAATGGTTCATGATGACTCTGCTAGGACTTCCTGGAGTCACCGTGATCGCACTAGTGTTTGGCATACTCAGGAAGGAGATGGCGCTGCAGATGCTGATGATACTGTTCGGCACAAGCAACCTTGCGCTTCAGCTATCCCCTGAACAGATGTTCGTATTCGCATTGGTTATGGCCATATTCCTGCCGTGCATCGCCGCATTCGCTGTAATGGTGAAGGAGTTCGGCATGAAGAGCACAGTCCTGGTCGCGCTGGGATCTGTCTCACTGGCACTCATCGCTGGAACAACGGCTCACATCATCCTAGGGATATGACATTGGTTCATCTGGCGAACATCGCAAGGTCTTCGTCCGAACGGATATCCGGTGGCAGATTGATTTCTCCACGGTAATCCTTGCCCGCCGACTGCATGACAGGATCTTCTCCATCTCTCCGAAGCACGTATTGCGATTTGGCTCCGGTCGCTATAAGGAGTATCTTGACCCGTCCAGACATCTCCGGTTCGAGAGAGCAACCCCATATCAGTCGACCATTAGGCCTCAATCGGCCAGAGATGATCTCCGCGGCTCTCGCCGCTTCCTCAATGGTCATATCCGGACCGCCAACGACCCGTATCAAAGCACCTTTGGCTTCTTTCAGATCCATCATCCCGAGCAACGGAGAAGTCATGGCCTCATCGACAGCTTCGTCCATGCGGTCGCCGGGTGCACTATCCGATTCCCCCACACCAATCAACGATACTCCGCCTTCATCCATGATCGTCCTCAGGTCTGCGAAATCAACGTTCACCAGTCCCGAGCGCGTGAGCATCTCGGTCAATCCCCTTATGGTCTGCAGAAGAAGCTCGTCCGCGACTTTGAACGCCGCTTCGACGGGAAGGTTAGGAACCAGTTCGAGTAGCGTATCGTTCGGTATCACGATCGTGGTGTCGCATACTTTCGACAGGCGCGTCAACCCTGACAACGCATTCTCCATCCGCATCTCGCCTTCGGATTTGAATGGAAGAGTGACAATCCCGATGGTGAGTGCGCGTGCCTCCTTCGCGAGACGCGAAGCGACGAACGATGAACTTGTGCCAGTTCCGCCGCCCATACCAGCGGTGACGAAGACAATCTGTGCCTCCTTCATGAACTCGCCAATCTCGCGTTCATTCTCCATCGCTGCTTTCTCCCCGATTTCAGGTCTAGCACCGGCACCCATGCCCCTCGTTAGCAACTTTCCGATGAGCAGTTTCCGCCCGCATTTGACGGACAGAAGATGTTTTGCATCTGTGTTGATCGCGATCATCTCAACACCGGAGAGATCGTCCTCGTAACATCTGGTGACGGTGTTCGAACCGGCCCCGCCACAGCCAACAAGTTTGATGCGGACATTTAGGCCCGCTGCAATCTTCTCGATCTCGAGATCGTCATTCGATTGCTCGGAAGACGATCGCTCACTATTCCTGCTGAGCGCGCTGCTGATGAAATCCAGTGGCATCGTGCATCCCTATACGTACACTGTGACCAAATCGTATTTAAGTGCGTGGGGCGAGCGCACCGGCCACGCGCGCACACGCTCGGGCATGCGCCCAACGGACGCGCGCCAGATTAAGAAACACCCGATTATACGAGCAGATTGGCGAGGAATGGACCGATCAATATCAATACGCCCAACCGGAGCAGGTCGGAAATGATCCCCACCTTGAACATGCTCCACATCTTGACGTAGCCGGAGCTGTAGACTATCGCCATCGGTGGCGTCGTCGACGGGATGGCGCTTGATATGGAACAGGCGAGTGCAGCACCGATGATAGGTGGGATCGGAGACACCCCCGCCCCTAGTGCGAGTGTCGCGGCTATGGGACATGTGATCAACGCAGCGGCCGTGTTCGATGCAGCATATGTCAGCAAGAACCCGAGCACGCAGGACATCGCGAAGATCGCCCACGCACCTGGGTTCGGCCCCAGAGCGCCACTGACGCCCGTTGCGAGCCAGCTCGCGAACCCGCTCTCGGCCAGTCCTATACCGAGGGCGATGCCGCCCCCAAATAGGAAGACGATGTTCCAGTCAATGCCACGGGCGAGCTCCTCCCATTTGAGAACCGGCTCTCCCTTAATCTTTATGAGACCAGCTAGCAGAATCACCAGGACAGCGGGCATCGCCTCCGGCATTATGGCAGTCAAATCGTTCGAAAGAGGCAGAAGGCTAGCGTTGTAGCCTGCCAGTATCTTGACCACGGACGGGAACACCCATAAGCTGATTGCCGTGAGCAACAAGCCGACGACCACCTTTTCTCCTCTGCTCATGCGACCGAGCTGTTTGGACAAGGCAATCATCTTGCCGCGGTCCACGGCGACACTCTTCTCCTCGGGCTTCAACACTTTGAAAACGACGACCCAAGTGATGAAAAGACCAATCAGTGCGTGAGGTGTTCCGATTATGAGCCAGTCCAAGAAGGTGATGTCTATGTTCCCGAATTCCGCCGCAGTACTCTTGGCGATCAGGTTAGGCGGAGTGCTGATGAGGAGCAGCATCGCACCCGCGGTCGCCGCTTGAGCGAGCACGAGCATACAAGCCTCGCTGTACCTGCCACCAGATTTGATTCCGGCCATCGAGAGATATGCGATCAGGAAAGGGAATACGACTGCAGTCGACGCCGTGATGGAACCCGTGAGCGTCAGGATGAACACTGGCAGGGCCGCGACGAAGAATGCTGCGATCATGGGGTTCTTGCCCTTGTACAACAGCCCCAGCTTCACTGCGATGCGGCGGTCGAGATCCCATTTCCTGAAGGCCGCAGCGAGAACGAAACCGGCCATGAATATCCAGATGATCGGGTCAGTGAAGGATGTGAGCGATGTCTTCCAACCGACTATCTGCGACATTGAGAAGACTATCGGAGGTATCAACGCGGCGATTCCAAGCGGAACACATTCAGATATCCACCAGATGAGTACCCATAGAAGCGTGCCCAATGCGATCTGAGGGGCATGTTCGGATGCGCCGACGTCCGCTGCAGCCTCTATCATGGACTGTGGCTCTGGAATGAGCAGGATGATTAAGAACATCAGAGGACCGAGCAAGAGGCCTGTCCTCTGCTTGTTGAGCAACAACTTCCCAATCCGTCTGGCGGTGATCTTATCACCAGGCTCGTTCACACCATGGACGAACCAGGGTCTTGGAGAGTACTTGTTCATCGTATCCTTCCGTTCTCGGATCCCATGCCTAACGTTGCAGGAGAAATGGTTTTAATACTTTAAGATTGACGAGGGAAACCTCCGTTCGACTGATGGTTTTCGACGAATCGATGAGGCTTGAAGGGGGGTGTGTCTTCGATGACAAAAGTGTTCATTCGCGCACCGATCTTCCCTTCGGTTTTCGTCCTACTGACCCCACCCTTTCACCGATAGAGTATAATACCGCTAATTGCGGTCCCGGAATGACCGGTTAAGACCGCTCTCAGAGTGGTCTAGGTATAGGGGGGGTAAACAGTGAATACGTTTTTCAGGAAGGCTGCGCTCAGTTTCGCGCTGGCATCTCTGATGGTGATGACATCGTTCGTAGTTCTCGGCTCCGCACCTACAAACGCGGAGCAGGTAGGAGTGAACGGAGATGTGGCGCGAAGTGTGGGCTATGTGGGCGGGTCCAAGATCGATTCCGGACTCATGAAGGACTTGGCGGAATCAGACGGGCCCTTCGAAGTCTATGTGATCGTATCGGATAAGGAGATGGTCAACAACCTCCTGGCATCCAAAGGGTTGTCTCCGATAAAGGCAAAGGAATTTCCAGGCATCCAATTGACTAGTCTCATGACTCTTGACAAGGAGACGGTACTCGAGTTCGCGGACAGCGATGCGGTGACGAGCATCCTTGCGTATGAGAAACCAATGGTCGATTCTTACAGAGTGGACCTCGCAAAGGAAGATGTCACTGCCGTGGTTGCGCCGCTGCCAGAGGACATCGATGTCGATGAGGTACATGGTGCCGTGGCCGCGTGGGAAGACGGTTACACGGGTGAGACGATATTGTTGGCTGACATCGACGATGGGTTCGATATGGCTCATCCTGATCTGCAAGGACAGCAGGCCAGGTATGAGTTCGGCACTTACACCGGATGGCCCATCTGCTACGATGACTATGCTGCCAACCAATGGGCGAGCGGCAGCACAGGCGGAGGTGTGGTAGACACCTCGACCGAGGTCGTTGTCAAGAAGAGCAAGTACGTGAATTTCGACGGTACGAAGTACCTGATCAAGGGACTGACCGATGCCGATGGCAACGCGCTTTCGAGCCAGAGCGGTGTGGTCCACATGGGATACAGTCCGGACTGGACCCTTGAGCTGCTCTGGGGAGGACCCATCGCGGTTCTGGTTGTGGACTCACAGATGGCCGGCATCTACGACACGGTCTACGTCGATGTCACACGCGATTTCGATTTCACCAACGACAAGGCGTGCGTCATGGGTGACGAGATATCTTATTTCGATGCGTACGATGCCAGCACTGGGAAGAGCGACTTCTCAGCATGGAACGCTGGCGATGGATACGCGGACTACTCCGGCGGAATGGTCTACTGGATCAGCGACGGCGTCAATGTGTATCCCGCGTCTGACTGGACATACGGAGCGGAGTTCGTTGCAGGTTCGGGTGACGCGGTAGCATTCATGGGGGCCTATGCAGGGACGCATGGGACTATGACATCCTCCGCAGCATTGGCGAACGGCTACACCTATGGCGGACAGCTCGAAGGTATGGCTCCAGGCGCGAAACTCATAGCGATACCGTTCACTGGAAGCACGGTGAACGCGTGGCTGTTTGCGCAATACGGTGTAGATGGTGTCCTGGGCACTGGAGATGAGGCGGACATAGTCACGAACAGCTACGGATGGTCAGATACCACCGTGGCCGCGGGCTATCAGCTGATAGATATGATCGCCACCACAATCTCGATGTCGGGACCGACTCTCTGGTTCTGGTCCTCCGGAAACGGTGGGCCTGGATACGGCACAGTCCACAGCGTGACGGATCATACCTCGGTCCATGTCGGTGCGGGTACCACGATGCAATACAGAGGCATCATGGGCTACGAACCAATGGGTAACGCACAATGGGGAGATGTGGCGCCATTCTCGAACTCCGGACCAGGAAGAAACGGCAAGCTGAATTCCGAGATCATCGCATCTGGAATGTACTCTCTGGAACCGGCTCCGCTCAACTATGACCCGATCATGAGCAACATGGTCAACGACGCGATAGGGAACGGTTACAAGCACACGCAGATCGGGAGCGGGACGAGCCATGCGACACCGACTGCAGCTGGCGGCGCCGCTCTGGGATACCAGGCATACAAGCTCGCGAACGAAGGTGCGATACCAGCGAAGGACTACGCGAAGGCGGTTCTGCTTGCATCTGCCGACGACATGCACTTCGATCCGCTCAAACAAGGGACTGGCTGGCTGAATGCGAAGACTTTCACTGATGCCATGAGCGGTGCGGCAGGCGTGGTCTCCACGACTCAGGGAGAACTCTTCACAGAAGGTGTCGTCTACCCAGGCGATGTCTACGGACAGAGTTACGAGATGTTCCCGAACTTCATGCTGCCCGGACAAGAGGTCGTTCAGGGAGTGACGTCCTATAATTTCGGCACAGAGGATGCAGAAGTGGTCGTATCGCCAGAGATTCTGCTCAAGACCGGCAGTGATACCCTGGATTTCATCACGAAACCCAAGTCTGACATATATGTCGATATCACGAAGTACGTGCCTGCCGACACGGATCTCCTGGAAGTCACCATGTACATCCCGTACGAGCAGACCGACCCTGAACAGGACTATGTTCAGAATGTCGAGTATTGGCTCGAGATGCATGACTGGGTGGACCTGAATGGCAATGGTGGCATTGGGAAGACCACCGGGAACTGGGAATTGTTCAGGTACAGTGTGGACGGTTCGCAATGCAACGCAAACCAGATAATGCTCAAGGACCCCATCGAGAGGACGACGGATGGTCTGATCGTCAGGATAAGGGCGATCGCCCCGATGACAGGGATCGAAGTCAGCCTCCAGCTGGACTACTACGAGCTGGATGAGTTCCCGTGGGCGAAGGTAAGGGCGGCGGGGACCGAAGAATGGTCATCCAGCATGACCGCGACAGTCCCAGCAGCCGGACAACTTACATGGGAGTTGCTCGTCTCGATACCGGATGATGCATATGTCGGATCGTACGGCGCAGCTGTCTACATAGATGATGGCGAGAGGATCCAATGCATGCCGATCATCATACACGTACCTGCGCAATCATACGAGTTCGCATTCGGTGGCGAATCCTACTTCGATACTCCATACAATAACGAGGTCACCGGCGTGACCGACAAATTCTGGAGGTTCGAGGTGGGCGACTGGAGGATATACTGGTCGCTCCCGACGGAGCTGCCCGACCCGAACGCGTACCTGATGACCTGCGTCGAATGGACGGACTTGCCGACCGACATCAACATACACGTTCTCGCGCCTGTGGCGACCGACTCAGAGAACGAGTGGCAGAGAGTGTTCGACGATCCATACGGACCTGGATACTACGAGACTGGCATCGCCTCCAGCGACGAGCGGTACATGGGTGCCGGCATATTCGGCTCCTGGACGAACACGGGCGGACCTAAGGAAGCTATAGCGGCCCCACTCGGTGCATATGAGACTGCTTTGGACTCGCCAGCTCCGTTCGCGGTCCTCACGAGATGTCCACTCATATCTGGAGATGCGCCTACGGAGACTCTCAAGGGATACACGAAGATGATCGTTATGAACGGCCTCGAGCCGTCGGCGGTCGAATTCGAACTGGACATATCGGACGGAGATTCCTTGACGGGATCGATACCGGCATGGTTCGATCTGACGATTGACGGAGAGATGGAAGCAAGCGGAGGCGGCGAGGACCCGACAAAATCATACCTCTGGGAGAACGAACCGATATACCAGGGTGTCCTGAGCAGCGACTTCGACTCCGACCTCGCGAACGCAGATTTCACGATGCCGGTCTATGTCGAGAGTGCGGCCGTGCTGAAGGTGTCGGTGTGGGAGGTGTCTGATTGCCCAGACATAGACATGGGAGTCTGGCTCGATGCGAACGAGGATGGCATAGCGTCTTTGAACGAGCCTTACTGGTATGTAGGAGCAGGCGGATCGGACGAGAGCCTGACCTTGAGGGATGTAGCTGATGGAACATACTTGGTGAAGGTGCTCGGCTACACGGTGGTGGGCAATCCCGGATACTTCGGACTGAATGTCCAGATAGGGGTCGAGGGAACCTACATAACAGCAACCGGGATAGACCCAGTCGTTTCGTCCGGCCTGTGTTCGTTCAGCATCGATTACAGCATGCCCGCAATACCAGGGACATATGTTGGCGCAGCGACCTTCGGGTTCCTCGGATCCTCGAGCATGTTCAGGATCGAGGTCTTGATCACCGTGGTCGAGTGAGCTGGCAGTGGTCGATTAAACTCTGAAAACCCTTTCAATTTTCGTATTTTTACGTGACACTGCATCAACACGATGATGGAGAAGAGATGGAGCCACTGGAGGGAATTGAACCCTCGACCTACGCCTTACCAAGGCGTCGCTATACCTCTAAGCCACAGTGGCATCCTGTGCCCAGCCGCAAGTCATCCTGCCGGGCATATTAAAAGGTTATTGAGGATCGGAAGGGCCTCTTGGCGATACTGGGCGTATACGCATCATTTATTAGCGAGTCCAAGGATTCATCATCCAGATGAAAGAGGCACTGAGCAGTTTCGATGTGACCGCGGTCGTTAAGGAGCTCCAGCGGTACGTCGATTGGAACCTTGATAAGGTCTATCAGCCCACGAGGGAGCATCTGATCCTCGCCCTGAAGAGCCGTGGCGAGGGGAAGGAGTTCATACATTTCATCGTCGGAAAATGGCTATTTAGGTCAGCCAAATCCAAGGAAATGCCGCAGCAGCCCACGGATTTCGCCATGATGCTCAGAAAGAGGGTATCGAACGCTAGGTTGACGGGTGTTAGACAGCAGGGCTTCGAGCGGATAGTCGTGCTCACGCTCGAGAAGGATGGCAAGTACGAACTCGTCTTGGAACTCTTCGCTGAGGGCAACGTCGTCCTCGTGAAAGACGGGATAATAATCCAGCCGCTAATCAGCCGCACATGGAAGCACAGGGTCGTCAGGGCGAGGAGAGAGTTCGCATTTCCGCCACCAATACCTGACCCCTCCGAGATGGACCGAAGCGCGATCATGGAGATGATGAAGGAGTCCGATGCGGACATCGTGAGGACCCTTGCGACCAGGATGAACCTTGGTGGGAGATACAGCGAGGAGGCGTGCGCTCGCCTCGGTATCGATCCTCACAGAGAGGCTGCGGATGTCTCGGTGGATGAGTCCTCCGCAATCCTCGACATGATAAAGACTCTGATGAAAGAAGCGAAGGAGTCAGAGAAAGGGATGATCGTCAAGAAAGGCGGCGTCGTAGAAGATGTCGTACCGATCAGTATGAGGACTTGCGCTGGTGGAGAGACGAGCGAATTCCAATCGTTCTCGGAGGCCATTGAAGAATACATATCGATGAAGCCCGCGACCAAGAAAGAGAAGGTCGCTGAGGAATCGAAGGATTCCGGCAAGCTCAAGAGGAAGATCGCTCAGCAGGAAGCTGCTGTGACGAACCTCCAGAAGGAGAGCGAGGATTCGCAGGCCGCTGGTGATTCGTTATACGCGATGTATGGCGAGGTCAATGCCATCATCGCGGTCGCGAAACGGAACTTCGACGCATCCGGAGAAGTGGGCGACATACCGGGTATGGTCTCGTTCGACAGGAAGTCCGCAATCCTCAACGTGAAGATCGCCGATGCGACTTACAGACTGGACATAAAAGGATCTGTCGAGTCCAGTGCTCAACGATATTATGAAGACGCTAAGAAGGCCAAGAGGAAGCTGGAAGGCCTCCTCGTCGTCCTCGTGGAGACGAGAAAGGAGATAGAGCAGCAGAAGAAGATGATGATAAAGGCCGACGATGCAGAGAAGACCAAGCGCAAGCCGACCAAGAGATTCTGGTTCGAAAGATACAGATGGTTCATATCCAGCGAGAACGCAGTAGTTCTCGGTGGAAAGGATGCTAAGAGCAATGATATGCTTGTCAAGAAACATCTCGACGATGGCGACAGGTACGCCCATGCGGACATGCACGGTGCCCCGAGCATCGTCGTGAAGATGAAGGACGGCGTGGGCGAGGAGACCTTGAGAGAGGCGTGCGAGTTCGCAGTCGCAACCTCAAAAGCATGGAACGCGAAGATAGGATCGGCTGCCGGTTATTGGGTGCTTCCAGAACAGGTCAGCAAGACTCCGCAGAGTGGAGAGTTCCTCGCCAAGGGAGCTTTCGTGATCCGAGGCAAGAGGAACTACACGGACAAGATAGATATCAGACTCGCAGTCGGCGAGATTATATTCGAAAATGAGCGCAAGATAATGTGTGGACCCGTGTCCGCGATCAGAGAGAAGTGCACGAAGCTTGTGGTCATCCGTCCTGGTCAGTTGGAGAAGAACAGGTTCGCGAAGGTGCTGGCTGACAGGTTCGGGGTGCCGATCGAAGAGATACAGAGCATCATGCCCCCAGGCGATGTCGACATATTGGAGAGCTCTGGGATCGACATCAATGAGCTCACTTCTCGATGAGTGAGCGCAGAGTCTTGAGTTCGTTGGCATAATTCTTTTCGGCCTGAGGCGTCTCGAGGACCATCGGGACTGACTCCCATCGATCGTCGTTCATGAGATGCTTGAAACACTCGATGCCGAGGAATCCACTTCCTATCGAATCATGCCTATCGAGATGGGACCCAAGCTTGCCCTTGGAATCGTTGAGGTGCATGGCCTTGACCAAATCTACCCCCAAGACTTCGTCCAGGTGGGTGAATGTCCTCTCGTATCCGGATCTTGTCTTCACGTCGTACCCAGCGGCGTACGCATGACAGGTATCGAAACATATGCCCGCGTGCTTCTGATCGTCCAGCGCATCTATTATCTTTGAAAGCTGCTCGAAGGAATGGCCGAGGACGCTTCCCTGCCCAGCTGTTATCTCGATTATGAACTCCACGGGGCTTGAGTCCAATTCCTTCCGCACCCAGTTCAACGATTCCGCAACGGTTTTCAGCCCGGCCTGCTCACCAGAACCAACATGAGCGCCTGGGTGGAATATCAGATACCTGACACCCAACTGATCCGCTCTGAGGGCTTCGTCCAGGAAGGCCTCCCTCGATTTCGTCAACAATGCCTTGTCCGGACTTGCGAGGTTGATCAGGTATGAATCGTGTACGACCGTCTCGCGGATATCGAACTTTTCCATGTTCTCTCTGAACTGGGATGCATCAGTCGCTCCGAGTGGCCTCGACTTCCATTGCATCTGGTTCTTAGAGAATATCTGCATGCAATCGCACGTGACCTCGCGTGCGCGTTGAGGGGCGTTCTGAACGCCTCCTGTGATGGATACATGTGCGCCCAACAGCATCGGCAATCCCGGCGGTAATCTGCATACGAAGCGTATAATCTATTCGAAATCCATCGTGAACAAGTAGCCTCCGTTCACTATCGAGGATTTCGGTGGCACGCCGGATTTGTGCATGAGAGCGATCATCGCCACATTGTCCCTCAGGACCTCTGCGGTGAATCCCTTAATCTTCTTCTGTCTCGCGATCTTGACCAGTTCATGCATCAAATATGTCCCGATGCCCCTCCCTTGCCATTCATCGGCGACAAGGAACGCTATCTCGGCGCGCTTGGTGGAAGGGTTCAGGTGATAGCTTCCCACGCCGATCATCTTCTGCCTGGGTCCCTTGTCCTTCAACACCACCAGAGATATCTCTGATTCGTAATCTATCACGCAGAATTCCTGCAGTCTCCTGTGCGGCATCGATTTGAGCATGCTGAAGAAACGGTTGATGATTGTCTGATCGCTCAGGTCGTAGAACATATCGCTGAGCATCTCCTCATCAGTCGACTTGATCGGTCTCACGAGGAGATCGTTACCCTTCTTCTCGCGCATGATCGTCTCGAATTCCTCGGGATACCTAGTAGTCTGAGGTGCCTGTTTCTGATCACCGTAGACGTAGTTCAGTTCCTTCGCAGCTTCCATCAGATCCTGGCGGAACTTTGGATGTGCTATGCTGATGAGCGCCATCGCCCTCTCGCGGATGTTCTTCCCGTGCAGGTACGCGGCACCATATTCGGTCACCACATAGTGGACATCACCTCTCGTCGTGACGACACCCGCGCCTTCGTGGAGGTGCACTGATATTCTGGAGACCGTATCGTCCTTTGCAGTCGATGGCAGGGCGATGATCGGTTTTCCACCCTTTGACCGTGCTGACCCACGGACGAAGTCGACCTGGCCACCTATACCAGAGTAGAACATTGTGCCCAGGGAATCCGCGCACACCTGGCCCGTGAGATCGACTTCGATCGCGGAGTTTATCGCGACCATCTTGTCGTTCTGAGCTATGATGAATGGATCGTTCGTATATTCTGTAGGATGAAACTCGATGGCAGGATTGTCATCCACGAAATCATATAGCTCGCGGCTGCCAATGCAGAACGATGCAATCGTCTTTCCCTTGTGTAAGGTCTTCCTCGAGTTGTTGATGACATCCCTCTGGGCGAGCTCCATGAGTCCGTCAGAGAACATTTCAGTGTGTATACCCAGATCCTTCTTATCGGTGAGATAATACAACACAGAATCAGGGATCGTTCCGATACCCATCTGGATCGTTGATCCGTCTTCGATCAGGTCCGCGATGTTCTTGCCGATCTTCTTCGCAATATCATCCGCCCGGTCACGCTTCGAATAGAGGAGTGGCGCATCAATCGGGACGAACATGTCGATGTCATCCATGTTGATGAAACAATCACCCAGCGCGCGGGGCATTTGCGGATTGATCTCAGCTATCACCTTCGTGGCGGACTCCGCAGCCGATTTCACTACGTCCGTGGACACTCCGTAGCTGCAGAAGCCGTGCTTGTCCGGTACTGAGATCTGTATCAGTGCGACATCGATCGGACTCTGACCTGAACGGAATAATGCAGGTATTTCTGACAGAAACACTGGAGTGTAATCTGCCCTTCCCTCTGAAACCGCCTTTCTTGTGTTGGCGCCGATAAAGAATGCGTTGTGCCTGAACTGGTCCGTGAATTTCTCTTCGGTGTATGGTGCGACACCCAGCGTCATGATGTGCATGATCCTGGTATCAGCCAGTCTCCCTGCGGAGTCTATCAGCGCCTTAACTAGGACCTGAGGCTCTGCGGCACCAGACCCGATGAAGACCTTGTCTCCCCTACGGATGGTGGAGATCGCCTGTTCGGCCGTTCGCACTTTCTCACGATACTTTTCCTGCCAATCGGCCATCAAATGAGGGCTGAAATGAGATTTTGATGGGCATTTCTTGTCTGCATCAACAGACGGAACTTCATTATTCGTCATCTGGGTCATTAGCAAAATCCCATCCCGAATAATAACGGTTTTGCACGTACACACAAGTCCGCCAAACTGGCAGCGGCATCACTAAATGGCCAGAATGTTGATGCGGCTCCTCGCGGGTCCTTCGCATAGGCCACGAACTTATGGCCGTACAATACTGGGCCAGAACGTTCAGAAAAGGTCGAACATACCGGCAATAGACGGATTCATGTGGCGAAGTTCGTATGTGACCACGCCATCACAACGCGCTCACGATGGTTTTCAACGCCTCGAGCTCCTTGCCGATCTTGAATATGACCCTGTCCCCCGAGTCCATGACGATCTCTGGGTGCTCGGCCTTGAACCTGTCGAACACTTCTGCAGGGAATATCTGATGCATTTCCGCCAATATCCTGTCCCTATGTACGGACATCGTCTTCAGGAACGGAGCCAACAGTGGTGCCAGGTCGAAATCATCGTCGACCCATGAATCGAACTCGTCCTGATCGAGCTGCCCGATGTTGTTCAGGATGAATCTGAACAGGGCTTTCCGCCATTCTGCTTCCATGTGCCGGAATCTCCTCGAGGGTCTAATGGTGCCAGTCGATATCAAAGTATCATCGATTCCGCACTGTCCATCATGCTATTGAAGAGGCTAATAGTCACGTCTAGCCAAAAATGATGGGGGAAGGCAAAACATTATTCAAAATGGAAGGCTTCTGGTGTCACGCTTAGAGGAGAGGTGGTGCTGATGGCGAGGGGACGCATGGAGTTCTTAGACAAAGAGGAAATTGCGCGCATACACGGGACATCGTTGAGGTTGCTGGACGAAGTGGGCATAATGGTCCATAGCCAGCAAGTGTCTGAAATGCTCGAAAAGGCAGGCGCGCGACGGTCTGAGGACGGCAAGAGGTTGCTTCTGGATGAGAGGATGGTTATGTCAGCCGTATCGGACGCAAAGCGGCCGGTGATTCTGGCGTCCAGGGACGGGAAGAACGATATCAGCATACCCTCACCCGATAGGATGCATGTCACCAATGGCGGCGAGGGAGTATTCGTTAAGGACCTGGTGACCGGGGAGTCCAGGTCCGCTACATCCGACGACCTCAGGGATTTCGCCATACTGGTCAACGCACTCCCCCAGGTGGATTTCTTCTGGCCCATGGTCGGAGCTCTTGAGCAGCCTGTGAGGTTGAAGGGGATAACCGAACATAAGGTCTCGATGATGCATACGACGAAACACATCCAGGCGATGGCAACTGGCACTGAAGAGGCTCGATGGATGATTGAGATGGCCGCGCTCTTCACAGGTGGCGAGGAGGCGCTTGCCGAGAGACCGATCTTCTCAGCCGTAGAATGTCCGATATCTCCGCTCACCTTCGAGAAGGGGTTGGTGGAGGGACAGGTGGAGCTATCACGTGGCGGCATACCGATAGTCGCGATGGCCGCGTCCGTCACCGGTTTGTCTTCCCCAGTGACTATCTCGGGCACGTTGACCCAGGTAAACGCAGAGAATCTGGCCAGCCTAGTCATATCACAGGTTGCGAAGAACGGATCCCCGTTCATATACAGCACAGACTCGAGTCCAGGAGATCTCAAGACCGGTTCGATCGACTACGGCGCCCTCGAAGTACCACTCATAAGGGTCGGCGCTGGACAGATGGGGAGATTCTACGGATTGCCCACGATGGTCGTAGGGGTCGGTTTGGAGAACCTGGCACATGGCATGAGCAACATATGGGAAGGGGTGCCGCACATCTCGATCCAGAGCATGGTGCCATCTGACCTGGCATCGGGGTTCGGTGGGATCGATATGGCGACAGGGGCCTCGCTCGAGCAACTGGTGGCCGATGCTTGGGTATGGGATGTCGCGAAAGAGTTCGCGAGGAAGTTCGACACAGACGACGATGCGATCTCGTTTGATACGATCAGAGACGCGGCGAAGGACGGAAATTTCATCGGCAGAAGGCATACGATGGCGAGATTCAGAAAGGAGATAACCGCGTCGACGCGCCCGGAAGCATCCATCGAGCACAGGATGAGTGAGAACAAGCGTGGATCGCTCATCAGAAAGGCAAGCGAAGAGGTCAAGAGGATACTGAGCAAGCCTAAGACGCCTCTTATGACGAAAGAGGAGTTGTCCAGACTCGACGGGTTCTTCAGGAAGATCCAGAACGGTTGATCAGAGAGGATAGCCGTTCGTCCAGCTGCACATTGGATGCGATTTCAGCTGCTTCCGGTCCGGTCATCTGCCTGGATTCTGTGAATATCGACGAGATCATTCCGTGAGAGACCTCCTCGAAATACACGTTCTCGACTCGCACGGAAGTGATGCTAGGCTCGAGAAGCTCGTCCGGTTTTCGCAAATCATCTACCAATGATGCTGGGGCGAACTTGGAGGAATCGGACAGGACGAAGAATGGGGCTACACTTACTCGGGATGAGAGTCCCATGTGAGCGATCCCAATCTTGCCGATAGCGCCGTTCCCATTGATCATGTCCGAGCCCGCAAGCATGACATCGGCCTTGGCAGAATATTTGGACAATGCGGCGTCGGCGACCACTGTCACATCAATCCCCAGGTTGCTGAGTTCTCTTGCCATGATCACGCCCTCTCGCAGAGGTCGGGACTCACACACAAACACTGAGAGATGTGAATCCGAAGATGCTCTGACAAGTGCATTGAAAACCGCGCTGCTCGAACTGCTTGTGAGGACGCTCTTCCCTTTGATGTGTGGTAGGATCAGGTCCGCCACTTTGCCTGGAACGGACGAATGATGAGAAACGGTCGACTCGCACACACGAGATATCTCGGACGTGGTTGGACCGGCCTTGAGCAGAGAATCTGCCAAACTCCAGATACACCCCATGTTCGGCTGGGCCTTTACGAGAGCGATCGCAAGCTCCGAGACATCGTTTCGCTGGAACTTGGCTTTCGGGTCGCTACATATTCTCCATAGTGATTGGGAGACTTCGACCGTAAGGGCAGTCGCCCCCGAGAGATTGTCTCCCCTAAGATCATTCAATATGGCATCGAATTCAGGACGCATCGTACAAGTGATTGAGCTAAGGTGTAGATGGCTCTTGCCCTGCGATTTGAAAGAAGGAGGCGCCCGAGCTGGGATTCGAACCCAGGTCTGAAACTCCGCAGGCTTCTAGGATATCCAAGCTACCCCACTCGGGCAATGATTGCGCTCATTGAGCGGACACCTCCATGCGGGGAACGGTAGAAATAACTAACCATACCCCGGGGCGTCAGTACGAGGTGGTCCAGTCGATCTTACCCTTCTTCCTGGCCACGTTGTCGGCATAGTTGAACACCCCAATGGATAACACGAAGAAGATTGCGGCTGACAGTGCCAGGAACGCCATGATGAACACGTTATCGAAAGTGCCCAGACCGGTCACGTCCATGCCAGATAAGGAGCTCATCTCACTCATCGTCTCAGGCATGAGCGCCCGGCGCATCGAATCCATCCAGTATGTTATCGGAAGGACCTTGGATATCGACTGTGCCCACCCCGGAAGGGCTGTGATCGGGAATATGACTCCTGAGAGCACATAGAACACGCCGGCGACGCCCTCATTTATGCCGATCGAGTGCTTGGCTGTGAGGAACGTGACCCCGCCCAGTGCTAGACCCAGCACGCATATGCAACTCATACCGAGGAACATGGAAGCTGCAAGCAGTGGCCAGTCTATCGCTCCGATGTCGATGCCGACTCCAAGCACGATCACTCCGAACAGGAGGGTCACGAACACGCCCGCTGATGTTATCGCTATCTTGATCGCTGAACGACCGAGAATATACACGGGGAACTTTATCGGAGAGATGTACACCTGTTTCAGGGTCATGTAATGCTCCCTATCGTCGTGTATTACCCAGGTCACGCCGAACAGCACCTCGGCCACATACATGTAAAGGGCGTTCCCGATGTACATGTAGGAGAAGAAGGCCGTATTGGTCTGTCCGCCTGTCACCACCATGTACATGAACACCAGTATCAAGGTCGCGCTGATAGGCTTCACAATCGAATACGTGGCGAACAGGAACGGGTCCGTCCAGTTCGCCTCCATCTGCCAGCCTAGCCAGGCGGCGTTCTTGAGCGTCCGGAGGTCGTGGATTATTGCCATCTCAATGTCAACCTCCCTGTCGTTTTGCCCAGATATTCCATGTACGAGAGCGAGTACTTGGCCAGAACCAGGAATAGGATGCTGAGCCCAACGAGTATGAGCAACTCTGTGTTGAGAGGCAGGAACCCGTCTCCCGAGACATTCGAGAAGAACAGCTGTCGCAGTGCATCGAGGCCCAGGGTGACCGGGATCAACGAAGCGCCCGCAGCCGCCCAGGTGCCCAAGGAATTCACGGGGAAATAGAAGCCAGATACAAGGTACACAGGGTCCGTGAGCAGGTTCGAGAGATGATGAGCCTCTCGGCCGAAGAGCAGGTACATCGAGGCGAACATCATACCCATGCCGTAAAGGGCCACTAACGTCGTTGTGAATATCAGTATCAACATGATCGGATCGACGACCTGGAACGCGATGTTGAACAGTAACGTACCGATGAGCAGTGTCGATGCGGCATGCAGAGTGGTCGAGAACATGCCACCCAAGGCCATGCCTGCCAACACAGACATTCTGGAGATCGGCGCTATCATGTACAGTTGGAGGTTCCCTATCTCCTTCTCCCAGTAGAACTGGGACGCCATGTTCCAGAGCACGTTCAGCCAGAAGGCGGTCATGGCTCCGCCTAGCACTACGTATCCTATCAGCTCCGCGCGCGCGTCCATGAATTTATAGATGTACGCGTAGGCTGCGACGGTGAACAGGGGCAGCACTATCTCGAAGAAGATCCAGCTGGGCTCCCTGCCCGCGCCGATAACCCTCGGATATGCACGGCCGCGGATGGCCCTCATGTTCTTGATAAGCCAGCCATCTGTCATTCAAATCCCTTGCCAACCATCTTGATGAACACGTCCTCGAGGGTCGGTTCGGTCTTCTGAAGCGAGATTATCTTGGAACCCTGGTCGAGCACGCCGGAGACTATGTCCGAAACGCAGGAGTCGTCCTCAACAACGAATTTCACATGCGTCTGATTGCTCTCGGGATCGTCGGCGAATGTGACATTCCCCGCCCCTTTCAACCCTTTGAACACATCTCTGTTCTTCAACAGGGTCACGTCCATGCTGAGCGTCGTGTTCATCCTGACGGTCTTCTTAAGCCTCTCAGGGGTGTCGCATGCGAGTATCCCGCCCTGGTCGATGATCGCGATCCGGTCGCAGAGCTCGTCGGCCTCGGCCATGTAATGGGTCGTGAGCACGACCGTCTTGTTGGGGTTGTCCCTGAGCCAATCGAGGATGAACGTCCTGATGACGCGGCTGGCATTGACGTCCAGACCGAGAGTGGGCTCGTCCAGGAATATGATCTCCGGGTCTGTGACAAAGCCCCTTATCACATTCATCTTCTGGCGCTGACCCGTGGACAACGTCCTCAACTTCGCTTTGCTCTTGTCAGTCATCCCGAAGGTCTTCAGCAGACCGTCTATCTTGTCCTTGGCGACCTGGCTCTTGATGCCGTAGAACTGCGAGAACATCCACAGGTTCTCCCTGACCGTCAGTAATCCGTATCCGGACATCTCTCCGCCGCTGACCATGTTGATCTTAGTCCGTATGTCATGGTACTGAGTCTCGACGTCGAGGCCTGCCACGAATGCCTTGCCCGATGTCGGCAGAAGCAGGGTACAGAGTATCTTGAGAAGCGTGGTCTTGCCGGCTCCGTTAGGGCCAAGCAGGCCGAAAAGCTCCCCCGTCTTAATCTTGAGATCGACGGAATTGAGAGCGTGGACTGGTTCCCCGTCTCGCTTCTTTGGCGTGAAGACTCGTGTAAGTGATTGTGTTTCGACCGCGTATTGATGCATAGTTATGCACACTCGAACCTCGTTTGATGGCTATATAGGCGTGGTACGCCCAGATGAAAATATCAACCGGTTTGAGGACCGCCAGATGATAGGCGCAATTTCAGGCTTCGTAGTGGGTACGGTATCGCGTCACATACCCAGCAATCCGGTTCCTCATTGTGATAGACCGTACATCAGTGAGTTTTGACACCATCTCTTTGTTGTGCTGGAAGTCACCAGAGAACTGCTCAGGGTAATTCTGGACCAGCTCGATTGCTACCCTCTTGATGTATGTCGGCCTGATGTTTCCCATGAGGCTCACCGTGAAACTCTCCGAATGAGAAGGGTATATATATGGTTTGCGGACGGAGACGGCCTATCGGCGATAATAGCCAGAATATTCAGCTGCGTGGTTTGGCGCTCTCGACCAGCAATTCCTCGTCCGAGGGCATCGCGCCGCGTCTGTAGGGCTTCCCGCACGAATACTCCCCCTCAGGGCATGGTCCGGCGAAGCATCCAGGCCCCGCGTTCTCGAAGAGGATGGGTGCCACCTTCTTCGCCTCTTCCAGCATCTTCCAGGCCATCATACGTATCTCCCACTGTGCCCTCCGACAGCATCGAAGCCTGAACAGGTGCCAGAGCTCGCGTGCGTTCATAGTGACCGTTATGTTCGTATGGCATGCGTTCGGGAGCACATATCGAGCATCCTCTTTGGGCACGACCTCAGCGAGCTCGCGATAGGCCTTCCAGGCCGCGTCCATCGCCTGAGTGTACTTCATCCTAGCCTCATCATCTGCCGCCACGGACGGAGGTAGCACATACTCGGCCTTGGACATGCCGACATATCTCTGGCTCTGCTGGGAATAGGATGCTATCCTATGCCTGACGAGCTGGTGTGTGAGGGATCTGGAGACGCCCTCTATGCTGAATGTGAAGTAGGCATGCTCGACAACCGATAGATGCCCCATGCCCACGACCTTCGTGATCATCTTCTCAGCACGGTCATCGGCCGTCGTATCGAACAGTTCACCAGCACCCTTCTCAGAGTAGCACGATTGTGCCGCTGCTGCGCATACCTTGTCCGGGTTCTTGGTGTAGTTCAGCAATCTCACATTCAAGGATATCTCCGCCGAGCGTCTCGCTAAACCACTTACCTACCTAAATGCTTTTCACGAGGGACGGAGAATATGACCGGCAGCGATGATGGCTCGAGCCTCGGATCATTGGTTGTCGTACTGATAGCTAAACGAATATTCGGCAGGTGAGCTATCGGACAATGCTGATCCGTTCCGCACTTCCTTCAACCTGACGATCTCGACCTCTTGACCGGCTAAAGCAGCGGTCAGGCCCGTAATGTGACCATCCCCGACGATTGCTAGTATGTTCTGATGCGTGGCCGCCAGCGATACGATGCGCTCCGCCATGTAGACGTTCCTGTCGTCCAGGAGCACCTTCTTGATGGACGGGAACTGCTCACCCAGCGTGTCCAGGTACTTCGCCTCGTTACCCGCATACGCCTCCAGCTCATGCTCGACCTTCTCTTTGGAGGCAACAAGGCCTATGAGCGCCCCCATGAACAAGTTGACCCTCTCCTTCAACGACATCGTGCGCCACATCTTGCTGAAGACCATCGAAGCCTCCATGTCGATCAAAGCCACCTTGGCACCGATCTCCCTCGCGGCACCGAAGGCTGCTACCATCTCATCGCCGACCTCGGACCCGAACTTATTGGCCATACGTCGCTGGATGCTAGCGAGCAACATGTACTGGAGCGGGACCTTCTTGTTCTGGTTTCTGTTCAGCAGCGAATTGAACCTCGCCGCGTCGAGTTCGAGACACACCACTTCAGGGTTCTTCGAACGGATGATGTCCTTCACATTGTCCGATATGGCGAACACATGTCCGACCCCGACCAGTGTTATCATTGGATGTCTCCATCGAGAGATGCTTTTAATAAACCTTCGTTCCATTGGCCAGTCGTGACTAAGCTGGTAGTCTTCGACATGGACGGCGTGCTCGCCGATGTCGACAGCTCATGGGTATTCGTCCACCGCAAGTTCGGCGTGAACAACGACCATTCACTTCACGCGTATCTCAGAGGGGAGATAGATGACCGCGAATTCATCCGAAGGGATATCGACCTGTGGCGCGAGAAGGACCCTGGAATCACACGAGAGGCCGTCCGGAAGATGCTCGATGACGCACCCCTGATGAAGGGGGCCGAGGAGACCGTTTCCGCCCTGAAGGAGGCGGGCCATAGGACGGTCATCGTATCGGCCGGCATCGACCTGCTTTCCGAACGCATATGCGAGCAGCTAGGCATGGACATGCAATTCGCAAACGGTCTTGGAACGGATGTCCAGGATCGACTATCCGGAGAAGGTATCCTGCGGGTGAGACTGATGGACAAGGGCAACACGGTCACCGAAACCGCCCGTCGCCTTGGCATCGGACAGAGGGACATTGTCAGCGTGGGCAACTCCAGATACGATGTCACCATGTTCGAGGCATCCTCGCTCGGCATCGCGTTCTCGCCTGAGGACGAAGAGGTCAGGGCGCAGGCGGATATCGTGGTCGAAGGACGGGACCTGAGTAGGGTACTGGATCACATAGACGATGTCCGATAGCCGTGCTCGCCGATGAGTGGAACGAACACGCAACCTCCGATGTCTTCCTGAGTGAACTCCGAGCCTTTCCGTTCCACGAGCATCAGGTTCTGAAAATATCGACCGCCGACAGGCACCAGCAATCTCCCGCCATCGACCAACTGCGCCTTCAGAGGCGCTGGAACGTCTGGTGCGGCGCACGCGACGAATATCCTGTCGTAAGGCGCCTCCTCCGGAAGACCGTTTGAGCCGTCACCGCAGATTATCCGCACGGTATCGCCATATCCCGTACGGTCTATGTTGTCACCCGCGAATCTCGCGAGAGATGCTATCCGCTCGACCGTGAACACTCTCCCGCCCGGTCTCACAAGCTCGGCGACCACCGCTGCGTGATATCCCGACCCCGCGCCAATCTCCAGCACCTTGTGCCCGCTCTTCAGCTGCGACGCCTCCACCATGATGGCGACCATGTGAGGAGCGGATATCGTCTGCCCGGAACCGATAGAGAGCGGAGAGTCGATGTACGCCTCTCCTCGCATCGATCCCGGGACGAACTCCTCCCTGGGCACCTTCAGCATCGCATCCGCTACCCTATCATCCTTGATGAAACGGTTGCGCCTGAGGTCGGCCACGAGCCTTGTCCTAGCCCCGTCGAAATCCATCGTACAATCAAAGGGGGCTATTACGATTTAAACCTTGGAGGACGCGGCATGTTCTGATCAGTCTTTCTGACGAGGTTGCCATAGACCCTGACTATATCCCTGGCCAGAGCCGAACCGCGCCTGAAGACCCGGTTTTCGAGCTTTATCGAATGAATTACGACCTGCTTCTTGTTGATCTCGATCATATCACCGATGATGAACTCCTCGTCCGGGACCGCCATGACATGATCCGAGTAGCTCTTACCCTGATGGTTGATCGAGAATGGTACGCGTATCTTGTCGAACTTCTTGGCCCAGATAGTGTCGATGTTCCTGGCCTTGCATCGTTTCACGCGGGCACCCTTGGACTCGATGGATGTGATGAGAGCTGGCGTCTCCGCGCACATGATCTCATCATCCACGAATATCACCTCGTCAGGGCCGAACACGACCGAGGCCTTCTTGGAATCCTTGAGCCAGCTGACGATGACCGGTATCTCCACCGGCTTGTCCTCGCTCAATACGATGTGATGAACCTGTCCGCACTGTCGACATTTGGCAGTGCAGTCCAGGACTGCCTTGGCCTTGCCTGCCACCTTGCCCGTGAGTATCTCGTGAAGTGTCTCCTCGCGACAAATCGGACATTCGGCGGAAATGGACGCAGGTGCTGCTTTCATCGCGAGCCCATTGCGGTCCTTGGTCTTACTTCTTTCCCATGACTTTAAATGGCTTGTCGTGGCCCGGGACCACTGTCTGGGCCCATCCGACTATGCGCCCCATGCTCGCCAAGGCGAGGGAACGGTCGAAATGAATCCCCGGAGGTACCCACGACAGATAATTGGCTTCGGTGGGAAGGGCGTCTCCGCATATCGCATACTTTGTGTCAGACTCTACGAAGACCGACACGCATCCCCTCGTGTGACCCGGTGTGTGGACCACATGGATATGGGAGGAAAGGTAGATATCGCCGTCAAATCGAACGGTCCCGAGGGGAGGGGCCTCGGATGCGTGTGCATGGAACCGGGCGTTCGTGAACAGGTCGTTGCATCCACAATGGTCGATGTGCAGATGAGTGTTCACCACATCATCGATGTCCTGAGGGCGAAGGTCGATCTCGGATAGTGCACATATCAGTGCATCCGAATCCTTTGACGCTCCCGTATCGACGAGAAGCCGACGGTCATTCTCCTCTATGAGGGTTACAGACGAAGATGCGTCCAGAACCCTTGAGCCATCCCTAACGATCCATCCATGACGTAACACTTTGACTCTTGGGAGAGCAGTCTGTTCGATCATAGCATATGCCCTCGATCGCAGTATAGCCCGGCCTTCCGCGACTTCAGAGGGGCCCCGCACACGGGACACTTGGCGACGGAAACGAACTTCTCGATCCATGCGCTCCTGACATCCGGGATCTCCTCGTTCTCGATCATGGTGAGCATGGCCTTCAGCTCCGGCGTAGTGGCGAGTTTCCTCAACGCAGCGACCGGGATGGTCCTCTTCACCCTTCCATGGACCCGCGCCTTAGCCAGATAAGGAGCGGCAAACATCCCTGCGACAAGCCCGCCCAGATGAGACTCCACAGCGATTCCGTAATCGCCCATCAGCAACACGAGCTGAATAAGCAGGAACCCGAAGATTATCGCCCAGAGCGGCAGAGGCATCCCGGGGAAGAAGATCAGTGTCATACGCTCATGTGGATACATCCTAAGAAGCGCGCCCAAAATGCCGCTTATCGCCCCCGATGCCCCTACGACCAATACGAATGGCTCGTTCCACCTGAACGCTGCGAATGAGAGCGTCCCGCACACCCCAGCGAACAAGAAGATCAGGATGTAGTGACGAGTACCTATACGCTGCTCCAGGATCATCCCCAGAAACGCCAGGGCAATAACATTCATGAACAAGTGGCCGAAGCTCGAGTGGGCGAACATCGAGGTGAGCACCGTGTAGAGCCTGCTCGGGTCAAATATGTCGTCTGGCCTGAAACCGAGCTCCACGATCGCTCCTGAGTAGACAACGCCTCGGCTGCCCGCGTCGATCAGCATGGACATGAATATTGCACCGCAGGTCGCACTGGCAACCAGGGAGAAACTGAACTGCCTAAGATATGAGTAAGCGATCGCGGCAATTATCACTGCTACCACGATAAGGGCATACACTTCCATTGCTGGGGAGAAGGCCCTCTTTCGGTAAAGTCTTAATCGTGAAGGCGTGCATACCGACCTTGTGAAGCTCGATCATTCGATAGACATACAGGTCGCCTCAGAAGTGTACAACCCTAGCGATGATTCCTTCCTGATACTGCAGGTCACTGGAGTGTCCCCTGACCAGAGGCTCCTCGATATGGGCACTGGTAGCGGGATAGTGGCGCTCCATGCCGCGAAGGCAGGGGCAGTGGTGACCGCCGTCGACATCAATCCAAATGCGGTCCAGTGTGCACGATCGAACGCAATGCGGAACGACTTGAAGATGGATGTGGTCGAGAGCGACCTTTTCGAGAAGGTGCCTGGGCTGTTCGACGTGATCGTGTTCAACCCACCCTATCTCCCGGGCGAGGAGGGGCCTCCCAGCTGGATGGAGAAGGCCTGGGCCGGAGGAGGGGATGGGTCTGATGTGATCATCAGCTTCCTGGATCACGCGTGGAAGCATCTTACACCCAGGGGAGAGATATACATGATCCTCTCATCTCTCGGAGGACTGAGGAGCATCCTCAGGGCGACCAGGGAGCGGTACGAGACGGAGATGATCGAGGAGAAACACATGTTTTTCGAATCGATATTTGCGTACAGATTGGTGCAGAAGATTGGCGGTCATTGAGAATGTAAGCGAGAAGTATTATTAGGCACCGCCCCGATTGGGAGAATCCCTTCAGGAGAGGGTTCCAGTGACCGTTGAGAAGAAGAGGAAGTACAACAACCAGGAAGACCTCGACGAGCTCTGCAAGAGCTTCCTGAGCTGTCAAGAGAAGGACTCTGGGACAGCGATCGGGTACTGCAAGGACTTCCTCACGGTGCTCTCGAAGAAGGACATCAACTCAGGAGCTGTTCTATCTTCTCGTTCAAAATCTCACTGATGACCTTTCCGTCCACTTTTCCGCGGAGCTCTTTCATGACGATACCCATTATCGGCCCCAGGGCGCTCTTGCCACGTTCTTTTATGTAAGATTCACGCTCTTTCACCACTCGCTCGCAGATCGCGCGCACGTCGGACAGTTCGACGGATGACACTCCGAGCGATTCGGATGCCTTCTCGACGTCCCACACATTGTTCTTGAGCATCCAGAGCAGTATGTCAGGGATCGCCTCCTTCGCGAAGGTCCCTTTGTCGAGGGCGGAGATGAGTTCTCGGATCATCTCAACACCAACTTTGCCCGGGTCCAAGCCTGCCTTCTCTAGTTCAGGGAATATGTTCAGATATATCCTCGCGACCACTGGAGCATTGCCCATGCTCCCTGCCAGGAGCTCGAACTCGTCATCGTAGGCGTTGTTGATCAGCGCCTCTGCCTGCTCCTTGTTGATCGAATAATCCTTCGTCAACCTCGAGACCTTCGCCTCGGGCAACTCAGGGAGGTTGAGTTCGATGCTCTTCAACACCTTCTCGCTTATCAGGATCGGTTTCACATCCGTCTCGGGGTACATCCTATCCTTCCCAGGGAGAGGTCTGCTGTACACGGACTGGCCGTCTGGAAGCGGGTCCCTGGTCTCCTCCGGAACCCCGGATAAGCCGACGTTCGCGCGGTCGACCACGCGGATGAGGGCGGCTCTCGCCTTCTCCTCGGAATCCGCCACGAGCACGAACGCATCATCAGCATCTGCGGACAGCATCGCGCCGATGTCCTCGACCTCAGACCGGATGATCCCGTAGCCTGGAAGTTCGTCCGAGTGGAACAGGCCTTTGACTCCGGCCACACGAGCGTGCGCGGCCATCTCTGCGCCTAACCGCTTTACGCCGGCCTCCGTACGTCCCAAGGTGCCTGCGAATCTCGCAAGCCTGACTCCGAGCACTTTGCCACCTGAATCCAGGGCAGACCGTAGCACCTTGCAGCTGGTGCCCCTCAAGAGGCCGGACAGGTCCTTGATATCGGCGGTGACGGGTTTCGCTCCACGCTTCCTCAGGACGTCCTTCACATCCAGGAGTGCGAGCTGCCTCTTGACCTCCTCGTCGACATAGACGGGTATCAGGCGCAGGTCTTGGGCGCCCTTGATCTCCACCCTCGAGCCGCCAGAGATGGATATGTTGATGTCCTCGCGGATCGTGCCTATGCCACGTCTGACCTTCTTGGTGGCCCGGAGCAGGGCGCCCAACCTCGCGGCCACGGCCCTGGCCTCCTCAGGAGTCGACATATCAGGGTCCGTCGCGATCTCAATTAGTGGTATCCCGAGCCTGTCCAGTCTGTAGGTGACCTCGGACGCGTGCTCGGTCATCTTCCTCGCTGCGTCCTCCTCCAGACATATCGATGACATGCCGAAACGCTTCCCGTTGAGCTCGAAGCTTCCTTTGGTTGCTATGAGCGCAGTTCGCTGGAACCCACCCGTGTTGGATCCATCTATCACGATCTTACGCATGAAGTGTATCTCGTCGACAGGTGTCGTCCCCAGCAGCAATGCCATCTCCAAGGACGCCTCTATCGCCAACCTGTTGGCATCGTGCGGTGGTTCCTCATCCGCCTCGACCAGGCATGAGCACGGAACAGTCTGATATCTGAACTGTAGCCTCCTCTCGGCCTCCTCGAGCGCAGCCTTGTCTATCTCACCCAGCTCGCTCTGCGTGGGCCGAAGGTTCCGCACGAATTCCTTGTGGTGTTCGTCGACGAGCTCCGAATCGCAGCTGCAGAACAACTTGCCCGTGTTCAACTGTTGATGTATCTCGATACCCACCCTGAGGCCTAGGTTCTTGTAGTCCAAGTCAGACCTCCCTCCGTGAGCATATCTCCCCGGATATGTTGGTCAGCATGAGCTTGTTGACCGCGTCGTGGTCCTTGGCTTGACCAAGTGCCCACATGAGCTTCACGTATGCCGTCTCCGGCAGCATGTCACCGAGAGGGAGAGCGCCAGCAGCGACCATGTCCCTTCCCGTAGAATAGACATTGAGGTTCGTCGTGCCGGACAGACATTGACTCGTCACGACGACGTGGACCCCTTTGTCCACGGCCTTCTTGATAGACCTTGTGATCTCCTCGGATACGTGGCCCAGCCCCGTACCGGCCAAGACCACGCCTTTCACATGGTCTGCTATGAGGTCGAAATGCTCTCCCTCGAAACCTGGATAGAAATAAAGAAGGCTGACCTTCCGGTCCATCTTGTCCCGGACCTCCACGGGGCCTGGTGAGCGCTTCGAATACTGCCCCATGAAACTCATCTCAGGCCCTTCCACCTTCGCGATCGGGTCGATGTTGATGCTCCTGAAAGCGTCCCTCCTGGACGAATGCATCTTGCGCACCTTGGTACCTCGATGGACATGACAATATGAATCCGAGGATTCGCCGTGCATGACCACGACGACCTCGCCCAGGTCCGAATCGACACAAAGACGAGTGGCTGCAAGCAGGTTCATCCTGGCGTCCGATGATGGACGGTCTGATGAGCGCTGGGAACCCACGCAGATCACTGGTCCGGAGAGGTTCCTGAGCATGAACGAGAGAGCTGCCGAAGTGAATCCCATCGTGTCGGTGCCGTGAGGGACTATGACACCGGCCGCTCCGGCGTTGAGCTCGTCCGCGACCGCGTTCGCCAGGCCCTGCCAATGCTTCACAGTCATGTTCTCGCTCAGAATCGAGTACAGGACCTTTGCGCGGATATTGCACATGTCCATCAGCTCAGGCACCGAGAAGACCAGCTCCTCCGCGGACTTCGCTGGATGGACCGCACCGGTCCTATAATCAACATAGGATGCGATCGTCCCGCCGGTGCTTATTACTGCGACATCCTTCTTGGAATCCCCTGTTGGCATCGCCCTGCTCACCGATATCTTAGATTCCTTCTTGGAGACCAGCTCGATGCGCGAATTGCCGTCGATGCGCAGGCCGATGTTGTAACCGTTTGACAACTTCATCGTGATGATCGATTCTGAGCTGAACTCGTGGTGGGGCATCAGAACGCCCGTTGTCTTCTCCTTGCCGCGAGTGACGGATATCACATCGCCGACGGACGTTCCCGTAGCCTCCAGTTGCTTTCCGATGAGGCCAGAATAGGTCATCGGGCAGTAGAAGGTGTTAGTCGTCTTAAATGATTTGCTGGGCGTCCGTGAGGAGGATGATGGCAAGAAAACACCGGTCCATAGAAAATCTTCTTAAGACCTGAGCCTGATGCCCTGGCCGGTTGCATATAATGAAAGTGCTGGCCGTTGGTGGAGGTGCCCGAGAGCACGCGATCGTGAGCGGACTAGTGAGATCGGGCGCCGACATATTCGTCGCTATGAAGAACAGGAACCCGGGCATCGCCAGGATTGCCAAGGACACATTCTATGTTGACGAGATGGATGTGACGAAGGTGGTAGGGTATGCCAGAGGGAAGGGGGTCGATCTTGCGGTCGTCGGACCGGAGGCGCCTCTGGAGGTCGGTCTGGCAGACGGGCTTCAGGATGCAGGGATACCCACAGCAAGTCCGTGCAAGGACGCTGCAAGGATAGAGACCTCCAAGATATTCATGCGGAACCTGATGAGGAAACATGGTGTGAATGGAGCGGTAAGGTTCGTCGAGGCCCATACGATGGAAGAGGTCGAGTCGGGGTTGGAGGAGCTCGGGAACGAGATCGTCGTGAAACCGACCGGACTCACAGGCGGGAAGGGAGTGAAGGTCTTCGGCGAACATATGTTGACCAAGGGAGACATCATGCGATATTCAAAGGAGATAATATCGAACCGAATAGGCGGGAGCAAGATCGTCCTCGAGGAGAAGCTCGTCGGTGAGGAGTTCACGCTTCAGGCATTCTGTGACGGCACCAGGATTCTGCCCATGCCTGCGGTCCAGGACCACAAGAGAGCCTATGAGGGCGATAAAGGCCCTAACACTGGGGGGATGGGCTCGTACTCGCAGTCCGACGGACTCCTGCCGTTCCTGACCAGGGACGATTATGACCAGGCCGTGTCCATCATAGAGCAGACGGTCGGTGCCCTCAGGAAGGAAGGGTCGCCATACAAGGGGGCCCTGTACGGTCAGTTCATGCTGACGAAGGATGGCCCGAAGGTCATCGAATTCAATGCGAGGTTCGGAGATCCCGAAGCCATGAATGTGCTCACATTGTTGCGAGGCGACTTCGTGAAGATATGTCAGGGAATGGCAGACGGGAACCTCGCGAACGGTCTCAACCAATTCGATAGAAAGGCTTCCGTCTGCAAGTATGTCGTGCCTGCAGGATACGGATCCAAACCTCTCGCTGGAGAGGAGATCAAGGTCGATGAGAAGGGGATATCAGACGCTGGCGCGGTGTTGTATTATGCCAGCGTGAACGAGAAGGACGGCAAGGTCTACACCACCACATCGAGATCTGTCGGGATAGTCGGTGTCTCGGATGAGATAGACGAAGCGGAGAGGATCGCGGAGAACGCGATCGGGCATGTCTCCGGCAAGATATTCGTGAGACACGACATAGGCAAGCGGGCCATGCTGGAAGCGAAGGTCGTCAGGATGAATGGTATCAGAGGGTGCTCAAAGTGATTAATCTAGAAAAAGTGGTCACGAAGATAGAAGAGGAACTGGACGAAAAGGACCAGATCAGAGAGGTCGCTCTGAAATCGTCCAGGGCCGTTGTGAGGTTGTCCGGAGGGATAATGAAGAGCATCCACAGGGACGAGGATATCGTCGAGGCTCTGGACGAGTTGAAGGACGAGGCTTCGATGCTGTCCAGCCTCCTCGCGGACCACCCGGACCTATGGTCCGCCGGGTATGTTGAGAGCGCGTTTCAGGAGTATGCAGAGGTTGGAATAATCCTATCACTTCTGGAAAAGGACGATGTGCCATCACCGGACGACCTAGGGGTGTCCAGCGTCGCCTACCTGCTCGCGCTCGGAGACTCGGTCGGGGAGCTGAGACGCCTCGCCTTGGACGAGCTGAAGAGGAGCAACGTGATCAGGGCGAACTACTTCCTCGACAGGATGGAGGACCTGTACACTGCACTGATGAGGTTCGATTATCCCGATGCGATCGTCGCCATAAGACGGAAACAGGATATCGCAAGGAGCCTGCTGGAGAAGACGCGCGGAGAGGTGGCAGTCGCTGCTAGCGCGAAGAACCTTCAGGAAAAGCTGGAAGAGGTATTGAAGAAGTTTTGAGGCGCGACACTTCGGAAAACCATCAGAAGTGCTTCTTCATCGTGTTCTCGATGTTCGCCCTCGGATGAGCACCGGTCATCCTCTCGACCTGGTTCCCTCCCTTGAAGAAAATCAAGGTCGGTATGCTGTTGATGCCCATTGACATCGCAGTCTTGGGAGCCTCGTCCGTGTCGAGTTTGGCGAAGGTGATCTTGCCTTTGTAATCCTTCGCGAGCGCTTCGAACGTTGGTGCGAGCATCCTGCAGGGGCCACACCATGGCGCCCAACAGTCGATTATCAGCTTATCTGAGGATTTCACGATGGTCTCGAAATTCGCGTCTGTAAGATGCACGATATCTTCCGACAGGAGCCTCACTTCCAATTGGCCCCAAAGAGCTTCTGCGATATAATATCTGTCCCAGATGAACGGTTGTGCCAGGCCGCGTCGAACCTATGATCACTTCTTCTTGCGGGCTGGCTTTGTCATCATGGTCAATCCTGTGAGCAACGACATGGCGATCACGCCGATCGTCAGCACGGCGCCGATCGGGTTGCCTTGTTCTCCGATGTAGACAGTCATCGAATAGACATTATTCCCGT
The DNA here is from genome assembly GCA_963748615.1 of uncultured Thermoplasmata archaeon. Taxonomy (GTDB): domain Archaea; phylum Thermoplasmatota; class Thermoplasmata; order UBA10834; family UBA10834; genus UBA9653. Next base: position 196,287 of record CAVVJQ010000002.1, read on the forward strand.
CACTGAACTCCACGATCCCGTTCGGGTCGTCGATCATCACAGTCACGACATGTTCACCATTCGCGACATTGACCCAGGTCCAATTCTGTCGGATCACCTTGGACGAACCGGCGGATACATTGAATATCTGCGTGTTCAGGAGTATCCCGTCAGCGTAGAACTTCGCGGTGACGTTCTTGGCATCAACCACACCCGTGTTGTGAACGGTGACTCTCAGGATGATCGGATCGATGACCTTGATGACAACTTCGTGCACCTTGCTGACGCTGTCGCCCGTGGCCGAGTTCTTCGAGGTCACGTTTACCTTCAGCGTGATCGTCTGAGGACCATACCCAGGCAGGGTTATGTTCAGTCCGAACTCGCCGGACGGGGATGTACCCGTGGTCGGCGAGACCAATGAGCCAGTCTTGTTATCAGCGAGGAGCTCCGCCTTGTACGAGTAATTGCCCAACCCATCGGCTGCGGGCCCGCCTACGATTGTGATCGTGCATGGAATGATGGCAGACTTCTCTGCCGCGGTGGCGACTTCGACGGAGATTGTTATCGGAGAGTATGCAGCCACGCTGGTCGATGCGCGGTCAAATGCGACCACGCCTAGTGCCAGGACCATGATGGTCAGCACTGTCAATGTCATCGCGCGGGTTGTCAGCGGCCTCATTTCTTACCCCCCTTTTCGGATGATCTGCCAAGACCTTTTCGGCGTCTCATGATGAAGAACATCGCCACGAGAGCTGCCAGCATCACTGCAAGTATCACATCCAAGTACAGTCGGCTCGTATCGTACACATACGAAACATCGTCCCGCTCCACATCGAGGTCGCCGACACCCACTGCGAGGTCCGGCAGCTTGACCGCGACCGTGCCCTGCGTCTCGATACCGTCGTTGAGGGTAGAGACGGCGAGTACGGTTGCTTCCATCTTCGGATCGGGGGTCGCGCGGATGCTCGTGAATACTACATTGAACTCCGCTTCTTCGAATGCTTCGAGCTTGACGGATGTCGCTCCCTCACCTGTTCCGGCATCCACGATCTCCGCTGTCCAGCCGGATTCCATGAGCGTCTGCAGGTTGGTGACTTGGAGTGTGAACTCATCAGCGACATTGCCAGTGTTGGTCACCACGAAAGTCGTGGCGGTGCTGTTCCCATCGACTGGTGTGCCAGTGTTCGCGCTTTCGATTGCCACTGAGTGGGATGGGATCACGTTCACGATCATGCTGATATCGGACCTGACACTGCTCACGGAATTCGACTTCGCGGTCACCGTAAGTGTGTTGTTTCCCGCTTCCAGCGAGTCTCCGACCGTTATCCTCGCAACGAGGTATACCTTGTCACCGTAGGTGCCGAAGTTGGCGTATACCTCGGCAGGCTCGAAGGTCACTTTGAAGTCGCTGCCAGCGTATGAGAGTTTGTAGGTGTCTGCGATGTTCCCCGTGTTATCGAGAGCAATCACGTAGCTGATCTCGCCTCCGAGCGCGACCGTCTTGAGCGCAGTGGAATTCCAGCTTCCGACGACCGAGTGCTTCGTGTCGCGCACGAGATAGAGATCGACGAAGACATCGCTGTTGTTCACGACGACGTCCTTTGAAAGACCGTAGTTCACAGTCATGCCACCTTCGATCCTGGAGGCCGAAGAGCTGACCGTGTATTCCCCGTTAGGCACGAGCGCGTTGAAGAAACCATCCGCTTCGGGGGAGAGCCTTACCAGCGTCTCCTCACCGGAGATCAGGACCGTCTCCTGCGATACCGAATCAGCGACCTTCAGCGTGCCTTTCAGGTATGCCCCGACCGAGAGTGCTACAGTCTGTTCGACAGGCGTGTTCCTATCGATATGCAGATAACTGAGGGATACACGCTTATCAGTCGACCTAATGGCATACATCGTATAGTCTCCCGGCTGAACTGCGACCGAGAACGAACCTGAGGACGTCGTCGCAAACGATGTCCTCATGCCATAGTCCCCGTTTGGAGTCAACTGGATGAATGCCGTCACGGACGCGCCGTATTCATTGACGACCTGTCCGCTCAAGGTGGTGTTATCGAACCGCATGCCAAGATCGGGACTCGCGATGACATCTGACGGGCCCATCTCAACGACCGTCTCGTCAAAGTATTCGATGTACCTTGTGCCGGATGCATCGACCAGAGTGCTCTCCAGAAGGTACGAGACGATATAGGTCCCTTGGGGCAGAGTCAGACTGTAGGCTCCCGAGCTCGAGGATCTATTTGATATTTGGACACCGAACAACGAGGTGGCGGTGATGGAGACCGGTTTTGTCACAGTCGAGCCATCGATGGTGACGGTTCCCGACAGCTTGTGGGCAAGCTCAAGGTGGATATCGCATAGACGGGAGTCGATGGACACATCAAATGAGAGCATCTTAGCGTAGCTAGAACTGCCCGAGACACCACTTGCATACACGTCGTATGTACCAGGGATCAGGAGCGTGGAATAGCTGAATAGGCCGACAGACGGTTCCTTGGTTTCTGGCCCTGTGAAACTGACCCGCAAATCAGACGACGCCCCGAATATGTTTCCAGTAACCTCTACCCGCATGGTCACCGGGAGATTCATGGTCGTGGGTATCGAACTCGGCAGTATCTCAACATCCGATTCGTACTGATACCACTGGCCCTCGACGATGGATGATTCCTGATCGATCATGACCGTGTACACCGACGGATCGATTGCCACGGAGAAGTATCCGTTCGTTCCGGACACTGCGGTGACCGGTGACACGCTCGTGCTCGCTGGGTCGAACAGGATATCGACGCCTCTGATACCGAGGGTGCCCGAGATCACCTTGCCGGTGACGACGACTTGGTCCGGCACCATTATCAGCGACGTGTCTGAGACATCGCTGCCGAAGAGTATGCTGCTGGACCAGGACGAGTACCCGTCATCTCCGCTCGTGAGGACCGTACTGATACCTTTCTGAATCATGATAGAGAATCTACCATCGGAATCCGCACTCCAGTAGTGCATTCTCCCGAAGGAGTCCGTTGAGATCATGAGTCCGTTCAAGCCGGCCTCGGCCAAGGATATCGCCCCATCACTATTGGAGTCCATGTACAGAGTCCCGGATATCGCGATCGCGCTGGACATCTTGAAGCTGGTTCCCACGATGTCCGAATTGACAGTGAGGGAAGCGGAATAGATGCCACCGTTCGCATTGGAGGCAGCAGTCACGGCGTAAGTGTCGGCCGGAAGCCATATCTCCAGGCTGCCGTACTTGTCACTCAAAACCGGGGTCCGCACGCCATTCTGCGATGTGAATGTGACATAGCAATTCTTCACAACCGATCCGCTAGGAGACAGGAGTCCGCCAACGATTCTGTATGATTCAGCGAGTGCCAGCGTGCCCAAGGACGATGCGCTCGCATCTATCGTGACTGTCCCTGCGTAAGTCACCTCACCTGAGAGATATGTGACGTAAAGGCTGTAGTGTCCCACAGGGAGGTCGAGCTTGATCCTGCCGTACTTGTCCGCGCTTCCCGACACGAACTCGAACGCATCATATTCGTCCGAGAGTAGATACGATGCATAGGCCGCTGGAGCCCCGTCGATCGTGGCTCTGTACGATATCGAGACCTTGTCGCAGACGGTGATGTTACGGTTCTCCGTGTATGTCGTGACGGCGAACTTCTCATTGAACACCATCAGCCCTGGCTCAGTCGTCTCAAGCCTGAATTTGGATTCAAGGACGCGGTCGAAGAGGAACTCGCCGTTCTCGTCCGTGACAGTGACGAACTGCATGTCGGATGCGATGTCGGAAAGCACCAGTTCCACGCCCGCCGCGGGTTCACCATCAACATAGCTAGCGTAGCCAGTGACCCCGCCCGGCATGATCGGCAGGTTGAGTGTGAATTCAGAGCCAGAGACATCGGCCATCGCGGCGTTCGTCAGGTTCTTGCCGAACACAATCGCGCTGAAATCATACTGGCCCGGTGGAAGCGTGCCCTCATATGTGCCATCAGGAGCATCGAATGTGTACGCTCGGCCAGATACAGTGTCGACTGCGAGCACAGTCACATCGGATATCAACTCATCCGTGTCCGCGGTGTAGTTACCCTCCTTATCGACATCCCAGAAGATGTCGCCGGACACCGGTGTGCTGGTCATCACGAAGTCCTTGGTGAATATGTAATCGAGTATCCCGTCACCGTTCAGGTCCTGCTTCACGCGCATGGCTTCGTCGTCCGTGACATTGAACTGAACATAATCGATCTCGTTTGAGCCTATCAGCGAGGTCGTCAGGTACGAGCCCTGGGAAACCACGACCGAGACATTCCCGAACGGAGCGAGCAGCGAATACTCGCCCACCGAGTTGGTCTTGGTCACCTGGTGAGGTATCCCGTACTCGTCCAGTATCGTCACTACCAGTCCTTCGACCGGGTATCCCTCTTCAGTGGTGACAGTACCGTTAACGTATGCGCCGTGGTAGTACTCCAGGAAGACCGTCCCACTCTGATAGGCCGAGGCAGGAGAGTACACGTATCCTTCCATCTCGCCGCTCGAGATCTTCTTGCTGATCTCGATCGCCTCGTCGAAGCTTATCGCGATGGTCGCATCGGAGTGATAGGGTATCTCGTCGGACGGATACGGGTTATAATAGGCAGTCCTGTAGACCATCCGGAAATGAGTCATGTTCCATCCGGGCATCGGCGTCTCGCTCTGAATACCTCCGGAGTAACCGGGCAGACCCGTGTCATCGAGACCGATATCGGAGCCGCTGAAGCCGCACATGGCCGCGTAGAACATGCTGTTGTAGAACATCTCAGTGTAGACTACCTCGTAACTCACAATATCCATGCCGTACGTGAGATCCTCGAGCTCGTGCTGGACCCCACTGGAGTCCACGGCAACGATGCGGAAGAAATCGTACGGTATGGAGGACCCATCATTGAACCTCCGGTCAGCGAGTTTCGCAGGAGCATAGAATATGCCGGTGCTCGACCCAGACAGCGGGAACATTCTGGAATCCACATTGAAGTACCTTATCTCCCAGCCAGTGAAAGTGCACAAGTCACCATATAAAGACACCAGGAGGTCCGTTCCGATCTTCGAGAGTTCGACACGACCAACGGTGATACGGGCGTTCTCGACACTCAAATCAAAGGACATCGGACCATACACATCGGGATCCGCGAGCACCTCGTCTATGAGCGCCTGTCCGGGACCGAACCGTATTTCAGACATCCTCTCTGACGAGATGCCGTAGCTCTCGAGAAGTGCCATTATGCCGGCTTCCGTGTCTCCACCCTTGGAAAGGCCCGCTTCGATCAACCTGTATGCGAACAGGGCGATGGCCTCATCCTCGCTCTGTGCGAGTATGATATTACCAGTCATCTGATAGCCGTTCTGGAAGTTATCTGCCACTGCAGGGTGTTCACCTACATCGATGGCTTCGAAACCGTAGTCCCACCACGCAACATATGCGGGTTTGCTCGAAGTTGGGACCACGTCAGCGTCCTGTTCAGAAAACCAGTCCCAGGCAGCAGGGAAGTAGTACGTTGGAAGCGGCAGAGAGTATCCGAAGGCCCCGAAGTACCAGTAAGTCCCGTTTATCGCATCATAATTGTCTTGCTGCATGAAGCTCGGCAGTGTCGAATAGACCTGCTTGTCGTACATCCGCTTGACTTCCGAAGGCATTCCAGCGTCCACGGAGTACCAGACATTAGGCAGAATGACTAGGAACGCAAGGAAGAGCACGCCCACGATGTGCCTGATCTTGACACTCTTCCTGAACACGGTCAGGAAGGAGCCACCCGCACCCATCATGGTCTTACGCACACTCTCGAAATCGAGCCCATCGATGACCAATACAGTCACCCAACCAGCAGACAATGCGAAGGCGGGCGCGGCGTTGAACATGAACCTGCCAGCAGAGATCGCCATGAAGATTGAGACTGCGAGCCAGACGACGATGAACATGTATTCGGTGGTTGCGCGCTTCGGGATCTTGACGACTGCCCAGACGAGCCCGATCAGCGACATGAAGAATGTCACGACGCCGAACGACAACGCGAGCTCGGAGAATATGGGTGCACGCGCTTCAGCGATGGTCGAGTACAGCTTGCTGACCTGGAAATAACCCGCACCGGTGATGATCGCCCTGCCCAACTCAGGGTAGAGTATCAGCACACTCAGGACACCGACCGCGAGCACTCCGCCAATCGCGGGCAGGCTCAGAGTCCATGGATAGTCCCTGGTGACCACGAACATCCCTCCGAAGATCAAGGCACCGAACGTCAGGTAGACTGGCACGAGGAAACGGATTTCCATGAAGTAATCATAGTAGTTGATGTAGTACGGGAGCGCGATGATGTAGCCGATGCTGAACGCGAAGAGCATCAGAATGGTGACGCTTGTCGAATCCTGGTTCTTGAACCTGTTGAACAACAACTGCGCGATGTAATAGACCAGTATGAGGACCGTCACATACGCGAATCCCACCCAGGTCATCATCAGCATGCCGTAGGCGATACCCGCAAGAAGTGCGTAAAGGATCGGCGTTCGGCTGTTCGCGAAGTAGTCCTTAAGTCCCGACCTTATGCTTGATAGGTCCTTCCACCTCGTGACCCATCTCCTGTGCTCCTGGGTCTTGACAGACTTGAGCAAGAAGTAGAATATCAGCACTACGAAGAACAAGATCAAGGCGTCGTGATCCGCGTTGGACAGCACGCTACGCTGGACATGCGCTGGCATGATGGAGAAGAAGAACGCTGCGGCGAAACCCGCGCGTCTTCCGAATGTCTCCTTACCAAGGAAGTACACTGGAATGACCGTCAGGGCGCCCCAGAAGGCGGTGGACCAGACGATCATGAATCCGGTCGCGTCATCGACCGATGCAAACAGTCCCTGCGAAAGCACTGCTGGAATGGCTATAGCCATGCTATATACAGGAGGCCTCGGGTTGATGAGGCCGAATGGATAGTTCAGCAGCGGGTCGGAAAAGAGGCTATCACCCGTTTCGATATGGTAGTTGATGATTCGGTCCCAGTAATACGAGTCAGACCCACCCGACACCAAGTACCCGTTGTTCACGGACGTATCATATGCGAAATACGACCGTACAAAGAGCGCCAGGAGGAATATGAAGGACAGCATGAGCAATGCTGTCCAATTCGCCTTCATCCACTTACCAAACTCGCTCGGACCCCGCTCCCCCTTCGATAGCTTGGGAAACAGGGACCTAGCAGGACTATCCCTTGTTTCGGCCAACGATAATTCCACCTAGTGATAGTAGCACCAGCGATGCCTGGGGCACTATATATACGTTAGGGGTCACGTCCGTAGGACGTGGCGTCCCGGAAGTCGAATATCTGGCATGAGCAGGGTCATCGGTTCGGAACATACCTCTCCGATGTGTGCGTATCAGATACAGGACTTGGTCTCCGCGGCCAAATCCGAAGCTGCCTTCTCCGGGTCCACTGCTTCGTATATCGCTCTGCCGACGATGATATAGTCAGCACCTGCCCTCAGCGCGTCCGAGGCCTTCCCGCCCTGAGCGCCCACACCTGGGCTGATTATCTCTAGATCGCCTATGACTTTTCTTAGGGCCGCGATTCTCTCCGGTCTAGTGGCTGGTGCGACAATGCCTCTGGCCCCCACGGTCTTGGCGAGATATGCCAACTTGTCCGCCAAAGGCGCGGTGAATTGCTTCCCTCCTGGATGGCTCATCTCAGTCACGACGAACACCTGACCCTTCGCGGCCTCCACGCACGCCCTCACGGAATCGTCTCCGGTGAAGCCATGGGCGATGACGGCGGATGCCCCCCGACTCATGGCTTGCTCCACGATCAGGCGGTTGGTGTTCGGTATGTCTGCGATCTTCATGTCGCATATGACGTCCTTGACCGCGGACATTTCACGTATTATGTCCGGACCCGCTGCGAGGATCAATGGCCAGTTTATCTTGATCCCGTCGACATGGTCCTTGACTGCTCTGACCACACGCATGGCATCGTCTCTGGAGGTGACATCGAGCGCCAGAATGATCCTAGTGTTCTTCTCCATGGTCTGCGAATCGTCGACCGTGCCGTTAATCCTTTGCAAACGACCGGATGGCTAGCGCATCCATTCAATTACCAAAACCCCGATATCAGTGGACGTGACAAGGATCAGACGCATGCTGAAAGGTTCAGCATATACCGGGAAGCTCGCGCCTGGCTGCATCATGTGCCAGAAAGGCGCCAAACTCGTGCTTCTGATAACCGGCAGGTGCATGAAAAGATGCTACTACTGCCCTCTGTCGATCAAGAAGAAGGGCAAGGACGTCATCTTCGCGAATGAGAGGAAGGTCAGGCGCCTTGATGAGATGATAGGAGAGGCAGAACTCATCGACGCTCTTGGAACGGGGATCACGGGCGGAGACCCTTTGCTGTCCATCGACAGAACTGTGGACGCCATCCGCATGTTGAAGAAGCATTTCGGAGACGACCATCAGATACATCTGTACACATCGACGACCGATGTGAAGAGGATCGACAGGGTTGCTAGGGCGGGGCTCGATGAGATACGGTTCCACCCCACCCCGGTGATCTGGAAACGGTTGAATCGATCAATGTTCGCCCCCGCGACGAGGCTTGCCGTCAAGAGAGGCATGGTGACCGGACTCGAGATACCATCGCTGCCCGGATGCGCGGATGGACTGGAAGCAGCGATAAGGTTTGCCGATGATTCCGAACTCGATTTCGTCAACCTCAACGAATTGGAGTTCTCCGAGACCAACTGGCAGGCGCTCAGGGCGCGCGGGTTCGACATCAAGGACGATATATCGTCCGGAGTCGCCGGGAGCGAGGAGCTCGCGCTCGAACTGCTGAGAATGGACGTATCGGTCCCGTTGCACTACTGTTCGTCCGCGTTCAAGGACGGCGTCCAGCTCCGGAACAGGATAACCAGGAGGGCACGGAACTGTCCGGAAGCCCCATGAGATACTCACGAATGATTCGACCCTTCTCAAGGGCGTAATAGAGACAAGAGACATTGACGGGGTCATGGAGATGCTGAGGCAAAGGTTCGAGGTGCCGAAAAGACTCATGTTCGTAGATCTCGAGAAGAATAGACTAGAGGTCGCCCCATGGGTGCTGGAGGAGATCGCGGGAGAGCTGGAGCTGGAATCCTTCATCGTGGAAGAATATCCGACCGCAGACAGGCTCGAGGTCGAGCGTTCGCCGCTCAAGCGACGCTGATGCTCTGAATGTTATGATGCCTGCTGACTATCTCCCTGGCGATCCTCAGGTTGCGGCCGTTCTTGCCTATCGCCTTCCCCTTGACCTTGGGGTCGACGGTGACCGTCGCGTGCACGATGTTCCCGCGGTCCTCGATCGCGACGGACTGCACACTGTACGTATGGAACACGTTCCTCACGAAGGTCTCGGGATCCTCCGAGTACTCGATCACATGTATGTTCTTGCTCGTCAGGTTCTTCAGGCGGATGACATTCTCACCCTTCTTGCCCACGGCCCTTGACCCCTGGCCCTTTTCGACCACGAAGACGAGCTTCTCCTCGGTCTCCATACAGTCCTTGACCTGGGTGCCAGTTATCTTCTCGAAAAGAGAAATGTACCGGAGGGTGTCCTCCGTAAAGGTGATGTCTCCCATTGAACCAACTCTTCAGGCAGATAGTATGTTCGATTCCCCAGGGCTGATCACAGCGAGCGCGGAGATCGGATAGGGCTTCCCGCATGCCGAACCAAGTTCGAGGTTCGAGCCAGGGAATGCGATCACCTTGACGCTCGAGGTCGTCTGCAACTCATCCTTCTCAGGGCAGTTGCTCGCCACGACGACAATCTTCGCTTCGCCGTTCTTCAGTGATTTCTTGGTCTCTGCGAGGCCGAACCTGACGTCTCCCGATGCAGCCGCTGTCTTCAGAGCTCTCGCGATATCTATCATGTTTATTCACCGTCCTTCTTCGGTGGGGCCCAAACCAGGTTGACCGCGCCAGTACCCACGGTAACTGGCTGTCCCACTATAATGTTTTCTACAACGCCTTCCAGCGGGTCGACTTCGCCTATGATACCTGCCCTCAGCAGGTGTGTCGATGTGATCTCGAACGCCGCCCTCGCGAGCACGCTAGACTTGCGGCCGGATATGCCGTGCCTGCCGATCGCCTTCACATCTCCGTCGTTGGTCATCAGGTCGGCGACCAGCATGATGTGCCTGATATCGACTGTGAGACCTTGCTCCTCCAGCGTCTTCGAGGCCTCGTTTATGAGCGAGTTCCTCGCAGCCTCCACGCCCAGGACCTCGTATATCTCGAGGATGCTGTTGGTCGTCGTCTTGGTCTTGTCCACGTGATCGATCATCAGAACCTTGTCCAGGTTCGAACCTTCCGTGTATATCACGTACCTGCCGCCGAGCTTCCGTATGACTGCTCTGCTGATACCGTCGATGCCCTTGATCTGACTGCTCTTGGCATCCTCGGATATCTTCTGCAGTTTCTTGTACGAAGGTTCGTCGCACTTGATGACAATGATGGATTCGCGCATCTCCGCGAGGCCTTTGAGTCCCTTGGCCTTGTTGAGCTTCCTAAGGACCTCCTCCGGAGTGATGTTCTTCCGCTCCATCTTGCGCTTGTCCAGCTTGACCAACACCTCCATCGTGTTGATGTCCGTCTCGATATCAGCGATATCGATCAGATTCGTCAGCTCGATGTTAGATGCGATCGCGCGCACCTTGTCCAGGTCGTCCTCCGAGGACACCTCAAGGTGTATCTCCATGATAGGTGTGCTCGGGACGCGCCTCGCGTCCACGATCTCGATCAGCCTTGGCAGACCGAGTGTGACGTTCATCTCAGCGACCCCCGCGTAGTGGAAGGTTCTCATCGTCATCTGCGTACCGGGTTCACCTATGCTCTGCGCGGCGAGTATGCCCACGCTCTCGCTCGGATCGACGGCGTGCACCTGGCATCGTTCATGGGTCGTCTCCAATATCTTCTTCAACATCTTGTCCGGGATGTTCACGCCGTCCAGCCTGATGGCGATCTCGTGCATGACCGACCATGGCAACTTCTTGTTCATGTCCTCGAGCATCTTGGTGAGCTTGTTCTCAAAGCTCGTGGGCTTCTCGACCTTCACGGGCAGCTCCATCTTCGTCAGGGTGATCGCCTTGAGGGGCTTCTCCTTCTTCTTCTTCGGTCCCCTCTCCTTCGATCTCACGACAGACAATATCTGCTTCAGTTTCTTCTCGCCTATGAGCTTCTCGATCTCCCTGAGAGTCTTCTCGTTCGCCCGAGCGACCTTCGTGTAAGTGTAACCCTTCTCGATGAGCTTCTGAGAGGTCTTCTCATCCAAGCCCTTGCTGGTGAATACCTCTAGTGCGTTCTTCGTGGCCATTATCATCCCTCCTCTCCGCCGCTCATGTCGAAGTCCGGCTCATCCTCGGTCTCAGGCTCCTCGGGGGTCTCGAGCAGGTCCCTATCCTGGATACCGTAGCTCACGACTCCCTTCTCCTGCACCTTGGCTATGTGTTCGCCCTTGCTCCCGAGAACGCTCAGGATGACATCATCGACATCCACCGCGTCTCCCTGGACGCTCCTCGTCGGGTCGGTTCCATCCTCCCCGTAGACGAACTGTATGATCGTCCCCGCAGTGTTCCTGACGGATCCGTCTTGCATGACCTTCAGATCCTCCAGCGCGTTCACGAGCCTCCTCTGCATGTACCCGGACCTGGATGTCCTGACCGCGGTATCGACCAGACCTTCCCTGCCACCCATCGAGTGGAAGAAGTACTCTGTCGGTGAGAGCCCGCTCTTGTAGGAGTTCTCGATGAAACCTCTCGCTTCGGAACCGAGGTCACCCGCCTCGAAGTGTGGGAGCGTTCTGTTCCAGTAACCTCTGGACAGACGTTCTCCTCTGACCGCCTGCTGACCGATGGCACCAGCCATCTGCGACAGGTTCAACATCGAACCCCTCGCACCGCAACGGGCCATTATGACCGCCGGATTCTCCATACCGAGGTGTCGGCCTGCGATCTGACCTGCCGTATCTCTGGCCTTGCCCAGGACCTTCATGATCTCGACCTCGAGGGTCTCCTCGATCGATCGGCCAGGCATCTGCTCCAGCTCTCCACGCCTGTATGCGGATATGTGCTCCTCGACCTTCGACCTGGCCTGGTTCATCGCGTCATCTATCTCGCGTTTCGCCTGGTCCGGTATGTCCTCGTCTTCTATGCCGGTCGTGAAGCCACGCACCATGATGGCACCTATGGACATCTTAGTGCTAGCGTCTATGAAAGCGCGCGCGCCGTCAGGACCGTAGTCCCTCGCGAGCTTGTCGAGTATCCTTCCCTTGAATGCACCTATGGCCTTCTCGTCGATGGTGCCAGTGATCAACTTTCCATCACGTATGACGACGAAGGAGTCGAACTCGCACTCCTCCTTCTTGCAGGGATCGCATCTCGAGCATATCGATGACTTGAACGTCATATGCAGGTTCTTCGGCAGGATCATGCTGAACAGACGCTTGCCAGACCAGTAAGGCTTGCCATCAACATCGACGTCCGATTCTGGAACATCAGGAATATTGACCTTCTCCAGTATCTTGAGCGTCTCCTCCCTTGAGAACTTCGAGTCCCTGTGCGTGAGCAAGAACGCGCCGGTTATATGGTCGTGGATTCCGCCTATGACCGGTCCTCCGAACCTAGGGGACAGGATATGCTCCTGGACCCGCATCAGCACCTTCGCCTCGGCCCTGGCCTCCTCGCTCTGGAGCACGTGCAGGTTCATCTCATCGCCATCGAAATCTGCGTTGTAAGGCGGACAGACACAGAGGTTGAACCTGAATGTCTTGTACGGCATCACGCGCACCTCGTGCGCCATGATGGACATCCTGTGCAGTGACGGCTGTCTGTTGAACAGCACTATGTCGCCGTCCATGAGATGCCTCTCGATCATGTAGCCGGGCTCGATGCCCTCGGCGATCGTCTCGGCGTTCTTGTCCGTGACCTTTATCCTGCGGCCATCGGTCCTGATGACATAGTTCACTCCTGGCCTGTAGTCCTCGCCTGGTGGGGCGGGACCTCGTGAGCACATCTCCTTCCCTATAGCAAGGTTCCTCTCGGTCACCCGGATCGGGACCGTGAGCTCCCTGGCCGCCTCGATTGGCACTCCGACCTCGTTGACCGAGAGCATCGGATCCGGAGAGATGACAGTCCTCGCGGAGAAGTTGACACGCTTACCAGACAGGTTCGACCTGAACCGTCCTTCCTTGCCCTTCAACCTCTGTACGAGGGTCTTCAACGGCCTGCCGGACCTGTGCCTGGCAGGCGGGATGCCCGATGTCTGGTTGTCGAAGTAGGTGGTGACATGGTACTGCAATAGCTCCCACAGGTCCTCGACGATGAGCTGTGGTGCACCTGCATCTCTGTTCTCCCTCAACCTCTGGTTGATCCTGAGTACATCGACCAGCTTGTGCGTGACATCGTCCTCAGAACGGTCACCGGATTCGAGCGTGATCGAAGGCCTCACCGTCACCGGCGGGACCGGCAATGCGGTAAGGATCATCCATTCGGGACGGGACACGGTAGGGTCCATGCCGAGCGATATCAGGTCCTCGTCCGGGACCCTCTCCAGCCTCTCCCTTACCTCCTTGGGGGTGAGCTTGTGCCCTTCCTCCCTGAAGGTGGTAGGCTTGTCCAATGTGATCTTCAGTTGGACGGTCGCGCAGTGCGGACAGGAAGTCCTGGATGATGCGTCCTTCGCTGCATCCTTGGACACCATGGAAGCGTCGAGCATGTCTGCGCCGAGCTCCTCCATCCTGTCGCGCTGCTTCCTGTACTCGGCAGCCTGTTCTCCCGTGAGCAACAGACGGCCGCACGAGCGGCACGTTGATTGGAGCAGCCTCTTGATGTCCTTGACGTATCCGACGTGTATCACAGGCATCGCGAGGTCGATGTGCCCGAAGTGACCGGGACACTCGTCGACCTTCTTGCCACAGGTCTTGCATCGCAGGCCTGGCTCGATGACTCCCAGGTGCGGGTCCATCAGACCCATGTCGATCGGGAACCCGTCGTCGTCGTATGTGTCCGCGGTTATGATCTTGGTCGCGCTCATCTTCCTGATCTCATCAGGCGACAGATGCGCGAACTTGATAGCGGATATCCTCTTGGTAACTCCCGTGACCATCATTTCAAATCCTCCAGTTGAAGACGCATGGCGACACCAAGCGACAGCAGCTCATCGAGCAACAGCTTGAACGCGTACGATGTCTGGACCTGGTATATCTTCGAGTTATTGCCACAGACCGGGCATCTAAGCGTGCCTCTCCTATCCAGGATCGCTATGTGTCCGCAGCTCGAGTTGCCGCAGACGTATTGCAGTGTACCATCCGACTCGTCCAGGAGCCTGTCCTTGATGACCATCGCAGCTCCATGACCGATCAGACAATCCCTCTCCATCTCACCGAACCTAAGACCACCCTGTCTCGAGCGCCCCTCGGTCGGTTGCCTGGTGAGTATCTGGACCGGACCTCTACTCCTGACATGCAATTTTCCTGACACCATGTGGTGGAGCTTCTGGTAGTAGATCACGCCGATGAATATCTCTGCCTCGATCTTGCGACCGGTCACTCCATCGTACATGACCTCGTTGCCATTGTGCTTGAATCCGTTCCTTACGAGCGCGTCTCTGATCGCCTCTTCCGTCTCGCCGCTGAATCCGGTACCGTCGATGAATCTGCCCTCCATCGAACCCACCTTTCCACCCACCATCTCAAGCACGTGGGCGACGGTCATACGGGACGGGATGGCGTGCGGGTTGATGATCAGGTCCGGAATCAATCCGTCACCAGTGAACGGCATGTCCTCCTGGTGCACCAGCAATCCGACGACTCCCTTCTGACCGTGTCTGGAGGCGAACTTGTCCCCCAGCTCCGGAATCCTCTGATCCCTGACCTTGACCTTGACGAGCCTCGACCCGTTCTCCGATTCCGTCAGCATGACGGAATCGACCCAGCCGCTCTCGCCTGGACGGACCGTGACGGAGGTCTCCCTCCTCTTCTGAGGCGTGAGGAAATCAGCTTCCTCCTCCAAGAACCTTGGAGGTGAAGTCTTGCCTATGAGCACGTCCCCGCCCTCGACCCTCGTCTCAGGGCCGATGAGGCCGTCCTCACCCAGGTTGCTGTAGGACAGGTCGGCTCTGGCGCCCCTTACATCCGGGCTCGGTATCTCGAAGTGGTCCTCCTGACCACCTGGATACCTGCGCTCCTCCGCCCTGTAGGTCCTCATGAAGGTCGATCGACCCAGTCCTCTCTCGACGGAGGATTTGTTCATGACGATCGCATCTTCCATGTTGTAACCTTGATACGACATTATCGCGACGACGAAATTCTGCCCCGCTGGCCTGTGCATGAAGTTGACGAACTCCATCGTCTTCGTGGTCGTCAACGACCGCTGCGGATAGTGCATCACGTGGCTCCTGGTGTCCGGCCTTATACGGTAGTTGGACGAACTCAGGCCCAGCGACTGCTTGGCCATACCCGCACCCATCGTGACCCTCGGGCTAGAGTTGTGTTCGGGATATGGGACCATACCTGAACATACTCCTAGGATGACCATCGGGTCGATCTCGAGGTGAGTGTGGTTGTCCTTCAGCTGCGATTCGATCTGCATCGTACCGCCGCATGACTTGCACTCCAGGACAGTCTTGCCCTCTTCTCCAGGGTTGCGCCATTCCACATCGAGTGCAGACAGGAACTTCCCGCAGTGCTCACACTTCTGGGGTGTCTCGTGAGCGAACACGGCGATATAGGAATCCTCCTCCTCTTCCGCATCGATCCACTCCACGACTCCCTCGCGTATGAGGTCGGACCACTTCGCCTTCTGCGAACGCATGTCCTCGATGTGCCTCCGAGTCATGAGCGTCTTGCCGTGACGGACGACGAGCAGAGGCCTCCTGAGCCTGCCCTCGTCGCAGTTGATAATGATCTCATTCATGTTGTTGTCGAAGCGTATGTTGACCTCATGCGACAACAGACCGGATCTGCGCCTCTGGCGTATCTCCTCGACCAACTCCCTGGGCTTGTCGTGGAGACCTACCAGGTCACCATTGACATAGATACGGGTCTCGGTCGTCTGCTGCTCGCTGACCTCCTTAACGCCAAGGTCGCGCAAGAGCCAGATGACCTCCTTGTCATCCGTTCCCTCGCTCACATCGACGATGAGGGCGCAGTTCTTGACCAGACCGCAATTCTGACCCTCAGGAGTCTCGTTAGGACACAACCGACCCCATTGAGTGGGGTGTAGGTCCCTCGCCTCGAAGTGAGGCTGGCTCCTGGTGAGCGGTGATGTCACCCTCCTCAGGTGGGACAGCGCGCTCATGTTGGATGTCCTGTCCAGCAATTGCGATACGCCTGCCCTTCCGCCGACCCAGTTACCAGTCGCGAACGCATGGAGCAACCTGTGGGTGAGAAGGTCCGGTCTTATGGCCGAGGCTATCCTCAGGCCCTTCTTCCTCGTGTACCCTCTCTCCAGCTGGTACTTCAAATCCTTGATCAGGTTGGTGAAGGCGACCCTGTAGAGGTCCTCCATCAGATCGCCTGCGAGCTTCAGCCTCTTGTTGGCGTAGTGGTCCTTGTCGTCCTCCTTACGCTTGCCGAGCTCCAGTTCGAGTATGGTCCTCGCGACACGGCCCAGGAATATGGACTTCTTCATCCGCGCATCCGCGGTGTCGCCAAGGTGTGGCAACAGGGACCGGTCGATTATGCTCTCGACCTTCTTCGCCCTGTACTCCTTCGCCTGACCAGTCGCAAACTTCCTCTCGAGGAACAGTATCGCGTCCTCGGTCGTGTAGATGCCGTTCGGAGGATACAGTTTCTTATTCTGGCACTCCTCGATGTTGGCGTACACGATGTTCGCCATCTGCGGGTCGGACACTATCGACTTGTAGATCTCCTCATCGCTCTCCATTCCGAGAGACTTCATGAGGACTATGAGCGGGATCTGACCGGAGGCTGCGGGCACGGACACGACCAGTATGCCATCCTTCTTCTTCTCCATCAACGTGAGCGCTCTGTAACCCTCCTTCTGCGAGAAGACCTTCGCCACGTGCAGGCTCGTGCCGTAACGCTCGTTCATCTCGACCATGACCCTGTTCGGCGCGAGGTCTTCGAGGGATATCAGCGCCCTCTCGGTCCCGCCTATGATGAAATAGCCGCCTGGGTCGCACAAGTCTTCGCCCATCTTCACATGGAAATCGCGGACGTCCTCGTTGGTCGGCTCGCGGTCCATGTCGATGTTGTCCTTGTGCAGGTTGCACTTCTTGGACTGTATCATGACGGGCAGGTCGCCGATGTGGACCTTCTCTGGTTCGCGTTCGATCCCGTCCTCTACGATTGTGAATTCGAGATGGATCGGTGCCGAGTAGTTGAGGTTCCTCAACCTCGCCTCCATCGGATAGAGGTCGTGTGTGGCACCGTTTGCCTCCTTGATCACCGGCCTTCCGACAGATACCGTCGGCCTGGCACTCGGGTCAACGAGCCCGGTCTTCTCGTCCCTTCTGCGACCGATCCTGATCTCTATGATCTTGCCCTCGGTCCTGTCTGGGTCGAGCCGGATTATCCCCCTGTCGGCCTCGTCGGGGGATGCGCGGACGTTGTCCACGATCGTCTGCATCCTGCTGTTCGGATGGTCTATCGTCGGCAGGAAATCATTGTACGACGCTGTGTGATGGTTGACTATGCTTCTTTCCCTGAAATAGGTTTCAACAAGTTCCCTCAAGGGTTCACCCCCGCACTACAAGTCTATAACAGATCGACACGCCGCTCGTTGAGCTGCGCCTGACGATCTTCACTACCATTCCCTCTTCGACTGGCCCAGCGATCGCATCGAGAGTGCGAATGCATGGGTCAGTTATCCTTGTCTTCGGAAGCTGGTCCTTCGTAAGCTTCAGCTGCTTAAGGACCTTCTCGGCCTCCTTCTCCGACAGAAGATGATGCTCGGGTACGAGCTCATGCTCCAAGACGTTAAATTCTCCGGCCATCCAAATCACCATACTGGCGAAGGGTATTCCACATGGAATCCGTGGGATTCGTTCCGTTTCTCCCTCGGTCCGCAGTCGACGCCCGGCGGGCCCGCGGGGATTTCCGAGACTAGTCTGTATGGCGTAGTCATTCGAACCCCGGGCCACCTGCTTAAAAGGCAGATGCTCTTTCTAGGGAAACCATAACATCGAGAATGCATGAGATTCCTACCTAGCTGAGCTACGGGCCCTGGGCGGCGTAGATACCCTAGGCTGCGTTAGCAGCCCGTGTAGTTCGTTCAAGTATTTAATGACTTTTGTCAATCAAGAGGTTGGGGCAGGGATTCCCACTGACAGGCATATATTTCATGTATTATCCTATAATAATGTGAACATAATAATAGCGGTTTGGGGCAAATGTTATTAACCATACCATTGCCACCCATTAGCACACCGACGAGACGGATATAGACGCCAGGCAGGCCCAGATGCCCGGATCATTGATGCATCATCATTTTTCGAGTTTCGACAATTTATCGCGTACATACGCCTTCGCCTTGTCGATAGCATCCTTTGCCAACGGCCCCTTCATGTCGGTCACATCCGTGTGCAGGACCGGTGATTCTGGGTTCAGGCCGACCTCCATGGCCAGATCATGCAACTTCTGAGCGGCGGTCCCACTCCAACGACCTTTGCTCTCCATCACTCCGGCCATTATAGTATCATACGTATACACGGGCTTTGAGCCCCAAGAGCTCTTGCCCAGCCTCTTCACGAACTTCTTAGTGCGGCCAGTCATCGTGGTCATACGTGTGGGCGATCCGATGAACATGAAACCATAGTCCATCTCATCAGGGAAGCTTTCCCTTGCCGAGCGAATCACCGCGTCGTGACCCATTGCCCGGATCTCTTCGACAATTGCTTCGGCCACCGCCTTCGTATTTCCATGGTAGCTGTCGTATACGACCAAGCCTTTCATATTTGTCTACCCATGGCACCGATGGCATCCGATGGATTTAACATCGCTGACCAGTTCGCCAAGGGTTATATACAGATAGCTTATACCTCAGCGCCGAGGTCGAAAATTTTGAGCGACCATGAAAAGAAATGCTCCTCTTGTGGCATCCGCCTCGTTAGGAAGACCGAGACCACTTTCCCATGCCCGAAGTGCGGGAACGCTGTCATCGGCAGATGCATGAACTGCAGGGACCAGAGTGTCAAGTACAAGTGCCCCGAGTGTGGATTCACCGGACCTTGAGGTGCCTCTCATGGGAGAAGTAGGTCTACAATACAGGGTCCTTCCAGAGGGTGTCGACGTCGACCTGGACACTCTGGTGAAGGAGATCCAGAAGGTACTTCCAGAGGGGGCAGTCTTCAAAGCTTCTGAAGCGAAGCCAGTCGCATTCGGCTTGAAGGCGTTGCACGTGCTCGTGGTCCTGGACGACAAGAAGGGCGGTGCTGACCAGGTGGAAGCTGCCATATCCGGGGTCGCCGGCGTCCAGAGCGTAGAGATCGTCCAGATGGGACTGCTCTGAGCCACATATTCCTGCCCAGTTTCGAAGATAGCGGACGCTCTGAAGAGGCATCGATCGATTCAGAAATTGAAAGAATAAGGGTTTTCTGAAAGGGTTTGCTGGTCATTGGCCAGGATCTACGCCTTGGGTGGCGGGAGGATGTATCTGCCCTTCATCAGGTACTTGGTCTGGTTCCTTGCGCGTCTGATGATATTCTCTGCCTTCTCGTAGAGCTCCTGCCTGCTGAGCTTGACCCTCGCGATGCCTTCCTTGATGGCTGCCCTGCCCACGGCTGCTGCCTCTCTCGGGAACACTTCCCACTCATCCATCGTCGGGACGATATATTCCTCTGTGAGACCTTTGTCCTCCGCGGTCTTCGCGATCTCAAGGACGGCTGCCAGACACATCGTATCGGAGATGGTCTTGGCCCTGACATCGAGAGTTCCCCTGAATATGCCTGGGAATCCGAGCGAGTTGTTGACCTGGTTCGGGAAGTCGGACCTGCCCGTCGCGACGATCTTCGCGCCAGCCTCTTTCGCCTCCCATGGCCATATCTCAGGTATCGGGTTGGCTGTGGCGAACACGATCGAGTCGTCCGCCATACCCTTGATCCATTCTGGCTTGACCGTGCCAGGTCCTGGCTTCGAAGCTGCAACGACGATATCGGCGCCTTTCATGGCGTCCTGTGAAGTTCCGATGACTCCTTCCTTATTGGAGTTCTCGCACATGAACCACTTCTCCTTGTACTCTGCCTTGACTTCCTCTCTGCCAAGGTGGAGGGTTCCTTTTGAATCGCACATGATCATGTTCTCCCACTTGAACCCGGAGATATGCATGATCCTGGATATTGCGATGTTCGCAGCACCTGCGCCGATGAAGACCGCCTTCATCTGGGACGGTTTCTTGCCGACCATCTTCGCAGCGTTCACCGCACCGGCGGCGACGATCGTACCAGTACCCTGCTGGTCGTCGTGCCAGACGGGGATCTCGCACTCCTTCCTCAGGCGTTCGAGTATGTAGAAGCACTTGGGCTGCGAAATGTCCTCGAGGTTGACGCCACCGAGGGATGGCTGCAGCAACTTGACTGTGTTAATGATCTCCTCAGGGTCCTTCGTACCGAGGCACAGCGGGTATGCGTCGACGCCGCCCAGGTACTTGAACAGGAGAGACTTGCCTTCCATGACGGGCATTCCAGCCTCAGGACCGATGTCGCCGAGACCCAAGACCCTCGTACCGTCGGATACGACGGCGACAGTGTTCCACCTGTTCGTGTGGGTGTACGACAGTTCCTTGTCCTTGTTTATCGCCTTGCATGACTCTGCTACACCCGGTGTGTACCAGATTGCGAAGTCGTTGAAGTCTCTCACGCAGCACTTGGGCGTGATTTCGATCTTACCCTCGTAGAACGGGTGGTAGATCATCGCGAGTCTGGCCGGTTCGTATGCCTTCTTCAGCATTTCTTCAACTGATACCGGTTTCGCGGGCTTTGCCTTCGCCTTGGACTTGACCGCCTTCTTCTTGGCGGGCGCCTTCTTCACGGCCTTCCTACTGGCCGGTTTGGATTTCTTTGCCATTCGATTCTACCCCTTTGTTGTCTGTGTTAACGTCGAAACTCGTTGGTTGATTTTCCGATTTCGAACAACCGATATGGTCGTTTGTTACGGTTATTGCTATGAAGACATGATTATTTCGACGGATTAATAGATTATCATCTTACACGATGGCGCTTGGCAGAACGGGTCAGACGTGGCCGACGAAATAGGAACATATTATGTGGACGGAATCGTTCACAGCGACTATGAGAGCCCTCGTCCTCGACGGGTACACCGATGAGCCTGCGTGCCTAGGCGTCCCGCCTTACATCTCCCCCTATGCCAGACTGGCCTTCGGCGCGCTCGCGAAGGCGGGAGTGGATGTACATTACAGGACCGTCGACCAGTGGAGGAATGGAGAGGACGATCTCAGCGGGTTCGACCTGCTCGCCGTGATCAGGAGAGTCGCAGTTCCCGGCAAGTATCTCAGGGGGATGCCAGCAAGCGATAAGGAGCTCGTCAGGATATGCGGATCGTTCAATGGTTTGAAAGTGGCCAGCCTGGGTGTTGATGAGCGCAGGCTGCCGGATGCACTGAGAGATTGCTTCAACCACATCGCATCCGAGGATCTGGATGCTGCACTGTTCGACCTTGTTTCGAAAGGGACCCTGGAGGATAGGCGCAGGAACCAGGAGGAATGGAACTCCTGGCTGGAAGCTGGAGCCGTGGTCTCATCGCTCCACCCAGACGCCGGAGGACCTCTCATCGCAGAGGTACAGATGTATCGTGGCTGCGTCAGGTACATCAGCGGCGGGTGCAAGTTCTGCGTCGAACCATTGTCAGGAGAAGTCGTCTTCCGCGAACCCAGGGACATCTTGAAGGAAGTCGCAGCGCTGACCAGCGCCGGCGTCAGGAACATCAGATTGGGTGCACAGTCATGCGTCTTCTGCTACAAATCGGAGGAGGTCGGCAAGAGCGAGACGCCGAGACCGAACGTGGCTGCAATCGAGTCCCTGCTGAACGGGGTCAGGGAGACGATGCATCCGAGAGTGTTCCATCTCGACAATGCGAACCCCGCTGTGATCGCATCGCATCCAGATGAATCGCGAAAGGTCTTGAAGGCGATCGTGGAGAACTGCACGAGCGGCAATGTCCTCGCATTCGGACTGGAATCCGCGGACCCGAAGGTTGCCTTGGCGAACAACCTGAATGCATCCGCGGAACAGACGATAGAGGCGATCAGGATCGTCAACGAGCTGGGAAGAGCGACTGGCCCATCTGGTCTGCCCCATGTCCTTCCAGGTATCAATTTCGTATGCGGTCTCGATGGGGAATCCAGACAGACCTACGCGCTCAATCTCCAATTCCTCCAGAAGGTCGTGGAAGAAGGGCTTCTTCTCAGACGCATAAACATACGGCAGGTGGTACCCTACCGTGCTGACTCGCCTGGCGTCAGGCATCGCAAGGAGTTCGAGAAGTTCAAGAGAGATGTGAGGGAGCAGATCGACCAGCCGATGCTGGAGAGACTTCTGCCGAACGGTTCCGTCCTCAGGAATGTCCATACGGAACTGAGGGAGGGAGGGAGGACCTTCGGGAGGCAGATCGGCACCTACCCGCTCCTGGTCGGTCTGCCATACGCCTTCGAGATAGGAACAGATATCGATGTCGCAATCATCGGGACCGGCCCTAGGAGCGTGACAGGGATAGCATATCCGACGAATGCGAACACCGCATCGATGGCGATGCTCGAAGCGATCCCTGGGATAGGCAGGAAGAGGGCCATGACGATAGTGAGAAAGCGGCCTTTCAACGATCCGGAGGACCTCTGGCAGATATTCGACGAGGCGACCGCCCTCGCATCGGCACGATCATACCTGGTATGCGGAGATGTAGAGAGAACTGTAGCAGTCAAGTTATTGTAATCAGAGCGACGATTCGAGTTGAGAGGAGAGAGGACGGCGTGGATGTCAAGCTGGCGGCGAAGTATCCGTTCCTGAAGGGTGCGTCCGCATACCTGAGGGAGACCGGAGTCGACCTGAACAAACTCACCACCAGCGTAGCTTATGAAAGGGCTCGGTTCATGGGAAAGGAGCGGGTCATGGAGGCGCTCGAAAACGGCATGATCGAGGACCATCCGATGGCATCGGAGGTCGATGCGAACAACGAACTATTGAGCTATCCAGTCGCGAGGATGATAGTATCGGCCGTGACCGACCAGATGCTCGTGAACAGATACGCTATCGCCGAGGCGAAGAAGGCCGATAAGCATCTGAGGGGAGAGGAGCTCGGATTCATCAAATCCGTCGCTGAGGAACTCGGGCTGAACGTCTCGGTTGATGATGACAACATCTCCGTCGATTTCACCGATTTCCTGAGGTTCTCGGCAGCGATGAGGAGCAAGGATTGGAAACTCATCAATCAGCGGCTGCAAGAGGGCAGAGTCATCGTCACCAAGCAGCGGTTGGTCAGACTCATTCAGCAGATGCTCACGGAGAAGATATCGTCTGAGCTTCCGCTCGCGGTCAATGATGACATCATGAACGCGTTCTCCCAGGACATCGAGATCATAGGCAAGATCATGGAGGAGAAGCGCGCGGAGTTCAAGGCGAGAAGCATGGGCAAGGTCAGCATCATAAAATTCCCTCCATGCATGAAGAAGCTCCTCAACATGATACAGAGCGGAGAGAACGTCCCACATACCGGGAGATTCGCACTGGTGTCGTTCCTGCATACGTTGGGCATGAACTCGGACGAGGTCCTGGAGACATTCTCATCCGCCCCTGATTTCGACGAGAGCAAGTCCAGGTATCAGATACAACATATCACAGGTGAGATCTCCGGGACGGAGTACACTCCGCCCGAATGCAGCACGATGAAGAGCTATGGCATCTGTTTCGATCCCGATACTCTTTGCAAGAGGGATTGGATGGTCCATCCGTTGACATATTACAGGTCCAAGGGCAAGAGGTTCAAGCCTCCGTCACGGAAGTGACTTCCAGATCATCCAGGCCCTCTGAAGGGCTGTAATGTTGCCCGCGATGCCGAAGTACACCATCATCCATCCGATGACTGTCAATCCCATGATGTCGCTGCTGAAGTCCCCATCCAGCCACAACAGGATGTACTGGAGTATCGGGACCAAGATCAGAAGCACAAGCCGGTCGGCTCTTCCGAGCACGCCCCTGTACTCGCGACGGAGGCCTAGCGCCTGGGCCTGAGTTCCCATGTAGCTGGCCAGCATCACACCAATGACTGCGAACAATCCGACGAACAACGAGCAGTAGGCGCCGAGGGCTATGCCAGCAAGAATGAACATATCCGCGTATCGATCGATGATGTGGTCTACGAAGTCGCCCCGCTTGGATTCCTTGGCCATCAGCCTGGCGACCTTCCCATCCAGGGCATCGAGCAGCCCGTTCAATGCGACGAACGCGGATGCGAGCAGGAGGAATAGTTCCGGTCTCTGCTGCGCGAAGAATATGCCTGCGAACAGTGCGCAGACCAGGGATGCTGCCGATATGTGGTGCGGGTTGACTGAGGTAAGCTGCTGCGCGGCAGGTGCCAGCACTCTGTCGGCCTCCGTGCGATACTTCTCTAAAACCAGCTCATAACCTCCTGGCTCCAGTCAACATTGCCAACTGGATATTTTTCACTTTCTCCGGCGATGATTTCCTCGATCGCTTTGGCCACCGCCTCGGAAGACATGCCCGTGGCATCTATCTCGCATGTCTTTGGAACGCACCCTAGAGCCTCGACGAGGATGACATCGACGGCTTCTGCTTCCATGTTCTCCATGACCTTGGCCTCGCTCCATCCACGCAGCTCCAGACGCTCGCGAAGGACAGCTGGCGAGCAGCGCAGGACGATAGCGATATCTACGCCTAGAAGGTGGGAGAGGTGTCCCTCGAGCAACATATCCCCATCCATCTTGGATATGGCGGCCTTGAGCTTATCGACGTCCACTTCCTTCGAACCGCGCGCCTCGTCGGTGCCCGTGATCGCGTCGAACTCGTCGACTAGGTCGTTGACCCGTATGACGCGTATGGAACGAACGAGGGCGGTCGCGGATGTCTTCCCGACACCCGGAGTCCCGGTTACTGCCACTTTCATCTGAACGTGCGTACGAGTCTCCGCACATATCAAACTTCACAACCCGCGAAGAGATAGGTTGCGGACGTGCTCCGAGAAAATCAGGTTCATGGAATGACTCTTCATCATCCGCTCGGCCGCCCGCTTCACGCGTATCCGCGCGCGCTCGTCCGGTTCGAACACCACGCCACAGTCTACATCCATCAATAAGAGATACTCGGGAGGGGAAAGACCGATTCTTATGAGCTTCTTCTTCGCCTCCGGTCCGATCGATGCCAGATCCAGTCTGCCGGCACTTCCCTCATTCATGACCCAGACTATCCGACGGATCATGTTCCACAGAAAACTCTCCGCCTTGAAATCGATGGCATGGAAAAGTCCCTTGTCTGATATGTCTATCGAATCGATCTTCCTCATCGGATTCCTATCGGCTTTCGTGGCATATGATGAAAAATCATGTATCCCGATGAATCTCTCGGCCAGTTCTTCCATCATGGTAAGGTCCTGCACATCCTTGGGGAGATAATACCGATACCATCGCTGCCTGGCCGCCCGTGGATTGAAATCGTCAGGGACGCGAGCGATGGAGTACGCCCATATGTCATCCAACTCCGAGTTGATCGCCGAGCATATGGACTGCGGTGGGAACGAAGTGCGGAAGGAGATGACGTTTCCCAGAGCGCTCACGCCTCGGTCCGTGCGACTGGAACTCCTATATCCGCACTCCCTCGGAGAGCTGATGGCACCAACCTTGTCGAGCGCGGTCACAAGCGCACCCTCGACGGTCACTCGGCTTGGCTGCCTCTGGAAGCCGAAGTAGTTCGTGCCATCGTATGCGACCTTAAGCGCGACCCGTATCTCCCCTTCGTCGTTCACGCCCCAGATTATCTGCTACAGAGTTAAATACCTAGGGCATCTGTCGTGGTGCCGTGCCACACTTCAGGGTAGTACTGGTTGAACCGTTGCACGACGGCAATGTCGGGGCGATTGCACGGTCCATGAAGAACTTCGGGCTCGAGGAATTGGTGCTCGTCAGACCGTGTGTGATAGGCGAGGAGGCGATCAAGCGCGCGATGCACGCCACGGATATCCTGAAGAACGCAAAGAGAGTGTTCACCGACGAGGAGGCTCTCGAAGGGGTGGATTTCGTGGTCGCCACCTCTGGAATAGACACCTGCAACGAGAAGCACTTCGCGAGGATATCGATGACTCCGAAAGAATTCTCGACGAAGATCAAGGAGTTCGATGGCACCGTCGCGATCCTGTTCGGTCGAGAGGATTTTGGACTCGACAAGGAACTCCTCAGGCGTTGCGACTTCCTCATCACTATTCCAGCCAATCCGGCATACACCATCCTAAACATCAGCCATGCCGCGGCGATAGTGTTCTACGAGCTATTCGCAACTGGTGTGGAGAGATGGGAGCCACAACTGGCCTCCGAGATGGAGACCGAGAAGCTTCACGAATACTTCGCCATGCTCCTCGACTGCATCGATTGGCCTGAACATAAGAAGGGGAAGACGAAGGTCATGTTCAGACGTATCGTGTCGAGAGCGGTCCCGTCGACCTGGGAATTCCATTCGCTAATGGGGGTACTGGACAATGCCATAAAGGAAGCGTCCCATGGGAAGCTGCCCAAGAAGAAGCCAAGGATGACATCATCCAAGACCAAGAAGAATGATGCGAAGACCGAACCTGAATCGTGATTGATTTCGGAAAAGTCTGTGGCGCCCCCCGAAGTTACGGTAGGGGGCGCATTTTTTTGTTGTTGTTTATGTGGGGGAGGATATTATCCTAATACGTTTGCCATTGCGATTCGGGCGCTGCTCAGGCCATCGATTTCTGGAAGCCTGAATGCATCCGGGTCTTCGGGCGACCGGACGCCCGTGACTATTGCCATCAGCTTGATGCTGTGGCCTATGTCCGGGTCTATTCTTGCACCCAGTTTGATATGAGCGCAATCACCGAGTTTGTTCGTGATTCCGTTGAAGACTTCGTATGCCTTCCGCAGGGACAGCGACGGACCGCCGGTGAGATGGATCATCGCGCCTGTTGCGCCTTCGAAGTCGATATCCAGCAATGGGTTGCTGATCGCCTCCGCGACCACCTTCTGGGCGTCCTCGCTCTCACCGTAGAGCACGGTGGACGCGCCACCCTTGAGCATCAGGCTCCTGAAGTCTGCGAAGTCCAGGTTGATCAGGCTAGTCTCGCACACTGTCTCGGTCACACCCTTGACGACCTCGACGATGAGCTGATCCATCACCATGAAAGCCTGCTCGACCGGCAACTTGGGAGCGATCTTCAACAGACGGTTGTTGTCGAGTATGATCGTGCTGTGAGCGCTCTCCCTCAGCTTCGCGATCCCGTTGAACGCGATGCGCAGTCTTCCCTTCTCGATATCGAAGGGTATCGTCACGAGCGCGACTGATATCGCGCCGTGTCTGCGCGCAGCCTCCGCTACCACAGGCGCAACTCCGGTACCCGTTCCGCCGCCCATGCCAGCTGTGACGAATACGATATCGTACTCACGCACGAGCGCCTCTATCTTGTCCATCGCGTCATGCGCCACCTTCTCGCCGAGGACTGGGTCTCCGCCCGTGCCATATCCGGATGTCGCATGCTCGCCTATGAGCAGCCGCTTCTTCGCATCTGTTCTGGCCAAGTGGAACTTATCCGTGTTGATAGCGATGGTGTCGACGCCTTCCAGCGCTACTCTGTTGATCCTGTGCACACTGTTCGAGCCGCCGCCACCGCAGCCAACGACGCATATCTTCGGAGCAAGATGTGCCTCGAAGTCGCGCTCCGTCTCGAGGGCATCCTGGATCAACTTGTTGAGCATGCGCTAATTGCACCTCCCTGAAGAGGGCGTTCGCTCATGCGTACATGCGTGCGTGGCCATCTGCTTCCCATCCTTTGCGCTCGTTTTGTGGATCGTCACCTTTCGAGTTCTTGCATCGCTTGTGACAATCTCTTGCGTATGTATTCGCGCACAGCGTTTCTGATGGCGTCGTCTACAGAAACGGAGTCGCCGTCCTGAACCAACTGCTTCAGGTTCACGACGTTGCCCTTAGGCAGCTCGACCGTTACCTTCTCTATATATTCTGGAGTGAACTCGCCCTCGACGAACTTGTCTATCGCGGCTCTGATAGCATCAGAGATCGTGGAGAACTTCCCTTGATTCACTAGAGCTTGGAGCGCCTGGACGCGCTCATTCGGCAGTCTTATCGTGACCCGCTCTGACTCGACCATTTGGAAGTCTCCCGTCGTCGGACGATATTGTTCGAATTGTCAGACAAATGTCAGTATAAACTCGTGAGTATTTATACCTTTCTTGGTCCCGATATTGCTGCATTAAGCATGACGGATCGGGGCATGCCAGCATATTGAATCTGCATGTGCGTTCTAAGCGAATAATCCGGTCCGCGTCGTGGCAAAACTTATCAGAAATGTACTGTCATCCGATGCACCAGACCGTGCTCGAGCTCATGCACGGGAGGAGCGGTGGGGAAATGGAGGTGCAGAACTGTTGGGAGTTCAAAGACTGCCAGCGACTTCCTGGAGGAACCAAGGTATCCGAGTGCGGAGTATGCCCTGCGCATACGCACTCTCAATCGGATGGGATGAATCGGGGAAGGAATGGCGGGAGGATCTGTTGGGCGATCGCCGGTACCCTCAGTGGTGGAGAACCCACAGGATCCTTCGTGCCCGGGGTGATCATCTGCATGAACTGCGATTTCTACAAGAAGGTCCAAGAAGAAGAGGATGCTGAATTCAAGTTCGCAGTGGAATGCGGACGATGAGTCTCACAACCCAGACGTATTTCTAAGAATCCATGCGCGGGGACTCGACCTGCGAAAAAGAGATTTCCTAAGAGTACATTGACATCCCGAAACAGCTATGTTGACAGAGATTCGGAAAGTGGTTGATGATTCTACGAGGAAGCTCCTTCAGATTTCGACTCCACCAGTGAGATATTGGCTCCTTCATGACGTAATGAAGAAGGATTTCAGCGACCCGATACTCAAAAAGACCATCAGAGAATGCAAGACATATCCGCCCCGATTACGTCTGCTCAATTCGCTCAGTGAGGATGGCACGTGGCCGATATCGAAACTCAGGAGAGAGGAGGAGGACCGTGGACCTGGACAGCCCATCGGGTGGACATACATCACCATGTTGAGAAACCAGCTGATACTTGGGGATTATGTCACGGGGATCGATGAAGGCAACATGCGAGCGTGCTTCGAGAAGATGCTCGGCTGGCAAGTGAAAGATGGTTATATCCCTGGCCCCACCACCGCCGCTTTTCCGATACCACACTACAACGGGTTCGCGCTGAGAAACCTGATCGAGTTTGGATTGCGGAACGATCGGAGGACGATCAAGCTTCTGGCATGGTTGCTCAGCATGCAACGACACGACGGCGGGTGGAACATCCCGTACCTCCAGGATGTACGCTACCGTCCGGAGTATATCCACATGAGGATGAGGGATTTCATGAAGCTGGTGGAGAGCAAGGATCGGCCGGCCTACGATCCCGATGAATACGGGCATGTCCCGAGCTGCCTATGGAGCACACTCGCTGTGATAAGAGGAGCCAGCTGGGACCCGCGATTGACGACCAGGAGGGAGATCCGACGAGGTGCCGATTTCCTCCTGGACGGGTTCTTCAAGAGAAACTATCACTCGACATTCCTACAATCTGAGAAGAACTGGACGACTCTGAAATATCCAACGCATCTCGGCAGTGGACTCGCGGCACTCGAGACCCTCGCCACGATAGGATACGGCCCGGAGGACGAACGCATGGAGAAGGGAGTGAGATGGCTTCTGAAGATGAGGGCGAAAGACGGTTTCTGGTACAGGTCCGAGCGGCCGGATCCAGAGAAGAATCAGTGGATCACGGAGATGGCCATCAGCACGCTCTCCCGATATGCGGACATGTATTGAGCAGAGGTGTCGTGCTGATCATAATAGTCGGTGTTCCTATCCAAATCGCATCATGAGACTCATTCTGGTGGAAGCTGCTCGAAAGCTAGGTCGAT
Source organism: uncultured Thermoplasmata archaeon (assembly GCA_963748615.1). GTDB lineage: Archaea > Thermoplasmatota > Thermoplasmata > UBA10834 > UBA10834 > UBA9653. The sequence continues at coordinate 226,423 of CAVVJQ010000002.1, forward strand.
GTTCACGCCGTGTCTCTTCCGATACCATCTCGACACCCAGAAAAGCGCGAACCCTGCACAGAATACAACCACCGTGAGATAGAGCGAGAAGTATCGGGCCACTGGGTTCCAATAGTCCGTCGCTCCGATGTTTGGATCGATCAGGAAGTACCAGATGCTAACCGATAGGAATGCAACCCATATTATTCCCGAGATGGTGATCAACGGCACTCCGAATATCTTGTGATTCATTCCAGAGGATTCGTAGATCTCCCTCGTCTTCTTCCTATACGGCAGGAGTATGGCAGCAAGACCGACTAGCGTGAATGTCGCGAGCGCTTGACCGAGGACTGCCGTGAAGCCGCTATGGAAGTCGGAGAATCTCGCGTAGAATGCCAGGTATATCATGTTGAGCGTTGTGAAGAAGACGATCGCGTTCACAGGAGAATTCCATCTCTCACTGACCTTTCCGAACCATGATGGCACTATCCTGTCCATGGACCATGCCAACGCCGACCTTGTCTGACCGATGCATGCCAGAGCCGGATACATGAGCAGCCATGCGACCATCCCAATACCTATGATGTAGACCGCTGCGCTGCTCTTCGAAACGATGCCGGCATGGAAATCGAACCACACGCTTGGCATCCCGTAGCTCGTCGCACCGTATTCATAGAACTGGGCATAGGTGCCTTGTATGAACGTGTCTCCCAATGTGTTAGTGACTATCGACCATAGCCCTATGATGAACGCTGCACCTATGACCAACGCACCCATGTTGCCGATCAAAACGGTCCGTCTCGGAGTCTTAAGTTCGCCGCCCATTAATGACGTGAAGTACGGATATGCGAGGGACCATAACCCTATCGGCAGGATGGCAAGGGTCAACTGCCAGTCACTGTAATTGTACCAGGGAGAATCGTTCGCGGCATCCGCCATGGTCTCGCTGTAGTCCGCGGCGCCTTGACCAGTTGCGTATTGGTCCCAGGTCGATGCGAATTCCTGGTTCGAGGTCGTGATGAAGATGGCAGCGACAACGACCAGCATGATGAGGCCGATTATCGCACAGACCGCTTGCACCCGCAAGTACAACTTGGTTCCCAGCACCAGCATCACGCCAGACAGTATCACGACCATGGCTGTGAGCGTGAAGGTGATTGGATGGTCCGGTTGGCTCAGCCGATCGGCCCAGTCGAGCAGGTTTGGATCGTTGTTCACGACCCCCAGCATTCCGAACAGGTCTCTGAGACCCCATGTCACGACCCAAGTTCCGAGGATGGCGCACCAGACAACGTTCCAGAAGACCCACATCCAGCTCGAGCCGAACCCGATGGACGGATGGAGGACTCTGCTGACGAAGACATAGTCGCCGCCACTCCGCGGCATCGCGGCTGTGAGTGCCGAGAAGCAGTACATTCCGAAGAAGCAGCCGATCGCGCACAGAGCCAGGCCGAGTGTGATATTCGCTCCAGGGAATATTCCTGGACCGAGGAATACGACATAGGCTACGCCGACCCCTACGCTCATGTTGAGCAGGTTTACGAAAATGGCATCGTGCCACTTCATGCTTCTGACCATGCCAGTGGTCTCTCTGAGGAATATCCCTTTGCTCCCTGCCGACGCGTCGCTATCTCCCATCCGCGAACACCTCTGATGCCCGAATGCAGCAGGCTAGCCTGGCCAACTGCAGGAGATGGGAACGGAGTGCGCCGATAAATAAGTTGCACGGATTTGAGACGATGGCGACTATTCCGTCGCGATCGAAGAACGGACGACCTAGAGAATGGTTCGAGTATCGCGCGACTGGGTCGCGCATACTGGTCCGTGGTTCGGCAGAAGACGATCCATCATCGCGAGAGACCCGTTTAAATACCAAATCGGACACCTGGCTGCACCGTGGCGAGGAGGCCCGAAGCTGTCGGAACCGCTGTTCAGAGGACAACAGAAGAATTGAAATCCACGGGATTCTTCAAGTGACCAAGAGCGTACGCCTATGCCCATACCAATACTGGATAACCACGTCCACATGGAACCGATCAAAGGAAGGAATGTTGATTCAGCGAGAGAGTTCGAGAAACTCGGTGGCACCCACCTGATAATCTCACATCTTCCATACGATCATGTCAAGGTATCTAAGGCGGATGATTTCAGGACCGCCTTCGACGTGACAGTGGACATCAGGAACAGGGTCTGCAACGAGACTTCGCTGCATGCATACGCCACAGTCGGACCATATCCCGTGGAGCTCCTGGACTTCCAGAAGAGATACGGACTCGAAACAGCCAAACAGATCATGATGGAAGGCATGGAGATAGCCGCGGAATATGTGGCTGATGGCAGAGCCATTGCGATAGGCGAGGTAGGGCGGCCACATTTCCCGGTTGATGTAGAAGTCTGGGATGCCTCGAACGACATCCTGCGCCATGGAATGCAACTGGCCAGGCGCACGGGTTGCGCGATCGTGCTGCATACAGAAGGGGCGACGCCTGAATCCATGAAGGAGCTGGCCGAGATGGCGGAATCGGTCGGTCTCGATCCTGGTCGCGTGGTCAAACACTATTCGCCGCCCTTGGTCCATGAGGACGAGAACTTCGGGCTCGTACCGTCGGTCCTAGCAGGGAAATCGGCGGTTCAAGTAGCGCTGTCCAAGGGAGACCGGTTCATGCTAGAGACGGACTTCTTGGATGACCCGTCAAGACCCGGTGCGGTCCTCGCGATCGGAACAGTGCCCAAAAGGACGAAGGCTCTCATGGAGAAGGGAGTCATGAGCGAGGAAGCGGCCCACAGGATACACCACGACGTCCCCCGTGCAGTATATGGGAAAGCGTTCGTGTGATGATGGGCTGCAATAGAAAGACAGATTTGTTCGTCAGGCAAATACCGATGGGCGGATGACGGAGCGGTTTGTGATACCATGCAGGGCTCTCAATTCAAACACTACATCCTTGAGATGTCTCATAGGCATGGCTCACTCATAATCCTGCAGACGCTCGTGGCCATATCCAACACGATGGCGAACGCCTTCGCTCTAATCTATCTCTACAAGGAAGGGGCGGACTATCAGCAATGCGCCCTATTCATCCTCGTCAGCGTGGTCATGACGACCGCTTTGATAGCGTTCGCGGCCAGACCGATCGTACGCAGTTTTCCTGCATCCATCGAAACTGCGCTCGTTTGTCTCGTAGTATACTACATCTTGCTCATGTTCCTGAAGGGATGGTACCTGATACTCATACCTCCGATCTTCTTCGGGACATACATGGCCACCTTCTGGGTGCCGTACAACGCGCTCATAATGCACATAACATCGAGGAAGAAGAGAGGCGCCGGGGTCGGCGCATATTTCCTCATATTCCCTCTGGTGTCGACCACTGCTCCGCTCGCTGGTGGACTCATCATAGGGTTCAGCTCATACCAGGTCCTCTTCGCAGTGGCTGCGGTCATCGTGATATGCAACTTGGTCTACGTCTCCGGCTTCGGCGTATTCACAACGCTGAGGGAACGGATCATCATACCTGAATTGCTGCAGTCGATGAAGGTCAATCTTGCAGGGAAACTGCACGTGGACCTGGACATGAAAGGTGTGAGCTGGAGACTCAAGTCATCCCTATTCGCCGAGGGGATACAGGACGGGATATTCTGGGTACTGGTTCCACTCATCAGCTTCGAGTTCGCGAAATCCGAGGTGGCTCTCAGCGGCTATCTCGCGCTGTTCGCATTCTGGGGAGCGGTGACCACCGTGGCGCTAGGCTATCTGTCGGACCGTCTGAAGGACAGGGTCTCGATTGTCAGGATAGGAGCGGCCTTCGGCGCCATCAGCACCTTGTATGCAGCTTACTCGAACGGACCAGGAGAGTACCTGTCCGCCATGAGCCTGGCGTACTTCTGGATCGCAATGATACCATCGTTCCTATTCACTATGCTGGTCGACAAGCTGGAGCGTTTCAAGAAGAAGGGAGTGCTCCTCAGGGAATTCTACCTGAGCGCGGGAAAGTGTGTCGGGATAGTGATCCTGATCGCAGTGCTCTTGGTCGGCGCTGACCCTTCCATCTGCATGACTGTCGCCGCGGTTGCGCTAGCATCGATAATCATCGTGAAGTGACCTGGTTCAATGCGTGATCGAGAAATCACCATACTCACCGGTCGGTTCTGATCTATCAACCGTGTTTCGATCGACCCTCGCATGTGGCTGCTTGTTAGAGCACCACTCTATCGCAGCATCGACCGATCCCTCATCGCCCTCGAACACGGCTTCCACACGTCCATCAGGCATGTTCCTGACCCAACCGGTCAATCCATGGCTCTGCGCGAATCTCTGAGCATTCGCTCTGAAGAACACTCCCTGCACGAGCCCTTCGAAAATGACGTGTGCGCGTATCTCCACTCAAGTGAAATCTATGTACCATTGCAAAAAGGTTGCGCGTGATTAGACGATGTGAAGGGGTCGGCGACTCTGGCGATTCTGTCAGTGTGCGAACATTTTTTATACTCACATTGCGATTTTATCGTATACGCGACGCGCGCGTGGGATGCACTAGCCAGTGGCGCAGCGAGGTATGCGCTAGCGCCTCTGATAGGGGTGAACAAACATGATGAGATCACTCGTCGAAGATGCAATCGCAAGAGAGTCAGGCCCTGGAACGGGTATCACCGAGGCGGGAATGCTGGACCAGGATCAAAGAGTGGATGCAGAGCTCGAGCAGATATTGCGGAGCCTGAAGACTAACATCAAGATCATAGGTGTTGGTGGAGGTGGAACCAACACCGTTGCCAGGATACATGATGAAGGTATCATAGGCGCGGAGCTGTACGCAGCCAACACGGATGCTCAACACCTCCTCGTTCTCAGAGTACCGCACAAGATCCTCTTGGGCCGCAGGGTCACGAGAGGATTGGGCGCAGGCGCACTCCCACAGATAGGCGAAGAGGCGGCTAGAGAGGCTGAGGATGAACTCAAGAAGATCCTCGCCGACACACACATCTGCTTCATCACCTGCGGCCTCGGCGGCGGCACCGGAACGGGTGCGGCATCAGTGGTCGCGCGCATGGCCAAGGAGATGGGCGCACTCACGATCGCTGTCGCCACACTCCCATTCAAGGGAGAGGGCAAGATGAGGATGGAGAACGCGGAATGGGGACTGGACAAGCTCAGGGATTCCGCCGATACCGTGATAGTCATACCCAACGACAAGTTGCTCGAGGTCGTCCCAAGACTCTCGCTCAATGCGGCTTTCAAAGTAGCTGACGAGGTACTGATGAGGTCCATAAAGGGACTCACCGAGGTAATAACCAGACCAGGTCTGGTGAACCTCGACTTCAACGATGTCAAGACCATAATGAAGGGCGCAGGAGTGGCAATGATCGGTCTGGGGGAATCGGACGCCCCAGGTGACGATAGGATCATGGAAGCGATAGAACAAGCGATCAACTCACCGCTCCTCGATGTCGATATAAGCGAGGCGAACGGCGTGCTCATAGATGTCATAGGTGGAACGGACATGACGATATCCGAGGCGCAGCGCGCCGCGGAAGAGATACAGGCGCGCGTAGGACCGAACGCACGCATCATATGGGGAGCGGCTGTCGACCCTGCCTTGGACAAGACCATCCGGGTCATGATAGTGGCTACGGGAGTCAAATCGTCGCAGATTCTCGGAAAGCAGGCGGAGAAGAGATATAAGGGAATCGGCGAGGTGGACCTAGTCCGCTGACGCCCCTAAGCATCTCCGAAACGTTTAAGATACCTAATCAGCTACGGTCCAATCAACCGGTGAGCTTGGCTCGCCGTTGCCACTTTGTCACGTTCACTATACGTGTACAATGCCACGGAGGCCCGAGATGAAGTCCCTCGTCGACAGTGCCCTCACAGCAATTGAAGAAGAGCAAATGAAGAGACCTGAAGGTTTCCAATCCTTCACGGCGGAAGATGAGGAGTTGCAGAAGATACTCCAAGGTCTGAAGACCACCATCAGGATCTTCGGATGCGGTGGAGGGGGCTCCAATACGATAAACAGGCTTGCTGAGGCAGGCATCATCGGAGCCGAGCTGTACGCTGCGAACACGGACGCACAGCATCTCCTGATGACACGCGCGCCGCACAAGATACTTCTCGGAAGGCGTGTCACTAGAGGTCTCGGGGCAGGCGCCTTGCCACAGGTCGGTGAGGAGGCTGCCAGGGAGGCGGAGGAAGAGATCAAGAAGTCCGTCGTCGGAGCCGATATAGTGTTCGTCACATGCGGTCTCGGCGGTGGCACCGGGACAGGTTCCGCGCCGTTCGTCGCTCAGGTGGCGAAGGAGTGCGGAGCGCTCACGATCGCGATATGCACATACCCGTTCCAGGCGGAAGGTTCGATAAGGGCCGAGAATGCGGAATGGGGACTGGACAGACTGAGGAGCGTCGCTGACACAGTCATAGTGATACCGAACGATAAGCTCCTGGAGATCGTCCCCAAGCTATCCTTGAACGCGGCTTTCAAGGTCGCGGACGAGGTCCTCATGAGGTCCATAAAGGGCATCACGGAGATAGTCACCAAACCAGGTCTAGTGAACCTGGACTTCAACGATATCAAGACCGTCATGAAGGCTGGCGGAGTCGCCATGATAGGACTGGGCGAGTCTGACGACGACGACAGAGCAGTCGCAGCGGTCACCGAAGCGATCAACTCACCGTTGATAGAACTGGATATATCCGAGGCGACCGCAGCGCTCGTCAATGTCACGGGAGGTCCAGATATGACCGTGACCGAGGCCGAACAGGTCGCCGAAATCATCCAGTCGAAGATCAGCCCGGGTGCTAGGATCATCTGGGGTGCGGCCGTCGATGAGACCCTCGACAGGACCGTGAGGGTAATGGTCGTCATAACCGGAGTGAAGTCCAGACACATCCTGGGCCCCAAGAAGAACAGGAAGGGCGAGGCGATGGGGCTGGACTTCATCAAATAGGCGCGAATAGGACAGGAACAAAATGGCAGACATAGTTGACAAATCCTGGGATCTTCAGAGGAAGATCGAGGAGAAGACCAAACACGTCGGAAAGGGCAAGTACGGCAGAGTGCTGAAGATGGCACGGAAACCGACAGGCGAGGAGTACATCAAGGTCACTCAGACGGTCGCAATAGGGCTGATACTTGTGGGTGGGCTTGGATTCCTGATCTATTGGATCTTCGAATACGGCTCGGACATGATCATCAAAGCGTTCACCTGAGGTTTCAGCACTGTGAGATATGAGGGATTATTTTGGGATTGTTTGATGTAAATTCAAAGAAGCAGGAGCCGAAGAAAGAGGAGCCCCATCCTGCACCGTCTGGCCCGAAGAGCTTGCAGTTCGTCATCCAAGGAGAGACCAAGAGGTCTGTCCCATCAGGCGAATCGACCGAGTGCGAGATGAGCCTGAAGATCGCTGACGATGGACAGACTCATTCGGTCTCTTTGAAGGTCGACACCGTGTTCTCCGCGACCGAAGAAGGCTCACCGGAATGGTTCGTCAAGCTCTATGATGCGGTCGGGGTTGTCTGGGATAACACACCATCAGCCGACCAGTCCAACGAGTCCTCATTCGACATCATGCCGGGCGAGGAGAAGAACCTGACCCTGAAGATCAACTCGCCGTCTGGTGCCAGATTCGGAGACAAGGTGACCGTGCTGATCAGCGCGGCACTCAAGGACGATCCCGGCGTCAACGACGTCGTCACCATACAAGCCACCGCCAGACAATCGATCCTGGCGGTCAAGACATCGATCGGCCACGAGAAGACCGTCGCGGACTCAATCGCCAGCAGGGCGAAGCCGAAACCGATGGGGGTGTTCGCGATCCTGTCACCGGCCACGATCCGGGGATATGTCTTCGTCGAGGCGATGAACACGGACGGCCTCAGGGAAGTGGTGAAGGGTGTCAGGCGCACGAGAGGTATGGTCAAGGGAGAGACCACCTTCGCCGAGATCGAGCATTTCCTGACGCCGAAACCCATAGTGGCCGGCATAGTCGAAGGAGACATTGTCGAACTCATAGCTGGACCGTTCAAGGGTGAGAAGGCTAGGGTCCAGCAGATCGATCAGAACAAGGAAGAGATAACCGTCGAACTATTCGAGGCGATGGTCCCGATCCCGGTGACGATACGGGGAGACCACGTCCGAGTTCTTGAAAAGGAGAAGTGAGCTCAATGGCAGAGAAACTCGAAGTCCTAGTGGACGGGGGAAAGGCAACACCTGGACCACCACTTGGTCCGGCGCTCGGTCCAATGGGAGTCAACGTCATACAGGTAGTAAACGCAATCAACGAGAAGACGAAGGCTTTCGCAGGCATGAAGGTGCCAATCACACTCATAGTAGATCCCAAGACGAAGGGGTTTGAGATCAAGGTTGGTACGCCGCCCACGACCGCGCTGATCTTGAAGGAGATCAAGATCGAGAAGGGGAGCGGTAACCCCAAGTCGACCAAGGTCGGCAACCTGAGCATCCAGCAGGCCCTGAAGATCGCTGATATGAAGAAGGACTCGATGCTGGGCAAGGACAAGAGGTCCAGGTTCAGAGAGGTCGTCGGGACTTGTGTGTCCATGGGCGTGACTGTGGATGGCAAGGAGCCGAAGGACGTCTTAAAGGAAATGGACGCCGGCGGCTACACAGGCGTTTTCTGAGATCTCCTGGCTCGTGCAGGGAGTGTCAACTCTTAGCTGCGCCTCTAGCGAGCTTCAGCCTGACCGCCTCGCATGCGATGGTAATCACATCCATGGTTGGCGCCGCCGGAGGGCAATAGGCGGTCTCCAGCTGTGCGAACTCGTGCACTGTCATGCCCGCCTGCAGCGCGACTGCGTACGCGTTCACTCGCATGTGGACCCTGTCCTCCCCGACGATCTGAGCACCGAGTATCCTACCATCGTCTGGGTGTGCGAGGACCTTCACATAGATCTCCTTCCTGCCCGGGAAGTAATCTGGCAGCGTGAACCCTCGGACCTTCCCTATGATCGGCTTGACACCTTGCTGTTCCAGCTGCGCGGAGGTGGGTCCCACTGCAGCCACCTGACATCCGAATGGCTCTGTGGCCCTCGTCTGCAGGAAGCCTTTCGGCAACCGTTCGTCCCCTCCCGCGGCGTTGATGCCGGCCACCATGGCCATCTTGACGGCGATCGTGCCCAATCCGCTGACGGTCGGCTTCCCCGTTATCAGATCAGGGTATTCCGTGCAATCGCCCACGGAGAAGACGTCCTTCATGCATGTTTCGCACCTGTCATCCACAACGATCTGCTTGGTGTCTCCGACATCGCACCCGACCTGCTTGGCCAGCTTGGTCTCACCTCTCTGGCCGGTCGCTATGACTATGACATCGGCGTAGAACGTCCGCTCCTCCTTGGTCTTGAGGTCGACTGCGACGACACAGTTCGCCCGGTCATCGCCCAGTATCTCGGTGACCTCGAACCCGTTGAACATCTTCACATCATGTGCCCTGATAGCATCGGCCATCATCTGCGCCATGTCATCGTCGACCATCGCGAGTATGCAGTTTGATAGGTACTCGATTATGGTCACCTTGCATCCGCGCACCATGAGTGCCTCTGCGACCTCGAGACCGACCAGGCCCGCGCCAACGACCACTGCGCGCTTGCCCTTGGACGCCAGCGATTGTATGCCCCTGGCGTCCTCGATCGTCCGAAGTACGAAGACCCCTTGCTTCAAATCCTTGCTGCCTTCCTTGAACGCGCCCTTGATGTTCGGCACCCAAGCTGTCGCACCTGTCGCCAAGACCAGGCTGTCGTAGGGGAGCTCGGCTTCCCCGCCATCGGCCTTCCTAGCATGGACCACCTTGGAGCCTGGATCAACGGACGTGACCTCGGTGCCGAGCATGAGACCTATCCTATTCTTCTTCAACCGCTCCTCGGGCGCCTCGATCAGGTTGGTCAGCTCAGGTATGATCCCGGAGATACCATAGGGCAGGCCGCAGCGAGAATACTGCGGATAGTTCTCTCGTTCTATCATCGTAATCTCGGCCACACGATCCGTCTTCCTAGCGAACTGGGCGGCCGTTCCTCCGCCGCAACCAGCGCCGACTATCACTATCCTCCGAACCAACCTGCTCACCCCCAAAGGCATGCTATGCATTGCCTCGGCAGCGTTAAATCATTTGCCTGGTGATGTCAAGAAGGGCAACGACGTATCCTAGCCAGTCACCAGATGGCGACATCGGAGGCACGAAAGACTTATAAACCAATTCGTCATTCGCTGATTTCCCTAGGCATGTAGGAGAGCTTTCGTGCTCGCAGGGACTACAGCGGAGGGTTCACAGTGGTAGACCAACATCTGATTGAAATCATGAAGAAGCTCCAGACCGAGTCCAAGAAAAGGAATTTTGTAGAATCGGTCGAGCTCGCGATAAACCTCAAGGACATCGACCTCAGCAATCCGAAGAACAGGATCCAAGAGGAGGTCATGCTCCCACACGGACGTGGGAGAGAGGTCAAGGTCGGCGTATTCGGCGGTTCTGAGATGGCAGTGAAAGCCAAAGGTGTCGCCGATGCGATCGTACAGCCAGAGGAGATCGAAGAGATAGCCAAGGACAAGACGAAGGCGAAGAAGTTCGCCAGGGCGAACGATTTCTTCGTCGCCGAAGCACCTCTGATGCCCACGATCGGTAAGAGGCTGGGTATAATCCTCGCCCCCAGGGGCAAGATGCCGAAGCCGATCCCGCCAGGCTCTGATCCGAAGACGGCCATCGAGAAGCTGAAGGTGAGCGTCACCGTCAGAACGAGGGACAAGAAGACATTCCACCTGCCGATCGGGACGAAGGAGATGACTCCGGAGCAGCTCGCCGAGAACCTCGATGCGGTGATCAAGAGGCTGACATCCAAGCTCGAGAGGGGCAAGATGAACATCCGATCGGCCTATGTCAAAACTACCATGGGCCCATCATTCAAGGTGATATGAGATGACGGCGCACGTTGCAGGTCGGAAGAAGGAGGCCGTCGCCGAACTATCCTCGAGGATAGCCAAGGGCAGGGTCATCGGCGTGGTCGACATACACGGAGTCCCCGCACCGGCGTTCCAGACGATCAGGGCGAACCTGCGTGACTCGGCTGAGATAATGATGCTGAAGAACTCCCTGATGAAGCTCGCCCTGCAGGATGTGGGGAAGCAGATCAAGGGGGTCGAGAAGCTCACCGACGCCGTCGACGGTCAGTGTGCGGTGGTCATATCCTCGCTCAACCCGTTCAAGCTGTTCAAGCAGTTGGACGCCACCAAGACCAAGATGCCCGCGAAGGGGGGAGAGATATCCCCTGATGACATCGAGATCAAGGCTGGCGACACGCCATTCAAACCTGGCCCAATCGTGGGAGACCTGCAGAAGGCGGGACTTCCAGCGGCGATCGAGCAGGGGAAAGTAGTCATCAAGAAGGACAAGATACTGGTCAAGAAGGGCGACACGATTTCCAGGGACGTCGCACTCGTCCTCTCGAAACTCGAGATCTACCCCATGACTGTGGGCCTGGATCTTCACGCAGCCTACGAGAATGGCATCGTATATGGCAAGGACGTACTCGATATTGACTATGAAGCATACCTTTCAAATGTGCTGCAGGCTGCGGCCGGCGCCCTCAACCTAGCAGTCTTCGTATCCTTCCCGACTACGGTGTCCATCCGGCCGATGCTTTCGAAGGCACATATGAATGCGCTGAACCTCGCGGTAAACGCGAACATCGCGAACGAGGAGACTATCAAGCTCATGTTGTCGAAGGCGAACGCCCAGATGTTGTCCATCGCGTCCAAGGTCCCCACGGAAGGGTTGGACGACGAGCTCAAGGGCATCCTGAGCGCAGTCCCTAAACCATCAGAGCCGAAGTCCGATGGCAAGAAGGAAGACAAGAAAGAGGACAAGAAGGAAGAGAAGGTCTCTGAGGATGAGGCTGCGGCCGGCCTCGGGGCACTATTCGGATAATCGATGTAAGGAGGCAGAAGAATGGAGTATGTGTACAGCGCGATGGTCCTGCACGCGGCGAAGAAGCCGGTGACCGAAGAGAACATAACGAGCGTCCTGAAGGCCGCCGGTGTAACGCCGGACGCAGCACGCGTCAAGGCATTGGCCGCGGCTCTCGATGGTGTCAACATAGATGAAGCGATCGCAACTGCAGTCGCTGCACCTGTTGCCGCTGCACCAGCTGCTGGACCCGCTGAGAAGAAGGAAGATAAGAAAGAAGAGAAAGAGGAAAAGGGAGTCTCTGAGGAAGAGGCGGCAGCTGGTCTCAGCGCGCTCTTCGGCTGAAACCACCTTTACTGTTCTTTCAAACCTCTTCTTTGAACCCCTTAATCCATCTACTTTGGATGGATCATCATCCTATATCAGGCAGAGTTGCAGCTGCGCGGACGTCCTACAGGTTCAGTCCTGCTGGAGCATCTTCGACAGTTCCTTCTCGAATATCGAAGCCAGCTCGTGCCCTATCTCCTTCCGCATCTCTGGGGGCACCATGGAGATGCCGAGCTTGGCACCGCATTTGCCGATCTTCAGCAGGGCGTATGCTTCGTGGAGCTTCGCCTCCAGCATCTCCTCGATGGCTTTCTTCAGCTCCGCCCTCAACGCAGGGTCCGCGTCGAGCTTCTCCCTCATGTGCCTCTTGATCTCGTCCTTGACAAGCTCCTGAACAGCATCGACGATGAGCGTCTCAGACTGCAGCATGGATTTCGTGCCCTTCAACACCGAACTGACGATATCCTCTTCCGAAGCCATCCTAACACCGCTCTTCGAGCGGCGTATTGGCATAAAATCGTTTGCCCGGGCAACATGGATGCGAATCCTTTAAAATACGGCGAAGTAGATAGCCAGTCAAGTCCTCAGGCTGAGTCAGATGTGGGAATCTATAGGTAAGAGCGTTTTCAAGGATCAACGTACCCTGTCATTCGACTACGTCCCGCCCAGGCTCGTGCACAGAGAGACACATATGCGGAAGCTGGTCATGCTCTTCAGACCCGTCGTCGAGGAGAATGCCTCGCAGAACGCTGTGCTCACGGGTAGCGTCGGCACCGGCAAGACGGCCACTGCCAAGAGATTCTGCATGGACCTCAAGGAGCACGGCGAGAAGAAGCATGTGGCGATCGATTGGACCATCGTCAACTGCAGGCAGAGGAACAGCGAATCCGCTGTGGTCCTGCAGATAGTGAACCACTTCCAGCCCAACTTCCCCGATAGAGGTTTCAGCATAACTGAGATGCTCAGGATCCTCAGGAAGGACCTTGAAAAGCGGAAGATACACCTGGTCGTGGCCCTCGACGAAGCGGACGTGCTGCTGAAGAAGGCTGGTCCGGACATAATCTACAAACTCACGCGTTTCGGCGAGGAAAAGGTCGACTCCAGACCACTCGTGTCGGTCATACTGATATCGCAGAAGAACATCTTCGATATGATCGACCCAGCATCTGCCAGCACGTTCAAACGGACCAATGTGGTCGAGTTCGGGAAATACACTTGCGAAGAGCTGAGGGACATAGTGGCCCAGAGGGCCGAGCTCGCGCTGCACGAAGGTTCCGTGGACGATGATTCCATCGACCTCATGGCAGAGGCGTCCTCCGAATGGGGTGATGCCAGGTTCGCCATCGAGATCCTGGAAAAGGCGGGCATGCTGGCCGATGAGGAGGGGGAAGGCAGGATCAATGTGGAGCACGTGAGGGGCGCCAAGGCCGAGGCCTATAGCTCCATAACGGAATCCAAGTTGAGCTGCCTAGATAAGCATCAGAAGCTCGCGCTCCTTGGGATCGCGAGAGCCTCCAAGGGCAAGGCATACATAACCACCAAGGATGCGGAATCGGCATACAGTGTCGCGTGCGAGGAGTATGACGAGAAGTCGCGGGCACACACCGCGTTCTGGACATTGATGAAGGACCTTGACACGCTCGGGATCGTTAGCGCCAAGAAGAGCGGCCCAGGCATATCGGGGAAGACGACCGTCATAACACTTCTAGACATTCCGGCGAAGGTCCTTCAGCAGAAGGTCACACAAATGCTAGATGAATCTATCTGATGGCCCCTGGGCATTTATATTACCTGAAATGACAATATATAAATAGGGCCGTTTCAGTCCAGACATCGTGGAGGAGAAGGACATCGGTTCGGAAGAGAGGAATTCGAACCAGATGGAACTGATCCGTCCCGAAGCGGGGATGTGCTACGTCGTCAGGGAGCGGAAGCCATTCCTATCCTACAGACTGTTCGAAAACGCGATTTCTGAGAGCATTCCGGGACTATGTGTCACCCGTCAGTATCCTGAGAAGGTCAAGGATGCTTTCGACCTGGGCGATACGCGCATCCTGTGGCTGAGCCACACCCCGGGAAAGGACCATCACAACCCTACTAGCATAGGCACGCTCGCAACCATGATCTCCTCGTTCATCGAGAGATACGAGAAGTGCGTCGTCATAATAGACGGGCTTGAGTACCTTGTGATAAACAACGGATTCCAGCAGGTGCTCAGGTTCGCTGAGCACATAAACGAACAGGTCATGCAGAGCAAGTCCGTTGTCCTGATGCCGATAAGCCCCGATGCCTTCAGCGAGAAGGAGCTGGCGCTTCTTGAGAGGAACGTAGAGGTCATCGAAGCCCCAGCCATGAGCGTCGGCCTCGAGAAGGACATGATGAAGCTGATCGACCAGTATCGTTGAGAGCCACTCATCTGGCGAATCTTTTTACTTATGTTCCCAAAGTTTTTGCATAACTAGTCCGATTCCGTCGCATGAACAGGACGCCTCTTCACGGAGAACATGTCGCCCTCGGAGGGAAGATGGTCTGGTTCGCTGGGTGGGAGATGCCCATACAGTACAGGTCAGTCATCGAAGAACACCTGACGGTCCGAAAAGCATGTGGTGCCTTCGATGTGTCCCACATGGGGGATTTTATAATCAGAGGTGAGGGTGCCGGTGATCTCATCGACACGCTCATGACGAATGATGTGCGAAGAGCTCCGACGGGCAAATGCGTCTACTCACATCTGCTGGACGAGCATGGTCACATACTGGACGATACGATCGCCACACCACTCGGACCAGACGAATACTTCATGGTCCCGAATGCGGCGACGACCTCGAAGATGAGGAAGTGGGTCGAGAGCCATCTCAAGAGCCAGGAACTCGTGGATATGTCCATGGATCTGGCAGCCATCGCGGTTCAGGGGCCTACCGCGAAGGATGTGCTCGCCAGCCTTACCACGGTCGACTTGTCAAAGGTTGGTTTCTTCTGGGCGGCGTTCGCGCGGCTGGATCGCATCCAGGCGCGAGGCTCGGAACCAAAGACCGAACTCCTGAAAGGAAGGGAATATAGAAACGGCCCTGGAGATGGGATAAAGGCACTCGTCTCAAGGACCGGTTATACAGGAGAGGATGGTTTCGAGATCATATGCGAGAACGCTGACGCCGTGGATGTCTGGAGAGCGGTGCTGGAGAAGGGTAAGACCTTCGGGATCGAGCCGATCGGCCTGGGCGCGAGGGACACTCTGAGACTCGAGAAGGCGCTGCTGCTGTCCGGCACCGATTTCGAAGGGACTCAGACGAGCCTGCAGACCGGACCCTCCTGGGTCGTCGATTGGAAGCACGATTTCCTCGGCAAGGACGTGCTGGAGAAGCAGAAGACGACCAAGGACTATGACAAGCTGGTCTGCATGATGGTCCCGGACAGGGGTATTCCCAGACACGGTTACGATATCATGATGGATGGAAGCAAGGTGGGCAAGGTCACTAGCGGCACGCTGTCCCCTGTGCTCAGGAAGGGCATCGCCATGGGATATGTGCCCATAGGGATGTCCAAGGTCGGCACGAAGGTCGAGATAAAGGTGCGGGACACGCTGGTTCCCGCAGAGGTGGTCAAGCCACCGTTCGTCAGGGGGGGTTAGAATGAAGGAATTGTTGGAAGAGATGATTCACGTGCCCGGAGTGTCCGGGTTCGAGGACGAGATAAGGGAGTTCATCAGGTCCAAGGTCGAGGCGATGGGGCTGAAGACCGAAGAAGACAACATAGGGAATCTGATCTGCACCATCGGGGACACTGGCCCCAAGGTCGTGCTCATAGCGCACATGGACGAACTCGGACTCATCGTGAGCAAGTTCGAGAACGACGGGTCCATAAGGATACGCAAAGTCGGCGGGATAGACGACCGCACACTCGTCGGCAGGGTGGTCGAGATCAAGACCGAGAAGGGGACCGTGAACGGAGTGATAGGCCTGAAACCCCCTCATCTGATGACCGAGAGCGACGACAAGAAGAAGGCTATCAGCTGGGAGGAAGTCAGGGTCGATGTAGGCACCAGGAGCAGGAAGGAGACGGAGAAGCTCGGGATAAGGATCCTGGACCCGATGGTCCTGAAGAAGGATGTGTCGTACATCGGAAAGGACATCATATGCGCGCGCGCCATAGACAACCGCGCGGGTTGCGCCGTCCTCTTGGATGCGATCGACATCCTCCGGAAGAGGAAGCTGCCTGCAAAGCTCATATTCGTCTG
This sequence comes from uncultured Thermoplasmata archaeon, assembly GCA_963748615.1. Taxonomy (GTDB): domain Archaea; phylum Thermoplasmatota; class Thermoplasmata; order UBA10834; family UBA10834; genus UBA9653. The sequence goes on from CAVVJQ010000002.1 coordinate 242,865, forward strand.
GAGCGTGCAGGAGGAGATAGGGCTCAAGGGAGCCAAGGTCGTAGGCTTCTCGATGAGGCCAGATTATGTATTTGCCGTCGATACGATGACGACCACGGACGGGCCGATGCAGGGCGACGCCTATGAGAAGATACTGCTCGGCAGCGGACCGGCGCTGAGGATGCTGGATCACGCGGCCATCGCATCCCCGAAGCTGCGCAAGATGATCGAGGCGGTCGCCAAGGAGAAGAGGATACCACTGCAATATGGCACAGGTGGGGGAGCCACGGATGGCGCGGTCATGCAGGATTTCGGCGCGCTCATGATGCCCCTGGGGATACCGATGAGGTACACACATTCTCCGACCGAGTGCGCCAGCCTAAAGGACCTGCAAAACCTATCCAGACTGATCGTGGCGATATCCGAACGGATCGCGGGCAAGAAGACACGGTGATACTTTGATAAGCAAAGCGGAGAAGATGCTCACAGAACTAGTGCTGATCAGATCAGCGGAGAACGATTCCATGCAGCCCGTCACTGAGTACGTGACGAAGGTCATGAAGGAACTGGGGATGCAGATCAGGAACTACGGTTCCAAAGATACTCCGGCGATGATAGGCCAGTTCATGGAGAACGGCGTGATGTTGTCAGGTCATCTAGACACCGTCCCGATAGGTACGGGATGGACGAAGAAGCAGGGAGAGATGGTGGATGGCACCCTCTATGGCCGCGGTACAGGCGACATGAAGGGCGGCTGTGTGGCCATGCTGCTGGCGGCAGAGGAGATGGTCAAGGCGAAGGTACCGTTCTCGCTATGCTTCACAACCGATGAGGAGACATCGATGGCAGGCGCGGCCGCGGCTTCGATCGACCCCGCGATGAAGAACGCTCCTGCGGTGGTGGTCACAGAGGCCACTGACTTCGACATCGTGATAAGGGAGAAGGGGCTCGTACAGTTCGAGATCAGCACGCTTGGCAAGTCTGCGCATGCGAGTATGCCACACCTCGGCGAGAATGCGATCGTGAAGATGATGGAACTCTTGCAGAAGATGAAGGACCTCCAGATACCTCCCGAGGACCCTGTCGAGCATATGACTCTCACCGTGGATGTCATAAGAGGGGGCACGGCGACGAACGTCATACCGGCGGAGTGCGTCGTCGAGGTGGATGTGAGATATCCTCCCGAGATGAACACCTCGGCCGTGCTCAACGAGGTACGCAAGAGGATAGGCGATGAAGGATACGAGATCAAGATACTCCACGAACTCGACCCTGTCGGAACGGACCCGTCGATAGAAGCCGTCACGACCCTCAAGGAAATCATAGGGCCGGATACGAAGGTGCTCGCGGTACCCTATGCCACCGAGATGGTGATGTTCAAGTCAGCCAACGACAAGCTCATGATATGTGGACCGGGCGATCCGACATCGTGCCACATCCCAGACGAATGGATCGTGGTCGAGGACGTCGCAAAGGCTGCAAGGATATATTCGGATTACTGCGCCAAGATGGCCGGACTCTGACCCGAGGTCGTTCTAGGGAAACACCCTGGCCACTGTGCGTGGGAATGGTATCGCGTCGCGGATATGATCTAGACCGCATATCCATGTCACGATCCTCTCCGTGCCCAGGCCGAACCCGGAGTGTGGGACGGACCCGTACCTTCTGAGATCCAGATACCAGCTGTAGTTCTCCAAGGGCTCGCCCTTCTCGCGCAGTCTCTCGAGAATCAGTTCGTTGTCCGTCTCCCTCTCGCTGCCGCCGATTATCTCGCCGAAGCCTTCCGGCGCCAGCAGGTCGCTGTTCTTGTATGTGCGAGGGTCATCCGGGTTCTCCTTCATGTAGAACGGCTTGAGCTCCTTCGGATAGTTCACCACGAACATCGGGATGGTGCGGTCCTTGGTAAGTTCGCGTTCCTCGACCGCGCCCAGGTCGTCCCCCCATGACATATCGAGTCCTTTGCCCTGAAGGTACTGCATCGCCTCTCCGTAGGGCATTCTGTCGAACGGTGGCACGATCTTCTTCAGGGCTGCGGGGTCGCGCTTGAACATCGTGAGTTCGCTGGGACATTCGTCCGCGACGTTGTGCAGCATGGCGGTCACCATCTGCTCCTGCACCTGCATGTTCTCCTCGTTCGTCAGCCAGGCGGCTTCCATCTCAAGGTGCCAGAACTCCGCGAGATGTCTGGGGGTCCTCGACTTCTCCGCTCTGAAGGATGGGGTGAGGGACCAGACCTTGTCACACGAGAATATCAGTGATTCGAGGTAGAACTGTGCGCTTTGTGATAGGAACGCTATCCTGTCGAAGTACTTTATCTGAAAGAGGGTGGTACTGTCCTCTGGAGCGATTCCTGTGATTATAGGAGGCGTCACTTCGGTGTAGTCGTTCTCATGGAACCAGTTGCGTGCCCCTCTGAGAAGCGAATCCTTGATCCTCATGATCGCAGTCTGTTCTCTGGATCGAATCCAAAGGTGCCTCAGGTCCAGAAGAAGCTCGGTGCTCTGATACTCCGTGATCGGGAAAGGCTCGGCATTTCCGACTAGAATGAATCGGCTCGCGCGAATCTCGTAGCCACCCGGTGCGCGCTTGTCCTCCGCGACGGTTCCTTCGATTATGGCCGAGGACTCGATGCCGTTATCGGTGGCCGAGACAAAGTCCTCATCCGGAACTGACCCCTTCTTCACAGTGACCTGGACTATGCCTGTCGAATCACGCATGACGATGAACGCTATTCCGCCGCTGCTCCTGGTGCGGTATATCCATCCACGTATCTGGACACTCTTGCCGACCATTTCTTTTGAGACGGCGTTCTTAATCGCGACCATCCAGATGCTGAAGTCCCATGGCGAATATAAGCCCTTCGGATGAAGCGCAACGAACATATCATTGTGGCGTGGTATGCTGTCTGTGAAGGTAAGGGTCGCCACCATGAAGGACCTGCCAGGCATCATGCGCCTGGAGGTGGAATGCTTCGATGAGAGACGGTTCGAGCAGGAAACCGTAACCGCATTCGTCGTAAGGAACGATACCATAGCATTGGTCGCGGTCGACGAACGTGCGATCATAGGGGCGGCCATGTGCATGTTCTCGAAGAGGTGCGGAGAAGGGCGCATCGCCTCCATCGCAGTCATGGACGGCAGGCGCGAGAAGGGTATGGGTTCGCGCCTCTTGATCGAATGTGAGAAGAGAATGGCGGCCCTGGGGGTTCGCCGATGTGGCCTTGAGGTTGGCATTGAGAACACTCCGGCCATCAACCTCTACCTCAAACACGGGTATGTCCTGAAGACCATGGTGAAGGATTACTACGGCGCCAAGAAGCACGCATACCTGATGGAGAAATCGACATCCAAAGGACCGAAGAAGAAGGTCAAAGTCTCCTGACCACCAGCTCGAGGGGCATCTTGTTGACCGTCCACTTCCTGGCTCCTTGGAGCGAGGTGGACTTTGAGTAAGACTTCGCATGCGTCTCCGTTTCCAGACGCGGCCTGTGTGTGACTATGGCAGCTTCGATGTCTGGATGCGCCGAATACTCCACGATCACTAGATCGTCGAAGGCCAGACCCTGCTCCTTTCGCATGTGCTGTACGCGCCTGATGACTTCTCTCGCCAGGCCGTCCATCTTGAGCCTCGCGTTCATCTTGGTCGAGAAGTAGACGTGCATGTCATCCATGGATGCGTGGGTGTATCCCGATTTCTGCGTCTCGCTGATAATGACATCCTCCTCGTAGAGGTCGTAACCTCCCAGGCGCAGTCTTCCCTTCGCTTTCAGATGCTTCACCAGTTCGCTGCCGTCGACCATCTCGAGCAGTTTCGAGATCTCCTCGGCACCTTCCTTGAACCTCGGGCCGAGTGTTCTGAGGTTCGCCGATATAGCATACTCCACCATGCTCTCCCTCGACTCGATGCAATTCACCGATATGACGTTCAGTTCCTCGGAGATCATCTTCTCATATCTGCGCAACGTCCAGACATCGTCTCTGCTGGCGGCTATCACGACCTCCTCGAGTGGTTGCCTCAGCTTGATGTTGGCGTTCTGGCGGGCCAGGCGGCCAGCTTCCACCGCCCTCCGGACAACGGTCATCTGCAGCTCGAGCGGCGCGTTGGTATGTTCCTCATCCGCGGTCGGATAGTCCTCGAGATGCACGCTCCCCTTGGCCCCTTTCAGATTTCTGTAGAGCCAGTCCGCGAAGAAGGGTGTGATCGGAGCCATTATCCTGGACAATGTCATGAGACATTCATGGAGCGTTGAATGCGCGGAGAAGCGGTCGAGCGGATCGCTCTCGACCCAGAACCTGCGCCTGGACCGACGGACATACCAGTTGCTCAAGTCCTCTACGAACTTCATTATCGAGTTCACCGCTCGGTGGACCTCGAGGTCGTCGAACCCGTTCCTTGCTTCGACTATGGTCGTGTTCAACCTGGAGAGGATCCATGGGTCTAGGTCGTGGGTCTTGGCCTCGGCATCCTGGCCAGTGTAACCATAGGCGTTGGCGTTGGACGCGTAGAAGGCATAGACATTGAGGAGCGTTTTGAGCGTGCCGACCATCGTCTTCCTCACATCCGCCTCTGAGAATTGAATGGATTCCCATGTCGGGTTTCCCAGAAGATAGAGTCTGGATGCGTCCGCACCGACGGATGAGAAGACCTCGGATGGCGACACCGTGTTCTTGTGCACATTTCTCATCTTCTTCCCATCGGCACCGAGCACGTTGCCCATTACCAGAACGGAGGTGAACGCTGGAGCATCGAACAGCAGGGTGCTCAGCACATGCTGTGTGTAGAACCATCCGCGAGTCTGATCAACTGATTCCGATATGAGGTCCAAAGACCTGTGCGAATCGAACGCATCCTTGTTCTCGAAGGGATAGTGGTATTGAGCGAACGGCGCACACCCGGAATCGTACCAGCAGTCGAGGACGAATTCCTCGCGCTTCATGCTCTTGCCACATTGTGGACACTTCAGGACGATATCATCCACGAAAGGACGGTGCAGGTCCAATCCCTCTGGAACCGTGGACTCGGACAACTCGATGAGCTCCTGGACCGAGCCCACACAATATTCGTGGCCGTCCATACACCTCCAGATGGGCAGCGGCGTCCCCCAGTAACGACTCCGGCTAACGGCCCAGTCTTTGGCATCCGCAATGAAGTTTCCGAACCTGAGGGACTTGAAGGTTTCGGGCACCCATCTGATCGTATCGTTCAATCTGGACATCTCGTCCTTCGCGTCTGATGCCCTTATGAGCCAGGCGTCCCTCAGCTTGTAGATGAGCGGAGTCTGACACCTCCAGCAGAAGGGCGATGACCGTTTCATCAGGCCCCATTTGAATAACGACCCTGAACCCTCGAGCAATCGTATCAATTCTGTGCTCGAGTCCGCGACCGGCTTGCCGGCGAGCTCGGGGATCTTCTGTGTGAACCTTGCGGTCTCGTCGACCGGATCGAACAATTCGAGTCCCTCGGCCGCTGCTATCTCGAAATCTATCGAGCTGCAGGCAGGGCACACATGCATTATCCCAGTACCTTCCTCCTTGGTGACCTCGTCGGAGTGGACGATCTTGAACGAATCTCCAGGGCGTCCCGAGTAATTGAACGGTGGGACATATGATAGACCAACCAGCTCCGTGCCGGAGAAGGTGCGGAGCACATTGCACGAAGGCAACAATGTCTTCGAACTGCGGTCGCTGAGGAGCAACCTCTCGCCCGATGACTCGACGAGCACGTATCGTTGGTTCCCGTCGACCGCGAGCAGGGCGTTCGCCACCAATGTCCAGGGCGTCTCGGTATAGACCAAGGCGCTAGCATCCAACTTGTCGATTCTGAAACGGGCGACTACGTATCGGGTCTCGACCTCGTCGAACCCCAAGGCCACTTCGTGTGTGCTCAGGGTGGTCCCGCATCTTGGACAGTAAGGGACGACCTGCTTGTCTCGGACCATCAACCCTTTCGAATGCAATTGTTTTACTGACCACCATACACTCTCTATGTACTCGTTAGACATGGTCATGTAGGCGTTCTCGAAATCGATCCAGTAGCCGACCCTCCGGCTCATCTCCACCCAGTCTTCCTTGTAGCGGAGAACGCTCTCGCGGCATCGTGAGTTGAAGAGTTCGATCCCGTATCGCTCGATATCGGCCTTGCTCTCCAGCCCCAGGGACCTCTCGACCTCCAGTTCGACCGGGAGCCCGTGACAGTCCCAGCCACCTATGTAAGGCAGGATCTGACGACCGTTCATTATGTGGAACCTGAGCAACGCGTCCTTGACCGCGCGCGTGAGCGCATCCCCGAAATGGGGAGGGCTCTTAGCAGTCGGCGGGCCTTCGCAGAAGTACAGGGGGATGCCGTCGCGCATCCGCTCCTTGACCTTGAGCAGCATGCCCTCCCGTTCCCAGAGGGAGAGAACCTCCTCTTCTATGCCGGAGAAGGTCTCGCCGGCAGGTTCTCGGTAGTACTTCTTCATAACAACAAATACCTCCAAAAGGCCTATAATACAAACTCGGCAATGGGGGCAAGAATCAGCCTATAATTATGATAGGGCTATTGGCTGCCGAGTTCATCGATTTGGGGATTACGGTTGCTGCGATATATAATACTTGGTTGCTGGCATTGGTCGAACTTGATCATTGTAAACCAGTCGGGGATGGCATGCCTGGAGGGAGGGATCAGGCCTGGTGACCTCCATCATCATGACTGGGCCCTGTGCCAGACCGCTTTCTGGCCCGTCCGGTCACCGGAAGGATTTTAAGAAAGGTCTAAATAATAGAGGATATATGGCGCACCAGCGCGCTAACCATGGCCTCGGGTGGTGCCTGGGCCAGATGGGGTGAACACGGATGGAAGAGCCCTTGTGCAACGTTGAGTTTCTGAAGAGCAACGCATCGTATGTTGCAAGAGTTCAGAGTGACCTAGGTGGAATGAGAGAATACAGGAGCGCCAGCTTGGAGGAAATCCTAGAACAAGTGATCATAGACCTCCAAGAGGAATTCGAAGGCGCACGCCTGTAATATCGGGCTCGTACCGACCCCTTATCAAGCAATCCCTTCCGGGAATGCCTTGGATAAGGCTCTTGTTGACCCTAAGGGCGCCTGAGCTCTATAACCGCACCACGCGGATAGAGGCATCCTCATCGAGGGGGCGAAGACATGGAAGACAAGGACAAGAAAGAGTACGAGGAGATCATCTCGACGTACTACGGAGAAGAACAGGTCACGGCCCTGATCAGTTTCAAGATCGACACGAAGGGGTCTGACGAAGTCGCGGAGAAGATCGCAGCCTACGACCACATCGAGGATGTGTTCCTGGTCACAGGGGACACAGATATCTTCGCGAAGGCAAGGTTCCCTAATTATGGAGCACTCAAGAAGTTCATAGTCGACAATGTCGCTGACATAAACGGTGTGAAGGAGACCAAGACTTTCATGGTCGTCACCACGTTTAAAGAAAGAGGCAAGATCAAGGTCGATGTTGAGGAAGAGCAGAAGGAATAGTCTTCTCCGATTTCATCATCAAAAATTACTTTCGAAGGTGAGCGCTATGGATATGGAAACAAAGCTTAGACAGATCATGGAGGTGTTGGACCAGCTGGCCGAGGATAACTCGGTCCCGAGGAACATCCGGCGTGGTGCGACACAAGCAAAGGAGAGACTGTCACACAAAGAGGAGGCTTTGGACATCAGGAGCGCGAGCGCGATTATGATCCTCGACGAACTAGCCAACGACCCGAACATACCACTCCATGGGCGGACTCTCATATGGAACATCATAAGCCAGCTCGAGACCGTGAAGTAGAGGCGCTAGCACCTGAAACACCATTCTTTTGTTCTTGGAGTGGAGGTAAGGACTCCGCACTCGCATTGTTCCGTGCCATAGAGTTTGGCGCATCTCCCAGAAATCTGCTGACCATGCTGATTGAGACTGGTGATAGATCACGAGGACATGGATTGCCCGTCACTGTAATCGATAGCCAGGCAAGAGCGATGAGGATCCCATTGATGACCAGGAACGCGTCCTGGGAAGGGTATGAAGGACAATTCAAAGACGCACTCGGGGAACTGAAGAAGCTAGGGATAACTCATGGAGTCTTTGGTGACATAGACCTCGAAGGTCACAGAGAATGGGTCGAGAGGGTCACATCAGAGAAGGGAATGAGGGCAGCTCTTCCGCTCTGGAAGATGGGCAGACGAGAACTGCTGGCCGAGTTCTTCGCGAGGGGGTTCAAGGCCATGATCGTATCCGTCAAAGATGGCGCCTTGGATAGGAGCTATCTCGGAAAGGAGCTGACACCAGGCGTCGTGAGTGAGATGGAGGGCATAGGAATAGATGCGGCAGGAGAGAACGGCGAATATCACACGGTTGTGATGGACGGACCGATGTTCTCATACCCGATCAGATTGGATTCGAAGGAGATCGTCTCGAGAGACGGTTACCATTTCCTGTCCGTTGTCGAATCCCAATAGACCGCCTTCTGCTCGGATATGTTTAAATCAAAATGCCACATTCGTGCAAGACAAGCGGCTGTAGTCTAGTGGTTAGGACTGAAGCTTCCCAAGCTTCAAGCCCGGGTTCGAATCCCGGCAGCCGCACTCCTATGCATAGCCAGACAAATATTTCTCGTTTTCAATCAAAGGTTTTTCCACGATCCTTGCGGCATTTACCCCGTGCCGATTATGAAGAGATATGACGTTGCTGCGGAGCCCGACCTAGCTATCGCCTTCTTGATTATCTCGCCCTCCTCCTTGATTCGGTTTCTGACCTCCGGGTCGGGGTAGTCCTTCATCCTCTCGTATGTCTCGTCGACGCTTCTTATCGAATCGTGGAATTTCGCCTGATTCTTCGGGTCCTCGCACAGGCGGTTCCTCTCGCAGAACAGACAATCTATTGGGCGGTCGGAATCGAAGACCTCAAGACCATTCAGGCCAAGGCCGTTCGCCATGTCCATGATCCTCTGCCTCGTGAAAGCCTTGTTGTGGGTTATCCCCAGCAGGCTGTCGATCCTAGTACACCACTCGTGCTCGAGTTCATCCACCCTTTGAGCCTCCGTCTTGTCGCCGTCGGAGTATAGCTCTTGGATGATGAAACGACCTCCTGGCATGAGCACGCGCTTCATCTCGGTCAGCACCGCGTCCACGTCGTCTAGATGATGCAGGGCATACGATATGCAGACCGTGTCGAAAGAGCCGTCTTCGAACCCCAGGTCCTCGCCGTTCATCTCGAGGAGTTCGACGGGTCTTCCTCTGAAGTGCTTCCTCGCGTCTCTCATCTCATCTATGGAGTTGTGCGAGGCGCAGCTGTCTATCCCGATGAAGGACTCGTAGTCCTTCAGGGTGTTCATCAGGGTGTCGATGAACCCCCCCTGGTCGGTGGCGACATCCAGTACTCTGCCGCCTGAGATCGATCCAAGCCTCTTCGCTATCTTGGGCGCGTCGGATGACACCAAGCCCTTCGGCAGGCATCCGACCTGTCTTCTCACGGGCGCTAATCTCACCTCATCCCATATCATTCTTGCTGAGATGACGGTCCGTTGCATGCGCAATGCTGGACGATCTCTGTTAACCATCACCCTGGAAGATACCAGTGGCACTCACGTTGACAATCTGAGTTAACAAGGTGAGAAAGACTGAGGATTTGATGTGAAACGATTGCACTGAGGGGGATTCTCCCTTAGATTGAAGTCAGAGAAAAGGACGTCTGGCTACTGTCGAGCACAAACCAGGGCAGTCGCACACGGTTTCCCATCTACTCACGCAGATGCACCAGCGTCCCTTCATCTGGCCGGACGCAAACAGAAATCTAAAAAAAGGCTTGTGAGTGAGCTGATCAGTATGATCACATTCAGTCATCCTCGAATATGAACAGCTCGTCCACCGTAATCTTCAGGATCTTGGCGATATCGTGCGCGAGCTTCAGTGATGGGATGTACTTCCCATTCTCGATGAACAGAATCGTTTCGCGCCTGACGCCGATCTTCCTAGCCAGGTCGTCCTGGGTTATGTCGTATCTCGCCCTCAATTCCTTGATCCTGGTCTTCATGGCGTACCCTTTCCTCTCGAGATCGCGGTCCAGATCACGATGTATGCCGTGCCCATCACTGCAACCAAGATGAACATCACGGTCCCAACCGATGGTAAATCCATCGTCGTGTCGTCTAGGAATACGCCGAAGATCCACCCAAGAGCCATGCATATGTACATGCTCACGAAGAAGGAGAGATAGCCAGCACGCATCTTGAGTGCTGTCGATCTCTCATCCTCGCTTGGGAAGCCGCTCTTCATCTCTTTCAGTCTCTTCCTGGCAGCGAGGGATGCCACCAGTGCTATTGAACCCACGATCACCGCTGATGCGATAACCGACCATTTGTCAGAGTCTTCTGAATTCGCTGAACCTGCGACGAACAGCACGCCAATCACGATTATGGATACGATTATTCCAATGAACAATCGGAACCTGTTTCTCTCGTCCATCATCCTATCACTCTTCCATCATGCAGTAGTTGCTTTGTACTAACATTTAGTTAGTTGCACTCCACATTATGTTAGCTATAACACACTTTCACTATATGAATTCTTCCCAGATCGATACAGGGAGTAAACAGGAGCGAGTTGTTGCATGATTGAAATCAGAAAAGGACGTCTAGTCCGGCAGTATTGAAGAGTAGCTATATCCAGCAAATATTCAAACGACAAAAGAATATATCATCTTAAAGGAGGGAAAAATGGCAGACCAAAGCTTGGGAGTAGCTGCAATGAATTCGAAAATGATTGCTCCGTGCGGGATGAACTGTGCAATCTGTCTGGGTCATCAGAGAGAAAAGAATAGATGTCCAGGATGCAACTATGAAAATCTGAACAAAATCGCTCATCATTCCAAGTGTACTATCAGGAAATGTATGAATCTGAAAGCATCGAGATTCTGTTTCACGTGCGACAAGTTCCCATGCAGAAGGATGAGGCAATTGGATAAGAGATACAGGACCAGATATGGCATGAGCATGATTGAGAACCTTGAAAATATTCAAGAAGATGGGATAAGAAAATTTGTTGCGAATGAGAAACTAAGATGGAAATGTCCTAAATGCGGAGGAATCCTCTGCGTTCATAGAGATTCTTGTTTGAAATGCGGAAAGAAGAGATAAAACTGAATAATGTGACCCGGGCAGATGACTGTTGATGTGAATCTCGACGTCCGGATTGGTCTCATAATCCTTCAGATAAAATGCCTGCAAAGACTATATTCGAAGGATCCAGCATATCCGTGTCGAGAATGATGGCAAAAATAGAATACCGACATCCTACTGAGAATGACCTCGAATCGATAGCGAAGATCTGGAACGATTCAAAGGCAGATTTGCCCTCACAAAGAACAGTCAATGCAGATGAGGTGAGGGCAGAGACTTTTCTCGATAACGATTACGATCCTGAAGGTGCATGGTTGGCAATCATCGATGGAGAAGGTGTTGGTTATGCAAATGGACTTGTGGATCGAGCAAGGCTAGCCTATGGATTGAGAGATTCTTATGTCGACATCGAGATCATGCGAACCCATAGAGGTGATGGGATCGAAGAAACACTTCTGGAGAAGTCTCTCGATTATCTCATAGGTCGTGGCGTATCCGCGACACAGATCCCATACTATCAGATCGACACATGGAAGAAGAGTTTGTTGGAGAATGCGGGTTTTCATGAAGTTCGTAGGTATTACGAAATGGTTCGAAACGAGAATTGCGAACCAGAAGAAGCTGCGTTCCCGAAAGGCATCAAGATCGAGCGGAGACTCATTGAAGATGACCATGAAGATCTGTCGTCTAGAATTGTCGATGTTCGAAACGAATCGTTTGTGGATCATTTCAATTACGCACCCGTCACAGTAGACAGATTCAGGAATTTCTTCGAGGCCACAAACGATAGGTTTGGCGTCACATTCGCGATGGACGGTGGGAAGACTATTGGCTTCGTCATGAGTGAGGACAGACCTCCCAAGGAAGAAGAGGAAGGCGTGAGAGAAGGATGGGTAGCTATCCTGGGGGTCGTCAAATCACATCGCAGGCGGGGGTTGGGCAGGAACCTCCTTCTCGATAGCGTGAAATGGCTCAAGTCTCAAGGAGCCAAACGAATACTCCTCATGGTCGATGCCGAGAACGAGAAGGCTCTGGTAATGTACAAATCGGCAGGATTCGAGGTCGAATCGGTGGAAATATTGATGGTCAAGGATCTGCCCTAACGAAGATCCAGCTCATTGAAAGTGAAGGATTGCGACCTTCTTGACCGGATCGACTTCTCGTTCTGACCGCACACCATCGACCGTCAATAACACCAACTCATTGCTCATCCAGACCCGCCCAGATAGCAGATGACCTCCGAAGGCCTGATGTGTTTTGTCTGCAACTGTGATGTGAATATGGATTCGTGATTCACCATCAGAGGACACGGATCCCTGGACTGAAAGAAGCTCGTGCGGCTCTGAATAGTGCTTCCTTAGATATTGGCCGTTGTCAAAGTACCCCAGCTCGAAGTCGTGAATCATGCCGAGGCCGGTGGTGAAGACCATGGTCGACGCCTCTTGCGTGATGATCTGATTGATTCTGGCCAGTATATCATCATCGTGATCGAGGCGCAGGAAAATCATGTTGCCATTTCGCGCAATTTCCATACAATCTCCCGGTGAGGATATGACGCTGCTTAGAAAAATAAGATTGCCACGGGGATACAAAATCCCCAGGCAGTGATGTTTATCAATATGCTTCGAAGACCTTCTTGACCCGCTCCATCGCCCAGTCGATCTCGTCCGTTGTGATCGTGAGCGGAGGCGCGAACCTGATGGTCTTCTCATGGGTGTCCTTCGCAAGAACCCCGTTCTGCATGAGCTTCTCGCAGATCGGTCTGACCGTGTCCTTTGGAGCGAGGTGGAACTCGACACCGATGAGCAGTCCCTTGGCCCGGATCTCCTTGATCTTATCGGTCTTGATTTCCTTCAGCCTCTTGACGAAGTATGCGCCCATCTCAGTAGACCTTTCTGTCAGCTTCTCCTCGACTAGGACATCTAGAGCGGACTCCGCTATCGCGCATGCGAGCGGGTTGCCTCCGAATGTGCTGCCATGCGAGCCGGGTGTGAACACACTCATTATCTCACGGGTCGAGAGCGCAGCAGACACGGGATACAATCCTCCTCCGAGTGCCTTGCCGACACAGAGGATATCCGGCTTGATCCCGTCGTGCTCGAAGGCGAACATCTTGCCGGTCCTCGCGAAACCCGTCTGGATCTCGTCGATTATGAGCAGTATGCCCTTCTCGGTACAGATCCTTCTCAGTTCCTTCAAGTAGCCAGGAGATGGCACGTTGATGCCGGCCTCACCTTGGATCGGCTCGACCATGATACCGATAGTATTCGGATTGATCGCATTCTCGAAGCTCTTGATATCGTTGTACGGAATGGTCACGAAGCCTGGTGTGTACGGACCAAAGCCCTTCTTGGAATCCGGATCAGATGAGAAGCTGATGATAGTCGTAGTCCTCCCATGGAAGTTGTTCTCACAGACGATCAACTCACCCTTGTTCTCAGGAACGCCTTTCTTCTGGTACGCCCATCTGCGGGCGAGCTTCAGAGCGGTCTCGACGGCCTCTGCGCCAGTGTTCATCGGCAGAGCCATCTCCATACCGCTGATATCGCAGAGCTTCTTCAGATACGGCCCCATCCTGTCGTTCGAGAACGCTCTCGATGAGAGGGATATCCTTGTGAGCTGTTCGATGGCCGCTGCGACGATCTTGGGATGAAGATGTCCTTGATTGATTGCGGAGTATGAGCTCAGCATATCGATGTACTTGTTGCCGTCGACATCCCAGACCCAAACGCCCTTGGCCTTGGACAGTACGACTGGCAACGGGTGGTAGTTGTGCGCCCCGTATTTCTCATCAAGTTCCCTGTACTCGTTGGCTTTCATTTCATTCGACCTCTATTCCAGCCTGTGATGCAGGCATGCTTAGCGATGCTGATTGCGCTACTGTTTTAAAATGATTGTAGGGCACACTTAACAGCGTAGATGTGGTTCGTCGGAGCCCCGGGCCGGGTTCTTGAGGTTCATAAGGACCGTGATCGAAGAGCCCCAGGCCAGTATGGTCAAGACAGCAACGGTCTCTGTGAATGGATTCGCTCCCAGGGGAATCAACGCCGCTCCAGCCATGAACGCAGTTATCGAAGCACCAGTGCCCATGGAACCGAGCGCTTTGGTCCTGAACATGGCGACGGATACCAGTCCAAGAGTGATCAATAGTGTGATGAAAAAGGCGAATGAGAAGAATGTGTGGACCTCATCGAAATCCTCGGTGAATATTCCAATACATACCAGGAATGCACCGGATATTGCGAGAGCTGCAGAGCCCAGCTTGGACCACATGCCATTTCCCATCGCCCGGTACACTCCGAATATTGCGAACACCGCGAGGAGAGAACCGGTCACGATAAGTGCAGAGTTGAAAGCCCACGCACCGGGGCCCACTCCCAGATCGCTCAGGTAGTTGTCAAGGAATCTGTAGTCTGGGTCCAGATAAGCTGCAATTGGATACAGCACGCAGAAAGCGACGATCGCGAGTACGCCGCAGTACAACCCCACGAAACAGCTACCCTTCTGCTCCTCAGTCATTGAAGGGCAATTGATCAGGAGAAGATATGATGATTATCATACTCCACCGGATCGTACCTTGGTGATCATGTGCAACCCACGAGGGCAACTTTTCGTCGTCGATGATCGGCCACCCACGGCACTCTCTGGATGCTATAGCCTCATGTCCTTTGGAATCGTCTTCACGACGCCGTACACCGCCTTCGGCAAAGGCTTTGCATGGCCCTCGTCCTCGTCATCGTCCTTGGTCTCATGTCGAGGCATCGTATATATGGGCGGGATGAAAGCAGCCTGTTCGGCGTACAGGTGCTTGTGCGCTGCGAACATGAGATAGCATAGACCGACCAGGTAAGAGATGGCCACTATCAGGGACAGCTGCCACAGGTATGTCCATATGGATACCACTATCAGGACTGAGAGAACAGAGCCAAATATCAACCACGACACCAGGTCCACGATGACACTCTTGCGTTCTGATCTCACCCCGAGGTTGGAATAGTTCACGTGTTTTACAATCTCTTTCACTTCGAACCTTATCACGAAGTATATCGCGAACGTCATTATGATGCCGCAGCCCACGAGTAGCAGGTGTAGGGGTGGCTTCACCATCAGGATCATCGTACATAGTATCACAAACGACAGTAGGAGTGCTCCTGTCATCTTCGCGCCTTTGAATATCCGAATGGAAGAGGGCATCACGGCTTTGCCCAATGTTCGGGATATGACCGAACCGGAGAATTTCAATGGGGCTGGAATCACCTTCGAGAGAGCGTTTGCCAGAGCCGTCGAGTGTTTAACGAACACCGAAGTGACCGCGCTCATGCCGAAGCAGAAAGCGCCCGCAAATGGATTGAGCAGAGAGCCCATGGTTGCACCCTGGACATTGCTGCCCACGCTAGCGAACAGAATGGACTCGACGCCTCTTCCGGTAGCACTGGTGCCGATCGTGGTGGCAGCCTTCGCCGAGAAACCCAGGAAGTATGTGACCGAAGATATTACGAATATCTCGTAGAACAGCACGAGTGGTATGGCGATGAGCACCATCCAAATCACATCGGAGAACATCGCTGGGTCGATCATCATTCCGAATGACGTGAAGAATATCGCCACGAATGCATCTTTGAATGATTCCAGTTTCGAGCGAATACGCGTGGACACATTCGTCTCCGCGAGTATCATTCCGATGAAGAACGCTCCTATGATAGGAGGAACGTTCATCGCAGCAGCGAACCCAGATGTGAGGAAGACTATTCCAAGCGCGAACAATATGAAGAGTTCGTCGTTCTCTATGCTGTTGAAGAACGAGACGACCTTGGGGACTGCCCACATGGCGACCCATATGAAGAAAGCGTAGAACGCTGCCATGCCGAGTAGCAGCTGCCCATATTCCATCGGATTGCCGTCTGGTCTGACGACCATGCCGCTCGCGACAGCGAGTATGAGCATCGCGATGAACGTCTCGACTATGACCAAGCCTATGAGGAACTCCACCTCCGGGCTGGACATCCGCTTCAGATCGAACAGCACCTTCATGGCTATGCTGGAACTGCTCATCGCTATGACACCAGCAAGGAAGATCGAGTCGATCAAGGGCCATCCGAGGAAGGACGCGAAAATGAATCCCACGAACAGTCCCACGCTCACATCGATGATGGCCAGGATTATCGCGGGCGTGCGCGTCTTTTTCAATTTGGAGAAGGAGAATTCCAGGCCGACGAAGAACATCAACATCACGAGGCCGACAAAAGACAGTATCTCGATCAGGCTCGTGTCGCTTATGAAACCGCGGTATTCGAACCCAAGAATTTCGAAGCTCATCTTCGGACCGATGAAGATACCTATCACTATGTATCCGATCATGACCGACTGGTTCAGCTTGCCAGCGAGCGTGGCAGCCACGAACGCGAGGAGCATGATGGCGCCCATCTGGAACAGCAGCTCGGACTCCGCACTCATCCCGTCTTCCCTTCTCGTCTTGAGAAGAAGATGCCACCTAACTCATAGTGAATCGGTCTGCATCCCATCCGGGCGTGGATATGCCTGGTGCGTACTTATAACTTATCCGGAGCGCAGTCTGGCCAGGTGTTCAAACGTTTAGTAGCCTAGCTACTAAGCCGAATGAATAGGGAACATCAACAGGAGTATGATGTACAGAATGTAAAGGGACCCCGAAGCGATCAGGGTCTTGTACTCCACGCGTTTCTTGACCGTCACCGAATATAACATCCAACCCGCAGCCGTGAGGGCTATGACGATGCTCGCTACGTTGATCGGTTCCAGGGACCACTTGGTGAAGAGGAGCCCGATGCTGACTGGGATGCTGCTCTGGAACACCATTGCACCGGTTATGTTTCCCAGGGCGAGCGTGTCCTTCTCACGCCAATACCAGATGACACTGTTGAATTTCTCAGGCAATTCCGTTGCGATTGGTGCAATCAGGAAAGCGAGTATTATAGGTGAGATCCCGATGGATTCAGATATCGCGCCCACCTCATCCACGAAGAATTTGGCGCCTATGATTATCCCGATGAGTGCGGCTGTGACCTGAAATAGAATCATCGACATGCCGACGATACCTTTGGGAGGCGCCTTTCGCACTGCGCGTCCCAGGTAAAGAGCCGGGCAAGATGATTCGCTCATATCGGCCTCATCTCTTAGGGTGCGTTGGAGATAGATTGCGTAACTGAGCAGAAGCACCGCGGCCGCACACCAATTGATGTACTTCGTCTCGAAAGAATCCTGCAGTCCAAGAAGGCCTGTGAGGAGTGCTATCAAGTACATCGACATGAAGAACTTGAGATCCCGCTCGGCGTGCCCTGCCTTCAGTACGAGACACTTGCTCCGCTTCCCGCGTCTGCAGGCAAACCATATCGCCACTCCGCCGATGAACATGGCGAGTGTGCCGAGCATGAATGGCGCTCCCAGAATCGCGCCTTCGCCGATCTCCTCGCCGGCACCACTGCCCATGAAGAAAATCGCGATGAGCGGGATTATCGTCTCGGGCATGGCGGTCCCGATGGCGGCCAGAATGCTGCCGGTGGCGGTCTCCGCGAGTCCAAGTCGGCATCCGAGCCATTCGATACCGTTCACGAATACCTCGCAGCTGATCAGAATCACGATCAGGGAGGCGATGAGTATCAGGACGCCGATTGCTTCGACCGCCATACGTTGGACCCGATGCGGGACTATGTCCAGCGGTTACTTAAACCATTCTGAGGGGTTCCTTCTGGCAAGGGTATTGCCATAGCCATTCTGCATAAGTCTTAAGTAATTAAATCAGCTGACCTCAGTTTATATGTTCGGAAGATTCAGTGGAAAGAGGATACGAACTCCCTGGCACCTCAGAGTACTTTATCTCTCCACGTTCTTCCTTCGAATGGCTTTCGGAGCGCTCCTTTTACTGATCGCGAGTTACGTCCCGTACGATAATAATTACGAGGCGCTTCTCAATGTGGCGATTATCGCAGTTCCATACCCCTTGGCTGAGATGTTGACTGCCAACTACTTCGGGATCTTGAGCGATAAAACGGGACGCAAGAAGATAATCGTCCTCGGGACCGCGCTGGCGGCCATCATAGTAACCCTATACACCCTATCGAACAACGTCTGGTACCTGGCGACCTTGCACGGGATCCACGGGATCGGTGCCGCAGCCACAGTCGCACCCGCAATTGCGATGATCGCTGACCATGCAGAGACTTGTGATCGCGGCAGGCAGATGGGTTGGTTTGATTACGCGACTTTCAGCGGATATATCGTCGGCGCAGTGGTCGGCGGTTTCATGATCGATTATGCTGGACCGATCCCAGGATTCATCATCGTCGCGTTGCTGCTCGCCACTTCAGCTATCCTTCTACAATCACTGGTCAAGAAGGAACGAGCGATAAAGAAGACAGATCATTTAGGAGGGTTCCAGAGCCTGAAGATCGTCTTCAAGATTCGTGAGATCCGGCTGATGTTCCCGATCTGGCTCATAATCGCCGTCCTGCTAGGTCTCGCGATCACCTACCTCCCGAGAATCATGCTAAGCGAGGATGTCTCGGGGGCGACCATAGGCATAATGTTCGGGGCAGCTGGCGTCGCGCTCTGTCTACTGCAGCCTTTCTGGGGGATGGTTTCCGACAAGATTGGGAGGATACCGGTCATGGCCTACGGTGTCTTCAGCATATTCGGAATTGTCGTGATGATGTTGTTCTTCTCCGATTACGCCTACGAGATGGTCGGTGGGCATATCGAATTCAAGTTGCTCGGAATGATTCCTTTAGGCATCATGGGTCTTGGAGTAGGTGCTTTCGTGCCTGCAGCCCTTGCATTGATGGCGGATTCGTCTAAGGACACATGCTATGGGGCAACGATGGGATTGTATTCCTTCGCACTTGGATTCGGCGCATTCATAGCTGAAGGGATGGGGCTCGCAATCATCGTGGCCAGCGGGGACGAGACCGCCCCAGATTGGTTGCTGTATTTCGCGGCTGGCTTGATTGGGTTGGCAGTCATCATGATGACGTGGTTCTTCCTCGTGAACTTGATCGTCAGAAGGTTCTCGAAGAAGAAGGTTGAGAACTCATGATCGAGATCGATGGATCGCACGGAGAGGGTGGAGGACAGATCCTGCGGACGGCGGTGTCGCTCGCCTCAGTCCTGCGCAAGAGCGTTCGTGTATCGAACATTCGAGCAGGTCGTCCGAGCCCAGGCTTGTCACCACAACATCTCACCAGCATAGAAGCAGCAGCGGAACTCTGCGACGCTGAGACAGGCGGGCTGTATGTCGGCTCGAAGGAGATTACATTCGAGCCAGGGCAGCTGATCGGGGGCGATTTTGAATTCGATGTCGGCACAGCTGGCAGCGTATCACTTGTCCTCCAAACATGC
Organism: uncultured Thermoplasmata archaeon; assembly: GCA_963748615.1. Taxonomy (GTDB): domain Archaea; phylum Thermoplasmatota; class Thermoplasmata; order UBA10834; family UBA10834; genus UBA9653. The sequence goes on from CAVVJQ010000002.1 coordinate 262,327, forward strand.
CTGTTGCCAGCATCCATGTCCAAATCCGATGTCAGGATGAGAATCACAGGTGGCACGGACGTGCGATGGTCTCCACCCATAGAGTACGTCGCTCAAGTCCACATTCCACTACTGGAGAGATTCGGAGTTTCATGTGAGCTCGATATTGAATCGAGAGGGTTCTATCCAGAAGGCAGTGGAACGATCATTGCATCCTGTGCTCCATCAGGATGCTTGCAGGCTGTGGACCTCGGCACGAAAGGCGAGCTGAAGGGTATCGTTGGACTCGCTTTCGCACAGAATCTCCCAGAGCACGTGGTCACAAGGATGAAACACTCCGCCCTCAAGTCCCTCGTGAATTTCAATCGAGTCACTGTGCAATCGCAGATCACATCCGGGAAGAGTACAGGTGCAGGGATAGTCCTCGCTGCGAGATATGAGCACTCCATATTGGGAGAATCCGCTCTCGGAGAGAAGGGTGTGCGGGCAGAGACGATCGGCGAATCCTGCGCGGTCGATCTGATTGAGACCATCGATTCAGGAGCCACTGTGGATGAGCATGGGCTTGATCAACTGCTACCATACATGGCTCTTGCGGATGGCAAGTCGACCGTGTTGGCCGAGGAACTGACAGAGCACGCAAAGACCAACATCTGGGTCATAGAGGAATTCCTTGGAAAGAGATTCGTCACTTCCGAGGATGGTGGGCTCGTCAGAATCTGCACGGTCTAGCCATACATAGGCGGTCTCGCAGCCGGCTTATCGTCCTTCTTCACCACGGCCTGCTTCTGTATCTCACGTATGTGCGTTTCGATCCTCTGTGCCTCTTCGAAAAGTGGCTTTGCATCGAAATCTATGCCGAGAAGAATGTCATCGATCGCCTCAAGCACGAGTGCAGCCGCCTTAGCATCGGGGAAATCTGGATGAGCTTCTGCGAGAAGGGTGATGACATCGAAATCCCTCTTCCGCCCTTCGTTCAGCAGCACGCCAGCGACTCCTGAAATGACGCCTTCCTCGAACGGACGGATGCCGTGCTCTTTCAACAGTTCGCGCGAACGCAACGTGCTCGCAATCCCGAACACGACATCGGATATGTCCGCACTGTCCCGGATCTCCGGGTCTACTACTAGTCCTTCAGGAGACACGATCATTTTGCATCGTTGCTCGATGGCCCAACTCACCAGCGCCCTCGAAATTGGTCGGACAAGGTTTGCTGGAGCCTGGAATTCAGAAATGAACGCTACCAGCTGATCGCCATGCGGGCCCTTATCCCCAGCATAAATCCTGACGGGGCTCAACGGTTGCGCGTCACGTATCAAGGAGACGGTCGGGAACTGTGGTGAATCCATGATCCCGATATGTTCCATCTTTAGCACTTTGATCAAGTAATTCGCAGATATCGAACTCACCAGACCAACGCTTGGAAAACCATCGATGATGGTTGCGCCTCGCAAGTCCTTCTTCATGATCTCGTAGATCTTGATATCGTCTCCGTCCATCGTTGCCCAAATGAGATGGCCCGCTTATAAGTGTTGGGAAATGCGTCTTGCACGCGAACCATGTGCGCACCGACCCCGCAGATGGATGACTTCCGAAGGAATCGCCTTTTGGATTACTGGCTCTCTGCTCCGAAAGGTTATTAGCATTGCGAACGGTTCTTCCAGATGGTACTCTTGCATATCACAATAAACTGCGCAATGTCTGCAGATGGCAAGATAGCATTGAAGACCAGAAGGCAGACACCTATCTCCAACGAAGAGGATAAGAAGAGGGTGCATGTCCTGAGGAATTCCTCGGATGCGATACTTGTCGGAGTGGAAACAGTCATCTCTGACAACCCTAAACTGACTGTGAAGGAGAAGTACGTCAAGAACCCCAGACACCCCATCAGGGTCGTGCTCGATTCCAACGGGAGGACGCCGTCTGATTCATTGGTCTTCGACGGGAAGGCGGAGACGATCATCGTCACGAGCGAGGGATGCTCCAAGACATTCCCCAATGCAAAGACGATTCGATGCGGGAGAGATGATGTGGACATTCCACGCCTTATCCCGATTCTTGAGGGGATGAGTATCAAGAAGTTGCTCGTAGAGGGGGGCTCCACCATCATATGGTCATTTTTGAAAAATAGGCTGGCTGATGAGGTCAACATATTCATAGGAAGCATCGTCATTGGAGGTGAGCGGGCGCCGACTCCTGCAGGAGGGGATGGCGCTTCTGAGACATTGGAAATGGTGCCACTCAGACTGAAGGGGGCAAAGGTCCTCGGAAGCGGGGTCCTCGTGAGATATGAGGTGGTCAAATGAGCGAAGATGCGACGAAGCCGATGTTCGCCGTGGATCAAATGCTTGGATCCCTGGCGAAATGGCTCCGGATGTTAGGATACGATACAATCTATGACAAGACGATGGATGATAAACAGATCGCAGCAGCTGCGAGAGCCGATAACCGATTCATCCTCACCAGGGACAAGGAACTGTCCAAGGAACCTGGAGCTTTGCTGATAGAAAGCGAAGAGCTCGAGGCGCAGTTGACCGCAGTCCGCGAGAAGTTCGGCCTGAAGTTCAGCGAGGACACCATAAGATGCACACAGTGCAACGGAGCGCTGGTCAGCCTCCCCAAGGAGGAGGCGAAGGGTTCCGTGCCCGAAGGAGCGTTCGCCAGCAACGACAAGTTCTGGAAGTGCGGAGGTTGCGGTAAGGTGTATTGGCGCGGGTCGCACTGGCTTGGCATAATGGAGAGATTCCGGAAGCTCAACCTTGCTTAGTCTCCGCGCCGTGCAGGTGCTCGCTGATGATCTTCCCGCTTGAGGAGTTCACGATCATCGCACCGTTCTTGCCTTCGACGCACCAGACAGGCAGATACACGAGTCCTTTGGGATCTATCATCATCGGGTCTCTAGAAGATTTCTTGCGTTCTATTATCTCAGAATGCCCGTAATCCTTCACCGTTTCCGTGAACGACCTGAACTCCTTCGCAATCGTCTCCCGAGCCAACTCGTTTGCTTTCTCCTGGTCGATCTTAGGCTCTCGCTTCGTGTGCTGGATCTCGATCGAATCCACGAGTTCGAAGCCCCAGCGCCATGTCTCCAACTGACTCGTCAACGCGTTCACAGCGACGATCCCTGCCCGCTGTTTGCCGTCCTCCAAGTTCAGTACATAATGAAACAGATAATGAGGAACCAGGTCCAGGTCGAACCTGTAACCCTGCACCTCGTGTCGAGCAAGATGTTTGATATCCTCCAGCATGAAGTTCGGCTTGACGATCCGCTCCGCATGGTCACCTGCACTCTCGACGATGATTGGGACCGATTGCTCGGGTGGCTCCGACAGCCTCTGAGGGTAGTCGTCCGAGATTATGTCGTCCAAGAGGCTCTTGCCGGATCCGCCACTGACAGTCTGGAGTTGCAGGTTGCCTATCTCATGCTCGAGCTCCTCACGCCCCCAATAATGGACCCCCCTCTTCTGCAGGAATCCCTGGACGCCGTCATCCGCCTTCGATAGCGATGCAACTATCTTCCGACCGTGAAAATCTGAGACATTGTTGATGAAATCCTCCACATCCTCCATCAACATATCACTGGCTGCGAGGACCACGACGGAGATATCATCCCTCGAACCGTAGAGATAATCGTCTCTCTCGCTGACTGAGAAATCCTTCGATCTGAGTATGTCAACGAGATGATCCCTAAGTGTGACCACTGCTGTTCCCGAATCCGGAACGCAAGGGGTCAATAAAAGGCTTCTGCGTGACTGGCGCCCCGCAAGTTAGATAGTCCAGGGCGGACAATTGACCTTCAGGAGAACAACGAGGGGCAACGATGCGAACGAGAAGCATGATTCCGGTGCTAATGTTCGTCACAGGGTTGGTGATCATGGGCATAGCCGTGGCGTCTGGAGAAGGAGAGGTCTCGCTCGTCCTGATATTCCCTGTATTCTCAGGTTCCAGTGCCATGTTCATGCTGGGTACCGCATTGATAGTGCTTGGCTTCATGACAGGGTTCTTCATGATGGTGAGGAATCAGATGGATACCATACGGGCAGGAGACTATCCTGCCGAAGATGGCATATCACGTCCCGCGGAGACCAAGTATGGAGGGGTCGTGATGATCGGTCCGATCCCGATCGCTTTCGGGTCGGACAAGAAGACGGCATTTGCGATGTTCGTGATCGGAGTGATACTGGCAGTATGCTGTCTACTCGCGATCCTGATACTCCTCTTTCAGTAAGGTTCCGGCGGCATCGTCCAGAGAGAGCTTTCGTGACTCGGCGAAGTCCCTGATATCACTCATCATGCCGATGTATACGGAGAAATCGAGACCTCGTCTGCGTACGGTACGGCCTATCGAACGCTCGGTCGATTCGCTCCTCAACCTCGTCTCGATGGCCTCTTTCAGAATCTCGAGGGCTTCTTGATCCATCACTCAATCCTTCTTGTGTCCCTGACAGACATCTACGAAAGCCTGGAAGATATCGTATCCGTTGTCCGTGTGCTCTACCTCGGGGTGAAACTGCACACCGAACAGAGGTTTCGTCTTGTGTCTCATTGCCTGGATCTGGCAATTGTCTGAGTGAGCCAGCGCGATGAAGTCCGGAGGAAGTTCCGTCACCTCGTCGTTATGAGATTCCCATGCGACCAAGGTGTCAGGCAATCCTTTGAAAAGGTCGTCCTCGTCATCTATGGAGACCATGGTCTTCCCGAATTCAGGGACCTTGGATGGTCCGGCCTTGCCTCCAAGGAACCATGCCATGAATTGATGACCTGCGCATATGCCGAGCACGGGTATGCCCGCCTTCTCGATGTAATCCCCGCACTTCCCCATGCTCTCTTGGTTCAGGCCGACGCGCGGCGCTCCACCTGATAGCACCAAGCCATCCGCACGGATGTTCTCGACCGGGGTCGTGTTCGGTATTATCTCGCACTCGGTGCCCAGATCCCTGAGCACCCTCCACTCCCTGTGTGTCCATTGACCGCCGTTGTCAACGACCAATATGCGCATGAAGGAGGGAACATGGAGTGGATATATAGCCTCTGCTGAGGAACGAGAGAATGTGCTCGCGAGGCTGCAGCCAGTGCTGGAGATGAATCATGAAGAGTATTTAAAGAACGAAGAGGAGGGTACCGGACTTGCCGGTCCCTTTTGGGGCAATTATTCCCATTCTATTGTGCCTGGTGGCTTGTCCGTTATGTCATAGACGACCCTGTTGACCTTGTCCTTCATCTTGTTCGATATCCTGGTAGATATGGTCTCGAGGATTTCGTGCGGTATCTTGCAGTAGACGGCGGACATGGCATCCACGGAATCCACGGCGCGTACGGCTATCGTGTAACCATACGCTCTTATGTCGCCCTGGACACCAACGCTCCTGATCGGAAGCAGGACCGCAAAGTACTGCCAGGGCAGCTTCATCTTGCCCGCAGCTGCAGCTTTCTCGATCTCCTCCTCCGTGATGGCGCATGCCTCGCGCACGATCTCCACGGACTCGCGCGTGGGTTCGCCAAGGACCCTTATCGCCAGTGCGGGTCCCGGGAATGGCTGCTTCTCCGCGACCTCGATCTTGAGCGTGCGCGCGACCTTCCGGACTTCGTCCTTGTAGAGGTCCCTGAGCGGCTCGATCAACTTCAGGTTCATATCAATCGGTAGGCCGCCCACATTGTGATGGGACTTGATTGTGTCCCTGAGCCCTCCGCCACTCTCAATCCAGTCTGGGGCAATCGTTCCCTGCACGAGATATTCCGCACCGAACTTCTTCGCTTCACGCTCGAAAACTCGTATGAACTTCTCACCAATGATCTTCCTCTTTCGCTCGGGATCCGTCACGCCCTTCAAGGCCCCGTAGAACTCGTCACTAGCGTCCACTATGATGTGATTGACCCCTAGACGGGAGAGCATCTTGTCGACCGAGTCGTTCTCGCCCTTGCGCATGAACCCGGTGTCGACATAAACTGCGAGCAGCCTGTCGCCGATCGCCTTGCCGACTATGCCTGCACATACCGTGCTGTCCACTCCTCCGGAGGCTGCGATTATCGCCGTGCCCTTCACGTCCTCTTTCAGTTTGGCGATCTGCTGGTCGATGAACTTCTGTGCGTCGAACATCTAGATCTCAACTTCCTTAGAATCCTGGATGACCTTGTCCCTGAGCTTCTGACGATACGCCTTCAAAGCGGCCAATATCCTGTCGTCTTTCAGCGCAAGTATGGATGCTGCTAGCAATGCCGCGTTCTCTCCCCTGTCCAGGCCGACACCGGCCACTGGTATGCCGGGGGGCATCTGAACGACGGAGAGTATGGCATCGAGGTTGATTGCTCCGCTGACGGGGACGCCTATGACCGGCCGCACCGTCTTCGATGCGATGACACCTGGCAGGGCTGCAGACAGACCCGCGATCGCGATGAACACTTCAGCATCAGCTTCGTTCACGAGCTGATCTACCAGCTCGGGAGTCCTGTGCGCGCTGGCCACGGCGATCCTGTAAGGTATTCCCAGTTCCTTGAGGACTGAGACCGCCTTCTCGGCCACCTTCATATCGCTCTTGCTACCAAGAACTATCTGGACACTCATCAAAAGGTAGAAGAATGGTTTGTAGAAAAAGGTTTGCGTTCTTACGACTTCATTATCGCAAGAAGGAACACGCCAACCGCTGCGAGGGCTCCAATCAATCCTGCCAAGATATACAGGAATGCGTCCCAGATCACTTTGCTCAGGTTGACATCTATCACTGCGACTGAGTCGATGCACATGACAGCCCACAAGACTCCGACTATCAGGCCTATGACCAACAGCACAACACCAATGATTCTGCTCTTTCCGCTGCCGAAGTATGCTGTGAACACGCCCGCCAGCAGCATGAATAGGCCGAATATCATTAGTAGTACCGTCATGAACTCAAGTAGTTCCATTTAGCTCACCTTTGAATCCCGCATCGAAGTTCAGAACTTAATACCTGTCAAGGTCTTGGTGTCTATGACGCCCGGGATCGAACGGACCTTGTCGACCACAACCTGCCCTAGCAGGTTGAAATCCTCGGCCTCGATCTTGGCAATCAGGTCGTACTCTCCGAAGAGAGGGTGCAGCTCGACCACTTCCTTGACCTTCAGTAGTTCGTTATAAACCTCGTGCTCCTTCGCTGGCGCGGTGCTTATCAGTATAAAACCCACAGCCATCTGGTGCTCACCAATGCGGTATAATGGGCTGTCATTTGATAAAGCTTTCGGGCTCTGTGACCGCTGTCCAGATTTCTGGCAGGACATCACCCGCGCGCCCGCGTAGCGACGTGTCCGCGTAGGTGGTCACGTCGGTCGGTTCAAGATTGACCTCGATCACGCATCCTCCCGAATTCTTGGTGAGTATCGGAAGCGCGGCGGCCGGGTAGACCATAGCTGATGTTCCTACTACGAACATGACTTCGCATTCGGATGCGACTCCAGATGCTGCCTCCAGGATCTCTGTCGGCAACGTTTCGCCGAACCACACCACATCCGGACGGAGTATGCTGCCGCATTGGCAAATAGGCGGTATAGTATCCACAGGTGCTGAGAGGTTCAGGATGGTTCGATCACGATCACACCTCATACGCCATATGTTGCCATGGAGCTCTAAGACGGATGAATTCCCAGCACGATGATGAAGACCATCTATGTTCTGGGTGATGACGGTGAACTCGGGATAGAATCGTTCCATCAGCGAGATGATCTCATGCGCACGGTTGGGGCGCGCTTTCATTATCTCTCGCTGGCGGAGTTGATACCATTCCCACACGAGTCCCGGGTCCTCGGCGAATCCCGCCGTGGTTGCCAGTCGCCTATAATCATACTTCGCCCAGATGCCATCAGCACCTCTGAAAGTCGGTATCCCACTCTCCGCGGAGACTCCAGCTCCGGTGAGAACGCTCACCCTCTCCGCATCGCGCAGAAGCTCTAAGATCGTATCATCCAGCGGTTGAGCGGTGCTCGTCTCCGGTCCGTCACTCAAACGTATTTCCTCCGCGCAGCCCTTCTCTGCACCATGTCCCAGGAAGGGAGCGCGCTCTGAGCACCGACGCTCTCGACGACGAAGGAAGCCACGGATGCGCCGATCCAGGCGCATTCTTCTATAGGCAGGGATTTGGAAAGGCCCGCGTAGAACCCTGCGCGGAACGCATCTCCCGCACCAGTCGTATCCGTCACCTTGTCAGGCGGTATCGCACCCACGATGAGATCATCATCGGCTGTGAGTATCCTGCTACCGTCGGCGCCCTTCGTATGGATGACCATCTTGACATATGACAGAAGCTCTGGATCTTCTTTCAGATTCAGATATTCCTTCGCCCGCTCCAATTCGGAGGAGTTTGCGAAGAAGATGTCACTCTGCTCCAGCACGAGCTTGAACGTCTCTGGAGTGTAGACATAGTGCAGTTCCTGAGCTGGGTCGAAACACACCGTCCGCTTCTTACGCCTCGCCCGTCTGGCCACTTTGAGCATGTAGGTGGGGCGGCCCGTGCCCACGTGGACGAACTGCGACGAGTCCACCGTATGGGTCCGCAACGGCAGCTTCTCCGACTCAAGCACGGCCCCTTGCTCGACGAAGCCTATCTGATTGTGTCCCTTGTCGGAGATCATGATTACGAACGGGGTCCTCTGGCCTCGGACCTTGACGACATCCATTGTGTCGACACCTTCCTCGCGGAGCGATTCCATGAACTCTTTTGGAAAATCATCCCCCACGTGGCTCGCGAGGGCGGTCGGGACCCCGAGAGATGCAGCTATTCTGGCGACATTCGCGCCGGTACCTCCATACTGCTCCTTACGACCTTTCAGCTCCACGCAGGTGTTAGGTCGAGGGAATTCGTCCGAGGAATAGATGATGTCGATAGCAGTGTGTCCATAAACGCCAAGGAAGTTGTTCTTCCGCAAGATTCGTCCCTCCGAGTGTCCCGTATCGGGTCTTAGATACTTGAAAAATCGGATGGGACAAGTCTGGTTAACGGCGATAAATGCCTTGATATGACCTACGTGGGCCCGTGCTGTGTACTATTATGTACCTTCCTTCCAGCTCCGGACATATTGCTGTTGTTCCTTTGACAGCTTATCGATCTTGATGCCCATAGTCTGAAGTTTCAGGCGGGCGACGAGATCGTCGAGATGGTCAGGTACATCGTAGACCGCGGGTTCCAGTGTCTGAGCACTGAAGTCCAGATACTCCAGGCACAGCGCTTGGATGGCGAAGCTCATGTCCATGATCTCTGCTGGATGACCCTGCCCAGCCGCGAGATTGACCAGACGGCCATCCGCGAGGAGGTAGAGGCGTTTGCCGTTCTTCAACACATACTCGTCGACCGAATCTCTGACCTTCTTCTTTGTCTTGGCCAGTTTCATCAGATCGGTCTTGGAGATCTCGTTATCGAAATGCCCAGAATTCGCGAGGATGCACCCATTCTTCATAGCCTTCATGTCCTGAGTCGTCACGACGTCCTTGCAGCCCGTGGCCGAGACCAGTATATCGGCATTCTTCACGGCGTCCCTCATGGGCATTACCGCGAACCCGTCCAATTTCGCCTCTATGGCCCGGATCGGGTCCACCTCGCAGATGGTGACATCTGCACCCATACCCTTCGCGCGCATGGCTATTCCGCGACCGCACCATCCGTAGCCAGCGATCACGAAGTTCTTGCCGGCGATCACCAGGTTGGTCGCAGCCATGAAGCCATCCATAGTGGACTGGCCGGTACCATAACGGTTGTCGAACAGGTACTTCATGTAGGCGTCATTGACGGACATCACGGGGAACTTGAGCGCGCCTTGCTGTGCCATCGCCCTCAGGCGGAGCACTCCTGTGGTGGTCTCCTCGTTCGCGCCTTTGACCTTTGAGAGAAGTTCCTTGCGCTTTGTGTGGAGCAGGAATATGAGATCAGCTCCGTCGTCGATGACATAGTCTGGCTTCATATCCAACACTGTGTTCAGAGAGGCGTAGTAGTCCTTGTTACTCTGCCCCTTCTTTGCATAGGTCTCGAGCCCGTACTTCTCGTTAAGTGCGACGGCGACCGAATCGTCTGTCGAGAGAGGGTTGCAGCTTGACAGGCGGACCTCCGCTCCCGCCTCCTGTATCGTCAATGCGAGCACGGCGGTCTTGGCCTCCGTGTGGAGAGCCATGGCGACCTTGAGTCCCTCGAAGATCTGCTCCTTGACCATCCTGTCGCGTATCTTCGCGAGCACTGGCATATGCGTCCGTGCCCATTCTATCCTGCGTACGCCCTTTTCGACCAGCTCGTTCTTGGCCATGATATCGTGAATCCCATCGGTTGTATGGTAGATAACAGTTTTCGAATCACGACATCTCGGTCGCCATGATTGGATAGATCGTCCGCAGAATAACCAATCGATCAGTTACGTCGTCACTGGCACGCAGGTAATGAATGCTAGAATGGATCATCCCAGTTTGCCGAGGTTGCATTGCATGATATTCATCACGGCTTGGAGATTGGCGTCGCGATCATAATTCGTCAGCAAGCGTTCCTGCTCGGATGCATCATCTTCCAACTCCTCTGCGAACAGAGATATCTCGGGTAGCGCTTTGGTGACTTCGTCGACGATCGCGACGGTTCCTGACCGCGAAGTCCGCGACAGCGGATTCAGGTCGACGACGATCGTCTTCTTCCCCATCTTCGACAGGGCCTCGGCACGGTCTCCGTCCTCGAGCGGTATGAGGACGACATCCGCTGAGTGGATGCCATCACCGCAGCAGAGCCCTCGCATGCTGTCGACACCTTCCAGACGCGCATCTGGCAATAAGCCGAGCACATCCTTCGCACCATGATCTTCCAGAACCTTCTGTATCTTCGCGACGCGCTGGTCCGACCTGTGGAAGAGGCCGACCTCGATCTTCGCACCGGTCACTTCAGCCAAACGAACGACCTCGCCGGGACACAGCGCAGCGACATTCCCGTTTACGGATATGACAGGATTCTTCGCCAGAAGCATGAGCGCGGCGGCGGCCCGTTCTGCGGTTCGAGCCTCCTTGGTCGTCCTCTCTCCGAGGAGGTAATAGAACATCTCTCCCCGTCCATGTGCGATCAACCCTTGCGCGGCCACTATACCATCGTTAAAGCCTGTCACTAGTCGCTCCCTAAGCATCAGGGAATCGTATCGTGGATGACTCTTGGGAATCTCCGTCATGGTAAACCTTCTCAAGGCCGCCCCCTCACGCACGGGACCGGTTCCAGTATGACCCAGATATATGCTCAAACCTTAAATACCTTGAGAAAAACATTATATATAACCATACACATAGGGCGCTCAGCACAAATTATATATACGATTCGGTGAGACGATGCAGCTTCTCGGAGTGGTTCAAGATATTTCCCACGACGGGAGGCTCATTGTGAAAGCTCGGTTCGCGCCGAATGTAAGAACCATCGTGAGGGATAACTTGAAGGGGGAGGTCGGAAGAGTGGTGAAAGTTTTTGGTCCGACCCGGTCGCCTTATGTGGCAATAGAACCGCGAAGAGAACTCAGGACCCTTGCTGTGCTCGGCAAGGAAGTCTACGTTCAGCAGGAGTGGGACCATGGCAAAGGTAAGAGAAGAAACTGAGCAGGTCGAGAGATGCCCTGAATGCAACAGCGCTCATCTGGTGAGAGACTACGAGCGAGGAGAACTCGTCTGCGAGGACTGCGGGATAGTCCTGGACGACCAGCTAATAGACCAAGGGCCCGAATGGAGGGCCTTCGATGTGGAACAGGGGGAGAAGAGGGCGAGGACTGGCGCGCCGATGACCTACACCATCCACGACAAGGGTCTCTCCACAGAGATATCTTGGAAGAACAAGGATTCTTACGGGAAGAGCATCCCGACCAGGAACAGGGCCCAATTGTACAGATTGAGGAAGTGGCAGCGCAGAATACGTGTATCGAACGCCACCGAGAGGAACCTCGCGTTCGCACTGAGCGAACTCGATCGTATGGCCTCTTCGATGGGGCTGCCGAGGAATGTGAGGGAGACCGCCGCGATGACTTACAGGAAGGCGGTCAACAAGAACCTCATACGTGGCAGGAGCATCGAGGGAGTCGTCGCGGCATCGTTGTACGCAGCATGCAGACAGTGCAATGTGCCGAGAACCCTGGATGAAGTCGCGAACTCGTCCAGAGTCGGTCGCAAGGAGATCGGCAGGACATACAGGTTCATGACGAGGGAGCTCAAGCTGAAGCTCATGCCAACGAAGCCTCAGGACTACGTATCCAGGTTCTGCTCGGAGCTGAAACTCTCCGGAGAGGTCCAAGCGAAGGCGGCGGAGATACTCAAGGACGCTGCGAAGAAGGAACTCACCTCTGGAAGGGGACCGACGGGAGTAGCCGCGGCTGCGATCTACATCTCATCCATCCTGTGCAACGAGCGCAGGACGCAGAGAGAGGTAGCTGATATCGCGGGCGTGACCGAGGTCACCATCAGGAACAGGTACAAGGAGCTCACGGAGAAGCTCGGTATCGAAGTCCAGCTCTGAGATTCTGACCGGCAAACTACTTCCCCAAACCCGATTCATCTTCGTTTTCATGCATAAACTCAGATAGTGAAACGGACAACTTTTTATGCAGTCCTGACCTTAGGCGTGACGGGGAGAACACCTTGATCAAGATAGGGATCAACGGATTCGGAAGGATCGGAAGGAACGTTTACAGAGCTGCGATCGAGAAGGAAGGGTACGGCAAGGACTTCGAGATCGTCGCGGTCAACGACATCGCACCCCTTGATTCACTGGCGTACATGCTCAAGTGGGACTCGGTCTACGGCAAGATCGGCGAAGAGGTCAAGAAGGACGTGTCCGGGGTCACCGTGGGGAACAGCAGGTTCGAGATCACCCAGATCAGAGAGCCTTCTGAGATCCCGTGGAGGAAGTTCGGTGTTGATGTCGTCATAGAATCCACTGGATTGTTCACAGACAAGGAGAAGGCGTCCAAGCACATGGTCGGCGGCGCGAGGAAGGTCATCATATCCGCTCCGTCCAAGGATGCGGACGCGACCTTGGTCATAGGCGTCAACATGGACACTTATGACAGAACGACCCACAACGTCGTGAGCATGGCGTCCTGCACAACTGGCAGTCTGGCGCCTCCGGCGAAGATCATCAACGACATCTTCGGCATCGAGCAGGGCATGATGACGACGATACATGCGTACACCGGGGACCAGAAGCTCATCGACCTCCCGCACAAGGACTTCAGGAGGGGCAGGGCGGCCGCACTCTCGATCATACCGACATCGACCGGGGCCGCGAAGGCGATCGGGACGGTGATTCCCGCGCTGAAGGGCAAGATGAACGGTCTGGCGCTCAGGGTACCGACACCGGTCGGCTCAGTGACGGACCTGAGCTTCACGACGAAGGCGGAGGTCACTGCCGATGATATCAACGCAGCATTGAAACAGGCTGCGGAGGGCCCGATGAAGGGCGTGATGGAGTTCTGCGAAGAACCGATCGTCTCGATGGATGTCGTGGGCAACCCGCACTCGAGCGTGATAGACTCCCTCTCCACGATGGTCATAGGTGGTAAGGGCCATGCCGCGAAGATTCTGTCATGGTATGATAACGAATGGGGATACGCCAACAGACTCGTGGACCTCACGGGCAGACTCCTGTGATACGTTAGGATTGCCGTGCCAACGATTATTAGTCCGCACGGGCTAGTAGCAATGCCATGGTATCCTGCTACGACTGCGACCGTTTCGGCATCGAGTGCAAGGGCATATTGCCGCCGATGGAGTACCGAGACAAGATCGACGAATACTGCAAGCGCTACAAACAGGTACCCTGGAGAGATGAACTCTACAAATCAGGTGGAAGCTCCAGGATATGATCACGGTCTGAACCTGTTCAGACAGACATATTCGACAGCATCCTTCTTCACGCGCCCTAGGAGTATCTCCTTCTTGACGCCATGAGCTAATCGCACGGCCCTGCTGACCTCGGGCCACATGGTGGTATAACTCTCCGGCACGGCATGTACAAGGAACCGTGCGTGCTGTTTGTCAGGGTCACCTTCGTATGCACGGAAATGGGAACCGTACTTGAACCCGGTCTTGACTATCAGTCCCTTCCCTTTCAGGTCCTTGAAAGCGCTGAGGCGCAGATCGAAATCCGGTTGCACCGCACGCGCACGTTTCTTGAGAGTCGCGAGGCTGAGCGGGCGGTTCGTCTTCGCGTCCCTGAGCTTCAGGGCGCCCAGCTCAGTCAGGAAGACCGCCTCGATCAGTGATAACTGCAGTGCGGCACCTATCATCTTGCCAAAGTAGTGTCCTCCGTGCAGAGCCTTCAGAGAGTCTGTGTCATCCACGAGGACCCTGTCCGCCATGAGCAGACCTTCGGATGGGACACTGAGGTCGACAGCGCCCAACCGGCCCTTTGGTGAGATACGCCTGACATCGTAATATGTCACATCGCTCTCCTCATCCACTACCGCGAGGAGCAGCTTCTTCCTGACATCGGATGTGTGATCCAGATTGGTCAGAAGATCGCCCAGGTCGAACGTGGACCGCTCGGATATGGCCGCGACCCACCACTTGCTCGGGGTCTTGTTGGGCGATCCGCCCCTGGGGAACACTCTGAAATCCAGTGGGGGGCTGCTGAGTTTCACGATATAGCCTCTCTGCCTCAGCTCCCTGTAGACGAGATATCTGACTTCGAAACCTTCCGAGGTCTTGTGGGCGAGTCTCAGGAGTTCGCCGGCACTCATTGACTTTCCATCGGACAAAACCTCCAGCCGCCCACATTCGACCAGGTAGGTGGCTTCCATGATGTCCATCTTGAGGCTTCCGCCAGATTGAGGGACGCCGTAGTACCCCTTGTTGTAGACCTGACTCGATTCGGACTGGTCATTCACGATGACTTCGCGGCCTTTGAGCTCTCCAGGCATTCAGCGAGGATATCATAACCAGGTATTATTAGTGTTCCAGAAGAGGGCATGAGGAGTCTTCCTCGGCAGAGGAGCACCGCGTGGGACCCTCACGAGCAAGTCACAAGTTTCATATAGAAGTGCAAACATAATTGACCTTGAGGTCCAGAGCCTCATCGAAATTCATAGGTGGATGAGATGATAAGAAGGAAGGACAGACGCGAAGGACTGGTGACCTCGGACTACTGGGGCCCCAGCATGGTGAGTCCATGGTCGTTGCTTGGTGACATGGACCGCATATTCGATGATTTCAGATCAGAATGGGAGACGATGTTCGTCATGCCGCAGACGATGACGACAGATATGGTCAGGCAGCCTTTGATCGATCTGGTGGACAACGGCAAGGACTTCCTTGTCACGGTCGAGATCCCTGGCATCAAGAAAGACGACCTCAAGATCGAGGTCACCGAGAGCGACCTCGAGATATCGGGGGAGACACAGGTCGATGAGAAGAGAGAGGACAAGGAGTCTGGCTACATCCGAAGGGAGCGCAGGTTCTCCAAGTTCTACCGATCCGTGCCTCTGCCAGAGAATGTACGGACGGACAAGGTAGAGGCTGAGCTGAAGGACGGGGTGCTCTCAGTGCGACTGCCGAAGGCTGCTCCTCCGGAGAAGAAGTCCCGGAAAGTCGCGATAAAGTGATTGAGGGGGAAAGAAATCGCTTTCATCTCACATTTCTCAATGACGTTAACAGGAAATGATCGGTGCTTGAAATGACAAAGAAGGAGAAGATACTCAGGGTGGTGCAGGCTAAGACTGGCGATGATGGAAAGGGCATTGCCAGGGTGGACCCTGCATTGATGCGAATTCTAAAGCTCGACCAAGGAGACACGGTCATGATAGAAGGGACCAGGAACACTGCCGTGACCGTATATCAGGGATACCCAGAGGATGAGAACAGAGGTACCATCAGGATCGATGGGACCACCAGGAAGAACGCGGGAGCAGGCCTGGATGAGAAGGTCGGCATAAGGAAGATCGTGCCCAAGCCAGCGACGAAGGCCACTTTTGCGCCCACCCAACCGCTCAAGCTCTTGGGAGGAGAAGAATATCTGGTCCAGGTCCTTGAGGGCAGGCCAGTGGTCAAAGGCGACCTCGTAGAGGTCAATGTCATGGGAAGGAGGTTCGACCTCGTGGTCCAGAGCTATCAGCCATCTGGAGAGGCGGCCGTGATCCAGAATTTCACCGAGGTCAAGCTCAGCGAGAAGCCCGCGAAGGAGGCGGTCGCGAAAGGGCCCAAGGTCGCCTACGAGGACATCGGAGGTCTCTCGGACGAAGTGAACAAGGTCAGAGAGATGATAGAGCTGCCACTCAGACATCCGGAGCTGTTCGAGAAGCTCGGGGTCGATGCGCCGAAAGGAGTGCTCCTGCACGGTCCGCCAGGGACGGGGAAGACACTGCTCGCGAAGGCGGTCGCGTCGGAGACGAGCGCGAACTTCACATCCATCGGTGGTCCAGAGATAATGAGCAAGTTCCACGGAGAGAGCGAGGAGCGGCTCAGGGACATCTTCAAAGAGGCTGCAGAGAACGCGCCGAGCATCATATTCATAGATGAGATCGACAGCATCGCGCCCAAGAGGGACGAGGTGACTGCAGAGACGGAGCGCAGGGTAGTCGCGCAGCTCCTCGCACTCATGGATGGGCTAGAGGGCAGAGGTAAGGTCGTGGTCATAGGGGCCACGAACAGACCGAACGCGCTCGACCCCGCTCTGAGGAGGCCGGGAAGGTTCGACCGCGAGATCGAGATGGGCATACCGAACAAGGTTGGTAGGCTGCAGATACTGCAGATACACACACGTGGGATGCCTCTCGATGATGATGTAGACCTGGACAAACTCGCGTCGATGACCCATGGCTATGTCGGCGCCGATCTTGCTGCTTTGACTAGGGAAGCTGCGATGCGTTCACTGAGGAAGGTCCTTCCGACCATGGACTTGGAGGCGGAGTCGATACCTACCGAAGTGTTGAACGGTCTGAGCACCCGGATGGAGGATTTCATGGATGCATACCGCGAGATGCAGCCTTCCACTCTCAGAGAGGTCCTGGTCGAGTCGCCCAATGTCAAATGGGAGGAGATCGGCGGCCTTGAGAAGCCGAAGCAGGAATTGATGGAGTCCGTCGAATGGCCCCTGAAGTATTCCGCATTGTACAGGCATATGAATGCGACGCCGCCGAAGGGGTTGTTGCTCTACGGTCCTCCTGGCACCGGCAAGACGCTTCTCGCAAAAGCCGTCGCGAGCGAGAGCGAGGCGAATTTCATAAGCGTGAAGGGGCCGGAGTTCCTATCAAAGTGGGTCGGTGAGAGCGAGAAAGCCGTCCGCGAGACCTTCAGGAAGGCCAGGCAGGCAGCGCCATGCGTGATATTCCTGGATGAGATAGACGCGATAGCGCCTGTGAGAGGGACTTCTAGCGACTCCGGTGTGACAGAGAGGGTCATCAGTCAATTGCTGACGGAGATGGACGGGCTTGAGTCACTCCATAACGTGGTGGTGATCGCGGCTACAAATCGACCAGACATAATCGACCCAGCACTCCTGAGACCTGGCAGGTTCGACAGGATGGTCTACATAGGACCACCAGACCTTGCTGCAAGGAAGGAGATAATGAGGATACACACAAAGGGTAAACCTTTGGACGACGATGTGGACCTTGACAAGCTGGCCTCAAAGATGGATAACTACACGGGTGCCGAGATAGCAGCCGTGTGCAATGAAGCCGTGATGCTGGCGATAAGGGACTACGTCCTTGAAGGTGGCGGCCTCGACGAGGAGAAGATGAAGGGGCGCAAGGTCGGCATGAAGTACTTCGAGGCGGCCATGGGGAACGTCATACCGATGACTGAGAACGAGATCCGGAGATACGAGAAACTGTCGCCGAATTCGATGTACAGATGAAACAGAGGCTTGGGATGGACTTGCAGGAACAAAGGGCTAAACCTGTCAGGCACGGGAGATCCGTCGCCAGTGACAGGGAACAGTTGATCAGGAGGGTCAGGGAAACTCTCGCGAAGTGCGGATTCTACGTATCGAACCCGCACAACCTGAGGAGCATAAGCTTCGACCTGGTCGCGCGCAGGGACAGGCAACTGCTGATAGTCAAGGCCCTGTGCAACATAGATTCACTATCGACCGAGGATGCCGAGGAGCTCAAAGTACTTGGCAGACTGCTTAACGCGAGCCCTGCGGTGATAGGGTTGCACTCCAGCTCTGCAGAGCTCGAGGACGGTATTCTCTACACCAGGTTCGGCGTGCCCATCGTGTCCGAGGGAACCTTCGCAGAATTCATGCTGGAGGGCGTGCCGCCACTGGTCTACGCTGCCCCGGGTGGACTGTATGTCCGACTCGACGGCGAGATGCTCAAGCAGATCAGGCAGGAGAGAGCCATGTCGTTGGGCACCCTGGCAGAAGCAGCGGGTGTGTCCAGAAAGGCCATCCAGATGTACGAATCAGGGATGGGTGCGATGATGGATATAGCATCAAGGATCGAAGAGTTCCTTGACACGCCTTTGCTGGTCCCGCTCGATCCGTTCACGTACATTGCCGAGGTCGCCGAGAACCTCAAAGTCCTGGAAGATTTCGAAGGGCACAACAAGGACATATTCGAGATGCTGAGGGAGATAGGCTATTCAGTCGTCCCGACCAAGAAAGCGCCCTTCGACGCTCTGGCGAGCGAAGAGGAGCTGCTTCTGCTCACTGGCATCGGAGAGGATCCGAGGATGACCGAGAAGAAGGCGAAGGTCGTCGGGAACCTCTCGAGGGTCACGGAGAGGAAGAGCGTCATAATCATACACAAACGTACGAGCATCGAAGAGATAGATGGCACACCGCTTGTGACCAGGGATGAGCTCAGAAGGGTGGACCATTCCGGTGATTTGATGGAACTCATACTCAAAAGAGAGAAGAGGCCGATGCAATGACGGCGATGACCAGCATAGATGCGAATGGCCACATGATCCACATCCTTCCCGTGATAAAAGGCCTGAAATCCGAGGCGAACAAAGTCAAGGATGCCTTCGAGAAGGTGCGGCCGAACAAGGTGGCGATATCGCTCTCGAAGGAAGAGATAGAAGGCTTGAGGAACCTGCCCGATGATTACGAGCCAGAACTCTCGAGGTACGACGAGATATATGTCTCCAGATTGGGTAGATATGGAGAGGTCGCCGCGCCGCCACCGTGTTATGTGGCGGCCGTTGAACTATCGGATCATTTCGAGATACCACTAATACCAGTCGATCTGGATGAGGTCAGCTATACGGACCTCTATTGTGCGGCTGTCACGGGCTCCGCGCTTTTCAGACATTCCACGAGGACCTGGGCACTCAGACACAGGAGTTTTAATGCTGAGACACCTGAGGAGTTCGTGATGCACTGGGACCGTGTGATAAACAGCATGCAGGGCTTCAGACTCATAGAGAGCAAGCGCGTCGAAGCAATGGCCAAGGGCATATTGGATGCCTCGACGAGTTCGAAGGAGCTTCTAGCGGTCTTGGAACTCGAGAGGGCGCAAGAGGTCATCGAACAGATCAAGGTAGACCTCTAGGTATTCGACCGAAAAACTGGAGAAGAAAGGGGTTTGAAGCGTTTCATCCTCTAGGAATTCTCGTGCATGACATCGGCCACCAGCAGAGCGATCATCGATCCCTGCTCGGTCCCGGTGAGGTAACCGGCGTAATGATCTTTGATCTGGATGTACCAGTAGTTGCCGATATTGACGTACACGCCGACCACGGTGATCATCTCATCATCGTTGATGTCGCTACGAGTGAAACTTGCCACAACATCGGAGTGACCATCACCGTTAACGTCTACGACGGTGAATAGCGTCGGTGACACTAATGCCATGTACGCGCCAGGACCATAGACGTAGAGATAAGTGTTCGTGACGCTCCAACCGCTGACGTACAACTGCTGACCGGTCGAATAGAACTGTCGACCAGTTCCCGTTCCTCGCGGCCACGACTTCAAGGTAGCCGGTGCCATCGATGTTCGCCGCTCTGACGCAAGTGAACGATAATGCAGTCGATGTTCCGAGTGCCGCGATCTTCTGCACATGCGTCATATACGAACCGAACACGCCCGAAAAGACCGCGATATAATCCAATTCGAGCGAGTCCTGGATGGAACCGAATGTGTTCATTGAGTCCGTCACACGGATAAACATGGTATGGTCCGCGACATTGGTTGGTAGCCTGAATGTGTAGTTCACCCAATCGGTGGTACCATTTCTAATCACAATCACTGGAGTGAACTTGCCGTCGATACCGTTTGTCGAATCGATCGAATACCAGATGTAAAAGGATTCGCCATCCCCGATCGTTCGCGCAACCACATGCAGTATCTGGTCTTTGTCGGTCGAGAGCTTGGAGACCTTGAACGTGGCCTGCGCATTGTAGGTGTCCACGCTCTCATTGACATATGTCCCTCTGCTGTTGTTTGTCTGGGTATAGGTAACCGCGTCCGTACCAGTGGTCGGCCAAATCGACCCATATGTCACAACGGGAGTGAACGTTGCATCCAGCTTCTTTACCGTCGGTGTCGAGGATTCCTGATAGAAATTCACGTACACGCCTTCGATACTGTCACTGGAAGCAGAGTTCGGGTCCGCGGTCAGAATATCATACATCCCATCTCCATTGACGTCTGCGATGTCGAAATCTTCGATGTTCGTAGTACCAGAGGTCATTCTGATCTTGGCAATCGCAGTGGTCTTCCAATTCTTGATATCATAGACATACACGGCACCGTTCGCAAGAACAATGAGATCGCCTGCGCCGTCACCGTTCATGTCCTTAATATCCAGCTTCCTGATGCCATCGTTGCCTGACCCGTAAGCAGCGCCCGCATAATCAAGACCGTTGAATCGCACTGCAGCAGCGCCGTATGTGTTGTTATAGATGAACAACTTGTGTGCCGCTGTCGAATACACGATATCGATGTCACCGTCGCCATTGGTGTCTCCCGTAGCGATCCATTCGATCAGAATGGTCGTGTCATCCGTGCTTGCTCTGGTGATGTACGATGGTGCCTGCCAATTGCCGTATGTGTTCATCGAATTCTCGAAGTACAGCAGATGCGCTTCCGCGACATAACCTGCTCCTGAGGGCTTGTATTTGGCCGCGATGAGGTCGTCATCGGCGTCACCGTCGAGATCACCCACTGCCATCGCAGTCATGTAGTACATCGCTGCGGCACTGGGAGAATTCGATTGGTCGTACAGCACCCTGGTCGTGAAGAAGTTGTTGTTCTCGATATGGTAGACATATTCAGGGTTGATGAAGTTGGTACTGCCGCCCCTCGTCGAATAGATACCGTTCGTTGCAGTGAAGAAGTCCGTCTTGCTCACGCTTGCCTGTATATAGACCTGCTTGGCCAGACAATAGACCCCTTCGTTGGCATCACTGAAACTGGATATGCGCAGGGTGTATGTGTTCCTGCCAGAGAGCCACTGGTCTGCATTATTGATCCTCAGGTCGATTGTGAAATTGTATCTCATGCGGGATTCGTTGGTCTGATCCTGCCAGAAGTTGCTGATCATCGCGCCGGCAGGCGGTGCCCCGTATATCTGCGCACCGCCAGTCAGGTCCTCAATCCTTATCTCGCCGACTATAGGGAACGGCGGTGTGCTCTGTGCATCCTGCACATTCACGCTTGCGTAGATGGTGCTCGTATCACCGTTTACCTCAAATGGAGTCAACTTGTCGCCGAAGGGTATGGTCATCTCTCTGTCCGAGAACAGATAGATCTGCGGGATGAAGGTAATCGGTGAGCCCGCTTGCTGTACTATGAGCGTGATATCCGTCTGGAACACGACCTCGTCAGTGCCTGCGCTCCTGAGGTAGAGATTCATATTGTATGCGCTCGGTGGCAGACCGGATGTGTTGAACTTGGCCTGATATATCTGAGCAGCCCCTGAAGACCCATAGACATAGAATGGGGCAGCTTCGGTGCTCTGGTTGAAGAAAGTCGGGGTGTACTGGAGACCCGTCCTGGTATCTGTGAGGGTCAATTCGTTCCTGCCCAGGATGTTGGTCATCTGGGTACTTCCGACCCGGACGAATATCCGCTCGTCCTTTTCGAATGTCGTCCTTGCATCGTTCACATCGGCCTTTTCCGTAGGCGTGTTGTTCGTTATGTTCTCACCATAGACACCGTAACCCGACCCGAGTATGGGTGATGAGAAGGACAGGTACGAGGGGAGGCCTCCTTCATCCGTTGGCGTGTCAGTGTAGTAATTCTTTGTGTCAGAAGGGAGAATCACCACGGATATCCTGAAACTCGATATGGATTCATGACCAGCGAGGTCTTGCGCGTGGATGATAAGGAACTTTCCGTCTATTGCCTCCGCATCATCGGCCATATTTGGGTAATCCCATCGGAACCACCCTCCGCTTGCAGCATCATACTCGTGAACCGCCTCGCCACCTATGCTGGAGGCATCGACCCATACCCCGCTGGTGCTGGTGTCGAGATCGCCATCGAGGTCGATGACCTTGACGAATAGCGAGAAGTCATCCGATTCTTTGATGTAATCGGCTGTCGGGGTGGCAATATTAGAGTCGACGTACCGTTGCAGGATGGTCGGTGGTCCACCACCCATCCCACCGCTGAGCTGACTGACCCACACGGCGGAGTGCTTGACATCGTCGATGACCGTTACGGTTATCACGCTGGAATATGAGGTGCCGGCGATGGTCTTTGTCCAATCAATACCAGTGGCCCAATAATCGTAAGTGAAATTCGTGTCTGTGGAGAGTTTGTAGACGTAGCTTGTGTCATCGATGAGGACGAAAACCGTCGTGTAATTGGCAGGAAGCACCGCACCTCCGGAGTGAGTGATGGTCAGAGTCGCTTCCGTACCTGAAGCATCGAACGAAACGCTACCGACGAAATCGGTCTTCGTGGCCAATTCGGGGACGGGCATCTGATTCACAAATACCATGATCCCGCTGAACAACATCACGGTGATCATTAGGATGAGTATATTGCCGATAATTTCGGATACGCCACTTTCATCAGACCATGTCTTTTTCTTGAATAGTTTCAGACTCATCGATGCATCCTCCGGGGAGATGGAGTGCCCTGCCAGCTTAGGTTTCAAACGTATAAGTGCGTATATAAACGTGTTGCGGTCATTACCAACTACCCTACGAAGAGATGGCCGTCATATGTCGGGCCCCGGCCGCGACCGCACGGTTATATAAGCTCAGGGGTATTTCGCGGGTTGATGTCTGAAGCTGGCCAGCTCAGCGTCAATGACAGGGTGCTTCTACACCTGCTCAGGTTCGCTACCAACGTACCACCTACGGAATTCCCGTCGGAGTGCACTCAAGCAGGAATAGCAGCGGCCATCGGCATTTCACGAACCCATGTCCCGAGGGCGGTCAAGGGCCTCATGAAGCAGGGCCTAGTCGACGAGTCGAGGGCACGTGTCACGGGTCATGAGAGAAGGATGAGCGTCTATGCAGCAACTGCCGAAGGGGTCAAGACCGCCTCGGAGCTCTGGAAGGATATCTCGAATTCCCTGCTCAATGTCCAGAGCGGAGACCACCCTGAATCCATGACCGGCGCTCAAATCGAGGAACTATTTGGCAAGAAGAAAGCTCTTGCCATCGTATCACGCATAAGAGATGGGGTCGTCGACATAGGGAAGAGGCAGGCCGAGACCGTCAGGATCATAGACGATTCCCCAGAGCCCGTAGAGTTCTATGGAAGGGATGATGAGCTCAGGGTGGGGGAAGAATTTCTCAAGTCTGATTCGCGTGCAATGGTCATCTTGGGCAACCGCGGCTCCGGCACATCCACCATCGCAAGGAGGTTGATACAGACCCATAGCGAGACCAATGCGTTATGGATCCCTCTGGATTCGCAGACCTCCCTCGAAGAAATCCTTGCCAGGTTGCGTCGATTCGCAGAGAAGGTGACTGGGCAATCCGCGGAGGATGACCGTGCCCTAGACCTGGAGGAGAGCGTAATAATCTTTGATGATTTCTTCACAGTCACTGAGGAGGTCGTCGAGTTCCTTACGACCATGATCGAATCCGATGGAAGGACGAAGATCATAGTGACGGCGAGAGAGGAGACGCCGGCATACAACTGGTTCTATCACAAGAAGCATGTCGATGACGAGACCGTCAGGGTGCTCAGGATCAAAGGGCTCGATGAGGAGAGCGCCATGAGACTTCTGGGCAACGAGAAGATGGAGAAGGACGCGTTCAGAAGGATATTCATGATGAGCCACGGTCAGCCCATGATCTTGAGGATGCTAGCGGATGGCGACTACGAAGGGCTCAAGAAGAACACGGTCTTCACGACGGAGGAGGTACGCTATCTCCTCTTTCTAAAGGACAAGAAGGGTTGACAGCTACCACTCTATTCCTCGGCGGGCTTCACAGCCTTTATCGAACGGGTGCTTGACGCTTTGGATGAAGGAGACATAATCCGCTTCAGACACGAAGGATTTTGGCACGTTCCTGCCCGTCAGGATGACCTCGACGCCATTCTTCCTCGACCGGATGACGGCTAACACCTCATCCGCGCTCAACAATCCGAAGTCGACCGCGACGCTTATCTCATCCATGATCACGAGACCATAATCACCGGATGTCAAGAATGTCTTGGCCTGCTGCAAACCCTCGGCGGCCTTCGCCGCATCGTGCTCATGAGCATGGCCAGGGTCGATGAAGTTGCCAGTCCCGAACTGCACTACCTCGATGTTCTCAAGGTGTCTCGCAGAGATGACCTCTCCGCTCCCATCGGCCTTCATGAACTGCACGACGCCGACTCGGATGCCGTGGCCGGCCGCACGTATGGCCGACCCGAAAGCTGCGGTCGTCTTGCCCTTGCCAGGTCCGGTGATGACGTGGATCTTGCCTAAGCCCTTTACCTCAGACATCGAGCAGGGGAGTGGTGTCCGACTAGAAAATCGCTTGGACCGATTCACTGATTCCGGTTGTTGTCCTCTGGCAGCGAGAACTCCCGCTCAAGGTAGCCCAACTGCTGCGTCTCCAGGGTTCTAGGGTCGACTGGTACGAGAAGGAGCGCTCCGGACATCGCCACCTCTTCGTTCGTGAGTTGTATCGCCTTCATGACGGTCGAGAAACCGTTCTCGGTTATCAGATACTCGAGCCCGTCCAGGAGGACTGTCGCCCCAGGGTTCGCCTTAATGAAGTCAGAGATCGTGCTGTGTATCTTCATCAATCTGGTCGGTTCGAGGTTGATCACACCGCTGGTGGTCGTAGTAGTCTTGATGTTCTTGGCGATCCACATGATGGGGCAGTCCAAGCCGTACAGCTGCTGCACCCGACTCGGATGGGTGCGGGTAATCACAAGTCCACGCCTGCCCTCAGAGAGCATCTTCTTCATGGCTTCGTAGGCCTGTTCGACACCTTTCTTCGTGAACAGGTACGAGTTGCCGTTGATGAGAGCAGGGCCGTATCCGCCGCTCATGAGATGACTTACCTCAGACCTGCCTGGACCGCCAATCCCTCGTCGGTGATATCGATCAACTGTCTTCCCGTCGTGTGCTTGGTCCCCCTCATCTTCAAGACTTCGAGGAATTTCCGTCTTACCTTTTCTTCCTCGGGATAGGAGAGCATCACGACCCCGTCGACCATGTAGGATTCCTGGCTGTGTGAGATATCGTCATAGGACAGCTCCGCAGTGATGATCGCAAGAGACTCGAACGCTTTCAGGTAGGCGAACAGTTCGTGCATGAACTCCCTCGTCTCGCCACGCCACTGCAGCATGTCAGTCATCGGAGTGATAGGATCGATCACAATCCTGGCAGGATGGTGTTGCTCGATCTGCTTCTTGATGGTGCCTAGCATGTCGCTCGGGTTCTTCATAAGCGTCGGTCCGATATCGATGAAGTTCACGATCCCCCTCTCCACCAGTTGCTGGTCGTAGAAGGAGAACGATGAAAGGAACTTCTGCACGAGCCATTGCGGCTCGGATATCGCAGTTATGTACAAACCCTTCTCGCCCTCGCGGGCACCGTGGAACAGACTCTGGACCGCGAGAGTTGTCTTTCCAGTACCTGGCTCACCAGCCACCAGAACGGCGGATGGGAACGGGAAACCTCCTTGGAGCATTCCATCCAGGCCGGGTATCCCAGAGGTCTTCCGGGACATCTAAAGCACCTCTGTATCTACGATGAAGACGCATTTCTCGTCTCCCTTGGAGACGCATTTCCTCTCGTGACAATAAACATCCTTGCCCGTGCGTTCCTCGAACACCTTCGCAAGTATGCCTCGGAGCATATGACAGGTCGGCACATCGGCGTTGTGCACCTCGATAGAGCCCGATACGGACACGGTATCGCCCTCGAAGACCAGGTCGATCGCCCAGCCGTCCTTGATCAAGACTTCTCGGATTCTGCCCAAGTCAGTACCCGTCGTCTTGACGATACGGTTTCCCATTATCCGTCCACTTCTGTAGAACATTCCGTGGGATGCAAAAGTCATAACTGTTTCGTAAAGTCGCTTGATCTCTACGAGCTCCTCCTTACGCATCTTGATGGCGCGGTCTGGTTGCTCCATGATATTCACCTACACCGGGGGTTCCATCTATCAATGAGTCGGGACTTATAACTTTTGGTTGACACTGCCAGTTCTCGATGATGCGCTTCGCTCACTCCAGGAGAGGTTAATCTACCACCAGAAGATATCTGGGGCTGTGTTGGAAGTAGAGAGCAAGTACGTGTCACCGGGCAATGACAAGATCGAGAAGACCCTTCAGAGGATCGGGGCGGTCAAGATTTCGGAGGATGAGATGGAAGATATCTATTATCGTCATCCTGTCAGGGATTTTGGCAAGACGGACGAAGCCCTCCGGTTGCGGAAGACAGGAGACTCCGTTGAACTGACATACAAGGGTCCGAGGATGCATATGCAACACACCAAGGCGAGGGAGGAAATCACGATGAAGATGGATAACTCCCTCGCAATACAGAGAATCGTGGAAAGGCTCGGGTTCGCGGAATTCATGACCATCAAGAAGAGGCGCGTGAATTACATCTATGACAAGATAATGATCGCCGTGGACGACGTCGATGGTCTCGGGGAGTATGTGGAGCTCGAGCTCATCACCGAAGAACCGAAGAGGGCGGAGAGGTTGATAGAGCAGCTCCGATCCGAACTGGCGCTATCGATGCTTGAGCCACGGACATATCTCGAGCTGACACTTCAGAAAACCAATGACCAGGACTCTCGGTGACCCTGGGAACGAGGAATTCGCCCTCGTTGATCAACTGCAGATTGACGCGAACCTGTTCGATTGACGGAGGGTTCAGAGCTTGTTTATCTTCTCCGTCACGAAGGTCTTGATCTCGGGTTCGTCCGGGATGGTGATCGATTTCTTGTATTTCTCGCTACCATCCGGAAGGAAGTAACCCCTGGACACAGAGATGAACTCACTGTCGCCCTCATCGGTTATCGCCTTCTTTCGCGCGACTTCCAAGAAATTGTTCTTTCCAAAAGGAATCTTCTCAGCGCTCAACGTCTCAAAACGGACCTTTGCTCCCTTCTCATCATCCATTTGGTTGCCTCCGTTATGTGGGCGGCAGTGAAAACACTGTTCCAGTCATATAAACGTTGGTGGGAGATACAGGGCACCGTACATGTTTATGCACAACGATGTGGTTCGAATTCCGTATCCATGAAATTGTTCCAGACTCTGCTGACTGTCAGTGAATACACAAATCATAATATAGTGACGAGCAGGTTGGTTCGATCGTGTCAGAGGAGCCACGGCCAGCAGACCGGAATACGACTGGCGAGTACTGCACATTATGCGGCGCATGGATACCGCCGACAGGTGATTTCTGCCCCAGATGCGGGGCAATAAGGGCGTCTTTAAGAACTTCGGACCCGAGCGTATCACCGTTCCCCATGGCAAGAACTGCCCCCGCGAGGGCAGGGCCGTCGTGGCGAAGACTCTTCAAAACAGGGTCGGCATATTCGATGGTTACATTGCTGGCCCAGTTCGTCCTCTCCCTTATCACCCTGATATATGGAATAACGATAGTGCTTCCGGAGATCACCAAACACTCGTTCTCAATGATAATCATCACACCAACCCTGGTCGAGATAGGCAGGATATCCGGCGATGCGCTGGGTGTGTACTATCTACTCATCGTCGCGGCGATCTTGATGAGCGCCATCTGGCTGTTCGTGACCAGCGCAAGGTCTTTCAGGAAGGAACTGGGCATGAAGGCCGAGTCCAGGAAGCATAGCGCGATTTTCGATCTCTGTGGACTGATGTTCGCAGTGTTCTTCCTGAACTTGGTCGTGGTGCTTGTGGTGGGGATGTTCGGCAACGAGCCGACTTCGCCCATCGAGGACACGGACCTATGGGAACTCCTATTCCTGTTAGCCAATGCATCTGTCTGGGAAGAACTCATAGTCCGCGTGCTCATGATCGGCCTGCCATTGATAGGCATCGATCTCATCAGACGCTCGTTCAGCGGAAGAGCGCTGCCGTACAGACCCCGTAAGTATGTTCTAGGCGGAGGGATAAGCATCGGAATCCCGGAAGCAGCCCTCCTGATATTCTCATCCGTCATGTTTGGCATGGGGCACTACGAAGGATGGGGTGCATGGAAAGTGTTCCCCGCGGCGATGGCTGGACTCGCATTCGGATACATGTTCCTGAAGCATGGGCTCGCCGCCTCGATCATGCTCCATTTCGGATTCGACTACCTCTCGCTCCCGTCCGAGGTCTTCGCGGGGGCATCCCTGGGCATACTCTTGTTCCTGGGCGTAGCGATTCTTCTATGGGTCGGGATGGGAAGCGTATTCTTCGGATACTACTTGACGCGCATGGCGGAATTCGTCACCAAGCGCAAGTACTTCGAGGACCGCCCCGCACCCCAACCCGTGCAATATACCTATTCTTACAGTGGGCGGATTACGCAACCGTCCGGAGGGATTCCACCGTCGACGATGAGTCCTGACCACAGCCGACGCGAACCTGCGACGACGCAAAACGCAATACCAGGGTTCGGAGCAGTGTTCATATGCCCTGTATGCGGCAGCACGCAGGCGAGATGGCTCGATGGACGGTTCCAATGCCTCAGATGCGGATCGCTACTGTAGTCGATCCTCCAATATCCTCTTGCTCTCGACCCCTTCATCGAAGCCGGTCGACTCGATGATCAGATTGCCGTCATAAGAATCCTTCAAGGCTTTCAAAACCACATCGAGGTCGGCGGTGCCATCATCGACCCTGTTGTGTTGATCCCATTGACCTTCGTTGTTGTGAAGATGGACGTTTCTGAATTCCGATCTGTGCCTCAGCATCTCATCGAGCTGGTTCGAGGTGTTCGCGTGCCCCATGTCGAAGCATAGACCGACGTCGGTCCCCTGGACCGCTTCGACCAGATCTGTCGCGGCTGTGCATGTCGCGTTGATGTTCGCAGGCATGTTCTCGAGAGCCAGTTGAACTGAATTATCCCTGGCGAAAGGCGCCAACTCACGAACCGACCGCTTTGTGGCCTCGAACACCTTCGGTCTGTCCAAGAAGGCGATGCCGTTCACGAAACCTGGGTGGATGGTCACGAGTCTGATATCCAGTTCTCTGCAGACCGAGATGACGCTTCGTATCTCCTTCAATGCTGCCTGCCTCATCGGTTCGTAGACACTACCGATGTTCACATCTGTCATCGGCGCGTGGATCTGGAACTTCATATCCAATGAATCTCGACCGTATAGTATTCCATTCTTGGCCACACTCAGATGATGTTCGCCTTCCGGGAGTATTTCCCAGAGCGAGAAGTGTTTCGAGATGGTCGCCAACATCTCATCGAACGGTTTTGCGCAGAAAGCGGGGGAGGCGATGCCTATCACTCTTATCCCCCCTTTACCGAGAGCGGAGCGATCGAATCAATGAGCCCTTCTGGATCCTCGCACGTGATCTCGACCATGATGTCCCCCAATGGATGGCTCTCTTCAGAGAAAGAGATCTTACCTATGGTTGCTACCTGTTTATTGAGATTGAAGCGTATGGAACCAGGCATCATACCCCTCCTAAGTGCAGATCGAGCCGCTGATCGTATCCTCTGTTTCTGCAACAGCTCGTTGAAGTGCTCCAAGGATGGGATTTTCGCTATGATCTCATCATCACCATCGATGACTGCGTCGGGGAAAAGGGAGAGAATCGCCTGAATCACCTTCGACCGGTCCTCAGTGGGATAGCATCTGGCCACTGCCCTTGCATCCATGATATGTTGACCATGCTCGAAAAGATATTTAATCTTGCGTTCTCGCGACGTAAAACCAAGCCAGTCGGAGCGTTCCCATGACCCGTCTCGTCCGTTCCCACAAACCCCTTTCTTTTTTTGCCCTTATGGCTTTTTCTCTGGGATTCAATTCGAAGGGGATTTGAACCCTGCATTAGGCGGTCCCCCTTTTCTGATTTCAATCAAGAGGGAGAATTGCCAGAGTTACACCCTTTGCTAGCCCCTATCCTGCGATAGGCAATCGTCTAGCGCTCAGATCCGTTTGTCAACTTTCGCAGATTGAGGACGATTCATCAGAGATGTAATATAGTCCATCTGTTGTCCGTGAGGCAAGGTGGAATCGGTGAGGATTGGCGCTTCTGCTATTGGAGTCGCGGCAATTGCTCTTGTACTTCTGATAGTATCATCTGTCTTCATCGGTGCGGCTATCATTGCCTATGATTCTGAATGGGGGGGGATGGAAGACAGATGGGTGTATCGCAATCTCGATTCTTACGGGAACGAGCGGGAGCTGAGCTGGGGATGCTATTTCGATAGCAGGGGCAATCTAATCCTGGATGATTGGACAGGCTTCTTGGCCATCGATGCGAATGGTACGCTCCTGTGGAGGGCAGATACAAATGCGCGCCCGCAAATTGTGGAAGGGCCTGATGGAGGATACTACTACCAGGATTGGGATACAAGCAGTCCTTCTATGGCAGCGTGGTCCAACATCACGGCACTTGATGCCAACGGTGAATTCAAATGGAGTTTCGTGACGCCAAATGGCACCTTGGAACTGTGGGGGATCTACCCTGATGGTCGAGTGATTGCGTATCACCACGATAATGAGTACAACTACATCTCCGATGAGTGGGTGGTCACTGTCGACCGAATAATAGCTATCTCGAGCACAGGCTCGGAGGTCTGGAGCATGGACGTGCCAATCACCGACACGATTTGGACAAACCAGAGAGTGGCCGAGAATGGCACATTCGAGATGATTGGATTTCAAGACTACAGCAGCTACCTGGTGGGTATTACCAAGGACGGGATTCTAGCCTACATAGAGGAGGGAGATTACTACAATTACCCTCCATATCGCCCACTGAGCTCAGACGGGACAAGAATGTATGAGGTGAGGAAGGAGGTTATCGACAATGAGACCACCGCAATCAGTGTCTATGCACTAAGCCTATTGAATGGCTCTATAGAGTGGAAAACACTCCTGCATTACTCCGACAATCCTGATCATCTCTCACCGGGGAGCTATCAACTCTCACTAGCCATAGTAGATGTCGGGGGCAAGCTCTTCTGCGATGATGTCGACAACAGATACTCTTATTCATTGGATCCTAGCGGGGCAATACTCTGGGTGAAACCTTTCCTCGGCATTATGGTGGATAGATTCCATTCAGGAGGTCTGCTGGCCAAGGATGATTCCTCAATAAAGAGGATCAATTCTGATGGGGCCGTTGCTTGGAGACATCGCGCTGATCTAGATGGTTACAGCTTCGTTTGCTTGAGTAGTGATGAAACTGTCTACTATAGCTGCGGGGCAGAAGTACATGCTCTCATACCATCCTCGGAGCCGGATAGGACCGAAATCTCCCTGATTATACTTGTCGTTGTGAATAGCGTCGCGGTCGCTTCGTACGGTCTTGTCCGCATACTGAAATACAGACAAGCGAAAGGGAGTTGAGTCCCTCATTCCTCACGACATATAATCTAGAGTCTGCTTTCCAGATTACTGTCGTTATCGCGATTCTTCCTGTAATCTTTCATCCGAGAAGTTCAACGACACCGTTCTGCTGACTGAAAGATATTTAAAGACGTCCGCGCTAGGTTTGCCGAGATGAAGAAGCGCATTTTGAAGCTGCTGACCGAAGGCGGGATACTCGTCGACCCGGCAGCGGTGGATCTGTTATGCACATTGCCGGATCCGATCGGTTGCGCGAAACACATCTTGAAGGACCCGGACAATCGACCACTCATACTCTCAAAGGAAGATGTCGAGCAATATGCCAGGTGTGTGACCGAGAAGACGAGCGTCAAACCCCGGAAGATGGCGGAACCCAAGAAGGCGGCTGTTATCGAAGAACCCGTGAAGAAGGATGCTGTCGTCATCGTAAGGGACATCACCGGCGATTCGACTTGTGTCGGCAATGTGATCGACTTCGCGAAGCTGTTCAACGATCGTTACACCACTATACGTAAGATGCTCTATAGAAGAAGGGAACTCGCGGGCATCGTCTCGATATCCAGAGCTAAGAAGGTTCAGCGAGACATCAAGATAGTGGGAATGGTCAACGAGATAAGGACTACCAAGAACGGACATACTCTCCTGGAACTCGAGGACGAAGCGGACAAGATCCAGATACTCATCATGAAGGGGTCTCGGAAGATCAAGGAGGCGTTCCTCAAGGACGAGGTGGTCGGCGTGATCGGCTCGTTCAGCAAAGATGGCGAGATAATAATCGCGAAGGAGATCATCAGGCCGGACGTCCCCATGAACAGTGCGATGATCCCGAACGGTTCGGATTCGGTCGTTGCTTTCGTCTCGGACATCCACGTCGGCAGCGACACATTCCTGCCAGAGAAATGGAACAGGTTCCTCGAATGGTTGAACAAGGATCCGTCGGCGAAGAAGATAAGATACATGGTGATGCCAGGAGACCTCGTCGATGGCATCGGGATATACCCGGGTCAGGAGGACGAACTCCTCATAGAGGATGTCTTTGCGCAATATGAGGCGTTGTCGAAATTGATCGAACCGATTCCAGACTGGATCAAGATCGTGATGATGCCGGGCAACCATGACGCCGTCCGACTCGCCGAGCCTCAGCCGGCCCTGTCAAGGGAGATACAGAGCATATTCGATTCCAACGTGTTGTTCGCCGGGAACCCATGCTATCTGGAGATAGAAGGACGTTTGATCCTGGCATATCATGGCCGAAGCATGGACGATTTCATAGCCAGTGTGCCCAGCCTATCCTATTCCGCACCTTTGGAAGCGATGAAAGAGATGTTGAAGAGAAGGCATCTCGCTCCTGTGTACGGGGAGCGCACGGCAATCGCGCCCGAGCAGAAGGACTACATGATAATCGACCAGGTGCCACACATATTCGTCACTGGCCATGTGCATTCGTGCGGCGTCTCGGAGTACAGGGGGATCAAACTGATCAACGCATCCACCTGGCAATCCCAGACGGAGTTCCAGAGGATGCACAACGTGGTCCCCGACCCCGCCAGAGTGCCCATGATAAACCTGGGAACGGGAGAATCGTGGATCGAGGATTTCTCGCACTGAACCTTTTATGAGAGTATAGTTGATATCGTGTGAACGGGATTGAGACTCATGCGAGAGCTGGAGGTTTTCTTCAAGCCGAGATCGGTCGCTGTGATAGGTGCCACCCCGACCCCTGGGAAGATAGGTAATATCGTGATAGAGAACCTCTACGGGGAGGGATACGATGGTAAGATACACTTCGTGAACCCGAACTACGATGAGATACTGGGGATGCCGTGTTATCCGAAGATAACCGACTGTCCCGACGGCGTGGATCTCGCCGTCATCGTCGTCCCCGCGAAGATAGTCCCCGATGTTCTTGAGCAGGCTGGGAGGAAGAAGGTCAGAGGGGCGGTGGTAATATCCGCCGGCTTCTCGGAAGGCGACCAGGAGGGACGGGACAGAGAGAACCTCATCCTGAAGATATCCAAGAAACACAAGATGAGGATAGTGGGGCCCAATTCCCTCGGAGTGATCTCACCACATCATAAGATGAACGCGTCTTTCGCCAGGACCTCGCCATTGAAGGGGCCGATTGCGTTCTTCTCGCAGAGCGGCGCATTCTGCACCGCGGCGATAGAATACTCAGTGAGGGAGATGCTCGGATTCTCGGCATTCGTCAGCTCTGGAAACAAGGCAGACGTAGGAGATTCGGATCTGGTGGATTACTTCGCATCAGACAAGAAGACCACCTGCATCGCGGCGTACATGGAATCGACCAAGGACGGGCACGCGCTCTTCGACTCGCTCAAGAGAGCCTCCAAGAAGAAGCCGATTGTGATCCTCAAGGCGGGGAGGACCGAGAGGGGAGCTGCAGCAGCCAAGTCGCACACCGGTGCTCTGGCCGGTTCCGATTCCGCTTATGATGGGGCGTTCAGGCAGACCGGCGTATACAGGGCCAAGACCATGTTCGAGCTGTTCGATGCGGCCCAGGCGCTCGCCAACCAGCCGCCCATGAAAGGAGAAGGCGTTGCAATCGTCACGAATGCTGGAGGCATGGGAGTGATCGCGACGGATTTCGCATTCGATATGAATCTCAAGCTCGCGGAGCTGTCCGATGAGACGCTCCAAGACATCGGAAAGGCTTGTCCACCGACCTGGAGCTGGGGGAACCCGATCGACATCATAGGGGACGCGGATACTTCCAGATACGCCAAGGTCCTAACCGCGGTGGGCAAGGCACCGGAGGTCAAGGCGATAATGGTGATAGCTGCGAGACAGGCCGCGACGAACCTGTTCCAGATAGCCAAATGGATATCGATCACATCGAAGTTGAGCGGCAAGCCGACGGTCGCGTGTTTTGCCGGCATCTTCGATCAGGAATCGGAACAGTATCTTGATTCGAGGGGGATACCGGTCATGTCTGTCCCTGAGAGAGGGATCACCGCATTGCATGCACTCTCCGAGCGAGGAAAGTGGCTTGACAAGATGGGCATCGATCACCCCGAGCCGAAGAAGAACGGCGACCGGCCTGAGAAAGGCAAGGGCAGGACCAAGTAGGAGGAAGTCCAGGAGGAGATGGTATGGCGAAACCTACTAAGGAGGAGCTTCTCGACATAGTCGAGAAGGAGGAGGTAGAATTCATAGAATTCCAGTTCATGGACATCTTGGGCACCGTCAAGTGCATGTCCGTGCCGGTCGCCAGGATGGAGCGGGCGCTCGACGAAGGGATATTGTTCGACGGATCGTCCATAGTCGGCTATGCGACTATCGACGAGTCCGATATGCGAGCGCATCCGGACCATGACACATTCCTGATATTCCCATGGACAGAGGGGCGGATGAAGACTGCGAGGATGATATGTGACATCTTCACGATAGACGGCAAGAGGTTCCGAGGAGACCCGAGATACGTACTCCAACGACAGATGGACAAGGCGAAGGAGGCGGGGTTCATATTCAACACCGGCCCAGAGTTCGAGTTCTTCCTTTTCAAGCTGGATGAACATGGTGAGCCGACAACCACCCCCACCGACCACGGAGGCTACTTCGACCTGTTGCCCTTGGATCAGGCAGAACGCGTCAGAAAGGAGACCGCTCTTTATCTAGACCAACTCAAGTTCAACGTGGAGAGGACCACACACGAGGTGTCTCCAGGACAGCACGAGATAGACCTGAGATACGACAATGCGCTCTCGATAGCTGACAGGATCCTGATGCTCAAGCACGCGATCAAGACGGTAGCGCTGCAGCACCATCTCTGGGCCACATTCATGCCCAAACCCGTGTACGGTGTGAACGGAAGTGGGATGCATGTGCACCAGTCATTATTCACTATCGATGGCGAGAACGCGTTCTACGACCCTGAAGCGAAGAACGAACTCTCGAAAACGATGACCCGATACACGGCTGGGATACTGAACCACGCCAAGGATAACTGCGCGATCCTGAACTCTTGGGTCAATTCGTACAAGAGGATAGTCCCAGGATTCGAGGCACCTGCCTATATATCATGGGCAAACAGGAACAGGAGCGCGCTGGTCCGCGTCCCTGCCGGTCGAGGAGCCGCCACGAGGATAGAGGTGAGGAACCCAGATCCCGCCGGCAATCCGTATCTGCAGTTCGCCGTGATGCTTGCATCCGGTCTAGATGGCATCAAGAAGAGACTGGACCCACCGGACCCTGTTGAGAAGGACCTGTACGTGATGTCGCAGAAGGACCGGGAGAAGAACGGGATAGAATCCCTGCCTGCGAACTTGGGCCATGCCCTGAGCTATTTCGCGAAGAGCGAATTGATGAAGGACACCTTGGGAGAACACGCGTTCAACCACTTCATCGTGATCAAGCAGAGGGAGTGGGACACTTACAGGACCCAGGTCACCAGATGGGAGATCGAGAACTACCTCAAGGTGCTCTAGCCGAAAAGATCCGTGATGATGATCGCATAACCGATCCCTAGGAACACCAGACTTACCCAGAATGCGATGTAGAAGAGTTTGATGAGTCTCGCCCTATCGTGGAATATATCGAACAGTCGCAAGTCCTCAGGCCTCGGTCTTCGCAGCGGTCTTGTTCTTGATCCGCTTCAAACGGAATATGTTGTCACGCTCCAACTCCTCCAGCCTGAATCTGATGAAACGCTCGATCTCCTCCAGCTCCGGCAAGACCTTGAACTCCAGGGCGTTCACTCGCCTCTTCGTCCTCTCGATCTCCTCCAGGAGCTTCTTCATCGTGGTCTCCAGTTCGGCCGCCTTCACGACCGTCTCGACCAGCTTCTCGTAGGCATCCGCGGCCTCGTCGATCCTTGGGGACGTCCCTATGATCCCGTAGCCTCTCTCGTCGAGCGGCGCCACGATACGGGATGATTTTATCTCGGGGACCACTACTCCCATCAGGTTCCTGCTGCGGAGCTGGATCTCGGGGTGCACCGTGAGGGCGTAGGCGGCCGACCGGACCGCGATCACCCCGTCCACCGCGGACGCGATGGCGATCGTCTCCTTCGCCGTCTTGTAAAGCTGCGCGATCTCCTGTCTCAAGTCCTTCGCCTGATCGAGTATGTTGAAGAACTCCAGGATGAGACCGTCCCTCTTCAGCTTGAGGATCTTGTGTCCGTTCTTGGTCAGCCTGATCTTCCTCGTGGTCTCGAGCAGTTCCGACCTGGTAGGCTGTATTTCTCTGACGGCCATCTGAACTCACTTCTTCTTGTTCGCGGGGTGATACTTTTCGATGAACTTCCTGTCGATCTTCGTCAGGGAATCTATCGGAAGCACCGAGAGCAGTTCCCAGCCGAGGTCCAGCGTTTGGTCTATTGTCCTGTCCTCGTCCTTGGCCTGACGGATGAACCTGTTCTCGAAGGATTCTGCGAAGTTCAGGAATTTTCTGTCCCTATCGGACAGTGCCTCCTTGCCCACGATCGCAACGAGCCCTCTCAGATCCCTGCCCTCGGCATAGGCGGCATAGAGCTGATCGGATACCGCTCGATGGTCCTCCCTCGTACGACCGGGACCGATGCCTTGGCCCATCAGACGCGACAACGATCGCTCCACTGCGACCGGCGGATAAATGCCCTGCCGGTGCAGCTCCCTGGAAGCCACGATCTGTCCTTCCGTTATGTATCCGGTCAGATCGGGTATCGGATGAGTTATGTCATCGCCCGGCATGGACAGTATGGGGAACTGCGTGATCGACCCGGCCTTGCCCTTTATCCTACCAGCACGCTCGTACATGCCCGCCAAATCGGTGTACATGTACCCAGGATAACCTCTTCGGGCAGGGACCTCCTCCCTTGCCGCACCGATCTGTCTGAGCGCTTCGCAATAGTTGGTGATATCAGTCAGAATGACCAACACGTGCATCCCGAGATCGAATGCGAGGTATTCTGCAGTCGTCAG
This sequence comes from uncultured Thermoplasmata archaeon, assembly GCA_963748615.1. Lineage (GTDB taxonomy): Archaea > Thermoplasmatota > Thermoplasmata > UBA10834 > UBA10834 > UBA9653. The sequence continues at coordinate 300,055 of CAVVJQ010000002.1, forward strand.
TGCGAGCTTCGGCGTGAGCAGCCTCTCGATCGCGGGATCGTCCGCGAGGTTGAGGAACACGACCGCTCGCTTGAGCGCACCCGTCCTCTCGAAATCCTTCATGAAGTACTGCGCCTCTTCGCTCGTTATACCCATGGCTGCGAAGACGACGGCGAACTCCTCTTTCTCACCCAGCACCTTGGCCTGTCTCGCGATCTGCAGAGCGATGTCATTGTGCGGAAGACCGGATCCTGAGAAGATGGGCAGCTTCTGTCCTCGGACCAGTGTGTTCATGCCGTCGATCGATGAGATACCTGTCTGGATGAACTCCTGAGGATTGTCTCTGGCATATGGATTGATTGCCGCACCGATTATCTCGAGTCGCTTCTCGGGGATGATAGGTGGGCCTTTGTCCAGCGGATCGCCCGAGCCGGAAAGTATCCTTCCGAGCATATCCTTTGAGACCGGCATCTTGACGGTCTCGCCCAGAAATTTGACGCCCGACGAACGGTTGATGCCACCAGTGCCCTCGAAGACCTGGACGACGACCACGTCGTTGGATGTGTCGAGGACCTGCCCCCTCTTGGTGGAACCGTCTGGCAAGCTGATCGAGACCAATTCTCCATATGATATGGGCTCGGTCTTCTTGACGAACACTAGAGGCCCTGCGACCTGACTTATCGTGTGGTATTCCTTGACCATTGCATCACACCCCCAGCTCCGAGAACTGCCTATCCATCTCTCCGAGGATCGCCTTGAGGTCCTTGTCGATCGTCTCTTCGAACTTCAGTTTGCCGAGGTCGGACCTTACCTTGAGGGAGATGACCTTCTCCAAGGGCACCTCCAGCGCCAGAGCCTTCTTGGCAAGCTCTGCATATCTGCGGATCGCGTTCATGTAGTCATATTGACGTCTCAACGGACTGTATGTATCCACAGCGTGGTAGGCACTCTGTTGCAGGAAGAACTCCCTGATCATCCTAGCGACCTCCAGGGTCAACCTCTGTTCGTCCGGCAGCGCATCTGACCCGACCAGTTGGACGATCTCCTGCAGCTCGGACTCCTTCTGGAGATTGTCCATGGCCCAGAGCCTGAGCGGATTCCAATCTTCTGCGACGTTACGGCTGTACCATTCTTCCAGGATCGGGCTGTACAGGCTGTAAGAGGTCAGCCAGTTGATCGCAGGGAAATGTCTCCTTTCTCTGAGCTTGGAGTCGAGTGCCCAGAAGACCTTCACGATCCTGAGGGTGTTCTGAGTGACCGGCTCGCTGAAATCCCCGCCGGATGGCGAGACTGCACCGATGACCGATATGGATCCGGTCGGTCCTGCGAGTGTGTTGACGCGACCACACCGCTCATAGAATTCTGATAATCTCGATGCGAGATAGGCGGGATATCCTTCCTCACCGGGCATCTCCTCGAGTCTGGACGATATCTCTCTCATAGCTTCGGCCCATCTAGATGTCGAATCTGCCATCAGAGAGACATCGTATCCCATGTCCCTGTAGTATTCAGCGACAGTGATACCGGTGTAGACGGATGCTTCTCGCGCGGCGACTGGCATGTTCGACGTGTTCGCGATGAGGATCGTCCTGCCCATCAATGGTTTCCCACTCTTTGGGTCCTCGAGTTCAGGGAATGTCGTGAGCACCTCGGTCATCTCGTTTCCGCGTTCGCCACATCCGACATAGACCACGATCTGCGCATCGCTCCATTTGGATAGTTGCTGCGATGTGACCGTCTTCCCGGTTCCGAATCCGCCGGGGATGGCGGCAGTTCCACCCTTCGCCAATGGGAAGAGCATGTCAAGGACCCTCTGACCGGTGACGAGTGGAATGTCAGGAAGAAGCTTCTCAACATATGGCCTCGATGCCCTGACTGGCCACCTCTGCAACATCATGATCTTGTGGCCGGAGTCGAGCTCACCGATGATCTCCTCGATGGTGAAATCTCCCTCGGAAATGCTAACTACCTTACCCTTCACACTCGGGGGAAGCATGATCTTGTGTACGATGTTCCCTTCTGGAACCTCGCCCACGATCATGCCGCCATGAAGGTCGTCACCCTTCTTCACGGTCGGCTCGAACTTCCATTTCTTAGTTCGGTCGAGACCCGGAGCGGTCACTCCTCGGGACACGAAATCGCCTTGCTTGTCCCTCAGGACGGGCAGTGGTCTCTGGACGCCGTCATAGATGCTCGATAGCAGTCCGGGGCCCAACTCCACCTGCAGAGGGGCGCCTGTGTCGACGACCTCCTCACCAGGGCGGATGCCCGATGTGTCCTCATAGACCTGGATGACTGTCTTGTCGCCCACGAGCTTGATGACCTCGCCCATGAGTTTCATCTCGCCGACTAGCACGACGTCGTACATCCTGGGCGAGATGCCCTCGGCAGTCACCACTGGACCTGCGACTCTGCTGATCTTTCCTTTCATCTCATCCGCCATACGGAACACTTCCTCTCACTTCGTCTTGTAAAGGTCGATTCCCATCGCCCTTCTGATCTTGTCTCTCATGTCGCCTTCTTCCTCACCGACGGGGATGACCACGGGATCCATGCTTGCCATCATCCTGTCGCGCAGCGGCTGAGGCAGCCTCTCGACATCCTTCGAGTCGACTGCTAGTATACCGACGCTCTTCTCCTCCAACAGCTGCAATATCGTCTCCTGCAACTTGTCAGGTTCAACGCCGTACACCATCCTTATCCCAGCGAGTCTGAAGCCGACGACGAATTCCTCAGACCCCACAACTGCGATCTCCATTCATATCACCAATAGCTCTTCGATCACTTTGCTGGAGAGGCCGCTCTCTTTTCCTCTCGCAATTATCCTGATATTGTCCACTTCCACCTTCTTCCGTATCATGTAGTTCACAATAGGGAGCACGGATAGGGGATAGAAATGGGAGAACTTTTCACTCTGGCCAATCAACGATTTGTCCAATGCTATAGTGAGGGTGGACATGTGCGCATCTGCCCTATATCGTTCCAATGCCGGCCGGAACTCCTCGAACAATGAGGATTTCTCCAGCTCTGCGACAATTGTCGATACGTCTCCACCCTGCGCGAGTGCCTTCAGCTTGTCTAGGCCATACTCGAATCCTCCGGGGATCAGATATCTCTGGATGCGGTCCTCAGGTATCCGCTCGGCCTTGAGCTTCAACAAGACCTTGAGGTTGGTGACGTCCACCTCTCTCCTGATGAAGTCTCGTAGCAGGCGCTCAGGGTTCTTGGTCGGTTCGATCACGTCGAGCAGGTCGTAGTAGAGCATCTTATCCAGATGATCTTCCATCGGGGCGAGTTTGCCCAATTCGACAACGTCCCTCTGCATCTCTGGAGTCAATCTGAGAGCTGGTTGCTTCATGAGTGAATCTGTGATCTCCTGAAGAGAGGTCATCGCCACCAGAGTCTTCAGATATTCTTCGGAGAAAGCTCCCGCCGGGACGAGCGTGTCGATGATCTCGTCGTTGCCCGCTCGAGACACCTTCCCCCTCAGTATGGTCTTCACGTTGAATGTGTCCCATCGTCTCAGATAGTTGCCGACCATCTCGCGCAGATGTCCGGTCGTGAAAGCGAGTACATCGGAGTACGTGCTCGCGAGGCTCCTCGTCACCGCGACTTCGACGAGGCTGGCCCCGTAGTACTTACCGCCATACATGGACATCTCCTCTCTGTATTGGGTCTCGCCGAGGAACCGGCCTATCTCGTGTATGTCCATCACCATCATCCGGGAGTAGGTGTCCTTCGACAGGAGGAAACTCTTGCGCGCTTTCACTCGTGCGCATGCATATGCATAATTCCCTTTCCCGCCGAAGATCCTCATCCTAAATCTCACCCGAACAGGTTGGAGTATATCTCCTGTATCTTGTTATTCCACACGCCCTCGAGAATGCTCTCGAACCTGTAGTCGAGTCTGACACTACGGTCCTTGCTCTCGAAGACGAGACCGCCCATGCACTCTATCACACCACCATCTGTCACGCCTGCGATGGGCCTCAAGAGAGCTTTGTCTGCGGAATTGGAGTACACATAGCATGCCCCCAATTCCTTCTTGCCGTTCTGCATGAGTCGGCCATACAGCTTCTTGCGCTTATCCTCAGGATAGTTCGCCAACTCGACCAGAACCTGCGCTCTGAGCTCCTCCATCACACGCATCTGTGCTGCCAGGAGTGCCTTCTTTGCTTCGAGTTCACCGCTGGATAGCTCCTGCTGCTCCATCTGTGCGATGACATTCTTGGCTCGCCGCTCGGCATTCTCGCGGTGCTCCGCAATCAGGGCACTGGTCTGTGCCAACTGCTCATCCCGCTCGCGCTCCCCTTGGCGAATTATCTCGCTCTTCTGCTCCTCGCCTCGGCGAAGGATGTCCTCGACTACCTTGTCCAAGCCCATAGTTCTTCAACTCCGCAGACCGCCTGGGTCGTCTAGCATACCATTCATTCAGATCTTCGATGTCTCATGCGTTCATTATCAGGAATGCAACGACGAAACCGAGGATGACTATGGTCTCGGGCAGAACCATGAGGATCATACCCTTTCCGAACATCTTCGGGTTCTCCGCGGTCGCACCGACCGCTGCCGCGCCTACCTGTCCTTGGGCGATGCCGGTTCCGATACCTGCTGCGCCTATCGCGATACCTGCGCCGACCAACGCCATTCCCATTTGTGTTGGGTCCATTTTCCTACCTCCTTATTTCGTTTCGACCGAGTACTTCCTCACGTATTTGAGAGGGGAGAATTCCGTCCCACCGCCCTCGAAGAACTTGAGGAAGAATTCAACATAGTTCAATCTGATAGCTTGGATACCTGCGGACAACGCCCCGAGGAAGAAGACGAAGAACATCTGGGTCACGAACAGGGCGAGTGCGCCCAGGACGATGAATGCGATATTGTGACTCTCAAATATCAGAGGGAAGAGCATGGTGTTGAACGCAAGCGCCATGGCACCCTTGCCTACTGCGAGAGCGGCCAGTCTGGTATATGAGACCAGATTCGTGAACAGCCCTATGATCTCCGTCATGGCCAGAGGCCCTTCGGTCAAGGGGAGCGCCACCACGCCGATCAGGATCAACACGATCGCCGGAATAGATACTGGGATCCCGGTCAGAGTTGTGGTCATATCAGGCAATGGACTGAGGATGGTGCCATTGATGAACTCGCTCGTGGCAGTCGCGGAACCTGCGACCGTCATCATCTCGATGAACAGACCAAAGAGCAGGAAGAGCCACGCGACCTTTGCCAGCGCGTGCTTCTTATTGTGATGATATTGATTCACGAACCCGAGTATGAAGCCGGCTGTGAGGTGCACCCATCCTGCAAGCAGCGACAACGCGAGCATCTCCTTAATGTCGTGCATCTTGTCCAGCAACGGATGTATCGGAATGCTCGCGACTGATTCCCATGAGTGCTCGTCCGGGTTGGCCGCTGGTGGATGGAATGGGACTCCGAATGCTTCGGCGAACACGAACAGGCCGAACAGGCTCGCCATCAGACCGCTGACGATGATGATCGTGCCGAGCATCTTCAGGTCTGGCGAATCCTTGAGCTTGAATCTCATGAAGGCGCCGAGCGCCATTAGTCCCAGCCCGAATCCGAGGTCGCCGATCATGAACCCGAAGAAGATAGGGAATGTGATGAACAGGATAAGCGTCGGGTCGATCTCGTCATACTTGGGAGTCGACACGAGATCAAGGAAGAACTCGAATGGTCTGACTGGCTTTGCGTTCTTCAACTTGACAGGAGGTTCGTCCCCCTTCTCACTCGGAAGGGTCTCCACGAAGGCAAGGCCGCAACATTGCCGGTTCAGGGCATCCTGAAGCATCTTGACCTTGCTGCTAGGGATCCATCCATCGATCACGAACGAATTCATCGTGGTCGCTATCTTCAGAGGCGTCTCCGCCTTGAGCACCTCGATAGACAGATGTTCCTCGGATGAGATGATGAGGCTGGCGAATTTCTTCCTGATGGCATCGAGGTCCGCCTCCGTCCGCTCAAGGTCCTTCTCGAGGTCCGCAATCTCAGTCTTGTCCCTAGCAATGATATCTCCAGGGGCACCGGTCACCTGCGGTATCTTCGCCTCCTGGAACCCATGCGTGGTCAATATTCGCAGTGCTTCGGCCCGGTCCTCTGCTCTGACAAAGACTGCGACCGCGATATCGCTCTTACGCGGATTAGTGAACATCTCCGAATCACGGAGTTTGCTGTTGAACGCGTTCGTGGGATCGGTCGCGCAGAGACCTGCGAATGAGACGATCGATTCGTAGCCTCCGAGGTCTTCAATGGAGATCCCAAACGCTGTAAAAGGTTCGAGTGAGGCCATCTCGGCCCTCTTCTCGTGGATGAGTGACTGTATCCTCTGTCGGTCCTCGGCTTTCTTGGAAGTGTTGAGGTCGAGTGTTACGAGCGCCTGCTCCAAGGTCTTGGTGATCTCGGAGACGGGCATCTTCTCACGTGGCTTGTGCGGCTCTATCTCGAGCGCTCGGATCATCGACCGGAGCTTGATGAGTTTCTTCGACGCATCCGACGCTTTTCCCAACGGTTGGCCGATCTTGAAGTCCTCATCCTGTTCGTTGAAATCGATGAGATGCAGTACTCCAAGCTCGTACAGACCCTCGATCGTGACGTCGAGGCTCTCAATCGACCCGACTACCACCGCGCGGGTCATTTCTTCCGGCCTAAGCATCTGCGGTCCTCTCGAACTCCGTTAGAACCAGCGCTCTGACGTTGCTCGAGTTGGCACGAGCGCGTGATTTCAGAGCCTCTGCCTTTCTGACACCTTCGGCGAGGATTGCCTTCTTCTTCGCATCGATGTCGTTCTTGGCATCTGCTATGCGGCGGTCGATCTGCTTTCTCAGCTCGGCGTCAGCAGCGTCAACCACGTCTATAGTCATCCGCTTTCCCTCGGCCTGCAGCGCTTTCCGCTTCTCTTCAGCCTGCTTGATCATCGCGCGGACCTGCTCCTCCGCGGTCTTGATCTTCTGGAGGATTTCTGCCTTCCCCATGAAAGCCACGTCAGTTTTTTGGATAACGGTCTTTTGCGGATAATGGTTTCGATGTACATCGACGATTGGATGAGCGGGATCCGGTAATCTGGCGACTGTTTTCGACATTCGACGGTTGGCACGAGGACTCATGCAGAGTCTAGAAGCAAAAAGCATGCCCTGTCAGTGTGGGAGGCGCCCCTCGAAGGAGGCTTTGTCCAATCTGGTCACCTTGACTCCGCCCTGCTTGAGCAATTCCAGACCAGATAGATCGGAATAATCCCCTATGAAGACCACGTGCGTGATCTGTGAATTGAGTATCATCCTGGCGCATATGGGGCAGGGCACGATTGTGGAGTACATTGTAGAACCTTGAGCATTGGTCCCCGCCTGAATCAGTGCGTTCTGCTCGGCGTGAACCGCTGTGCAGGTCTCCATACGCGTTCCGGAGGGGATGTTCAGTTTGTCCCGGATGCATCCCATCTCCTCGCAGTGAGGCAACCCTCGTGGATTGCCGTTGTATCCCGTGCTCTTTATCTCTCCGTGTGGGCTCACAATGATTGCGCCGATTTGCCTGCGGGTGCACGTACTCCTACGCGAAACCTCGATGGCGATGTTCATGAAGTATTCGTCCTTCGAAATGCGCCTGTTGCTCTTTTCAGACACTGTCTCCGCCCAGGCCGTGTGAAGACGCTGAATGGATTTCTATCTTTCCGTCGATTGGTGGACCAACGTTTACTTATTCTATCAGGTTCTACATTCTCCAGGATATCAGAGTGATCCGGATGACCAAATGGACCAAGATCATAGCCGCAGTTCTCGCGTTCATCGCGATAGCCCTGTTAGCCTATGCGATCCTCAATAACGAGCCGACAACCACCACCGAGGATCAGAAGGGCATGTGGGACAACATCCATACATATTCCACGCCCAACCTAGCCCTGATCATCCTAGCATCTCTGATTATCGCTGTCGCGGTGATGTTCATACTCCTTCGTCAGGAGTATGTGCCCCTCCCGCCCTCGATGACCTTGCCGCCGCCCCCTAAGGATGAGGAGCCCTCCGTGACGGGGGACAAGGCCGCGGCTTCGGAGCCTGCGATCGAGGAGGAAGCGATCTCATTACCCGTCGTCGAAAAGGCTGCCGTTTCTGAGGACAAGGAGATGGAGGAGAGGTACCTCGCCTTGAGGCTGCTTTCGGGAGATGAGAGGACCATGTTCAAATCGATCATGGATTCGGGAGGAGAGGCCCTGCAGAAGGACCTCATGCAACGTACGAAAATGTCCAATGCCAAGGTCTCTAGGGTCCTCGAACGTCTCGAGCAGAAGGGGGTCGTCTCCAAGGTGAGGCACGGCTCCACCAACAAGGTCAGGATCAACCTCAGAAGATAGCCCAGATGGCACTTTTCACCTCACTTTTCACTGGGGTGCAAAGGTTCGAGCCACTTTTCAGCATAGGTCCAAATACCCTTTCACCGAAGTATAACCTCAAGAGGCGCGAAGGGCGAACGGGTATCCCGGGCTCCTAGCGCCGAAAAAGAGAGGTGAATAAGATATGAAGGCAACAATCATAGTCGCGATTGTCGGAGTGGTCGCGGTTCTCGGTTTCGCCGGGATCGCAGCAGCGAGCGGCGTCCTGACCTCCTCGAGCGCGGACTCGAAGGGTATGGGCACAAATGACGGCAGCGGCCATATGAACATGTGGCAGCACATGTGGCAGTGGGCGTTCGGCGGAGACACGACGCAGACCCCTCATGAATTCAATTACGACTACAACTACACCTACGATTACGATGTAGTGAACGACTGCCCTGCTAACAACTGCACCTGCAGCTGATCGGGCGTGGCTGTCGTTCAAACCCCTTTCGACATCAATTTCTCTGTTTTAATGACATCGAGCTGAGCCAATGACTCATAGGCACACCATATTCATTTTATACCTTACTTCCACTCATGGCGTTGTGGCGAGTGAGGGGAGTGTGCCAGAGCGCAAGAAGAAACTATCTCCAGGGCTCCAGTTCCTGAGGGATGCGGGCATAGCTTTGGCACTCGTCTTGAGCATACTCGTCGTCATGTATGCATACACTGGCCTATGGCCACCGCTCGTGGTCGTCGAATCGGACAGCATGATGCATAGCAATGATAACACCAGCTACATTGGGGCCATAGATACAGGAGATCTGGTCCTGGTCAAGGACATCGATTCCGTCACAGATATCCATACATACATGGACGGTTACACCTCCGGACACAAGACCTATGGAGATTACGGAGACGTCGTCATCTACAGAGTGAACGGTCAGTTGGCCGGCACGCCAATCATCCATAGGGCGATGATATACCTACAGGGCAACGCAGACGGGGTCAGCTACAGCGCGCCGGCCCTGAGAGACATACCCGATGAGGACAACAAGTGGAGCACATCCAACCCATCGGATACATGGGATCACCTCACAAGCACCCTCACGATAAGAAACGTCGGATACAGAGACACGTCCACATCGATCGATATAGGAAGGATCATAACTGCATTCCGACAGTATTCCGCGCTTCCGAGCGGATACATCACGAAAGGAGATCACAATCTCAATGTCGACCAATCGCTGCCGAGCAGATACAGCCCGGTCAAGCTGGATTGGGTAGTCGGCATTGCAAGGGGCGAGATGCCATGGTTCGGACTGTTGAAGCTGTGGGCCACTGACTCGCTCGGTAGCCCTGCCCCGGAGAACAGCGTCAGGAATCTCTGGATAAGCATGGCATTCATCGTCGCCGCACCCATCGTGGTCGATGTGGCGTTCACGTTCAGAATAAGGAAGAGGATCGCCCGGAGAAGAGAAGCGGCCCAACGCGAATTCGATGCGCAACGACGGATCGAAGCCACGAAACCCGTGGAGGCTCCACCCCCACCACCTGAACCGCCTGCGGTGGAACCGACTCCACCTCCAGAAGAGAAAGTGTGAGTCAGTGGTTCACATGAGGGTCGTCTGATACCTCAGCTTATAGTTCTTCAGCTGACCCAGGATCTCATCCTCTTCGAGAGACTTCTTGGCTTCGTGCTGCGGAACGCTGAGCTCGATCTCCTTTGTCCGACCGCCGCGACCGAAGGATTTCACGCGCGCGTGCACGAGTCCGAGCATGTCGAGCTCGGACACCAGGTCCGTCACCCTGCGCTGGGTCAATACCGCGGTCGATGTGCACAGAGAGAGTTCCTTGTAGGTCTCATAAAGGTCACCCGTGGTCAGTTTTCCGTACCCGCGCTCACCACTTAGCACCACACCCATCAATATCATCTTGGATTGCAGAGGCAGCGTTCGTATGGCTTCGCTGACGCAGTCCATTTCGATCTTGTTCTTTGCTTTGGTCACATCGGAATCGTTCACGATGGGCAGATGATTCCTCTCTGCGATCTCCGCCGCGACCCTCAGCAGGTCCAGTGCCCGTCTGGCATCCCCGTGCTCCTGCGCGGCCAATGCAGCGCAAAGAGGTATGACCGATGGCTCCAGAACGTTCTCCTCGAACACCAATGCGGATCTCTGCCCGAGTATGTCCCGCAACTGCTCGGCGTTGTATGGAGGGAAGACCATCTTCTCCTCGCTCAAAGAACTCTTGACTCGCGGATCCAGGAATTCTGTGAACTTTAGGTCGTTGGATATGCCGATGACGCTCACTTTTGCGTTCTTGAGGTCGTCGTTGATCCTGCAGAGATGGTACAGCACATCGTCTCCGCTCTTCGAGACGAGCTTGTCGATCTCGTCCAATGCGATGACGATGACCCTCCGGTCTTCGTCTATCTTCTCCCTCAGTATGTTGTAGACGCGTTCCGTGCTCCAACCAGTGAACGGTATCCTCTGTTCGAAGTCCTCGATGAACTCGTTGCCGATGTTCTGCAGGACGCCGTATTGCGTATCCACAACTTCGCAATTCATGTAGAGGAAGTGCACATTGCGGAGATCGGACCTGGCCTTTTCGATTTCCTTGCCGATGTACTTGATGGTGGCAGTCTTCCCGGTCCCCGTCTTGCCGAAAAGCAATACGTTCGAGGGCCTCTGTCCCTCCAGGGCGGTGACGAGTATGGATGCGAGCTGATTAATCTGCTCCTCCCTATGCGGTAGCTCGTCGGGTATGTATGATGACCGCAACACGTCCCTGTCGCCTTTGAATATTGACTTGGACCTTATGTACTGTTGGAATATGGTGTCCTGCATCGATAGCCCCCGAAAGCCAAAACGTCTTTCCCCGCCCCGCTGCTTCCTGTGGAAGCCGTTCTCGGAATCCACTTGAAACGGTGGGATTTGGGGAATACGGGGCACCGTACTTAAGTGTTAATATTATCCACGAATCCCATTTTTCCTGCAGACCCAAAATTTCCAGGTTTTGCTCTAGCCAGGAAACCTAGTGAAATGTGCTTTCGGATGATGTCATGGGAATGTATAGACGCATACATCAAGGTAGGGCCCCCCCTTTATTTCCGATGGAAGTGTTTTCTGCTACCCCCATTGCATGAGGCAGGGAATATTCCATCGGAAGGTTCGGTCAAGATACCTTTGCTTCCGGTCGAATTCCGACATAGAATGCATTATGATTAATGATTATGTTACATGAACCACATCAAATGCGCGCAGTCATACTATCACGAACAACGGATCTATCGGAATTGTATTCGTTGCTTCATACTCTGAAATATGAAATCGTGAAGGAATTCGTTCAGAAACGAGACTTCCCCCATAGTGCGAGCTATTTTGGTCCTGGGAAGATAGAGGAGATTGCAGAAGAAATCAAGGGATGCGACCCGGATATCATTGTAATCAATGATCGTCTGAAACCATCACAACATCACTCCCTCGAGATGAGATTCCAGAAGGAGTGCGTCGATAGAGTCGGAGTAATCCTGAGAATATTCTCAGAACATGCTCAGACACCAGAGGCGATCACACAGGTGCAATTAGCAAGGTTGAGATATGAACAACCTTTCTTGCGTGAATGGATAAATAAGGCCAAGAGTGGTGAACGACCTGGATTCCTTTCTGGTGGCGCATATGCGACTGATGTGTACTATGAACATGCAAGAAATCATATCAAACGTTTAGAGAAGAAGTTAATAGAAATATCACAGAGCAGAGAAGTGAAGAGATCGAGACGTCATGAACAAGGATATCTGCTTGTCTCATTAGCAGGTTATACGAACGCTGGGAAATCAGCGTTGATGAATGCATTATGTAGCTCAGACGTTGAAGTCAGTTCAGAATTATTCTCTTCTCTATCAACAACGACACGAAGGATTCCTGGATTGAAAGGGCATGCACTGATGATAGATACCGTCGGATTCATCAGAGATCTACCTCCAGATCTCATCAACGCTTTCAAATCGACTCTTGAAGAGATATTCTATTCGGATATCGTTTTGTTCGTATTCGATTCAAGTGATGATCCAGAGATTCTTGAGATGAAGACGAGGACTGCCTTTGATATACTCGTTCCAAAGGTAGGTGACACTCTTGTTGTTGCTGTTGGTTCCAAGTCGGACAAGATATCCTCAGAGAAGATAGAAGAATCACGCAAGATGGTCCAAGGAATCATAGGTTCAAGACAACTGATATTCGTATCGTCTCTTACTGGGGATGGATTGGACCTCATAAGAGATCTCATACGTGAGACACAAGGAAGGAATCATGTCATCGAAGCATCACTCCCGATTGTGGATGAGAGTTACAGTCTGATTTCTAGACTCTATCTTCTATCAGATGTCCTCAGTGATGTCAAGAAGGATCATATTCGATTGACTGTGAGATGCAACATCGATGATTCCGAGAAGATAATTGGTTGGCTGAGGGCATCGAATGGGACGATCCTCGTCCAGCCCCCTCCCCTTTCTTGAGGGGGTGTGCAGCAATAACCTTCCAGTGGAAGCGCTGGGGGGCCTGTATAGAGCTCAGAGCCCGAATCCTTTCTTGCGATCCAATACACGGTCCTCGAATCGCTGCGGCAGGGACCATGCGAGATACTCGATGTCATCCAAGTTCCTCACGAATTTCGCCTTGCTCGGAGTCTTCATCAAGTCCTCAAGCTTCCTGGATTTCTTGAAATAATCATAGAGCCACCATATCCCGGACACCAGGCCAATCGGGCCCACAATGATCAACCAATACACCCACGCTCCAAAAGGCGTCGAAAAATCGCTCAGAAACGAAATGGATGATGATAGCGAGTCCTCAAAGAATACACCGACGACCCCCACCAGTGTCACCAAAGCGAACGCAATGACAATGAGCACGCTCAGTTCCAATCGATATTCTATCGTTATCCGTTTGGCCAATCGCTCACCTTGGGGGATGGTAATCTGAATAATGTTAAAAGGATTTGCTCGCAAACCGCTACATGCAATCCCCTTCTCTATAGCATTCCCTCTCAAATCGGAAGCGTATGGATCTGCCAGGTCTGAGATGCAATGCAGCGATAGCCGCTCTAGCCTTATCCTCCGTGCTTTTGCTCTCATATGGAATGGAACCTGCCTTGCTTTCTATCGATGAGTTGTCATCCGACTTCGACGGAGCTAGGGTCATGACATATGGCATACTCACGGGCCTGAAGCGATACGAATCTGGCACCGAGATCCTCATGCTGATAGACGAATCCGGGCAATCCTCGCTGAAGGTCGTTTGCACCCCCTCCGCAGCGCCTCCTCCCAGCAATCATACATCCATCGGTGGCAAGATCCTGGCAAGAGGCGAGATATCGTTCGGTGAAGGCGGGCCCACCCTCTTCACGGTCTATGACGACGTCGAACAGCTCTCCTCCTCGGAGAATGCATTGACACTCTCCACACTCAGCGCATCCTGGCAGCTGTTCGAAGGCGATCGATTCAATCTGAAGGGCCTTGTCGAGCATGATTCAGACGGGGCCTATCGTCTGTTCGACGAGCGCCACGAAACGAATATAGTTCTCTGGCCATGCGAATCTCTGGGGACGTTGCAGGACGGTCTCAGCATATTGGATTGCACCCTGGTCTTTGATAGTGAGATATTCGTCACAGGTCTCCAAGTTTGGGCTATTCGCCCCGTGACCTGATGGCAACCCTTTTGTCGGTTGCGGACGTTTGGCGGATTGTGCCCGGGACTACGCTCGCCTTCGACGATACCGATTCGCCCGAGGGTATGTGCACGACATACCTCGCAACCCTGATGCTCGACGAGTTGAGGGACTATGACCTCATCGGCCTGCCAAGGTTGGTCAGGCTCAACCCGAACGTCCCCTGGAAGACGAGGGGCAATGCTGCAGTGAGCATCCAGCTCGGGACCGGAACTGGGCGAGGGGCAGTCTGTGGCCATATCGGGGGCCGCAAGATCATGTATTTCAAGAGCGGAACTCCGGTCGACCCAGGAAGACTTCTTGCCCGGGCAGCAGAAGTCTTGGAATCAAACGCCCGGTTCGAATATCACAGCACGAACCCCGGGATACTATGCACATTGACCCGTCCACCACCTTCGCTGTATTGGATGACTGTGAGGGCGATCGTCAGGCTGGAGGACGTGGAGGCGACCCTTCGAGAATGTGGAGCCCAGTGGAAGGTGTACAAGGGCGGAAGAGGGTTGATCGGGGCCGCTGCCGCTGCCGCCTGGAGACCGCGCGACCGCACATGGGAGGTCATCACCTATCGGCATCCTTCCATGCTCGGAAAAGAGCGGGTGATTGACGCTGCCAGCGTCATCATGATGGATAAGAGCATCACTAGCACATTCAACAACTACGATCATGAGAACGGCCATGTGGCGATAGTCCCAGGGTCTCCCTGTCCCGTCCTATACGGTATCAGGGGCGATTCCCAGAGTGACCTTATGCTTGCTAGCGATATGATCCGGGGTGAGAGGCCCGAACGATGGCTCATGTATCTCTCGAATCAGGGTACAGAGGACCATATCGTCAGGAAGAGGATCCACCAGCTTCGTCCCGGCGATTCGGCCAAGGTCGAGGCCCGCGTGATTACTAGGCCGGTGACAATCCCTGGCGGTCATGTCGTCATCAGGATATCCGACGGTTCAGAAATCGATGCGGCGTTCTACGAACCCTCGAAGAGTTTCCGAGAAGTTGCTAGATCTCTGATCCCTGGAGACGAGGTGGTCGCCTTCGGGTCTGTAAGGTCATCACCGAGGACACTGAACATCGAGAAGCTGCAGGTAACACACCTATCCCGGGATGTCAGGAAGATGAGGAACCCGGCCTGTGTGAACTGCGGGAAATCCATGGGGTCGATGGGTCATGGCCAGGGCTTCAGGTGCAAGAAGTGCGGATCCCGCGCACCCGAAACCTCATCGGTGAGAACCGAGGCGCCTAGGAGGTTGGCTGTTGGGTGGTACGAGCCCCCGATATCATCCAGACGACATCTTCACAAGCCGATTCGGCGAATGTCGAAGGGTACCATCAACAAAATATAAATACGGATATTCGAATCAATTGACCACATCCAGCACCGACATTCGGTTGAGCTGGGGGTGTGATCAACAATGTCACAACCGGTAATCGCAAGTGCGACGAGGACAGCCATTGGCAAGTTCGGAGGAGCACTGAAGGACATAGGCGCACCACGCTTGGGCGCCGTGGCCGTCAAGGAAGCCGTGCGACGCGCGGGCATCGAGCCGGGAGAGGTCGAAGAATGCATCATGGGCAATGTCCTGTCTGCAGGTCTGGGCCAGAACCCTGGCAGACAAGCTGCCCTCTGGGCAGGGCTGCCAGATTCCGTGTCTGCACTGACCATAAACAAGGTCTGCGGATCCGGCATGAAGGCAGTGATGCTTGCCAGCGATGCGATTCTCGCAGGCCGTGAGAAGATCATCGTCGCAGGAGGCATGGAAAACATGTCGAACGCACCCTTCCTTCTGGAGAAGGCGCGGTTCGGGTACAAGTTGTTCGATTCCAAACTCGTCGATTCCATGGTGAGGGACGGTTTGTGGGACGTGTTCAACGATTTCCACATGGGCAACACTGGCGAGATAGTTGCACAGAAACACGGCATCACTAGGCTCGAAGCAGACGAATTCTCCTGTGGTAGCCACAAGAAGGCAATCGCCGCCATAAAGTCCGGAGCATTCAGGGACGAGACGGTCGATGTCGAGATACCCTCGAAGAAGGGTAACATCATATTCTCGACCGACGAGGGTCCTCGAGAGGACACATCGATCGAATCTCTGGCGAAGCTCAAGCCGGTGTTCCGAAATGATGGTATTCTAACTGCTGGCAATTCATCGAGCATCAACGACGGAGCATCGGCTCTTGTCATAATGGATGGGGATGTCGCTAGCGAAAAAGGAATCACTCCGCTGGCCAGGATTGTGGATTATGTGACGACGGGAACGAAGCCAGAGCTTCTGATGGAGGCCCCGATCGATGCTGCCCGCAGACTTCTTGAGCGGAACAAACTGACCATCAAGGACATCGATCTGTTCGAGCACAACGAAGCATTCTCGACAGCCTCGGTCGCGATCATGCGTGTGCTCGACATCCCCCAGGATCGATTCAACGTCAACGGTGGCGCAGTCGCCCTCGGCCATCCGATCGGATGCAGCGGCGCGCGTGTCCTGACCACGCTGGTTTATGCCATGAAGAAGCACGACGCCCACCGCGGCCTAGCGACCCTCTGCCTTGGTGGAGGGAACGCGGTCGGTATGCTGATCGAGGCATGATGCCGATAATCAGCAAACGTCATATGGTCGATCCCTGATATCCTGGTCGAAAGGGTGTGAGGATCACATGGATACGTTGGAGCTTTCACGACTGGTCGACGCGCGGAAAGATGGCATGATCAAGGATTTCTGCTCGATGCTTAGAATAAAGGCGATCGCACCTGACAGCGGAGGTGAGGGCGAGCAGGCACGCGCGGATTTCCTCATCAAGTTGGCAGCCGCCCTCGGTCTGGGCAAAGCAGAGGTCTTTAGCTCAGGTGACACAAGGGTTCCTTCCGGAAGCCGTCCGAACATCATACTCCGACTCGCAGGCCGCGTCGACAGGAATCTATGGGTCGTAACACACATGGACACGGTCCCTGAAGGTGATGTCACTGCCTGGACCTCTCCGCCATTCGATCCTCTGATCAAGGATGGACGGATCTATGGCCGAGGCTCTGAGGACAACGGTCAAGAGCTCATCGCATCTCTCTTCGCTTTGGCGACTGTCAAGGCTGCTGGGATTGTGCCTGAGATGAACATCAACCTCGCATTCGTGGCCGACGAGGAGCAGGGCAACGATCATGGTATCGAGTTCCTGCTCACAAAGGGGCTGTTCAAGAAAGGCGACCTCGCGGTGGTCCCCGACCACGGTGCGTCCGATGGCTCTGAGCTAGAGGTGGTGGAGAAGAGTATCCTCTGGGTGAACGTCGAGGTTCTCGGGAAGCAGACTCACGCAAGCACTCCGAACGAGGGCGTGAACGCTCTCGAGGTTGCCGCCAAGTACATGTTGAGGGTAACGGACGAGCTGCGTGCGAAATACGCGGATAGCGACCCGCTCTTCAACCCTCCTCCGAGCACCTTCGCTGCGACCAGATGTGAATCAAACGGCCCCAACATCAATACTATCCCGGGGAAGCAGAGATTCGCCTTTGATTTCAGGGTCCTTCCGGAATACCGTTTGGACGAGATACTGTCCGATATGCACAGGGTAGCCAAAGAAATCGAATCGGAGAGCGGTGCCAAAATCGTGCTGGATGTCGATCAGAGGGCCGACGCGCCCCCGAGGACCAGCGTGGATTCTGAGATTGTGAAGAGACTAACCGAAGCCATCAAGGTGATCAAGAAAGTGGAGCCACGCCCCACGGGCATGGGTGGCGGCACATGCGCCACGCCCTTCAGGCGCGAAGGGATCGACGCCGTGGTCTGGGCGTCTCTGGACTCGATGGCACACGACGCGAATGAATACTGCGTGATTGATAACTTGATGTCCGACACGAAAGTCTTCGCCCTGCTCTTCGCAGGAGACGCAATACCCTCCGTTCAGAAATCCTGAGTGGATGCGGATTGCTTGTCCCCGAAGATCCTTCCGACCATCCAGTCAGCGTCGAAACGCCGGATTTGGTCATACTCCTGACCGAAGCTAACATATGCGATCGGCTTGCCGACCGCCTTCGCGATGGACAGCGCCGCACCGCCTTTCGCATCAGCATCTATCTTCGTCAACACGACGACGTCGATTCCGACAGCCTCATCGAACTTCTTAGCCTGCATCACCGCATCTGATCCGGCAAGCGAATCTCCGACGAACACGATGAGATCCGGTTTCGCCACGCGTTTGATCTTCTTCATCTCGTCCATCAGGTTCGCATTGGTCTGCATCCTGCCTGCGGTGTCGATCAGCACGACCCCTCTCTTGCGCGCCTTCGCATGCTCGATGGCGTCATATGCCACGGCCGCGGGGTCCCCTCCTGCCTGGTGCTTGATTATCTTGCATCCCAGTTTCTCGGAGTGTATCGTCAACTGTTCTATCGCGCCCGCTCTAAAAGTGTCGGCTGCTGCGAGAACTACGCTGTACCCATGGGCCTTGAGCCGGTTCGCCATCTTGGCAATGATTGTGGTCTTCCCGGTTCCGTTTATGCCAACGAACATCATGACATAAGGTGGGTCCTTGGAGGCCAGCGCATCCTTCAAGGAGAAAGTATTGGTTTGCAGGACATCTCTCACGGCGACCCGCAGTGCAAGTTCGATGGCCTCCTCGATCTTGAATCCCTTGTCGATCCTCTTGCCCACCAATGCTCCTCTTACACTCTTCGTGAGTTCCTCTGCGACCGCCAGAGCGACATCGGCTTCGAGAAGCCCCATCTCCAGCTCGTGGAGGACATCGTCAAGGACGCTCTGCCTGAGCCTCCTTCCAGAATCACCGGCGACTTCTGAGATGTCGTCAATCGACCTGCTCTCCGCGACCTTCGAGGCGGCGGAGAATTTCTCCTTCAGCGCTCGGAACATGATAAGCCCTCAGGCCATATGGCCTGCCTGCATCTCCTCATATTGACTCTGAACCAACTGTGACAATTGCTGAATGGTGGCCTCTGCCTGCGCGGCCTTCTCTGAGACCTTCTGGAACGCCTGGGACAGCTCCTCTATCCTGGTCTCCAATAGTTTCTGCGCTTCCACGGCGTCCCTCTGGACCGATACACCGGAGCCGACGCCGATGACGACGTCCTTCCTCTCGGACGCCTTCGCGTAGATATACGAATCAGCGCCGATTGGTATCATCAAGTCGTCCCCGGGCGCTCCCGTGGAGAGGCTTTTAACGGTCTCGCGAGCCTTCACGTGCTCTTCGATGGCGAGCTGGATCAATTCCTGTTGTCTCGCAAGCCCTTCCATCTGTGCCTTGGCCGTATCGAGCCTCATCATGTTCTCTCTGAGCACCGTCTCATCAATCACTTCTTTGCCTCCAGCAGGTATTTCACGGTATGATTCGTGATCTCCTCTGGTTTGAGGGATTTAACGCCGTCGATCTTGATGAACGCTCTCTTGACGTTATGCCTGCTGCCGATCAATGCCAGCAGTTTATCTACGGCGCCCTTTTCATCAGTTGACGCAACCTCAATAGAGAATGGTTGCCATTCCTTGACCGATAGTCTGAACTGACCCTTAACTTCGAAAGCTTTCATGCAGACCAGCAGGGGCCCTAGAGAAAGGGTCGCAAATAAAGCTTTTGCCTGGACAACCCCCTTTCCGACCCGCTCCTCTCATAAGCTTGATATGTCGACCGGGCGTTGCTAAGGGATCGTGCCGAGAGAGATCGAGTGCTTCTACCCCGGGCGCAGCTTCCCTTCAGTTTCCGTGACCGGTGCAGTATGTGCTCTCAGATGCAAACACTGTGGCGGGAAATATCTCGAAGGGATGGTCTCGGCAACCACTCCGGACGATCTGCTCAAATTCGCCAAGACAATTGAGGCCCGAGGCGCAAAGGGATTCTTGCTCAGCGGCGGATCGGATGCGAATGGCAAGGTCCCTCTGAATGATTTCATCTCGACGATTGCGCGCATAAAGGCTGAGACATCCCTCAAGATCAATGCGCATATCGGTCTCACACCCAGGAACGAACTGGCAGAGCTCGTCCGAAGCGGCGTGGACGCTTTCTCCATCGACATTTACGGGTCGGACGAGACCATCAAGGATGTCTTGGGGTTGCAGGCGAAGGTCGAGGACTATACGCGTGTCCTGAAATCTCTCAAATCTCTCGGAGCTACATTGGTTGCTCCGCACATATGCGTCGGGATTCATGGCGGACAGCTGAGGGGTGAGAGGAGGGCGGTCGCAGAAGTAGCCGACATCGGAGTCCCAGTCCTGGTCCTGATATCCCTAATCCCAACGGAAGGCACGCGCTATGCGGCCGCGTTGCCTCCATCTCCAAGCGATATGATCGAGATCATCTCTCTCGCACGCGAACGGATGCCCGAGACCAGGCTCGTCTTCGGTTGCATGAGGTCGAGACGTAACAGGTCATGGGAGTTCGATGCGGTCCAGGCCGGCTTGGACGGGATCGTGATGCCTTCAGAGTCCACCGTGACTCTCCTGAAGAAATCCGGTTTTACGATAAAGCGTCGGGAAACCTGCTGTTCCCTATATGGCTACTTGTAGATGGATCCGTGGGAGTACTTCCTCTCAATCGGGACCAGATACGCGGCCCACGCTATGTTCGCCACTACGAATGCGAGGGCGAGGAGTGATACGAGCCCGGTGAATGTCTCTGACACTTCGTTCGACAAGGTCACGGTGATGATTGCGCCAGGATAGTCCAGGTCATTGAGCACCAGATGGAACAGGGTGTGATCGGCGTATGGAATCGTTATGGTCAACTCCCCGTCGATTATGTAGTCGTCATGATTCAATCTCATCGAGTACATCTCGTCCAAGCTGCCATTGTACTGCTGATATACTGCATCGTTGACCAGGTATAGCTGGACAACGTCCTGCGAAGTGGCCCTGATCTCAGAAGCCCTCAACATCGCGACCGGGTCCCTCGACCAGAAAGAGTAGTCAATGCCATCGGTGACCGCGACCGTCCTCTCCGTGGCGTCCTCGACCACCGAGAGTATCGATGGTACCATGAGCACGAAGGTGATGACTGCACTTATGATCGCTATCAGTATCGCTCTCTTCATCGATGTTTTGGCCATAAGGTGTCTTGCGCTGGAGCTTCTGGCGAATCGTATCTCCAGTATTCTGAAGAAGAAGCCTTCGACGCAGATCACAAACAGGATCAAGACGACCACCGCGGCGAAGGAGTCGAGGGGAAGGTATAGGCTCGGTTTGATCTTCGCATCCCCTATGATGAAAACTACGAGGAACGCCAGTGCCACCAGGATGGCCACCTGGAGCATGTATAACATGATCTTGATCTTGTGGATCCTGGTCAATCTGACCGAGTCCTCCAGGACCTTTTTTGATAATGGCATTGCGCGTTAAGATGACCTGGACCGAATTAATATTTTGTGCATCAGGAATCAAAAGTCGCCAGCTTTCTGCATATCAGGTAGATGGCAGCATACTCTGGCACGGTGTTCTGTCCCTCATCCAACGTGAACATTCGCTCCTTGAGGGACACTTCGGTCGGTCCAAGACAGTTCACTCGAACTGGCTCCTCCCCGAATGTCTTCGAGACAGCCGATGTGAACGGGTCGAAGTCCTCGACATCGTCTCTTTTCATGGGGATGACCTCGAACCCCGTCTTGCCGTGCAGCGATGACGGCAGCCTTATCAGCCGCTTGATATCCGAAGTGACGGGTTCGTCCGTCTCACCCTTCATCCGTCCCTTGACCCTCATCTCAACGATGGATAGGAACGCGTCCGCACGTCTCTTCTCGGAGAATACCTCGAAGGTGTCGTCATCTCTCATCCTGTCGACCCCTCTCTTTCCCTGACTACCCTTGAATAGATCGTCGTACACGCCCTCCAAGGTCTTCACACCTATCTCTCTGGACCCCCCATCTGATATCTTGGCAAGAGTGCCCTTTGCGGTGGTCTCATCGGCGTCCTCCAACTCCTTCAGTAGTTCATCAATGCCCCGCCTCATACGCCTCCGCCACCCACCATCCTCGAGCTTCGGCATGGCCCTCTTATGCGCTATCGAAGGTCTATCCTTGAACCTCGCCATCTCGAAGGAGGTCTCGGGAAATACCCAATCGATGTCTAGGTCAGTTCCCGTCACATAATCCACTATCTCCCTCCTCTCGTGACTCGACAGTCGGAAGACCCTCGGATCATTGATGTGAACGTGATATCCTCGACCGCCGGAGAACACCACCTTGAGCGAATCATAATCGAAGCCTAGGTCCCCCAGGAGGAATTCGTCCATGAGCCGGATCACCTCTTCTTTGACCCTTCCCAGCATCTTCTCATAGGTCATCCCTTTCGTCCCTTCGACATGGTCTGCGTCAAGATCGAATATGAGGTCTGCACCCAGCCATTTCTTATCTGGCATAGTAGGGGCATTCGGCTTCTCGTAATATGCACATGAGTAATATGCGTGGGATGGCACGTTATCGACGAGGTAGTTCTTCAGTTCAGCCCTCTTCGCGAATCCCAGATGTCTCATGACATAGTCTCTGTCGAAGAACATGAATCCGAACTCCCTTCGCGCGAATCTGTCCGGCATGGCGATGGAGACATCTCTGTAATGTCTCGAAAAAGCGGTCATTAGGAACCGTTTGTTCGCATCAGGAGGCATGCGCCAGTGTTATGTTGCTGACTCGTATATTAACCTCACATCTGCCATTCATGTACCTGTATTCTCAAGATTCGAAAACAATATCAAAGAGAGAGACTATTGTGTCTTCCAGCCAAGTGATCTCCAATGATAAAGACCTACATTCGTATCGAACTCAGTAGTGAGGGCGAATCGCCCACACAGATAATCGAGCGAATGAGACAGATAGACGCAGTACCAGTCATCGGTGAATACGATTTCGAGCTCAGCCTTGGAGAGGATGAGAAACTCTTCGACAGGCTCGAGGATATCCATCACGTTTTGAGGGGCTCGAGCGTAAGGTACACCATCACGACCCGGACCGACGTCGATGAAGCCGCTATGAACAACGGGACCCGTGAGATAACCCACATGGTCGATCAGAAACCGGTGGAGCTGCGCAAGAAGCTCTACAGGGCCAAGCTACAGCGATGGCGGGAGATGGGCCTTGACGTCGACGAACTCGAGCAGCTCCTCGACGAGGACCTGGATAAGTTCAAGGTCGCTAGCAGGACTTTTCTGAAGACGCATCTAGATAGCATATCGGTCGTGAAGGACAAACACCCCCCGCAGAACCTGATGGACGGCGAGATTCTGTCGCTGATCACAGAAGAAGGGAAAACACTTCGGGATCTCATGGCCCTGACTGGCTACCCTGAGGATAGTATCACACTCTCCCTCGGCAGGTTGATCTCCGCCGGAAGCACGATCCTGGATAGTGCTGGCAAAGCGGAGGTCTACAGGCTCGTGCCGCCTCCCGCCCCTCCCATGCGCAAAGCGCTGAAAGTATTGGATGCGGCGGGCGAGGAGGATGCGGAGGAGCGCATAATGAATGCGTTGAGGCCAAATGGCTCCACAAAGGGGCAGTTGGTCCGGATTAGCCGGTTGCCTCCAGAGCAGGCCACAAAGGCGTTGGCATCACTATCTAAAAAGGGAAGGCTCCGCGTGGTGCGCAAAGGCAACAGGGCACTATTCTATCCTGCCTGAAGCACATCCCCTGCCTTCTGGCTCCTTCGAATCGACAAAGGTTTAATACAGAACCCCTCCGATTGGACGAACGGGACCAGTGCATAGAATGCATGCGTTGAAGAT
The DNA here is from genome assembly GCA_963748615.1 of uncultured Thermoplasmata archaeon. Taxonomy (GTDB): domain Archaea; phylum Thermoplasmatota; class Thermoplasmata; order UBA10834; family UBA10834; genus UBA9653. The sequence goes on from CAVVJQ010000002.1 coordinate 323,789, forward strand.
GAGCGGAGTGAGTTTTATCTACGAGGGCGCCGAAAGGCATGCGCTCGACAATATCTCCGTTTCGATCGAAGAGGGCGAGTTCGTGACGGTCCTTGGCGCCAACCGCGCCGGTAAGACAACGCTCGCCATGTTGTCGAATGGTTTAATCCCACATGCAATCAAAGGGTCCCTCGAAGGCTTAGTCGAGGTCTTCGGATACGACATAACCAAGCACAGCGTCGCTCAGCTCTCGACCCTGGTCGGAATGGTGTTCCAGGAGCCAGAGAGCCAATTATTCTGCATGAGCGTGGAAGAAGAGGTGGCTTTCGGTCCAGAGAACTTGGCAATCCCTCCCGACGAGATCTTCAAGCGCGTGGAGTGGGCACTCGACCTCGTCGGTCTCAAAGGATTGAACGATCGCTCTCCCTCGACCCTATCCGGCGGCCAGAAGCAGCGTCTCGCGATAGCCGCTGCACTCGCAATGCGTCCCAAAATGCTGGTTCTAGACGAACCGGCCTATGCGCTCGATCCTGTCGGCAGGATAGAGCTGTACGCACTTCTTCGTTCGTTGACCGAGAAGCACGGAATGGCGGTTCTGCTGATGGATCGTGATTCGGAAAACATCCTCGAGTTCTCGGACAAGGTCGTGCTTATGAGTTCTGGTCGTATACTCACGGTGGCTCCTCCATCTGAAATCCTCCGTGACATCAATAATTTCCGAACGATTCGTGTTCCACCTCCCCAGATTTTCGAAATCGCATCTTTGTTGAATTCCAGATTGACGGGTGCAGATTTTTCCTTCACAACTCTCGACGAGGCCGAGGCCGAGCTGCTGTCGAGGGCCCCGTCATTTCCGAGGATCGGTGATATGAGATGATACCCAAGCCGAGCGCCGACCGATCCAAAAGGATGATCGAGATGGACAATGTGGGGTTCACATACGACGCCGGCGTGGAGGCCCTCAGAGGCGTCTCACTCACGGTATCGAGCGGCGAATTCCTTGCAATAGTGGGCGGGAACGGTTCAGGGAAGACTACTCTGGCCAAACTCATGAATGGTTTGCTCCGACCATCGGGCGGTTCGATCAAGATATCTGGCGCTCCCGCCGAGAGTCAATCGATCGCCGAATTGTCGAAAACGGTCGGCTACTGCTTCCAGAATCCAGATCATCAACTATTCTGTACGAGCGTCGAGGACGAGGTCATGTTTGGCCCCAAGAATCTCGGGATCGGGGTAGAGGTGTCACGGGAACGCATGGAGCACGCACTCTCCCTGATGGGCATTTCCTCTCTCAAGACAATGTCACCGTTCTCTCTTAGTCTCAGTGAAAGGCGCAGAGTCACTATCGCGTCCATCCTGGCGATGACGCCTCCGGTCATGATACTCGACGAACCCACGACAGGTTTGGACGCGGACGAATCATCGGAACTAATGGCACTGATTCGAAAGTTGAACGCGGATGGGAGAACGATAATTCTCATCACTCATGAGATGAAGCTCGTGGCCGAGCACGCGGATCGCGTGATCATCCTTTCGGACGGTCACATCCTACTCGATTCTGATGTTCGTGGAGCGTTCTCTGATCCGGAGATTCTGAAGGCGGGCAGGCTCCTCCCCCCGCCAGTTACTTTATTGGCAAGCAGGATCCCCTCGATAGGCATTTCACGCGACCTCCTCACGTCAGAGGAGTTCGTGTTCGAATTATCTCGGAGGTATGGGCCCAGATGAAAGGGGTGTTCGATCTCTACACGGCCCGAGACACATTCCTCCACAGGCTCGACCCTCGAGTGAAGATACTCGCGGTCCTATTCCTCAGCCTGCTGGGCTTGATCATGACTGAACTGATCCCCCTGCTCACTCTGCTCTGCTTCATCATCCTGTTGCTGTACTTGACCCGATCGACCTTCAGCAAGGCGTACTTCGCGTTGAAGTTCGTGCTGCGGCTGATGGTCCTTATCACCGTCCTTTGGCCGTTCTTTGACCAATCCGGGCTCCCAGTATTGGCTACGCTCGGCCCGATCAAGATAACCGAGCCAGCAATCTGGAGGGGATTGACATCTGCGATCAGGATCGGATGTCTCGCGACCGTCTGGTACATACTCATGTTCACCACCACTCAACGCGACCTTGTCAGGGCCCTGGTCAAGATGGGTCTGAGATACGACTATGGACTTGCGCTCGCGATATCTCTTAGATTCATCCCGACCTTCGGATTCACAATCGAGTCCGTCAAAGACGCCCAGCGCGCACGCGGGCTCGAGTTCGACAAGGGCTCCGTCATCCGTAGGTCCAAGAACTACATCGCAGTCCTTGTTCCCGCGATAATCTACGCGTTGAAGACTGCCGAGACACTCTCGCTGTCTCTCCAGTCAAGAGCCTATGGTGCACGAAAGGACCGGACATACATGCGGGAGATACGCATGGACCGTTCGGACATAGCTGTGCTCGTCGTGGTGATACTTATTTTTGCCGTCCCTGCAGTTGCGAAGCTCGTCTATGGGGTCGCCATCTGATTTCGTAAATCCGATGCGCAAATCGCCCTCTCGGCCTGTCAGACTTTATGTAGTTTGCCGCATCTTGCGGTCTTCGACATGACAGAAGACGCTCCTCAAGGTCCACTGGACAACCAGCCACCACTAGAGGAGATGCCAAAGGCCAATTTCGTTTCTCCGAAGACAGTCGCAGTCTACGGTGTCCTCACGGCACTGACAGCTGCAGTGACCATCCTCACAGTCATACCGTTTCCTCCGACGAAGGGCTACTTCAACCTCGGAGAAGCGATGGTGTTCTTCTCCGCTCTCGTATTCGGTTGGAGGGCCGGTGCGATATGCGGTGGCGTCGGCTCGGCAATCGCAGACGTGATAATCGGATACGGCGCCTTCGCCCCGGTAACACTCACCGCGAAAGGCGTCGAGGGATGCGTGACGGGCTTGATATCCAAGCTCAATGGTGGCAAGAAGTGGTCATCCGTGCTGGGCATCTTCTGTGGAGGTGCCTGCATGGTATCGATATACTATCTGGCCGAAGTATACCTGCTCGACATGGGTCAGGGTGCTGCCCTCACAGAACTGTTCACCATCAACATCCCACAGGTCGCAATCGGTGGGACACTCGGGTTCGTACTGGCGCACTATGTTCGGAAATCCATCCGACTGCCCAAGTAAGATCATCTGAGGGAACGCAATGGGCGCAATCACTTCTTCAGCTTCGCGATCTCTCTCTCGCCTACCTTGTCCCTCGGCATGAGCCGTTTCATGCCTGCCATCATGTTCATCCCAAAGTTCATCATGAACGCAGGGAGTGAGATGCCATATCTGGTCCCCGTCTCGACAAGTTTTCCAGGGTTCATTATGTCGTTCGGGTCCATCATGGCCTTGATCGACCTTATCAACTCCGCGCCCTCCTTGCCACGATACTTGGCAAGGTTGCCCGCGAAGAAGATGCCTAGCCCGACCGGTCTACCGCCGTTCTCGAAGGCGATGTCTCCAAGCTTCTTGCCGAAGCCCATCGCTGCCGTCGATCGCAGGAAGTTATGCTCGTCCGTAAGGTAGTAGGGCATCAACATGACGGTGTTGTTGTCCGCGATGGTGCCTATGGTAGGTGCCTTGAGCTTCATTTCTTTCACGAGTTTCTGCATCTCCGACAGGACCTTCTCGAAGTTCTCGATGGGGATCAGTATCTCTCCGGGTATTGCGCCGACACCCATCTCCCTGACCCTGAACTCGTAGCTCCTCTCGGACCATTCGTGCTCGGCCACATCCTTCGGCATCTTGGTACCTTCTGACGAGGCCATGATGTCATCAAGGGTCTTCTCCTCAACATCGACCGATTCCTTCGACCCTGTCAGGGCCATCGTGATCATGCAACCGACGTCCGGGGCGTGCTTCCCGACCGCTCTCAAATACTCGAAATGCTCACGGTCGCCGAACATGATGTGCATGGGGGCGACATGTGTTCTCGTGACCCTCCTCATCGCAGGTGCGAACTTGGACAGGTTCTCGAAAGAATATGCGACGACTCTGAACTCCGACGGCTTGGGGACTATGGATAGAGTCACTTCAGTGACAACGCCGAGGATTCCCTCGGATCCCACGAATAGCCAGTTGAGATTCGGGCCACCGCCGTTGGATGGCACGAGTTTGTCTCCGGTGTGAACGACCGCACCTGTCGGAAGGACCACTTCGAGGTCTCTGATGAGATCTCCAGCGCTCCCGTACTTGTACGCGCCTATGCCAGTCCCACCGGTCCCGATCCATCCGCCTATGGTCGCAGATGGCGCGCTGCTCGGATAGCATGGCAGGAATAGACCTTTCTCATCCAATGCGTCGGAAAGAGCTTTCCATGTGATGCCTGGTTGAACGGTGACGACGAGATTCTTTTCGTCGATTGAGATGATCTTGTTCATGGCGGTCATGTCCAGGACTATGCCACCCTTGACCGGTACGGATCCACCAAGCCCCCAGGTGCCAGCTCCCCTTGGCACAATCGGTTTCCTCGTTGCGATGGCTTTCTTGACCATCTGGACGACCTCTTCCGTATAGCCTGGTCTTACTACCTGATCCGGCATGGTCTTGAATATCACATCCATCTCCTTCGGGAGTGGAGCGAGGTCATGGCTGTACATTCTCCTTTCGAGTTTATCGTTCGAAGTATCCATTATAACACCCTTCAGGTGATGATCGGTTACTAGGTGGCCTTGGCCACCTTTGGTGGAAAGCTGTCATTCCCAATAAATATATACGTATCAACAACCCAAAAGGGGTCAAGTCAGAGTATCACTTTCGTCGAAATCGGGTGGCTTCACGTCGAAACATTCTTATCTGCCCCTTGTGTGATTGTCCTTGAAGCAAGGACCTGCTATTATCTATACTGGGGTGAGGTAGAGAATGAACGCCACTTTGCGGACTATGGGACTCTTCATGGTACTGATGCTGCTCTTCACGGGCATCGGATTCGTGCTGGGCGGCCCCTTAATGGGCGGTAATTGGATTCTAGGCGCAGTGCTGTTTCTCGGACTCGCCGCCGTTATGAATATCATATCCTATTTCATGAGCGCCAAGATAGTACTATGGTCATACCGTGCGAAGATCGTCTCCGAGGCGGAGGCACCTAGGCTCCACAAACTGGTCAGGGGCATCTGTCTCAAGGCCGACCTTCCGATGCCTAGGATCGCCATAGTCCCGACGCAGAACCCGAACGCATTCGCGACCGGTCGCAACAAGAATAACGCCGTGGTCGCTGCCACGGAGGGGATAATGGTGCTCCTGAGCGACGATGAGCTCGAGGGGGTGCTCGCGCATGAGATGGCCCATGTCAAGCACAGGGACATCCTGGTCATGTCCGTAGCTGCCACGATCGCGGGCGCCATATCGTTCGCAGGTCGGATGGTCTTGTGGAACTCATTGCTCGGCAGGAGAGGTAACGGGAACGGGATCCTACTGCTGGTGGTCGCCATAACGGCCCCGATCGCAGCGATGTTGATCCAATTGGCCATATCCCGTAACAGAGAGTACAAAGCCGACCGCGAAGGAGCGTTGATGATCCAGCGCCCGCTGGCCCTCGCACGCGCCCTCGACAAGCTCGAAAAGGGCAACATGCGCAAGCCGATGCAGCGTGGAAACCCCGCGACATCCTCGCTGTTCATCGTGAACCCGTTCAGAGGTGGCGGAATGATGATATCGTTATTCATGACACATCCGCCGATGAGTGTGAGGATAAAACGTCTCCGCGAACTCGCAGATGAGACGGGTTTCATAGGCTGATCAGAAACACCTTCAACCAACCTTTTCCCATTTCTCCAGCTTAAGAACGCTTGAGAGGGTTCCGCCTCGCTTTATCTCTTCTCGAACACGGTTCTCCCTCTCCATGACATCCAGTGCCCGGTTCGCCACCTCGACGGCGTTCTCCTGCGGCACTACAACAACGCCGCTCTCGTCACCGATCACCCAATCGCCCGTGCGGACGGTGACCCCGCCGCACACGATCTCCTGGCCTATGCCGCCATATCCCTTCGGTTCCCCTGCGTTGGACGAGATATGCCTCGAGAAGCAGGGGAATCCCATTTCGATTATTGCATCGACATCCCTCGTGGCACCGTCGATGACCACTCCTGCGAGTCCTTTCGTCTTGCAGCTCCACGATGCCAGCTCTCCCCAGACCGCGATGTCTCCGCCACAGGCATCGACAACTATCACGTCGCCTTCGGACGCGCGGTCGATGGCTTCTACGGATTTCGCCCAGTCCCCATTGAATGTCTGGACTGTAACGGCGCGCCCGACCATCTTCGCGTTATGGGCTATCCGAGGGAGTATACCCTTCATGGCGCCTCTCTTGTGCTGGGCATCGGTCACGTTCGGGGACGATACCTTCGAGAAAGCTTCGAAAAGCTCATCCGCGGAGTATTTCCTGAACAGCTCGGACATCTTCTTCTCGCCGGATACCATCGCATCCTTGACCGTCTTCGCGGCGGACGACACATCCATCGCCTTGATTATGGCCCCGCCGACGATGACGATCATCGCACCAGCGTTCACCACATCAGGTGCGGTCTCGCTGTTAATGCCACCTGCGGCAGCAACTTGGATCCTGACAGCTTCAACGACGCTCTTGAGCTCTCCAAGGGGAGAACCTCCGACCATCTGCTCGTCCACCCCGACATGGACGCAGACATAATCGGCACCCATCTCCTCGACCCTCTTCGCCCTCGCAGCCTTGTCCTTGACGTTGAACAGGTCGACCATTATCTTCGCGCCATACTGCCTGGCGCTGAGAACCGCCTCGGTTATCGTGGGATCTGAAGACAGCCCTAGTATGACCACCACGTCGGCCCCTGACTTCGCAGCTATCTCGACCTCGGCTCCACCGACATCGATGGTCTTCATGTCCGCGACTATCGTATTTGCAGGAAAGCTCTTCTTGAGCTTTCTGATGATCTCCACCCCTTCGCTCTTTATCAACGGAGTGCCCGCCTCTATCCAATCGACTCCCCCACTGACTGCCTCCTTCGCAATCTCGAGGGCCCTCTCGCCTTGCACCAAGTCGAGTGCGACCTGAAGTACGGGTCTCATCGAGATGAATGACTCACCTGCCCTGATAAAAAAGTGTCGCATCACCCAATAACGTGCACGTGCCTGCGGTTAAGAAACAATAATATGCGAACCACGGTATTCATAAGGAATGATGGAGCCGAGAACAGGTGATCGTGTACGATGCGCGACAGGTATCGACGGTCTTGACACCATATTGTATGGTGGTATACCCACAGACAACACAGTCATCCTCACTGGTAGCTGTGGCACTGGGAAGACATCTCTAGCACTCGAGTTTCTCATCCACGGCGCCTTGAACAACGAGAACTCGTTGTTCATATCTGTCACTGAGAACTCTGAGAAACTTCTGGCGAACATCATACCCTACAGATTCTTCGATAAGGATCTATTGAAATCCGGCAGACTGGTCTTCGTCGACCTACCCGCCATGTACGACCGGTTGGGCATGACCAAGGCGGAGCTGTCGATGGAGGAGATCGACCTCCTCGTCGCGTCGATAAGCAGCCTCGTCAGGGAACTGAAAACCAAGCGTTTGGTCATAGATTCCATAACTTCCGTGTGCTACAAGCTCAAAACACCTGAGAAGATTCGCGACTTCGTCCTCAAATTGAGCAAAGCGCTCTCGGACCTCAAGTGCACATCCATACTGGTGAGCGAGATAGCCGCTCATTCCAATGCGTACTCATTGTTCGGCGTAGAGGAAGCCATCGCCGATGGTATCATGCTCATGTCGAACATGGAACGAAGGGGGGATCTCCTGCGCACCCTGCAGGTGATCAAGATGCGCGGAACCATGCATAGCCGAGCGAAGTACGTGCTTGACCTGACCCCGGTAGGCGTGCTCCTCGTGCCACTTCTGAAAGGAGGGAGCGCTGGAACATGAGCGACGCCAACTCCCCACAGGGGATAGCCGCACAGCTGTCAGAACTCTCACCAGGATCCGCGGTCTCGTTGCAGATGAGCGTCGATAGCTACCTCGAAGTGATGCGAGGGGTGCTGGATATCTTCGCTAGCAAGAAGGACATGGACACGATATACGTCACGGCGACGATCTCGTTCGAGGCTATAAAACGAGTATTGGACGCCCTCGATATTGACACATCTCGCATGTACTTCGTCGATTGCATCTCACACATAATGATGGGCACCACAGCCGCGCAGAAGGACGAGCACGCATCCTTGGTCGAGAGCCCTACGATGCTCGAGAACATCATGCTGAAGGTCGAATACCTCATAAGGATGTCTCCGTCCAAGAACAAACTGGTCGTGCTCGATTCGATCAACTCCCTCTCGATACACAACAATAACTGGATCCTCTCCGAGTTTCTTCACATATTGGTGTCAGGGCTCAGGGCGAAGGATGCATACACGATCATTCTATCCGTCGAGGAGCACTCCACACCGGAGATCGTGAACCTGGTGAACCTCGTCTGCGACCAAGTCATACGAATCGGCAAGCCGGGGGACTGAGATGGATCTGACGAGCATGGGAATCCCCGCCCTCAACGATCATCTGGGCGGAGGCGTCCAGAAGGGATCGACCGTCCTCGTCGTAGGTGGTCCTGGATCCGGAGCCGAATTCTTCGCGAAGCAGTTCGCCTCCACGGGACAGGAGCCAGTAACCTACTTCACGTCAACGGAGAGGGACGAGGACGTCATGAACATAATGCATGAGCACGGGTGGAGGACGGATATCAACATAGTCAATATCGGCACGAAGTACTATGAAAACGTGCTCGCAAAGAAACTCGAGATCAGCAAGTTCAGGCAGGAAGGTATAACGCTCGAGGATATCCGACAGATCAGGGACAAGGACGCGGGCAAGGAAGAGAATTTCCTGACCTTCCTCGCATATGAGATATCGAAGATCACGCCTCCTTTCAGGGTGGTCATCAACTCGCTCGATTTCTTCCTCGAGAACTATGACAGCTCGGAGGTGCTCATGGCCATGCGCACGATAAAGGCGCATACGCAGCACTCGGAGAGCGTCACCTTGATGACGATGCTCAAGGGCGTCCATGATTCTCGCATACAGAGCAGCATTGAGGACCTCGCGGACGTGATATTCGAGCTCGACAGGGAAAAGATCGGACAGGAGTTCAAGAAGTACATCGTCGTGCAGAAGGTCCGAAACAGGCCAGGCTTGGTCGGGATCCTGCCGTGCGCATTCGATCAGACAGGCATACGGACCTGCTGAAAATCGTCTTCCTGGGACCGGTAACGGCGTTATCGTAATGTCGACGTTTCGACAAAAAGCGACGTTATTTAAGCGATAATACTCTAATAAGAAGACTAAGTCTTCTTTAGCGTCATGATTTTGCGACATAGCCAGATGTCACACTTCGGCATTGAGCGAAGCCGTGAACGCTCGAAGATGATAACCAGCCGGAAAGCTATATAAACCCTACTCAGCGGTTAATACTCTCAAGCGGGCCGAAAGGTTCGCAAGGAGGACATAACATGAAGCGAATTTGGGCAATCCGCAAGGATGCTGAAGCGGTGTCTCCGGTTATTGCTACCATCTTGATGGTCGCGATTACCGTCGTCCTAGCAGCCGTCTTATATGTGATGGTTCTGGGATTCGGTGGCACGAGCCAGCAGACACCAACGACTCAGCTGACAAAGGGTACGATCTCCAATGGTGTGAGGTTGACTCTGGCAGCTGTGAGCATAGAGACTCTATGGAGTGATGTGACAGTTCTGATAACCGATGGATCGAACAACGCGAACTGGATCAATATCACTACTGAAGATCTCGATGGCGGAGAGGTTATCATGCACAACTACGCGTCCAAGACTCTTGGGAGCCTTGCCGTGTTCTTGAACATAACCGATCTGGCAGGTAACGGATACGCGAATCAGGGTGATTCACTTGCTCTGACCGCAGGTTCGTTCGCGAGCACAACCACCTACACGGTGACATTGATGTACTCGCCAACATCGAGCGAAATGACCCACATAACATTCAACGGTTAGACAAGATCGTTTCGAGTGGGTCGACCATAGAAACCCCTTCCTTTTCTAATATTTCCCCTTCTTCATCATCCTGCACGTCGATCAGTTAGGGTCTTGCTCCATGGTCCACCATGACAATAGGGATTAACCGTCCCACGCATGAGGGGTCCGATGAGGCCTAGGGACCCGACCGCTGTGATGACATCCCTCGATGCGGAATCCTTCATAACCGCCCTGTTGCGGAAGAGAGGGCCACTGACAACCATGGAGATCGAGAAGCTCGCAGCTGCTGAGGATAAGAAGTGCCCTGATCATACAGTGATGTTCCTGACGAAGATGCGTAAGAAAGGGTTGATACGCGGGGATGTGTCACAGGAGAAGCGGGGCTGGTTATGGAGTCTCCCAGAATAATCGGTCAGGGTGCTCTCGGATGATCGTAGACGATGACGGCCGTATGCGCAACTTGATCGGTCCATTTCTGCCTGGGATCCTTCGTGTCGACCGCCATCCCGATTACCCAGTCGAGGATGAGGAAGACGGGGAACACCTTTGTGAAGTTCCTTATGAGCGCTTGCGAAGGAGACATGGTGCCATGGATCGGCACCGCCTTCATGTGGACAATCATCTTCCCCACGGTCCCTCCTATTGTGGATTCGAAGAGGAACGAATACGCGAGCAGCGCGACGCCGGCGAAGTAGCCTGGAAATATCAGCGGAAGGCCGAGTGCGATCCAGATGAGCCATATCGGAGTATAGACTATGGCGAAATCTATCACAAGGGCCACGAGACGTTTCAGCCAATGCTCCCGTAAAGCCGTGTCGTGACTCAGGTAATCGAATCCTGTGACCATGCAACCTTCCATCCCTTATTCCGATATCCGAACACGGGCATCTCGCGATGCCCGGCTCTGCCACTCCGATCGCCCGTCTTTCATCACTACATCAGCAGGAATTCTTTCGTCATCGTGGCGTCTGCATATATCCATCGCACCTTTATGAACCCTTGTCCAGCTCGCTCAACGTATCCTAAATACTATGGTAGCCACTCACTCAACAAGATGCAGCAGATACGTCTCTACATACTGATGGAACACGAGGACGACCCACGCAAATGCACTGCAGCGAGGCTCGCGAAGTTCGAGGAAGCCAGGCCCGTCAAGGACAGGTCACGCATACCAGGCGGCTCGATAGTCCTGGACCCAGAAGCAGAGAAGTCCATCTCGAGGGAGGACCGAGACGTTGTGATGAAGATGGGTCTTCTTGCAGTGGACTGCTCCTGGAACCAGCTCACGAAGTTCCCGTTCGTTCGCACAGGGCTCAGGCACCGTGCGCTCCCATTCGTCCTAGCCGCGAACCCAACCAACTTCGGCAAAGCACAGAAGTTGACGACCGCAGAGGCGCTCGCCGCGGCACTTTATATACTCGGCTTCCCGGAACAGGCTGAGAGGGTGATGTCCAGGTTCAAATGGGGACCAGTGTTCATCACGGTGAACAGGGAGATACTCGATGCGTACGCATCCGTGGAGACCAGCGCCGAGGTCTGCGCGATCCAGAACGAAATCGTGGGACGTGCGCCCTGAGACTACTTGTAAAGGCGGATATAGAGTAGGAAAACCATTTGTATCAAACTGCCATTCCATACCCCTTCTTAAGGGTCTATCGGAATCATGCTTCATCGACTGAAACGGGGGGAGAACCGACGCCCAAGGATTACACACCTGAAGATCTTGTAGCAATATGGGAAGAGTTCCTAGGGGATCAGGAGCGAAGGCACCAGGTCTCCACCATCGCCGATCTATATCCAGACGTGCGAAGCATATACGTGGAGTTCTCGTCCATAGAGAAGTTCGATCCAGACCTTGCCAATTACACGCTGATAAATCCTGCACGGTCCCTTGGCGCGGCCGAGGACGCGATAGAGAGGATGGTCTCGCACGCTCTGACGAACCCGTTCCTGCACTTCCGGATCAAGGGCCTTCCTCGCGATTCCAGGGTGGAGGTCAGGAAACTGCGGGCGAAGCATCTCGGCACGTTCGTCTCTGTCGAAGGGTTGGTGAGAAAGGCCACTGAGGTCCGACCGCGCGTGACGATCGCCGAGTTCGAGTGCGCTCGCTGTGGTTTCCAGATATCCGTCGACCAGGATGGCATGCAGTTCCAGGAACCGCTCGAATGTCCCAAGGATGATGGCGGTTGCGGAAGGGGATCAGGGTCCACGAAGTTCCGATTGGTCACCGACCCGTCCACCTTCGTTGATACTCAGAAGATCGAGATACAGGAACCTCCCGAGGGCCTGAGAGGAGGCGCTCAGCCCGAACGTCTTGTAGGCTACATCGAAGACGACATCGCGGGTAAATTATCACCTGGTGACAGGATCATAATCAACGGTATCCTCAAGAGTCAGCAGAAGGGCGCTCAGATCAAGTCCACGCTCTTCGACATCAGCATCGATGTCAATTCGGTGGAATACGAGGAGCACGAGTACGAGGAGATCGTGATAACTCCAGAGGACGAGGAGATGATACGGGAGTTCGCGGCATCCCCGGATGTGCTGGGCAAGGTGGTATCCTCGATCTCACCCACGATATACGGATACACGCAGGAGAAAGAGGCACTCGCGCTGCAGCTTTTCGGCGGCGTCTCCAAGACGCTCGACGACGGGACCCGCATCAGAGGTGACATACACATCGTCATGATCGGCGACCCAGGCACTGCGAAATCCCAGATCCTGCGATACATGGCGATGCTCGCTCCAAGGGGCATATACACATCTGGCAAGGCATCATCTGCGGCAGGACTTACTGCAGCAGCGGTCAAGGACGAGTTCGGAGAGGGCAGATGGACTCTTGAAGCAGGCGCCCTGGTGATCGCAGACAAAGGTCTCGCCTGCATTGATGAGCTGGACAAGATGAGCGATCAGGACCGTTCGAGCATCCACGAGAGTCTTGAGCAGGGCACGATATCCGTCGCCAAGGCCGGGATAACGGCAACCCTTCAGTCGCGATGCGCGGTCCTGGGAGCTGCTAACCCGAAGTACGGCAGGTTCGACGAGAACAGGAGCATTGCGGAACAGATCGATCTACCTCCAGCATTGCTGTCCAGGTTCGATGCGATATTCACAATGACAGACCGTCCGAATTCGGATATGGACATGAGGATCGCGAAACACATACTCACCGTTCACAGGCGAGGTGAGGTCATGCTCCACGAGTCTTCCGAGGTTATACCAGGGATCGACAGGGCCCAGATAATCAGCGATAGCGATGTGCTGGTGCCCACGATGGAGCGAGACTTCCTCCGGAAATACGTGGCATTCAGCAAACGCATCACGCCTATCATGAGTGACGAGGCGATGCGGACGATAGAGAACTATTATGTGTCGATAAGGAAACTAGGAGAGGGCGAGGGGGCGTCCGTCCCCATCACTGCCAGACAGCTCGAGGCCCTCATCCGTATGTCTGAGGCGAGCGCGAGGGCTAGCCTGATGCCTGTGGTCAGCGCGGAAGACGCGAGCAGAGCCATCGGCATAGTACAGTATTATCTGAACAAGGTCGCCAGCGAGGGTGGGCGGATGGACATAGACATCCTCGCGACAGGGACCAGCAGGAGCCAGAGAGAGAAGATATATGTCCTGAAGAACCTCGTGCAGCAGCTATCCGATGAGCGGAGAGGCGTCAGCATGGATGAGCTCATCCAGAAGGCGAGTTCCGATAATATAAGCGAGGAGCAGGTCCGCGCACTCCTCAAACGCTTGAGCGATGCCGGGGAGGTATATTCCCCACAGCCAGGATACTTCAAGCTTGCGACCGAGGAGCGGATCGGATGATATGTATCAGGATACACACGAAGGGCACCGAGCGTCTGTTGGCCGCATGCGACGCCGATATCGTGGGTAAGAAATTTAGTTCCGGCAAGCTCAGGATAGAAGTCACGGAATCGTTCTACAAGGAGGACGTGGTGGAGGACGAAGTCCTGCTGAACTGGCTCCGCCTGGCTACCATAGCGAACCTCGTAGGTGAGCGGACTGTTGGCATAGCGGTGGACAATGGTTTCGTCGACCCGGACGGTGTGATCCTGATCGGTGGCGTCCCGCATGCTCAGATGGCGAGGATGATCTGATTGTTCTGTGTCGAATGCGGTGCAGAGAATTGCGAGATCGTCGACTCTCTCTGCAGGGAGTGCTATGCCAAGAAGCATGTGTGGGCGACGATACCTGATCATGTAGATCTGGTCATCTGCGCCCACTGCTCACACGTCGAGATCGAAGGTCGCTGGAGAGCTGTCGATTCCATGAAGGATGCGATGGAATCCGCGACGGTCGGCTCGATTTCCATACCTCCGGATGCGAAGATCGTCGACACGAAGGTCACGCTGAGTGAGAATGACCCGAGGAATTTCCTGGCGCAGGTGAACATCACGCTCGCATCGCGCGGCGCCAACTTCGAGAGATCCATATCCACCATCGTGAGGTTCAAGCGCGGTTCATGCAACGAATGCTCGAAGAAGATGGGCAACTATTTCGAGGCCATTCTCCAGGTGAGGGGCACCGGCAGGACCATGGACGATGAGATGGAGCAGGAACTCAATACGTTCGTCACGGAGAGGATGAACTCGATGAAGGGCGATAGCCGAGACCTCTTCATAAGCAAGATCGAGCGGGTGAAGGGCGGCCTGGACTTCTACTTCAGCAAGGCGCAGCCTGCCAGGAACGTGGCAAGAGAGCTACAGGACACCCGATGCGCCGAGTACAAGGAATCCTCCAGCATGTGGGGGATGCGCGAAGGAGAGGAGGTCTCCAGGATGACCTATCTCGTGAGGATGCCTGGATTCGGCAAAGGGGACATCATCGAGTACGACTCACGAGACTACTTCGTCCGCAGCATGTCCAAGGGGTCGGTTCATGGCATCGACCTTGAGCGCGGTGACTCCAGACCTCTGAAGATGAAAGAAGCATCAGACTTCCGGCTCTCCGTCCGTGCCTCCCAAATTCGGAGCGTGGTCGTGCTAATGGAGACCGATAAGGAGGTCCAGGTGCTCGATCCAGAGACCATGGTTCCTTTGGACCTGAGGAAACCTGTAGGATTTGTCCGCAAAGGTGAACTGGTGCGCCTGGCAAAGACGAGGCTCGGCGCCTACGTGCTCAGCGACAGCTGGTAGTCGTCTCGTTCGCGCTGAGTTCCATGAAAAGGCATTAATTCTATCGTTGCCTACCCGTGAACGGAGGCAGTCATCATGGTCACTGAAGCCGATATCCAGAATGCGGTTGTCGAGCTGCTTAGGAAGACCGTCGTCAGACTTCCGTCCGATGTCGAACAGGCCTTGAATAAGGCTTATGAGACAGAGACCGACGAGGTCCCCCGGATGCAGCTGAAGGCGATCCTGGACAACATAGAACTTGCGAAGAAGGGGAACACACCGATGTGCCAGGATACTGGCGTAACGATATTCTATGTGACCCTTCCAAAGGAGTGTAGAGTAGACGTCGAGAAAGGCATCATCGAAGGCGTGAGGAGGGCTACGAAAGAGGTCCCTCTGAGGCCGAACGCAGTCCATCCGATAACGAGGAAGAACCCCGGAGACAACGTCGGAAACAGAATGCCTTACATCAACTGGAAGGTCGGGGACAAGGACTACATCGAGATCATGGTGATGACCAAGGGCGCAGGGTCGGAGAACATGAGTGCCTTGGCGATGCTCACCCCAAGCGCGGGATTGAAGGGGATCAAGGAGTTCGCGCTCAGCACTCTCCTGAGGGCTGGTAGCAACCCGTGCCCGCCGACCATCATCGGGATGGGTATCGGGGGTTCATCGGACATCTGCATGAAGCTGGCCAAAGAGGCCCTGCTGCGGCCGTTGGACAAGAGGCACGCGGATCCGGAGATCGCAAAACTCGAGACGGAGCTATTCGAGGCGATCAACATGCTGGGTATAGGTCCAATGGGCCTGGGTGGCAAGACCACTATGCTCGGACTGAACATCGAGTATGCATACTGTCACACCGCCAGTTTGCCGGTCGCGATCAATGTGCAATGTTGGGCCGGAAGAAGGGGCAACGTCAGGATATATCCGGACGGGAAGACCACCTTCCCAATCCATGAGGGTGAGAAAGATGCCTAAGAGATTGAAGACACCACTGTCGGAAGAAGACGCTCGCGGACTCAGGGCAGGAGAGACGATCTACCTGGACGGAGTCATCTATACTGGCAGGGACGAAGTCCATATACACGCCTTGGAGCACCTCGAGCATGGGAAGAAGATCCCCGTCGATTTCAAGAGGGCTGTGCTGTTCCACTGCGGCCCGATCATGAAGAAGGTCGATGACAAGTGGCATGTGGTCGCTGCAGGTCCCACGACATCGTCGAGGATGAACTCTCTCGAACCACAGTTCATCGAGAAGTTCGGACCAGGCGCCATAATCGGAAAAGGTGGGATGTCTCAGCCGACTGTTGATGCCATGAAGAAGTACGGATGTGTCTACCTAGCCATCACCGGTGGCGCGGCCGTGCTCGCAGCAAAAGGCATCAAGAACGTCCAAGGAGTCGAGTGGTATGAGCTCGGGATGCCCGAGGCCATATGGATTATGGATGCCGACAACTTCGGACCTCTGACCGTCGCGATCGATGCTCATGGCAACAGTCTCTATACCGATGTGGGCGTCAAGATCAAGGAGAACGAAAAGAAGGCCCGAGAGAAACTAGGTCTCAAGTAAACGATTTCAATCGACTGACCGGACTATCAGCGCCGGTCAGCCTTCTATCTCTGTTTTATCGATCTCGCTGTCGACCGTCTCGTCCAGTTTCTCTTTCTCGGACTCAGGTTCCTCATCCTGCTCGTCATATACTGCAGGGGCATTGTCAGGCGTTTCGAACGCCCGTATCCTTAGAATGACGGCGAGAGCGAGTATTATTATCGTCAGGAATAGCGCGAGTATCATCATCGAATGTGCGAGATCGAAACCGAATATGAACCCACCGAAGCTCTCACTCGCTGGTTCCATAAGGACCTGGTCGAGTTTTGTAGTCTCATTCTGAGTTAGTTTAATCGGTCCAAGTTCCTTCGACTTGTACCCTTCAAGAACGAATGTTATCGTGTAATTACCAGCATTCATTCCTGTGAATTCGAACTCTCCATAGATGTTAGTCACGGTCTCACGCTGCACTATAAGACTGGTGATCGTGATCTTGATGCCAGATATCGGCTGGCTGGTCTCACTGGAAATCACCTTCCCGGACAACGATCCTGGCAATCCTTGGAGGGCGATATTGAGCAGTTTCTCTCCTCCTCTCGCTATTGTCACGGACGTCGTGTTCGTGTTATATCCTTCCCGTGATGCGACAACGGTGTATGTGCCCGCGGTCAAGTTCAATATCTCGTACTCACCATCGATCGACGAGTTCGTCATGAACGAGGTGCCCACAATCGTAATCAGTACTCCTGGAATTAGAAAAGTGCCGGCTTTCACGACTCCATAAAGCCGTGTCGGCTTCTCCGTCAGCTGAAAGTCGATACCGGTCGTGTGTACACCGCTCTCAACCACTATATCTGAAGTCGTGACCGAAGCGAACCCCTCCAACGAGGCGTTCAGCGAGTACGACCCCGCATCGAGGTTCGGTATCATGTAGGTCCCATCTGCATTTGTCGTCGCCGTGACAGTCACCGTTCCAACAATCACCGAGACGGTCGCGCCAGCGAGAGGTTCAGAGTTCTCCGAATCACGGACAGTCCCGGATATCGAACCGGTCAGCGAAGTCAAAACGAAATCTGATTGCGTCACACCCCCAGTGCTGAGGGATACGTCGTTCGTCTTGTTCACATATCCATGGGCGCTTGCAGTCAATGCGTAAGGAAACGTATTGCCGGGCACGCCATCCAGTCTATAGTGGCCAAGACTGTCAGTTACGTTCGAATATCCCAGGGAAGAGATCGAGACCATCGCGCCAGCAATCGGTCCCATGGAATAGCTGACCATGCCAAGTATGCTTCCGCCGTATATCGTCAGTGTTATCGAAGACGCGTTCCCAGGTGTGGCGACGATCTCCGAGACCCCCGATGGGGTGTATCCGATCTTCTGGGCGGAAACGTTGTAGAGCGTGCCAATCGTATCTGCCATCAATCCCGTGAACGCCGTCATGCCGCTGATATTCGTCTGGTTGCTGAGGGTTGTGCCAACCAGCTGCACGAGCACTCCTTCAATTGTTCTTCCCACGTCGTCAGTGACGGTTACGATGATTGTGGCGTTGTATTCAATCGCCTGAATAGTGGCACGATCGGAATCTGCTGTCTGAAATTGGAGCATGCTCCCGGCTGGAAGCATCGAGAGTACGAGGACCGCAACGAGCAGGACCCTGGCAGACGGAGACAATGATTGAGGCGTCATGAAGGTGTTCCAGTGGTCATCAATCACGTAGTTGCGATAAATACGTTTGCCGAATCGGCTCATACATGATTCGTACACCCCTCTGAAAACGTATTAATATGGACACCTGATAACGAAGTAGAATCGACGGTCAGGATGACATCATGAGAACAGGAACGAGTAGTGCGAGCACAACTAGGGTCCTCTCTCTCATGCACCCGGTCATCGCGGAATGGTTCAAGTCCAGATTCACGGAAGTGACCGAAGCTCAGGCCATGGCGGTTCCGCTCATCCATTCAATGGAAGGCGTCCTGGTTTCCTCCCCCACAGGCTCGGGGAAGACCCTGACCGCCTTCATGGCGATCCTGAACGAACTGACCCTGATGGCTGAGAAGGAGGAACTGGAGGACCGGGTCTACGCCGTCTATGTCTCACCATTGAAAGCCCTCGCCAACGATATTAACGCAAATCTGATCCGCCCGCTGGATGAGATATCCGAGCTGTTCCGGAGCAAGGGTCGTCCGGTCCCACGGATCAGGGTGGGCGTGAGGACAGGAGACACTCTTCCCAACGAGAGGCAGAAACAGCTCCGATTGCCTCCGCATATATTCATCACGACTCCCGAATCGTTGTCCTTGGTGCTGTCCACACCAGTGTTTCGCAAGAAGTTCGAGCAAGTGAGCTATGTGATCGTGGACGAAGTCCATGAGATATGTGATTCAAAGCGTGGCGTCGCCCTCTCGCTGGCCTTGGAGCGACTCAGAAGCATCTGCCCCAAAGATTTCGTGAGGATCGGGCTATCCGCGACGGTGGCACCCATTCAGGAGGTCGCGGATTTCCTGGCAGGTGTCGAAGGCGGGAAACCTCGAGCGATCAAGATCATCGAGGTGTACCGTCAACGGTCCTTGGACCTGCAGGTCCTGTGTCCTGCCAGTGATATGACTGCCCTTTCATTCGAGGTGGTCAACTCCAAGATGTACGACGTCCTCAAGGATATGATCGACTCTCACAGGACCACTCTGGTCTTCACCAACACTCGCAGTGGCACGGAGAGTGTGGTATACAAGTTGAAGGAACGAGGCCTCGAGAACTGTCGGTGCACACCATGGAAGCCTGAGCAGGGAGACCAGGCTCGAGGTCGAGGAGCGTCTGAGGAAGGGTGAACTCAAGGCGGTGGTTTCCTCTACATCACTCGAGCTCGGAATCGATATCGGATCCGTCGATCTGGTTGTCCAGATAGGTTCTCCGAAATCCGTGGCGAAGGGCCTACAGAGGGTCGGCAGGGCCGGGCATCAGTATGGTGGCACTTCCAAAGGGCGTATGCTCGTCTTCGACAACGACGATCTGGTGGAATGTGCGGTCCTCTCGAGAGCGGCTCATAAGAAGATGATCGACAGGGTCTCGATACCAGTGAACTCCCTCGACGTCCTCGCGCAAATGATAGTCGGGCTGTCGCTTGATAGACCGTGGACCGTTGACGAGGCATTCTCACTGGTCACGGGATCCTACTGCTACAGGACCCTCTCGATCGACCAGATGCGCAGCGTGATCAATTATCTCGCCGGCAAGGACGATTTCGAAGGAGTCTATTCCAAGATATGGTATGATGTCAGTACCGACACGTTCGGCAAGAAGCGCGGTTCCAGGATGATTTTCTACCTGAACCAGGGCACCATACCCGAGGAAGCGGATTACAAGATATATTCTGAGCGCGGCGCCCCGATAGGTTCTCTGTCCGAGAAGTTCGTCGAACGCCTCTCGGTTGGGGACATATTCGTCCTCGGAGGGCGGAGTTACGAGTTCGTTCGGGCGAAAGGCACGAAAGCATTCGTCAAGAGCGCGAGCGGCAGGAAGCCCACGGTCCCATCATGGACTGGAGAGACGCTACCGAGAAGCTTCGACCTGTCCGTTCTCATCGGCAAGTTCCGCGGCGAATTCGAGGAGAGGCTCGGCAGAGACTCGGACGATATGACATCTAAGTGGATCATGGACGAATTCATGGTGGATGAGGGCTCCGCCACTACGATCATCAGCTATTTCCGAGAGCAGAAGATGGTCGCGAAGCTTCCGACCGATGAACGCCTCGTCATTGAAGGGTACATTGATCCCTCCGGGAACAGGAATGCTATATTCCATTTCCCCTTCGGCCGCCGTGTGAACGACGCGCTCAGCCGGTCATACGCATGGGTGCTTTCCAAGAAGCTCGGGTGCAACGTGACCGTATCTGTGACCGATGATTGTTTCATGCTCACAGCGCCCAGGGATTTCAAGTTGGATGGCATAGAACGGCTGCTGAGTTCGCGTGACATAGAGAGCATCCTGAGAGAGGCGGTCAAGGACTCCGAGCTGTTCCATCACAGGTTCAGGCATACGGCGACCAGGAGCTTCATGGTTCTGCGCAATTACAAGGGCCGGCAAATGCCTGTGGCGAGGCAACAGCTGCGCTCTCAGCGATTGTTGGACGCATTGCACGAGCTATCAGACTTCCCCGTCATGTCCGAGACATATTCTGAGATTCTCACCGAGGTGATGGACCTCGAGCACGCACGAGAAGTACTGTCGACGATCGAGGGCGGTACTCGTTCGGTCGAGTACATCCAATTCTCTGGGGTACCGTCCCCCTTGGCGCACAACGTGATACTGATCGGTGTGTCCGATATTGTCCTGATGGAGGATCGGAGCATGCTCCTGAGAGACCTTCACAGGAAGGTCCTGGCCAGGGTGCTTGGCGACGACGCCCTATCCGAATACACCTTCGACGCGGAGACCGTGGCGGAATACTTCGACGCCAAGTCCCCCTGTATCCGGACCAAGCGCGATATCCTGGATGCGTTGCGACTCGTAGGCCCCATGAATCTCTTCAAGGAGAAGGGCGAGAACATATACACACGCTCAACAGGGAACTACGACGACCTCCACACATGGGCTACAGAACTTCTACGAGAAGGAAAGGTCCGTTCCGTATGGATCGGAGAGGATGTCTATGTCCATTCGGATGATTGGTCACTCTATTCGAGCCTACATCATCGTCCACACAAACCTTCTGCTGTCGAGGAAGCGTTGATGGATGAGATGTTGGGTGAACCTCTCGATATCTCGATACTCTGTGAGCGTCTCGATCTTGACAAGGATGAAGCCAAGGATATCGTCAAGCGGCTGGAGATCGCCAACATGGTGCACAGGAGCGGCATCCGTGGGGGGCGTTTCCAATACTCGTCGTCCACCAGCGCTCCGGTCGAAATCGATGATTGCGCCCGAGAGGCGGTGATGAGGCACCTCGCATACCATGCCCCTCTGTCCATCGAGGATATAGCTTATGAGGTCGGCACGAGCGAGGAGGCGACCGACAAAGCCCTGAGGTCGCTCCTTGCGAAGGAGCTGGTTGTGTCCGGCAGGTTCGTCATAGGCGAGCAACAGCAGTTCATGCTCGCCAGGGATTATCTCGCGTTGCTCTCCAAGGAACTGTCCGGTGTTCGACCGGGAGACAGTCCGCTCCTACGTCGAATCCAAGCTACTCGGCGACGTCCACTCCGCACGCGAATTCTTCGAGCGGTTCGGCGACGTCGGCATGCCATACGACATTGCCGTGAGGGTCCGAGGATTCTCCATAGAGGAATTCGGAGGAATGAGGGACCGCGGGGAAGTGGTGCTCGGCAGGTTTGTCCGGGGGAGATTGAGGTATGTCCTGGCTGAGGAGGCACAGTACTATCTCGGGGTTTTTAGAAGGGGTCGTCTATCGAAGTATGAGAGCGCCATCCTGAAGGCAGCTGAACGGTTGGGACCCGGCACCTATCAGGAGATCGCCGAGGCGGCCAACATACCTGGGGAGGTGATGCGGGAACACTTCGAATCCCTCGACCGAAAAGGGTACTTCTTCAGGGTGTTCGACGGATCGGATGTATGGACTTCGAGGAATGTGTATGCCGTCTGCACGGTCGAGCCCGAGATCGAAGGCGCATTCGAACTCGTGCTTTCGAAGTACGTCCGTGGATATGGTCCCGTGACAGCTTTTCAGGCAGCGTCCCATCTCGACATCGAAGTCGATGCGGCCCGAGCCCTCCTGAGGAAGATCGGAGCGGAACCGATAACCGTCGGTCTAGAACAGACCGAGATGTTCGTGATGAAGGATGAGTTGTCGAACATCGGAAAGAGGAGAGGGGCCGACACACGGGTCCGCGTGCTATCACTATATGATCCATTTCTTGGAGACCGATGGGTCGAGGTCACATCGAAGTACGGTGAAGGTTGGATATTCCCCGTCATTCACAACGGCCAGATTGCAGGAATGATCGAGGAATGGTTGATGGCTGGGGCGATCGACATACGTGAGATCCGCCTGGACGACCCGAGTCTGCTCGGACCTTTGCTGGACGAGCTGGACGGCGTGATGGAATTCTACAGATCGATCAACGTGGACATCATCCGAGTAAAACGGGCCTTCGGATTGGATGTCGTGGAATTGGATCCTGAAGTGCTGAAGGAATTTCACGGTCATGGCTATAGGGCGTCGAACGGGATGTTGGTCAAAGGCTCTCTTGTGACGGATTGTCACGAGAAGTCGGAGTTGTTGGACGTGGTATTCTCGTTGCAGCATTGGAGTGACCTGGATAGATTGGACGACATGTCAGTCGCGCTAGCGAAGTACGGCGGTCTCAGAAGCAACTCAGAAGCGCTCACGCGCGTCGATAGGTTCGCACCCCTCGAGATACTTCTGAAAAATGGGCTGGTTGTCCGCGGTCACCTCGTTCCTGACAGAGTCGGATATTGTACCAAGGACGACGCATCGATCTATCGCGCGGCCAGGTCCCGCGAGCTGACCCCTGAGGAGAAGCTGATCCTCAGGATCGTGAAGGACCAGCAGCCGATCCGTCGGGACAGGGCGCTCACAATATCGCCATTGGGTATTGAGGACACGACAGAGGCACTCAAATCATTGTATTCCTCATCCATGCTTTACCTCGATACCACCCGAGGATACGTCGCGGCTCCAAAGACGCGACTCTCCCGAAGGTCTGCTTGGATAAGGATAATCCGGCGCATGTTCCTCAGCTATGGCATATGCTCGGCCGAGGCGCTCTCCATGATGATCGGCTCGGAGATCCCCATGCGAGAACTGAGGAGTATCCTGAGATTCCTCGAAGGGGAAGGCACTCTGGTGAAGGGCCATCTGGTCCGAGGCTCGACGACCATCTACTGGGCCACTGCGGGTGCACATGCTCTCCTGGGCGAGGCGGCCCCGAGTGTATCGGTCGTGGTAGCTCCAGAAGACAACATCGTCGGATATCTTCGCGCTGGCTTCAGAGACTCCCTGCCGGAGACCGGAAGACACGCAGTCTATTCGGGGTCCAAACTGATCGGCTCATTCATCGGGCGTATAGTACAGAACAAGCTCGTGGTGGAAGATCTCCAGAGCGAGGATGACTGCTCAGAGATCATGGCGTCTTTCGCGAAGAGGCTGGGTGTTGCCCTTTCAGATAGGGAGGAGAGCAGCTTGTCTGAATGGGAGATCATGGAATTCTATAGGAAGAGCCACCCTGGGATGGGTTGATTCCATCCCGCCATCATCCCTGATCTTGTGCGCATCTTGAGAATTCGCAACCGCTGCTCTTCGCCAAGGTCCTCTCATTGAAGTAGAGGTACTCCTGCGCATAACCAGCGAATCCTCCCCATCTCTGGGTCGCGAACCCTCTGATCGCCTTGTACGATCCTTCGAGATTGAACAATCGTGAGATTGCACGTTCTATCCAGATGTCGATTGGAAACGCATCCAGTCTTCCGAAACCGAACAGAGAAACGCAATCAGCGACCTTCTCCCCGACCCCTGGCAGGGCCATCAGCTCTCTCCGCAGGTCTTGGTACTCGAGCAGCTTCAAACGCCTGATCTCCGCTCGGTCGATACATCTGGAGATGGAGTGGAGATATTTCGCTCTGTATCCAAGCCCGCACTTCTGTAGTTCTCCCACACTGGCTTCTCTTAGATCGGAAGGTGATGGGAATGAGCGCACCCCATCCACGATTTCGTGGCCGAACCGCATGGAGACCTCGTCAATCATCTTCGCGATCCTGGGGATGTTCGCATAGGTTGCCAACACATAGCTCGCCAGGCATTCCCATTCATCCATTTTGACGATTCTTAGCCCCCTGAACCGTTCGAGTCCAGAGGATAATACTGGATCGTCGGAGAGCGTCGATTGGATCTCCGAGATGTCATCCGACGCCCTCAGAAACTCGGAGATTCGGGCAGGCATCCTGGGTTCTCCAGGATGGGCACCGACGGACAATCGGCCGTTCTCCCACCCTAGAGTGACCAGATGTCTCCCGAGAGGGCCGATCCAATCGCCCCTGCCCGTTCTGGACCATCTGAACACCTGTCCACATCCAAGGGTCTGGTCCAGATCCAGAGGCTCGATTTCTAGCGAGAATTTCATGATCGTATCTTCCAATCACCAATCATCTCTTGTATCCGAACTTGCGGAGGAGCGTCTTCCTATCGTCCGCATCTTTCTCGGTCTCCACACCCTTTGGTCTTTCGCCGTCGATCACTCCGATGACCCCTCTTCCTCTCTCGTTCTCGACCACGACCACGTCCAAAGGGTTCGCGGTAGCGCAAAATATGGTGCATATCTCCTGCACATCACGAAGCCTGTTCATGATGTTGATCGGATACGAATCCCTCAATATGATGACGAAAGTGTGCCCCGCACCGATGCTCATCGCATTCTCGGATGCTGATTTCATCAGGTCTTCATCATTTCCGTCCACTCTCACCAGGCACGGACCCGAAGCCTCGCAGAACGCGACCCCGAACTTGGCCTGTGGGACCGTACTGACTATTGCCTCATAGATGTCCTCTACCGTCTTGATGAAATGACTCTGCCCTATCACGACGTTCGCATTGTCCGGGAGCACGACCTCGATTGATTGCATCTTCATGACAGCAAACCCCTTTGGCAAGAAGGTCGATCGTCGGGAAAAATCTTTCTCCGCATGGCTGGCGCACGCACTGGGGTTCCGCAGCCCTCCTCACCAGTTATCATCAATCGGAATCAAAATGGTTAACTATTTATCCAGGCATACCGTAGACTTGTAAACCATGTCTAAGGAGGCACTGCGAGTTGCCAAGTTCTAGCGGGGACAAACTCTGCCCCATCTGCGATTCTCCACTCCAGCCCGGATCGAAGAAGTGTGGGTTCTGTGGGACCGATTTGTCCATATTCGATATGGACGTCGAAGAGCCCGTTCAGCCTGCGCCTAGCGCACCGGCTCCAAAGAAATCGATCGATACGATGGTTCGCGAGGTCTTATCGGTTCCTCGCAATGAACCAGAGGTCCCTGAGACCCCCAAGACTGAGGCCTCAGAGGAATCTGCTGCGACTGCCGCTTCACTGTTCTCGCAATCCATATCCGATACCGGTCCTGAAACGGAGGAACCGGCAGTTGTCGAGGAAGAGGCCATTCCCGAGACACAAGTGACCGAGCCCGCCCAAGAGGACCAATTCGCATGTCCCGAGTGCGGCGCAAAAGTGAGCATCACCGCATCCTCATGTTCGAGTTGCGGTGTTATTTTCTCGGATGAAGGCACAGAAGTATTCCAATGTCCTGCATGTAACACGCTCGTCAATATCGACGCCAAGACATGCCCTGGTTGTGGTGCCATGTTCGTCGAATCCGAGGAGGAAGCGGCTGCGTCAGTGGAACCTCAGCAAGAGCTCGAGCCGCCGATCGCTGAAGTCCCGGTCATGAGCGAGACCCCAATCGTCGATGATGAGGTCGAGACCGAGGAGGCCGAGGAGGCCGAGGAGTCACCTTCCGATGAGGTGGAAGCGTCTGAGAAGGCTGCCCCAAAGGAGAAGAAGTCCCGCTCACCGTTCGGCTGGCTGAAGAAGCGCAAGAAGGACGATGTCCCAGACGAGGTGGAGCCTGAACCCGAACCTCTGGTCGAGTCTGAACCTATCGAGGTCGAGCCAGTGCGACATCTGAAGGAAGAACCGAAGGCAAGAATACCTGAACCGGAGTTCACCACCAAACCTGCTCCAGCCCCGAAAGTCTCCTCTACGAGTGCTGATCTGAGGGACAAGGGAAAAGAGCTTGCGAGGATGGTGGCGGAAATGAAGCCGCTCCTATCCCTGGCCATGCAGAATGAGATCGAGATATCTGAGAGTAAGCAGCTCATCGATGATGCAGCCATAGCAGGACGGGAGAGGCAGCTCGAAAAAGCCCTTGAGCTTGTCAACACTGCACGCGCGATCCTGATGGATGCAATAGATGCGAGGCTGACCGAGACCCTTGACCAGCTGAGGGAAGAAGTCCAAGTGGCCGATGAGCTCGGCGGTGAAGTCTCTCGACCGAAGACATACATAAGCGAGATGGAGAAGGCCAAATCTCGCGGTGATTTGGAGGCCGCATTCATCTACTCTGATAAGGTCTCGAACGAGCTCCTTCCGATCACGGGCAGATACAACGAAACGAAGAAGAAGCTCAAATCATTGAAATCCTTGCTTTCGGATTGCGAGATGCTCATACTTGATACAAGAGAGGCGCGTGCATCTTTTGTCGAAGCCAACAAGGCCTTCGATTCCAGGGCCTTCGATAAGGCCGAGATGCTCATCACGCAGACGAACGAGCGTCTCAACGCAGCCATCCCTGAGCGGCTCACTGAGGAGATAAAAGCCGCTCGTCACCTGCTCGTCGATGCGAAGATCCGAAATGTGAACATAACCCCCATGCTTACGCTATTGAAGTCGGTGACGAACCTGACGAAATCGAAGGACTATCCGCAGGCGCTCAGAGAGTTGAGGGAATTCAAGGAGATGTCGAAGAAGACCATGTGAACTTGACCGACGATTTCAGGTCAGGTTCAGAACCTCCATCTCCCTCTCCATTATCGATATCTCCTGCTCCTTCATGGTCTCAGGGCTTATTGAGACTGCGAATATGCATTTCGATTCGGACACTTCATCGATTATGCTCCTCAGGAATCTGAGCACCGAATCGAAGTTGGTGTTGCTGATGAGATATTGTATACCATCGAGGACGACCATTCCGTTCCCCTCCTCCAGCATGAATTCCTGAATCTTGTGAATGATCATCTCCAGTGATGGCGGGACCGTATTCTCCATAGAACTGTCTTTATCCGTAAGCCAAAGTATCTGAGGGTCCTTCACGAAAGCATCTCTGATCCTCTTGGGGTTCATCCTCGTTATTATGAGCCCTCTGTATTTCTCGGTCATCATTCGTTCCATCAGGACATTGCTGTAGGTCGGTTTCTCCTCCTCTATCAGGTAACAATGGCCAGGCTGGATATTGACCTCCTTCATGATCTCCTTTCTAGTCTCTTGCACTGGGGCGAGTGGCTTGAGTATGTCTGAGACGAGGGTCATGTCGATTTCCATCTTCATTAT
This sequence comes from uncultured Thermoplasmata archaeon, assembly GCA_963748615.1. Taxonomy (GTDB): domain Archaea; phylum Thermoplasmatota; class Thermoplasmata; order UBA10834; family UBA10834; genus UBA9653. The sequence goes on from CAVVJQ010000002.1 coordinate 351,525, forward strand.
GGTGGAGAACGCGACTATCTTGTTCAGCGTGCTCTCTATTTCCCGGACACTCTGAGTGACCTTCTCAGCGATGTACTTCACTACCTCATCGCTGAGTTTCAACTTCTTCTCGTGTGCCTTCACCCTGACGAGCTTGATCCTGGTGCTCTCATCTGGAGGGAGCAGGTCGACGGTCAATCCCTTCTGGATCCTGGCGTTCAACCTGTCGCTGAAGCCCGGGATCTCCGCGGGTAGTCTGTCGCTGGCAAGCACGACCTGCTTTCCAGAGTCGATGAGCGAATCGATGATATGTACCATCTCACCCTGAGCCTGTTCGCTGGCACCAAGGAACTGCATGTCGTCGACAAGCAGGAGTTCGGCATGGTTCAACTCATCCCTCAGATTCTTGATTGCATCTGAGCTCGTACTGTGCTCGACCGCGTCGACCAGCTTGTCGGCCGGGGCATACAGGACGGCATATTCGCGGTTCTTGTTCAGTATGTGGTTTCCGATGGCCGCCAGGAGATGCGTCTTTCCCAGGCCAGTCGCACCGAATATCAGGAGTGGGTTGTATGCCTTGCCCGGATTCTCAGCTACGGCGACAGCGGTCGCTGCCGAGAACTTCGAACCAGGTCCTATCACGAAGTTGTCGAACCTCATTTCTGGCGGGAATGACTTGGTGAATCGCTGCTCCTTCTCACACTTGCTGCATTGTCCATCTTCCAATCCTCCACCACAGATGGGGCACTTCTCGGTTTTCACAGCCTCTTCATCATCGGGCGTTGTCTGGTACTTGAGGATCAAATCGTAGACGTCCGACGCCTTCTCATCCTTCTTCTTCCGTTCCATCTCCTGCTTTATTGAATCCTCTTCCGCTTTCCTCTTCTGTATCTTGCGGCGGATCTTCTCTTGCAGGAACTCGATGTCAGATTCTATCTCCGCAATCCGAGTGCGATCGTTCAGCTTCGTCCTTATCTCTGCAATCTCCGGTTCGAGTCCGAGTATCGGGAAATTGTTCAGGATAGTCTCGAACTGCCTGAGCTTGTTCGTGTCGCGCTCGAAGCCAGTCAGCTCCTTGGAGATTTCCTGGACACCTTGCTCCCTCGCGGTCTCAAGAGTCTCCACCTTGTACCCCTTTCTGCGCCACTGCTCTATCTTCTCGGCATACGGATCGATCTCCGCCTCTTCCTTGACCTTCGATTCGTCCCGCGCTTTAGGCGCTGGTTTGGGGGCGACTCTTCCTGCGATGTATGCATCGGGGAAACGGCGCTCGAACTCCTCCTTCGGGACACGACTGTGTAGCTCGATGTTGGACCCCTTGTCCTGCGAGTCCTCTAGTATGAATCTAAGCGACTTCTCTCCGGTGTATATCCTCCGAAGCTCTCTGGGTTTCGATTTCTCGAACTCGTAGATCGCCATGACTGGTGTCCCGAGTTCAACGACGATGTAACCCGTGGAGTTCATGACGGGCTTCTCGAGCGTGACCTTCAGGTACCCGGTGAAACTGTACTGTTTCAGGTCCGACAGTATGCCCTTTAACGAATCGGGTCCTCCTTTGGCGGTCCTTACGATTATACCCTCAGGGATTCGGAGATCACTAACCATATCTGGGTCCACTCCGTGAATACTGTCGAAACCTATTAACCCTTGTTGCCTGTGATAACCGCTGGTGTGGACCGATGCCACCATCATCTTGTCAAAAGGCTTAACTACAGAGACAATCTTCCCAACATTCCGTCTGCCACTGTAGCTCAGCGGTTGCGTCTGCGACCATGCAGGTGCCGCTAGAGAGCGGCAGTTTCGTAAACTGCAGGCCGGGGGTTCGAAACCCTCCAGTGGCTCCATATCCACCCTCGTCATCCAAGTGACAACTCTAATATGTCAACGAGTCAATCGGCCTTTTGATGTCGGGCAAATCCGTTGTGTTCATCCCAGATTCCAAATGTTCGACCTGCGGCACATCCATCTCGGACTACCTGCAGGTCCAGGGTGATGGGAAAGCCACATTCGTCTGCCCGAACTGCGGCAGCCCTGTTATTCGCGAAATCGCAGCCGGGGTTGCGCCACCGACCCATCCTGACGAGGTCATCGAACTCGGGGGTGGTCAGACGACCAAGAGCCACTACCCTTGTCTCTACATCCAACCCAGGCACGCTCCAAGATTCGACCTTCGGAGCATGGTCATGACATCGATCCGCCCGACCAAGTCCCTGACTAATCTGTATCTGTCCACAGATATGAGGCACGCGATCGCGCTGGTCCTGGTGTTCAGCGTGATCTCCACGATATTCAGCGTGTTCATCACCCATGATATGGCGGAAGTGGTCGGATACACTTCAAGGGATGCGATCGGCATCATTCTTCAGGGGGTCGTAGGGTGGATCGTCACTCTTTTATCGTTCCTGATATTCGGGGCAGTGGCTGCGCTTCTATCCCGCGAGATCTTCGGGGGGAGGGGAGATAAAGGACCGACCATCACTCTGGTCGCATACTGTTATCCCTGGTTCGTAGTCCTTTCGATAATCCTTCTGTCCGTGTTCGACCTCGGATTTGTAGGCCTCGACCTCGCGGGCGTCGAGGGTTGGGCAGATGATGAGGTCCAGCAAGCCATGATGTTCGGCGCGATACTCATTATCCTGGTCCTAGCGGGTCTGGTGTGGATCCTGAGTATCGTGAGCAAGGCGATCGGAATAGCAAATGACATATCGACTGGTTCCGCAGCCATGTGCGCCATCCTCGCGGGCGTCGCCGCAGGAATAATCGCGCTCATCGTCGGCTCATTCATGCGATTGCCGATAGGGATTAATTTCTGACGACCATCATTCGTCGAGGAGCCTGTCCACCATCCTCATTGCGCAGAGGTCTCCACACATGGAACAGACATCGGGGCTCTTTGACTTGCGCCGGTCTCTATAGGCCCTTGCCTTCTCTGGGTTGAAAGAGAGTTCGAACATGGTGTCCCAATCGAAAGCCTTCCTGGCACACGACATCTTCCGGTCTCTATCGCCACCCCTACCTCTTGCGAGATCAGCTGAATGAGCGGCTATCTTGCTCGCGATGACGCCTTCTCTCACATCGTCGACGGTCGGCAGCGAAAGATGTTCCGATGGGGTGACATAGCAGAGGAAGTCCGCACCGTGATATGCGGCCAACGCTCCACCGATTGCACCAGCGATGTGGTCATAGCCTGCCGCCACATCGCAAACGATCGGCCCAAGGACATAGAACGGCGCTCCCTTGCAGATGGTTTTCTCCGCCATAACATTCGCCTCTATCTGGTTCAGAGGCACATGTCCAGGCCCTTCGACCATGGCCTGAACGCCGGCTGCACGAGCTCTCTGGACGAGTTTCCCTAGGACGATCAACTCATGGAGTTGCGGCCCATCAGTGGCATCCGCGGTCGAGCCAGGCCTCAGCCCATCTCCCAGGCTCAGTGCGAAGCCATGCTCCCTGGCCATCTCCAGGAGGTAGTCGTATTCCTCGTAGAGGGGATTCTCCCGGCTATTCTCGTGCATCCATGCGACCAGGATCGCTCCTCCTCTGGATACGACGCCGGTGAGCCTCTTGTGGCTTCTCAACGTGGACGCCGTCTCTCTGGTTATGCCGCAATGCACGGTCATGAAATCCACACCATCTTTCGCATGCTTCTCGATGGTTTTGAAAAGGTCGTCGCTTGTCATCGACATCGGTCCGCCAGATTTCGATGTCCTACAAACTGCTTCGTAGATCGGGACGGTCCCCACGGGAGCGTCGCACTCGCCGATGACCTTCTTCCTTATCTCGTGCAGGTCTCCTCCCGTGCTGAGATCCATCACCGCGTCAGCACCATATCGCAGAGCGGTCCTGACCTTCTCCAGCTCCTCGGACAGATCGATCATGTCTTTGGAGGTGCCTATGTTCGCATTCACCTTGACCGTCAACCCTTCACCGATAGCCCTCGGCCGGAGGTTCTTGTGTCTTGGATTGGATGGGATCACCACTCTCCCACTTTCGAACAATCTGATCAACTTGTCTGGCTCGATTCCTTCCGCCCTGCAGACCCCCTTCATTTCCGGTGGAGAATCGTTTTTCTTTCTAGTCGCCATCTGATACCGTTGCTACAAAACGACCAATCGGTATAAAGCCTTTGATTGACAAGGCAATTCTTGGTATCTGAAAAGGGCCTCTGGCCACAGTCGATCGGTGGTTCTGTTCATGGATCAGTGGCTTCTGGTCCTCCTTGGGCCATTCACTCCATCATCGGCCATCTTACGCTCTATCGGCGTCTGCCGAATTTTCGAGTGGAAACCGACCGGACGAATCGACGATACGCCGCAATCGAAACGGAGGGAGGTTTTTGCGGTAGCCAGATAGTATTCTCAAAGATTTTATATACGCAGGCTCCATTTAAGAAAAAACTAGCCGAGAAAACGCCGAAAAAACAGGATGGGATGCAGCAGACCATTTACGGTGTTTGAGCCTGCCTTATGGAGACCGGAATCTGATGGATAAAGCAGTTGAGGATAGCACGTATGATACGGAGAGGATTCAGATCCTCGAAGGCCTGGAGGCAGTCCGGAAGCGACCGAGCATGTACATCGGCAGCACGGACTACCATGGTCTTCATCATCTGGTATATGAGGTCGTGGATAACAGCATAGATGAGGCGATGGCTGGTTACTGCACGACGATCAACGTCGTCCTCAACGATGATGGTAGCGTCACTGTGGAGGATAATGGGCGGGGCATCCCTGTGGGCCTTCACAAGAAGTACAAGCAGGATGCCTTGGAGATCGTTCTAACCAAACTGCACGCTGGAGGCAAGTTCGACCGGAAGACGTACAAAGTGTCGGGAGGTCTCCATGGTGTGGGTCTCAGTGTCGTGAACGCCCTGTCCGAATGGTTGGAGGTCAAGATCAAGAGGAAGGGCAAGGTCCATCTTCAGCGATATGAGCGCGGCTTTCCGGTAACGCCCGTGAGCATCGTGGGTGATACGGATGATACGGGTACCACCGTCTGCTTCAAACCGGACGCGCAGATATTCGAGGAGACCATACTCAACTATGAGATACTCTCCTCCAGGTTGCGGGAGATCGCGTTCCTAAACAGGGGTCTCAAGATATCGATATCCGAGCCGAAGACGCAGCTGACGGCGACCTACAAGTTCGATGGCGGAATAACGGAATACGTCCAGTACATCAACAGGAACAAGGCCTGCCTCCACGAGAAGCCCATCTTCATCACAGCCGAGAGGAATGGCGTGTCGCTCGAATTGGGCATGCAGTATACTGACAGTTACACCGAGAACATTCACACCTTCGCGAACAATATCAACACGATCGAAGGTGGAACGCACCTGATCGGTTTCAGGGCGGCCCTTACTCGCACGATCAACGATTATGCCAAGAAGAACAATTTCATGAAAGGCAATGACGATTCCCTCTCTGGCGAGGATGTCCGAGAGGGGCTCACAGCCGTCATAAGCGTCCGTCTCCCAGAGCCACAGTTCGAGGGCCAGACAAAGACGAAACTGGGCAACAGCGAGATGCGGGGGATAGTCGAATCCGCGGTCGGGGAGAAGCTGTTCGAGTTCCTGATGGAGAACCCGAAGATCGCCCAGGCATGCATCAGCAAGGCAGTCATGGCGGCGCAGGCCAGGGAGGCTGCGAGGAAAGCCCGGGAGCTGACAAGGCGCAAGGGCCTGCTCGATATAGGCAACCTTCCGGGGAAGTTGGCGGATTGCTCTGAGAAGGATCCTTCGAAGTGCGAGCTGTTCCTGGTCGAGGGTGATTCTGCGGGCGGCAGCGCCAAGCAGGCGAGGGACCGCCGCTTCCAGGCGATACTTCCGTTGCGCGGAAAGATACTCAATGTCGAGAAGGCCCGTCTCGACAAGATGCTGAGGAATGCGGAGATACGGACCATAATAACCGCACTAGGGACAAGCATCGATGCCGAGTTCGATATCTCCAAAGCACGGTATCACAGGATATGCATAATGACCGATGCGGACGTTGATGGTGCCCACATACGGACCCTCCTGCTGACGTTCTTCTACAGGCACATGGAGCCGCTCATAAGGCACGGTTACATGTACATCGCACAGCCCCCGCTCTACCGCGTGCGCAAGGGCAAGACCGAGCGCTATGTCTTCTCCGACAAGGAGTTGTCCGAGGTGCAACAGGAGCTGGGACAAGGTTGCGATGTCCAGAGATACAAGGGTCTGGGAGAGATGAACGCCGACCAGCTGAGAGAGACCACGATGCGTCTCGAATCACGCATATTGAAGCGCGTGACCATCGACGATGCTGTGGAGGCGGACAGCCTCTTCAACCTCCTCATGGGTGATGCGGTGGAGCCGCGGAGAAGGTTCATACTGGAGCACGCTCGCGAGGTCGAGGTATTGGACGTGTAGGTGATCACTCATGACTGAAGAACCTCAGGAATCCACCAAGTTCGCCGGCAAGCTGATCATGCGTCCGATAGAAGTCGAGATGAAGAAATCCTACATCGATTACGCCATGAGCGTGATCGTCGGCCGTGCGCTGCCCGACGTCAGCGATGGTCTGAAGCCCGTTCACAGAAGGATCCTCTATGCCATGAACGAGATGGGGCTTGCCCATAACAAAGCCCAGAAGAAATCCGCCAGAGTGGTCGGAGAGGTCCTTGGTAAATTCCATCCCCATGGCGATTCTGCGATATACGACACGATCGTACGCATGGCCCAGGACTTCTCGATGAGGTATCCTCTGGTCGACGGCCAGGGCAACTTCGGCAGCGTCGACGGCGACTCCGCTGCAGCGATGAGATACACCGAGTGCAGACTCTCAGCGATTGCATCCGAGATGCTTCTGGACGTGGACGAGGACACGGTCGATTTCATCGACAACTTCGACGGTTCCCTCAAAGAGCCCATAGTCCTTCCGGCCAAGCTGCCGAACCTCTTAGTCAACGGCTCATCCGGAATCGCCGTGGGCATGGCGACAAACATCCCGCCGCACAACCTGGGCGAAATCGTGGACGCCATCACACTGATGATCGACAGGCAGATCGAGGGGTCCGATGTCGAGCTCAAGGACCTGATGGATGTCGTCAAAGGTCCGGACTTCCCGACCGGAGGCATAATCTACGGTGCCCAAGGCATCGTGGAGGCATATGCCCAGGGTAAGGGCAGGATACGGGTCAGGGCACTGAGCACGATCGAGCACGACGAGGATACTGGCCGCGGGCAGATCATAGTCACCGAAATCCCATATATGGTCAACAAGAGCACCCTGATGGAGGAGATCGCGGAGCTCGTGAAGGACAAGCGCATCGAAGGTATCAGCGACCTCAGAGACGAGTCCGACAAGGAGGGTATGCGCATAGTCATCGAGCTCAAACGCGACGCCATCGAGGACGTCGTCATGAATCAGCTGTATGCCCACACACAGCTTCAGACGACCTTCGGAATAAACAACCTGGCGCTCGTCAACAACCAGCCTCGTATACTCTCCCTCAAGGAGATGCTGGAGTATCACATAGAACACAGGTTCGATGTGGTCAAGAGGCGCACGGAATACCGCCTGAGACAGGCCGAGAAGCGTGCGCACATACTGGAGGGGCTGTTGATCGCCCTCGACCATCTGGACGAGGTCATCAAGCTCATCAGGAAGGCGAAGACGAGGGAAGAGGCGAGAACCGGCCTGATGGCCAAGTTCAAGTTGTCAGAGGAACAGACCAAGGCAATACTGGAGATGCAGCTACAACGCCTCACCGGCATAGAGATGCAAGCGGTCCGCGAAGAATACGACGCGGTCTCGAAGCAGATCGCGGAGTACCACAGCATTCTCAAGGACGAGAAGAGGATCCTGGGCATGATCAAGGACGAGGCGCAGGTCGTCAAGGACAAATACGGCAACGCGCGGCGGACCAGGATCGAATCAAACGCGATCGACATGGATATCGAAGACCTGATCCCGATGGAGAACGTCCTCGTGATGATCAGCCAGACCGGCTACATCAAGCGCGTCTCGCTCGACACTTATGCCGCGCAGCACAGGGGAGGCGTCGGCCTTCTTGGCATGGAGACCAAGGAGGAGGATTACATCGTCGACATGTTCGTCACATCCACTCACGATTATGTGATGTACTTCACGAACAAGGGCCGTGTGTACTGGCTCAAGGCCTACAAGATACCAGTGGGCGGAAGACACGCGAAAGGCAAGCCAGTTGTGAACCTGCTCGAGCACCTCGAAGAGGGCGAGAAGGTCATGAGCATGATCCCCGTCAAGCATTTCGACGAGGAACGGAACCTGGTGTTCTCAACCAGGGGTGGCCTGATCAAGAAGACGAGACTCATCGCATATTCCCATGTCCGCCAGAACGGCATAATCGCAATAAGGTTGGAGGACGGGGACGAGGTCGTCGACACCGCCCTCACAGACGGATCGAAGGAGATAGTACTGGCGACCAGGAAGGGCTCTGCCGCCAGGTTCAACGAGTCCGATGTCAGGTCGACCGGTCGGGCGACATATGGCGTGCGTGGCATCCGTTTGAGGAAAGGAGACGAAGTCGTCAGCATGGCGGTCGTGGTGCCGAAGGACCAGTTGTTGACAGTGACGGAGAACGGTTACGGGAAACGCTCCTTGGTCGAGGACTACAGGAAGATCAGACGTGGCGGCAAAGGCGTCATCACGATCAAGAGCGGCGGCAGGAACGGCGATGTCGTATCGGTCCAACCGGTCAGTGACGAGCATGAGATAATGGTGACGAGCGTGCGCGGCATGGTCATAAGGATGCCTGTGAGCGGCATAAGCCTGCTAGGCAGGGCGACCATGGGCGTCAGGCTCATGCGCCTCAAGGATCGCGACAAGGTCGTGGCGGTCGCGCAGATGGTCGGACTCGCGGAGGAGGAACGGATGATAGAGTCGGGACTGACCATCACCCATTGCGCAGAGGAGAACGGTGACCTGGTCGATGACGAGGAGAAGGACGATGCGGAAAACGATGATGAGAACGACGAGTAGCCAGGTGGGTTTTTGACCATCTGGCCAGCGTCTCACTACTGATAACGACCCGCAAACCTTTATTAGTAGACAATCTATTGAAATCCGCAGAGGAGTCCGACTCACCCGAACAAGGAGGGCTGCACTTTGTTTAGAGACTCGATACAAGGTCTGGAAAAGGTTTTCAAGAATGACATCGAGAGGCCCAAGGTCATACTCGTCACCGGTCCCCCGGGATCGATGAAGACGAGCTTCTGCTATTCTCTGATGTCGCACTACCTGAGGGATAAGAACGAGTTCGGCCTCTATGCCACTCTCGAAGAGACGGTTGACAGCCACCTGAAGAACATGGAGAGCATGGGCGTGAAACTCTCCGCGAAGATGCAGATATCAGACATGACCGATCTCAGGGAGATCGACCAGATCGATGAGGTCATCGGCGATTCTGCGCAGACAGATTACGTACTGTTTATAGAGAAGATGATACAGCGTTTCAGGAGGACTCACGGAGATAAGTTCTCGATATTCGTTCTCGACTCGCTCGGCGCGCTCTACTCCCTGATGGAGAACGCGGAGGACATGAGGAAGAAGATGTTCTATTTCTTCAAGATGCTCAGGGACAACAACCTCACATCATTCATAATCATGGAACGATCGTTGACAGGCGAGTCGCAGCTTCTCGGAAACGAAGGCTTTCTCGCAGACGGCATCGTGATGCTGGGTCTTGACCGTCAGAGGGGCAAGCTGGTGAGATACCTCCAGGTCGAGAAGATGAGGGCCGCGGAGCACAGTATGGAGAAGCACGCCATAGAAGTCAACAAATCCGGAATGCAGGTGCTGGGCCCGTTGCTGAGCACTTGACACCTCGACATGGCCGATGCTGCCCGTGTCGCGCAAACCCCATGAGTGTGCGCCGTCCATCCCCCTGGGATCAGGCGCTGATCACGAATGACCTTGTCAACAGGGAAAGGGATCGATGATGACAGAAGACCAGAGCATTTCGCAGATAATCGAGGACGCAGTCAAGAGCCTGAGGACCCAGGAGGCCGAGGTCCGCAAGAAGGATCAGGACGTTCAGGGCCAGAGGTCCGAGCTTCAGAAGATGAAGGCGGAGCTGGAGTCACGTGAACAGATGCTCCGCGAGAAGGAGGACTCACTGAGGGAAACGGAATCGTCCCTTGAGAGAAAGGACGAGGAGGTCACGGCTCGCGAGGCATCCGTCCAGACCAAGGCGGCCCAGGTGGATGCGAAGAATGCCGAGGCTCTGAAGCTCGAGGAACGGTCAAAGGCGGCCCTGGCGAATGCGGAGGCGAGGGAGCGGGAAGCCGAGACCTCGTTATCGGAATCATCTCGCGCCCAGGCCGAGACGACCCAAAAACGCAAAGTGCTCCTCGACCGGGAAGATCAGATGAAGAAGTCCGAGGAGGAACTCCAGAGGCTTATGGAACAGGTGGCATCGAGGCGTGATGCGCTCATATCTCGTGAGCGTTCCCTGGCAGCTGAAGAGGAATCCATCCGGAATGATCGCGAAAGACTCTCAGAAGACGCTCAGAGGCTCCTCAACAGACAGACCGAAGTGATCGAGGGCGTCACCGTGGAGCAGGCCGAAGGCATTGAGACAAGCAAGTCCGATCTGGGCGACGACGAGATAGAATGCCCCCGGTGCAAGACGGTCATAAGCAAGGACGCGATAATGTGCTATTCCTGTGGTCATCAACTGAGGGTGGTCGAACCCGAAGAGATCTCAGAGGATGCATCTGGCCAAGAGGACGATGTCGAACCATCCGAGGAAGATGAGGTGTCCTGTCCGAAGTGCAGGACGATGGTCAGCAAGGGTGCGATAATGTGCTACGCCTGCGGTTCCGACCTGAGAGGTTCGCAGCAGGAAGCGGATGAGTCAGGAAGTCGCGAAGAGGAGAAAGTCGCAGAGGAACCCAAGAAGCCACAGGTCTTTGTCAAGAAGATCGTCAAGAAAAAGGTCGCTTAGCCAGCATCTGTTCGAACCCTTCGTCGCCATGAAAATATGGCAAATAGCTTTTTATATAGCCGAACTGCTTACTTTGATTCGCAATACCCAGCATCTGGGTGGGTGAACTTATGGAACACAGAGCTGGCCCTCTTCTGGCCAACAGATCTCTGAGCGCATTGATTGTAGCCACATTCGTGCTGTCGGCGTTCGCCGGGTTATTCGTAATGTCGAATCCTGCGCCTACCGCTGCACAGACACCGATCGGTGACCTGAATGTAACTGCCGGCACATACACAATCGAGAATGTGAACCAACCTGTAGATGGTGATGTTCTCGTCAGTGGTGGGGAGCTGATAATACGGAACGCTGCTTTGCTGGTGATCAGCAACGAAGGTGTTCAGCGGACGGTGACGGTCGAGACCGATGGAACCATGATTCTTGAACATGGCACTCTCACCACCTATCTGGATCAGATCGATCCATGGCCGTTCCTGGTTGTGGATATCGATGGAGGGACTCTCATAGCCTCGGAGCGGTCGCTATTGAGTTTCCCAGGCTCGATCACCGTACAGAACGGTGGCGAGCTCATACTGTATGACAGTACTATCGAGCCGCTACCTGCAGGGGATATATCCTTGTACCTCTCAGGATCCCCCACGGTAGCCATTGACGCCGCGGATGATGGACCTGAGATCTCAGTCATTGACGGCTCAATAATGATGTTCGATTCCGAGATAACGAGCCTTCCGGAATATCCTTCCCTGGGTCTCGTCGCAAGCAACCTCACTCTGAGTGGAGAATCTACTCTGCTGGCGGTCAACAGCTACATCAGTGTTGACTTCGGACCTGACGTTAGTGCATCTGATTGGTACACTCATAATATGCTGGTCTTGTCGAATTCTTCAAAAGCCCATCTTTACGGAACATATTTCGATGAGTATTCTGGTAGCTACTCGGCGAGGTCATCTGCCGTCCTTGCTGATGGCGAAAGCTACATTGCATTGCCTACTTCCTCTGGATCAGAAGATACTACGGGACAACCTTACACTGATCTCCTGGCCAGCAATGAAGGTTCAACATACCACGTCGCTCCAGGGGATGTAATGGCCATTGATACTTTCAGTGCAGGTCCTCCAGCGACAGTTGATGAAGCAACGCTGTATGTGAGATATCTCGTGGATGCCGGATATAACGGCGCGAGATCATTTACATGGTGCCTTGAAGGAGGAACTGCTGCATCAACTGGAATCACTCCATTGCCGTCTGAGACTTCCTTCGTAGAGAAGAGCTTCGATTTGCGTGATGCGGGAGTAACCACCACTAGCGATCTTGCTGATTTGGATATCAACTTCATACACGATGGATCAACAGGCGATGTTCAAGTGGACAGCATGTCCATTGTAATCTCTCTGGGGCCAGAAGCCTACATATATAGATGGATCAACCTGACAGTCGGCGATGAATACGGCGTGCCGATTCCCGACTGTGACATTTCATCGACATTTACGGGGTCTTTGACAGTTCTCTGATCAGCCATCTTTCTACTTCGGACTGGGTGAGGGAAGTTCATCTGTTCCACCACAAGTTGTACTTGATTACATGGACGAGACCGCTGAATCATTTGGTGTCACAGGCCCACTCGGTGCCGCGACCATACCCCTAATGACTGATTTGGTGTCTGGTGGCCAATCTCCCAACTCTCTGTTTGTCGGAAGTTATAGTATTACTGGAACCGTCATACAGGGCGCAGTGGAGCATGCATCAAACGAAACCTTCTCATTCCCTGCATACCCTGCGATGTCGATTACAGATCAGCAATTCGACATGACGGTCGATGTTCAAGGCATATCTGCCGAGAGCCCTGACCCATCCAAGTGGTTAGTTGTTCCGCCAAACCTAACGATCGAGAACATGAGCTACTATCACGCGGGCGATGTCATAGTGGCGTCTGATGGTAATCTCACGCTGAGGAACGCAGTCTTTGAGCTAGTCCAGTCAGTTGCGAATGAGAGAACCGTCTATGTCGATGGAACTGCCAACTTCGTGATCGAGGACTCTCAGGTGAACAGTGCATTCGCGATCGATATCATAGTCAAGGGCAATGGGACGCTCGAAGTCAACAGGTCAGTTCTGAACGGCGTGAACATAGTCGCTATGGACGACGCGCTCGTGATTCTCAGAGATACTGACTTTGATGGTACGTTGAGCACTTCATGGGACTCATCGGCTAGAATCGTGGTCGTCGACTCCGTACTTGCTATGGCGCCGGTACTGTCTGGCAATGCGTTGGGAGAGTTTACGAACTCGAGTGTTCCATCGATCGTGATAACGGAAGACGCAAGAGCATTGATCTACAGATGGATCCACGTGACCGTTCTAGATGGTGGAGACAACCCCCTGCCAGGAGCGACTGTGTCGACATGGTTCTTTGTGAACGGTACATACTGGTCGAGTGCGCTCAGCGACGAATCGGGGATAGCAGAGATTAGATCCCTGGGAACAATACTGACATCCGAAGGCTCGACGTTTGTCGGCAACTACAAGATCAACTCGACATACATGAGCGACGGAGAAATGCATTTCTCGGATCTGACGATATCCATAGGCGTCATGCCGTATACTCAGCCCCTGACTGAAAACGCAACATACGCCGTGCTGAGAATGTCCACAGTCGTACTTCCCGATCTTAGCGTGAGGCCGGGTTATATTTGGACCGAGCCAGTGGATGTCGTGTACGACTCTGAATGTACGATCTTCGCCTTCATAGAAAACACCGGAGATAAGGTCGCTGAAGATGTTATGGTTGAGTTCTTGATAGGAGCAGATATCGAGACGGCAACCCTTCTGAATTCGACCGTGATTTCAACGATAAACTCGGACAGTCAGGTGACTGTTCATGTAGGTTGGATTCCTGACAGTATTGGGACATTCACAGTATGGGTCCGGGTCAACGGTGGGCTCGACGGAACCCCGGATTTCAATGAGCTTTCATTCATTGACAACCAGGAATGGGTCTACATCCGAGTGTTGGACTACGCTGACCTCTCGCTGAATGCGATCGAATTCTTGGCCGGCGACCCGTTGTTTGCAGTGTCGACCATGCCTGGCGGACAGACCGTATATGTCCGTTCAGTGTTGTTCAACAACGGTGAGGCTCCAGTCTTGAACCCTGAAGTATCATTGACTGTGAACTATAGCGACTCTGAGAGCGAGGTCTTCAATCAGACACTGTACGGTGTTCTCTATGGGGGCGCTCAATTCGCGGTTGAGTTCGAGTATTCCGCACCATTTGTGGTGAACAACACTGTTTTCACTTTCACAATGGAAGCGAACCCCTATGGTGCAGTGATGGAGACTGACCTGACAGACAACGTGGTGACGGATACGCTCACCATCCTTGATATCCGTGAAGATTTCAAAGTCGCCGCGGATGACATCTCGGTGGAAGACGATTCTTATGCCCACGAGTTCGGAACCCGGGTCAATATTACGGCCAATGTCTACAACCTAGGTGGAACCGACCCAGGCTATGTGAGCATCGAATTCTCCATTAGGTTGGGCGACTCTCTGAACTACTTGATTGGCATCAAGGAAACGAACATACCTGCAGGTATGTGGACGCCAGTCAGAATGCCGTATATGATAAACCTGACGGTTGGAGCAACATATTCCATATTCGTGTCCGTAGACTATGACAACAACCGGTCGAATGAGAAGAGCGAGACGAACAACAATGCATCGATAGATTTCGAAATCATCGATCTCGTTTATCATATCGAAATTACATCCGACGCGAGCGAGTACAAAGCGGGCACCAATGCAGAGGTGACCCTGTACATCTTCTATGGCGCAGAGGCGCCGGCGTCAGGTGCGGAGAAAGCCGTATCTGGGTTGCCAGGTATTTCCGTTAACCTCGTGAGCCCCGGCGGAGATATTCTCAAGCACGCGGATGCCATTTCGACATCCACGGGCGGTCAGGCAGTATTTACTGTGGTGCTCGATGGTGAACTTGAGACTGGTCAGTACACGCTAGTCCCAGTCGTTCTCGGAGACGAGCAGCCCAGCTCCTCGATTACGATAAGTGTAGACGGCGCGGTTTCTGGTCGTGGCATTGCATTGTGGGTATGGCTCGCAATAATCGGGGTGATCGTTGGTTCCGTTCTCGGAGTTACTGCTTATATCTATTTCCGAGGCCTCGGCAAACTGGTCGAGTGTGGAGAATGCGGCGCATTCATCCCTGCTGGGAACAAGAGATGCCCGAAGTGTGGAGTCGAGTTCGAAGTCGGCACGATGAAATGCTCTGAGTGCGGAGCATGGGTGCCTGCAGAATCGACCGAGTGCCCCAACTGCGGTGTGAAGTTCGTTGGCGAGGAGATCGGTGAAGAGGATTACCTCGAGAAGATGAGAGGCGAGTACGACGAGATGGTCTCTAAATACCGCGAACTGGCAAAGCCCGAGCTCGGAAAGAAGTTCAGCGACAAGAAGTTCGAAGAGTGGTGGGCGACCCAGCCGACATACATCTCTTTCGAGGATTGGCTCGCAAAGGAAGAGGAGAAGCATAAGGAGGGCCCGGTACCATGCCCTGTCTGTGGCACTATGAACCCGAAGGAATCGAGCGTATGCCACAAGTGCGGCACGGTCTTCGGAGTCGAAAAGGACGTGCCTCCAGGAGAGCAGCCGCCGACCCCACCATCCTCAGGCGAACAGGTGCCAGAACCATCCAGAGTCGAACCTGCTCCGCCAGGTGAGAAGGCTCCAGAACAACCGAGCCCACCTCAAGCTGCGGCGCCCAAGATGGTCATCCGAAGACCCATCGATAGAAAGGTGGTCCCGAAGAAGATCATTAAGACTCCGATAGCGAGGACTTCGGATAAGAACGGCAACGAGTCCGACAACAGCGATGATCAACAGTAGGTTGCCGTCATCCTCAAACCCATAAAACCCTTTGACAGTTTTTCATTTCTCATGTTACAATGCCCTGTCAGTGGATGCCGTATCGCGCCGCAGCTGATGCATGTAAATGAAGACCTATCTAGGGCAGGATCATCGAGATCAGGTCCGCTGAGGAGGGCCGGTCTCTGCCAGTTTCGCTCGGACCTCTTTCATGACCTTGTCTGGATCCTTGTAATATGCAGATATGATGGTGGCGACCTTCTTGTGATTGTCGATACTCATCTTCTTCATGTACTCGAGAATGTCGACACGCCTCTTGATCTCCCTTTCCATCTCACGCGGGGCCCAGTTCCTGGCCATCCTGACCTTCTCGTAAACGTAGCTGTGGCCGCTGTAGTTGAAGGTATCATCTGCCGGGTTCCATGTGTAGACGGAGTTCGTGATCAGCTCATCTGTCTCAGGGTCTATTCCGACGATCTCCGTCAGTGACTTGACCCTTCTGGTCATTTTGGTCCCGACCTTGACCTGCGCCTGCAATAGCACGATGTTGAGGGCGGTTATCAATGCCCTGGGCAGGTTGATGGGGTCGTTCTCCATCCTATGGACCATCGCCTGGACATCCTCTGCGTGGAAAGTGGAGTAACAGGTCTTGCCAGTCGCCATGGCTTGGAATACGACATACGCTTCCTTGCCTCTGACCTCACCGACCATCAGATACTGGGGCCTCTGCCTCATGGCAGCAGTGAGCAAGTCGAACATATCTATCTCGCCGGAAGACCTTCCCGTGATCATACTCTTCCCACCGAAGCCCTCTCGAGTCAGACCAGGGACCCAGTTCTCATGGGGTAGGTTGAGTTCTCTAGTATCCTCGATGGAGACGATCTTCATCTGTGGCGGGATGAAAAGCAGGACCGCGTTCAGCGTCGTGGTCTTTCCGCTCGCGGTACCTCCGCACACGAGCATCGATTGTCCATGCTCGATGCCTATCCAGAGGTATGCCATCATTTCGGTACTCATCGTCTTGAATTTGAGTAGGTCGAGCGGCGTGAACGGATTCTCCTTGAACCGTCTGATTGTGAACGACGAACCTCTCTTCGTGACATGCTTTCCGAGGGTCGCCTGCAATCTCGAACCGTCCGGGATCGTTGCGTCCAGAAGCGGGCTTGCAACCGAGATGTGCTTACCGCACTTCTGAGCAAGCCATACCACGAAACCGTCGAGTTCCACCTCCTTCTCGAATCTGAGGTTGGACCTTATTGAACCGTATTTCCTGTGGTAGATGTACAGCGGGACGTCGACCCCATCGCAGGAGCAGTCCTCCACATTCGGTTCGGTCATCATCACGTCGATGACGCCATACCCAAGGAAATCCCTCAGGAGATAGTACATGACCCTCTCCTTGGATACTGGATGCAGCGATATGCCCAGCTGATCCATGAGCTCTTCGATGATCCGCCTGAGGTATTTCTCCTTCTCGGAAGGTTCCTCCTCGGTCATCTTCTCGACAGATGCGATCAGAGTCTCCTTCAGCAAGGCGAGCACGGCTGCCTCGTCTCCCAGCAGCTTCGGCTCGATCACCTCATATGTGTACTCGTTGGCTTTGTTATCGTACCTTATCCTGACATACGAGTAATTCTGCTTGACTGGTACCATCTCGACCTCGTCGATATTCGACTCGGTCAGTTTTGGTATCTCGGTGATCTGGCTGATATCGACCTTCACTTCGTTCTTTGTGATTGCGATCATCGCAGGTCTGGGCTTAATCTTCATGAGGAAACCATAGTACGCCGCGAAAAAGCCTCCGCTCTTCGCCTTCTCCTCCGCTGGAGGGGGAGTCTTCTCGTCCGTTTCAGGCGCGTTTGGCTGCGGTTCCTCCGTCTCTATCTTGACCTGCTCGGTTTCAGACATCTCAATCACGCAAACAGTATTCTGAGGGAAACGAACCCTGCGACCAACATGATGAAGCTGTGCCTCATTCCTATGGGGATGCTGCCCTTTTGAATCACACCAGCGAGTATTCCATCTCCGACCGCATGTACTACTATCGCAAGCAGGAACACGAACCCGACCTCGTCAATGACCGCGACCTTGATGTTGACCCCTGGAATCTCCTGCAACCCCATCTCCTGGGCGGATTCGTTCACAGTCGTCCCTGCCTCTTCCATCTTGGGCAGGAACTGCAGGTTGAGGATCAATATTGTCGCAATGAACACGAAGAATGAAATGTAGACGACCATCACATATGTCGACATGGTCACGTTCCTCTCTTCCTGTGTGAGGATGGTCTCCTTGGCATCATGGGAAACCATCGTGAGGACATCGGCAACGTTGCCGCCAGCATCGTTAGCTTTCCGTATTATCGATGTCATTCTTATGACCAGTGGCGTCTTGACCCTCTCCGAGAACAATCTGATGGCCTCAGATGCTGGCACACCCCATTCTATCTGCGCAGACATCTTCTTTATCTCTGGGGTCAACCGACCGTATCTGCCGGATGATGCGATGACGATTGAATCCGCCAAAGTCATGCCGAACCTTCCCGCCTCCGCCACATCCCTGAGGAAATCGGGCAGTCTGGTCTCGATCTCCCTGATGTGCTTCTCCTTTGCCGAAGTGTAAAATCCGTAGGGGGCAAGGAATGCCAATATTCCAAAGATGACGTAATCAATCGGTTCGAACGGGAGTGAAAGGCTACCTATCCCATCTATGATCGCCAAGAAGATGCATATGCCCACAGCGGCGAACGAACCTGCCAGGATGGTCTTGGTTTTATCAGACTTCTCAGTGGAGAGGATCTTCTTGATCGCCCTCTCCTGCTCTGCCTGGCTGAGTTTCTTCGTTGTCATTCTACATCGCCCCTTCCTGTGACATGTTCCAAATGACAAATATGAATCCAAACTGTGAGATCGGGATCATCCCTAGGACGATCAGATAGAGGAGCGTGACCATCATGTTGGAGTCGCCTCCACCCACGATTGCCATGATCGCCATGATGAGGACAAGGAAGAGGGGGAAAGCAACGACGACGGTGACGAAGGATTCAGCGAGCATGCCGAGCGTCTCCATCTGGGACTTCATGGCAAGCTTGTTCTCTTTCTGGTATTCATCCGCCTTGAGCAGGAAGTACGGCTTGAGTTGCCCGCCAGATGTAGAGGTAGTGACGACACCCTGCAAGAACTCCTGGAACTTGGCCGAGGGTGATCTCTTCGAAGCCTTCTTGATAGCGGTCAGGATATCCGACCCCAGAAGTTCCGTATCTCGCGTGATCCACGAGGACTCCTCTGAGATCTCCCCGTAGACCTTCTGTCTCGAGAGTTCCTTGAATATGACATCTATATTGACATCCGCGGACGCCATGGCCGAGATGAAGCTCATCGCAGCTGCGATCCTCTTGTCGATATCCCTGCCTCTGGACTTGGCCTTCGAGGCTGGTGATCCCATGAGCATCATGAACGCCATCATGGGTAACAGACCGATTGCAAGGCCCGATATCAAGATCCTTATGACTAACGATACGCCCAGCACCCCGAAGAGGATGACGCCGACGACCACTGCTATGACTACTCCTATGATGAGTGCGACGATAGTGCTCATGAGCACGAAGGCATAGTATTCTTCCGCCCGTATCTTGATGTGGGCCTTGGTGAGTGATTCCTCAAGGCTTTGGTTGTTGGCGCTGGTCATCCGCTCACTCGCATACTTGCCCATTATGCGCCAGGACATGTCCTGAAACTTGGTCAGACTGATATAGTCGGGGACAGCGCCCTTGGTCAACCGGATCCCATGAGGTCCGATATCCTCCCCTCTCTGGGTCAGTTTGGTCTTGAGGTACTCTCCCTTCTTGGTCTCGACTCTCTCGAAGACATCGGAGACTTCAGGCAGAGTCGGCACCTCCCGTCGGCATCTTCAGACCGCTCTGGGAGGCTGCGGGATACATGTCCTTTCGAACCTTCTCCGCTTGTCCCTTGGGGTCCTTGTAGTATGATTTGATGATGTTCCAGATGTCCACATGGTCTGACATGTCCTTGGACACCATGTATTTCACGATATCCACACGGCGCTCGAATTCCTCCAGGAGTTCTTCGTGTGTGAGATTCTTCATCTCCATGATCTTGTCAAACAGGAAGCTGTGGCCCTTGAAGATGAACTTATCCGTGGCCTGATCCCATTCGTAGACCGTGTTGCTGATGAGTTCGTTCGTTTCGGGTTCGAAACCAACGATCTCGATGAGCTGCTTGACCCTCCTGACCATGTCCATTCCTACTCTCGCATGAGTCTGGATTATGACATTCCTCAGGGCAGTTAGCAGAATTCTGGGACAGTTGATGGGCGGGTTCTCAAGTCTGTTGACCATGCCCTTGACAGAATCCGCGTGCATGGTCGAGAAGGTAGTGTGACCTGTCGCCATCGCCTGGAACATGGTGTAGGTCTCCTTTCCTCTAACCTCTCCGACGATGATGTAGTTAGGCCTCTGTCTCAACGCGGCCCTGACGAGGTCGTACATGTCTATCTCCCCTGCGGCCTTTCCATCCGGCCCCCGTTCGCCTGAGCCAGTTCTTGTCGTGCCAGGGATCCAGTTCTCATGGGGTAGGTTGATCTCTCTAGTATCCTCCATGGTGACGACTTTGGCACCAGGGGGTATGAACAGCGACATTGCGTTGAGCGTCGCCGTCTTTCCACTCGCCGTGCCTCCGGCTATGATGGCCGACTCTCCATGCTCGACGCTGAGCCACAGGTACGCGACTATCTCCGGTGACGCCGTGCCATACTTGATCAGCTCGACAGGCGTGAACGGTTTCTCCTTGAATCGTCTGATCGTGAACGATGCACCCCTCGTAGTCACTTCCCTCGCGTAGGTCGCCTGGACTCTGTGCCCTTCAGGTGTAGTACCATCGAGTATGGGGTTCGAGACGGAGAGCTGCTTCCCACATCTCTGACCAAGTGATATGACGAACGAGTTGAGTTCGTCCTCATCCTCGAACACGACATTGGTCTTGATGGATTCGAATTTGTTGTGGAAAAGGAACAGCGGGATGCCCACGCCATCGCAAGACACGTCTTCGACATGAGTGTCACTCATCATTGCATCGATCGGACCATATCCGACGAAATCCCTCGTGATGAAGTATTTCACCTTGTCTTCCGAGATCGGTTCAAGCCGGATTCCTCTCGACCTGATATAGCTGTCCACGCTCCTCTCAAGGTAAGTCTTCTTGTTCATGTGGTCGAGCTTCGCCCATTCATAATCGAGGGTCATCTCGAAGGTGCTCTTGATCTTCTTCATCAGCGCGTCTTCATCTTCGGTAAGCACTGGCTCGATCACGTTCATTATGTAATCGCTGGTGGCCGCGTTGTATGTTATTCTCACGTAGCTGAACGGGTCAACCACTGGATAGAACGCCATCTCCTGGATATCCGGGTCCGTGATGGGTGGGATTTCGGTGTACGGTGAACCCTTCCCATCCTTCCACTGCTTCCTTCTGGCAGCTGCGCCCTTCGCGGATTTGACCTTGATGGGTTCGGACTTGAGCCTGCTCACAGCGTTTATGTATCCATGCCAGATGCGAGCACCCATTGGCCGTCTAGGGGCTTTCACGGGTATGTCATATTCAATTTTCGCCTCTGCCTCAGCCAAAACGCTCACCTCTAGGGGGCCACCTCGCCCACTGTAACCTGTACCGTCGCGTGCGTGTGGTCCAGGACGTTCACATCCTTGATCGTGACTGTCAATGTGTAGTAATCGTTCTGAGTGCCTTCCAAATCATGTAACGTCAGAGGTCCTATCGAGAAGTCAGTATCGTATGTCAAACCGGCCAACGAGTTGTTGAGTGCCTTGTTGAAGTAAGTATGCCAAGCGTGTCCGTGCTTGCTCACTATCGTGAATGTAAGATCCGCTCCCGCGCTGCTTTCGTATACATTGGTGTTCGCATAGAGGAGGTCCGCGTATATCCCCTTCGTGCCAGTCCCACCCACGGTCTTATCAAGGCCAAGCATCGAGATCTGCGTCAGTTTGACGACTCTGCTGGAATCAGTTCCAGCAACGATATCCGTGACCGAGAACTGAAGCCCCGCGATGATGTACTCTCCATCCGATTGGTTGAGTATCAGGGCGCCACAATCATAGGTCAGATGCTGTTCGACATAGTACCTGTTAGGTGCATAGAAGTCGATGTATCCGCCAGAGTGTCCGTCATCGGTTGTGCTCAACGTCTGATCGTCGCCAACAAATGTCGAGTTGAACGATGGATACCCCGCGGTGGTTTGAGAACCGAATTGTAATATCCCTGCAGTGGGTGCAGCGAATATAGGTATGCCCTGGGCATGTAAAGTTATCGGGACGAAAACGGGAGTGGGGGCCAGAAGGCTGTTCGAATAGTCCGCGACCAACCCGTCGATCTGGGACTTGAGGTAGATCATCTGCTGAACGACCGTCGCCATGTGCGCGCTCTCGTTATCGCTCATCCAGACAGGGACGAATTGGTTGGTGAACATGCCCATGAACGTAAGGAATACAAGGAGCGACATGATAGTGCCGATTGTCGAAGCAACCCCCTCATCATCGTTCCATCTCGGTGATCGCTTAATACGGCCAATTACGGAGTTTCCAGAATAGCTATTTCGAATTTCTGACAAGTCCATCCTACCACCGAAGGGGGGTTTCTGAAGCAACCTAATCAGCGTCTGAAACATATTTAAAGCCTTCGTTTCTGGTATCGTCTGGAATACACCTCATTTTGCCATCCCAGACTGGGCGAATTAGCCCGGTCACGGGGGCCATCGACGTTGATTGATTTCGCTCGAACACCTAATCCCCCGTCAATTTCCTTTCTTGCGTTTCGCATGATGCGAATCACCGAAGATTTAATACCGAGTTCCGCCTAACTGCCATTCCCAGCAGCGCGCCGTGGTAACTCAGTTGGGAGAGTGCAAGACTGAAGATCTTGAAGTCGCTGGTTCGAGTCCGGCCCACGGCACCATCTCCATGTCAATGACGGTCGGGGGCGTTGCCCCTCGATATGCAACCATTTGTTGGAATAGATTCATGTCCTGATATGTTCTATATGCGACGGAACGGAGGAGAGCAAGAATGCCAATCAAATCATTCGAACTAGTGTCGCTCGATGCGAAGAGATTCACAAAATTTGGGGAACGGGTCCCTCAGCTCAGGGTCGACCACAATACTTCAGTGACGAGCATATCTGCGATATCCGAGAAGGACGCCATGGTGGAATTCACATTCACAGTCAGCTATGTAGGCGTCGGGATAATCAAGATCGAAGGCAAGGTTGTATGGGACGGGGAAGCCCAGACCATCGCATCCCAATGGGCCAACAAGAAGGAGCTCCCTCAGACTGTATTCAACCCTATCCTGAACGCGATCTTCGCGAACTGTATGCCCGCATCCGTCACAGTGGCGCGGGACATAGGCCTGCCACCGCCGTTGCCACCGCCACAGGTCGCGATGAAGCGGAACGCCAAGATGCCGGGCGCGAAGGACCATAAATCGTCCATGGAAGTGGCCTGACAAGCCACCGTTCTCTTATCTTATGTGGTCCAGTGAGAACGATCCGATGTTCAGTCCGGATTTGGTGAAAGAGTATCTAATGAACGCTCTTGACTGGACCTCGCAGATACCCTTCACCGATAGGAACATGTTCAGGTTCTCGAGTTTGAACTCGATCATGCCGTCCATGAGCGACCCGAGCATCTGAATCTCCTGATCCCCATGTACGCCCTTCTCAATCGTGTACATGGAGACTGCTTTGTCTCTCTTTCTTCTGCCAGCGACTGGGCTGAGGAATCGGAATGCCGTGTTCGGATCCAGATACGCTATGAGTGTGGAGATCGATCTGAACGCCATTCTATAGTATTCGTGGTCTTTCTTGAATCCCTTGGCCGCCTTCTCCAACGCCTTCTGAATCGATTCATAATCTGTTGGGGCCTCGACGTAATCCGTGTATGGGTCCTCGGTCTCGTCACCCATGCTCCGGGAATACATGTCCACGTATCTCACGAGTCCCCTGCTCTCATACTCCTCGTATCCTGAGAGCACGAACATCATCTCGTTCCTGATCTCCTTCGGTGATTTCTCGGTGATGACCCATATCGCGGGGATTCCTTTCTTCAACCCCTCTGCGATGAATGAATTCATGAGCACTTCCTTCCCAGTGAAGGGCGGGCCATAAATGAGCATGTTCGATCCGAAGGGCGCGCCGCCCAGAAGCAGATCATCGAGTCTGGTGGTCCCGGTCTTGACCTTCTCCTGTTTGAGTTCGATGAGTCTGTCCTGCTCCCTCTTCTCGATCTCATCTGTTATGAGCCCTTGCTCCCTCGCCCGGAGTTCTTCCTCCTTCATCGAGAAGTACTTCTCCTTGTTCCTTATCTCCTCTTCCTTCTGGGTGATCTGCCCCTGCAGCTCTTCGAGGCGTTGTTTCATGGTTAATTCGTCAGTGTTCATGAGGTCGCTCTTCTGTTGGGAGACCCTCTTCAGTTCCTCCTCTAGGAGCCTCTCCCTGAACATCAGGTCCTCCTCTCGGCGGATCATCTCCCGCTCCTTGTAGGCCAGCGGTTCTTTGAGCTTCTTCATCTCATCGTCTCGTATCCTCAACTCTTCCTTGAGCCTCTCCAATTCTTGCTCCCTCAGAGCGAACGATCGCTCGAGGTTCTGGGCCTCTTCCAACCTCTTCATTAGCGCTGGGTCCAATGCGGAGCCCTTAGCCGCGGATACCTTCGCTTTCTCTTCCAGATGTTTCATGTCGAATTCTGTCCGGGAGAGTTTCGCCTCCAATTCGTGTATCTGTTCGTTGAGCTCGCGTTCCTTGGCGGAGAACTCCTCCAGCTCCCTGATGCGCTCTTCGCTGTCCGAAGGTCCTCTTCCATAGGACATTATGCCTTCCTGGAGTGTGTTCTCCTTTGCCTTGAGCTGCAACTCATAAGCATCGATCTGGGCCATCCTCTGCGATAGCTCGATCTCCTGGCGCTTGAGGACCTGTGCATCCACGGGCATCTCGTTGATGCCCTTCTCCGTCTTTTCCCTGAGGTCCGTCAGTTGGTTCTCGAGCTCCATGACTTTCAGCCCGAGATCCTCCTTCTGGGCCATCTCGGACGCGAGCTTGTCCGTGAGGTTCTCCGCATCAGCCGGTGCCCCCTGTTGATTCTTGATGAATTTGATGACTGCGATGCTTCCGCGTTTGACATTCTCCAATTCCTCTTCCAGCTGCTTCCTGTGAACGCGCTCGGCCTCGACTTCGCTCCTTGTATGGGCTAGTTGTTCCAGGACAGCCTGAGGGTCGAACCCCTCCGTCTCGAACTGCTTCAGCGTCTGTTTCAGTGTTTCGCGGAGTTGTGTGATTTCCTCACCGTGCTCGAGCATCTCCTCGGGCACGGTCTTCTCAGATTTGGGGATGCTCTTGATCTTGGGTTCATCGAGCCATGACTCAAGCCCCTCCTCGGTGCCAGCGAGCCACTTGGCTAGAGAATCGTCACGGATGAGCTCAGGTTCGGTCGCGGCCACCACATTCTTCTCCTCATGGTCCTCTCCCGAGATCCATGCGGACAGGCCTTCGTCCTCACCAGCCAACCAATGGGCGAGCTCCTTGTTCTCAGGACTCGCCAGCGATTGGGCGCCCTTGATTATCTTCGCGGCCAATTTGTCTCCGATGCCTCTGACTCCGGCCAATTCATCATGGTCTGCATTCTGCAGGTCATTGACATTCCTGTAGCCGGCTCTGAGCAATAAATGAGCTTTTGCCTCGCCAACTCCAGGCACCGACCTAAGCTCCTCGATGTCCCCATCGCTTGAATGAGAATCCTCTACTAAGGGGGCAGCACAGTGCTCACAGCTGCCCTCGGAGACGGAAGACATCTGCCCGCAATTCGGGCATGAGACGTGACTCTTTTCCGCGTCATCTTTTTTCGGCATTCTCGTTCTCCTCTGAGCTTCGAGTGGGTCGGATCAGTGAAATCAATTCTAGGGGGTATCATTACCCCCATTATAGCACGTTTTCCCATAATATGCATCATGGGGTGCATTCGAGACTACGAACGTGCTAAATAACCTGGTCTCCATATATATACTTACTCGGCCCATGTTTTTGGGCCAGTTATTGTGAATTCATTCATCGGTCACCTATGAGGTTGACCACATCGCATCGTGTGGTTAGGGCGATCCGCAACGAGCACTCTTCTATAGAATCGACCAAAAGGCCAATAACCCGTGCATTGATTCTAAGATGCAAAATGACTGGAGACAAGGGTAAGAAAGAGAAGAGGGAACGGATCGGAGTCTATGTGTGTCACTGTGGCACGAATATCGGTGGCACGGTGGACTGCAAGGTCGTGACCGACTATGCTGGCACTCTGGACGATGTTGTGGTCAGCAGGGATAGCATCTACACCTGCTCCGAGCCTGGCCAGAACCAGATAGCCGAAGACATCAAGAAACATGACCTCACGAAGGTCGTCGTCGCATCATGCTCGCCTAAGATGCACGAGAAGACCTTCAGGAAAACCCTCCAGGATGCAGGTCTGAACCCGTACGTCCTCGAGGTGATCAACTTGAGGGAACAATGCTCTTGGGTGCACAAGGATAAGGCAGAGGCTACCAAGAAGGCCAAGGATCTTGTGCGTGGTGGTGTGTATCGCGCGGCACACCTGGAAGTCCTCAACCCTAGGGAGATAGAGCTCTCCAAGGATGTGCTTGTCATCGGCGGCGGGATTGCGGGGATATCATCCGCCCTCCAGCTGGCGAATTCAGGATATCAGGTCCACCTGATCGAAAGGAACCCGAGCATTGGTGGGAGGATGGCCCAACTAAGCAAGACCTTCCCCACTCTCGACTGTGCCCCATGCATCCTCAGTCCGAGGATGGTTGACATCGCATCGAACCCGAGGATCGCGCTGTATACCAGATCTGAAGTCGTATCCGTATCCGGTTCTCCAGGCAACTACTCCGTACGCGTGAAGGTGTCGCCGAGGGGAGTAGATCTGAAGAAATGCATAGGGTGCGCCAAATGCGAGAAGGTGTGCCCGGTGAGGGTGCCCAACGAATTCGAGGAGGGATTGTACGAGCGCAAAGCGATCTACAAACCGTTCCCGCAGGCAGTCCCAGCGGCTTACGTGGTCGATTTCGACAACTGTAAGGAGTGCGGAGCATGCGAGAAGGTCTGCTCCGCCCATGCGATAGACATGGGTGCGGAGGAGCGGTTCGAGGTCCTCCAGATCGGCGCGATCGTGATTGCGACTGGCTTCGACCTCTTCGATGTCAGAAAGCTAGGAGAATACGACACATCGATCCCCGATGTCATCACAGCGACTCAGATGGAGCGGCTGATGATCAACGAGTGCGGGGCGGGAATGGTCCTCAAACGCAAGACTGATGGCAACAGGGTGAAGAAGGTCGCCCTAGTGCTGTGCGCGGGCTCGCGGACGCGGAAGGTGGGCATGCCATATTGCAGCAAGATATGCTGCAACTATGCGATCAAGCAGGCCGTGATCCTCAGGAAGACCTTCCCTTACATGCAGGTCTACATCTACTATATTGACATCAGATCGGCTGGTCGTGGGTTCGAGGAGTTCTATGTCCGTTCACAGGAGGAATTCAATGTCAAATACGTGCACGGTCGTGTTTCAGACATCCAGAAGGGCAAGAACGGCATCATGGTAAGAGCGGAGGATGTCACTCTCGGAGAGGTCATAGAGAATGAATTCGATATGGTCGTCCTATGCACCTCGATGATGCCTTCGGAAGGGACCGACACACTGGCGCGGACGCTCAAAGTACCTCTCGGGGAAGACGGGTTTATATCCGAGAAGCATCCAAAGCTCGACCCTGTATCCTCACATCGGTCAGGCATTTTCGCTGCTGGCGCAATTCTGGGACCAAAAGATGTTCGAGATAGCGTCGTGGATGGAAGGAGCACCGCTGCTCATGTGATCGAGTTCCTCGGAACAGGGAAGATGCTACTCGACCCGGCCAAAGCCCAGATAGTGGATGCCAGCAAATGCATCCAGTGCGGAGCATGCGAGCTCATCTGTCCTGTCCACGCGATAATAGTGGGAGAGATGCCCCAGATAGATCAGATCGCATGCATCGGTTGTGGCGCTTGCGTATCCGAGTGCCCTACGCATGTGTTCGATCTCGCTCACTACACGGACACGCAGGTCGACGCCGAAATCCGTGGGGTTCTGGCAGAGCCATCAGAAGATGTGAGAATAGTCGGCTTCTTCGGCGACATCCTGGCATATGTTGCCGCTGACTCAGCCGGCACTGCGCGCATGGAGTATCCAACCACCCTGAGGATCCTGAGAATGCCTTCCGCGGCCAGAGTTGCGCGGAGGGAGATATTGTTGACATTCGCAAACGGTGCAGATGGTGTGATGCTGTCCGATGAGGAAGGGGGCGAGGTTGCGGAGATCATCGAGCGTCGCATGAAGGCGCTCGTCCCCGAATTGGATCGGCTCGGGATCGGCAAGGAACGCCTCACTTTCGTCCCGATGCTCCTTCCGATCTACAAGGTCCTGCCTAAGTTCGTGGACAATTTCGACAAGAAGATCAGGCAATTGGGCCGGCTTCCGGAAGAGGCGAGGAAGAATGCATCGAAAGCCGCTAAAGAGCAATATGATCCCGTGTTCAAGCAGGGCTCTGAATAACCCTCATGCGTACGTATGCGCATGTGCCCGGCAATGACAAGTGCGCGTGGGCTTGAGCCTGCGCATGCGTGACACCAGCCTGAGTAAACCTATTTATATCCAGATTTCCCATAGGAATCTATGCTCCTCGCCTGGCTGAGTGCAGAGGTGTACTATGCAGAAAAGGGTTCTGATTAAGATAAAGAAAGACGGCACAGAGCTCAGCCTGCGCGAGGTGCTCGAGAAGATCAAGGAGCTGCAGGACCAGAACCCTGATCTGGATGTTTTCTTCGACGGGGACGAATATGCGATTTGCAGCAGACCAAGGGACGCTTCTCCATAACCGCAGATCGGATGGTCATCTATATCTCCCACGGCCTCTGCAAGAGGGTGTGTGACAAATGCCTGGACGAGTCACGATCGGCCTATTCAATTCCTACGATCCAGTGAAGTTCCACGAGGCGCACAGACGCGTCTTGGCAAGGGCAGGCCCGCTCGCCCTTGCGTTCGATTGTAACCTCGCCACTTTCGGTTTCCCTTACGACAAGGAGTTGTCAACCCCGGTCGAAATAGCAAAATGGGTCTCGACAACGACCACGATCGGGGAGGGTGGAGGATATCTCATGGAACTCTCGGAGAAGGGAAGATTCTCGTGTTTCGATTTCCCGAAGAAGGGGTTCCCTCCTCAGATGGGTGAAGTGATCGTAACCACAAGGAAACCGAAGCCCGCGAACGCGGTGTCGACTGCTCAGGTGCGGTCGATGGTCGCATCTGGGAAATCGGCGTTGCTTGTATTCGGCCTGGGTCCTCACGGACTGCCAAAGGACGTGTTCAGCATGGCTCGCATGCACTTAGACATCACTGGCCGCGGACTTTCTTTGGAGACATGCACCGCGCTTGGAGTTGTCATCGGTTCGCTTTTAGGCAGATGATGATCGGAGCGATGAATCAATATACGGTATATTCGAGCCCAAATTCTGGGACCGTCACGCCCCCGTCCTTGGTCACACGACCTATGATCCTGGCGCCTCTGCCTGCAGTCCTCAGAACATCGTCGACTTCCTTTCCTCTGACCACAATGCAGAATCCCATGCCCATGTTAAATGTCTGATACATCTCCTCGTCGGTGACCTTACCTAGGTCCTGGAGCACTCCGAACACGGGATTCGGGGTGATCGGATCCGTTATCTGGAACCCAACCCCGCTCTTCAGTCTCAGAAGATTCCTCAATCCGCCACCTGTAATGTTTGCCATTCCTTTGACCTGGTGTTTCCCGATGATCTTCAGGACCTGTTTGACATAGATCGTGGTCGGTTCCAGGAGCTCAATGCCGATCGGCCTGGAGAGTCCATTGACCCTCTTCCGATATCCGATCCCGTTTCTTTTGAGTATCTTCCTGGCAAGTGACAATCCATTCGAATGTACTCCTGAGCTCGGCAGTCCGATGAGCGCGTCACCAGGCCTTATCCCCGCACCTGTTATGATGCGTTTCTTGTCAACGATCCCGAGACATGTCCCCGCAAGATCGAACCCATTCACGAGTTCCGGGAGGACAGCGATCTCTCCGCCCACGATGGTCATGTTGGACATGCGCGCGCCTTCCTCCAACCCCTTACCGACCTCGGATGTGACCCTGGAGTCAGGGCGGTCGATCGCTATGTAGTCTACGAATGCGATCGGCTCAGCACCGACGCAGATGGTATCGTTCACGTTCATCGCTATGCAATCGATTCCGATAGTGTCCCATTTCTTCAGAGAGTCTGCGATCAGCAGCTTGGTGCCTACCCCATCTGTGCACAGCGTGAGCGCTCGGTCCCCTAAATCGATCAATCCTGCAAAATGACCTGGAATGTCCAGAGGCTTCCCTACGCCTTTTCTCTTGTACTTCAGATGCTCTACAAGGGCGGCTATGCTGCTTGATTTCTTGTCTATATCGACTCCCGCCTGCGCATAGGTCATACCTTTTGGCACTGGGTTCGCCTCTAATCGGCGATTGCATACCACGGCTATACTTTTTGCCTTCGCGGTGGGAATCAATAAATCCAATCGAGAGAATGGGGAGAGCCGTGACGAAGCAGTGGCGGGCCCAGCGGAAGAGGGATTATTACTACCGCAAAGCCAAAGAGGAGCATTATCGGAGCAGGGCGTCTTACAAGCTCAAACAGCTGAACGACCGCTTCGGGATGATCCAACCTGGCGACACGGTGGTCGACCTCGGGGCTTCTCCAGGAGGCTGGTCCCAGGTGGCGGTCGAGCTCGCAGGTGAGGGGTCGAGTGTGTTCGCTCTGGATCTTGACCGCTTCGTTCCGATCGATGGAGTCACATTCATCCGAGGGGACATCCGCGATGTCAATGTCGTCGCTGGCCTTCTCGAACTCATACCCGAAGGTGCAGATGTCGTGATATCTGATATGGCACCGAACATAAGTGGCAACTACTCCTATGACCACGCACTGTCGATCGAACTATGCGAGCACGCTCTGAAGTTCGCTTCCACAGTGCTGAAACCGAACGGCAATTTCGTTGCGAAGATGTTCTTCGGCGACATGAGCAAGGATTATGTCGCGTCCGTGAGACGCTCGTTCTATAATGTGAGTGTCCATCATCCACGCGCTTCTAGAAAGTCTAGCTCGGAGGTCTATGTCATCGGTCTGGGATTGAGGAAACCTCGGTCTAATCCCAGAACCTCTTAGTCCTGGCATAGGTTATCTCCGCGGCCAGGAGGTCTCTCAGGAATTCGTACTCCTCCATGTGGCATCGAGCGAGTATCCTCGCTGCCGTGTCCGCACCAACCCCCCTTCCTACGAGGGCTATCACGGCCTTCTTCCCATGGGCCGTGACCAAGTTGGCGTTCTTGTATATCCTCTTCAGGGTCTTGCCGTCCTCTTCGTTCGTCGCCCCTTTCCTGAGTATTTTCAATTCCTTCCTCGCATATGGCTGTATCGCAGCGATGACAACCCCACCGCATCTGCTGCACGAGATCTTTTCTGGAAGGTTCGCGACCTTTGCCTTTCGCTGACTCCTGCAATTCATGCAGACCATCACGACATCCTCGGCCTGCAATCTGTCCTTAAGTGCCATCAGCACGGTCTTGTCCGCCCTCTGCGGCTGGACGATATGCCTTCTTTCGCCTATTGCCTCGAGCCCCATCGGCGACAGTTTGCCTGTGACTAACTCTATCGCTCCCTCTTGGATGCGTTTGAGAACGGTCACAGTCCCTTCGACATCCATGTTCTCCCACAGGGTCTTGGCGACCGCCTCCTCGAACATCGGCGAGTATTCGAACACGTCGACCATCTTCGAAACGTTGAGCATCTTATAGTCCGCATCCTTCCGAACCGCGCCGAACTTCTTTGCCACATGTACGAACTGCCAGCGCAGGTCGGACGAGTTCCTGACGATCAGCCTCATCAGTTGGTGCAGGGTCGAGGCATCAGTCTCCTTTATCACTCGGACCACATCGCTCACCCCTACTCCCCTCGGTGTCTCAAGCACGATGGAATATGGTTCCGTGTTCACACCGATGCTCTCACCGAACCGCGCCGCGAGCAATGTGGTGATCAGCTTGGCGATGGTCTCATTGATTCTGGTGCCGAAACAGCAGTTGATGACGATCACACCGTCTCCCTGTTCGATCGTTATCAGCTTGTCGTTCGGGACGGCATACCCCTTCTGGCCAGATATCCATTCGGTAATTTCCTTCTTGGTCGTTTCGTCAGTTGGATATATGTCCAGCGGGAGGAGCCGCCGCATGGCACCAACCTCTTGCGCGATTTCATACGGGACCGGTATCTCTTCGCCTATCCAGGACGGAGTCGCTCCAATCTCGTTGATCTGTTCCACGATGACCTCATCCTCACCGACCTCCACTACTCTCCAAGTTCTCCCTCTCGCGACGAATGTTGCATAAGGTTCGGCATAGCTGGCCACGAAACTCTCATCGAGGGTTCCGATGATGCTCCTCGAGGAAACGTCTCTGATCTTGTATGTGCGTTCGTCCGGTATCATGGAGATGTTGTCGAAGAAATGTCTCATCCCTGTGGTCTTGCGGCGGAATTGACCTTCATCGTTCCAGACGATGTGCAGCTCTCCCAATAGATGCAACACCTCGTCAAAATCCTTTCTTATGAGGTTCCTGAATGGGTACGCTTTACGAACGGTCGCGTAGGCCCATTCCTTGTCCACCTTCGGCTCGGTCATGGTCATGGCGACGATCTGGTTGGCCAGGACGCTGAACGGATTCTGCCTGATTCGGTAGCTCTCGAGCTCCTCAACCATCGCCTTCCTCGCTATCACCATGCTCTCAGCGGTTTCCGAAGGTGTGGTCGTTATGATCTTGCCAAAGGAGACAGCATCGTGCCGATGTCCCGACCGACCGACTCTCTGAATCAGCCTCGTGACCTGTCTCGGAGAGTTGAACTGCAGTGTGAAATCGGCGGAGCCGACGTCGATCCCGAGTTCGAGTGACGAGGTGCATATCAATGCCTGGAGCTTCTGCGATTTGAAATCATCTTCCATCTGCACTCGAATGTCTTTCGACAGAGAACCGTGATGCACGCCGACACGGAACGACTCGTCCCAAAGATGGTATCTGACCCCCAAAGCCTCTGCATAGTCTCTCGTGTTGACGAAGAATAGTGTGGAAGTGTTCTCCTCGACCAGTTGTCTGCTCCTCTTCATGCAGGCCACATGTTTCTGATCTGTCTGAAGTCGGCCAGCCAAAGTCTTGTCGGCCTCCTCCGTTGCCGGACTCTCCACGGATATCCTCATATCCTTCATGGCCGAGATTCTGACCGAAGTGATCGTCCTCCCCTCACCCGCGAGGTACGCCGATATCTCCTCAACGGAGCCTACAGTTGCCGAGAGTCCGATCCTCTGGAACTCCCCTGCCAGATGCGCGAGCCTCTCAAGAGCGACAGACAGTTGAGCGCCCCTCTCGTCCTCCGCGAGTTCGTGTATCTCATCTATTATGACATGTCTCACGCCGCTGAGATGCTTCCTGAGGTTGCGGCCAGTAAACATTATCTGTAGTGTCTCGGGCGTGGTTATGAGGACATCCGGAGGATTCTTCGATTGTGCTGTGCGTTCTGATTGTGAAGTGTCGCCGTGCCTTACAGCGACCTTGAGTCCGACAGCGTCGCCCATCTCATCAAGGCGCTTGAGAAGATCTCGATTGAGAGCCCTGAGGGGTGTCACGTATACGCACCTGATGCCCTCCCTTTTCCCCATACTGAGCATGTGCAGTATAGGAAGCATAGCAGCCTCAGTCTTGCCAATGCCTGTGGGGGCAACGAGCAACACGTGCTCTCCTGCAAGGATAGGAGGTATCGCCTTAGCCTGCGGTTCAGTAGGCGCGAGGAACCCCCGATTCGCGAGAAGATCCTGGATCCTCCTATCCAGCCTCTGGAAGACGTTCATCTACTCTGACTCAGTCCACATTTGGGTATAAAACCTTCCGCCTTAGGTGAACGAATATCCCTGTCCTGCATCGATGATTATTGCTCCGACAATGCTCCAACGGCATGGAATCCACTGCCTCGAACCCATCCACATTTTCGAACGGAACCCCGATGTATATTTGTCTGCTCGTCAGTATAGTTCTAATCTTGTACCAAAACGACTATCTATCCGTACTTTTGATTTGCGGCCAACGAGGGGGAAAACCTTGAGAAGGAGAATATCTGGAATAGCTGTGTCTATGCTCATGCTGATTGCTGCCATATCCATGGCGAGCATTGCTGGAATTGCGAAACCCGACTTCACGAACAAAATGATGGCTGGCCCATCCACCGATACAGCCGAGTGGACTATAATGGTCTACTTGGACGGTGACAACAATCTTCAGGCAGATGCATTGAACGATCTCGCAGAGATGGAAGTTGTCGGTTCAGTCGGCGGTGTCAACGTGATTGTCATGATGGATACATATGACGCTTTCGAGGGCACGCACTGGTACTTCATCGAGGCTGGCAGTGATCATGTCAATGTCGAAGAGGGGATAAACGCCTGCGAATGCGAGGCGATAGCTGGCGAATGCCCGGGCGAGCTCAACATGGGTGATCCCGCGACGCTCACTTACTTCCTCAAGACTGCCGTCGCATATGCACCTGCCGATCATTACATGCTCGATCTATGGGACCACGGCGGTGGCTGGTGGGGCGTCTGTTATGATGACTCCTCGATATCTGAGACCGGCTACAAAGACCGGTTGATCATGGATGAAGTTGCGAACGCGGTCGAAGCTTCGGGCGTGCATCTCGATATCATCGGATATGACGCATGCTTCATGGGAATGCTCGAGGTGGCATATGAGAACAGGAACGTCGCGGATTACATGGTCGCATCGATCACCACCGTACCTGGTTTCGGTTGGGATTACACTGGATTGCTGAACTCGATTCAGGCGCTGGATGAGAAGACCCCTGAGGCAGTCTCAATAGCGACCGTCGACGCGTACATAGCATCGTACAAGATCTGCGCCGGCAGCGGAATCGCGGGTTATCCGTATGTCAGCGCGTCGGTGTTCGACTTGTCGAAGGTCAGTGACCTCGCAACCTATGGTATCGATCCATTGGCCGAGGCGCTTCTGGACCTCGCGGACGACTACTACCTGAGAGGAGCTATTGAATCTTCCGAATCACAGACGCCTCAGCTGCAGTTCATGGGCGAACAATTCCCGTTCGTGGACATCGGTTGGTTTGTTACGCTCATGGCTGACAAGATACCGGACCTGGAGGCACTCTGTGACAATACCTTCACGCTGCTCGACGAAGCGGTCGTCCATGTGAGTTCGGTCACATCCGATTCCGGTGGAGTCCTAGACACATATGGCATGTCGATCTACTTCACATGCTCGTGGGACAAACTGTACGAGAACTACCTGACCAGCAACCTCGACCTTGTTGACGACACGCTCTGGGACGAGTTCCTGTTTGCGTTCTCGATGGTATACGTCGAGTGATTCGGTCTAGAATCGACGAAACCTCTTAATCAATTCATTTCCCGGGAGGAGAAAAGCTTCCAACCTTCCGGGCTTTTCATGATTTCTCGAAATTATTCATCAGGCCAGTTCGCCTGGCACGGGCTACAAGCTCTTCCCTGCAATCGTTTTTATCATGGACACCTCTTAACCTTCTCACGATAACGATGTCGAAGATCAAGTCTGTCAGGGCCAGGGAGATACTCGATTCCAGGGGCAATCCAACCGTCGAAGTCGACGTGATTCTATCCAACAACAAGATGGGGCGAGCCGCTGTGCCGTCTGGCGCCTCAACCGGCGTGCGCGAAGCAGTCGAGCTGAGGGACGGAGATAAGGCACGTTTCATGGGAAAGGGTGTGCAGAAAGCGGTTGATAATGTGAACAAGTTAATCGCACCCAGGCTCAAGGGCAAAGACCCGAGCGATCAGAAGAGTATCGATGCTTTGCTACTGTCCCTAGACGGAACTGAGAATAAATCAAAACTTGGGGCGAACGCGATTCTGGGGACATCGCTCGCTGTAGCTCATTCCGCAGCTGCTGACGCTGGGGTTCCACTCTATCGTTACATCGGCGGTGTGAAAGCAAAGACCTTGCCAGTTCCGATGATGAACATCCTGAATGGTGGAGCGCACGCTGACAATAACCTGGATTTCCAGGAGTTCATGGTCGTCCCGCTCGGCAAGACATTTCGAGAGTCCCTGAGACAGGGGGTTGAAATATTTCACTCGCTCAAAGACCTGCTCCGCAAACAACAGATGAGCACAGCGGTCGGAGATGAGGGCGGATTCGCCCCGAAGCTGGGCTCCAATGAACAGGCACTGTCCTTGATAGTCGAAGCGGCCGAGGCAGTCGGACTCAAGCCAGGACGTAACGTGTTCCTCGCGATGGATCCAGCTGCGAGCGAAATCTACGATGGCTCAAATTACGTGTTCAAGAAGAGCACGATGGAACAACTGTCGCCAGAAGAGATGGTCGATCTATACGCAGATCTCTGCAAATCATTCCCAATCGTATCGATAGAAGATCCAATGTCCGAGGACGATTGGGTCGGATGGAAGACTATGACTAAGCGGCTGGGACGCGAAGTCCAGCTGGTCGGCGACGATGTGTTCGTCACGAACAAGAATATACTTCAACAAGGTGTCGAAGAAGGGATAGCGAATTCCATTCTGATAAAGGTCAACCAGATTGGAACACTGACCGAGACACTCGATACTATGAGATTCGCCGCCAGATCAGATTATAGATGCGTCGTCTCGCACAGGTCCGGAGAGACGGAGGACACGACTATCAGTGACATAAGCGTCGCCACCAACGCCGGCCAGATCAAGACAGGTGCTCCGTCCAGAGGCGAAAGGACTGCGAAATACAACAGGCTCTTGAGGATAGAGGAGGAACTCGGTTCAGGAGTTAGGTTCCCTGGCAAGGAGATATTCTCCAGGAAATAGTCGCGTCTTCCCGAGCTAGGCAACAAGTGCTCCCGTTAGCGCGTCACATTTTCCATGTCGATAGCGGAAGCCCACGTTCGAATCCGAGAGAATCCAGAATTCAGATGAACATATAAATGATATAATTGTGGGCAATTGCCTTTTATCAAAGTCATATTCGCGACATACAGTCTATATATCGCAATAAATATGGGCATAATGGTAATCACGAAATCGAGCATCTTCCCCCGGCGCAACCAGCCGCTCCTGAGGCCGCTTGTCCTCATCGAATGACTGGAACGCTGACCAAGTGGGGTAGTCGACCTGCATCGTCGGATCGAGGTGATCTATATGAATGCGAAAAACAGAACGACCGTTGGATCGAATGAAGGCTCCTGTGGGAATGATGGAATGCAGGCTGGGATGAATTCTGTTGGTCCGGGGAGACCTAATCTTGGGGAGGTGCGCATCGTCGACACCACATGCCGTGACGGAGAGCAGATGCCAGGGATCGCATTCACCAGTGCTGACAAATTGATGATTGCTGGCGGGTTGCAGCAGATGGGTGTCGAACAGATCGAGACATTCGCCACCTACAACGACAGCGACAGGAAATGCGCGAAGCAGCTCCGGTCACAGATGGGAAGCATATCTATCATGGGCTGGAACAGACTCGTCAAGGCCGATATCTCCGATTCAATCAATCACGATGTCGATGCGGTCTCCATATCTACGGATACTTCTGACATCTCGCTATCGACAAAGCTCAAGATCACTAGGGAGCAACAGCTCTCTCGTCTGGTCGACTGCATCGAGTTCGCGAAGGATCATGGAGTATACGTCTGCTTCAATGCTGGAGATGCTACGAGGACGGATGAGAGTTATCTCATCGAGTTTGCAAAGGCTGGACTGGAAGCGGGTGCCGATCGGTTCAGAATATGCGATACAATCGGCATTCTAACACCTTCGACATCCGCAAGGCTCGTTCGTTCTCTCATGTCGCGTGTGGATATCGATCTTGAGTTCCACGCTCACAACGATTTCGGACTTGCCATCGCGAATGCACTCTCCGCATGTGAAGCGTCCTCTGCTTTCGATGGTCGTCGGATATGGATATCGACGACTATCAATGGTCTGGGTGAGCGAGCGGGAAACGTTCCACTTGAGGTGCTGGTGATGAATCTGAGAGCACACTACGGCCTGGCGAAGTACAATGTGGAACACATAATGCCTCTATGCAGGGGTGTCGAGCACGCCAGCGGACTCCGCATTCCGCTGAACTATCCGATCGTGGGTGGAAACATGTTCACCCACAAGTCCGGGATACACGTCGATGGCATTCTGAAGGACCCTCACCTCTACGAGTCATTCGATCCATCCATCCTCGGCCTCTCAAGACAAATCGTCATAGGCAAACACTCTGGCAGTGCGTCCATCAAACACAAGCTCAAACTGCTCGAGCTGGAGGCTTCAGCAGATGCTGTGGAAAGGATTCGGATCGAGGTCAATCGGGTAGGGGAGCGAAAGAAGGGCAATCTTACCGATTCCGAACTGATCGCGATTTACAGAGGCATCGTGGAGGACGGTGCATCCAAGGAGCACACTGATGCCGATGTTGAGAAGCGAATTGCTGCGGTCGATGCGAACATCGAGTGGAAACACTGACCGGAGTGTGATGATACATGGGAAAAACCATTGCCGAAAAGGTACTATCATCGCATTCTGGATCGGATTGCCGCCCAGGGGATATAGTGGTCGCAGATGTAGACTTCTGCATGTCCCAAGACGGGACATCGTCGATGATGATGAGGGAACTCGACTCGATGGGGTTCGTTTCTCCGAAGACGAAGAACGGTCTGACCATGGTGATAGATCACAATTCACCATGTCCATCAGCGGATGTCTCTGTGATACACAAAGCCATCCGTAGCTTTGCGGATTCTCATTCGATCCCTCTGCATGATATCGGGGAGGGAGTCTGTCACCAGATTGTCCTGGAGTATGGGAAGGTGCTTCCGGGAAACCTCGTGATCGGGGCGGATTCTCACACATGCACCTACGGTGCATTGAACGCCTGCTCCACCGGACTCGGATCGGCTGATGTTGCTGC
Source organism: uncultured Thermoplasmata archaeon (assembly GCA_963748615.1). Lineage (GTDB taxonomy): Archaea > Thermoplasmatota > Thermoplasmata > UBA10834 > UBA10834 > UBA9653. Next base: position 390,475 of record CAVVJQ010000002.1, read on the forward strand.
CGCTGCTTACACAGGCAAACTCTGGTTCAAGGTCCCTGAGACGATGGTGCTTCGAGTGGATGGGGAACTCGGCCGGATGACCGGAGCAAAGGATCTCATACTGACCATCATCGGAAAGCTGACGGCTGATGGTGCGACTTACAAGTCCATTGAGTTCAAAGGCTCCGCGATAGACTCCATGCGCATGGATGGCAGGATGACCATCGCCAATATGGCCGTCGAGATGGGAGCCAAGTTCTGTCCGTTCGAATTCGACTCCACCACCGCCAAATGGTTCTCCGAACATGGGATCCCTGCAGAACATGGTTTGTCTTGCGATCCGGATGCGCGAGTCGAGGGGGAGATGGTTTTCTCCGCGGACGACATCGTCCCCATGGTCGCGAGGCCACACAGTGTGGATAATGTATGCCCCGCATCAGAACTCGCAGATGTTCCAGTTCATCAGGTCTTCATCGGAACATGTACAAATGGGCGATTGAACGACCTGGAGGCGGTTGCGAGAATTCTGAAGAACAGGACAGTGAAGAAGGGAGTGCGATTGATCGTCGCCCCTGCCTCGAAACTGATATTGCTGAAAGCCATCGAAGCTGGCATAATTCATCAATTGGTCAAATCTGGCGCGGTCATGGTCTCCCCAGGATGTGGACCCTGCGTTGGCACACACGCTGGCGTACCTTCTGATGGTGAAACAGTCCTATCGACCGCGAATCGGAACTTCAAAGGACGGATGGGCAACAACAGGGACGTCAGCATCTACCTCTCTTCTCCTGAGACAGCTGCGGCGACCGCGATCAGGGGAATGATAACTGATCCACGAGAGGTGATGTAGTTGACGATTCTTCGCGGACGAGTTCATAGATTCGATCCGAACGACAACATCAACACCGACTACATAATCTCGGGAAGATACAAGTTCAAGATAGATGACATCCGGAAGCTGGCCGAGCATGTGATGGAAGACATCGATCCAGATTTTGCAGGCAGGGTCGAGCAAGGCGACATCATCGTAGCTGGTCGCAATTTCGGGTGTGGTTCGAGTCGAGAACAGGCCCCCAGAGCGCTCAAGGCTGCTGGTGTATCCGTAATATTGGCAGAATCTTTTGCGCGGATATTCTACAGGAGTGCGTTCAACATTGGTCTTCCTCTGATGACCTGTGAAACAGGTTGGGTACGTTGCGGTGACACAATAGAGGTGGACCTTTCGAAAGGCGAGGTTCGTCGGGAATCGACAGGCACGGTTGTGTCCACTTCTAGAATCCCGCAGGTCATGCAGACTCTGCTATCTGACGGTGGTCTCACTTCTCACATAATGAAACACAATGGTTTCTCTTTGGCGACCGGTAAGACGGAGTGATTATGAATGTCTTTTGAAAACAGAGAGTTGCTGGTACCATTCATCCCAGGTGACGGGATTGGTCCCGATATCACGATAGCCGCCCAGATAGTAATCGAAGCGGCCATCGAAAAGGCCACTGACAATCGAGTCAGGGTCAAGTGGGAACACTTGATGGCTGGACAGGAATCATTTGATGTGGCGGGCGAATGGCTACCTCGTGCGACGATAGACCGGATACAGGAGGCAGGCTTCGCAATCAAAGGACCCTTGACGACGCCTGTTGGTGGGGGGATAAGGAGCCTGAATGTCACACTCAGACAAGTGTTGGATCTCTATTCATCTGTCCGACCTGTTCGTCACTTCCGCGGGGTTCCTAGCCCTGTCAAGAATCCCGAAAAGATGAACCTGGTGATATTCCGCGAGAACACTGAAGACGTTTACAAAGGCCTGGAGTGGAAGCGCGGTTCCGAGGAACTGGGTCGATTGAGACAGTTCCTCAAATCTGATCTGGGTGTCGATATCTCTGAGGACTCCGGCCTCGGGCTCAAACCGATATCCGAATCCTCGTCGAAGAGACTGATCCGTGCAGCCATAGTGTATGGCATCAGACATCGAAGGAAGTCAGTCACGCTCGTTCACAAGGGAAACATAATGAAGTACACCGAAGGAGCCTTCCGTGATTGGGGATACGAGCTCGCAAGGGACGAATTCTCAGAAGTGACGATATTTGAAGGAATAGAAAGAGGTTCTTCAGATGTCGACGGCAAGATCCTGTTGAACGATCGGATAGCGGACAACATGTTCCAGCAGATACTGACCCGGCCAGATGAGTATTCTGTGCTGGCCGCCCCGAACCTCAACGGTGACTATCTCGCCGATGCGTGTGCTGCCCAAATCGGGGGACTCGGGTTCGCCCCAGGCGCGAACATCGGAAACGGTGTCGCAGTCTTCGAACCTGTCCACGGGACGGCGCCAAAGTACGCAGGCAAGGACATCGCGAACCCTAGCGCGCTCATCCTATCCGGCGCGATGATGCTGGACCATATCGGATTGACCGAGGCCGCAAGGTCGATAGAGAACGCTCTTGAGATGACGATATCTGATGGGATCGTGACCTGGGACGTGGCGCGGCAGATGGGATCAATCAACCATGTTGGCACGAGGAGATACGCCTCCGAGGTCGCTGCGAGGATATGAGGAGCCATCATGCTTTGGTCAATCTCTTCCTCAGTTCCTTCCTCTGTCTTCTGTCGATGCCCTTCTCCGTCATGAAGCTGAAGATCGTGGTCAGGAGCGTGGTCCCGAATATCACGATGAGCGTGGTGTTCAGGATCAGCAAACCAAGACTCGGATCCCATATCGATGAATTTGCCAGGGCAACTGCTGGCAGCGTGGCCAGCACCGCAGCCGCCAATCCTCTCGGCATACTGGCGAAGACCGTTTCGGCATCCTCGATGTTGAGGTCCCCTAGCTTCCATGCAAGCATCGCAGCTATCCACCGAATGAGGACTATGACGCTTATCATGAGTAAGCCAGCGACCAGATGAATCTCGGTGAAAGTGCTGAATCTGAATAACAATCCGAGATAGACGAAGAAGAAAGTCCTGACAAAGAAAGTGATTTCAGAATGGAATTGCTGTATCTGCACATTGGACGATATTGTGAGTGATAGGCTGGACAACCGTCGCTTGATGAACTGACGGTTCCCTATGGCCAATCCGAACGCGAGAGCGGCGACCGCTCCAGAGCTGCTGATGGGTGACAGTTCGACTACTCCTGCAACGATGAACAGGGCCGCGATCGTGATCATGTACGACAGAGGCTGGTTCTGGAGTTTCTGTAGCACGAAGAGCCATAGTATCCCGGCCACGAAACCAACAATCCCTGCGAGCAGGAACTTCGAGGCGAGGTCCCTGGTTATCGAGACCCAGCTCAATTCATCCGTCAGTATCACACTGATCAATGACAGGGAGACGACTATGACGAGCACATCTGTCGTTATGCTCTCCATTATCAGCATGGCCTTTGTCTGCGGCCTGATCCTCATCTTGCTGACAATGGGTATCACGATCGCTCCGCTCGTACCTCCCACAATGGCGCCCATTGTCAATGAAATGAGGATGTCTATGTTCATCAGGAAATGGAGCGCAGTGGCGATGGTCAGGAATGTGAGGAAGAATGCCACGATGGACATGAAAGCGGAAAGCCGCATCGATTCGATGACGGATCTTATGTCGAGGTTCAATCCGCCATCGAATAGGATTATGATCAATGCTGCAGAAAGGAACAGCCCTTTGAAGGTGTCGATGGCCGCGAGAGCATCATAGGAAACCAGATTATTGAATCGTGTTCCTAATATGTCAGGGCCGATGACCATGCCCAAGACAATGAGGATCAGAACGTCCGGTATCCTGTATCTAGTGAATATCACATTCCCGAAGAACCCAAGGAATATGATGGAGCCAATCACTATGAATGCCGCTATCGTCGCCGTCTCCATATCTATTCACACCGTGAGTGGCCGCCTTCTTCGACGGAAATTTATCCTACGACCCGAAATATTTCGACATTCGGAGAAACGCCCAGGTTAGTATTTTATTGTATTGGCCAAGTGGTCATCGAATACGGATATCGCAACGCTCATGTCGGATGGCCCAATCGTTATTTATCATCCTGTCGATTCACGTCGTGATGACAATCGAGGGCATTTCCTCAGATTCCTCGGATATCAGTCCTCAGGAATTCGATGTCGTGATCATAGGCGCGGGTCCAGCGGGACTTGCCGCTGGAATCTACGCCAAACGAGCCGGCCTGAACTGCATCGTCTTGGAGAAAGGAGTTCCAGGAGGTCAGGTCCTCACCAGCCCAATGATCGAGAACTATCCTGGGTTTCCTGAAATAGAAGGCATGAAGCTAATGGACATAATGGCCGACCACGCGAAAAGGTATGTCGATATTAGGGAAGGCGAGGAAGTCCTACGCGTGCGCAGTGGAGAACGGTTCCAGCTCTCGACCGCATCTTCGAAGTATATCTCCCGAGCACTCATACTGGCAACCGGAGCCACCCACAGAAAACTGGGCGCACCAGGTGAGAATAAGTTGGCAGGCAGAGGCGTAAGCTACTGCGCCACTTGCGACGGGTTCTTCTTCAAGACGAAGGATGTCGTCGTCATCGGTGGCGGAAACACCGCGCTGACTGATGCACTGTATCTTCATTCGATTGACTGCAAGGTGACCATAATACACCGCAGGGAATCGTTCAGAGCGGACAAACACCTTCAGGATAGCATCGCCGAAAGGAAGATCCAGGTACTATTCGACACAGTGGTGGAAGAGATACTGGGAGAGAACGGAGTGACTGGCGTCAAGCTCAAGGATCTGGAAACCGGGGCCACGCAGGAGAAGATGGTCAATGGCGTCTTCGTTGCGATTGGCGAAGTCCCGAGCAGTCAGCTCGCATCCGAGCTAGGGTTGAACCAGGATCCGGGCGGATTCATAATCGTGGACCAGTCATTCCGGACGAACGTGCCTTTTGTCTACGCGGCAGGGGATGTGTCCGGAGGTATCAGACAGATAGTCGCGGCAGTGCACGGAGGAGCGGCAGCAGCTCTATCCTGTTTTGAAGACCTGGTTAATCCATACTACAGGAAGACCTGAAAAGTCGTGTCATTTTAGGCGATGATTGTCGGTGGCAAGCCATTCCCAACGGCCTATTCACATCCGAGATCCAGCTGCATATAGTGTATTTCCGAATCGTGGAGCTCCTCCCTTATTAGGAGGCCCTTGTCCACGAACCCCTTCCTCTCGAACCAACTCGATGGACCATTAGGGAACGTGCCCTTCTTGGCTGCGGCTACGGAGATCCTCTTGAATCCACAGTCCTTGAGGTAGGCCACTAGATGTTCCAATGGGTGGGTCTTGTAATCATATGTCTCGTGTGACTGATGCACGCATGTGAGGAACGCGTCACCATCCTCTTTGTCCAGAATCGGATACGGCACCGCCGTCGAGGGCAGGAATTCCGCACCTCCGATGCAGGAACCGTCCTGAAAGTGTATGTACCCGATATGGTCCAGATGGTGGGTCTTGAGTATCGCAGCTATCCACTCTGCCTTGCCTCTGCAGAGCCCTTTGTCCTGGGTGTTCGTGCAGGGCTCGCATGTCGACAGGACTGATTCGGGCGTTATAGGCACCAAGTCGCCCCGGACTATTCCGTCCCCCTGTTCGATGTCAGAAGTGAATGAATCCACATTCTCATCTTCGAGCAATTGCCGAACCCGCTCATCGGTGAATGGACCATGCAGACGATAACGGTCGTTCACAATGAGCATCTGAGGCGAGAACACCCTGTGTTTCTCACACGCAAACCGGTCCTCTGAGATATCGAATAACTCAAGTCGCACCCCCTCTTTCCAGGCGATGGTCTTGATTCGAGCCAGCAGATAGCCGTTATGAGGGCACTGGTTGCCGAAGTAGAAGAACTTGATACTTCTCGTCAATCACACCCATCCATCTTCTCAACGCCTGAGGATGGATACATGCCTTTCGGCGATTCTCTCGAAAATGCGGGGAAAATCGATTGCCATGCGTTGTCCTAGTGCTATCTTGTTCGCTAATCGTCGTATTATCGCTGTTATGGTCACTTTATCACTGCGTGGGTAGTGACAAATGCCTATCAACACAAAATCGGGGTTGGCGCAAATCATATATTATAGTGGTTAAGGTCATGATGGTTTCATACCGGGCTGATCACACAGTTCGGGAACATATAATGGAGGTAGTCCAAATGGACGACAGACCACGCAGACAGAACCGCGGCGGATACGATTCCCGCCCACGTGAAATGCACAACGTGAAGTGTTCTGACTGTGGTGCCGACACACAGGTCCCCTTTAAGCCGACTGAGGGCCGACCAGTGTACTGCAAGGAATGTTATCAGAAGCACAGACCACCACGCCGATTCTAAGGCTATAGACTGGTCTGTCTGCTAGATATCAAATCCACAAACCCGATCCTTTTCATATATGCTTCTTATTAGATACTTCCATGCAAATAATCTACCTTCATGTGGCGGGGAAATGTTTATTCAATTCAGACCGCTTAGGCTTATTATCTGGAGGTGAGAACTGTGGTGAAGGGAAAACTCGGAAAGACATATCACTGCGACATCTGTGGCCAGGAAGTGAAGGTCACAAAGGAAGGTGTCGGAGTCCTGGTATGCTGTAACAAGCCTATGAAAGAAATGTGAGCACTCTTGGACGTCGGTTGCCTACGATGTAGAATATGAGCCGTTCAAGGTCTATCGTGCGGAATGAGGCCAGCGATGTAGTCTATGGTCATGTCAATGTGAGTGGGCCCGATCGGATTTGAACCGATGACCAACTGGTCTCTCAGGGAATCTTTTCATTCCCGTATGAGCCAATCGCTCCGCCGGACTAAGCTACGGGCCCGTGTGGTTGCTCCTAATCGCCCGATTACATATTAGGATTTCTGTGCAGTTCGCTTCCTTGGCCTCGGTCAGGTAAGTGAGCCTCAGTACCTGTAGGTCCTCGTCTTGCCGGTCTCCAATTCTACGCCCAGTCCAAGCGAGATCCTGTTGGAGAAGTTGAAATAGCTGGCAATCAGGTTCGCTCGGAGGATCTCCTGGTCGGTCAGCCCGGCATCCCTTAGGTCCTTTATGTCATCGACCGTGACGTCCTTCGGGTCAAGAGTCAGTTTCGCGGCGTATGCCAGGAGTACCTTGTTCCTTGGAGTCTCATGTTTCGAGGCATATTCTGCAAGAAGGCTCTTCAGAGCGTGAGGGTCTTTCTCCACGCACTCGAGCGCTTCCGAATGGTGCACTGCCCCATAGGCGCACTTGTTCGCCGCCGAGACAACGACAGCGATCATCTCCCTCTCCTCCCTCGAAAGAGGCCCAGGGCCCATCATCAGCTGCTCATAAATGTCGATTTGATGCGAAAGGATGTCAGGCTCCATCCCCTCAGCTCTGAATATGTTGGCTAGGTGTCCCCGCTCCTTCTCTATCCTCTCATAGACTTCCTTCGTCCTGTCTGTCGCTTCTAGGGGGTCTATCGTCCTTATCCAAGCCATATCAAACCGTCCCCTGCCTTATAGGGTTCTTCGGATTCAGTGTACCGACGAGGTCTGGTTATAAGTCTTGTCCTCGCGTCGTGCCTCGTTCTATTCTTCATCGTCCTGACCCCGGTCCATGAGGTGGATGGGGTAGTCGGCATGTACATCGTGGGTGCATGCTATCTGATATTCATGGTCGTGCTAATCAAGAAGGTGCGGTCCAGGATCGAAAGTGTCAACCCCTGCTGATGGATCAATTAGAAACATGTGGCGCCGTCGAACGGGTTCGAACCGTTGACCTTCCGCTTAACAGGCGGACGCTCTACCGACTGAGCTACGACGGCATGCTTGGCTCGCAGGCGCAGTTAACCTGACCAGTTTAATAAGCCTTTTGCCACTGGGAGCGCCTCGAACACATTCAGAACCATCGTGCGGGAGCATGGGCCGACTATTCGATGGACACTCGCAGCTCATTGACGGTAGAACTCATAGTCTCCAGGATGTCCTTCAGATGGTCGAGGAATTCTTGTATCTTGTCGGTCGTGATCGCTCCGTCCGGCGAAGGCTCGATCAATCCCTCTTGCTCTAGGATCCTGAGAGAATACCTGACCTTGTGTTGCGGATACTCTAACATCTCCGCCAGGCGTATGATGCCGATGGGTTCGCTGTCCATGATCGCCTTCAGCATCGCAACATGCCTCTGGAGCAAATCTATCTCGGCCTCGATTTTACTCGTCAGAACAGATTTGCCTGCCTTTCCCTTCATTTGGATTCCTCCCAACGATGATCATACATGGCTTGTCGTGCTACATGATAACACTTGAGTACCTTAAAGCGTCGGGGGAAACCACCGAGTTGGTAACGCATCCACCAAACTTGATATAAGTTCTAATGGATAACTCATGCCACAATGGCTGTTATAGACGCAAAAGACCTGGTGATGGATTTTGGCGGAATGAAGGCCCTCAATCAGGTCTCGCTCACGGTCGAGAAGAGCGACCTCTATGGTTTCTTCGGGCCGAATGGTGCGGGCAAGACCACCTTGATCCGGATATTGACCGGTCAGTTGAAACCCACATCAGGGACGGTCGATGTGCTGGGGGTGGATGTGGTCAAGAACCCTCTCAGGGCCAAAGAACTGGTCGGTATCGTTCCCGAAGTCGAGAGCCCTCCGACCTATCTGACCGCCTATGAATACCTGTATTTCGTCGGGAAGGTCAGGAAAGTCGACAATCTAGAGGATCGTATTGACAAGTGGCTGTCCTTCTTCGATCTGGAGAGTAAGAAGGGGACAATCTGCAAGGATATGTCGAAGGGTATGCGCCAGAAACTCATGCTCGCATCGGCCTTCATGCACGAGCCCGAACTTCTCCTTCTCGATGAACCATTCATAAACCTCGACCCAATCTATCAGAAGTTGCTCAGGGAACATCTCGAGGAATATGTGTCGAAGGGGGGGACCGTGTTCCTATGCTCTCACATTCTCGAGATAGCCGAGAGATTGTGCAACAAGCTGGCGATAGTGAATCTCGGACGGGTCGCCGTGCAGGGCAGGAAGGAGGAACTGGTAAAGGAGGATGACGACCTCGAACGCCTGTTCATGCGCGTGATCGGAGGGGATACTCTACGAAGACGCTCCTGAAACTGATGCTGAAAGAGGAGTTCCGGACGCACACATCCTATTCCGGCCAGGACAGGTTCCTCAGCTTCCCCGTCTTCGTATTCTTTCTGGCATCGGTAGTCGCGCTCACCCTCGACAGGATGTTAGAGACCGTCTCGTTCAGACAGATGATCGATCTCGCGCACCTTTCAGCATTCATATATGGCCTCAGCGTCGGCACATTCGGCATGATGGGGAGGCAGTACCTCGAAAGGCGGTATGGTAGGAGCAACTACCTGATCGCCATGCCGTTCCTTCTTCCGATATCCTTCAAGAAGACCTTCCTGGGGATATACCTCCGCGACGCCATCTTCTATGTCGTACTACTGCTGATACCCGCGACGTGCGGTCTGCTCTTGGCGTCTCCAGTGATGGGATATTCATACGTGAGCATCGGCCTCTTCTTCTTTGCGATCCTGATGACGTTCATGCTCGGCCTTTCGATGAGTTTCCTGGCGTCGGTGATCTACATAAGGAGCATCAGATGGTTCGTCGCCTTCACTGGCCTGATAGTTCTTCTCTTCTCGCTCCACGGGGCCCTCAGGCTGTTGCCACTGGAGGTATTGATCCCGTCTCTTGGCTTCCAGACATCAGTCCAGCCATTCGGATCGGACATCGGCTCGGCTGCGATATTCGCGGCAGCATCCATACTCGCAACAATGGTCATGACTGTGCTATCGTACACCCTGGTCGAGATCAGGATGACCATGTCGTCCCAATCGTACCCTGAGGCACTGTCCAGATATCACGATCGCATTCCGTTCTTCAAGGGACTCTCTCGCACACTCGTTGCCAAGGAGTTCGTTGACCTCCGCAGGAGCGGGACTCTCGCCAAAATGACATTCTCTTTCATCCTTCCATTGCTCTTCCTCTCGTTCACCGCCTGGTTCGTCAACTACGGCCTCTCCATACCAGTAGGATTCAACACGGTGTTCTACGCCGCAATGGTAGGGTTCATCGGAGTGCTGATGTATAGCTGGCTCAATAACATCGACCTGGCGGAATACTACTCTCTGATCCCCGTAACCGTTCCTCAGCTGATCCGCGTGCGGGTCGCAGTCTTCCTCATACTGACCTTGGGGATCTCCGCCGTGTTCGTCGTCGCCATCGCCATATTGAACCATGAGACCAGATATCTCTGGCTCGCTCTGATAGTCATGTTCGTGACCTCATTGTATATGGTCCTGGTCCTGGCATATCTCACAGGACTCAAGACGAACACATTCCTTTTCGACACCAAGATCCTGGCCCGATTCAGCATAATGTCATTCATGCCGGACGTGTGCCTCGCCATACTGTCCTTCAGCATCGCCTACGATTGGACCGTGGCCCTGGCGGGCCTTTCCTTGGTGCTGTCATCGATGTTCATAACTTCGTTAATCCTTTACAGAGGGATCGAGTCGAAATGGTCAGGCACGCCTTTCGGTGAATGAAGCAAGAGTTATGACCCGCTCATTCGATGACGGTGTCGCAACGGGGCAATAGAATGGCGGACTGGGGACTCCTTAGACGGACAATTCATCTGATGATCGGGCTCACGCCCTTGTATTATGCCCTTCCTGACGAACTGCCCGTCATCGGAACCGATCATTGGGTCATCCTCTTCATAGGATTGCTTATGGTGGCCGTGATCGAGGGCGCGCGCCTTTATTTCGGGGTGATGTTCCCAGGTCTGCGCCCGTATGAACACCATCAGGTGGCCTCGTATGTCTGGGCGTCCGTGGGGATACTGGTGGCACTTTGGCTCATGCCCTCTGATGTAGGTGCCGTCTGCATCGTCGGAATGGCAGTCACGGACCCCATCGCGGGTGAGCTCCGGAAGCGTTACAACGCGCCCGTGGCATCGATACTTCCGCCAATAGCGATCTACTGCGTGATATGCGCGACGATCCTTGTCCAGATGACTTCCTGGACGTGGGAGTTGATACTGGTCATGTGCGTCGTAGGATCCGTCTCGGCCATCCTGTCTGAACGCTGGAAGACGAAGTACCTCGACGATGATTTCCTCATGATCGTCGTGCCTGGCACACTGATGACCGCGCTCGCACTCACTTTGTGAAGAAAAGAATGCCTTCGGTGTGTGCGTTTCGCAAGATCAGAGCACTTCTAGCTTCCCGTACTTGCCAGCGCTCACTTGGAGCTTATCCTTGTAAGCGGATGCCCAGCCGTTGGTGATCTTTATCCGAGAGTTGACTTCGACCTTGTCAACGTCATCATTCCAGAGTGTGAGGTTCACCGTGTCGCCGCTCTCGTCCTGGCCGACAGCATCGCAGACCCTACCTCCGGTCCCACTCCAGTTCGACTTCCACTCTCTTGGCTCACTCTTTTCGACGACAGTCACTGTCAATTCGTCGACTTTCGCCTTATCTTTGAGGTCTTTTGCCAACATTGAAGCACGCCTCTCATCGATGCGAAGTTGCTCCCCATACTTAAACCTCACTCCGCTCCGGGCACGGCCGAGTTACGCTACACATCTGTGCCTTGCCGGCGTTTTAGGCCCGAGCCAGATATACCTCCCAACCTATGTTTCGACTCCAATTAGCCTTATATTCTTGCACTCAGATAGGGGCCGTCCATGACTAGGATTAAGGTCATTACCGAACCGGCAGAACTAGTACCGATGTTCCGGGCGGTGGACACAAAGGTGAAGAGGGAGGTCTTAAAACTAGTCACCCTCGAATGGCATACTATCCGAGATATCGAGAAACAGTTCGGTCCTGCAGGAAGAGACGCTCTGCAGTTCTTTGAGAAGATGAAGCTCGTTGAGACAAGGTGGCAGACCTCCGAGACCCAACAGCCGGAGAAGGCCTACCACACTTACTATACATCTTTTCACATTAACGCATCCTGGCCAGTGTATGAGATAAGCGATGTCTTGGCAGCCGCGGTTATGGAAGAAAAAGAGTTTGCGAAGATCGAGAAACAGATCGTCGACCTCGTGGGCCCCCAGGGAAAGTTCGCTGGGGACGTGGCGGAGGTCTTAGGTGTGACCTTCACTATGCTCAAGAGCCTCGTGAAGCGCAGCACCAAGCTCGACTACCGCGGTCACAGGATAGAACGCGTGAAGGAATGATTCCCATTTGTATCTGAGTGAGGTTGAGGTGGCAGGATGATTGTCGTCCTGAGGCTAGGCCATCGCCCCGAGCGTGATCAGAGGGTGACTACGCATGTTGCACTCACAGCGAGAGCCCTGGGCGCAGACGAGATATGGGTCTCCACCGAAGATCATGATCTGGAGAAGTCAGTGCGCAGTGTGGTGGGCAGGTTCGGTGGTGATTTCTCGATAAAGACCGGTGTGGACTGGAGAAAGGCGATAAGGTCCTGGGAAGGCACCGTCGTTCACCTGACCATGTACGGGGAGCGACTGTCTGATGCCCTGCCCACGCTCAAGGACCAGGATCTCTTGGTCGTGGTGGGTGCTGAGAAGGTCCCTAGGGCGGTCTACGATCTTGCCCACAGGAATGTATCGGTGGGCAGTCAGCCACACTCCGAGATTGCCGCACTCGCAATCCTGCTCGATCGACACTCCAGTGGCAAAGCCCTTAACGAGGACTTCGGTGGACCGATGAAGATCGTTCCAAATCCAAGGGGGAAGACTGTAATTGACAGCAGAAAAGAGGTCAAGGCCCGTAATCCTTCCAAGCAGGGATGAATGCATCTCCCTCCTTCGGAGCAACGGTTGCAGCGAGGATGTGGTGGAGCATTGCATCGCGGTATCTAATCTGGCTGTCAAGATCGCACGGAGGTGCGATGCCGATGAAGGTCTGGTCGAATCCGGAGGCCTGCTGCACGACATCGGGAGATGCCGCACGCACGCCATCAGCCACGGAGTCGAGGGTGCGAAGCTTGCTCGAAAACTGAAGCTACCCACTCAACTCATCCAAATCATTGAAAGGCATGTCGGGGCCGGCATCGACAGGGCTGAAGCCAGACGATTGGGGTTGCCTCAGAAGGATTACTCTCCAAAGGCTCTCGAAGAGATGATTGTGGCACATGCCGACAATCTCATAGACGGGACCAAGAGGATAACTGTCAAAGAATCGGTGACCTCGATGGTGCGCAAGAACCTGCATGATCAGGCATCTCGCATCCTGGCTCTCCACAAGGAACTGTCTGAACGCTGTGGCATTGATATCGATAGCATCGGCTGACTCACCATTTCTGGTAGTGAACCATCTCCGACAGCTCTTTCCGGTCGGAGCTTCCGATGACTCTCTTCGTCACTCGGGCCATAATGCTGTCCTTCTCGGCCGGGTGTCCAATGGGCACGAGTGCAACTACCCGGATGCCCTCTGGTATGCCAAGGGCGTTTCTGACCTTGTCTTCCTTGAATGCGCCTACCCAGCATGTTCCGAGTCCCTGCTCCCAAGCTTCGAGAACGAAATGCTCGGTCGCAATGGCTACATCCACCAGATAGTACTGCTTCCCTTCGCGTTCCCCGCTCCTCGCAGGGTCGCCACAAGCTATGAGGAGCGCAGGGGTGTTTTTGATTGGAGCGGGGACTATGTCAAGGGCAGCGATCTCATCCTTGCCAGTCACCATAACGAACTGCCAACATTGTCTGTTGGCCCACGATGGCGCCCGCCTGGCAGCTTCCAGACATCGTTCAAGTTCATCTTACTCTATCGGGGTTCCATCGAAAGTCCTGATACTCTTTCGGGTGGTAATCGCATCCCAAACGGTCAAGGATCGTGTATCCATCGTTCGACCATCACCGTCCCGTATAATCAAGGATGCGACGTTCGTGTTCCGGAGTCAGGGCTTGTATCGAGCGAACTCGCCGCGTTTGTGAGCGTCCCTCAACTTATGATATTCCTCGGCGTTTCTCTTGGCCGCTTCGATGAGCGTGGAATCGCCTTCCTTGACTATCTTCGCTGGGACCCCCACCACTAGACTTCCTGGCGGCACTTTCATGCCCGCCTTGACGAGCGCGTTAGCCCCAATTATGGAACCGCTGCCGATCTCTGCGCCATCAAGAACCGATGAATTCATTCCGATGATCACATAATCCCCTATCTTCGCCGCATGGACAATCGCACCATGGCCGATGGAGACATTCTTCCCGATGATGGTCGGCTTGCCGGGATTACCATGTATCTGACAATGCTCTTGGACACTCGATCCCTCCCCTATCCTGACCGGGGAAAGGTCCGCTCGAATGACTGCATAGGGCCAGATGCTGCACCCCTTCTCTATGACGACGTCTCCGATTATGACTGCCTCTGGTGCGACGTAACAGGTAGGGTCCACTCGTGGTTCTGACACAGATGAGTTGAGGGCTCGCGAGGATAAATGCCTTGCGAAAACAATGTTCTACTTGCTGGACTTCTCACTCTTCTTGGAGCCTCTCTTGAGTGCCACCCTCTTCGGGAAGTACTTCAGAATGACTATGTCACCGACTGAATTGATCCATCTGAAAGGAACATTCACTGATTTGGACCCCTCGACCAACAGAGGATTAGTACTGCTGATGAACAGTCCTTGAACCTTATTCTCATCGACCTCTACTACGAGGTTCGAGATGTTCCCTAGATAGATACCCTGATTTGTATAGACCTGCAATCCGATAAGCTCAGAAGCTTCTGAAAGCATCCTGCATCCCTATCGACCGTATCGCGCTATTCCGCTTAAATAGTTTCTCTTGGTCCAGTATTCTACTCTCAAGACTCCGTCTTGAGTCATGAAACACACTATTACGTGGCAATGGTTAAGTACTGATTACGCAATCGCTATTGTAGGAAAATGGCACAAGCGTGCCATTGCGGTGGAATACATGTCCTCAGAACTCGAACAGATACGACAGAAGAAGATCGATGAATTGATTAAGGCGACTGGCTCAACGCAATCCGGGGGAAACGGCTTCCCCAGTGCACCGGTCGTTGTGACGGACGAAAACTTCGAAGAGACGATCAAGAAGTATCCGAATGTCGTTGTTGACTGCTGGGCCCCCTGGTGCGGTCCTTGCAGGTCGCTCTCGCCGACGATCGACGCCATGGCTAAGGACTACACAGGCAAAGTCGTCTTCACGAAACTGAACACCGATGAGAACATCAATGTAGCGAGCAAGTTCAGGATAATGAGCATACCGACCCTGCTCTATTTCAAGAACGGTTCTTTGGTCGATAAGACCGTTGGCGCCCTCCCAAGACCGATGCTTGAGTCACAGTTGAAGAAACACTTGGCGTGACACCAAGACCAAACTCAGGATAACCAACTCCCCCATTCTTTTTTATTTCCAGCAAATAGCGACAGCTCCTATGGGATATTATAAATCCGGAATATCCTCTAGCCAATCCGATCAAGATGGATTTCGAGACGACCGTTGAGTTCACCGGCGATTTCCCAGGGACGATGCGTTGCCAGAATGGCATGACCGTCGAGTACTCACCACCCGCGGAACTCAACGGAATGAAGGGCACCATGACGCCTGAGGATGCGTTCATTGGTGCAGCCAATATGTGTTACCAGATAGTCTTCAGGTCGATCGCAGCAGGTCTGGGACTCAAAGTGCTCAGCTACAAGTGCAGGGCCGTTGGAGATCTGCAGACCGTCGAGGGTTCCAAGAGGTTCGTCAGGATCACGATGTATCCGGAGATATCATTTGAGCAGGGCTCGAACATGGCGAACCTCGAAAAAGCTCTAGAGACAACAAAACGAAAATGCCTCGTCACCAATTCAATGTCCTGTGACGTAAGAATCGAACACCGTGTGATATGAATCCTCGGACGAGGTGAATTCAATGTGCAGAATGATTGGTGGTGTGTTCAGAGACAAGTTCCCGATAGGAGTTCTGAAGGACCTTCAGCATGTGTCTGAGATGGGAGAAGTCCCAGACAGGGGGACTGAAGAACTTGGTCATAGGGATGGCTGGGGGATTGCCACATTCTCATCTGGGTCATCGAGGCTCTTGGGCAAGAGCGAGCGGCCTATGCATTTGGACCCATCGTTCGATGCAGCCCTCGAGGACGTTGCCAAGCTGGAAGGTCCGAACATACTGATGGCTCATGCCCGCAGAGGTTCCGAAGGCAGTCTATCGTTGGCAAACACGCATCCGTTCATATCTGATGGTATCGTATTCGCCCATAACGGCACTGTCAAGAAATTCCATCCGAACACCTCGAGGAATCCGCTGGGCCAGACGGACAGCGAGCGAGTGTTCATGACTCTCCTCGACCGCTTCGATGAAAAGAAATCCATGAGATCCGCGGTCGAAACACTGGTCAAGGAGGACATAAGAGGCCACGAATTCACCGGTCTGATGCTGTTGATATCCGATGGTAAGAAACTATATGGCTACAGGGGTTACTCGCAGGAGAAGGATTCCTGGTACTACACAATGAATATCTCAAGATGCTCTGACAAAGTGATACTTTATCAGCAGACGCACCTGGGATACGCTGGCCAAATCAACGAGGTCAAGAACGGTGAATTGGTCACGGTGGATCTCGATCTGAACGTGGAGATTGTGAATCTCTAGTTCTTCGACTTCCGCGCTGCAAGTCGGATTGCTTCTGTGACGCTATCTCTCGGCATGATGGTCGCTATCGGAATATCCACGACCTTCTCTATCGTATAGCTTACGATTGGTGCACAGACGACGGCTATCGCGCCATCTCTCTCCGCCCTTATCGCCGCGACTATCGCATCCTCCACAGTTGATGCTGGATACTCTCTGACCCTGACACTTCCATTGCCTATCTGCACGGAACGTTCAACGACCTCTTCCAATACGTGCCTCGCGGCTATGACTGCGATGAATTTCCCTGCTTTCCTGCCATCTGCCTCCCTAACAGTCGATAAGATCCGTCTGAGGACATCCAGGCTCGGTGCACGGTCCTCGTTGATGATCTTGTAGATTGTGCTCGGAGATACCCCCGACCGCCTTGAGAACTCTTGGACGGTCAGGCCGATGGCTTCCAACACCTCAGCCAGCTCTTTTCTGAGCGCCTCGTTCGACTGCATGGATGCGGACAGCAGTCTCCTGTAATTGTCCATATATTGTCCTATTTGTGGTAATGATTGGGCCGATATTTATACAATGGTATCATCAAAATGGTACAATAGTGGGAACTGATTAATACCTCGCAGCCAATCTCATCGTAAGGATGATATCATGGACAGAAAGGTCATGATTGCCATAGCGGTCTCAGCCATAGTCATAATCGGGATCATTGGAGCAGCTCTGCTCCTCGACAAGAAGCCCTCAGGGGCGGTCTACTACGTCACGCTGTCCCCAAGCGACATGAGGGCAGCATTGACGTCCGGAGACATCGACGCATATATCGCATGGGAGCCATATGTCTCCGATTCGGTCGTAGGTGGTGTTGGTGAGATACTGCTTCTCTCCGATGACATGATGCCGAACCATCCCTGCTGCGTGGTCGCGGTGTCGAACGATTTCCTTGAATCGGCGGACGGCGCCGAATTATCAGAGCGCTTCCTGAGGGCCCATATGGATGCGACTGACTGGATGGTGGATGCATTGGAGGACAAAGAGGGGGAGAACTACACTCTTCTGGTCACTCTCGCAATGGATTTCACATCCAGGAACGAATCGGTTGTCGAGGCCGCGCTCGAGCACATGATCTACGGATACACGATGGGGTCGACCTTCACCTCGGCGCTCGAGGAATTCACGCAGATGTACATAGACACGAACATGACGAGTGATTCCGCTCTCGAAGAGCGAGGATACTCCTCCGTCAGCGATTTCGTCGATCAATATGTGGATCAATCGTTGCTCGAAGGCGCTGCCTCCATCGAGCCCCGTTCAACTATACTGAATCCCGACGCACCTATCAGGTTGGGCTATCTCAATGGTGACCTGCACCAGCTAGCACAATTCGTTGCTCAGGACGAGCGCGTGCTAGGCGATCAGACATTGTTCGAGAAATATGGGGTGAATGTGGAGTCCGCGATAGGGGCTCCGTTCGCCAATGGTGGGGTAGTGATGACCCAGTTCGCGGCCGGGAATGTGGATATTGGCTACCTTGGCGCACCGCCGGCCCTGCTCCTGCATCTGAACGCAGGAGTCGACGTCAGGGTCATCTCTCAGGTGAACAGTGAGGGTAGTGGATTGGTGGTCAAGGCCGGTTCGGGAATCTCCAGCGTCGCTGACTTGGTCAACAAGACCGTCGCCACTCCGGGCGAATCGTCCATACAGTTCCTGCTCCTGAAGATCACGCTACAGAGGGAGGGATTGGATCTGGAGTTGAAGACCTGACCCCCCAAACCTCTATCTCCGTGCATTGCATCACGCTAGAACTGGGGGCCACATGGAACCTTTGCTTTCCCAGATACTGAAGCCATTCCGAGAGAACTGGAGAGCGGTAGCACTAGGGCTTCTGTCCTTGTGCGTCTTCGTCTTGGCTTGGCATGCATGGTCTTGGTACCTCGATGATACAGGTTCCGGCTGGGGAACATTCATACCGTCTCCGGCAGAGGTCGCTGAAGCGTTCGTCGATTCCTTCGTCACCATGAACTCTGTGACCCATCTGTCTATGATGGATCACATAATCTCGAGTTTGAAGCGGATCGCGCTGGGATTCGCATTAGCCTTGGCGATAGCTCTTCCTGCAGGCCTTCTTATGGGCGGAATCAAATCCGCTGAGGCTGTCGGCAAACCGATAGTGGAGCTCTTCAGACCGATCCCACCGCTGGCGTGGATTCCTTTCTTCCTACTGGTGTTCGGCATCGTTTGGGGCCCGATCTGGATAGTCTTCCTCGGCGTCTTCTTCCCAATACTGTTGAACGTCATTTTCGGAGTCAAGAGTGTGGATGCTGTGCTCATCGATGCAGCTAAGACCCTTGGGGCGAGAAGGATGGATATTTTCGTGAAGGTCATCCTACCGTTCACATTGCCATACCTCATGACCGGCATCAAGGTGGGCCTTGGGATAGGCTGGATGTGCATCGTCGCCGCTGAGATGATGGGTGTGGTCGGTGGGGGCGTGGGATACTTCATCTTCCAATCTTACAATACTGGATACTTCGATTATATGTTCGCTGGCATGGTGGTCATAGGACTGCTGAGCGTTCTCACGACGGGCATCGCCAGTCAGATCGAAAGGAGGGTCTACAAATGGATGGGCATGAAGTGAATATCTCTCTCAGAAACCTGTCCAAGGAGTTCCTGAAGGGCAAGGACACTGTCGTCGCGGTATCCGATTTCAGCCTCGAAGTCACGGAAGGGGAGTTCGTTTGCCTCCTCGGCCCATCTGGTTGTGGAAAGACCACGGTTCTCCGTATAGTGGCCGGGCTCGAATCGAAGACCGCCGGGAGCGTAAGGATAAACAATATGGCGGTCACGAACGCGGGGCCAAACCGAGGCATGGTGTTCCAGGAATTCGCTCTGTTCCCTTGGAGGAGCGCAAGGAAGAACATCGAGTTCGGGCTGGAGGTCAAAGGCGTTCCAGAGGATGAGCGGAAGGAGATCTCCTCACGCCTTCTATCACTAGTCGGTCTTGATGGTTTCGAGGATGCGCCTCCAAAACAACTATCCGGCGGGATGAAGCAGCGTGTTGCAATCGCGCGCGCGCTCGCGAACGACCCTGACGTTCTACTGATGGACGAACCCTTCGGGTCGCTCGACGCTCAGACGAGGAACCTGATGCAGAAGGAACTGCTTAGGATATGGCTCGCTGAAAGGAAGACAGTGCTATTCGTGACCCACTCCGTTGACGAAGCGGTATTCCTGGCAGATAGGATCGTGGTCATGACCGCACGGCCCGGAACTGTGAAGGCGGTCATTCCAATAACCCTCCCCCGTCCGAGAGACCGCACCGATTCCAAATTCATCGAGATACGGGGCCACGTCCTTACCGCGCTCGAAACTGAATTCGAAAAGGCCAGGATGAAAGAGTTGTCTCATGAATGATTCCTGCTTCATGGCACCCACATTCCGTTAATCCATCGTTGATTGGATGAGTGATGGCCTGAAGAACCAATATCATCCTTCTCATTGGGACCTGTCTCCGCCGATACCCGCTCGACGGTATAGCACATGGATTAAGTATTATCCATGCGATTCATACTGACATGAGCTTCGAGCTAAATGTCGTCAGCAACACTCCGTTGACCCCGCTGAGTGACATTGACGAGGTCGCCATCTTATTCCTGAACCAGATAGGATATTTTCCGAAAGGTTACGACCCCAAGACAGATGTCACGGACATCCGGGACAGTGTTCCATATCGCTTGATCATGGAATATTTCCTCGGTCGCATGGACAAGGCATGGGTCGTCGAGGATCTGGCGGTCGCATTGGGGACGACCAAGGCGACGGTGTATCGTCACATAAACAAGTTGAAAGGGTTCGATCTCCTCGAAGAGATCAATGCCGACCAGCCAGACGGATCGAAGAAGAAGGGCTACCGAATACGGTATGGCAACTTGAGCAAGGCATGGAATTTCACGGAAGCCCATGTCCAAGTCGCCATGGAGAACTATCGCAAGACGATAGACCATCTACAGGAGCTCCAGACCAAGAAGGGTGACAAGCATGGTAAAAAAAGATGAAGCGATCGTATTGACTCCGGGATCATTGTACAGAATAAAGAGCCTCGAATCAAAGGAGAAGCCACTGGAGACCACCGGCGTGTTCAAGGGGTACGCCGCCCTAGCGCATGACACAGCTCTGGTGATGGAAGTGGAGAAGACCTCAGGCGAGAGCAAGGAGAAGTTCATGCGGTTGATCCCATCGCACATGATCATATCCATAGACGTCCTCAAGGCCGAGAAGGAAGAGGAAGTCAAGGATAAGGACAGCAACGCGGTCTACTTCGGGTGACTCTGAAGTTCATGATAGTCAAATTGAACCAGTTCGAGACCAAGATTGTGAAGATCCTTCAGGATTGGTATCCTATCACTGTCGAGGAGATACGGGACGAGCTCCGAATGCGCTCGGACACGCTGGATCGCAATCTCAAATCACTGGTCCTCAAAGGTGTCATATCTCTGGATCATCTTCCAGATAAGACATACATCAGGCTTCTGATGTCGGATGTGCGTATAGCCCCCAAGGGCAAGAGGCCAAAGACAGGAGACGACCCTTCCGACATCCATGAAGATATGATGTTCCTTTGATGGGGATTCCGTCCATCATCCGATAAATAGATATGATGACTCGGTTGTGAAGATTGACGTGGACTATTACGAGGATTTCATAGGGGCGATAATCTCGGGTGCGGTCAGCGACCGCAAAGGCATAATGAAGCTGAAGACAGAGCTCTGCAAGCTATATGGCCTCTCAAGGGTCCCAACAAATCATGAGATTCTGGAGCATGTTCCTGACGAGCTAAGGGATCTCGTGGAGCCGCTTCTCAAAAATAAACCTGTCAGGACGCTCAGCGGCGTGGCCCCTGTGGCAGTCATGACCAGTCCCTTCGACTGTCCGCACGGTCGATGCTCCTACTGTCCTGGCGGAGTCTCCAACAATAGCCCTCAATCCTACACTGGCAGAGAGCCCGCTGCGCTCAGGGCAACGATGAACGAATTCGATCCTTTCAGACAGACCGAGGCCAGATTGAAACAGTTCAGGGCGATCGGCCACCATACCGACAAGGTCGATCTCATAATCATGGGTGGCACCTTCACATCCCGACCACCCGAGTATCAGGAATGGTTCGTCAAACGGTGCTTCGATGCCATGAACGGTTGCGATTCAGTCGATATCCTGGCATCTCATGAGCTGAACGAGACCGCCGAATCTAGATGCGTCGGCCTCACCGTCGAGACCAGGCCAGACTGGTTCAACAAGGAACAGTTGGACCGGTCCATGCACTTCGGTGCGACCAAGGTCGAATTCGGCGTCCAGATCCTCGACGATGATGTGTTGGCTGGGGTCAAGAGAGGCCACGGCGTATGCGAGGTCGTCGATGCCACGGAAAGGGCGAGGAATGCAGGTCTCAAGATATGCTATCACATGATGCCCGGCCTTCCGGGAAGCACCTTCGAGAAGGACCTCGAATCGTTCAAGCGTCTGTTCGAAGACGACAGGTTCAGACCTGATATGCTGAAGATATACCCAACTCTGGTCGTCAAAGGGACAGACCTGCATGAGCTATGGACTGCCGGTGGATATTCGCCATTTTCGGTCGAGGATGGCACAAGGATGCTCTCCGAGGTGAAGAAGCAGATCCCTCCATGGGTGAGGATCCTGAGGATTCAACGGGACATACCGGTCCAGCTGATTGAGGCCGGGATAAAGAAGAGCCATCTCAGGGAACTCGTTCACGAGAGACTCGTCTCAGAGGATTCGCGGTGCCGGTGTGTCCGATGTCGGGAGATAGGCCACGTGAACATGCGAGGGCAGGCGACCACCGATGAAATTCCAGAACTCAGGAAGATCGAATATTCAGCGTCGCGAGGTAAGGAGCTCTTCATATCGTATGAGCTTTCATCCATAGATGCTCTGATCGGCTATGCCCGGCTGAGATTTCCATCTGACGTATCTGGCAATCACGCCCTCGTGAGGGAGCTCCATGTCTACGGTCAGATGGTGCCCATAGGCATGGAGTCAGGTGGTCAATGGCAGCACCGAGGGTTGGGTGAGAGCCTCCTCCGAGAATGTGAGATGATCGCATCGGGAAGTGGGTACGACGAGCTGCTCGTAACGAGCGGAGTCGGTGCCAGAGGATATTACCGAGGGCTCGGATACGACCGAAAAGGGAATTATATGTCTAAGCCATTGCGATGAATACAGATGAAAGCGAGAACGTTATGATTATATTACTGGACCCGTATCGCATAATGAGGAGGTAATGCGTGGCTTGTCTCAGATGTGGTTGCATGTGCGAGGAGGGGCCGCTCCTCTGTGATGCATGCGCCGACGCTTCTTTCGAAGACCCTCGGTTCTTTCTGAACCCGTCATTAATTGGCCGAAGTGTCTTTCAGAGGATGCGTTCGGAAGGGTCTGCCACATTGCTTCTCGGGCCCACCTCTTGTTCAGATGCGATGTGCATCCCTTCGGTCGATTTGCAGAAGATGGTCTCGGAGACAAGTGTAGACGGCATGACCCCGGAGGAACTCAAAGGGTTCTACGAACAATGCAACACGATACTGGCACATCTCGGCGTTCCTCTCAAGTTCGACCTGCCTTTCATATTGATCACCGAAGATGCTGCGCAGACCATAACCACCATAATACGGAAAGTGGAGCAGGCTGAGCAGCTCTACCCCAACGAGGGCATGAGCGACTTGTACTTGCGAATGGGTCTCGTCTACTGGTACGCTTTTCACGGCATATTGATGAGGACGGCATCCAAAGACTGGGCCAATGCGAAGAAGAAGCTGCTCAGGTCGAGAGCGAGGGATTACATGGCCCGGGTCACCCAGACGGATGACCTCAGCTCAATCGCGACCTATAACATGGGTATGCTGGCGATTGATGTTGGGGACTGGGCGGACGCTGAGATGCATCTCTCCAACGCTCTCAAGCATTTCCCCAACGATAGGGCGATCATCGAATCCCTGGCGAAGTCTCATCTCGAAATGGGGAACCCAATGGATGCCATGGCGCGGATAGATGACGCCCTGGCGCTGGAAGAGACCCAGAGACTATGGGTCCTCAAAGGCCGAGTTCTTAGAGACATGAACAAGCCCCAGGAGGCGCTCGATTGCTTCAACAGATCGCTCTCTCTGGACCCGAGATTCATCGAAGCTTATGATCACATCATTCTCGTGCTGCACGAGCTGGGCAGGGTCGAGGACGCCTCGGTGGCCGAGCGTCAGAGAGCCATGGCGAGGACGCCAGACCTGGACCAGAAAGTGACAGACCTAATCAGCGAATTGAAGAAGGCATCCGCCGAGACAACGGCAGGAACGCCTCCGAGGCATTTCATACATATCACCGAGGAACCCAAGGAGGCTGTCCAGGTCGAATCATATCCTGCCGAGCTTGCTCGGGAGGCGCTCCGATCGGGGAACTATGATTCGGCGATACAGATGGCCGAACACATCCTTCAGGAGGAGCCCGGTTCTGTGGATGCGCAATTGACGCTGATCGAATCTCTCGTGAGTACAAATGAACTGGCCCGAGCAGACCATGTCGCACACGCCTTCTACGAAAACAACAGAAGCAATCCACTCGCTTGGTATTGGCGGGGCGTTCTTGCTGAGAAGGAGGGCAAATGGGGAGCTTCCGTTCAATATTTCAGCAAAGCCGTATCACTCGACCCGAAGCAGATCGATGCATGGGTATTGATGGGCGACGCGCTGCTCAGGAACGGCAAGGTCAGCGGTGCCGACGAGAGCTACTCCAGAGCCTTGCAGATCAATGGCAACTACCCAAGCGCATGGCTCGGAAAGGCCAAGGCGATGCGTGAGCTGGGCCGTTGGGGAGCCGCGATCCAATGCTTGGACAAGTATAACATGCTGGAGCCGCGCGATAAGGATTCATGGTTGTTGAAAGCAGACATCCTGTTCGAGAAGGAGAAACATCGCAGGGCGGTGGAGGCATACGACCGGTTCCTGGAACTTGATCAAGACGATTCCTACGCTCTGGGGCGAAAGGGGATCGCATTGAACGCCCTTGGCATGCAGGATGATGCACGCAAATGCCTCGAGGAGGCCGTAAGGCTGGATTCGACCAACAGGGAAGCCTCGAAGTGGCTGAGAACCCTGAGCGGAGGGGATGAGTGATGGTCGAACTGGATAAGATCCTAGACGAGCGCTCAGATGACCGGATCATCCGCGCGGTCCTCAACCTCCCTGACCAGGAGTTCAGCAACTTGGTGGAGAAGGTCCTCGGATATCTGGAGCTGAAGATGTCCAGGAGTCGACTCAGGGAGACTTTCGTGATTGCGGATTGCATTCATCGAACCGATGACACCAGATATGCTATTCTGTTCTCGAGACGGGAGCAGCCATTGGGAAGAGATGATGTCGAGAGCTTGATCTCCTACATGGAGAAGACTGGAGCGTCATCCGCCCTGGTGTTCACGACGGCATCAATTCTCGACGAGGCGGTCGCGCTCATGGGTGAGCATTCAATCGGCTTTGCGGACGGAACGAAACTCATCGCCATACTCCGCAGATTCGATCTCGACAAGGAGGTCTTGCGGATCACATCCACGATACCCGAGGAGGCCGTGGTCGAACACCCAGTCATCTCCGGAGAACGGCTCGAGGATGCGATGAAGGCGGGATACGACGCCCTAGCGAGCAAGGATTTCATGCGCGCTCTTGAGGCATTCGACCTCGCCATATTGGTGGATGAGAGCTACGATGTACCCTGGAGACTCAAAGGAGTGACTCTGGATGAGATGGGATATCACGAGCAGGCACTCGAGTGTTACAAGCATGCTCTCGAACTCCTGCCAGAGAGCGATGATACATGGTTCGCCATCGGCAACTGCTTCTTCGCACTTTCCAGATACACCGAGGAGATAATGTGCTATGATAAGGCCCTGTTCTACAACCCTATGATGCAGAAGGCCTTGATCAATAAAGGGTCCACCCTTCACAGACTGGGACGATACCAGGAGGCACTGGTCACATATGACAAGGTGCTAAAGATCAACTATCGCCTGGAGAAGGTCCATAATAACAAAGGAGCTACTCTTCACGCACTCAACAGGCAGACCGAGGCTCTGGAATCTTACGACCGCGCAATCGAACTCAAACATGATTATGTCGAGGCATGGATCAACAAAGGCAACCTGCTGTACACGATAGGACGATACGAGGAAGCCTTCGAATCATTCACTCAGGTCACAAGATTCCGGCCGGAGTACCCCAAGGGCTGGTATCTCCGAGGGATGGTCTCCAAGAAGCTCGGCAAGGCTACACAGGCCAACTCGGCATTCATGCAGGCTCTGCAGCTCGACCCAGACTATGTCGATGCCAGGAAGGCACTCGGGGAAGTGAAGCAGACGATCGCTGAGCAATTCGTCGAAGTGCCCAGGATCGTTGAAGACTTCTTCTTGACGGCTCCGGAGCCCTCCGTAAAGGCCGAGCCCGAAACGCCTGCACCGGTCATGGCCGAGGACGTGGTCGTTCGTGTCCAGGAACCCAAGGTCGAACAGCTTGCAGAGGAGCTCTACGGCGATCGTGCTCAGCTGCTCTTGCTTCTTGGCAGGCATGATGAGGCATTCGAATTCCTGGGTAAATCACTAAGATTGGAGGGCGAGGATCCGAACCTGCTCACTGCTGCTGGGAACGTGCTCTTCCGACAGGGGAAGATCGAGGCAGCGATAAGATCATATGAGCACGCCTTATCGATTGACGGGTCACACGTCCCTGCCTTGATTAATTTGCACAACGCGCTGATGGAGATGGGCGAATGGGAGAAGGCCCACGGACTCCGTGAGGCGCTTCGAGACTCTTCTGCAGGATGGCAGGGCCACGCACTGGCGGCCATCGAAGCTCGTCATAGGGGCGACCCTGCAGGGACGATAGAGGAGATCGACGATGCCCTTGCCACTGAGAATCTCGCAATGCTGCTCAACTATCGTGGTTTGACCAAACTGGAATGTGACGACTTGGACGGCGCCGCCGAAGCGTTCGAGCGCGCCGCCGCGTTGCCTTTGGATCGGTCGGAGGCGTGCAACAACCTCGGAGTCGTCATTTTGAAGAAAGGCGAGTTCGAGAAGGCGAGTCTGGAGGTCGACCGGGCCATCAGACACAGGAAGAGCAACCCGGCCGCTTGGAACAACAGGGGCTGCATACTCTACAGGCGGGATAGGATGAGGGAGGCGATCGCATGTTTCGACGAATCACTGCTCATAGCCCCATCCACTGTCGCGATGACGAACAAAGGGTTCGCGCAGCTGACATTGGACATGCTTCCGGAGGCAATCTCATCGTTCGAGCAATCGATCAGACTGGCCGAAACCCCTGAGGGATACAACAACAAAGGTATCGTGCTCATGCGAATGTCGAAGATGAACGAAGCCCAGATCGCCCTGAAGGAAGCGCTGAGATTGGCTCCGAAGTTCGGGGACGCATCTTCGAACCTCAAGAGAGCAGAGTCAGCACCATCTGGGTTGGGCAACACATCGGCCTCGACCGCGGATTCCACCCAAGCTTCGCAGCTGGAAGTCGTCGGGGGTAACGATGCATCCTGTCTCGACATGGGTGAGCTGACACCGAAGAACCTCCGAAAGAAGCGCAAGATCGAATTGGAGGCCATTTGCGACGCGTTCGGGGTGAGTTCCAGGGGGACCAAATCCGAGCTGATATCTCGAATCATGCGCGCGAAGCGACAGGCTATGAAGAAGTGACTTCAGCGCATCCGCTGACCCTTCGAGAATCAATCAGTCGACCCAAATGGTCGGAAATCCCTCACGCGATGTTCATCACGACGACATCGCGGACAGCTTTCATCTCGCTGAACGGAAGCACGAGCCTTCCCTGGGCATCGGTCTTGAACAACCTCGGCTCGATCTCTTCAGCAGGGATCACGAGAACATTCTGAAGCTCACCAGTCTTCGTGTCTATCATGAAGTTCTCAATCATGCCGAGTATCTGGCCGTCGTTTGTCATTACCGTTTTGCCCTTGAGCTCGGTTATGAATTTGCGCATCGACATCCCATCTCCGGCTATCTGTAGTAGCCAAGCCCGTTATCATCTTTGCGCTTCTTAGACATTGCGGTCTTTATCTCCTGGGCCTGCGACTCATAGAATTTGACGGTCTCTGGGCTGGTCGATGCCCTAACAGTGCTCAATGCCTTCTCGAAGTGTTCGAAGCGGACCCTGTCCGCTTTCTTGTTCTCCCGGAGCGCAACGAGTGCCGCCTCTCTGCAGAGATTCTCGATGTCCGCCCCTACGAACCCCTCCAACCGCTTCGCGAGCGGGGCAAGGTCGACGTTCTCGAGAGGCATCTTCTTCGTATGGACATCGAGGATCTTTCTCCGGGCCTTCTCATCCGGTATCGGGATTAGAAGCAGTTTATCGAACCTGCCCGGCCTCAGGAGCGCGGGATCAATCATGTCCGGCCGGTTGGTCGCTCCTATGACGAAGACGTTCTCCATATCCTCCAGTCCGTCCATGGATGTGAGCAGTTGGTTCACGATTCTTTCCGTGGCTCCTGAATCGTTATGGCTCCCTCTCCTAGGTGCGATCGCGTCGATCTCGTCGAAGAAGACGATGCTCGGCGAGACCTGCTTCGCCTTCTTGAATATCATCCTCACTGCCTTTTCGCTCTCCCCAACCCATTTGGACATGACCTCTGGACCTTTTATGGATATGAAATTCGTGTTAGACATGTTCGCGATCGCACGTGCAATCAAGGTCTTTCCAGTTCCTGGAGCACCGAACAACAGCACCCCTTTCGGCGGTCTGATGCCCAATCTCTTGAATGACTCAGGATCTTCGATGGGGAGCTCGATGGCTTCGTGTAGCTCCTTCTTCACATCATCGAGTCCTCCAACATCCTCCCAAGTGACGTTCGGTATCTCGATCAACACTTCGCGCATGGCGCTGGGCTCTATGTCCCGTTTAGCATCCGCGAAATCCTGCCCCGTCACCTTCATCTTCTCGAGTATGTCTGCGGGAATAGGCTTTCCCAGATCGATATCGGGCAGGTATCTCCGCAGAGATCGCATGGCGGCTTCGCGAGCAAGTGCAGCCAGGTCCGCGCCTGCAAAGCCATGGGTCATCTCTCCGATATGATCTAGATTGACGGTCTCATCGATCGGCATTCCTCTCGTATGGATCTGCATTATCTCCTGACGTCCGGCTGTGGAAGGTACCCCGATCTCAATCTCTCTATCGAATCTTCCAGGCCTTCTCAGGGCAGGGTCGATTGCATCCTCTCTGTTCGTTGCTGCAATCACTATGACGTTACCCCTGCTCGTGAGTCCGTCCATCAAGGTTAGGAGCTGAGCGACGACTCTTCTCTCGACCTCTCCTTGGACCTCGTCCCTCCTAGGAGCAATCGAATCCAGCTCGTCGATGAAGATCACGGATGGGGCGTTCTTCTCCGCCTCCGCGAATATCTCTCTGAGTTTCTCTTCGCTCTGACCATAGAATTTGGACATTATCTCCGGTCCCTGTATCGAGAAGAAGTTGGCCCCTGCCTCATTCGCCACGGCTCTTGCGATCAATGTCTTTCCAGTGCCTGGCGGTCCGTAGAGAAGAACCCCTTTCGGCGGATCGATGCCCAGTCTTGTGAATATCTCGGGATGTTTCAGCGGGAGCTCGATCATCTCTCGGATCCTCTCCAATTCACCTTCCAACCCTCCAATATCCTCATAGGTGACGGAGGGGCGGGCAAGGTCGGAGATCTCTATTGGCTCAGTCTTCACAGACAGTTCAGTCTGCTCGGTCACTTGGACTATCCCATTTGGTGTCGTAGCTGCGACCATGAAGGGAAGAAAACCTCCCATCAGAGCTATGTTGGGGATGATGATCTCGTCACCCTTTATCACGGCCCTGTTGAGCAGCCCCTTCTTGAACAACCCTTCGACACCTTGACCGAATCTGACACGCTTTCCATGGGGTATCTTGGGAGCGACCACTATCTTCTGGGCCGGCTGAGCGTCGGCTTTCTGCACAACGACGTTCTCTCCTATAGACACCGCAGCATTCCCACGTATCATACCATCGATTCTGATGATCCCTTTGCCCTCGTCTTCATGAGCTGCCCTAAACACCTTCGCTGCCGTCCTCTTCTTGCCGACGATCTCGATGATCTCGCCGACGTCGACTGAGAGGTCCTTCCTTGTCGAAGTGTCTATTCTAGCTCTTCCGAGGCCCACTTCGGATTGGTGATGCGCTCTCGCGACCCGAAGGGTGATCCCATCCGCTTGCTTCTTCACCATCTGTCGGCAAATCCCCTCCTAGCTCAAAAAAGGTTTGGGCCCCAAACGACTTATTCCGTTTTCGCCGGCGCGCTTCTCTATAAACTCGATTTTCGACGTTTGAACGATGGCATTCTATGACATCTGTGTTTTGTCCATGGGCCAGCATTTGTGGACGCTTTTCGGAACCATTAGGGGTTGCTCAGAAAGCCTTAAAATAAGTCCAATCATTCAAACAGGTGCGAGGCTCAAGGATGTACGAGGTACGATTCCATGGCCGTGGTGGCCAGGGCGCTGTCATGGCTGCGCAAGCACTCGCGAGCGCCGCTCACCAGGAAAGCGGGTATGCAACCGCCTTCCCATTTTTCGGGGCTGAAAGAAGGGGTGCCCCGGTGCTCGCGTTTACGAGAATTGATAAAACGCGGATCTACAGGAAGACGCAGGTACACGAACCCGACTTCGTCGTCATTCTCGACGAATCTCTGATCGATTCGGTCAATGTGGTCGATGGTCTGAAGAAGGGTGGTATCGTAATCGTGAACACTGCCAGGAAGCCTGAAGAGGTCGATGTGGGTATCGATGTCAAGCTGGCCACTGTCGATGCCACCTCTGTCGCACTGGAAGTATTGAAACAGCCCGCGACGAACTCATCGATCCTGGGTGCCTTGGCGAAGGCGACAGGCCTTGTCACGATCGAATCCATCGAGAAGGGGATCATGGAGGTATTCGGTGACCGGCTAGGCCCGAAGATCGGTGAGAAGAATGCGAAGGCGGCCAGAGTCGCCTATGATCGCACAGTCGTGGGCGAATCGCACGGTCACAGGCCTCTGAAGGCCGCCAAGAAGTGGCTTCCTGATGTCAATGAACTACCGATGGGCGCTGCTGGCATCGTCAAGAAGACCGAAGCTGGCATGGTAGGTCCAGGTTCGTTCACGGAGAACAAGACCGGCAGCTGGAAAGTCTTCAAACCAGAGTATGATGTTGAAAAGTGCACCATGTGCAACTTCTGCTGGTTCTACTGTCCCGAGGGATGCATATACAGAAAGGGCGAGAAGATGGAATTCGACATGGATTACTGCAAGGGCTGCGGGATATGCGCCAACGAGTGCCCCGTTGAAGCCATAAAGATGGTGAGGTGAAGAGGCATGGTTCACAAGATTGTCACTGGTAACTATGCAGCTGCGTACGGTGCTATGAGGAGCAGAGTCAGGACTGTGGCGGCATATCCTATCACACCTCAGACGTTCATAGTCGAGCACTTGTCCGAGTTCATCAACAACGGTGAATTGGACTCAGAATACATCGAAGTTGAGAGCGAACATTCGGCCATGAGTGCTTGCGTGTCCGCGAGCGCGACTGGTGTGCGCACATTCACTGCGACTTCTTCCCAAGGGTTGGCGTTGATGCACGAACTTCTGCCCATCGCGAGCGGGCTGAGATTGCCTATCGTGATGTCTGTCGTCAACCGTTCGATTGCTGCCCCGATCAATATCTGGGTGGAGCACAACGATATCATGCCCGAGCGAGATTCTGGCTGGCTGCAGGTCTTCTGCGACCACAATCAGGAGGTCCAGGACATGACTCTGCAGGCATTCAGGATTGCTGAGGATAAGCGCGTTGCGCTGCCGATGACTGTCGGCCTGGATGCGTTCATCCTATCGCATACGGTGGAGCCAGTCGATTTGATGTGTCAGGAGGATGCGGACAGGTTCCTACCGAAATACAGTCCGCCAAGCCCGATACTGGACCCAAATGATCCGACTGCCGTCGGTGTATTCGTTCCACCGGAATATATGATGGAATGCCGGTGGCAGATGGACAATGCGATGCGCCAGGCGCCCAAGGTGATTGAAGAGGTCAACAGGGCGTTCGCCAAGGAGTTCGGCAGGGATTACGGCGGTATGATCGACCCGTACATGTGTGATGATGCCGATGTGATTCTGATCACGCTGGGTACTGTTGGATCTACGACTCATGAGGTCGTGGACACAATGAGGGCGGAAGGTAAGAAAGTAGGCATGGTCAAGCTCAGGTTCTGGAGGCCATACCCTGCAGCGCAGTTGCGAAAGATTGCGGAGAAGGTGAAAGCCGTCGGAGTCTTCGACCGTGCGGTTTCGTACGGAGTCGCTGGGCCTTCCTTCATTGAGTTCAGGAACGCCGCATATGGGCTCGATGTGCCCACGATGAACGTCATCGGCGGCCTAGGTGGCAACGATGTCTCCTTGAACGATATCCGTTCGATATTCGACAAGTTGCTGGAGATCGCAAAGACCGGAGTGGTCAAGAGGGAGATCGTCTGGCTCAATACAAGGGGGGTGGAGTGATGAAACTCAAGGAACTTCCAGATGAAGAACTGTTCACTCGGGGCCATACCGCATGCGCTGGCTGCGGAGGGGCAGTGGCAGTCAGGAATCTGATGAAGATACTCGGAAAGAACACTGTGGTTGTCAACCCTGCATGTTGTCTGCTCATATTCGGAGCGACATACCCAAACATCGCTTGGAAGGTCCCGTTCCACCATGTCGCATTCGAGAACACGGCGGCATGCGCGACAGGCATAAAGCGCGCCCTTAAGGCGCGCGGAATGGACGACACAATCGTGATGGGTATCGCCGGTGACGGCGGAACTGCTGATATCGGAATGCAGGCGTTGTCCGGTGCTGCCGAAAGGAACGAGGACATACTCTATGTGATGTACGACAACGAAGCGTACATGAACACTGGTATCCAGAGGTCCGGTTCGACACCGTATGGTGCGTGGACGACGACGACACCTGTCGGATCAGTGAAGGCTGGCAAGGAGAACTTCAAGAAGGACATGCCACAGATAATGATGGCGCACAATGTGCCATATGTCGCGACCGCATCCATTGGTCACATCCAGGACTTCATCAACAAGTTCGAGAAGGCCAAGAAGATCAAGGGATTCAGATACATCCAGATCTTTACCCCGTGCCCCACAGGATGGAGGCACGATACGGCAAAGACGATTGAGATGTGCAAGCTCGCGGTCGATACGGGCATGTGGACGCTCTACGAGTCGGAGAACGGCAAGGTCACAATAAACCGGAAGCCGAAGATGACTCCTGTGACAGAATACCTGAAGCCGCAGGGCAGGTTCAGACACCTGACCGAGGATGACATCAAGAAGATTCAGGATTGGGTCAATAAGAAATGGGCGGCTGACGAAAAATACGCTCAGTGCAAACAGTGAGGATTTCGAGCGCCCTCACTGTCCCTTCGTTTTCTTCATCAAAACCATTTCGTGTTTCTATTCTCGCCCTGGTCGGGTAGGTCTTCAAAGGCGCTTGCACATCTCGGTCTGCTTCAGGGTCACATGGAAATCGAACTTGTCCAGCAACCGCTGCACTGGCAGCTCGTCATTGACATTGTATAGCCCTGTCGTGAACACGCCCATCTCGAAGAGTCTGTTCAGAGCAAACCTCATGAGCGCCGTCCCTATTCCTTGACCGCGCCTTTCTGGAATGACTCCGAGGTACGGGATGAAACCGCTGTTCTCGACTCTTCTGACCATGACGAATCCGCCCTTGACCTTGTAGCACTCAGAATTTCTGGCGGTCATCATGAGACCATGGATCTTTCTCCTCTGCCAGCAGCTGTCCTCATACGCTCTCTCGTGGATGCCAGTGAGGTCCTGAAGCGTTGCTTTCTCGGGTGCTAGTCCGAACCCGGAGGACTGCTGGGGTTTGCCATCGGCGCATAGATAGACATTGCTCTCCTGATATCCCATCGACCGGTAGAGGTCTTCTGCCTTCTCATTTCCCTGGATCACCTCCAGGCTGATCTCAGTGGCTCCCATTTTACGGGAGAACTCCTCCGCTGCGAGCATCAGTCTCCGGCCAAGCCCCCTCCGTCTGAACTCGGGAACAACGCCAATCCCACCGACCCATGCTTCATCTCCGTCGATCACTGGGTTGACATATCCTATTATGCTGCCCTTGTCCACGGCGACCAATACATTCGCAGAGTCTCCTCCGACCGATCTGAGGAAGTCTGTCCAGAACTCCTTGCTCGACTTCATCGGGACGATGTAGTCTGCGAATATCTCGTTCTGTGCGTCGATCAGTTCGTCCAGCTCTGTCCTGTCCATGTGTCTTATCAATGTACCCTGCAAAGCCATTCGTGTCACTTCTACATGGTTTCTGGTTTCATGTGCGGGAACAGTATGACTTCCTTTATCGATGGGACATTCGTCAATATCATGGCGAGTCGATCGACGCCTATGCCGAGCCCTCCCGTTGGCGGGAGACCATATTCCAGCGCCCGAATGTAATCTAAGTCGATTGGATGTGCCTCCTCATCGCCTTCCTCTCGGCGCCTGTCCTGTTCTCGGAATCTCTGCTCTTGCTCCTCAGGATCGTTGAGTTCGGAGAATGCGTTGGCGAATTCCCATCCGTTTATGAAGAGTTCGAACCTTTCGACGAGGTCAGGGTTCCCGCGCTTACGCTTTGCCAAGGGGGATACTTCTACAGGATGGTCTATTACGAAGGTCGGGTTGATCAGATGGGGCTGAGCCTTCTGATCGAATATCTCGGCGACGATCTTCCCCATGTCCTGACAGTCGGCTATGTCCCTCACGCCGATCTTGATAGCAGCTTCTCGAGCCTCTTCGACCGATCCGAATGATGATATGTCGATTCCTGTGTGCTCCTTGACTG
This sequence comes from uncultured Thermoplasmata archaeon, assembly GCA_963748615.1. Classification (GTDB taxonomy): domain Archaea; phylum Thermoplasmatota; class Thermoplasmata; order UBA10834; family UBA10834; genus UBA9653. Next base: position 424,963 of record CAVVJQ010000002.1, read on the forward strand.
CATCGTGCATAGTTATCCTGAGCCAGGGTCTCGAGAAGTCCAGCACTTTATCTCCATATGGGATCTTATCCGTCCCCGTTATATGCATTGCAGTGTCGCAGATGAGTGATTCTGTCAGGTCCATTATGTCTTCATAGTCTGCATATGCCTGATAGAGTTCCATCGATGTGTATTCCGGATAATGTTGTGCATCTATGTCCTCGTTCCTGAAGTTCTTGCCGATCTCGTAGACCTTCTCCAGGTTGCCGACTATGCATCTCTTGTGATAGAGCTCAGGGGCTATCCTGAGGTATAGGTCCATATCTAGGTAGTTATGATGAGTCACGAAAGGTCTTGCCAGAGCGCCTCCGTAAAGGGGCTGCAGTATCGGCGTCTCTACTTCCAAGAAGTCTCTCTTGTTCAACCACTCTCTGAAGTAGGCGACCAGTCTGCTCCTGTTTATGAATCTCTTTCTGACATCATCGTTGATCGCGAGGTCGAGGTATCTCTGTCTGTACCTTGTTTGCACATCCTGCAATCCGTGGAACTTCTCGGGGAATGGTATTAGTGCCTTCGATAGGACTTCAAGGGTGCCGACCGCGATGGTCACCTCCCCCATCTTGGTCCTGAAGACGTTACCTTTCACTCCGATTATGTCGCCGCGGTCCAGCGATGTGAAAATGTCCCATATGTCTTGGCCGATGTCGTTCAGTTTGAAATAGAGCTGTATCTTGCCATCTCTATCCACGAGATCGGCAAAACCCGCCTTTCCATGGACACGGACAGCCATGACTCTCCCTGCAGTCGACACCTCCACAGAGCTCTTCTCCGCGCCAATATCCTTGAATTCCCGCTTCACACCCTCGCTATCATGGGTGCGAATGAACCTGTATTTCTGGTACGGGTCAAGCCCCTTACTCTTAAGGACTTCGAGTTTGCTCCTCATCTGAGCTCTCAAATCGCTCTCCTGTTCCGCCATCAGGCATCCCTCTCCAAGGGTGCGTTCTCATAGCAGAAGGTCGTACTTAAAAGTAAGCGACCCCCAGTCGGGGCCATTCTCACGCTCTCGTTCCCACTCGCTCTCATGCAATTCACCTCGGTCGAAGCTCGCAATGAATAAAGCAAGCTTCGCTACTGCTTCTTGCCCTTTACCGCCTCTGCGATTGCTTCCAGAAGCTCCTCTATCCTGAATGGTTTGAGAAGGAACCCCTTGGCTCCTGCTGCGAGAGCTTCCTTCTCTATATGAAGGTCCGCGCTCCCGAAGAATATTGTCGCGCCGGGGTCCATCTTGAGGATCTCCTGCGTCGCACTAACGCCATCCTTTATGGGCATCCTCTGATCCATGATTATGACCACAGGTTTCTCCGTCATCTCCTTGTATTTCCTGACGGCCTCCTCGCCGTCCGAAGCGACGGCGACTACGGAATGTCCGTTCGCTTCAAGGATGTCTCGGTACAGGTCGACGATGAACTTCTCATCATCGACGAGGAATACGGTAGCTATATTACAACCTCCGACTCCGTGGCATCAATCGCACTTCGAGATGCGCACTTGCCCTATCATCAGGTCCGAACAGTATCAAGCCAGATGGGGTTGTGTCAATTATCTTGCACGTTATATAATGCTTTTCGTCATGGCGAGAATCATCGAAAGCCTATCGAATGGCATCATTCGGTGCCGGTAAACTCTTATATAGTGAATCCTTCAATAGGCCTTGACGAGGCCTATGGCAAAGAACAAGAAAGGCGAGGGTTTCCACTCCGCTGCCGGTCTGATTAGATATTTCGATTCAGAGGATGACAAGGCTATCAAGGTACATCCCTGGCTCGTGGTAGCCCTCTGCATAGCTGCATCCGCCATAGTCCTGATTTTCGGGGCGCTATATCCGACATGATTCTCCTGGTTGAGTAGTGAGACTCTCCGTGCAGGGTGAATGCTGCTCAGGACCCTCACACTAGCTCCATTCTCTATGTACATTCATGTGCAGCCAGAGTCTCATTCTCGACGGAACACATAAATATCGTTGCAGTCTTCGAGAACCTGCTCGAGGCGAAAGGACATGGCCACATTAAGAGTCGTGTATGGTAGTCTTCACGCGTGATGACACGCGCCCCAGCCGAGTCTCAAGAAATGGTTTTTACATGAATACGATGCCCAGCTTGAGCTCTCCTTCCGCTCGACGAAATCATGGACCCGAGGTGGATTTGGCATGAGTGCACTCAGGATCGCCCTCCCGAACAAGGGGAGATTGAACAGCAGCGCAGTCAGATTGATGAACAGGATCGGTTTTTCGGTCCCCGACTCGAGCAGCAGGACCCTGCTGGCCGAGTTCAGCAAGGGTAGATTTCAGGTCCTGATGGCACGTGCCCAGGATATTCCAGAGTTTGTCGAGATGGGGGCCGCCGACCTCGGTATCACCGGACTCGATATCCTTCTTGAGACGAAGCGAAGCGTGGAGCGGATGATGGACCTCGACTTCGGGAAGTGCCGTTTGGTCGTCGCGGTTCCTGACGAATCATCCATTCTGAAAGTGTCCGATGTCAAGGATGGTGCCACCGTAGCAACATCCTTTCCAAACCTGACAAAGGAATTCTTCCAGAGGCTCGGGAAGAATGTCGCGACCGCTGAGGTGTCAGGGGCAACGGAAGTCGCACCCAGGATAGGTCTGGCAGAGATAATAACGGATCTGACGGAGACCGGATCGACCTTGAAATTGAACCACCTGAAGGAGATAGGCGTCGTATTGGAGTCGGTCGCGGTCCTCATAGCGAACCCGAAATCCATCGAAGAGAAGAAGATCAGGATGGATGAGATCACAAGTGCTATGGAGAGCGTGATGAACGCCTCGAGGAAGCGCTATCTGATGGCCAATGTCCCAAAGGACAAGCTGACCAGCCTCGATACGCTCCTGCCAGGTGTCTCCGGACCGACGGTAATGAACATCATTGGTCGGAACGACGTCGTGGCGATACACGCGGTTACGAACGAGGACGAGGTCAATGGAGTCATCGCGATGCTGAAGAGCATCGGAGCGACAGGGATCCTAGTGATGCCGATAGACAGGATGGTACTGTGACATGCTGAAATACACATTATCCAGGATGACCTCCAAGGAGTTGCGGTCAGTCCTTGAGAGAGAGGATGTGGACCTCACGCCAGCCCTTTCATCCGCCATGGATATAATAGACCAAGTCCGTGCGAACGGTGACGAGGCTCTCTTGAGGTTCTCAGAACAGTTCGAAGGGTTCCGAGGCGATTCGATGCGGGTCCCGGAATCTGAGTTGACTGCTGCTCAGAGGCGGCTTCCCAAGCCACTTCTTCAGGCTATAAAGAGGGCGAAGGCCAGGATCGAGAAGTTCCATTCCAAGCAGACAATCCGGCCATTCGAATACGAGGATGATTGTGGTATCATGGGACAGCGTGTGGTCCCTCTCGAGAGGATCGGCGTTTATGTTCCAGGCGGAACCGCTAGCTATGCCTCCTCCGTTCTTATGGCGTGTATCCCTGCAAAGATCTCCGGCGTCAATGAGATTGCGGTGTGTACCCCTGGGAGAGGCGGGAAGGTGGCCGATCCGATCCTGGCCGCGGCTGGAATATGTGGTGTAAACGAAGTCTATTCCGTCGGAGGGGCGCAAGCGGTGGCAGCCATGGCCTACGGCACTGAAACCATACGACGGGTGCAGAAGATCGTTGGACCTGGCGGCGCATTCGTCACCGCGGCGAAGTTGCTCGTGAGAAATGATTGCGAGATTGATTTCCTTGCGGGCCCCTCTGAGGTGCTGGTGATTGCAGACGATCATGCTGACCCTGAATTCATCGCAGGGGAGATGCTAGCACAGCTTGAGCACGACCCTCTAGCCAGGGCGGTGTTGGCGAGCGATTCGAAAGAGATAATCGAGTCATCGTCAAGGGTCCTTGGCGACATGATATCATCTGCTGCTCGGAAAGACATCGTGGATCGGTCATCATCACGTGGGGCTATCTTCGTCAAGGTCAAGGATGTGAATTCCGCGGTTGAATTCTCCAACAGTTACGCTCCTGAACACTTGGTGATAGATGTCCGGAATCCAAAGAGTGTCTTGAAATCTATAGACAACGCGGGATCAGTGTTCCTGGGCCCTCATTCATCAGTCGCATTCGGTGATTACTGTGCAGGGACGAATCACATACTGCCAACGAAAGGCGTTGCGGCGATGAAGTCCTCCCTATCGACCTATGATTTCGTCAAGATCGTCCCATACCAGATGTTGACCCAGAAGGGGGCGTCCAAACTATCTGAGACGGTTCGACTGATGGCGTTATCTGAGGGACTGCCCGCACATGCCGATGCGGCGTGCGCGCGTGCGAGGAAGGTGAGGAGATGACATCGATCGGAGAGCTGAGACGGAGGACCTTGGAGACACTCTTCAGGCCGTCCTATTCGATTGCAAAGAAGGACATGGTCCTTCTGAACGACAACGCCAACCTGTTCGGCGTGAACCCTGCCGTTATGGATGTGGCAGAAGAATTCGATTTCTCCCGATTATGGGCATATCCCAGCGAGAACTCGGACGCCCTCAGGGGTCGTATCGCATCCGAATACGGCCTATCTCCAAGGGAAGTCATAGTCGGTAACGGGTCCGATGAATTGCTTGATATTGTCTCAAAGACTTTCATCAATCCTGGGGATCGATTCTGCTCGCCATCGCCGACCTTCGGAATGTACAAGTTCTATGCACGGGTGAACCTTGCGACAATATGCGAGGTGCCCCTCCGGTCTGATTTTTCAATCGATGTCGACCAGGTCCTCGCTCAGAAGGCGAAACTGACGGCGATATGCCAGCCGAACAATCCTACAGCAAACCTCTTCGAAATGGATGCCGTCAGAAAGATATTGACGGAATCTGGGGGCGTGGTCATGGTCGATGAAGCGTATAGCGATTTCAGCGGGACCAGCATGGTCGAAGATGTCATGGAGAGTGCGTCCGCGCTCGACATTCGCACATTCTCGAAGGCATATGGTCTCGCTGGATTGAGGGCGGGTTTCGCGCTCGCACGAGAAGAGACAATCAACGAGTTGAGGCGGGTTCGGACACCGTTCGGCCTCAATTCATTCACCGAGGCTGTCGCCATCAAGGCCATGGACAATAGTGGTTGGGTGAAGGCGATGGTCGAGGAGATGAAATCTCAGTGGGGTTATCTCGACGGTAAGCTCAGAGCAATGGGATTCGAGACGTACCCCTCTTCATGTAATTTCATCATAGCAAGATGCCCGGTCGATGGCACCACTCTGGTCTCGGCTCTGAGGGACCGAGGGATTGCGGTAAGAGACTGCAGTTCGTTCCCAATGATGAAGGATCATATCAGGGTGACCATAGGGCCCAGGAATCTTATGGATAGGTTCCTTGAAGTGCTTGATCAGCTGGTGACGGTGGGAGCCAAATGAGAGTCAGCATAGTGGATTATGGTGTGGGCAACCTTCACAGCATATCCAAAGGGATTGAGAGAGCGGGCGCCAGAGTTGAGGTGATCCGCGATTTCTCCAAGCTTCCAGAGGCGGAATGCATAGTATTCCCTGGAGTGGGCGCTTTCGGCGCGGCAATGAAGCAGCTTCGTCCAGTCAGCGATGAAGTGAAGGGCGCCATCTTATCGGGAACTCCTGCACTGGGCGTGTGTCTGGGTATGCAGATCCTGTTCGATGGGAGCGACGAGTCCGCGGGTCCCGGGCTCTCCATCCTAAGAGGCGATGTTCGGAGACTGAAGGGTGATAGAATACCCCACATGGGCTGGAACGATGTCCGGCATTCCGACGACCCTCTCTTCGATGGCATTCCACAGGGAAGTAAATTTTACTATGCGAACTCCTTTGTCTGCCATCCTATGGGAAAAATCGGAATATCAGAGACGCACTACGGTGAGACATTCGTATCCGCGATTAGGCAGGAGGCATTGTGCGGAGTGCAGTTCCACCCTGAGAAGAGCGGATCGATAGGTCTGAAATTGCTTTCGAATTTCGTCAGGATTGCGGAGGAATCAACATGATCATAGTGCCTGCGGTCGACATCAAGGGTGGCAAATGCGTGCAGCTGGTAGGTGGAAAGCCAGGTACGGAGAGGGTGACTATAGAAGACGTCGTCGGCGTCGCAAGGAAGTGGCAGGAGCAGGGAGCCGAGATGCTCCATGTCATCGATCTGGACTCCGCACTCGGGACAGGCAACAATGAGAGCCTGATCGAGATGATAGTCGCGGATCTTGCCATCCCTGTCCAAGTCGGTGGAGGCATAAGGACCGAGGAGAAGGTGCACCGGTTGTTCGAGATCGGGTGCGAGCGCGTGATCATCGGAACAAGAGCTGTCGAAGACCGACCGTTCGTGGAACGCCTGGCGAGCAAATATACTGATGGGGTCGTGGTGGCTCTGGATTCCTCCTCTAAGGAGATTCTTGTCCGAGGCTGGCAGGAAGGTTCAGGGAAGGTCATACGCGATGTTGCGAAAGACCTCGAGGATCTGCCGTTCTGGGGATTCCTCTATACCAATGTAGATGTCGAGGGGAAGCTCCAGGGAATAGATCCGCTCCCGATCAAGAGTCTGATAGAGGCTACCAAGAAGCACGTCATCGTGTCGGGGGGCATCACGACGAGAAGCGATCTGGACACCCTCCGAAACATGGGTGTCGATTCCGTGGTCCTCGGCATGTCGATATACACTGGCACAATCGATTTCAAGAAAGTTGTGAGGGAGTTCAGGTGACGACTGGGGAGAAGCCGAGGACCGCCGAGATCTCCAGAAAGACCAGGGAGACAACAATCCTCGCGAAGCTCAGCATAGATGGTTCGGGGGACTGTAAATGCGCCATTTCAGACGAATTTCTGCGGCACATGGTAGAGACGTTGACCAAGTATTCTGGAGTCGACCTGGACATGACTGCCGAGGGTGATATGGAGCACCACCTCGTGGAGGATGTGGCAATCACCCTTGGGAAAGCGTATAGGAAGGCCCTGGGCGAAAATGCGGTGAAGCGCATAGCTAGCTCGACGGTTCCCATGGATGAGGCACTGGTTCAGGTCTCGGTCGACCTGATCGATAGACCATATGTGCACTTGGAAATGCCCGATATCATGTACGAACACTTCATCCGGTCTTTTGCGATGGAGCTCAGGGCAACTATCCACTCAGTCGTCATGAGGGGGAAGGACGAGCATCACATAATCGAGGCGACATTCAAGGCGTTGGGGATCGCGCTGAGGGCGGCGATGACTCCCGTATCTTCAGTCATGTCAACCAAGTCCTCCGTAGTCTGGGGGGAGTGAACCACGACATTGACCAAGAGGATAATCCCCTGCCTGGATGTCCGAAACGGATATGTTGTCAAAGGTGTCTGTTTCAAGAACCTCAAGGAGGTCGGAGACCCTCCCACACTCGCAGTCGAATATCAACTCCAGGGAGCCGATGAGATCGTCTTCCTGGATGTCAATGCCTCGGTATCCGGAACGAAGACGCTCCATGATGCAGTGAGGAAGACCGCGGAGCAGCTGTTCGTCCCTCTGACCGTTGGGGGCGGGATCCGGTCGTTCAGCGATGTCAGGAAGACTCTTGAAGTAGGCGCTGACAAGACCTCGATCAATTCAGCAGCGGTCATCGATCCAACGCTGATCAACAAATGCGCCGAATCTTTCGGAAGCCAATGCATCGTGCTGGCATTGGATGCCAAGAAGGTAGGAGAATCTTGGGAGGTCTACACGCATTCGGGGACAAATGCCACCGGCTTCGACGCCATCGAATGGGCGAAGGAGGCTTGCGAGCGCGGTGCCGGCGAGATATTGCTGACAAGTATGGATGCGGACGGCACAAAGAAAGGTTATGATATCGAACTCACCCGCGCAGTTGTGAGGGCGGTCAATGTGCCCGTAATCGCATCTGGTGGCTGCGGAACGATTGAGCATATAGTCGAAGTGCTGACTGCGGGAGAAGCGGATGCGGCCTTGGCGGCATCCATCTTCCACTTTGGTCAACACACTGTCGCAGAGGTCAAACACGCCTTGGAGTCGGAAGGCGTCCCAGTGAGGTGGGGCTCTTGAGCGAGGATAGGAACGGAGACCTAATTCCGGTCGTGGTCCAGGACATACGCAATAACAATGTCCTGATGTTGGCATACATGAACGACGAGGCGATGGAGCTTACCCGAAAAACTGGATTCATGCATTACTGGAGCAGATCCAGGAACGCGATTTGGAGGAAGGGAGAGACCTCCGGCAACGTCCAGAAAGTGATCGAACTGCTGATGGATTGCGACAGCGACGCCATGCTAGCCCGGGTGGAGCAGACCGGAGTCGCGTGTCATACAGGGACATATTCATGCTTCTGCAAGGAGCCGTTGCCGCAGAATGATATCTTCTCCGAACTCTGGCAGGTGTTCGAGGAGCGAAAGACGACCGACTGTGAATCATCATACACCTGCAAGCTGCTGAAAAACAGGAATCTGCTACTGAAGAAGATCGGCGAGGAGAGTGCGGAGGTCATCATCGCAGCCAAGGACAGGCAGAAAGGGGAGGTCGTATACGAGGCCGCTGACCTCATCTATCATCTGATGGTTCTGCTTTATGACGAAGGTATCACTCTGGACGATATCAAGAAGGAACTCGGGGAGAGGAGAAAATGAATGGGAAGCGTTGCGATTTTCACACACACACAATATTGAGCGACGGCGAACTCCTTCCGATGGAGCTGATACGCCGGGCCGCGGCCGCGGAACACAGAGCCATCGCATTGACAGATCACGCGTCCTTCTCAAATATCGAGGGCACAATCGAGAGCGTCGCAAGGGATTGCGAGAAGGCCGATGCCTGGGGTATCCAGGCCATACCAGGAGTCGAACTCACTCATGTGCCTGTCAGATATCTCGATGATGCCATCCGTCGTTCGCGCAAGGCAGGCGCGGAGATCGTCGTCGTTCACGGGGAGACGCCTGTCGAACCCGTGGAGCCGGGGACGAACCATGCAGCCGTACTCAACCCTGAGGTGGACATACTCGCTCATCCTGGGATGATCTCACTTGACGATATGGAGCTGGCTTCCAAGAACGGAATATTCGTCGAAGTGACATGCAGGCGGGGACACTCTCTCACCAACGGCCACGTGGTCGCCTTGGCGAGAACGGCCAAAGCCAGACTCTTGGTCAATACCGATACCCACTCTCCGAGTGATCTTAGCTCGATGGAATTCGCCAGGACGGTTGCGCTGGGGGCGGGATTGGGATTAGATGAGGCGGCGCGCGCCCTCGTTAACAACCCTGATGACCTGCTTCGAAAGATGGGTCGACTTTGACCATTATGCATTCGTATTAATTTGATGGGTCGTTCTTAATAAGACCAATATAGGCAGTCGACGATTCAGTGTCGGTAGTCGCATGACGATAATCAGCATGTCTGTGGATGATGGTCTCATCGAGAAATTCGACCAGATATCTGGAGTCAAAGGGTTCAGGTCACGTTCAGACGCCTTGCGAGAGGCGATGCGCTCGTTCGTGGATGAAGCTGAGTGGGACAATCAGACGGGAGAGAACCAGATAGTCATTACCCTCGTCTATGACGAGATGGGCCCGAGGGGTGAGCTCTCAGTGCTTCAGCATAGGTTCGAAGAGATACAGATGATGCTTCACTTGCATCTCGAGAAGGGCCAATGCATGGAGGTCTTCATCGCTCGTGGACAGAATGCGGTCCTGAGGGAAATCCTTCGTAGAATCCGCAGTATCAAAGGCGTTCGATCGATTCGTTTCATATCGACATCGAGTGGGACAGAATGACGATACCCGTCTCATAGTGAATCCAGCTCATGCTAATACTGCGCAATATGTCTGCCTGCATGTTCACCCGATATTACCTTAGGTCGCCACCCAACCGCAGGTCATCTCGTTGTATAGGATGAGGAAATCTCCCCAGCCACTATCCTGTGCGAATGCGAGCGTGTTGTATAAGCCGTAATCAGTTCTCCACACATCATTGTGAGAACCCCACCAGACGGATATCCCGCCAGCCGCTGCGGTCCGATCCGGATTGTAGACATCTATGACCGCGAGCCCCATCGCGTCCACCATAGCTTCCACGGCAACCTTCATTGTTGCGTCTGCAGATAGTACGGGATCCGCCATGAGGTGTCTTCCGAGGTCGATCAGATCAACCTGATAATGCGATCCACACGACACGTAGTAGCTGTCTCTGACAGCGACTCTGTAATTGCTCGCGTAATCCATCAATCCCTCGGTCATTGCGTTGGCCCATGCAGACATCGCTGCGATTGATTGTGATACGACCTTCAAGTCCACGATGCTGAGTGTGCAGTACCATGCCCAGCTGATCGGTTCGTACGATTCCTTCCAGCCCGCCAACATATCAGCCGCTACCTGCTGCGGCGTCCTGCTGGAATCCAAAGCGACCGGTGTGAACATCAGATCATATGGAAAACCATCCCCTGCAACCAGCTCCTCGGATGCGACCAAGAGTTCCACGAGATCAGTCCTTGCAGCCTGATATGCGAGCTCCATGCTGGAACAGGCACAGGCGTCGAAGGCAAGGATATCGATATACACACCCGCTCCAACGATTGCATTCTCCATCTCTTCAAGGGAAATCCTATCTCCGCCAGATGTCTGATCTGTGCAGAACCCTTTCCATGCGCTACCATGATCCCATGGTATCACCACAAGATGGTCAGATTGATAGTGTTCGTTTACCTCGGATAGGAACCAGCCGAAGGTTTCGCCGTCACCGAAATTCATCTCTGGGTAGGTTTCGACCACTTGCCACGAATCGCCCGATATCTCTATCCTCTCGGTCCCTTCGGTGCTCAATCTGTCGACCATCGCGACTATCTTCAGCCCATCACTCGCTGGAATTTGGAGCAGATACTCGAGGCTGGGGCTATCCCAATACATTTCGAGGTTGTTATCCGCATCAACATAAATCGCCAAGGTCCATGTCCCTTCAGATAATACTGGTTTTTCCTGCTGCTTCGCAATTGTGATTCCAGGGACCATCAGGATTACTGCAAGCACAATGCTAATCAGAAGACTGAAGCTACGCATTCTCATCTTTCCCCCCTATTGAAGCCTCTAAATCCCCCAAATCAGACTTCTGCCAGGAATGTGGATAGCAGTACAAAATAGCTTCTCAGGACACAGCGCATGCCTCGTTTGATCGGCGGAATGAGTGATTACCTGGGAATCACCGCATATGAAAGAACGAAAAATGGTGCTCCCGCCGGGATTTGAACCCGGGTATCGAGCTATCGCCGGCCACCCTTGCGGACGGCCACGAGAGGCTCGAATGATTGGCCACTACACTACAGGAGCTCGGTAGTTCCAAGCAAACCTAATGTCTTACATAAACGTTTGGGACACTTTGCTCAGGCCTTCAAAACCCACTGGCTAGCAAGATTCCATCGTCTGCCCTCACAAACCCCTTCGATGTCTGCTTGGCCATCGAATGTTCTCGACAGGGTGGATTCGAAGAAGGTTTCATGCTTGGAATTCACAAGCTGAACGGAATGACAACAAAGATGACCATTCCTAAGCGGCACATCCCATCAATCAGAGGCAGTAGCTCGTGATCAGATGTCCTCATCGCCCTCTCGCCAGTCGAGGCCTGGGGTCCTAATGCCCAGCTTCACAACGGGTGGAAACTTCCGTTTGTGGGATGAGAGCCTGACCGTCCTTTCTATGCGGAGCACCTCTTCCACAGTGGTCTCAGCGTTCTCGGCGATGGTCTTATCGCTCTGCCCCAATTCGATTCCGTGGAGTATTGAATCGAGCCGTTCATAGGTGATTCCCATTTCTTTCTCATCGGTCTGTCCTTTCCATAGACCTGCAGAGGGCGCCTTCTTCCTGATCCCTTCCGGCACGCCGAGTCTATCTGCGAGTTGGCGAACCTCGGTTTTGTACAGGTCTCCAATGGGTTCAAGGTCCGCACCGCCATCTCCGAACTTGGTGAAGTATCCTACCAGCAGTTCGCTTTTATTGCTGGTCCCCAGGACCAGCTTTGATTCTGTTGCTGCATAGTGGTACAGGACGATCATCCTGCACCTGGCCTTGACATTGGCGAGCGCCCTCCTATCTGCCTTGTCTAACACGGATGCGTATTCATCGACGATTTTCGTGATATCGATAATCCTGTGCTTCACACCCTCGGCTTTGCACAGATTCTCGGCATCTCTGACATCATCCTTCGGAGAATCACGCTCCGGCATCAGAATCCCCAGAACCTTCTCTTTTCCAACCGCCTCCACGGCGAGTTTGAGGACGACTGCTGAATCAATTCCTCCACTGACTCCTACTGCGAAGCCTTTGGCTCCTATCTTCCTTAGCTTCTCTGCCAGGAACCGTTCGATGATCCTCTCAGTTCCTTCCTTGAGCTGTGGGGTCTTCATCACCGCTCTGATGGCATGGTCCGGATATAGCCGTTATGGTTCGGAAATGACGGTTGTCTGCCGTAAAATCTAATCTATGGGTATCTCGATGCCGAGTAGAATGACTCGCACAACCGTGACTCTCGCCCAGATCACATGCCAACTGCACGACAAATCGGCGAATCTCAAGCGTATGAGCTCCGTCGTTCGGAGAACGAAGGGGCGAGTCATCATCTTCCCTGAGACTTCTCTGACTGGCTATCTTCCGAGGGATGATCTCTTCAAGCAGGCGGAGCCAATGGATGGGCCTAGCATTAGGGCGATGGCTTCTCTCGCGAAGGAGACTAAGAAGGATATCGTATTTGGGGCACCCATAAAGGATGAAAGAATACATGGTTTGATTTATAACTCAAGCATTCTCGCGACTGGCCATGGCAAGCTGTTCAGATATGACAAGATGTACCTCCCGACATTCGGGCCATTCGAGGAGCGAGTATTCTTCACTCCTGGCAATGACGCGGTCGTGGCACAGGGCATGCACGCGAAGATCGGCCTGATGGTATGTTATGACATGTTCTTCCCCGAACTCGCCAAGCTCGAATCACTCATGGGCGCCCAGCTGCTCATAAACATATCTGCCGCCCCGACGACATCGAGGCCGAGTTTCGAGAAGGTAATGCCTGCTCGAGCTGCTGAGAATAGCGTATTCCTGGCCTATACGAACCTCGTCGGGGTACACGGCTCTCTAGTGTTCGGAGGTGGGAGTGTACTCTATAGTCCTCGGGGGGATGAGATCGTCAAGGCGAAGGAACTGGAGGAAGATATCGTCACCCATGAGATCGATTTCGAGGATCTGGAGGCTGCCCGCAGATTCAGACCACTTCTCAGGGACAGTCGGCCAGAGCTATTCGATCGAATAGGGGCGACGCTCCGGGGAAATACGAAGGAATGACTCGGGTTCGCGCCTGTCAAACGTGCGTCGGTCCCTTATGACTGCACTCCGTTGATTGCGCATATTCTTAAATATGGCCACCTTTTTGGTGGTTAGAAAGCTGAGGTGGCCCAGCCCGGTAAGGCGCGAGTCTGGAAACTCCGCTATAAGCGGCCGGTTAGCTCGTGGCGTTCGCGCCTCGGGAGTTCAAATCTCCCCCTCAGCGCTCATATTCCTTTTGTCGTCCTATTCATCTCTTCTGGCATCATCAAATTCGCAAGATCTACATAATGGCAGAAGATAAATACGCTGATGGACCATATGTGGATTTGCGATTGCTACGGAATCTAGAGGTTGGTGGTGCCTTGAAAGTGAAGATTCTGCTCGTCGACGACGACCCAGCTTATCTTGAAGTCTTGAAGTTCTTCCTTGAGCGAGACGGAGTCTTCGTGGCTGATACAGTGGTTTCCGCGAGGGAAGCCCTTGATATCCTGGCGAAGGGCGGGGAGCACGAAGCTGTCGTATCAGATTTCCAGATGCCGGATATCGATGGCCTCGAGTTTCTCAAAATACTTCGAATACAGGGAATCACAATACCTTTCATCATTCTCACTGGCCGTGGTAGGGAAGACGTCGCGATGCAAGCGCTGAACAACGGAGCGGATTTCTACATCCCGAAGGGCGGCGACCCCAAGACGCAATATACTGAATTAGTGAACATGCTGACCAAGAGCATCAAACATAAGCGCGCTGAACGCGAGGTGGCCAGGAGTGAGAGGTTCCTCGCAAGCGTATTCGACGGCATTCAAGATGGAATGAGTGTGCTCGACTCGAGTTACAGCATCATTCGGGTGAACGATGCAATGGAACGATGGTATTCTCACTCTGCCCCTTTGGTCGGCAAGAAGTGCTACGAGGCATATTATGGACGGGTCGTCCCTTGCGAATCCTGTCCAGCCAGTCGGACATTGACCCATGGGATCGCTCACAGGGAAGTCATGACAAAGGTCGACAAAGATGGAGCAATCGTCGGGTGGCACGAGGTCTACAGTTTCCCGATGGTCAATATGGATACGGGTGTGGTCGAACAAGTCATCGAACATGTGAGGGACATCAGCAATCAAGAACACGCTAGGATGGCATTGCAGGAGAGCGAAGCGAGATATCGTCAGTTGGTCGAGCTCGCGAACATCGGCATCCTGATGGTTGATGGGCGCGGTGCAATCACTTTTGCGAATCTACGGGTCGCCGAGATGTTGGGTCGTCCGGGGGAGAAACTAGATGGCCTGTCGCTATACTCCTTCCTTGGCTCACCCTGGTCTGAGAGGATTCGAGCTGACATTGAGAATCACACTCCCTCTCGAGAACAGCAGAAATTCGAGTTATTGAGGCCCGACGGCACGAAGCTGCAGGTCCTGCTGGGTACATCATCGATCTTCGCTTCAAGAGGTGAATATCTAGGGTCATTGATCGTCGTGTCTGGATTGGCTGAGACATAGATGGTCGCGGATTCTCTTTTGAGGTCCTCGACGTTACTGGTATCAAGATAAATGAGACTAGAATGCAAGGTGGGGTTTGAGATCCGTGCGCCAAATGGTGCATATAGGTTCGAGACCAGTGGGGTTCATTGATGTCATGTGAAGCAGCACGCCCGTTGGCGCATCACACAGAGTGTCGATAATCGTGAACGATGATGGACAGAATTACAGAGTGAAAGCACTCCTGAAGAATCCAAGGAGGATCATAGAAGCCGAAATCTCTTGGATATCTAGCCTGCTCCTGTTCTTCTCGACCGTCTACGCCGTTCTCAAGTTGGATCTCATCTGGGCAGCATTCGGAATATTCGCCATTTCGTTGTATATACTTCCGATAATCATGACGAGGGATCCTTTCAGGGCAGTCCCATGGGAGATGACCCTGCTTCTATCCTTGCCTATACTTCTGCACATATCCGAGGGTTCAGAGATCTTCAGCGAGAACATTGCATGGTGGGATGACATGACCTCTCTCGCCTTGGCGTTCTCGCTCTCCACGCTTGGCTTCCTGTTGACAATAGAATTGGAGATGTTCACTGAGGTCAGGATGAACCGCCCATTATCGATATTCTTCGTCTTCATGTTCACCCTGGCCATATCTGGCTTCTGGTATCTTGGAGAATTCATCGGAGATTCGTTGTTCGGGACAGACAACCTGACCACCAATGGTGCTGTCATGAATGGTCTGCTCTGGACGATGATCGGCGGTGTTCTAATGGGCATCGTCTATGGCGCTTACACGAAGACGATGTCGAAGGGGAGGCGCCAAGCCCTGGGTCTGATCCATCTATGGGAGGTGAGGCTCTGGAGGGAAGATTGAAATTCCTATCCAGAATCATGCAGATTGGCATGATAGCCATTGCTTTGGCAGGCATGATCACTGCTAACTATACCTGGGTCCCCGCGGCAATCATCTCCCTTGCGGTAAGCACAATCCCCTCAATGCTGCGGAAGGATTTGCGGCTAGTCCTACCACTCGAGCTGAACTTTTGGATAGTGGCTGCTTTGTTCCTGCATGTCGCCGGAGGATTCTCTGGCTTCTACGATTCAGTCCCTGGTTGGGATCATCTGACCCATGCCATGTCTGCTTCCCTGATAGCTGCATTGTCTTTCGTAATGGTCGTTGCACTGGACAAATACATTGACAGCATCTTCTTGCCTCGACCATTCTTAGCCATGTTCATCTCGATGTTCACCATGGCGATTGGCGTCGTATGGGAACTAATGGAATATGCAAATGATCAGCTGTCGGGGAGCCACCTCCAATACTCACTTTCGGATACCATGATGGATTTGTTCTTCGATGCCTTGGCCGGATTGATAGTCGCAATCGTTGGTGCATATTACCTGACTTATACGAGTAAAGATCATTTCATCGATGCCATGCAGATTGGCCAGGCCAAGGAGAAGGTGGACCAGATCCTAGATGGTGTGCGCCAGAGAAAATGATGACTTTTCAAGGTCACTCTGTGCCAATATCATCTCCGCCTTCCGAAAATCATCTGGAGAGTTGATATTCCAGAAGCTGGACAATTCGCGATCGACCTCGCGTATGCGTTTCTCCTGAACGAATCTCAGGTCCATCGATTGAAACACCTCTGATACTCGGAATCCTCCTCGTTCGACGACTTTCGTGCATGCTCTCTCGACGGCGTTCCTGTCATAGATCGCATGGAGCGGTTCCGGGAAACCCCTGATGATGGGAACCGCGCCTTCCGTGTCCTCGGATTCCTCCAGGAGGAGTCTGTATATCTCGGCGCGCACGAAAGGCGTGTCACAAGGACAGACTGCCACAAGATCGCCGTTGGACGAAGACGCTGCCGCTCTGATTCCTTCCAGTGGACCAAAATCGTCTTTCGAATCCTCTGTTATGCGCGCTTTTCCAGCGAAAAAGGGTTCGTAATCACCCTTTCTGTGCACACCAACCGAGACAACCATCTCATCCACGATTCCGGACATTTCTTCGAGGACATGGAGTACCATGGGCTTCTGTCCGAGTCTGAGGAGTCCTTTGTCTCTCCCCATCCTCGTGCTGTGGCCCCCAGTAAGAAGTATCCCTGTCAGCATCCGAATACAAGAACCCGTACACCTGTTATCAATCTATTCTTGAACTCGTGTCCATGCCAGTATGCCGAAAGCATTATTACTGGGATGACTCTTCGAACAATCATTGTGAGTATTGTATGGTCAAGATCACGATGGCGCAGGGAGCCGGAGGGGAGCGGATGCAGGAATTCATCCGCAAATTCGTCATTGAGGAATTGGACCATGATTTTGGCGAGATACCTCTATCCGCGTTGGATGACGCGGCCATAGTGGATGGGATTGCGTTCACGACGGATTCCTACACGGTCAAACCACTCTTCTTTCCAGGAGGAGATATCGGTGTTCTCTCCGTTGCAGGCACCGTGAACGATATCAGTGTCATGGGCGCAAAGCCACTTGCCCTTTCATGCGCTATGATCATCGAGGAGGGTTTCTCAGAAGAGGACCTTCAGAGGATTGTCAAGAGCATCAGCCTGACGGCGAAATCGGCCGATGTCAGGATCGTCACGGGTGATACGAAAGTGGTCGAGAATGGCGCAGTCGATCGGTTATTCATCAACACCAGCGGCATCGGGAGACGGTCCGACCACCTCGATCATAATATCCAGATGGTGCGCCGCTCCAGGGAGTTCAAACCCAATTGGCCGAACGATTCATCGGTGGGCCATGGAGATACGATCATCGCGTCCGGATCGATCGGGAACCATGGGATCGCGCTGCTCTCGTTCAGGGAAGGATACGGTTTTGATACGGTCGTTCACAGCGATGCCAAACCTCTGAATTCTCTGATCGAAGATGCACTCAAGATCGGTGGCATCACCGCAATGAAGGACCCCACAAGGGGTGGGGTGGCGAACCTACTCAACGAGTGGGCCGAGAAATCTCATGTGGGCATCAAGATATCTGAGGAGGCCCTCCCCATCGATAACGAGGTCTTGGCGGCATGCGAGATGCTTGGTATCGATCCCCTTGAGATAGGGAACGAAGGCAAGGTCCTGATAGCGGTCGTGCCATCCATGGCTGACGAAGTCCTATCCGCCATACGCTCCAGGCCAGAGGGAAGGAACGCTGCCATAATCGGTGAGGCGTCAAAAGAGTTCTCCGGCGTCATGATGGAGACGCACACAGGTGGCAAACGGGTCATAGAACCCCCCGTCGGCGACCCCGTCCCCAGGATATGCTGATTCGTCACGCGCGCATCGGTTCTTTCGCTACTCTTAATACGAACTCGATTATCTTGGGCAAGGATTTGGAGATCGTGGCAGTGAGTTCCTCGCTCACGTTCACCAGGTCCTCCGCTTCGATGGCGATGAACACGACCTCCTTCGGCATCCTCTCCGGCACTATCTTCCTTCCGAGCGCGAATGCTGTTGCGACGTTTATCCCGTGCGGGGAGGATCCGTGCACCGTCTCCTCAAAATCCTCTTCGCGGAGTGCATAGACATCACCAGGAGTGCCGCGTTCGGTCTTGATCGCGTCCACGACTACCACCTTCTGATAGTCCAGGATCGCGTCGAGGAGTTCCAGCCCGCTTGCCGGGAGCTCGTCCACGTCTATCGATGGGATGGACATCTCCTTGATCTTCCTGGCGACATGTATGCCCACGCCGTCATCTGATACTATCAGGTTGCCCAGACCTATGATCAAGGTCCTCCTTCCCTTCGCCACAGTTTCTGTCATGTTCATCATGCCAAATCTGATTTTCAATGAAAAACAGGGATTCGGAGGGTCTCCCCTCCAGAGTTTCTCAGAAGTTGCTCATCGTCTTGACGATGGAGCCGTCCTTCCTGTGCACATTCACTTCGAGCGCTGGGCTGCCGTTCAGAGCGTGTGTCCCGCACGAATTGCAGGGATCGTAGCATCTGAAGGCCATCTCGACCTTGTTGAGCAGACCTGGTGAGACATCGCCGTTCTTGATCAGGGCCTTGGCCGCCTGCTTCACGCTCGCATTGATGGCCGCGTTGTTGTTGGTCGTCGCGACTATCATGTTGATCTTCGTGCAGATGCCGTTCTTGTCCGAGGCGTAGTGGTGTATGAGCGTGCCTCTTGGAGCCTCGCAGATCCCCACACCTTCCGTCGGTTCGTTGAACGCTCCTCTGATGTCGTCGCTCGTGATGCTCTTGTCGTTCGCCAGTTCGAGCATCCTCTCGCCAGCGTGCAGCAGCTCAATCACCCTGGCCCAGTGGAACGCGAGTGTGTGATGTACCGGACCTTTGACTCCCAGGTCACGCACGGTCTTCACGAGCACTTCGTACTCTGCCTGAGCAAGAGGTGTGGTATATCCTTCACAGACGTTCAGCCTGGCCAAAGGACCGACACGGTATATGCCGCTCGAGGGACCGACATCGAAGCCCTTCCATCCGATGCTCTTCAGGTAGGGCATCTTCATGTAGGTCCACGGCTCGACATGCTCGGCGATTATGTCCAGGTATTCGCTGGGCTTGAACTTGACGACCTGCTTGCCGGTCTGGTCCACTACACGTATGTCACCATCGTAGAAGTTGCTCTTGTTGTTCTTGTCGACCATACCCATATAGTATGTCTCGAGGTAGTACGCATCCTGGTTCAGGATGAGGCCGAGGTAGTCCTTGTTGGCGAGCACGACATCGTGGAACAGCTTTATCGTGAACTTGCCGAACTCGACGCACGATTTGGCCATGTCCACCATCTGGAGACGTTCCTCCTCGCTTATCTGCTTGGAGACCCCGCCGGGGAGGCCGAACACAGGATGTGTCGCCCTTCCGCCGATTATCTCCTGGACCTTCTGGCCGTAAGATCTGTGCTTTATCACCTCGGCACCGATCGGGACGCCTACCGCGTCCACGACTCCCAGCACGTTCCTCTTGCTGGCCGGGGCCGACGGACCCAGGACGAAGTCTGCGGCAGCGAGGGCGTAGAAGTGCGCGATGTGGCTGTGGGTGTACTGTCCCATGTAGAACAGCTCCCTCAACTTCTTGGCGGTCGCAGTCGGCTCGGCGTTGAACACCGCATCCAAGGCTTTCGTGGACGCTATGTGGTGCGCAGCAGGGCAGACACCGCAGAGCCTGTTCGTCAGCACGGGCAGCTCTTGCACGTGACGGCCGATACAGAACCTCTCGAATCCTCTGAGTTCCGGGACCTGGAAGTACGCGTTCGCGACGTTCCCGACATCGTCCAGGAATATCTCGATCTTGCCATGCCCCTCCAGTCTCGTGATCGGGTCTATAGTGATCTTCTTCTCCTTCGTCTTCACCGTTGCATCGTTGATGATAGGTCCTGCCATTGCAATCACTCCTTCTTTTTGCGCTCCTTGACAATCCTTCTAAGCGGGGACTTCGGCAGCGTGAACGCGTAGAACGTGCCGAGCGGGTCCTTGACCTGCATCATCATTTCCATTACCTGCTCCTCACTTAAGGTTGACTCCGAATCTGTGATGTTCAGGAGCGAGGACACGGCACTCAACATGCTCGCGCCTTGGTCGATGACTGCCTTGGTCGGGCCCATGCATCCTCTGCAGGGCATGTTCGCGTTGGGGCACATCGCACCGCAGCCGGCCCTGGTCGCAGGCCCTATGCAGATTATTCCCTGGTCCAGCAGGCATTTCTTGGGGTCGGCCTTGATCTCGTAGGCCTGATAGATCTTGTCTATCCTCCTGTTCTTCTCGACCCTCTCCCTGTTGCACTCATCGCATAGGGTCTTGTCGCTTGCGATCACAGTGCCCTTCGGCGGCAACGGAGCGCCCTTCGTGACATGCTGGACGACGGCATCCACCGCCATCGCTATCAGGCCGACCGTCGGTGGGCAGCCGGGCATGAAGTAGTCGACATCTATCACTTCGTCGAGGGTCTTCACATCGTTGTAGAACTTCGGCAACTCCAGCTCGCCCTCGGGGACTTTGGTCATCTCCTGTGGGTAGATCCCCTTGGGGTTGTCCGTGGACTGTGTCTTCTTGTAGACGGTGTCGAAGACCTCTTCCCTGTTGGTCACGTTGCCCAGGCCAGGCGTCCCGCCGAAGCAGGCGCAGGATCCGAAGCTTATGACGATCTGCGACTTCGCCCTGAGCAATTTGGCCACATGTTCGTTCTCGGAGTTCCTTATGGCCCCGTTGTAGAACGATACCGTGATCGATTTGTCGGGCAGCTTCTCGACATCTTCCAGTTTACCATCGAACCCGATGGGCCAGAACACGACCTCTGCTATCGCGTGTATGTCCAGTATCTTCGCATCTATGTCCAGGAGTGCTACGTCACATCCGCCGCAGCCCGCTCCCCAGTACTGCGCGATCTTGATCTTATCAGCCATTTCAGCTCACCTCTCCTATGTCCGATTGCTTACTGGGAACTGCCGAGTACTGAGGCGACTGCCCTTTCATGCCGGTCTGCTCGACCAGCCTCCATTTCTTGAGGGCGATTATGTGCCTGACGATCTCCGGCTTCGCGATGCCCGTGGAATCGTGCATCTCATGCACGGTCCTGGGTCCCTTCTCCATCTGCGACAGGAGCAGGTTCCTCTCCAGCTCCACCGCCGCAGCCTTCTGCACGATGAAGCTGTACCTCGCGTCCGTGATCTTCTCGCCGAACACATTTCCTACCGTCGTGAGCTGCCCCTTCTTTCCGAGGAGCCATCTTATGCGCTCGCCCTCGACGGTCCTTCTAGCCGCCTCGATCCTGGCCTTTCTCCCAGTCATCCTCATTCACCACCTCTCATTGGAGATGGTCCAAGCTCGTTGATAGTGTTCGTGAATTCGGTCATGGTCTTCTGGAACTTCTCGCCCTCGCCGGCCGAGATCCACTCCAGCTGCAGTCTGTCCGTGTCATAACCGAACTGCTGTATGAGCATCTTCAGCAAAGCTATCCTCCTACGGGTCCTGTAGTTTCCACCTATGTAGTGGCAGTCCGCCGGGTGGCAGCCTGCGACCAGGATGCCGTCCGCTCCCCTCTCGAACGCCCTGAGGACGAACTCGGGGTCGACCCTGGCGGAGCACATGACCCTGATCACCCTGAAATGGGGTGGCATCTGGAGCCTGCTGACTCCTGCCAGGTCCGCTCCTGCGTACGAGCACCAGTTGCAGCAGAACACTATGATCTTCGGCTCGAATCCGTGGTCAGCACCGCCTTTCTGATGGCTGTGAGCATCTGAACTCATTGCTTCACCTCCTGCTTCTTCGGTCCCTCAAGTGCAGCATCGATCATCGCGAGGATCTGCTCGTCCCTGAATCCCTTCTGGGTCAGTGCGCCCGCTGGACAAGCTCCCACACAGGCACCGCAGCCCTTGCACAGACCGACATTGATATCGACGATCTTCTTGTCCTTGATGTTCTTGTTATCGATGATCTCTAGCGCCTTGTACTCGCATGTGGGTACGCAGATGCCGCAACCGTCGCAATACTGCTCGTCTACGCTCGCGACTATTCCTTCGGCCTCCAGCGTGGTCTTGGACAGGACCGTCATGGCCCTAGAGACCGCTCCCAGCGCCTGCGCGATGCTCTCATCCACGAACTTGGGTGAATGGGCCACACCGGCGAGGTATACGCCCTCGGTGGCAAAGTCGATCGGCCTCAGCTTCATGTGCGCCTCCAGGAAGAACCCTTCCTTGGTCATCGGGACCTTCAGCATGGGTGCGAGCAGCTCGGCGTCCTCCTGAGGTCTAGTTCCGGATGCTAGAACAAGACAGTCTGGCCTCAGAACGACATCCTTACCAGTGTCCTCGTCCATCACCTTCACTTCGATCTTGCCGCCCTTGTCCTCCACGACGGGTTTCTTCTCATCGTCGAACCGTATGAAGGTCACGCCCTTCTGCGCGGCCTCCTTGTAGTACTTCTCCCTGAAGCCATAGGTCCTGATGTCCCTGTATAGAACGTACACCTTGGCGTTCGGGTCCTTGTCCTTGATCTTGTTGGCCGCGGTCATCGTGCCTGTGCAACATACGCGGGAACAGTTCGGGAACTTGTCCTCTCTGGACCCGACGCACTGGACAAACACATAGGAGTCGCCCTTGACCTCTCCCTTCTTCATCTTTTCCTTGAACTCGAGGAGTGTCATCACATTGGCGTTCTTGCCGTACAGGTACTCTCCCTCGGGCTTGTACTCCCGTCCGCCGACGGCGACCACGACGACACCATGCTCCATCTCGGAGCCGTCTGTGAGCTGTGTCTTGAAGTTGCCTACATATCCGTCGATGCTCTTGACAGTTGAGTCCCGAGGTGCAGCGTGATGTTCTTGTTCGCTCGGATCTCCTGATCCATCCTCTTGAGATACTCGTTAGGATCGTCTCCGGATGGGAGGTAGTGAAGCTTCCTCAGGTTTCCTCCGAGTTCCTTCTCCTTCTCCACCAGGTGCACCTTGATGCCCTGCTTGGCAAGCTCGAGTGCAGATACCATGCCGCTCACTCCGCCGCCTATGACGAGGGCGTCCTGGTTCAAATGTTATTGGTTGGTTCTCGAGCGGTTCCAGCAACCTCGATTTAGCAAGAGCCATCCGGACAAGGTCCTTGGCCTTCTCGGTCGCCTCCTTGGGCTCCTTCGCGTGTATCCAGGAGCAGTGCTCTCTGATGTTGACGAACTCGAATAGGTACTTGTTGATGCCCGCCTGCTCGCACGCCCGCCTGAAGAGCGGTTCGTGGGTCCTCGGCGTGCATGCCGCGACCACGACCCTGTCCAGGTTGTTCTCCGTGATGCTCCTCTTGATCGAGCCGAGGCCCTCCTCGGAGCAGGAATAGAGGTTGTGGCCGGCGTACGCGACGTCTGGGAGGGTCTTGGCGTGTTCGACGACCTCCTCGACGTTGACGGTCGAGGCGATGTTGTGCCCGCAGTGGCAGATGAACACGCCTATCCTGGCCATATCTTGCCACCTCCCTCGATGAGCTCGGCCGCCGCGAGCGGCAGCCGCGGAGGCCTGCGAGACGGAGTCCGGTATGTCGTTCGCCCGCTGATGAAGCCGCAGGCGAGAATCCCTTTCCTTGAAGTGTCGACCGGCCTGGCCAGGTCAGGGGTGTCTATGAACCCGTCCTCGTCAAGGTCGACCCTGAGCGCCTCGGAGAGCTCCCTAGCGCCCTTGGATGGTATGAGGGCCGGGCATAGCACGAGCATGTCGAACTCCTCCGTGACCGACTCCCCGGAAAGTCCCCTGGTCTCGTAGTTTACCAGGACCCCGCTTCCCCCCTCAGGGGACTGGACCTTGGCTGGACGTGACCTGATGTATCTGACCCCGTAGTTCTGTCTCGCCCTCGAGACGAACTCCTGGAACCCCTTCCCTGTCGCCCTCATGTCCATGTAGAATATGGTGGCCTCGAGGCCAGGCGCATGTTCCCTGGCGAGTATGGACTCCTTGGTCGCGTACATGCAGCAGACGCTGCTGCAGTATCCGTGTGTGTGCGAGTCCCTCGAGCCGACGCACTGGACGAACGCGAGCTTCTTCGGCTCCTGGTGGTCGGAAGGCCGTGCCAGGTGCCCCCCGGTGGGTCCCGACGCGGACAGTATCCTCTCGAGCTGGAGCGATGTGACCACGTCCTTGCAGACACCCAGGCAGTACTGGGACATCACGCTGGTGTCCATGAGCTCGAAGCCCGTCGCGATGATGATGGCGGCGGCTTCGACCTCCACGGACCTGTCAGTCTGGTCATAATCTATGGCGCCCGCCTGGCAGACCTTCTTGCAGACGCCGCACTTCTTGCTCTGGGTCATGCGGCAGTGGTCCCCGTCTATCGTGACCTTCCTCGGGACCGCCTGGGGGAACGGGAGGTATATGGCCTTGCGCTGCGTGAGCCCCTCCTCGAACTCCCACGGGACCTTCACGGGACACTTGGCGATACAGTCGCCGCAACCTGTGCACTTCGTGACATCGACGTATCTGGCCTTCTCCTTGATGGTGACTTTGAACTTGGGGAAGTCGCCCGACACCCCCTCGACCTCAGAATATGTATGGAGTCTGATGTTCGCGTTGTCCGCACACATGATCATCTTGGGGGACAGGATGCACATGGAGCAGTCGTTCGTCGGGAAAGTCTTGTCCAGCTGTGCCATCGTGCCGCCTATGCTCGCCTTCTTCTCAACCAGATATACCTTGTATCCGGAGTCAGCAAGGTCCAGTGCGGACTGGAGACCCGATATGCCTCCGCCTACAACCATGACCGCGCCGACCTTGTCAGTAGTAGCCATCACTTCTCACCTCCGATCTCTATTGTCTTGTATGTGGGGGTGAATCCCTCCGGGTGTTCCATGGCGATCAGACTGTTCTGCCTGAGCAGGACGATGTGTCTGAGCACCTTGTCCGTTGGGACCTCCATTATCTTCCGAGTTTCTTCACGGACCTCGCCTTGGTCCTGGACAGCTCGAGTATGAGGCTCCTCTCGAACTCATCGGAGGTCGCCTCTGTTATTATCTTCTCTATCTCTGCCGGGTCCAGCTTGTTGTCGTAGACATTGCCCTTGCCGACAAGGTTCAATTCCTTGCCCACAAGCGCCTTCAACCTGAATGTCTCGGACGCTCATGTCCGCGGCCGCGACCCTGGACATCAACCGATCATCCTTCTTGACCCTGTTCGGTCCCAAGGCCTTCACGGTCTCCGTGAACTCCGTCACGACCTTCGAGAACTTCTCTCCCTCTGATGCGGACACCCATTCGAGTCTGAGTCTCTCTCGGGCGCTACGCCGCACTCCTTGAGCAGCTTCTTCATGAGGTTCACGCGCTTCTCCGTGTAGTAGTTCCCGCTGATGTAATGGCAGTCTCCTATGTGGCAGCCGCCGAGCAGGATGCCATCGGCACCAGCTTTGAAGATGTCCAACACCAGGTGCGGGCTGATCCCTTGTAGAGCACATCACCCTGACCGGGCGTATGTTGGTCGGGTACTGGTATCTGCTCACTCCACATAGGTCCGCTCCTGCGTACGAGCACCAGTTGCAGAGGAACCCGATGATTCCGGTTCCCATTCGCCGTCATGCTTCTTGTCTTGTGCGTGCGTCTCGTGATGCGCAGTGTGATGCTTTTCCGTCATCTCTCACACCTCCTCATCGAGAGCAGCTCTGGCTTCAGCGAGCAGCTGAGCGTCAGTGTAATTCGTCATCGTTATAGCACCCTCCGGGCAGGTGGCACCGCATGCACCGCAACCCTTGCACGCCGCAGCTATGGCCTCAACCAGGCCTTTGTCGTTCTTTCTCAGCGCGCCGTACGGACAGACGGTGGACAGGTACCACAGCCAGTGCACTTGGTCTCGTCCACGACTCATGTCAGCGCCTCGGCCTGCACATACCCCTTTGCCATCGGTATGGCTGCCCTGGATGCCGCCGCGGCACCCTGTATGGCGCATTCTGAGATATCTGCCGGCCCCTTGCAGGTCCCGCAGACATAGATGCCATCGGTCGCGAAGTCCACTGGTCTGAGCTTCACATGGGCCTCCAGGAAGAACCCTTCCTGACCCAGTGGGACCTTGAGCAGCTTCGACAGGTCTTCCGCATCAGGCTGAGCTGACCAATGGGGTCGACACTACTCATGTCGATCGGCATGGTCCTCTCAAGCTTGAGCGTCTCATGGAAGTAAGTCACCTTCAACTGGTTGTCTTCCATGAACACCTTGGGGAGGTTCTCGGTCGTGTATCTCACGAACTTGACCCTCTTCTCCCTGGCCTTGTTGTAGTTGAGCTCGTGCTCAACTCCGTATGCCATGACATCCCTGTTGAACACGGTGACCTCAATCTTCTCGGACGGGCCTAGCTTCACCTCTTCGGCATCGCTCTCGCCCTCGGTTCCTCGGCCGCGTCTCCTGCGTCTGCGCTCTAGGATTCCGTCCGTCGCCTTCTTCTCGACCGGATCTTGTCGACCACGGTGCCCTGCTTCTCGGCAAGTCCTAGCATGTTCTCGTAGTTGTCGACTATATTGATGGCGTTCTTGATCGCCACATTGCAGCAGATCCGGAGCAGTAGCTGAGCTTCTGTCCCCTTGACCCGACGCATTGCACGAATGCGACGCTCTTCAGCTTCGGGAGGGTCTTCTTCTTGCACAGTATCTCGAACTCGGTCAGGAACGACGATGTTCGGGAACTGGTTATAGCCGTACAACCCCTCGGGGAATGGCAACTTGAGCGCGCCAGTGGCCACGCACGATCGTGCCGACCTTGATCTTCTTGTCCTCGGCACCCTTGTGGCCGATCGCGACCTCGTAGTTTCCAATCAATCCTTCGACGCTCTTCAGCATCGAGTTGGTGTATATGTTATGTTCTCTGTGTTGTGACCTTCTTGATCAATGGAACTATTGTTCTTCGGCTCCCTTGTCTGTGACATAGAGGCTGTTCAGGAGCTTGACGAACCTCTGAGTTCTCGTCCTCTGACGAGGTGTAAAGGGCAATCCATGTTCGCATGGACAGGGCAGTGGATATCCGCTTACTCCACCACCAACGACGAGGGCGCCGACTCCACATCGACCTCTGACCTCTTCTGGGACACGAGCAGCCTGGCCCGGGAAACACCCATCCTTATGAGGTCCTTGGCCTTGATCGTCGCCTTGTCCTTCTCCTTCATGTGGACCCAGGAACAGTGCTCACGTATGTTCACGAATGTGAACAGGTACTTGTTGAGTCCCGCGGATGCAGGTCGCCTGGAACAGCGGTGCGGGCGTCCTCGGCGGACAGCTCGCGACTATGACCGGTTCGGACAGGTTGTGCTTCCTGACGGCCTCGCCGTGCGCCGAGGCCGTCCTCGGCACAGGTGTACAGGTCGTCATTCGCATAGACCACGTCGGGAAGGTCTTCGCGTACTCCGCGACAGTCGGAACATCGACGAACCCGCCTATGTTCGAACCGCAGTGGCAGACGAACACGCCTATCCTCGGCTTCTCATTCTGGATCGATTCCTTGTTCTCGGCCATCTGAATCATCCCCCTGCCTGCACGAGCGCTTCGATCGCCTTCGCCGCCGCGCTAGAGCCCTGAGCGACCGACTCGGGTATGTCCGCTGGGCCGGCGCAGTATCCTGCCAGGTATATCCCGGGACCACGGTCCTGCCGGGTCCGAGGATCCTGTCGAGAGGATTCCAGGAACCCGAACTCGTCCTGCTTCAGACCCAAGGTCTTCGCGAGTTCGGTAGTCTCCTTCTTCGGCACGAGTGTGGTTGCGAGCACGACGAGGTCGAACTCCTCGGACTGCTGCCTGCCTCCGACATCGTACACTACCAACGGATTGTGGTTGTCCGAGTTCTCCTGGACCGTGGCGTCCGAGTTGATGTACCTGACGCTGTAGTCCCTCTTCGCGCGCTCGACGTATTCATAGAATCCCTTCGAGCAGGCTCTCATGTCCTTGTAGAATATCGTGGATTCGATGTCGTCATAATGCTCCTTGGCGAGCATGGCCTCCTTGGTGGAGTGCATGCAACACACGGAGCAGCAGTAAGGATGCCCTACCTGCGGGTTACGCGAACCGACACATTGTATGAAAGCGATCTTCTTCGGCCTCTCCCCGTCGGACCGCCTCTTTATATGTCCATGTGTGGGCCCGGCAGCGTTGATCATCCTCTCGTACTCCATCGCGGTGAACACATTGGGGTATCGGCCGTATCCGTACTCCGAGGACGGTGTCGGGTCCCAGACATCGAAGCCGGTCGCGACTATTATCGAGCCGACCTCGAATTCCAGTATCTGGTCCTTCATCTCGTAGTTGATAGCCTCTCTCTTGCAGCTCTTCTTGCAGTTGCCGCACTTGCCCTTGGTCAGCATGAGACAGTTGTCCTTGTCGATCGTCATTACCCTGGGCACGGCCTGCATGAAGGGGACTGTATATCGCCTTCCTCTTCGTCAGCCCCATCTCCCAGTCGTTCACGACCTTGCTCGGGCACTTCTCGAGGCATTCTCCACAGCCAGTACACTTGGACTCGTCTACGAACCTGGCCTTCTTGAGCACCTTGACCTTGAAGTTGCCGATGCTTCCTTCCACCCCGACCACTTCAGCGTAAGTTATCACGTTGGTGTTCGGTGGCTGAAGCAGTCAGCCATCTTCGGCGCAAGGATGCAAATCGAGCAGTCGTTCGTCGGGAATGTCTTGTCGAGCTGAGCCATTCTTCCGCCTGATGCTGGGCGCTTCTCCACCAGATGGACAATTATTCCCTTGTCCGCGAGGTCGAGAGCTGCTGGGGTATGCCTCGACCCTCCTCAATCACCGTAGCAGCCTTTTCCATCAAAGACCTTCGAGAGTTTTCTAATACAAATTTCCGTCAACTGGTTCGATCTGATTTTCAGCGATTCTTATGCTCCTGAACTTACTTCGGTGTCCGGGCTTTCATCTGTACTCCCTTCTCAATCTTATCTGCCTCCGTTGAAGGCGTGACGATTGTGGCCATGCTACTGTTCATTCGTTCTTTTTCGTCTCCGCCGCGTGATGCGCTTCTTCGCAATCACCTTCTTGCATGTCCGCGCCTTTCTCGATCTCTTGCCACTTTGACCTTGAACGGGGCTTTCTTCTGGTCCTGTGCTCGGCCCTGCGAACCTTGGCAGTTCGGGTACGTGGACGGGGAGCACTTCTCGTCCTTGGGCAGGAGAGCTCAACGAGAAGTATCTCTCCTGGCGTCCTTGGTTTCGTGACGGGCTTCCGGAGTTTGAACATCTTGGACATCTTCGTCTCTATGGCTTCTCTTGGGTTCGTACCTGGCGAACCTCTGAGAGTTGGGCACGTGATGGAGACACTTGGTGTCCTTGCAGGACAGCTCTATCAGCACGAACCTATCGCCTACGTTTCGGTGGGTTCTTCGTTGCCTCCTTCGCATCCGCCTTCTTGGTCGTGGTTTGGTGTCATCTTAACATTCCTTGGGATTGAGACCGCGACGAGCGAGTCAGCGATCGCGCAGTCAGGTCCTTTATCTTTAT
Source organism: uncultured Thermoplasmata archaeon (assembly GCA_963748615.1). Lineage (GTDB taxonomy): Archaea > Thermoplasmatota > Thermoplasmata > UBA10834 > UBA10834 > UBA9653. The sequence continues at coordinate 454,649 of CAVVJQ010000002.1, forward strand.
GTCTATCTGTTCCTTGGGTACCAGGGTCTTGTTTCTGGGCGCACTTCAATGGATCAGGCACTGTAGCAGCCGGTCACGAGGAGATCGGCCCCGTCTTCTTCGCCTCCTTCAGCCTTTCGACCTGCAACCTCCGCGAGGTCTCGTCGCAGGTCGCCGAGGCGCTCAACCGCAGCACAAGGTTCGTCGCGGGTGTTCTCATCTGACGTCTCGGTGCCCTCCGACGTCTTCAGGGCGTTCCTGGGCTGGTCGTAGATGTCCGAGGGCCTTCCGAAGCCTGCACGAGTCCTGGAAGGTCAGCTTCGGGCGTTCTTCTTCAGTTTGAGCTCGCCTTCCTGATTAGGTCGTTGATAAGCTCGGAGATGTGCACTATCTCGAAGTCGCGGCCCTGATTAGCTCTTGGTAGTCGAGGTCGAAGGCGCGCAGGCACTCGGGCACGCGAAGACGACCTTCTTGGCCCCAGAGGCCTTTACGACCTCGAAGGTTCTCTTCATCAGCTTCTGCATGGACGGCCGTTGTCGCTGGTCGAGCTGTCAGGTCGTGCCGTACAGACCTCACCGTTGCTGATGAGGGATAGCACCCCCCTTATTCGATTATCTTTACTGCAGCCTGGGGGTATGCCAGAGAGGTCCAATTCCCGGGTCCTTGAATATTGAGTCGAGAGAAGGTCCCGCCCACCCCGTGGAGAATAGCACATGTCGCCCTTTCGGCGATCTGATGTCGTCGCGTGACCCATCCCAGCCGACTCCTGCTTGAAGTCCTCGTGGGCCATGACCCGCATCACCCCGCATCAATCCGCCATGGGAGCAGACGGGTACGTTGTCAAGCGAGCTCGCCTCG
>CAVVJQ010000003.1:0-390655 GCA_963748615.1 uncultured Thermoplasmata archaeon
GCATGACCTCCTCCGAGCCAAGGTTCCATAGTACGATGTACTCATCGTTATCGACACCGCACGGATAGAACTCTGAAATAATCACAAGGGATCCGACGACGGAGGATGACGATTGGATGCCCACGACATTCAGGAGGGATGGATGCGGAAGAATCATTCCTGGTACAAGGAGCAGTAGCAAGGCCAGTGATGCCACAACTGGAAAGTCCCTCCGCATCGAAGAGGCTAGGGAATCCTCGGGGCATAATAAGGAATGACTACAGGTATGCTTCCTATCCGTCGAGACCAGATACCAGATTCAGCAGGACCGTACGCTTATCCTTGGCCTTGACGACTCCACTCGCCAGGAGTACGCCTTCGGCTCCCAGCTCCACCGCCTTTCGAACATCTGCGCCGTTCTTCACACCAGCACCGCAGAGGACAGATACCTTGTCGCTCACGGCACGGATGGTCGTCACGGTGTCGCTCACCGTCTTGGGGTTGGCCGTCGTGACGGAGATGTCACCACCGATCAATTCTGGTGGCTCGATTGCGACATAATCTGGACCCATGGCAGCACACGCCCGGCTCACGCCGATGTTGTTTGTGCAAACGATTGTGGAAAGACCGAGCGTGTGGGCTCGCTCGATGAGGTCGTGTACCTCGGCCACCTTGATCCTATGCTCTGAGTGGTTGAGCAATGTGCCTTGTGCGCCCGACGCTTTGACATTCTCAAGAGTCACATATCCCGTGGTGCCTCCAGGCTTCACATCGTCCACGTGTTGTGCGAAAACGGGAATGTCCACGACCGATGCAATCCGAGAGATGTCGGTCATGGGTGGAGCCACGATGATCGATGCACCAGTCTCCTTGGATACATCATCGCAAATCTTCGCTAGAGATACCGCCTCGTCTCCGCTCGCTTCGACGTAAGTCTTGAAGTTCACGGCTATTAGAGGTCGTCTGGAAGACAAACTAATACTCCATGAGAGCGGCTCCATCCTGGACTCGATCTTCTTCAGCACATCTGGGCGGGTTGTGTACTCGAGCTCCTCAGGGGAGACGATTCCAGGCATGAACGGACCGTGGCCTCGCATGTACATGGATATCTCCATCGCCTTGTTACGGACCGGATCCCATTCCTTGCCTGCGAAGTAATCGAGAGGCTTATGGTTGCCGGGAGGAGAGTTCGGCGGCTCTGCCCCCTGGATCCTGCCATTGGATATCTGGATGCCGAGCGAGCATACCCGTGGAGGGCCGTCATGGTAGGTTGGGTCCGACTCGTCCACTGCGCAGGGGAACCATGCACCGTAGTGTGATCCTCTCATCCAACCGGACACCAGCTGTGGGAACGCGAATGGCTGCAGCGCCTCACCGACTGCAGGAAGCCCGGATTGGCATCTGACCATCAGGACCGGGTCGTCCTTGCCGACATACTTGCCGGCGGATATGTTCAACTTCTCCGTTGAGACGACTGCTGCAATTCCGATATCCCTGTGGAGGACGCGCTTGACTGCGTATCTGGTTGTGTCTCCTATCAGGGCGAGGATATCGTACAGCTCAGCGGGAGAACTCATGATGACCTTCTTGTGGTCTATCACATCGACCACCTCGATGTCGTATCCAATGTGTGCCCTCGGGTCGATCACCAACCCCGTCGTGGTGAACGGGTCCATGAATATCTTAGCGATCGGTAGAGAGTATGCTGCGGGGCCACATTTGTCCGCCATGAATATGAGCATCGGCTCCGTCGGTCTTTCGACGAACTCCATCTCGGCAGCTCCTGGGCCCTGACCGCGGACAGTTGCCGGAGAACGCATCGGACAGCAGGTCCTGGCCAGCTGCATATAGATGCATCTTCTTCGCTTCCTGGGCCGCGTCCATGAACGCATTCCAGGCAACTTCGTGAACCCCTTTGTGATTCTCCCCATTTCTATGGGTCATAAGGAGCTCCATATCATCGCCGCACCTCGTGACGTAATAATCCAACAGAAGGCCGTCCTTCACTCCCTTGGCCAGCGCCATGGAAGCGACTTCCATCATCTTCGGGTGGGGCCTCGAGTGTCCAGCTATCGATCCAACATCGGCTTTGATAAGCGAAACCGTGATCTTCTCGGACATAACTTCTTCCTCCGCACACAAATTCTGCTATTTAGCACAGATTCAGCGGATAAGAAGCTAGACATATATTAACCGTTTCCAAGTATCACATAGAAAATTCGCATACAGCCCGGCATCTGGTGAGATGACATTGCAGCGCGTCAGTGCTGGTTTTCAAGGGCATGAATAAATATCAAGAAGAGCATTGGTAGAGCATTCGAAGCATTGGTTCTTTGCCTGTGTGGTGGTTTGCGAAGAACTACGAACTGGAGGGGGCATCGTTGCCTTATGACAGCCTTTCACATATACTGAAAACGAGAAAGGTGGATATGCTGGACCGCTGGTTTATGATGGTCAGGCAGACTATCCCCAGATATCAGATTCTACCAGATGAGTTGCTCCACAAATCCGGTGAGGATTGGATTGATGGAGTCTATCGAGCAGTCGCAGAAGACGATTACTCAGACCTCATAGAGTGCATTCATCGCATCGCCCCCGCTAGGAGTTCAGGTGGGCTCATGTTCGGTGATGTGATGAGAGCCATCTCTCTGGCCACAGAGATAGTCGTCGACAAAATCATAGAGAGTAACAAGGAAAGAATCACCGATGAAGTTTGTCTGGACGCTGAAGAAGATCATCGAAGTCATGAGCTGGATGGCCATGAATTTTGGTGAGGCGTTTGAGGAAGCCAGGAGAAAAGAATTCTCAGCGGGCACTTTGATCGGCCTTGTGTCCGCTCAGGAAGCGGTCGATGAAAGAGAATTGGTTATGAAGCTCCTCGAGATATGCCAGAACCTTCTAGGATGCACGCACGGTGCGGTCATGATGATTGACTCCAAGGGATTCATGGCTGAGATCCCTGGCAGCGATGAGTTCACAAGGAGGGTTCTGAACAAAATAGGAACTAAGGTCATCCATGACATCGCGACGGTCACCGATCAAGGCGATCTCGGTGAATTGCTGGACCATCAAATGATTCCGAACAACCCATCAATCAGGTGTGCGATAGGAATACCGATTCTAGCGCGGGGTAGGATCCTCGGGGCGTTGATTCTGGGATCGCACTCGGAGAGAAGGACATCCGCGCACGAGATCAAATTGCTAGAGGCGGTGACATCCCAGATAGGGCTCGCATATGATAATTCTCGCATGATCAGACAGCTCTCCCGCAAGGCCGCGTATCTCAAGAGCGAGCATGACGAAGTGCTCACGATACTGAACGAACTCGGCGCAATCGTATACGTCGCCGACATGAACACCTATGAAGTGCTTGCAGCGAACAGACCGATGATGGAAGCTTATGGAAACGATATTGTTGGGAAGATATGCTACAAATCGATCCAGGTAGGGATGGACGGCCCATGCCCATTCTGCACGAATAAGCTACTGCTGAAGGATGGCCACCCAGCCGGCCCATATTTGTGGGATTTTCAGAACACCGCCACGGGACGGAAATATCGTCTATCGGACAGGGCGATAGAATGGCCAGATGGTCGACTTGTGAGGATCGAGATCGGGCTTGATATAACGGATTTCGAAGAAGCCAAGGAAAGATTGGATGAGATAAGGACCATGCTGCAGCTATACAATGATCTCCTAGTCCATGACATAAGCAATCACACCAACATTGCAAAGGGCATCATGGAACTGATATCGGATGAGAAGATGCCTCAGGAACGGAAAGGAGAGATGACAAAGACCGCCCTGGAACAGATGAACAAGATAGACAAGCTCGTCGACAGGACCGCAAAGCTCGTCAAAACTAAGGCTACAGAAAGGAAGAATATGGCCAAAGTTGACCTTGGCCGCATACTGAGCACAACCATCTCAGACACGATAGTCATGGCAGACAAGATGGGTGTGGAAATCATACGAGATTACTCAAGTGGGCCGTTCATCGTAGAAGCAGGGGAGTTCGTCGATGAGATATTCATCAACCTGCTCACCAACGCCGTCAAGTATGGGAATGGTAAACCCGTGACGGTCAAGATCGCGGAATCGACCATTGATGAGAAGAAGCCGTCTTGGAAGGTGTGCATAATCGATGAGGGAACAGGAGTGCATCCGGAAAAAAAGGCGCTCCTCTTCAGGAGATATGAGAGGCTCACGACCGTCAGTCAACTGAAAGGGTTGGGTCTGGGTCTTACCATCGTGCGCACTCTGACCGAGACTTATGGAGGCAGGGTCTCGGTGGAGGACCGAGTTCCGGGAGACCATACGAAGGGCACGATATTCTCGGTGGAGTTCCCGAAGGCGAAAGAGACATGAACCTTCTGAGCGCGGGATCACCTGACGACCCTGCAACCATATCGATGGAGAGAGTCGACTAGAAAGACTTAAACTGACATAGTTCGCTATTCGTCGACAGTGAGTCGCTGATGGGAACCGTTGAGGACCTGAGACCTATCTTCTCGCCGAAGTCGATCGCAGTCGTAGGTGCCTCTAGAAGCCCTATGAAGATCGGTTATGAGATTCTGCAGAACATACTTGTCCACGGATATCGAGGCAAGGTCTACCCGATCAACCCGGAGACCCCTGAGATAATGGGACTCAAGACGCAGCCCAGTGTCCTCGCGGTCAAGGAGGACATAGACCTCGTGATAGTGGCGGTCCCCGCGGATTTCGTGCCCAAGGTCATGATGGAATGCGCTAGGAAGAAAGTCAAGGGCGTAGTCGTCATATCCTCGGGATTCGGAGAGACGGGTGAGCGGGGAAAGCAGCTTGAAGCAGAGATACTGGACATCGCCCGCAAGGGAGGCATAAGGCTCGTCGGACCAAACACACTCGGATACAAGGATCCGATAGACAACCTCGATGCCGCATTCGTTTTCGGCATGCCACAGAAGGGTGAGATCGCACTCATAAGCCAAAGCGGCGCACTATGCGTCGGTATGATCTATTACGCCAACGGCGAGCACATCGGCCTTTCGAGAGTGATCAGTGTTGGCAACAAGGCAGACGTCGACGATGCGGATCTGATAGACTATCTGGATGCGGACCCGGCGACCAAGGTAATCGCGATGTACATAGAGGGCATCAAGGACGGTAAGAAGTTCCTCGATTCGGCCAGAAGGTGCAGCAAGCCGATAGTAGCGATAAAGGCTGGAAGGACCGCTGCGGGTTCCGCAGCAGCGTCGACGCACACTGGCTCCTTGAGTGGATCAGATGCGGTCTATGATTCAGCGTTCAGGCAAGTACATATCCAAAGGGCATACGATGTCGACGAGCTCTTCGACCTAGCAAGGGCGTTGGCATACCAACCCGCGATACATGGAAACCGCGTCGGGATCATATCCAACGGCGGCGGGGCAGGCATAATGATAGCCGACTGGTGCGAGTCTCTCGGGCTCAGGGTCCCCAACATCTCTAAGAAGACCGCCGAGGCACTCCGACCCCATCTGCCATCAATATCCACCGCAAGGAACCCGGTCGATGTCACCGGAGACGCGAGATTCCACAGGTATCACGCAACGGGCGCGATAATGCTGAACGACCCGAATGTGGATGCACTCATCATGACTTGCGTCCATGCCGGCATAGCAAGGCCGAGGGAATATGTCGGTGCGGTCATCAAGCTGGTCGAGGAGAAGAGGAATCTGAAGAAGCCGATCATTGCATGCTGGGTAGGTGGACCCGAGATAAACGAGGTTGTCCAGGACCTGCGTGTCAAGAACATACCAGTATATCCATCAGCCATGCGTGCGGCGAAGGCGGTCCGATGCCTCTGCGACGAGGGGAAGCGGCTGGAGCTGATCGATAAGAAGCCTGCCAAGAACTCCGGGAGCAACTGACGCAACACGACCACTACCCGATTGTCTTGTTCTGCGGGTAGAGCCACGAAGACATCTGATGAATCAATAGTCTAAAATGGGGGTTCGTCATGCCTGGGGTAATGGCGACGCCAAAGCCGAAGCAGTGGATCATATCTGGTTCTGCGATATCCGCCGTCGCGCTGTGGGGGCTTGCTTTCCCGTTGACACAGGAAGCGCTCACCAGCTTCTCCCCGATAATCCTCGGATTCCTCAGGTTCGCGATCGCATCCATCATATTCGGACTCTTCATACTCCTCACCTACAGCCTATCGGAGATACGAGACACCATCATGAGGGAACGTTGGTCCCTGGTTCTCCTGGGAGCGCTGTATGTGACGATTCCGAACATCACGCAGAACATGGGACTCATGCACGGCACTTCATCCGTCGCTTCAGTCATACAGTCCTCCGGTCCGGTCATGACCCTGCTATTCGCGGTCCTTCTTCTGAGGGAGCGGATGACATCCATGAAGGTGATCGGCAGCGCGGTTGCCATGGCGGGCACCGTGCTTCTGGTGGCCCATGGTACCATATCCTTTGAGGACGAGAGCTTCGTGAGCAACTTGCTCATATTCATCTCTGCCACATCGTATGGTCTCGCTTGGGTCTCCGCGAAGAAGATGATGAACAGCAGCCCACCTACGCTGATCATCGGACTCGCCCTGGTCTTCGGAACAGCCATGCTCGCAGTCGCGGTGCCTTTTGAAGATGTCCCGATGGCAGAATTCACCGTCTCGTCCATAGCCAACCTGTTGATACTGGGGATATTCTGCGCGGGTCTCTCATCCTTGCTCTATCTCAGGTCCCTTGAGTACGAGGAGGTGTCAAGGATGGCTTTCTTCATCTACCTGATGCCAGTATTCGCATCCGCGTTCGCATGGATCATCAGGGGTGAGAGCGTTGCCATGTGGACCGCACTGTGCGCTATGGTGATCGTGATAGGCATAATCATTGCAGAGAGAAGACCCAGGACTGTCCGCGCAAGTAGTAAATAGGACCGACCCGGTTATGCGAAGAAGGTGCATCCAATTGCCCTCATGGCAGCACATAACATATTCAAGAGAGATATCTTCTGAACACTACGGTCAGCAGGTAACGGTCGGTGGATGGGTCCAAGACCTGAGGAACCTCGGAGGCATATCGTTCCTCCAGCTCAGGGACGCATACGGTGTCATCCAGGTGACCATGCTCAAGAAGAGGAACAAGGAGATCTTCGAGCAAGTCGCCTCGATAGCGCGTGAATCCGTGGTGCTCGTCACCGGCACCGTAAAGGAGAGCAAGGAGGCGAAGGCGGGCTACGAGATTCTCCCAGACAGCGTGACAGTTGTCAATGCCGCTGAGACCCCTCTACCGCTTGGTGTCGTGGACAAGGTCGGCGCGGACCTTGATACAAGATTGAACAACAGGTTCCTGGACCTTAGGAAGGACGATGTCCGGGCGATCTTCAAGATAAAGGCCAGGACGCTTGAGGGGATACGGAACTACCTCACGTCGCAGAGCTTCACCGAAGTCAGCACACCGAAGATCGTGGCTGCAGGAGCCGAGGGCGGCGCCACATTGTTCCCGATCAAGTACTTCGACAAGAACGCATACCTTGCCCAGAGTCCTCAACTATACAAGCAGAACCTGATGGCATCAGGTCTGGACAAGATATTCGAGATAGCTCCCGCTTACAGGGCGGAGGCTTCCGATACGATAAGGCACATAGCAGAATTCACGTCGCTGGACGTTGAACTCGCATTCATCAAATCATCCAACGATGTCATGGATGTCGCAGAGGGCATCGTTGTCAGCAGCCTGAAGCATGTGCGCGAGAAATGCAAGAAGGAGCTGGAGATTCTCGAGATCGACATAAAAGACCCACCGATCCCGTTCCCGAAGGTTACATACGATGAAGCCATCGAAATGGTCACATCGAATGGTCTGAAGATAGAGCATGGCGAGGACCTCGGTACCGAAGGGGAGAAGCTCCTGGGGGACATCATGATGAAGGACAGAGATATTGAACTTTATTTCATCACAGAGTTCCCCACATCTCTTAAGAGAAGCACTTTCTACGCAAAACGGAACGATCTCAACCCGGAGCTGACAGGGTACTTCGATTTGGACTACCGAGGGCAGGAGATAGTCTCTGGTGGGCAGAGGGAGCACAGATATGACGTCCTCACGGAACAGATGCGAGAGAACAATCTGAACCTCGACTCGTTCGAATTCTACTTGAAGGCCTTTAGATACGGCATGCCTCCGCACGGAGGGTTCGGCTTTGGCGTTGAACGATACGTTCAGAAGATGCTGAACCTGCCCAACATAAGGGAGACCGTTCTATATCCGAGGGACAGGCTGAGGTTGACTCCTTGAACAAACCTGCACGAATGCTCCTGGAGTTGCCTGGAGCAGATGAAATCGATGAGCTCGCCATGAGCACACCGGAGTTGAAGGTCCGCAAGTTCGAGTACGACATGAAAGGGGCAAACGCGGATCTGGACTACACGCCGTGCAAGGGCAGGGTCATCTTGGTGGTCATGGGAGAGAAGGGCACAGTGCTCATCGAGCCAGAGCCCAGTGGTAAATGGTCGCTTCCGTCCGGATTCATCAACACCTACGAGAAAGTCGAAGAATCCGTGACGAGGGTCGCCAGGGAGACCTGCGGGATTACGCTGAGGAGCCGTCAACTCGTAGCCATGTTCGATGTCGTCCGGCACTACAAAGAAGTCACGATCAAGAGGTTGTACATAGTCTACTCGGCCATCACTGACGATTCGGACCTGAGCGGAACGGAACGTGCCAGATTCATGACAGACATGCCTGACGACCTCGAATTGGACGAGATGGATCGCGCAGCAATAGAAAACTGCGAAGAGAGATGAATTTGAGAATTCTCGGAAGACTCCATCAGATCATTTCGTCGAGTGGCATGTCTAGCAGCACTTTCGCATAACCTCCCAAAAGTGACTTAATCCCTCTCATGGATATGCGATAGGAAGGCGATGGGTAAGATTTTTGAGCGTGAGCTCAAGGGCATTCTTGCTGCAAACGAAGACATCCTCAGCAGGATCACCAAGACTTGCGACGAGCATGAAAAGGCAGGATACTTCAAGATACGAGAGAGACCTTTCATGGTCGTCCGAGGAGCTGGGTCGCTCGGAATAGACCTGGTTGCGATACGCTCAGAGCTCTCTCTGCCGATAGAGGTGAAGAGTTCCACGAGCGATGTGCTGAGGTTCAGCAGAAGCGAGAAGCTCGCAATCCAGGCGCAGGAGATGATGGATGACTGCAGGCGTGTGGGACTGATGCCAATATACGCGTTCAGGTACAAGCGACAGAGAGGGGACGCATGGCGGATATTCACACTGGACATAGGGCCCATAAATGGAAGGCTCAAACCCATCTACCAAAGGCTTCCCAAGATCACACCTTCCAAGGAAGGCAATTTGATAATGCGTTGGAACGAAGGAATGCCTCTCAGCAGATTCATCGAGTACATCGTTATGCTGCAATCGTGATCTTCAGGTTGACACGAAGTCGATCAGCTGTAATCGCGAACAGGTTCTGGGTTCAATTCATATGATAGTAGAGAATTGACCGAGTGAGGTGATTACCTGAGCAAGACGGAGGAAAACCTGAGAGCTGCACTCGCTGGAGAGAGCGAGGCGAGGGCAAAGTATGTCAAATGGGCAGGGGCGGCCAACAAGGAAGGCCACCAGGCGATAGCGAAGATATTCATGGAGACCGCTGAGAACGAGTATGAGCATGCTGCGATGCTCATCAAGTTGCTCAAGATGGTCGGAACCACCGAGGAGAATCTCAAGAAGGCGTTCGAAGGCGAGACCCATGAATGGACCAGCATGTATCCTGGGTTCGCCAAGATCGCACGTGAAGAAGGCAACGAAGCGGCTGCCAAGTTTTTCGAGCACGTGATAAGCATCGAGAGGCACCACGCAAAGAGATACCGGCTACTTCTGGACCGGCTCAAGGACGGTTCCCTGTACAAATCAGACAAGGACGAGATCTGGTTCTGCACCAACTGTGGCTATCTTCACAAGGGCAAGGAGGCGCCTGCCGACTGCCCTAACTGCCAGCATCCAAAAGGGTACTTCAAGCGGATCTGCGAGATAGACTACGGAAAAGTCGAACTCTAGAAAACCGTATGGCGGCACGGACTTGATGTTCCGTGCGCCAGATTATTATTTTCCGACGATGTTCAGCACTCATAGGGTTCATCACAGGTCATAAGACCTCAGCTGACCCGTTTCTCATCATCTGGTCAAGCTAACGCGCTCTTGATATATGAGCATCGGCCCATGTCTTTGACGCGTCGATTTTATAGAGACGGCCGACCGTCTGGGTATCGTGGACCCGGTCAGCGACAACATCTGGATATTCTTCGCGATGGCCATCGTGATTTCGTTCTCTGGAGTCATGATGCCTGGCCCTGTACTAGCGGCTACCATCGCCAAAGGGTACAGGGACGAGAAGGCGGGCATCCAGATAGCGCTGGGTCATGGACTCATCGAGTTTCCGCTTATGGCGCTGATAGTACTCAGCATGGGCTATGTCTTCGAGGATTCAATGATCATGCTGGGCATAGGCCTCGTCGGGGGTTTCCTCCTTGCTATCATGGGAATGATGATGGTTAGGCGCAGAAAAGAGATCGTGACATCTGGAAAGGACCCGATACCCGGGGGCGCATTCATGGCGGGCATCATAACGACCTCCGCGAACCCATACTTCTTCCTGTGGTGGGCAACGGTTGGTGCGTTGCTGATCTTCTCGGCTCAATGGTTCGGGCCGATCGTGGTGCTCGCGTTCGCGATAGTACACTGGAGCTGCGACCTCGCATGGTACAGCTTCACATCATTCGCAGTTTTCAGAAGCAAACATCTCTGGACCCCACTCGTCCACGAATTAGTCTTCGGCACGTGCGGAGCCCTGATGATAATATTCGGAATATACTTCATGGTGGGTCCGATAATGGACGCGAGCTGAGATACGGTCCCTCACCGGCCGGCCTTGATCATCCGCTCCAGAGGGACACGAGCCTTCCTAAGGATATCAATCGGAAGCTCGATCTTGTGTTGTATCTTGGTGAGCGAGTCGCGGACGTCTTCGAGAGATATCTCGCGCATGTTCGGGCATGTGGCATTTGGCACCCCATAGAAGATCTTGCCAGGAGCCTCGCGCCTCAGCCTGTGCAACATGTTGCTCTCCGTGCCGATAATGAATTCATTCTTGGTGGAGGCCTGGACATGTTTGATGATGCCCTCGGTCGAGAACGCATAGTCCGCATAATCTATGATTTCCGGCGTGCACTCAGGATGGACCAGTATCTCGGCAACAGGATGTTCGGTCCTCAGCTTGACAAGGTCGTCTTTCTTGATGTTCATGTGTGTAGGACAGTAGCCCGGCCAGAATATCATCTCCTTGTCCTTTACGAATCTCTGAACATAAAGGCCAAGGTTGGTATCAGGCACGAATATGATCTTCTTGTCGGGCAATGACTGGACGATCTTCACGGCATTCGCGGATGTACAACATATGTCCGTCTCGGCCTTGACATCGGCGCTTGTGTTGACATATGATACGACAGGTGCACCTGGATGCTCTACCTTCAGCTCCCGGAGTGACTTGACATCCACCATACCAGCCATAGGACATTTCGACTTCAGGTTCGGATGAAGCACGATCTTCTCGGGATTCAGAATCTTGGCTGATTCTGCCATGAAATCCACGCCGCAGAAAACAATCATGCTCGCCTTAGTTTTCGATGCCTGGACAGACAGACCGAACGAATCACCTAGGAAGTCCGATATTTCCTGGACCTCTTTGCGCTGGTAGTTGTGACCCAGTATCACTGCATTCTTCTCGTCTTTCAGCTTCAATATCTGATTCTGAAGGGCGTCCATCTTCTCAGTTTCGACGTTAGCAAGAAGGCCGTAATAATGCTTTGCTAAGAACACACGACTGCATAATAGGACAGCCGCAGTTTGATTGAATGGTTTTTCAACGTTTTGCCAACATTTTGACCCGCGAATCGGAAAAGTGGCCAGTATATGCTTTAGCGAATTCTTTTATGTCACGAACATTCAAATATCGTACGCCCAATCGCGCGTACAGAGCAAAATGAAACCCGTCGTCGATCTGAAGTACTGCAAGGGATGCAATATCTGCATCTATATGTGCCCAAAGAAATGCTACTCGAATGGGGTAGATATCTCTCCTCGCGGATACTTCGCTGCGGTCGTAAGTGAACCGCAGAATTGCTATAATCACAAGAGAGAAGGAAAGCTCATCTGCGAACTATGCGTCCTGAGCTGTCCAGACCAGGCAATATCTTGGCATCCAGAAGAGGAGGAAACCAAATGAGCCTGACACCAGGAGAGTATTTCCTTCAGGGGAACGAAGCGTGCGTAGAGGCGGCACTGGTCTCTGGTCTGAATTTCTTCGCAGGGTATCCAATCACACCTTCCACAGAGATAGCCGAAGGGCTGGCGAGGAGACTTCCGGAGGTCGGAGGCGCATTCCTGCAGATGGAGGATGAGATCGCCTGCGTTTCTGCCATAATAGGCGCCTCATGGGGCGGTGTCAAATCGATGACCGCCACATCTGGCCCTGGCATTTCATTGATGCAAGAGGCGATCGGATACGCCGCGATGTCCGAAACCCCCATAGTCATGGTGAATGTGATGAGAGGGGGGCCGTCCACCGGCCAGCCTACTAGAGCATCCCAAGGTGATGTGATGGCCACCAAATGGGGATCCCATGGAGATTACCAGGTCATCGCGTTCGCGCCAGCCAGCGTACAGGAGATGTTCGATCTCACGATCAAAGCGTTCAATTACGCTGAGAAGTACAGAGTACCCACATTCGTCCTATCGGATGCGGAGATCGGCCACATGAGAGGCCTTTTGAGCGTGCCTAGCAACATCAAGATCGTGAACAGGAAGGAGAAGGGCGTGCGCAGGACAGATGAAGCGTACGATGTCCCAGACGACCTCGTCCCACCTTTCCCGACATTTGGCAAGGGCAACAAAGCAGCGGTCACGGGCATGACCCATGGACCTGATTCAAGGATAGAACCCGAGGATCCTAAGATCCATCAGGAACTCGTCGCCAGACTCAACGACAAGATAACCAAGAACCGAAGAGACATTAACAAATGGGATTTGCTCTGCCCGGACTCAAAGCATATGATAATCTCATACGGCTCTGCGTCTTTCGGCGCACGAGAAGTCGCAGCGGGGGATGACCGCATCGGTCTGCTCCGATTGAAGACCATATGGCCTCTTCCTGAAGAACCCATCCGAGAAGTCGCTTCTAAGGCGGACCACATACTCGTGTGTGAGATGAACATGGGCCAACTGTACCATGATATCAAGAGGGTTGCACTTGAAGCAGGGTGCAAGAAGATCGAGCTGCTGCCCAAGATAGGAGGAGAGCCGCCAACACCAGGAGAGGTCAGGCACAAGCTCAGAGAGATGGGGGCGATTTGATGGAGGTATTCGATTTCTATCGTCAGGATAGATGGCCACATGTCTTCTGCCCTGGATGCGGCAACGGGACTGTCATGAACTGCTTCTACAGGGCATTCAAGGAGCTCGATTGGAACCTCGACAACACAGTCTTCGTGAGCGGCATAGGTTGCTCATCCAGGATACCGTTGTATATCAACTCCGATGCTCTGCACACCACTCATGGAAGGGCAGTCGCTTTCGCAACAGGATTGAAACTCGCAAGACCAGAGCTTGACATAGTGGTGTTCACAGGAGACGGTGACCTAGGTGCAATAGGAGGCAACCATTTCATGAACGGATGCAGGAGGAACATCGATATGGATGTGATATGCATCAACAACAACATCTACGGAATGACTGGTGGACAGGCTTCGATCACCACTCCGCACGATTTCCAGTCAACCACTACACCATACGGCAACAAGGAGTACCCACTTGACCTTGCGGAGATCGCGGTCGCTGCGGGGGCAAACTATGTTGCCAGATGGACGACCAGGCATGTCCACGAGCTGACCAAATCGATCAAGGTTGCATTGGAGAAGAAAGGATTCAACCTCATCGAGGTGGTGTCCCAATGTCCTACCAATTTCGGCCGCAGGAACAAGATGGGAGACGCAGCCGTTATGCTCGAATGGTTCAAGGAGAATTCAATCAGACGTGAGAAGGCACGGAGTGCAGCGGTCGACCATGTGGACCTCAACATGGCAGGCCAGATAACCATAGGGGAGTTCGTGAACAGGGACAGGGAATGCTATCAGGAGCGCATAGGAGTTGGGAAGCATGGAGAGAAGCATTAGGTTCACTGGCTTCGGTGGACAGGGCGTAATCCTGATGGGGATAGTTGTCGCCAGAGCAGCTGCACTTTACGATAGGCCTGTCGGAAAGGACGGCAAGACCCAGCGGAAGAGCGCGATCCAAACTCAGTCCTATGGGCCATCGGCCAGGGGTGGGCACTCGAAATGTGATGTGAAGATATCCACGACGGAGATGCATTACCCATTCGTCGAGATTCCAGATTACCTTGTTGTGATGTCACAGCAAGCTTACGAGAAGTACATAGACGAGATCAAACCCGAGACCAAGATAATCATAGATCCAGACCTCGTAAGGGGCAGGCCGCAAGGGCATGCATACTTCGTACCTGCCACCAAGACGGCTGATGAGTTGGGGACCAGGGTGGTATCCAACGTGGTTATGCTGGGAGCTTTCAGGGAGATATCTGACATAGTCTCCTACAACGCACTCGAGAAGGCCATGCTGGAATCGGTCCCTAAAGCGACCCACGAACTCAACAAGTCCGCACTCGCCCTCGGAAAGAAACTGGGACTGGAAGCCATCCAGGGCAAGGGCAAGGATTAAGGAGACCAGCGCTTATCCGGAAACGGGGGTAGCGTGCCAATAATAGATTCTGTGTTTAAGGAGGGCAGGAAAGCCCTGGCGGAGAACGAGGTCAAGGAAGCCCTTCGAGAGGCAGGGATACCCACCACCGATTTTCAGGTAGGGAGCCGCTTTGACCAGATCGATGCCAAGAAACTCAAGTTCCCAGTTGTCATGAAAGTGTGCTCGCCGAATATCCTTCACAAGACAGATGTCGGCGGCGTCGTTCTGGACATACCAAAGGACCAGTTCGAACAAGAGTTCACCAAATTGAGCCAAAAATTCCCGAAGGACAACATATTGGTCGAATCAATGCAGGACAGGAAGGTCGAGGTCATCGTTGGCCTCATCAACGACCGCACATTCGGGCTGACGATAATGTTCGGGCTTGGTGGGATCTATACAGAAGTCTACAAGGATGTGACTTTCAGAGTAGTTCCGATCAGAAGGCAGGATGCAGAGGAGATGCTGAAGGAGATCAAAGCAGCGCCGATACTCGAAGGATTCAGGAAGATAAAACTGGACAGAGACGCGATAATCAACCTTCTTCTCGCAGTGTCCGCTTTTGGTGAGAAGCACATGGAAAAGCTGGACCAGATGGACCTGAACCCAGTATTTGTGAAGACGAAGGGTGTCGTTGTGGTGGACGCGAAGATGCTCCTTAAATAGGATATCGTGCTTGAGTGGATATCTGAAGCTGAGGTATGTCATTGATCGCCAAAGGAGGGCGTGTGTTCGTTGCAATAAGTGCGGCAGCGTCAGCCATCCTTCTCCCTGTGAACTCAGGACTCTGCATCGGCCTCGCAGTGCTCACAGGATTCTTCGTATTCGTTTTCAGGGACCCTGTGAGGATTGTAGGAAGCGGAGTGGTGTCACCGGCGGATGGAGTGGTCAGGCAGATAGATTCAGAGAAAGGTTTGGTATCGATATATCTCTCACTCAGCAATGTCCATGTCACAAGGGCGCCGATATCGGGTTCGATCAGTAAGGTCACGCGATATCCTGGCAAGCACCTGCCGGCGTATAGCCACCGATCCCCGAACAACGAACGAATAGAAGTTGAGATGGATACGGGAATCGGTCCAATGTCTATAATGCATATGTCAGGGATCCTCGCACGGAGGATAGTGCCATATATCGAAGAAGGGCACGCGGTCTCGAAAGGCAGCAAATTGGGGCTTATAAGGTTCGGATCCAGGGTGGATGTATTCCTGCCACCCACAAAGGTCGTGCTGAAAGCGGATGTGGGCCAACATGTCAGAGCCGGCATGACCTGCATCGCGGAGGTACTCGATGAGCGCGCTGGGTAAGGTCTCATTCGGGGATTTGTTCACACTCGCCAACGGTGTACTTGGATTTGTCGCAATCGCGTACGTCGTCGCAGGGAGCTATCTGTACGCGACGGGGCTCTTGCTCATATCCATGGTCATGGACGGCCTGGATGGTTACTCGGCGAGGAGATTTGGGAGCAAACACTCCAGAGGACAAGTTCTGGACTCCATTTCCGATTCCATCTCATTCGCTTTTGCACCGGCGCTGCTAATATATGCGGAACTCCGAGATCCACTGGTCGCATCGCCGACAGGATCACTTGAAAATTTCGCGATACTAGTCTGCGCTGCAGCGTTCATGGCAGCCGGACTATTCAGGTTAGCTCGATTCAGCGTCGGTGGCTATCAATTGAAATACTTCACGGGTTTGCCCGCACCCGCAGCCGCACTGTTCATTCTGCTCGTCTGCATGTTGTTTGGAACAACTGACGGAAGTGAGCCTAGCGGCCTTTATTTCGCAACCGGTGAGGTTCCCGCGGTTGTCATTCTATGCGCGGTCGCTGCATGTATGCTCATGGCGTCGCAGATACCGTATCCTAAAGTGACGGGATGGATGGCAAAGGCTTCCGCCGTAGGAATCGCTGCTGCAATCATGCCATACATCGCAGGACTGGCCATTGTCGACGACCAACAGTTATATACGGCGTTCTCACGTACCGCCACAGGCATCGCTCTAGCGCTGACAATCTGCTATATCGTAGGGGGGCCGTTGTATGAAAGACGAAAGGGAGCGGAAAGCTGACGCTCATTTCAATTGCTCCGATTCGGAGAGGGCCACTTTCGAGGCGGGTATCAAACTCGGCACGATATATCATCAGTTCGTTGGTGTCCCACTGAACACAGATAACGTGGACACCCTGGAGAAGGCCATGGAAGCAGGAAGCCTGGTGCAGCCGTTCGTTGAGAGCGTCAAGGTTCATATTGACCGAACCAAGCTGAGAGAGAAGGTGAACGAGTTCGGATATGTCTCGCTCACAGGAGATATGCTTGACGTCTCCATCCTCGTGAGATACAATGACACCATGGTCGAAGCAGGCATGAAGTTCGTCAAGGAGATGAACTACCCACTCATGTTCGTCAGCAGGGTCGTTAAGGATGGGAAGGATGCGACTCAGTCATGATCCGTTTTCCCAACTGGTGGCTAAGATTTATGACACACATTATATATTTGGAAAACCATACGAGAACCGACCATCTGGATGATCGGTGATCCCCATGACAAGAGGAATAAAAATAGGCATCACAGGTCTTCCTGGCGCAGGCAAGACTCAGGCCCTTGTCAAAGTCATCGAGATGCTAGAGGAAGAAGGGCTCGTGGTCGGCGGAATGGTCACGGAACCGATCATTGAGAATGGGAAGCGCGTAGGATTCTATGTCATGGATTGGAAGACGAAAAGGAAGGCCGTATTCGCACATACGGACACTGAATCCAAATTCTGCGTAGGGAAATACGGCGTCAATCTGGAGAGCCTAGACACGGTCGGAGTCGAGGCACTCGTCGACGCGAGCAAGAACGCCGACGTGATAGTGATTGACGAAGTCGGAAAGATGGAAGTGGAATCCGAGAAGTTCGTCAAGGCCGTGAAGGATGCCATGGAGGTAGAGAAACCCATCATCCTCACATTGCACAAGAAGTCCAGGAATCCACTCCTTCAAGACATCAGGCGCAGGGACGACGTACGTATCCTTGAAGTCACCCCGATCAATAGGAATCTGCTTCCTTACAAGATAATCAAACTCATGAAGGGCGAGTACAGTTTGAGCGAACCTGGACTTGCTAGGGTCATCGAAGGCACCACGGAACTTCTGGTCCCTGATGATTTCTGCAGGAAGGGCCCTGGCACGAAACGTGGGGATCTATTCTACAACAAGCAGATGGAATTCGGCCGAGACATCTCCGTCATGTTCGGGCGCGAGGTGTTCCAAGAAGGGCAGAAGATACTGGACGGACTGGCCGCAACCGGTGCCAGGGGATTACGGTTGGCGAATGAGTGTGGAGTTAAGGCCGATTTCGTGCTGAACGACAGGAATCTGATGGCAGCGGTATTGATCAAAGAGAATGCGTCCATGAACAGTCTGGAGCATGTTGCAGTCGCTTCCAGGGATCTGAACAGTCTTCTGGCTGACGAGGCCTTCGACTACATTGATATCGACCCGTTTGGAACCCCTGTTGGATTCATAGACGCAGCCGTCCAGAGCTGCAAGAACAAAGGGGTCGTGGCAGTAACGGCAACCGACACCGCGCCTCTCTACGGTACGTATCCCAAGACTTGCCTCAGGCGATATGGCTCGCTCTCATCAAGATCACCGTTCGCGCACGAATCGGGATTGAGAATACTCTTAGGATATCTCGTACGCGAGGCAGCCAAGCATGACAGGGCATGCGAGCCATTGCTCTGCTATCATGCAGACCATTACTTCAAGATATATGCAAGAATAGTGAACGGAGCGAACAGGGCGGATGCAGCCATAAAACGTTTGGGATACGCAAGATATGACAAGGAATCACTTGTCCGCGAAATCACCGAAGGCAGGTGTGGAAAGACAGATGCTGGCCCGTTATGGACCGGACAATTATTCTCAAAGGAATTGTTGCAGAAGATGTCCGTGACTGGAGATCTTGGGACTTCACCGCGATGTGAGAAGATGCTGACGGTCTGGAGAGAGGAAGCCACGTCTACACCGCTGTTCTACAAACTGGATGAATTGGCAAGGAGAACAAAGCACTCGCCACCCAAGCTGGTCGTCTTTATCGAGAGACTCCGGGATGCGGGCTTCGTCGCTTCGAGGACGCACTTCGATCCCAAGGGGTTCAAGACCGACGCGCCGATAAGCGATCAGATCGAGATATTCAAACGATAATGGGATACAATATTCCCGGCCGAATCCAATGTTTAAATACAGAGGTTGGGGATGCACTTATCGATAGCATGCCATCGTTGACTGTCGTAGGATCACAATGGGGCGATGAAGGCAAGGGCAAGATAGTGGACTACCTCGCAGAGGATGCGCAGTTCGTCGTCAGATTCCAGGGAGGGAACAATGCCGGACATAGCGTGAAGATCGGCGAGGAGTTGTTCAAGCTGCACCACCTACCTTCGGGTATTCTCAGGCGCGGCAAATTCTCCGTGATAGGGAACGGTGTCGTCATAGACCCGGGGGTGCTCATCCAGGAACTTGATGGTCTCGAGTCCAGAGACGTCAGCACGAAGAACCTCAGGATCAGCGAGCGCGCCCATGTCATCATGCCATACCATAAACTCTTGGATGGGGCCGAGGAGAGGCTCAAGATGGGCTCCAAAGTGGGCACAACAGGTAGGGGGATAGGACCCGCATACTCGGACAAAGCATCGCGAATAGGTGTGAGGGTATGCGATCTCATTGACGAAGAGATGCTGTCAGAGAAATTGGCATTCCTGATCCCGCTGAAGCAGCGACTGCTTGAATTCTACGATGATCCGACAAGACTCGACGAGAACAAGATACTCAGGGAGTATTCAGGATACGGCAAGAGGCTCAAGGTGCATGTGACAGATACAGGAGCGCTCATCGGCAACGCGCTCGCCAAGAATAAGAACGTCCTCTTCGAGGGCGCGCAGGGCACCATGTTGGACATAGACCATGGCACTTACCCATATGTCACATCATCGATAACAGCAGCGGCTAATGCGGCATCCGGATCAGGCGTCCCGCCCTCCGCGATTGGTGGCGTCTACGGCGTCATGAAGGCATATACCACACGCGTCGGTGAAGGACCTTTCCCGACAGAACTCTGCGACGATATAGGCAAAAGCATCGCGGAGAAGGGAGGGGAGTTCGGCACAACGACAGGAAGATCCAGACGGTGTGGATGGCTGGACCTCGTCGTCACCCGATATTCGCACTCAGTGAATGGTTTCACAGGCATAGCGATGACCAAAATAGATGTCCTCGGAGGCTTCGACAAGGTCAAGATATGCACACACTATAGGCTCGATGGCAAGAGAGTGACAAGATTCCCGACAGACCTGCGGGTGCTCCAGCGATGCGAACCAGTGTATAAGACTTTCAGAGGCTGGGAGGAGATCGAGGGGAAGCAACTTGAGAACATTCTCGCGAAGGGATTCCGCGCGCTTCCAGAGACCATGAGGGAATACATACGATTCGTCGAGAAGGACATGAGTGTGCCAGTCTCCGTTCTCGGCCTTGGTCGGAGAAGGAACGAACTCCTGGATCTCAGAAAGAAGAAACCGAAGGTCAAGTGAATCGAGCAGAACCGAGCCAGATCATCATCGAGAGTGTTTCCTGTTACCACCCATTATGATTATATAAGAGCCGAAGCATCCAACCCAAGATGCGCAGGCTAATCATCTGCGAGAAGAACATTGCCGCGCAGAGGATTGCATTCATCCTCTCCAACTATACTCAGAAGAGGCGCTCTGTGTCGGGTGTCCCCGTTTATGAGTTCGATAGAGACGGTGATGAATACACAGTTCTAGGGCTCAGAGGGCACGTTGTAATTCTCGATTATCCCAAGAAGTTCAACGATTGGGATTCCATCTCTCCAAAGGATCTCATCTATGCTAAGCCAGAGAAGAAAGTCGACGCTAGCGCTGCTAGGATCATGAATGTCTTCAAGGACCTCGCAGCAACGATGGATGAGGTCGTCATCGCGACGGACTATGACCGAGAGGGTGAGCTGATCGGTGTGGAAGCCCTTGAACAGACATCGTTCAAGAAGATCTGCCGGCGGGCCAAGTTCAGCGCGCTCACCAAGGGAGAGATTGAAAGAGCGTTCTCAGAACTCACAGATATCGATTACAAGCTTGCATCAGCAGCTGAGACGAGACAGCTCATAGACCTGGTCTGGGGAGCCGCATTGACAAGGTTCATCTCATTGGCATCAGGACAGCTCGGCAAGGATTTCCTATCCGTAGGCAGGGTTCAGAGCCCAACACTTGCACTCATTGTCGCCCGCGAGAAAGAGATCAAAGAATTTGTCCCAATTCCATATTGGACGGTTTCAGCGAACCTGAAGAAGGGCGAGGAGTTCAGGGCATCTCACTCGAACGGGAGCTTCGACAACAAGGACAAGGCCCAGAGGGCCGTATCAAACGCGAAGAAGGTCAAGATTGCGAATGTTAAAAATGCCAGCGAGAAAGAGAATACCGAGTATCCACCAGCTCCGTTCAACACGACAGCATTCCTTGCAGAAGCAACCAAGCGAGGATTGAGCGCCTCACAGGCGATGAAGATTGCCGAGGACCTGTACACTGATGGGTACATCTCGTATCCGAGAACGGACAATACAGTCTATCCAATCTCACTGAGTCTGAAGAGCATACTTGAGAAGCTCAAGAAATCAGAGTTCGCCGCAGAGGCCGAAGAGATACTAGCCCAAGAGAGCATAAGGCCATCCAGAGGAAAGAGGAGCACAACCGACCATCCTCCGATACACCCAGTGGACGCCGCCAAGAAACAGGATCTGAAGGGCAATCGATGGGATGTGTATGAACTAGTGACCCGCAGGTTCCTAGCGACGGTTGCTCCACCATGCATATCAAAAAAGACCATCGTGAACCTGGACATAGGAGGGGAGCCATTCACCAGCGAAGGTTATGAGATCATATCGCCTGGATGGAGGAAGTACTACCCGTTCTTCAGGGTCAATGAAGTCAAACTCCCCACGCTCCTCGAGGGAGACCAGGCGGAAGTACAGAAGATCATGGTTACTGAGAAGAAGACGCAACCTTCTGCGAGATACACACAAGGCACGTTGATCCAAGAGATGGAAAGACGAGGATTGGGCACGAAGAGTACTCGCCACGAGACAATCCAGAAATTGTACGACAGGCGATTCGCCAAGGGAGTCAAGATCGAGCCCACAGAGAGCGGCACGGCCGTGGTCGCTGCGCTCGAGGATCACGTGAGGTTGCATGACGAGTACAAGATAACCGATGTGAAGATGACCTCTCATCTTGAGAACGAGATGGACCTGATAGCCCAGGGCGATAGGGTCCTCGCGGATGTCGTAGAGGAGAGCCAGGATATGCTCGACGACATCATGACCGTGTTGGAGAAGAACAAGAAGGAGATCGGTGACGATATCCGAAAGGCCTTGAGGGCACAGCACAATCTTGGAGATTGTCCAGAGTGCGGCGAGGGACAGCTATTGGAAATCCGCATGCGGGACGGTCGCAGCTTCATTGGATGCTCAAAATACCCAGAGTGCAAGAGGACATATCCTCTCCCAAGTGGCATGCTCGTGCTCGCAACCGACCAGAAATGCGATGTCTGCGGAGCGCCGAAAATGAAGTACGTCACCAAAGGCCAGCCGCCAATGATTGTCTGCGTGGATCCTGCATGTGCAAGCGCCAAGAAAGAGAGGTATATAGGCAAATGTCCTGATTGTGGAAGCGACCTCATGGCGATCCAGTCGAAGAAGGGAAAGAGGTTCGCAGGATGTTCTAATTATCCGAAGTGCAAGAAAGTCTATCCGCTCCCGCAGATGGGGAAGATAGTCCCGACAGATGAATCGTGCGATGCCTGTGGCTCGCCAATCATCAAGGTCTGGAACCAGAAGGGCAAACCTCCATGGGTTCTATGCATAAACATGGATTGCCCCAAGAAAAAGAAGAAGAAGAAGGATGAAAAGAAGAGCTGATGCCCTCGCTCACGTCGGGGGAGGAGGCGCATCTTCATTATCCATCTGCGAGTCAGAACCGTCCAGATTCGAAGATACCGAGGAATCCTGACGCCCAGGCTGTGAGATGTGTTTCTCAATCTCATCGAGCCGTGCCATTACGTCACCGATCGTGTGAGAATCCATTTTGAAGCTTAGGGCGATTGTCAGCGCTGCATCCACGAACAGCCACGCAATCAGAATCCAGAGGATCCAACTCAGGAGGTCCCAAGTCCAATCGAACGAAAGGTTCCATTCATCAGACGCATTCGCCTCGAGTTCCTTGACGAAATTGCCCGAGTAGAATAGCAGGATGATCCCCAAGAGTATCAGGAACGCACCTTTCGCCCATTTTGCAGTCATCTGAGGAGTTGTTTTCAAAGGATACCACCAGTTGACTGATGGTCAGAACGCATATTTACAGATTGTTCAAAAAGGTCAGCGTTTCTGTTTCTTTTCCAGAAGGTTCCTGACTGCAGGAGCGAAATCGAATACTCTGACCTCGGTGCAACGCTCGAGAGAGAAGACGTTGATTCGCGGACTCTCATCAAAAACTTGAGATTTATGGTACCATGCCAGTATGTCCTCCAGGTTCTCAGCATATTCCTGATATCTGGAGATCATGTGGTTGGTAACGCTCTCATCAGCCTTGGATAACGTCAAGAAGGATAGATCGATCGGCTCCTTGGGTTGCGTCTTCAGACGAGATTCCCATGCGACTTCCATAGAGAATCTAGAATTGGTCACCGCGTAGATTTCGAAGCCCCACTTGTACAAGCGCGGTATGCAGACTCTGGTAACATATCCATCATCGATCAGCTTGTTCCTTATCCGTGTGACCGCTTGCCGAGACAGTTTGACCTTCTGCGCCATCTCTCGGTCCGAAGCATTGGGATTCTCCACCATCGCGATTAGCGTCCTCTTCTCGGTATCCGAAAGATCCGGAGATGTCACGTCGTGATGCTTAGTGACCCTGGGCTTCGGCGGAGGCACCTCTAGCTGGAAGAAGCGGTGGACCGTCGGAGCGAAGTTGGTCGTATAGGTTCCTCGCGACATGCGGTACGGAAACATCACGGTGTCAAGTTTGGCTTTAGACGGTCTGCGCTGGCCTGTGAAGAAGCTGTTGTGTCTCTGAATGAACCCCTCCAATTCCGTCGCATCGCAGAGCGCTGTGTAGAACACCACGTTTCCTCCTCCGATCATGGAGAAGAACATCTCGGGGGAAGACTCGCAGAATTCCAAGTAATGGCCAGCTTTCAGATCAGAAGGCACTCCGGGATCCGTGACGCCCATATGGTAACAAATCATCTCGCATCCGAGCTTATTGAACGCGGGCACGTTGGAATAGTAGATGGCCCCTGCATCAAGCATCCGCCTGCGAACGGATGCGACTGTGCCCTTATTCATGCCATACAGATCTGCGATCTCGAAATCGGTTCTGCACGCATCTTCGGTCATGCCCAGAATGACCAACATCTCAGAAGGGAGGAAACGCCACATGCACCTAGATTGGCACAATTCAAATAAAAAGATTCTAATGATACAATTGCCACGGTTGATACGATAAATCGAGCACAAAGACGAAACATATTTTCAAACCAATCATAAAGGTTATAGACCATTAATGAGCATACATCACTTAGCCTATTGGTTCGCACTTTTGAAGGAAGAGGAGAGGTGTAACCAAAGGGTGATGCCCAACTGCGGTGGAGTCCCCTCCACCCTTTTTTCTCTTTTGCTGATGGCGTGTCCACTTTGGACCGCAAAGAAGGTCACACTGTCCAGTATGTGATTGAAGAACGAAAATAAGGAATGATCTTCCCGGGTCTAGGCCTTCTTTGCTTCCCGAGTCTTGATTCTCAGACCCGTGTATTTGCACTTTCTGCATCTCGTTGCACGTATAGCGTTCCGCGCATTGCAGTTCATGCAGATCTTCTTAACGAGGTTCCTCGCCTCAGATTCAGGGAATCTTGCCATGACAGCCCTCTCGGCCTCAAACATGCAGACTGTATATAACTCTTGTGCAGCTGCACCGATGCCAGGACATCATGATTTGCCGTTATTCTTGCCCTCGTAGGCGAAATGTGCGAGCAAAGCCTCGAGCTGAATACGCTCACTGGATCCCGAAACCATCCTGAACTCCGCCTCGCCGACCCGGTCGATCAATCGTATCTTCACATCCTCGTTAACGGGGAGATCTAGGACCGCCCTGTGTATTGCCTTCACGATGTCCTCGCCAGAGAGACCATGAATGACAATCATGTCATCGAGTTTGGACCTAGCGGCCATGAAGCTGCCCTTAAGAGCCGTCGTAAGAAGCTCCTGGATCTCTGAAGGTCGTACGTTCTCGGTCGATTCGAAAACCGTTTCTGCATCCACCTTGCCACCCATCGATGATGCGACCTGCAGGATGTTGGTAGCTTTCCGCAAATCACCCCCTGCGAGTTGGGCGATTGCGAGGTAGCCTTCCTCAGAGACCTCGATGCCCTCGGCCTTCGATATCCTCTCGATGCAAATCCTCACATCAGATTCGCTCAGAGGTCTGAACCTGAAAACTGCGCACCTCGATTGGATCGGCTCAATGATCTTCGAAGAGTAGTTGCACGACAGGACGAATCTGCAGGTCTGAGTATAGCGCTCCATCGTACGCCTGAGAGCGGCCTGGGCATCACCGGTGAGAGAATCCGCCTCATCCAGGAAGATGATCTTGAAATCGTTCTGACCCATTGACGCAGCCCTCGCAAAGTCTTTGATCTTACCGCGGACTATGTCGATGCCTCGTTCATCAGAGGCGTTGAGTTCGAGGAAATTGCCCGTCCACTGGTCACCATACAGTTCTCGAGCGAGGGCGATTGAACAGGTGGTCTTCCCACAACCTGCTGGACCAGCGAAAAGCATGTGCGGCATGCTGACGGTCTTCACGTACGCAGAAAGTCGCTCGACGATGATCTTCTGCCCTATCACTTCGGCGAGTTTCTTCGGCCTGTATTTCTCTACCCAGACGTCCCGCATATCCGCTCTCGTTCTCGTATGCGATTACCTTACTAATAACTATGCAGGGGAGGAAGAAACAACCAATAAATAGTCGACTTCGGAATCAGAAGCCAGTGACCGATTGCGACAAGTGTAGGAAGAAGGCGGCAATACTGATCAGGTACAGCGGTGCCCATCTCTGCAAGGAACACTTCTGCGAATTTGTGGACAAACGTGTCAAACACGAGATAAGACGGCAGCTTGACATCAAGGGCGGAGAAAGGATTGCAGTTGCGGTCTCAGGGGGAAAGGACAGCAGTCTAACCCTGCATATGATATCCAAGATATTGGGAGTGCGAAAGGATCTGGACATCGCGGCGATAACAATCGATGAAGGGATACGAGGGTATCGCGACTCGTCGGTCCCCATCGTCAAGAGACAATGCGATGATTTGGGCGTAGAACACATAGTTGTCTCATTCAAGGACATGTTCGGGATAACCATGGACGATATCGCATGCCGCGATCGCAGGCTCTCTGCATGCAGTTACTGCGGGGTCCTCAGAAGGAACGCGATGAACCGAGCTGCGCGTGCATGGAGTGCGACCCATCTAGCAACAGGACTCAATCTCGATGACACATCCCAATCAATTCTGATGAATTTCGCTCGAGGGGATGTGGAGAGAATGGCGAGGCTCGGTCCTCATAAGAGACGGCAGGCAGGACTCGTGCCGCGCATCCAACCGCTGCGCACGATACCCGAGAGCGAATCGATGCTGTATGCAATGGTAAAGGGGATGGAATTCCACGATCTGGAGTGCCCATACGCTCCCGAGGCGCTTCGCAACTCATATCGGACTGTCGTGGGGGAGCTGGAGGACCAGTTTCCAGGAACTAGACATTCCATACTGAAGAGCTATGAACATATTATGCCCGTCCTTGAAGAGATGTACGAGCCCGCTGCCCTAAGGATGTGCGCGTGTGGAGAGCCCACGATATCAGATAGGTGTAAGGCGTGCGAACTCATTGAAAACGTGAAGAATAGCGCGTCTAGATGACCGTGTCCTTGGGGAACCAGGCACCACAATTCTTGCAGACATAATCCTTGGTCGGCGACTGCGCGCCAC
Organism: uncultured Thermoplasmata archaeon; assembly: GCA_963748615.1. GTDB lineage: Archaea > Thermoplasmatota > Thermoplasmata > UBA10834 > UBA10834 > UBA9653. The sequence continues at coordinate 26,872 of CAVVJQ010000003.1, forward strand.
ATACCTCGCAGACCTTGATTCCCTTTGGCAGGTCCCTTGGATGAGGACCGGATGTGAACCCTACCTCATCATCGGCGGTGACATCGAACTCCGCTTGAATGAGACGTTCGAAGGCACCGTGCCTCGGCGTTGCGTTGGCCTTCCTGAGTGCGCGAGCATGCATCGCGGTCTCATCCTGCCGCTTCTTAGCCAGCTCGACCCGGTGTTTCCTGGCACGCTCGATCTCCGCATTCCTGCTAGTGGTGAACGTCATCACTATCAGCAGGCTCTTGAGGGACAGGCCGAAGAGGATGATGTACACGATCCTCGTCATATCGAATTCGACGAGGTAAGGACCATAAGCGAACTGGGCGATGCCGCCGCCAAATATTATGAACAACCACATACCCACGAAGGTCAAAGCAGTGATGCCGAACAGCATTCGCTTATAGGTCCCAGGCCGATGAACCGCTTCGAGGGTGCTCGATGCGACAATCATTCCTCCAAAGAATGCGACAAACATCACGATGTTGGGCATGAAGGTAGTAGCCAATTGAGGGTAGTTGCTTCTCACAAGGTCCACGAGGATCAGGGGTACGACGATGAATCTCAGCGTCTCTGTGAATGCGGTCCACACCGCATCGGAGACCCTGTTCTTGCGGGTCATGCAAGCACCCCCATCACGTCAACCACCCCGAATCAAACGGAATGGTCTCAACGACCTCGTAACCCGCAATCGTGGTTCTGATCACAATGCGGTCCGGTATCGAGCTGAATGGCAAATCAAACGAGAAAGTCCCTGAGTGCGTCGACCCAAGTACCACGGAGTCAGTGTCCTGGGCGATGGATGTGCTGCCATTGAATAGAGTCGCGGTTATAGTTGCCGTTGCGCTCCCATCCAATATGCTGGATGTGAACACATGGTAGCCCACCTGGAGGTGTGCGTCATCGAACACAACTTCGTCCAATCCTATGTCCTGTATCAGTGCATCCCATGGGACACTCACCTGGTACTCCGCATAGAAATGGACCAGCTCCATCGTGTAATAGCAGGATACTTCCAGTGCGAAGTTGAGGAAGTCGTCGTTGAGGACCAACCATAGAACTCCTGCTTCATCGAAATCCTGGAGAGGGAAAGAGAATTCGATACTATCGGAAGTCACGGCTCCTGCAGGGATCGTCCCGATATCGATGAGTCCGGAATGGATGAGGGCAGACGAGTAATTGGTCACCTCGTATGAGATCCTGAGCTCGCTCACATCATAGAACCCGCCGTTATCTATGGAATACGGAGCCGACACGTATACGGTCCCATCGTCGAATGACCATTCTACATCATCGGAATCTGGCAGGTTGAGCTTGAAATCCCCGCTGGGAAAAGGCCAAATGCTGGTGAACGCTAACGCGAATATCAGAAGGTTGACGACCGCGATGGCCACTTGTATGACGCGCACCCGAGCTACCATCTTTGTTCAGTGCTAAGGGATACAGCTGAGCGATAATAAACTTAGAGTCATCCTTATCGCAAAAGGTCTCAGATCAGAGATCCCCATCGCAAGAGGGATAGTCATAAGCCTCTTCGCCCTCGAAATAGCAGTAGTGGACCTTGGTGAAACCCTTCTTGAATTCGATCACTTCGTTCCTGACTACCTCGGGATCAGCACCCTTTGCAGCAACCTGGTGTATAAGCTCAGCGATGACATCCATGTCCTTCTCTTTCATGCCGATCCGGGTGACCTCCTGTGATCCCAGACGAATACCGGAGGGTCTCACGGGATTGGAATCCCATGGCAGGAGGTTCTTATTCGCTATTATGTTGGCCTGCTCCAGCGCCTTTGCGACCTTTGCACCGCCCTGGAACTCCTCAACGTCGAGAACCAGCGTGTGGGACTCCGTGAATCCAAGATGCTCGCAGAGCACATCCATACCGCGGGTATGAAGCGATTGTGCAAGGGCCTTCGCATTACGTATCGTCTGATCCGCATATGCCTCGCCGAACTCCTTGGTTTCGGCTAGAGTGATCGCAAGAGCGGCGACAGACTGGAGGTGGTGGTTACTGGTGACCCCAGGGAACACACCCCTTCTGAGCGATGATTCCAATCCATCCTTTCCCGAATCTGACAGTATCATCCCATGTTGGGGGCCGGGGAGTGTCTTGTGAGTGCTTCCAGACACGACGTCGATTCCTTGCCTCAGCGGGTCCTGGAATCTCTTGGCAGCTATCAGACCAAGGACGTGGGCTGCATCGTACCATGTAGTGCAACCGACCTCCTCGATGACATCCTTCAACTCATCGAGTGGTGTAGGGAAAAGGTAGACAGACTGACCGAAAAGAGCCACTCGTGGCTTGACCTCGCGTATCAGCTTCCTGGCGCCCGCGACATCGATGTTCATCGACTTTTCATCGAATGGATAGTTGAATGTCTTGACACCACGAAGACCTGTCGCGCCAATCTTAGCATGTGAGATATGCCCGCCATCGGAGAGGGCAACGGTCGTCATCTTGTCCCGAGGTTTGGCGATGGCCATGAGAACGGCGAGGTTCGATACGGTGCCGGACAGTCGGCCGGACATCTGCGAACCTGCATCCGAAGACCTCCTTTGCGAGATCTTCACATATCACCTCGATCTCGTCCACGAATATGTTACCCTGGTAGTATCGCTTGCCAGGAAGTCCTTCCGCGTATCTGTTGTGCAGATCAGAGTTCATTACTTCCCTTGCGACTGGACTCATGACATTCTCAGATGCGATCAGAGGAATCGAGTCCTTGAACCATTGATTGTGTTTGCGCGTGACGGTCCGGATCGACTGCGCGATATCTCTTGGTGAAGGCACGATGTCAGGGAAACAATCGTAGATTAAAAAATTATGCACCCAGAAAATATACTAGTTCCTCACGAAATGTTTCGGAACTCGGCAGGAAAGCAACGATACCGCCTATGTGGACAATTCGGGTTGATTTCACGGAGCCTCAGAGTTCCACTCGAAACAGTGGAAACGCAGGTGTGAGTTTTCCTAGATATATATTTATATAGTGTGCGACAATGTGTCGTACAAGGCTCCGCGGTTACAATGACTACGAAGACTGCACGCATCAATGTCCGAGTACCCGATGACGATCTCAGGGAACTAGAGGCAATCAGAGAGAGGACAGGCCTGCAGAGCGTCTCAGATGTTGTCAGAGAGGCAATCTCAGCGTACCTTCACGACGAGGCAGTTACATGGAACTCCGAGAAGGTCACTGCAGTTGTCCCCTCGGCTCTAGCCGAAGACGTCGAGATGTTCATTGCCAGTGGGGATGCAACTGACATATCGCAGGCAGTCACGATCGCCCTTGCCGGATGGGTCGATGATAGGAAGCAATACTATCTCGAGGGCAGGGAACGCCTACGCCAGAAGATCTCAGAGGCTATGGACGAACGCAGTACGAAAAAAGGGATGGGTCGTATTGCAGATAGGATGCGTAATCGATGAAGTTCCAAGTGGGGAACAGAAGCCTTGACAGAGGCCGGGATGGATATCCTGAGGTCTCACACTTCAGAAATAGGGAAAGGAAGGGCTTGCCGTCGGAAGGCATGCAAGGATACATTGAGGGGCACGGCCCCCTCATATCACTTTTTTAAAACAAATTCCGATAAAGATATCCTGCTGCAGTATCTTAACGTTCACTTTTTTGATAAAATTGACTTGAGTCTCTCGATTGGTTCAGTGTTAGAGGGATCGACCTTGTTGAGGATGGCCGTGTACACACTCACATAATCCCCTAACATCACAAGGGAGAGAATCCTTGACATCGGACTGCTCCCCAAACTCTCTACTGAATGAACCTGCGCATGACAACGCACGATGTCTATCGTCGCCTCGACCCTGTCAATCATTCGATCCTCGCCGGAGGCCTTATCTAAGAACACGATCGAAAATCCTTTTGCACGGGGATCAGACGAATACCCAACGATCTCGTTGTGGTCCATCTCCGGCAATTTCGAAGAGAATGCGAGACACTTTGCATTCTCATTGAGCTGGTCAGCCCATCTCTTGGCGACCGGAGTAGCGACTCCGTGTCCGATTATGACCGGGATTCGGCCAAACATCTCATGAGCGAGCTTCTTGGCGGGGTTATCCAGAGTGGGCACAGCTGGACCACAGGACTCATTGACCTTGGCAAGGGTGCGTAGCGACTCCTCGACCGACTTATCCGGCTTTGCTGCTCCCACCCGCTCGACAACGCCGACCATAGCCCCGAACATGAACCCGATGGCGGCTCTCGGAGGCAGGCCAGTAGGTATCCTCGCATGCGGTATCGAAGAGGCAGATGCGATATCCGCGAGCTTGCCGCCAGAGGAGATTGTTACAATCTTGGATCGTCTCTTGATCGCATCTTCGAGCATGCACAAGCTCTCCTCAGTGTTGCCGGAATAGCTTGCGACGATCACGAGCGAATCCTTGCTGACGTAGCTCGGAACCGTATAGGACCTGATGACCTCGCATGGGATTGCACACGAATCGATCAGCCACGCCTTCAGTAGGTCACCACCTATTGCCGAGCCGCCCATGCCACATATCACTATGTTCTTCGAATTGAACTTGGAAAGGCCTGTCCTGCGCCCGCGCCTCAAACCCTCGGAGAGATGGTCGGGCATCTTACCGATGAAGGGCACCATGCCCTTTCGATCGACAGCGCGGATGTTCTTGATGGAATCGAGCATATGCCTAGAACCAGTGAGAGGATGTACGTCGGAGTATAAATGAGGTTGCGATTGCTAGCCCAAATCCGTTATTTCAAGGAGTCGAGCAACAAAGCCTAAATATGGTTCCGGGTCTGCAGAATTAAAGCCGTTATTCGCCAGGTTCTCGGAACATCGGGAGAGGAAGAGCTTGAAGGGTGATAAGACGAGACGGGTCAGGCAGAAAGAAGACGAACCACCCGTAGACGAGGGAATAGTCGTAGCGAAAGGAGTCTTCAAGACTTACGATTCTGGCAAAGTCAAGGTTGATGCCCTCAGGGGTGTCGATTTCCGTGCTAGGGAAGGGGAGATGATTGCCGTCATGGGGCCTTCCGGCTGCGGAAAGACCACGCTACTCAACTGCATGTCAGGTCTTGATGACCTGACCTCAGGAGAGGTGTTCATACGCGGGAGACCGCTCTCGGACATGTCAGACCGTGAGAGGACCCGTTATCGGGCGGAAAAGATCGGCTTCATATTCCAGGCATACAACCTACTTCCAGTGTTGACCTCTGCAGAGAACGTGGAGCTGCCACTGCTGCTCTCCGGGGCTAGCCCGCGACTCGCGAGGGAACGGGCAACCGAAGCTCTCAAGTCAGTCGGTCTGCTGGAATGGAAGAACCACAAACCTGCGGAGCTATCTGGCGGCCAACAACAGAGGGTCACAATCGCAAGATCTCTTGTCAACAAGCCTGAGATCGTCTTCGGTGACGAGCCCACGGGGAATCTCGACAGCGAGTACTCCAAGGAGATTATGGACCTCCTGAAGCAGCTGAACAAGGAGAATGCGCAGACATTCATCATCGTGACCCACGACTACAACGTGGGTAAGATGGCTGACAGAATCGTGACCATGCGAGACGGTAGAATCGAAAAGGAATTCGCGCCAACGCCCTTCTGAAGGAGGATTGACATGAGCGCACTTGTTCAGCTTGTCGTCATCGTCGCCATCGTCTTGGTTGCTGTGGGACTCCTAGCAATGAGGCGCAGGATGTTTGCACGGATGGCCATCCGGAACGTCACCAGGAGGATGAGATATGCGGTCATCGTGACCAGCGGCTTGCTCGTAGCCACTGCGATGATATCAGGATCGCTCGTGGTCGGGGACACCTTGGACTACATCATCAAAGGTGATGTGTTCGAGAGTTCTGGAAATGCGGACATACTCGTGACTGTTGAGGATGAATCCGGAGCGTCGCTGTTCTTCAACCAATCCGTTGCAGATGACCTGATCTATAGCCAGGAATCTGGATCGACACCGCACATCGATATGGTCACGCCAGCGATAAGGAGAGCTGCGACGATAATCAATTTGAAGAACAACCTTTCAATTCCTTCTGCGCTGCTATTCGCCTACGATCGCCAGAATGCCATAGGAGAACTGACCGATTCCGATGGGAACGACTTTGGAGCGGAGGATACGACATCTGGGAAGGTCGTTTTGAACGTGGGTCTCGCCGATGAGATAGAGGCGTCGATTGGGGACCAACTCTTCGTACTCTCGAAAGACGGAATGCCAGTCTATCTGGAAGTGGCCGGTGTGGCCGTTGAGAAAGGTATGGGTGCCTGGCGATTCTCAGATGTTCTTTTCATTGACCTGCAATTTGCCCAGGACACCATATTCGTCAGACCGGGCATGATCAACGCGATCGATATTTCGTGCCTTGGAGACATCGAAGAAGGATACAAAGTGTCATCGCAGGCAGTCACAGAGCTGGAACAGAACCTCGATTCTGAATATGACTACGAGATCTCTGAGATCAAGAGAGACGGTGTGGAATCAGCGGAGACAGCTGCGGACCAGATATCTCAGATATTCATAGTAATGAGCTCTTTCGCGATAATCGCTGGCATCGCGCTCATCATCAACATATTTGTCATGCTCGCCGAGGAGAGGAAGCCAGAGATGGGCATTTCGAGAGCCATCGGCATGCAAAGAGGAGATCTGACCCAGACATTCATGTTCGAAGGGATCGTATATGCAATCGCTGCTTCGATCGTCGGCGCATTTGCCGGGTTGTTGATAGCCTTCGTGATGCTGGAAGCATTCTCGATGATCTTCGGAGGCGCTGGCATGAGCTGGTCTCTTCACTTCCAATGGGAGAGCCTGGGAATCGCTGCGACTTCTGGATTCCTGCTAACCGCATTGACAGTGATCATCGCATCATGGCGTGTGAGCAAGCTCAACATAGTGAGAGCGATCAGGGACATACCCGAGCCAATGCTGGTGAAGTCGGAGAAGAGATACGTCATCACTGGCGCACTGGCCATATTGTTTGGCAGCCTGCTGACCATGTTGAGCGCTTCAGCTGAACAAGCTGCCGGCATAGTCAGCGGTCCATGCATTATCGCATTGGGGGCAGCCATGATAGCCATCAGATACGTCGGTCCGCGCTGGCCATTCTCTCTCGCAGGCATATTCATGATATTCTGGATGCTGGACCCACTCAATATCATCGACCAGCTATTCGGAACGCTGGGAGGAGACATGGAGATGTTCATACTATCTGGAGTTCTCCTGGTCACGGGTGGCGTGATTCTGGCCATGTTCAACAGCGACCTGCTTTTGGCCGGACTCATGAGATTGTTAGGACGCGGGAAGACCATGTTACCCATCCTGAAGATCGCTATCAGTTATCCATTGAATAAGAAGTTCAGAACAGGGTTGACACTCTTCATATTCGCACTGATAATGTTCACGGTGATCGTCATAGCGATGATAGCATCCTTCCAGAGGGAGAGCGTGGACACGATGTCCGAGAAGTTCTCTGGAGGGTTCGAGATAATCGCCTTCTCGCTCCACGACATTACGGACGAGGACATAATCGATGGAATGGATGAGATCAATGCGTCGCTTGGGACAGACGTGATAATGCGGGTCGAATCGACTAGATCGGCGCTTGTGTCACTGCATACTGAGAGTTCCAACCTGACGCCTACTGCGAATCTGATAGGGTTCAATGACCGGATGCTATCAGATGGCGATTTCTCGCTAGCATCGAGATCAGAGAATTTCTCCTCGGATGAGGACGCTTGGAATGCTATAGCTGGCAACTCGAGTCTCGCAATACTCGATGGCACCTATTCCCAGGGCATGTTCTCGTTCACAACCGGCGGCTTGCCGCTCGGTGTGGACGACACATTCACCGTGACTTTCTCCACCGGCATGACGAAGAACATGACGGTGATTGGCATCATGGATCAACTGATCCTGGGCGGTGTGTTCACATCTGCAGAGTTCGTCGAGACGAACGCTCCAGCATATCAACAGAATCTGTTCTACATAGATACGATCGGTGGCACGGGATTCACTGATGAGCAGATAAGGGCCGAGATGGAGAAGACCTTCGCCGAGTATGGCATGATAGCAATCGTCGTGAAGGATCTCATCGAAGAATCCCTGAAGATGTCGTCGTCGACCATGCAGCTCATGGAGATCTTCCTTGGCGTTGGCCTCATCGTGGGCATCACAGGGCTCGGCATAATAACCATAAGGAACATAGCAGAACGAAGGCAAGAGATAGGTGTCATGAGAGCCATAGGCTTCCAGCGGGATATGATCCTGAAGACTTTCCTCCTTGAGACATCGTTCGTATCACTTCTGGGGATAACGCTCGGCATATTGCTAGGGTTGGCCCTTTCGTGGAGTCTCTTCTCGTGGGGAGGGTTCGATGAGTTCTCTCGCTTTGTCATACCGTGGTCAGAGATCCTCATGATAACGATTATCGCTTTCGCGATGACGCTCGCATCGACACTATCACCATCCAGGAGAGCAGCCAGACTGGCCCCCGCTGAGGCTTTAAGAAGGGTAGACTGATACTTTCGGAATGGTAACTACAACATCCATAATATGTTCCCACCGAATGAACGACTCAGATGGCTTCAGATACTGTGTTGCGGGCGCTCAAAGAGCTCAGGGAAGGACGCTTCGTCCTGGTCTACGACGCAGATGGCCGCGAGGAGGAGACAGACATGGTCATCGCATCTGAGTTCGTCACATCTTCGGCCATAAGAACTCTGAGGAAGAGCGCTGGAGGACTGATCTGTACAACCGCAGATCCAACCATAAGGCAAAGCCTTGGATTACCATTCCTCACAGAGATTTTCGCAGGCATGTCTGAAGAGTACCCCGTAATGAGAGGGCTCACGCCCAATGATATCCCGTACGATGTCAAGTCCGCTTTCGGGATCACGATAAACCACAGGAAGACGTTCACGGGCATAACCGATGACGATAGGGCCCTCACGATCACAGAATTCGCAAAACTGGCTAAAACGGCCGTCGCACAAGGAGACGGATGGGGCAAGAGAGAACTGGGCAAGAACTTCAGGGCACCTGGACATGTTCATCTTCTCAACACCTCGGATAAAATACTTGAGACCAGGTTCGGCCACACCGAACTCACCACCGCTCTCGTCATGATGACTGGGCTCGTGCCATCGGCAACCATCTGTGAGATGATGGGGGACGACGGCAGGGCACTCTCGAAAGAAGCGGCAAGGACATATGCTGAGAAGCACGATCTGGTCTTCATCGAGGGGAAAGACGTGATCGATGCCTGGAAGGAGTTCAGGAAGGGGTAGACTCCCATGGTACGAGTAATGGCCTCCGGCGTTTTCGATATCATTCATCTTGGCCATGTCCACTATCTCCAGGCATCCAAGGAATTGGGAGACGAATTGATAGTCGTCGTGGCTACTGATAACACCGTCCGAAGGAGAAAGCACGAACCGATCACACCGGAGAGCATGCGCGTCGAGCTGGTCGAGGCTTTGAAACCTGTGGACAAAGCAATCCTGGGCAAGGACGGCGCGGATATGTTTGCGGTCGTCGAGGAGATCAGGCCCGATGTGATCACAATAGGTTACGATCAGGAGTTCGAACCTGTCGAACTCGAGAAGGAGTTACTCAAAAGAGGCCTGAACGTCCAAGTTGTCAGAATGCCCCATCTGGACCATGACCTGGACGGCACACGCAAGATCATACGCAAGGTCATAGAGTTCTACGATCTGAACAAGAAGCTTGCGGAGGTCGAGAGGAGATGAAGAGGATAGGCATCGTCGACACGACCTTCGCAAGAGTCGACATGGGTGGCTGTGCAATCGACGAGCTCATGAAGACAGGCACTGGATTCAAGGTAGAGAGATACACCGTCCCGGGCGTCAAGGACTTGCCAGTCGCAGCCAAGAAACTGATTGAAGAGAAGGATTGCGACATAGTGATGGCGTTGGGAATGCCAGGGCCTGAACAGATTGACAAGATGTGTGCTCATGAAGCTTCCACGGCCCTCATTCAGGTTCAGCTGATGACGAACAAGCACATAATCGAGGTATTCGTCCATGAGGACGAAGCGAAGGATGGCAGAGAATTGAGCTGGCTGGCCGAGAAGAGAGCGAGGGAACACGCAATCAATGCGTACAATCTAATCTTCAAACCTGAGAGACTGGCCAAGAATGCAGGAAAAGGGCTCAGACAAGGGTTCCGTGATGCGGGACCAGTCGATTGACGATTGAAAGAAGGAGGTTCTGAAATGGCAAGCAAGTACAAGATTGGCATCGTGTGCAGCGAATTCAATTTCGACCTGACACAGATGATGCTGGAAAGGGCGAAGGAGCATGCGAAATTCCTGGATGTAGATGTATCCAGAGTCATGATGGTCCCAGGCGTATTCGATATGCCTCTGGCGATCAAGATGCTTCTGAAGGATAAATCGATCGATGCTGTAGTGACGATAGGCGCGGTCATAGAAGGCGAGACGGCACATGACCAGATCGTCATAGGCCAGGCTGCCAGGAAGATCACTGATCTCGCGGTCGAGTTCGAGAAGCCAGTCGGCCTCGGAATTACTGGCCCGGGCATGAGCAGACTCCAGGCAGAGGACAGAATAGAGAGGGCGAAGGACGCCGTCGAATCTGTCGTCAAGCAGCTCAAGGCGCTCAAATAGGTTCGAGTGGAAAGTCTATAATACGTAGGCACTTTCCAGAAGCTTGTGGCAGAGATACGGCTTGGCAAGATCCACTTACGCTGGTGCGATGCCTGTAACCTTCCAGTACTCGAAGAGAAGTCTTGCGGGAGATGCGGGTCTGATACGAGAGGCCTGCAGATCACCCCTCCAGGGGATGCCAGGCCAGCATTCGAATCAGATATTCAGTACATTCGAGAGATCGTGGACCGACAGTTCGGTCCAGGAACCGGCGATGCCCTGATACCATCTGGAAAGATCGTCCTATTGAACAAAGCACCAGACCTGGACCGCATGGATGAGATAATCCTTGACGGGGAGGTCGCTGGCGCTGTCAGGTTCGACATCGTACATGGGAACCGTTTCCTCCTCAAGCCGCTCAGTGCCAAAATCCTGGCACCGCTGATCTCAAAGAGTTGGGTCATAGTCGATGACGGTGCTCTCGATCCCATCAGGAATCGAAAGGCGAGTACATTGGCCATTGGGGTCCTCCAATGCGATCCAGGTATCAGGCGGGGAGACGATGTATTGGTGCTGGACAAGGGAAGACACCCGGTTTCCGTCGGTGTCGCGAAGTTATCCGCAGATGAGATGCTCAGACCAGGTACAAAAGGGACCGCGGTCAAGACACGATGGGTGGTGGCAGATGAAGTTCACAAACCAAGGAACACCGATGTCACGTGGGACGATGTCTTGGTTGCTAATAAAGAGGTCTTGGAACGCAGAGTAAGTGAGGCCAAGGTCTTCATCAGCAGGGTGGTGAGCGAGAATCCTCTGCCAATCGCAGTCTCCTACAGCGGCGGAAAAGACAGTCTCGCAACATTGTTGTTGGTCCTCGAAGCGGGAATCCGGCCAAAACTCATGTTCATCGACACAGGTCTCGAGTTCCTGGAAACCAAGAGGAACGTCGAAGAGGTCGCCGAGGAATACTCCCTTGAAATAGTCAAGGAAGAGGCAGGGGACGCATTCTGGAGGAATGTCGCGCTCTTCGGTCCTCCGGCAAAGGATTACAGATGGTGTTGCAAGACATGCAAACTGGGGCCGGCCACAAGGATAATCCAGAAGAATTTCCCGAAGGGTGTTCTCTCATTCATAGGACAGCGTGCGTACGAATCAGAACTCAGAGCGGGCAAAGGACGCATATGGAGGAACCCCTGGACCCCGAACCAGCTCGGTGCGTCGCCGATTCAGAAATGGACCGCCCTTCACGTCTGGATCTATCTCTTTGCCAGGAAGGCGAATTACAATCCGCTGTACCGCGAGGGGTTGGAGAGGATAGGTTGTTTCCTATGTCCAGCAACGGATCTCGCCGAATTGAAGAAGGTCAGGAAGATAAGTGAGGAATTTGGGAGATGGGATGCGCTGCTCGACGAATACTCGAAGAGGAAAGGCATGCCGGACGCGTGGAGGGAATACGACCTGTGGAGATGGCGGAGGGTGCCGGAATCGATTCTGAGTGAATTGTCCATGAAAGGCATCGATTTGAGGGCGAGCGAATCCGCTCAGGATGGCGATACACTCCTCGAGTTCAGGAGCACGAAAGGTTACAGTCCATGTGTCGAAGGATTGAGCATGGAAGGTGTATTCACAAAGAGGCTCGACATGGAGAGGGTAGCAAACCTCCTGAATGCAATAGGCACAGTCACAACATCACCCGATGGAGAGATTGCCGAAGTGCGCGGCCTGACAGTATTCGGCGAAGGGCCGGTTATGATAAGGGGCAAGACGGAAGAGGAACTGGATCGAAGGGCTTCGATCACCAAAGAGATCGTGTTCAAAGCCATGAATTGCACTGGCTGCGGGATATGCATCGGGAGATGTGAGTCAGGCGCCCTCCGACTGGAAGGGAGAGCGACCATCGATGCCGAGAAGTGCACCCACTGCAGCAGTTGCCTGGGACCGTGCCCAGTCGTTGCATTCAGAGAAGAAGAGCTTGACATCTAACCCAGGACTGCCCTGAGTGCGTCCGCAATCTCGGACATCCTAGTGCCCCACGGGACGATGACCAGGTCTCCATCCTTTTCGAACCCTTCTTTGACCTTGCAGCATTTGACGAGCGTCGGACCCTGGATGTTTCTTTGCTTGGCGAGATCTCGAGGGCATATATTGACTAGTTTCGGCTCCCTGCCATAGATCGCCTTGAAGATACGAGCGGACAGACTGCACCCAACTAGCGTTATCCCATCTAGTTTTGAACGGTCCAGTTCCCGTGTCTCGTCGAGATACATGACATCCTTTTCGGAGTTGAGACCGGAGGCTCTGCAGGGGAACATTATGATAGGAGTATCTATTCCAGCAGCGATATCGTTCAGGTCCAACTCGATGACCTCGCGTTTGACGAACCTGTCCTGGAGCTCGGATTCTAGGACTTGATCGACCATGCTCACCAGCTTCGATGGAGCAGGCGGCACCACATCGAAGACAGTCAACAGTTCTGCATCTTCTTCCACGAAGAACGATATGTGCTCGGATCGGCCCTTCACGACCACGCAATGCGAGCCTATCTCTTCGCGAATCATCCCCATCTTAGTGGCGGACAGTACCTCCAGCGAAGCATCGTGGATGAATCTCGTCTCACTCGGCAGCGCTAGGATTCGAACGGACTCTATCGGATGAAGAACAGAATTGGCTCTTCGCTTCGTTATGGCGGCCACGGCCCAGGAACTACCGGAATTCAATACGTAGTACTTCGTCCGGATGTATGCATTCTTGCCGCTAAGGAACCTGAGGATGTTCTCCTCAGTCAACTGGAAATCTACCGACCTGACGCTGACTTCCTTGCAGTGCTCTGGAAACATTCTCGGCTCAGCGGACTATTGTTTTCGAGGTATTATAAAGAAATTGAAGGGTGAAGAGCCATCTGAACTCTGTTCATTGTCCGTTCCGAATGCGCCAACAGCGAGTTCCACGATTGATGTGTGGTCATCAACCGCAAGTGTGATATTCTATACAGCGATTCACCGCATGAGTGGTGGGGTGCACGACGAACTGTTCGAAATGTGGCCACGATAACCGAGAGAACACGGTCTACTGCTCGATGTGTGGAAATGAGCTTGCTTCGACATCTGAGGATAAGAAACATGCATCATACGTGTACGTTCAGAAAGGAGATTCGAATGTCAGCAACCACGTCCAGAAGAGAATTCGATATCTGTTCCTGATACCAGTGCTTGTGATGGTAAGGCTCCTGCTATTCGATCGAGATGTTGTTGTTACCGACATTGCAATCACCATCGGGACATTCGCCCTGGCAATAGCCATGTTTGTAATCGTCTCGCGTAATAGGCGCGAAGATGACGCTCGCATTGAGAGCAGCCCCTCAACATCATCGAGCAGGGGAGAGGATACTCCGTTGAAATCGTTTCTGCACCGAAACAATGTCCGAATGGAAAGCAACTGGTGGAAGAAGATGAATTCGACGCCCCCTGGAAGATTCGCCCGCTTCATGGGAAAGAAAGGCACCATAATAGGTTTCAGCACCGAAAACGAGAATGTCACCCTCACGATGACCATGGATGGAAGAGTTAGGGTAGGGAACGATAGCCTGGCGAGACATGATTTCGACATCTATGGACCAGAAGATCATATGTTGATCATGCTCCGAAACGCTAAGAGCATCCGCAGCATCCCCGGTTCAATGAGGGTGAAGCTCAGAGGAAGAGAAGTCCGCCCAGAGATAGAGGCATTTGTCACTGATGGCATAACGACCACTCTAAGGATCCTCTTCGAATGAGCAGCTCCCGCGAGAAAGGGTCATAGGGAAAGAACGCATTACTCACACCGAGAACTGCATGGAACTGATCATAATCGGGCCGATCATTGCTCTTGGAGTGTTGTGTGCAATCCTTGGGATCTTTTTCTTCATGAAGAAGGAGAGACGGTATTACATCATATCATTCTGTATCGCCGCCGTTCTGATAGCAGGAGCGATCCTGACAATCATGGTGACGGATGATTCTGAGCTCAGAGCAGTCATTGTCTCGATAGACCATTATCAAGAAGATGGCACCTTCGCTGGTGACCCATGCTTTGTGATATGGATAGCGTACATTGGAAACGATATGGTTCCGACCAATGAGAGTTTCACAAGCGAAGTGTTCGATGGCTCGATGGTGCTTGAATCCCCGTTCGAAGCTTCGATCGAGTTGCCTGAGAACGTAATCAGCCTCAGCTTCACGATAAAGGTGTATAACGGGGATCCTGCAGAGAATCACATGATCGATTGTGAGTCTGGAACTGGATATTTCATCTCTCATACACTCACATCGACATTTGAGGGCTCTTGGGCCTCGGATGGTAGTGATGACGGGTTCGAAGACATCGACTGCGCGCTGACATACTCCATCTCTGATGTGACCGGAGCGTTGTGATGCCCATCTACGTTTCGATACGATGATGGATCGACATTGGAAATGGGCGGACAAGCTTTATGTCAAATCGCGTCAATCACTGAAGCCCATGCCAGCACAGCAAGTTGAGTTCCCGGTCATAGAAACAGAAAGACTCATACTGGGCAGGATTTCCAAGGACCACTATCAATGGTATTTCGATCATTTCTCCACTAAAGAGATAATCGAAGGACAGGGTTTCGAAGGTCCGAAGGATATCGAGACTGCCAAAGAGGAGCTGAACCTCTACATCGTCGGCCTCTTCGAGGAAGGCAGAGGTATCAGATGGGGAATCCGGTTCAAGGGGTCTGACGAGATAATAGGTAGCTGCGGATTCTACGCCTGGAACAAGGATTTCAAGAAGGCCGATATGGGATATGATCTGCAGCCAGCGCACTGGGGACAGGGAATCATGGTCGAAGCCATGAAGGAAGCCATTCGATATGGCTTCGAGGAAATGGGGCTGAACCGGATAGCGGTTACAATCATGGCAACCAATCCACGCTCGAGATCCTTGATCAAGAAGCTAGGGTTCGTGCAGGAGGGGATTCTTCGAGACTACTCCAAATGGAATGGTGAGTATGTCGATGAGTACCTGTTCTCTCTGTTACGAAGGGATTGGGAGTCATCCGAGAAATGATTCCATTTGTCCAGAATCCATCTGATGCAACGATTCAATGTCCAGAACTGGATAATCGAGACGAATTGAGTCCGACTCCACACAATAAGCTTCTTTAACCCTTCTTGGAATACACGACAGGTCGTGCGAATGAAGGGTTACCTTGTCCTCGAAGATGGGACGGTCTATGATGGGGTGCTCTTCGGCTTTCTCGAAGATAGAATCGGAGAAGTCGTCTTCTCCACCGGAATGACGGGATATCAGGAATCTCTGACAGACCCATCGTACTGTGGCCAGATCCTTGTGTCATCATATCCGCTCATCGGAAATTATGGGACTAACTCCCAGGATAATCAATCAAAGGCAGTCCAGGTCTGGGGATATGTGGTCATGGAACATTCGAGGTTTCCGAGCCACAGAGATTGCGTGCAGACCATTGACGAATTTCTCAGAGCATCGAAGGTTCCGGGCATAAGTGGCATAGACACACGAGCCCTCATCCGAAAGATCAGGGATGTGGGGACGATGATGGGAGGAATCACTGCGGGAGACCCTGCAGCCATGCTTGAGAAGGTGAAGATTTCAAGAAACCCGGATCAAACCAATCTTGTGGCAAGTGTGAGCACGGGCATACCGATAAGATTCGATGAGAAGAAATCGAAGACCGTCGCAGTATTTGATTGCGGAGTGAAAGAGAACATCTTGATTGAGCTGAGGAAGCGATTCAATGTGATCCAGCTCCCATATGATGCAACGCCTGAGACTGTGAGAAGCTTCGAACCGGATGGGATATTCATCACCAATGGTCCGGGCAATCCAGCGCATCCAGAGATGCTTTCTGCTACAGTATCCACCCTAGCCAAACTCAAAGAAGAATATCCGATGATGGGCATATGCCTCGGTAACCAGCTCCTCTCGCTCATGTTTGGGGCGAAGACCTACAAACTCAAATTCGGTCATAGAGGCATCAATCAGCCGGTGAAGTTCGAGGGCAGGGTTCTGATAACATCGCAGAACCATGGGTTCGCGGTGGATCGCGAATCCGCAGAGGATGCGGGACTAGAGGTCTGTTTCATCAATCTGAATGATTCGACTGTTGAAGGCATTAGGCACGCAGAACTCCCTATATTCTCGGTGCAGTTCCATCCAGAAGCACATGCTGGACCAAGCGATTCCAGATTCCTATTCGACCGATTCAAGACTATGCTGGAGGAGGACTGATGCCGAGAAGGGATGATCTCAAGAGGCTCATGGTCATCGGCTCGGGACCCATCGTCATTGGACAAGCAGCAGAATTCGATTTCTCCGGATCACAAGCATGCAAATCACTCAGAGAGGAGGGATACACGACTGTACTCGTCAATTCCAATCCAGCGACAATCCAGACGGACCTGGAGATGGCAGATATAGTCTACATAGAACCTCTTGACATAGAGACTGTCGCAGCGATAATCCAGAAGGAGAAGATTGATGGGATTCTCTCGGGCATGGGAGGACAGACGGCACTGAACTTGTGTTCGGAACTCGCTGAGAAAGGATACCTGGAACGATTCAACGTAGAGCTCCTCGGGAGTCAACCAGAGGCAATAGCCCGTTCAGAGGATCGAGAATTGTTCAGAGAGACGATGCTCGACCTCGGCGAGCCGATTCCAAAAAGTAAGACTGTGCGCTCGATAGATGAGGCAAAGAAGGCAGTAGAGGAGATCGGACAATATCCAGTGCTGGTCAGACCGGCATTCACACTCGGAGGAACCGGCGGTGGAATCGCATACGACGAGAAGGAACTTGAAGACATCGCTGGAAGGGGTCTGGCATATTCCAGAATCAAGCAGGTACTCATCGAGGAAAGCGTGATCGGGTGGAAAGAATTTGAGTACGAGGTCATGCGCGATGGGAACGATAACTGCATAATCATCTGCAGCATGGAGAACTTGGACCCGATGGGAATCCATACGGGGGAGAGCATTGTCGTCGCTCCCGCCCAGACACTCAGCGATAACGACCATCAGAGG
The DNA here is from genome assembly GCA_963748615.1 of uncultured Thermoplasmata archaeon. Classification (GTDB taxonomy): domain Archaea; phylum Thermoplasmatota; class Thermoplasmata; order UBA10834; family UBA10834; genus UBA9653. Next base: position 44,558 of record CAVVJQ010000003.1, read on the forward strand.
CTGCGCTCCGCATCGCTCAACATCATCAGAGCATTGGGGATTGAGGGAGGGGCGAATGTCCAGTTCGCGTTCGACCACGATACAGGAGAATATCGCGTAATCGAAGTCAATCCGAGAGTGTCTAGGAGTTCGGCGCTCGCATCGAAGGCTACTGGCTATCCGATCGCACGAGTGGCGGCAAAGATCGCAATCGGTAAGACTCTAGACGAGATTCCAAATGCTATTACCAAGAAGACCTGCGCAGCCTTCGAGCCATCCATCGATTACATTGTGATGAAGATACCGAGATGGCCATTTGACAAGTTCCGGACGGTCGACCGGAGACTGGGAACCCAGATGAAGAGCACTGGGGAGGTCATGGCAATAGGCAGATGCGCCGAGGAAGCCATTCTGAAGGCTGTGAGGTCGCTAGAAATCGACAGAGTCGCTCTTGAACCTGAGCCTTGGACAGATGATGAGATCGAAAGGGAACTCACCGTCGCCACTGACCTTCGGCTCTATGTGATCGCCGAAGCACTGAGAAGAGGTTTCAGTGTCGAGCGCGTATGCAAGATGGCGAAATGGGACCCATTCTTTGTCAGGAAGATCCAGAATATCGTCGATATGGAGAGCGATCTGAAATCCATGGGATTAGATATCACTACGATACAGAACGCTAAGAAGCTAGGATTCAGTGATGAGTACATTGCTTCACTCATAGGAAAGGACGAGCAGGTGATTAGAGGGATAAGAAAGAAGAATGATCTGTACCCCACCTACAAGATGGTCGATACCTGCGCTGCAGAATTCGAAGCGGAGACCCCATACTTCTATTCAACGTATGAACAAGAGTGCGAGGCCAGGCCATCGACAAACACGACCGTGATCATAGTGGGCAGCGGTCCGATCCGGATCGGGCAAGGTATAGAGTTCGATTACTGCTGTGTGCATGGAGCACTTGCGTTGAAGGGGGAATCCATAGACGCCGTGATCGTGAACAACAATCCGGAGACCGTCTCAACAGATTTCGATATCTCCACGAGACTATACTTCGAACCAATCACCACAGAAGATGTCCTCAATGTCATCGAGAAAGAGGATGCAGATGGCATAATCCTGCAGTTCGGAGGACAGACTGCAATCAACCTCGCCCTTCCGCTCGAAAAGGCGCTGAAAGGAAAGAAGACCAAGATATTGGGCACATCGCCTGGGGCCATCGACCTCGCGGAAGACAGGAAGAAGTTCTCGAAACTCATGCAAGAACTCGGAATACATCAACCCGAGTCAGGGACGGGATTCTCATTCGATGAGGTGAAGACCCTCGCCGAAGATATAGGGTATCCAGTTCTGATCCGGCCTAGCTATGTGCTCGGCGGACGCGCAATGGAAATCGTCTACAATGAATCGGAATTGCAGACATACATGCGTAGCGCCGCGAAGGTGTCTAAGAAGCACCCGATCCTTGTCGACAAGTATCTCAGCCATGCAATCGAAATAGATGTGGATGCGGTGAGCGATGGAAATAATGTCTTCATAGGAGGCATCCTTGAACACATCGAAGAAGCTGGTGTCCATTCCGGTGATGCGACAATGGTTCTCCCGCCGATTACTCTCTCCGGCGAGGTCATTGATGCGATCAGATCGATAACCAGGAAGGTCGCCGTGAGTTTGGGGACGATCGGGCTGATGAACCTCCAGCTGGCATACAAGGATGGCATATTATACATGCTCGAGGCGAACCCGCGGGCCAGTCGGACGGTTCCGATAATCTCAAAGGCGACAGGCGTTCCGCTAGCCAAGGTTGCGACGAAGGTGATGCTCGGTAAGACCCTCGAGGAACTGGGGTTGACCAAGGACACGGAGATACACCACTATGCGGTCAAAGCATCGGTCTTCCCATTCCTCAAACTCGTCGGCGTCGATAGCATACTCGGGCCAGAAATGAAATCGACCGGAGAGGTAATGGGCATAGATACGGACTACCCAGCAGCCGTCTACAAGGCCCTTGCGGGCGCAGGGCAGAGGCTCCCCAGGTCTGGCACGGTCTACGTCAGCGTTGCGGATGGTGATAAAGAAGATGCCATCGAACTCGCGCGACGTCTGAGCAAGCTCGGATTCGGCATAGTCGCCACAAAGGGGACTGCGAGCATATTGAGAATAAATGGAATCGAAGCTACTACGGTATACCTGATATCAGAAAAGAACTCACCAGATGCCCTATCGCTGATGAGGAAAGGACAGGTTCAGATGATAATCACAACACCCACCGAAGCATCGGGCGCGAGGAGGGATGGGTACATGATGAGAAGACTGGCGGTCGAACTCGAGATACCGATGTTCACAACCGTAAAAGGGGCCAGCGCGGCCGTGCTCGCAATGGAGTACGTGACGACGAGAGGCCTTTCGGTCAATGATCTATCCCATTTCCATAGCAAGGGCGGGGCTTGATTATGTGTGTTAGCGGTGAAACCTCACTAAGCCCGCGAGTTCCAGGAATCCTATTCGCCCTTGAGCATGTCAAGAGCCACTTCGGCTCCTCTTCTTCCAGACAATAGCATCGACCCGAAAGTCGGGCCCATTCTTGGCAGACCGAATGTTGTTGAAACAGCCATTCCGATGACGATGAGACCTGGATGGGCTATGCCGCTCTGCTCGACGACCGCATCCTCGCTCTTCTCGATCCACATAGCTCCAAAGCCTGGGGTCTTGATCAGGCCGCGTTCCTCTAGCTTGCGGACCACCACCGCGTCATGACCAGTTGCATCGATGACGACTTTGGATTCGATTGCGATCGGGTCCACGCAGTTGATCGCTTTTGGCAGGAACGTGACAGGAGACCAGTTGATGACCGCACCAGCGACCCGATTGTTCTCGCGGAGCACCACATCATCGAACATGGTCATGTTCAGTACACCTGCGCCAGCCTCGCATGCAGCGGCTATGAGCTTGCCGCAGGCATATGGTCCGGGGGTCACATAGAGCCCTTTCTCGAACTCGCGGTATCTTATGCCGATTTCGTCGAGCACTTTATGGGCCGGAGCCCTGATCGTAATGGTATTCATGAAGAATCCGCCGACCCAGAAGCCACCGCCGAGATAGTTGTTCTTCTCCAGAATCAATACCTTGACACCCTTCAAAGCCAAATCTCTTGCAGCCAAAAGTCCGCTGGGACCACCGCCCACTATGAGTACTTCCGTATCTGCGAACCGCTCCATGTCCTTTGAGAATTCAGATAAAATCGCGCGCGTCACGGCTTTTTCAGATGACTTTTCGAATATCGGCATCTCAGTTCACCAGATTACAAAGTTCCGCATAATTGGTACTTGATATAAGCGTTGTCATTTCACCGTAAGCCTGGTGTAAAATGGATCGGACGCGCTGTAAGGGATAAGAGATATCCCCACGGTGAAGCAATAGTAATGCCTAGGAGCGGAGCTAGACCCCACTCTATGCCCCGCAACTGAGAACCTGGCTCCGCTCCCCAATCATGTTTGAGAGGAGATGGAAATGGCAATAGACCCGATATGCAAAATGGATGTGGATCCTAAGACTGCTCAATGGAAATCGACATACAAAGGAAAGGATTTCTTCTTCTGCGCACCCGGCTGCAAGAAGGCGTTTGACAAGAATCCTGAGAAGTACGCCTGATCAGGAATGAATCGTTTAATAAGATCTCAAAAACTGAGGAGGATGCATATCAAGCAGATTTCTTCAGTTTGTCGTATTTCTCCTTGTATAGCTTGGAACAGACAGGGCAGCAGAGATAGTGATACTTACCGTCCATCTTGATCTTCACACCCTCGTCATGGATCATGTGCCCACAATAGTAACAACGAATGAGCAATCCAGCCTCGTCGGTCAGCGCGGCCCTCTGATTCTCCTTCGGAGCCTTCAGTATCATCGATGCATCCATCGAAAGGATCTCAGGTATCCTGGACGTCGTCTCGATGAACAGCTTATACTTCACCTGATTGTAGAAGGACAGCATACACAACAACCTTGAGTCCGAGAGAATGAAAATCTGTCTGACCATCTCATCCTCAATAAGTCGCCCGTAGACATCCTCAAGATGGGATGGCTTCGCATTGATCGTCAGTATCACAGAAACCTGTCCCAGCATATCCGCATCTAGAAGTGTCGAATACCCTTTTATCAGACCCATGTCAGTCATAGCTTGTACTCTCGCGCTCACTGTCGGGGTGCTGACGCCGATGCGGGAAGAGATGTCCCTGAAAGATGCTCGGCCATCCGTCTGCAGCTCCCGCAGGATTCTCCTATCGACATCGTCCAGGTTGGGGTTCATAATAACAGTGTTGATTTGCGACCTAATAGACCTTCCGCTTGAAAGGTACGGTACATATATCCAGTACAAACGTAAATTGAGGTCAACCATGAATAAAAACGCTCAATAGCGCACAGTATCATCGAGTGCCTGGCCAGCCCATGAATAACGAATGTGAGTACAGAGGTTATCCCGGAGGTTGCACCAAACCTGCATCATGGTCGAAATGCCGTGGCTCAGGCGCAATCGGCCGTATCTGCTTGGCAATTTGAAAGAAAAAAGGGGTAATCTACTTACGCTCCAAGGTCGCTCGCGCGAAGGGGTAGAGGATATGGTAACAGCAGTGAAACTGGTTGGTTTGAAGGTCGTGACGTCGGATGCTTTCGTGTTGGGCCAAATCGACGGAACGAATGTTGATACGAACAATTGGAAGGTAACGCATCTGAATATAGAACTCACGGACGATGCCGGCCGGGAACTTGCCTTCAAGAAGCCTTTCCTCGGAAGCGTCAAGATCTGCCTTCCAGTAGATTTCGTGAGCAAGGTCGGCGATGTGGTCACACTCAAGACGATAATGGCCGATGTCAAATCGAGACCGGAATGCAAAGTCAAGTAGTACCTTGTGTTCGCCCGCAGATCATCACAGCATCTCTGACAGAGGAGGCGTTTCTGGTGCCTCAGGTTCGCCCTTGTCACGACCCGTGAGGACAATGTAGAGTCCGAGAACCACGAGACAACCACCTGCGATTATGAGAATCCCAGGGACTTCTCCTGGGAGCAGGAGGTATGCGAGGATGGAAGCCCCCACGGGTTCCCCCAGCACGCTCGTGGAGATTATGTGTGCTGGGACCTTTTTGAGAGCGTAGTTGAACATCGTATGGCCGAATATTGTCGGCACTATGGCCATGAGCAGGAATAGAATGATTTCTCGATCATCGGTCACCAGGAGTCCATCGCCGACGATGGCTGCAGAACACATCAGAATCACGGCGGACAGTCCATAGACCGTAAATGCATATGGAAGCACGGAGACTCTCTGCCTCGCGACCCTTCCAGAGAGGAAGTATACCCCCGCACATATGCCCCCCAGGAAGGCCAAGAGATCCCCGACCAGATTGTCTCCGCCTTCAGAGTAATCGCTTAGGGAGATCGTAACGACCCCTGAGAACGCCACGACTATGCCGATTGCCGCGATCTTCTTCACCTTCTCGTTCATGAGGAAATGGGATATGGCGGCAACGAAGATAGGATGCGAAGTCACCAGTATCACTGACGTGGACACGAGAGTGAGGCTCAACGAGACTATCCATAGCCCAAAATGAAATGATAGAGCAACGCCGCTCAGAATCACCAGTAACCAATCCCGACGGGAGAAACTGCGTATCTCGGATAATCCCCCGTACCAAATCAGAAACGGAAGCAGAATTAGGCACGTGAATCCGAGCCGATAATACGCGATTACGAACGGAGGACTCTCGCTCCACCTGATGAGGATGGAGGCGAAAGAGATGGAGACCATCGCCACTCCGATGGCGAGGTATGCCTTCGAGAACTCGCCCGAGGAACGCACATGTCTCCCTTTCCTGAGTGTCGTAGTATGTGGATCAGTAGATCGTTACGCCCTTGACCCCGCGCGCCTGACGGATCAACGGTATCAGTTCAGCGGGTACCTGACTCTCAGTTACGATGAACAGCTTTGGCTCCTCTGAAGTCATCGGATCGTCCACGATCGCCTGTCTGATGCTTATCTGGGACCTCGCGAGAATATCAGCGACAGATGAAATGATCCCAGGCTCATGCGCATCCGTTGGCACGATCTCGATTGCGCTCCAGCCCATAGCGGATGCTGCATTCTTCAGATGGTTCGTTGGCTGCAGCTGTGAGAAGAACTTCAACAGCGTCGGGTCGGCCTTGATGGTCTCGATCGTCGACTTCACAACACGCCTGTCAACACCTGCGGCCCTTGCCAGGGATGAATCTGCGATCTGGACTTCACCGCAGTAGACATGGTCCTTGTCAATCCTCAGACCGTACTTCAAAAGATACCTAGCAACCTTCGCCTGCGAAGGGAATTTTTCGAAGTAGTTTGCTATCTTGTCCCACATACCAATCGATGACTACATGTGTACAATAATACATTAATATTGCGACATAATGTACGCCTTCGGACTGCTAAAGAGTAGCAAGGGTCTTATAGGTCCAGTAACATGGAAGCTGACAGTGACAAAGGATAGCACGCATGAATTGGTGAGAAAAATGACGGGCAAGGCAATAAGACTGAGACGGATCTTCGACAATACGAGTGGAAGAACCGTCATAGTCCCGATGGACCATGGTATATCCTTGGGTCCAGTAAAGGGAATAGAGAACATAGGGTCTACTGTTGACAAGCTCGCGGAAGGCGGAGCCTCCGCGATAGTCGTGCACAAGGGTCTTGTTCCGTTTATCGGGCCATCAGTCGGCGCCAAACTCGGTTTGATTGTCCACATATCTGCGAGCACATCCCTCTCCCCGGACCCGAATTACAAGGTCCTGGTCGCTAGCGCAGATTCAGCCGCAACCATCGGCGCGGATGCGGTCTCGATACACTGCAACATAGGCGGTGACAACGAGGAGAAGATGGTAGCAGATTTCGGGGCTGTTGCGGATAGATGCCGCGAATTGGGCATGCCATTGCTCGCGATGTGTTACCCACGAGGCAAGAATGCCAAGAGCGCGTTCGATGTGGACGCAATCAAACAGTGCGCTAGAATGTCAGCTGAACTGGGTGCCGACATCGTCAAGACGAGCTACACAGGTTCCATAGACACATTCAAGGAGGTTGTCCGAGGGACGCCGATACCAGTTGTCATAGCAGGCGGCCCGAAGATGGATTCCGACGAAGCTTTACTCCAGATGGTCCACGAGTCTATTCAGGCTGGAGGAAAGGGCGTATCGATAGGGAGGAACGTCTTCCAGCACGATGACGTCACAGGCATCACAAGAGCCATGGGACGGGTTGTTTTCGAGGGTATGTCCCCAAAGGATGCCTATAGGCGGTGAGCCCACTGATCAACCGTCAGGTGTGGATCGGGGCCATCCACCAACCCAACAGCGATACTAATAAGAAAATCGTCCTGGCCGCTCTCGAGGGCGGGTTCGATACTGTCGTCTTAGAGAAGAAGGATCAGAAACTCGCCAGCCTTGGCAGGTTCCGAGCAATCACACTGGATGGCAGGGACTTCATCGAGAACGGTAAGAGGATCGGACAACTGGTCGATATCGTGAAGAAATCGGATGAGCTCTCCGCCAAGAAGGCGGCCGAGAAGATCCCGAACATCGTGATATCGGCGAAGGATTGGAAGGTCATTCCGCTCGAGAACCTCATCGTCCACTTCCAGGGCACGGAAGCGAAGCTGATCATGCTCGCGCGGACCGCTGAGGAAGCCAGGTTATTCTTCGAGACCATGGAGAGGGGCGCAGATGGTGTCCTGTTCGTGCCGGAGAAAATAGATGAACTAGCCAAACTCCGCAGATTGCTGGATGAGGGGGCACCCAAACTCGCTCTGAGAGAAGGAAAGATAACCGTTCTCAGGCAACTGGGACTCGGGGACAGGGTATGCATAGACACCTGTTCGATGATGGGCATAGGGGAAGGGATGCTCATCGGGAATACCTCATCCTCATTGTTCCTGATCCATTCAGAATCGCTCGAGTCAGAGTACGCGGCATCAAGACCGTTCAGGGTTAACGCTGGTCCCGTGCATGCATACATACTGATGCCGGATGGCACCACGAAGTATCTCTCAGAGCTGAGAGGCGGGGACGAGGCGTTGGTTGTGGGCGCAGATGGACACACCAGAAAGGTCGTCGTGGGTCGAACGAAGGTCGAGAGACGACCGTTACTTCTGATCGAGGCCGAGGTGGACGGGGAGCATCATTCGACCATCGTCCAGAACGCAGAAACGATCCGCGTCTTTTCCAAGGGAAAGGTCGTATCCGTATCCAACCTGAGACTGGGCGACACCATACTGTTGAGACTCGAGCGTGGCGGAAGGCATTTCGGCATGCGCATCGAGGAGACAATCCGGGAGAAGTGAGTGATGACATTCATTGTCGCTTCTATCGTAGAGAGAAGCGTCTCCAGAGTTTCGAGCTCGTCAAAGAAGGCGTTCAGCCTGGGCGCTGACCTTGTGGAGATCAGGTTGGACCTGATGGAAATCGACCGTGTCGACGCTGGTTTCATGGCAAGGGTCAGGAAAGCTGTCAGGGGACCTGCCATCGCCACATTGAGATCATACAAGGAGGGAGGGGCGTCCCGGTTAACAAAAGCCGCGAGAAGGAAAGCGCTGAGAGCGGTCATCGAGGCGGGGTTTGAATACGTCGACCTTGAACTGGAGCCCGATGCAGATCTCCTCAAGGAGATGAAGAAGGCACGGACCAGACCGGAGATTATCGCATCCAGTCACTTCACGAGACCCGTGAAGGCGAAGGATGTCGAGACAAGACTCCGAAGGGCATGTAAGGCCGGAGATATCGGCAAGGTCGCCATGCCGTGCGAGGACGCGGGTCAGGCATTGATGCTCTCCGCCATATCCAGGAAGTTCTCCATGAATGGTGAACGGTTCACGTTGATTGGCATGGGGGAGCAGGGACGGATGACACGCGTGTGCGTCCGTCAGATGGGGTCATCGATGGTCTACTGTTGCATGCCAGGCAAACCGGCCGCTCCCGGTCAATTGGATCTGAGGACTCAGCTGAGCCTGTACAAGCGTGAGAAGGTGGTCCTTGGACTGATAGGGCACCCTGTCTCACATTCGGTGTCACAGCCGATGCAGGAGGCCGCCCTCGCGAATTCGGGATTGATTGGAGCATACCTTCATCTCGATGTGCCCCCAAAGAACCTTGACCGAGAGGCCCTCGAACGATTCAGGAACCTCGGTTTCAAAGGGCTCAATGTGACAATACCGCACAAGAAAACGGTGCACTCATTGTGTGATAGATTAGGGCCTTCGGCCATTGCGACAGGGGCGGTAAACACGGTGAAATTCGAGGCTTCGAAAATTTACGGAGAAAACACCGATGTGACAGGATTAACTCGGATGATTGAAGGAAAAATACGCATCTCATCTGATACCTCCGCGCTCATCGTAGGCGCCGGAGGATCCGCGAGATCGGCAGTTCATGTGCTCTCCCACCTCGGGGCGGATGTCACAGTTGCAGCACGTAGCCTCAGAAAGGCCAAGGAGGTCGCCTCCATGGTCGATGGTCATGCTGTCCATCTACCCCTCAAGGGAAGAGGTCATTCTTACGACATAGTGGTGAACTGCACGCCAATGGGAACAAAGAGTCACGGGGGGAGAATACCAGTCCCTGCGCGCGTGTTCAGGAGAGGGACCATACTCTTCGATCTAGTTTACAACCCGCCCATGACGAAGTCCATGAAGATTGCCAGGTCAAGGGAGGCAAAGGCAGTCAACGGACTCGACATGTTGGTCCATCAAGGCGCCCAATCGTTCAGGATATGGACATCCAGAGAACCAGATGTGAAGGCCATGTCCAGGGCTGCGAGGAGGGCATTACGATGATCGGGATTGCCTCCTGCAGAGGAGCTGTGACCATAGTCAATGCCATTCCCACTGGAATAGGCTCGGCGATGGGCATCACGCTGCAGATAGATGCAGAGGTGAGATTATCTCAAGATGATGGATCGGTGAGACTCGAAGGGGCCGAAGATGGGACTGATCTCGTCCGAGGATGCATCGAAGGTGTCAGTCAAAGGGCAGGCATGCGCGATCTAGGTGGAGTGGTGACCATCAGATCGGACATACCGGTTTCAAGAGGATTGAAAAGCAGCAGCGCAGCATCCAACGCAGTCGTTCTCGCAGCATCAAGGGCACTGAACATCAATATGAGCGATGATGACCTCATCGGGCTGGCCATCGACGAATCGATCAAGGCAGGCGTTACGGTCACCGGAGCTTTCGACGACTCGTCTGCATGTTTCCATGGAGGCGCTGTCATAACGGACAACAAGGCGAGGCGGATATTGAAGAGATGGCGCATCCAGGATCCTGTCACTGTGCTCATACATGTTCCAGAGAGAAAAATCCGAAAAGAGGATGTCAAGAACATGGACTTCAGCCCTGTTCGGCCCCAGGTGGAGGACGCCATCAAAAGCGCACTCAATGGAGACTACTCCAGGGCGATGGAGCTGAATTCAAAGGCCTGCTCGAAGGTCCTCGATGTGTCTGAGGAAGTCGCAGAAGCGGCCAGGAGATCTGGCGCCGTCGCTGCCGGCATATCTGGAACCGGGCCGGCCACCGCAGTGATCGTACGTCATGTTGATAGAAGGCGCATCATGGATGTCTTGGATTCATTCGACGGGACAATCATCTCAGCCGATCTCAACAACACCCCAGCCAGGGAGGTGGTTCCCTGGCAATCGTGATCAAATCATCCACAGCGAGAGGAACTGTGCAGGCGCCACCATCAAAATCATACACACACAGAGCAATGGTCCTCGGCGCGCTCACCCATTCCGTATTCACTCTTAGACATCCGCTCCTCTCGGAGGATACGCGAGCGACTCTGGACGCCCTGCACCTGCTGGGGGCATCCATCGCAGGGACTCAGGCAGACATAAACATCATCTGCGACAAACTGGCACCAGCGGCAGGCATCATAGATGCCAGGAACTCGGGGACGACCATGAGATTGATCACGGGTCTAGCCTCGTTGCTGCCCACCGAGACGACCCTCACCGGTGATGCGAGCCTCATCAAGAGACCCATGGCACCTCTCATCGATGCGCTCACACAGCTGGGCGCCAGATGTGAGTACAAGGGGGTGCCAGGGAACCCGCCTTTGACCATAACAGGACCGATCAAGAAAGACAAGACCACCATATCGGGGACGGTCAGTTCCCAATTCATATCATCATTGATCATAGCATGCACGCAGAAGCAGACAGATACCGATATCGGAATCACGGGAGGACTCGTCTCAAAGCCATATGTGGACATCACCCTTGAGATGCTCAGGGAGTTCGGGGCGCGCGTGGATGCCTCCGAGAACACGTATCATGTGCCAGGAAAGCAGATGTTGTCACGTGATGTCTATACCGTCCCAGGCGACTATTCCTCGGCGGCATTCCTGTTCGCGGCGGGTGCAGTCACAGACGGAGACGTGACGGTGAGGAATCTGGATGCAGGATCCCCCCAGGGAGATAAGGCCATATTGGACCACTTGAGGAGATTCGGCGCTGATGTGACCGTATCCGAAGATTCCGCACGTGTCCGAGGAGGAAGACTCGAGGGATTGGAGATAGACGTCGGAGACACTCCTGATCTGTTCCCCGTGTTGGCTGTGCTCGGGGCGGTCGCCGATGGAAAGACCGTACTAAAGGGTGGGCGGAACCTTAAACAGAAGGAAAGCGACAGGATTTTGACCACGACCGACTTCCTGAGAGACATGGGCGTAAGGGTCAAACCCACCGAAGATGGCTGTGTGATACTCGGAGGCGAGAAACTCCAGGGTGCCAGCATCCAGACTCATGGAGACCACAGGATTCTTATGGCCGCAGTACTTGCAGCTCTGGTATCGACATCCGGGACTACGATCGAGGACGACGAATCGTATAAGGTATCCTATCCCGGATTCCTTAGAGACATGCATCAACTTGGATGTCGGCTCGAGGTGAGGAGATGAACGAGTTCGGAAGGAGATACAGAGTGGGCATCTTCGGATCCAGCCACGGCCCTTGCGTCGGAGCCAAGATAGAAGGGTGCCCCCCAGGCTCTAGGGTCTCGGAAGCCGTGATCCAGGTAGAACTGGACAGGCGATCCCCCGGGAAGGGCATGCACACCACACCCAGGAAGGAGCGGGACAGGCTCGAGATAATATCGGGCGTTGTTGGCGGAAAGGCCACTGGGGCCACGATAGTCGGTCTAGTCAGAAACACCGACAAGGATTCATCGGCATACGATTCATTCAGGCGCGTCCCACGACCAGGGCACGCTGATTACCCAGCCATGGTGAAATACCAGGGACATCACGACCATAGGGGTGGAGGCCAATTCTCAGGTAGGATGACGGCGGGCCTCGTGATCGCGGGCGCGATAGCGAGACAGGTGATCGGAAAGAAGGGAGTAGGGATCGTCGCCCAGACCGTCCAGATCGGTAGCGTGAAGTTGGATAAGGAGATACCTTCCAGCGTTGTGGAGAAGGTCGCAAGGGCGAACGCGGTCGGCTGTGCGGACAGGAATGTCGCGAAGGAGATGATGGAAGAAATCGTCCGCGCCCATGAGAATAAGGACAGCGTTGGCGGAATCGTCAAATGCACCGTGCGTGGCGTTCCTGTAGGGGTCGGCGAGCCATTCTTCAATTCAATAGAGAGCATCATGTCTGCGATGATGTTTTCCATACCAGGGGTCAAGGGTGTCGAGTTCGGATCGGGCTTCAGAGCTGCGTCCATGACCGGGAGCGAGCACAACGATCCATTCATCGTCAGGAATGGCAAGATCGCCACCAAATCGAATAATGCGGGCGGCGTACTGGGCGGACTGTCGAACGGTATGCCCATAGAATTCAGAGTAGCGTTCAAACCGACGTCTTCGATCGCAGGACCTCAGATGAGTGTGGACATCCAGAAAAAGGTGCCTGTAGAGCTGGAAGTGAAGGGCAGACACGACCCATGCATAGTACCGAGAGCGGTCCCGGTGGTGGAGAATTCAGCAGCGTCCGTGATACTCGATCTGATGCTTCAGGGGGGATTCATCTGAGCAAGGATGAACTCGACGCCCTAAGAAAAGATATCGAGAGGATAGACGCGGAGATCATGTCACTCATAGTCAGGAGGGAGGATGTCTCGCAGGAGATCGGACTCGTCAAGAAGAGGGACGGGCTGAAGATCAGAGACATCCCTAGGGAGAAGAAGGTCGTTGAGAAGATGACCGCGCTGGCCAAGTCTCTCAATGCGGATAAGAACATCACAAAGGAGATCTCACGACTTCTGATAGCCGATTCTGTCAATGTGCAGAAGGGAGTCAGACGGGAGGGGCTGGATGGCAAGAAGGCCGTCGTTGTCGGAGGATCAGGCAAGATGGGGGAGTGGATGTGCAGGTTCCTATCGAACAGAGGCGCGGAAGTGAAGGTCTGGGACCCCCGTGGTCGGCTGAAGGGATACTCGAACGTGAGGTTGCTTGACCCGGCGATCAATAGCAGCGACATCATAATCGTAGCTAGCCCGCTTGGCCTGTGTCCGGAAGACCTGCAGAGAGTTGTATCAGCGCGTCCTTCTGGGCTCATCCTCGACATATGCAGCATAAAATCACATATAGCGGGCATATTGAGACTCGCCGCAGCCGACGGGTTGAAGATAGCAAGCGTCCACCCGATGTTCGGACCAGGTGCACCTTCCGCGAAAGGCATGAACGTGGTAATATGCGACTGCGGATCGAAGCAGGCGACCGCCGAGGCAAGGGAGATGTTCGAATTCGCGGGAGCGAAGATCACACGTCTTTACCTTGAGGAGCATGACCAGATGATGGCATACATACTCGGCCTGTCTCATGTCACCGGCCTGCTGTTCGGCACCACTCTCGCATCCTCGGGGATGTCTTTTTCGGAGCTGCAGAGCGTGCAAGGGCCATCCTTCGCGAGACTGGCCGCGCTGGCAAAGGATATATCAGGGGAAAGTCGGCGCGTGTATCATGACATACAGACGCTCAACCCCAGGACGAAAGAGATGCTCGACATCATGGAGAGCAACCTGAGCAAGATCAAGAATGCGGCAATCGAGAAAGAGCACAATGAGTTCATCCAGCTTATGCATTCAGTGAAGCAATACACGGAGGACTGAAACACATGGAGAAGAAGAGGGCAGCAATACTTGGTTCAAGCGGAATGATCGGACAGAGATTCGCTCACATGCTCCACATGCACCCATATTTCGAGGTAGCCGCTTACTGCGCTTCCGATAGATCTGAAGGTAAGACCCTGGCCAACGTGTGGAAGCTCTTCGATATCGATATGAACGAAGACCTTGGAAAGAGTAAGATACAAACGACCGACCCCAAGGCTCTGGCCAAGGAAGGGGTAGAGGTGATATTCAGTGGTCTCCCCTCAGAGGTCGCAGGTCCGGTCGAGGACGCGTGCGCCGATGAGGGCATGGCGGTATTCTCGAACGCATCGCCACATAGGATGGATATCGACACACCCATACTGGTCCCTGAGATCAACCCGGACCACCTGGCATCCATCGAGGCGCAGAGACTGCGAAGGAAGAAAGGAGGGTACATCGTGACGAATGCCAATTGCTCCGTCACCGGCCTCGCCCTAGGTCTGAAACCCCTGGTCGATGCGTTCAGGTTCACGGAAGTGTATGTGACAACTTGCCAAGCGCTATCAGGTGCAGGCTATCCAGGAGTCCCGTCGATAGACATCCTCGGCAATGTCCTACCATACATCAAGAGTGAGGAAGAGAAGATGTCCTCTGAAGGAAAGAAGATCCTTGGAGGATACAGCAACGGCAGGTTCGGAGACTCGCCAGTCAGCATCGAAGCCAGCTGCGCAAGGGTTTGCACGAGGGATGGACACCTGGAGACGGTCTTCATCAAGGAAAGAGACATGCCGAACGCGGAGAAGATAACGAAGGCATTCTCCAGCTTCAGGAGCAGACCGCAGGAGCTGGAACTCCCGAGCGCGCCCGTTCAACCGATAATCGTGAGAGAGGAGCCCGACCGTCCTCAGCCGATTCTCGATTGCGATGCAGGGATGCCCGAGAGGGCCAAGGGGATGGCGATCAGCGTCGGCCGTATCAGGGTCAACAATGACAGATTGAGATTCCTCCTCCTCGTGCACAACACGGTTAGAGGCGGCGCCGGCGGATCGGTCCTGAACGCCGAGCTTGCATTCAGGGAGGGGCTAATCTGAGCGATAGGAAGAAGAGAGCTGGCAAGAAACAGAACTCTCCGACCAAGAGCTATGCCGAGATAGTCCAGAAGATCGCAGACGGCGACGTAGTCGTCATGACCGCTCAGGAGTTCAAGGAGTTCGTTCGAGCGAACGGGACCAAGAAGGCAGCCAAAGACGTGGATGTAGTCACGACTGGCACGTTCGGGGCGATGTGCTCATCAGGAGCATACCTGAACTTGGGGCATTCTGATCCACCGATCAAGATGCAGAAGATTTGGATAGACGGGATCCCCGCACAGGCAGGACTCGCAGCGGTCGATGCATACATAGGAGCCACCGCCTTGGACGAGACGAACAACATGACCCATGGCGGTGGACATGTCATCGAGGACCTCGTGCGGGGAAAGGCACTGAGGTTGAGGGCAACCAGCTACGGAACGGACTGTTACCCCAGGAAGGAGATTGACACTTACATCAGTCTAAGGACTATCAACCAGGCGGTCTTGATGAATGTACGCAACTGCTATCAGAACTATGCAGTGGCCACGAATTCGTCATCGAAGACCATGTACACCTACATGGGAAAGCTCCTGCCAGAGTTCGGGAACGCGACATTCAGCAGCGCAGGGGAGATATCACCGCTGATAAACGACCCATACTACAGAACGATCGGGATAGGGACGAGGATCTTCCTTGGGGGAGGACAAGGCCACGTGATATGGGAAGGTACACAGTTCAATCCAGGGGCGCCCAGGACACCGAACGGAGTGCCTAAGAGACCGGCCGGGAGCCTTGCGGTCCTTGGAGATCTAAAACAGATGACACCAGATTTCCTGAGGGGACTGACACTGAGCAGATACGGCTCTACCCTTGGCATTGGGATCGGGATTCCGATACCAATCCTGGATGAGGAGATGGCACGATACTGCGCGGTGACGAATGACGACATACAGGCACCGGTTTTCGACTATGGCCAGCAATCGAGGAGCAGACCCGTCCTCAGAGATGTGTCATATGCAGACCTCAGATCAGGAGAGATCACCATCAAAGGAAAGCAGGTCCCTACATCATCGCTCTCGAGCATCTACAAGGCGAGGCAGATATCAGAAATCCTCAAGAGCTGGATAATGAAGGGGGATTTCATGATCCATGAACCGATCCAGAAATTCCCGATGGACAGAGTCCTCAGGAACCTCGATGTCCGGACAGAGAAGGAGGCGATGCAATGAAGACCAAAGTCGTTCTCACATTCAGCCCCGAAGCATCCAACCAGCCAATCACGCACAACCTGATCGCCAAGCACCACCTGCTCGTCAACATCCTGAGAGCGGAGATAGACGAGGTGGGAGGGAAGATGGTCCTTGAGCTGTCTGGAAAGGCGGATGACATCAGAAAGGGCATAGACTACCTCAAGGACAACAGCGTGAGCGTGAGGCCCATAAAGGAGGGGGTTAGACGAGATGATGACGTATGCACGCACTGTGGCATGTGCATCTCGATCTGCCCCACGAAGGCGCTTTCAATCGACCAGAAATCCGGAAAGGTCAGCTTCAACGAAGAGAAGTGCGTAGCGTGTGGCGTCTGCATCGACGCCTGCCCGCCGAGAGCCATGGAGATACTGATCTGATGGGAGCATTCATTCACGCAAGGGTGGAGATTGGGGAGACTGCTGCCACGATCGCAGCCGACGGGCAATATGTGGAGACAGCCGTGGATGCGATCAAGAGCGCCAGGAAGGACCTCGAACGCATGATAAGGAGAGACCGGTTCTTCGTGACCACCTTCGAGCCGTACACACCGAAGGAGGAGGATGGTCCGATCATCTCAAGGATGTGCGACGCTTCTGCCCGCACGGGAACCGGGCCCATGTCGACGGTGGCTGGGACGATCGCCCAAGTGGCAATGGAGGCTATGGAGAGCAGAGGTTGCTCCCATGGCTGGGTCGATAACGGAGGAGATGTCGCGTTCATACTGGAGAGGCCAGCGACCATGGAGATATTCTGGGAACCAGGATCCGAGTCTGCTGTCGCCATGGAACTCGAACCCACCTCCAGGATACTCGGGGTCTGTGCATCCAGTGGAACCCTTGGGCACTCCATCAGCCTCGGAAACGCCGATGCTGCTGTCGCGATGGCGAATTCAGCAATACTCGCGGATGCTTTGGCGACCGCATTGGGCAACCGCGCCACAGATGAGGATACACTCAACGGGGTGTTCGATCCGTTCAAAGGGATGGACGGATTCATCGGAGGTTTCGTCAAATTCAGAGACTCCATCGCGATCCATGGCAGATTCCCGAAGATCGTCGAGGTGGGGCACAATCCAGAAAAGATGACGGTCCATAGCAAGATGGCATCTCCAGCTTACTTAGGTTGTTGCAACAGTGATGAGGTGAGACCTTGAAGGTCATGAAATTCGGAGGGACGTGTCTCGGATCTGAGGACGCCCTAGAGAGAGTATCCAAAGTGGTGCAAGCAGAGAAAGCCCCGAAGATAGTTGTGGTTTCGGCCGCGTCCGGAGTGACGAACACGCTCAAGGAATTCGTCTCCAAGCCTAGGCAGGAGAAGGAGATCGATGACCTATTGCTGGCTCTGAGGATGAGGCACATAGACATGCTGCCGAAGACGGAGGGGCAGGTCAGGAAGGAGGCGCTCGACCTCATTGAGGAGAAGATGACCAAGCTCGAGAGGTTGTTGTATGGTGTGACATACACAGAGGAGCTCACGCCACGGACCAACGACCTCATACTCAGTTTCGGCGAGAGGCTTTCGGCGATAGTGGTCGCTGCGAGGCTCACAAACGTGGGACTGAACGCGATCGCGATGGAGAGCGACGCCATCGGGTTCATCACCGATGAGAATTATGGGAACGCTGTGGCGCACCTGGACCAATGCGAGAAGAACATGGGTGCCAGCCTGGACAGCGCGATAAGACAGGGAATCATCCCTGTAGTGACCGGGTTCTTCGGAACGACACAGGAGGGTCATGTCACAACCGTCGGCAGGAGCGGCACGGATTATTCGGCAGCCGTGATAGCATATGCCACAAATGCGAAACCCATTGAGATTTGGAAGGAAGTGGATGGGTTCATGAGCGCCGACCCGAAACTCGTCAAGGAGTCGTTCACAATAGAATCCCTGTCATATGAGGAGGCGGCGGAACTCGCATACTTCGGAGCGCAGGTACTGCATGCCAGAGCAGTTCAGCCAGCGCGCTTGAAGGGGATAGAGATAATAATCAAAAATCTCTACTCGCCAGAAGCTCCAGGCACCACGATCGGAAATGGGAAGCAGACGAAGAAGGATGTCATAAAAAGCGTCTCATACGTCCCGAGATTAGCCACCTTGAAGGTGTACGATACTGGTGCAGGTTACAAATCGGGATTTCTATCAGACATCACCAATTGTCTCGCGAACGAAGGTGTGAATATATTCTCTGCAACCACTTCCCAGACATGCGTCGCGGTGCTCATAGACGAGAACCAGATACATCTGGCTAAACGCGCGATCAAGAGCATCATAGGCGGGGTCGGAGAGAGCTTCGAGATAGCCCCAGGAGTGGCCCTCGTGTGCACAGTCGGGGAAGGCTTGGGCTACACCGAAGGTGTCGCCGCCAGGGTATTCAAAGCAGTCGCATCCAAGAAGGTGAATGTCGACCTTATCTCGGCTGGAGCGTCGACGGTGGCATATCACTTCACGGTGGACAACAAGGACCTCAAGAAGACAGTGATGGCAATACACAAGGAGTTCTTCATCCCGACCCAGAATGATGCCGATTAGATTATCTTGACGAAGGTCGAGTTGAAAGCGGAGCTCTGCCCGTACTTCTGCACGAAATCCGTGGTGACGAAGTTGACGTTCGCACCGTCACACAATTTTGGCCACAGCACTGAATATGTCACCAGCACTCCGGAAAGGACACCATCAGAGGTCTCGCAAGTCACGGACCACTCGCCGAATTCGTTCTTGAGCGTGATCGTAGACCCACTGTCGATGTTTTCCTCACGGGCATCCTTCTCGTTGATGTATACCACAGGTCTGATGTCAGGCCATCGCAGATGATACTGGGACCTTACGAGGAATTTGTGCACTGGAGAAAGCAGGATGAATGGCTGCGTCCTTCGCACCTCGGAGTGAACGGGCAATCCGCCCAACCCCTCAGCCTCAGCGGCGGCGGAAAACAGCTCGATCTTCCGCGTGGGCGTGCTGTAAACCAACCTGTTCGGGACTTTCATCCTCAAGAAACCCTTCTTCTGCAGATCATCATATTTCCCCTCCACGGACTTGCTCTTGGACAGCAGCATGCGTGCGATCTTCTCGTCTTCCTCGAACAGCTCCTTGGCCTGCATATTCAGGGTTTTCGCGAGCGATCTGAAGACATCACTGTTGGACCGTGCTTCGCCGACCGGTTCAATCGCCTTCTCGTTTATCGAGAGGTAATTGTGGAGATACGAGGTGTGGATATCGAAATGTTCGAAGAAACTGGTCGCAGGGAGCACGATATCCGCGTGATCCGCCGTGTCGGTCATAAACAGATCATGGACAACCGTGAATATGTCCTTCTTCATGAAGCCGTCTCGCAGAAGTCTCTGGTTCGGCAACGTTGCCAACGGATTGGAGTTGTATACGAACATCATCTTAATCTTGTTCGACTGGAGGGTGCGGCCGATGTCTACCATGTTATGGATCACGCGTTTCCGAGTGCGGAGTGAGGAGCCCTCTAGATAATCCATGTCGAAATCGCCGAGGTCCGTCGAGTAATAGAATCCGCGATTCTCACCTATCAATGCAGGCAGTATGCTGATCGCACGGACCATATCACCGCCATTCCTATGGCGCTGCATCCCGTATCCAATCATTATACAGCTTGGTCTGAGTGAGACGAAATCTCCGATGAAATCCTCGATCTCGCCAGTCTTAAGACCCGTGGTCTTGCATATCTTGGTCATATCATACTTGCTGACAGCTCCAACAAGCCGGTCGAAACCAGTCGTGTTCTGATCCAGGAAGACTTCATTGCACAGCCTGTTCTCGATCAAGTGGTTTGCGATACCAAGCGCGAGAGCTGCATCTGTGGTTGGTTTGATCTGCAGATGCGTCCCAAGCTCAGTCGTAGCCGATTTCACGGGATCGACGATGTATATCTTCGTGCCACATTTTTTGGCACGCTTGAGCATCTCGAATGTATGAGCGCTGCTCCATGCAGGGTTCATCCCCCAGACCACAATGAGCCGACATTTCTCGATCTCATCAGGGAGCATGCCCAGTGTGGAACCATAGACGATCTGAAGGGCCTTTTCTCCAGCGCTGGAGCAAATGGTATGCGACACCCTCGATGCCCCGATCGCATTGAAGAATCTTGTAGGAAAATACCTCTGAACCATGCCCATTGTTCCAGCGTAATCGAATTGGAGTATCGATTCCGGGCCGTGCCGTAGAGATATCTCTCGAATATTCTCAGCAATTTCTTTGAGAGCATCGTTCCAAGTGATCTCCTCGAACTTGCCCGCACCTTTCTCGCCGGTTCTTCTGAGAGGATACTGAATCCGCTGTCTTGAGTATACATATTGTGAGATATTCCGCCCTTTTGGACACAGTTGATCGCCTGTAAAAGGATGCTTCTTATTGGGTTCTGTCGAGTGCAATTTCCCGTTCCTGACTCTCGTTACTATTGCGCAAGTATCATAACAGTCTCTGGGACAAGTATTGAAGATGAACAACGGGTGTCCCCCGAGGCACACTCTGAGCGGCTCCAGCAGATAATAGTCTACGACCATTTATACATTGGCGGTTTATTCTCAGAAGAAGGAATGACTTCCAGCATGACCAAGACCAACCTTGATTTTCGACTCAAGTCAAGAAGCGGATTTCAAAAAGGATTGTTTAGAACAAACCACAACACTGGAATCATTGAATACGCTAACACACCAGAGATACCGAGGATCATGCAATTCCTGCCGACAATGCGACTATCAGTATCGTCCCGTTCGAGATACAATCCCCCGAATACGATGCCGATGATGGGTATTATCAGAGATACCAGATATAGAAATCCGTGAGAAGTGAATGTCCACGGTTCAGGTTCGGCCACTAGGACATCGAGAATATTGAAACTATTGCCACAATAGGGACAGAAAGAAATGTCAGAAGCCACGGACCTACCGCAGGAGCTGCATTGCTGACCATGTTGTCGAACGGTCGGACCATTAGTAACAAGATGATTCAAGGGAAGGCCGTCCACCAAACCGTCAGACCCGTTAATCAAGTTGGAATCACCGAATATGTATGGAGACTGGACATAATAATATCTGCCGACCCGATCAGCCATGAGGATGAGATGATTACCATCTATCCATATGGAACAGATCAGATGGATCCTTCCTCTTCCGGGTCGTGGGTTCCTGGTCAGGGTAGCCGACAGCGACGCAGATCGGCACACCCCGATCGGATGGAATGCCCAATATCCCCTTGATCGCTTCTGGGTCGAAGGCACCTATCCAGCATGTCCCCAATCCATGGTCGATCGCGCGCAGAGTCAGGTGGTCGAACGCGATAGTCATGTCGATCACTGAAAACTTTGCACCCGGTTCTGAAACACCGATAATGAATGCAGAACAGTCGGCCAGGAACCCCTGGTCCGCACATGCAGGTACCAGGCGAGTCTTCAGAACGTCGTCCACGACCACAACCATCTCCCAGCTCTGCTTGTTCCTTGCGGATGGTGCCAGCCTCATATGGTCCATCAAATCTTCCAGCAATTCCCGTGTCAGAGCCTTGTGTTTGAATTTTCGGATACTGTGGCGGGCTCTTATTGCTGCACCAACATCCATGGCCATACTCACCTCACGATGTCACCGATTACCCGGTATTCCCCCCAATAAAGGAGAGCATCCTTCGAATCGTATTTGGAATCCTTTCTCGCAGCGACTACTTTGCCGATGAAAAGAGCATGGTCGCCAACCTCAACTTCGTTGACCTTGATGCACTCGATATTGACAGGGCACTCCGCAATCAGAGGTGACGATATCTTCTCCGCTTTCTCACGTGTGAGACCAGCCGCATCGAACTTATCCACTTTCCTCCCGGATTTGGACCCGCATATCTCGACAGCCTTCAGAAGTCCCTTCGAGGGTATATTGATGGCAAAATCGTCCGATGATCGAAGCAGGCCATAGCTGTGTCGCTTGGGTCCGATGCCGATTGCTATCAGAGGAGGTTCGAATGAGAAGATATGGCACATCGCCAATGTGATTATATTGTCCCTTGGCCCGCTCATACTGCATAGCACAACTGGAAAACCGGGAAAGGCGTCTTGTGCCTTCCCAGGCGCAACCTGTTCCTTCATGCGTCAAACTCCCAGCTCATGGTAGGAGAGACCACAGAGGAATCGGATGTCAAGATGCGATTGCTCCGGTACCGAATGCGGGTCTACTCGCCGATGAGCTTCTTGTAATCCTCAGCGGACATGAGATCGTTGAGGTCGCTCTGATCGCTGATCTCCACCGCTGCGACCCATCCGTCTCCATACGGATCCTTGTTCAGTAGCTCAGGGGAATCGACAAGTTTGTCATTCTTCTCATTGACCGTGCCGCTGACGGGTGAGAAGACCTCCGAGACCGTCTTCACTGATTCGACGTTTCCCAACACATCCCCCTTGCTGACATCTTTGCCAACGCTCGGGAGCTCAACGAACACTATCTCCGTGAGCTCGGTCTGTGCATGATCAGTGATACCTATGCGCGCGAGGTTACCCTCTATCCTCACCCATTCATGGTTCTTCGTGTATTTGAGATCGGGCTGAACAACGGACATAACTGGCCTCCCGAACCTTGCCGCGGGGATTATCTTATCCGCATTTATAAGTTCCCAATCAGAGAACAGAGGGCAGGCCGAGGGAGGAACCCATCTGGAGGAATAGGAGGGTCACCCCGACGCCAATCACAATCAGGATAGCATTCACTACGACATCGTCGTACCGTACAAACCCCTTGTATCTCCGCAGGGACAACGGATAGAATAGCTTGCATCCTTGGAAAGTCAACGAATCCTCAAGTGTATGGACGAACGAAGCCGTGAAGACGACGACTGTGGATGGGAGGAGTGGAATCGTATCCAACCAAGACATATGGGAAGTCCCCGACACGGTAGCCAGGAGGAACACCCACACCAAAGCGAAGAGGATCGATGCAAGGAGGCTGTGAGATGCGGCTGATCTGTGCACACGTTTGCTGAGGCCAGCGAATATGAGATCGAAATCCGGGAATATGCCGAAGAAACCTCCCAGTATGACCAACGAGAAGGGTTCGCTCCCTGACAGACATGCAACAGCCGACCCTGCAGCGATTCCAGAGATGAGATGCGTAAACCGTTTCATGATATTCTACCAGTCAGTGACAGCTAAGCCAGGAATACCCGAGAGGATAATAGTCCTGTGGGCGAGACATTCGAAAGTGGACGATGAGGTATCGGTTGACATGCGCGACAGCAACTGTTATCTATCGTCAATATGATTGGAGCCGCAGGTGAGGTTTTGATATCTAAAGAATCAATGAAGTTCCTCGAAGAACTGACAAACTGCTTTGGCCCATCTGGCTTTGAGAAGGAGCCCGCCAGAATTGTCAAGGGATATGTGTCGAAGTATTGCGATGGCATCACGACGGACAAGCTGGGTTCGCTGCTGTTCACGAAGAAAGGATCGGCTGAGAAACCGGTCGTGCTTCTTCCAGGCCATGTCGATGAAGTGGGGTTCATGATATCATCCATAAACAAAGCTGGTTTCCTCACATTCAACCCGCTCGGAGGGTGGTTCGATCAGGTCCTGCTCGGTCAGAGGGTGAAGGTCAAGACCGCCAAGGGAATCATTCCTGGTATCATCGCAGCGAAACCGCCACACCTTCTTTCGGCGGAGGAGCGCGGCAAGGTTGTGACCAAGGACAAGATGTTCATCGATATTGGAGCGTCCAACGAAAACGAAGCCAAGGAGATGGGCGTTAGGCTGG
Source organism: uncultured Thermoplasmata archaeon (assembly GCA_963748615.1). Lineage (GTDB taxonomy): Archaea > Thermoplasmatota > Thermoplasmata > UBA10834 > UBA10834 > UBA9653. The sequence goes on from CAVVJQ010000003.1 coordinate 68,713, forward strand.
GCAACCCGGTAATGCCAGACTCGTGCTTCTCGACCATCGAGAAGAAGATATTCAGGGATGGCAAGAAGAAGGGCAGCGATACAATCGCAATCGGAAAGGCGTTCGACGACAGGATAGGCACATTCATCGCCGCTGAAGTGGTCAGGACCTTGTCCGTGCAGAAGATCAAGCATCCCAATACGGTGGTTGGAGCTGCCACCACTCAGGAAGAGGTCGGGCTCAGAGGTGCGAGGACTACAGCTCATGTAGTGAACCCCGATGTCTGCCTCACGCTCGAGGTGGATATTGCAGGGGACGTTCCTGGCATCGAACCGAGCGAGGCCCCGACGAAGATGGGGCTTGGACCTTCGATAACGACCTATGACTCGTCCATGATACCGAATCAGGAATTGCTCGAGTTCGTGCTCTCGACCGCGGACAGGTCCAAGATACCATATCAGCTGTCCCAAATAGCGAGAGGAGGCACCGATGCAGGCATTATACACATCTCCAACGCTGGCTGTCCGAGCCTCGTGATAGGCGTGCCGACGCGACACATACACGCGCATGCTGGCCTGTTGAGCCTCTCGGATACGGAGAACGCCATCAAGCTGCTTGTGGAAGTCATCAAGAAGATGGACAGGAAGAAGGTCGACAGCTTCACCGAAATATGAACAGAGGCTGGAAATGGAAGACCTGTTCGATCCGATACTCGTCAAGAATCTGCGAGACGCAAAAGCTGCTCTTGCAAGGCATGGAATCGTAATCATCAGAACCATCCAGAGCGAGCTTGAACCTGCGATAATGGTCAAGGTGAGGGACTCGATGGCATCTTCACAGGGAAGATTGAAAAGAATGAGCGATGAGGACCTCGATGAGTTCATGGGTGGGGTCAGAAAGGCTGCGACCAAGGCAGCAACCGAACTTGCGGACCTGCACACTCACCTGCTGACAAAGTTGGGGAGCGAACGCGTTGTCGACCTCGTCAAGGAACTTGACGGAATCAACCAGCTATTCCGCTGGGAGAGGATCGCGAAGGTCACCGACTCGGTGAGTGTGCTTCTGGTCTCAAAGGGGTTCGACCGGATCGAACTCGATGGTCCGCAGGAGGTGTCCGATGCCTTCGCCGTCGAACTCACCGAGAAATGGCCTCGGTCCTTCGATCGATTCAAGATACTGGCCAATCAAGCTGCCAGCAAGATAGATGGCATGGGTCCGAAGCCACCGACGAAGAATCCTACTCCTGCAAAGACCAAGAAGAAGGGCAAGAAGAAACGGTGATTACCTTGGCAGTTCTTTCAGATACCGATATACTCTCTAGATTGGACGATGGGTCCCTGAAGATCGGAACCTATGACGATAAGAACCTCACCCCTAACGGATACGATGTGACGATTGACGAGATTTGGATTCCTTCAACGGACATCAGAATAAGAGAGGGGGTGGCAACTGTACCCGCAGGATCGTTGTTGGTAATAGGTACTAGGGAATACCTCGAATTGCCACCCGATTTGATAGGGCAGATATGGATCAGGACCACCTGGGTGCGCAAAGGAGTATTGTCCTCTTTTGGAAGAATCGACGCAGAGTTCCATGGAAATCTCACCTTTTCTGCTTTAAACGCGTCGAACAGCCCTGTCGACATACCGATAGGTGAAAGGTTCGCCCAGGTCATCTTCGAAGAACTCAAATCTCCGCCCTTGAAAACCTACCGAGAGAGGTCGGGCAACTATCAGGGGCAGAAGGGCATAACACTCAAGCCCTGCAATCAGAAGAACTTGAGGTCGAAACCATAGAAACCCATCGTCGGGGAGTAGCTCTTCACTTTCCGCCTCGAGATCTCCGTCATGACCCTACCCTTGCTGACAGCCATGTCGGCGAGTGCATGGAAGCGGCTATCTAGTTCATCGTCTTCCATTATCTCATAGAAATGTATCACACCGCCAGGCTTGAGGGCGTCCAGCGCGTCCAGCAGGAACTCCCTGGCACTGTGAGGGAGGTTCATGATAATCCTATCAGCCTTCTCGAGGTCCTTGACGACCTCCCTGGCATCACCAAGGATCGGATTGACATTGCTTACCTTATTGAGCGCGATGTTCTCCTTCAGGTATAGGATTGCATCAGGGTTCGTATCGATGGCGTGGACAATCTTCGGCAGTCTCGTCTTTGCAATCATGATGGAAAAAGGACCGATCCCCGCAAACATATCTATGATGACCTCTCCTGGCTGGACCTGCTTCGCAACCGCGTCGCGCTCGGTCGCGAGACGTGGCGAAAAGAAGACCTTGACCACATCGAGCTTGAATGTGAGCCCATATTCTTTGTGCGTGATCTCGGTGGATCCCTCACCCGCAACGACTCTGACCTGACGGGTACGATATTCTTCCTTGACACCTTCATCCACGCACACTGTCTTGACCGATTTCTGCACCGCCATGATTGCGTTCCCGATGGGCTTCGCGTGTGGCAGGACCTCATCGGACATCTTGACTATGGCTACTGAGCCCAGGACATCGTATGATGACGGCAGGAATGGCCTCAGCGAATCGGGGACGTCGACCAATAACCTGTAATCCTTGATCTGCGCTTCGAGTTCAGTGAATTCGCGGGTCTCGATGGGGTAGCCCAAATCGACCCTCTGGTTCACCGGCAGAAAGACTGACTTTGAATCAGAGATCACCTGGAGATCCGTTCTGAGTATGCCTTTCTCCAGCAATCTGCGCCTGACAGGTTCAGTCTTCTTCTTTGGAACGACTAGGCAGATTGATTCCATATCCATACACGCATCGGTCTTCTCGATAGATAAACCAATCCAATTGCATGATTGGGATAGACCTGAGGAATTAGTGGGACCCTCATATCACAAGATCAGATCCAAGGACCACCACGGACCCCGATTCCCAAGCCTTTCATCTTCTTCCTGTAATCCTTCAATACCGCGATATACTCCTTGCTCGGCCTGCGTCCTTCGACATCCCATGCCTCGAAGAGCATCTTCCCCATCGGAGGAGCCTGAAGCTTGTCCTCGTATCCCTTGACCAATCTCTTGACCAATTCGTTCGCATCGGACAGGCTCATACCAGCGACCGCGTGCCCCACCTCTGCAGATATCCTTGGCTCGACCGGGGTGGTTCTGTCTTCCTCTTTGTTGGATGCCACGCCCAACGATTCGATATGCAGTCCAGAGGTCACCGCAGCAGTCACCGACGCAGAAGTCTCCAGCAGACACATCAGCGTCGACGGACCGGCAGAGGTATAGTTCAGATTGACGGAGAGAAGGTGCGTGTTCCTGCTGATCGCCTGACCAGACAGGCTGATCAGCCAGAGGAGCTCACGACAGCTGCTGGACACGTACCTGAGATGCAGCGGGAATGGCAAGAGCCAGCTAGCCTGATAGGTCAATATCCCCATCATGTGATGTGCGATGTTCGATATGGCTGTACCTTCGGGTCCGCCGGCATAGCCACCCATCATTGGGCCGAAGCACATTCCGATGGGACCGCCGAGCCCAAGGGCCACGGTTGCCTTGTTCAGCCTTGCGAAATCGACCTTCATCGGATCCATGCAGCAGATCATGTAGCCATCAGACTGACGCAAGCCATACTTCGGGTGCAGCGCACCAGCAAGTGCGATGTCAGACTCGGCAGTGGAGAGCGTGTTCATCACGGGCATGCCCTGACGGCCGACACGGTTGCATGCTTCTCTGAACAGAACCGCGTTCCTCTGGGCACCAAGGACTTCGAGAGGTGATGCGGGCCTGATCCTCATCCCCCCCACCCGCGTGAGCGCGGGAGTGGTTATCGCGTTCGCTTCTGGTATCTCGGCGTATCCCTCCACGAGAGCAAGGAATGATTGCTCGCTCGAACAGGCGCCTCCACCAGCACCCAACAGACACCATGGGGGATTCTTATCCCCCACGCTCCGAGGCAGGAGCTTTCTTCGGTCCTTCCCCTCCCCAAACTCAATTTCGGACGGTGCGAACCTGAGAGCCTCTTTGACTTCGCTCTCAGTATAGGATATAACCCGGTTAGTATTGGTACAGTATGCCCCCACTTCGACAACGAGATCGAAGGCTGCCTGAAATGCATCGTCCGCAAGCGTCGGGTCGTCGGGTATCGGAGTGTTCCTGTCGAAGTGGATGTCGTACTCCTTCACCTTCTCGTTCACCTTGGCCGCGAAGGATCTCAGCTGGTAGTCAGTCTCGCTCATCGGCTTACCCTCGAGCGCCTTCTGCATCACGTCCAGAATCTGAACCATCCAAATCACCTCCCTTTGACCGCTTTGCTGGCAAGCTTGACAGCATGCACAGCGTTCTTCCCCCAGCCGTCGGCTCCGATCTCGTCAGACCATTCCTGTGTGGTTGGACCTCCCCCGACCAGAACAGTGAATTTTCTCCGATCCCCTGACGCACTCAGATAATCGACGATGTCCTTCTGAGACCCGATTGTGCTGGACATGAGAGCTGATGCGCCTATGATCTTGGCGCCTCTTGCCTTGGCCTCGTCAACAAAACTGGAAGTCTTGACATCAACGCCAAGGTCGATGACCTCGAAACCACCCGCCATAAGCATGCTGGAGACGATGTTCTTGCCTATCTCGTGGACATCCCCCTGGACAGTCCCGATCACAACCGTCGCCTTGGAGGTCTTCTCGCCCTTCGGCACCAGCGGCAGAAGCAGGGCGAGAGCAGACTTCATGGCGTCGCCCGCCAGCATTAGCTCAGGGAGGTAAATCTCCATCTTCTCGAACTTCTCACCCACATCGTGTATTGCAGGGACCAGACCTTTCTCAATCGCCTGCAGAGGATCCATCTTCGCGTGGATGACGGCCTTTGCAGCAGACACTGCGGCGTCGGAATCGTACTCTAGCACGGCTCCGCGCAGCTGCTCCAGAATCTTCTCAGCGCTCACTGTAACTACCCCCACTCGGGACAGAACCGTCACTCCACCAACGCATCGAACCGTCCCAAAGGGGGATTGGGATACGAGGTTATGAGGGTAACCGGGAAAGTTTAAAGAATTGATGTACAGAAGGGAGATTTTCGGATGCGAATCGAACTGCCTTGGGATGGACAAATGTAATCTATGGGGTCAGTATTCTTACATCCATGGTGAAACGAAGTGGCAGACTCTCGTTCATCGGACTTGGACTTCATGATGAGACTGGCATAACAATCGCTGGCCTTGATCGCATAAGATCCGCAGATGTGGTCTTCGCAGAATTCTATACTTCAAGACTCTCGGAAGGCGCCCTCGAAAGACTCTCAGCGATGACGAACAAGGAGATCATAGCGCTTGGCAGAGAGGAAGTCGAAGATGGCAAGAGGATACTCAATGAGGCAGATCAGAAGAAAGTCGCACTCCTGGTTGCGGGAGATCCGATGACCGCGACGACACACATAGACCTACGGTTGCGTGCCCACAAGGCATCTATCGATACTGAAGTCATCCACGGCAGCTCCGCCTTGACAGCGGTACCAGGACTACTGGGGCTGCAGCACTATAAGTTCGGGCGAACGACGACTCTTCCCTTCCCGCAGGAGGGATATTCTCCTACAAGCCCGTACGATATGATTGTGGAGAATCTGGAGAGAGGGCTGCACACGCTGGTTCTTCTCGACATCGATGCTGAGAATTCGCGATACATGTCAGCAAATGAAGGGTTGCATCTGTTGCAGGAGATGGAGAGAAGGATGGGGAAAGGAGCGGCAAAGGATGATTCCCTCGTATGTGTCGTCGCGAGGGCGGGATCTCCAGATTGCGTGGTTGCTGCAGGTCCATTGTCGAAGCTCGTGGCAATGGATTTCGGAGGGCCTCTACATTCCATAGTGGTTCCTGGAAGACTTCATTTCATGGAAGAGGAATCCCTTGGGCAATGGATCAATAGAAATGACGAGTGAAGAAGACTCTACTTATCTGGACCCGCAGCGCTCATAAGGCCTCTCATCACGAATGCCAATCTTGTTATGATCGTGCTTGAGACCGTCCGTCCCTCCATGATCTTATGATCAGACGCCAGCTTAACAGCCCCCAGTCGGGAGGAGGCTATCTCGCTGACTAGCCATCTGCAATCTCGGTCGTTGTATTCATTACGGACATATCGAGACATGGCCGTGTGAGTGTTTGGTATGTGTCTGCCGCTAGTCATCAGGTTAGATTCTGCCATCAACCTAATCACCTCTTTTCATCATCCCTGCCGTGTTTCTTATGGCAGGTTTCATTGATAGGCGGATGGGACGCTCGCACATACGAGGGAATCTCACGAAGGTCGACACAGCACATAAATGGGCCAGCACCGGCTGACACAAGATATGAGATTTGTTTCCTGAGTAGTTACTCCCGTGCTTCACGTCCACATCGCCTACAGGTACAATGCGCGTGTAAGTTAATAAAACCTTCGTTTTAATGGTGAAAACCATTATATCACTGTTAAACCATATGTTTTCTGGGTACCCATGAAATCGATGAAAGTAATCAAGGATCCAATCGCGTTCCAGCTCCTTGGGGACGAGACTCGACGGAGGATGATATATCTCCTGAGAGGAAAGGAATATACGGTCAGCCAATTGGCGGCCGAACTCAGTCTTACCCCACAGGCAATCTACCATCACATAAGAAAATTGAAGGAAGTAGAGATGGTCGAGGTCGCACGCGAAGAAAGGATCGAGCACTTCATTGAGACATATTACAGGGCATCCGCCGAATTGTTCCAGTGCATGCATGGCACAAGTTCATGCTGCAAGGAAGACCTCGAAGAGAAGGCGAAACTGATAATCGATGGCCTGAAGAGCCTTGGATATGAGGTCGCCGAAAACGCAGACATTCTCTCAAAGATGATAGAGATTGAGGAGACCAAAGACGAATTGGGCACAGTCCCAGAGATCATCGATCAAATTGGCGGGCTAGAGGATGTAGGCTTCTTCGAGAAACAGACTCTCGTCGATTACACCAAACTCTTGTTGATGTCCGATGAAGAATTCGAAAAGTACCAGCAGCAGAGCAAGAAGCTAAGGGATGTCCTGCGAACCAATGTGAAGAAGCCAGGCAAATCCAAGAAATCCTGAACTCTAGAATAGAATCGATAGACAGGTTAGGGCGCCGTCACATTTCGGAAATTCCGTCATGTCCAATGCGGTGACCCTGTACCCATTCGATTTCAGAATGGTTTCAGTACGCGGGTACCCTTTAGACATTATCACGGAATCATCGACCGCAATCACGTTCGAACCATACCATTCCTCGTCTGGCACAACCAACAGGTCAAGCTCGTCGAGAACAGAGGAGTCGGCGTATTTTTCCGTGACCAACAATCTGCCCTTTCCTAAGAAGCTCATGTAACTCTTGAGATGCATGATCTTCGGATCGCGAACCACATCGACCTTGGTCTCGAGCCATTCGCCCATCTGTTTCGCACCATCGTCATTCGTTCTCTGTGTGATACCACAAATCAGCCGGTCGTCAAGATGGACGACGTCGCCACCCTCGATTGTCGCAGGAGCTGCTGCGAATCCGATTGATACGTACCGAGATAGTGCCTCTCTGACCGGGCCTCCCTCACCCTGTCGGCTCGCTTTCGCGGTCCTGCACATCAATGCCTTGCCATTGTGGACAACTGCCACGTCTTCGACAAAGCAGGAATCTGGGTGTTCGTCATCCATTTCGAGACAGATAACCTCCAGACCCAATTCAGAGAGAGCGGCACAGTAGCGAGCATGTTGATTGCGAGCAGTAGCCAGGTCGATGGTGCGCTTCAATGGATGTGACGACAAACAGTCCGAATACCTCGACCCGGGCACTCTCACAAGCGCCTTGTTTGGTGACACGGAAACCCACTAACGCATCGCATGGAAGGGTCAAGTAATTTACGAACCAGGTAGAAAGCCCAAATGTATCGATCACTGGTGCGTATCCAGCGTACATTCGAACCGGAGAGAAATTGAATTATATTCCCGTAATCAATCAAGGGTGGGTGGAAATCTGGAAGAATCCGTTAAGGAGTCTAGATTCGTGGGTCTGAGGAGATTCAATATCGCAATGGGTTTTCTGCACCTTATCCAAGGAACATTGATGCTCTGGTTGAGCAAGAGTTCATCGCTGCCCATCAATCTCACGCTCCTCCATTATGATCCAGTCACGGAGACCATAAACTCCCAAACGGATACTCTCCTCAACCTACAACTTGGGCCCATGATCGCATCGTTCCTGTTCATTTCCGCTATTGCTCATTTCGCCGTATCCTCTCCCAAAGGATATCCATGGTACGTCAAGAACCTGAAGGAGGGAATCAACTATGCCAGGTGGTATGAGTACGCTGCAAGTTCCTCGGTCATGGTAATCGTCATTGCGATGCTATGTGGCATTTTCGAGCTCTCCAGCTTGATCCTCATATTCTCACTGAATGCGACGATGAACCTGTTCGGTCTGATGATGGAACTCCATAACCAGACGACGAAGCGCACGAATTGGACATCATACTTCTTCGGATGCTTTGCTGGCCTGCTCGTGTGGATCGTATTGGGGATATATTTCTTCGGAGCGCTCCTGGGATCAGGAGATTCGGTACCGACCTTCGTGTATTTCATATTCATATCGCTTGCGATCTTCTTCAACGTGTTCGCGGTGAACATGGTCCTGCAATACAGAGCCAAAGGAAAGTGGAAGGACTATCTCCATGGTGAGAGGGTCTACATCATCCTCAGCCTCGTTGCGAAATCCGCATTGGCATGGCAGGTGTTCGCGGGGACCCTCCGATGAGTGATCTGTGAGCCACCTGGCAAGGAATCATATCCAAGGCCACAAATTGCATTGAAAAAGCGATAGCTTTTTATTGCTCCTCGTTATCGGCGGTATGCTCAAACAGACATATCGGGAGGAGCTAAGTAATGTCAGATTCTTCGAAAGCCCCGGAAACGGGCACCAATGAGATCAATGAGAACAAGGAAAGCATCGCAGCCCCAAAGAAGGGCGGCATGAGTTCGACCACCAAGCTGATTGCTCTCGCAGTGATCATCGTGCTTCTGGTCGCAGTGCCATTGGGGTACATGCTCACTCAGAATGCGGACGATGATGAAACGCCCGAAGGCACCACGGTGCTCACCGTCACGAAGGACCAGTCCTCAGTCAACCTCACGATGGAGGAATTGAAGGACATGACCGCAACTACGGCTTCGGGTAGCTTCAAGAAGACCACAGGAACCATAGAAGGGCCCTTCGAATTCACGGGGATACCCCTTGCGAATTTCGTCGACCTGCTATATTCAGGCACGGACTATAGCCTCGAGGTTGTCGCCACTGACGGCTACACGATGGCATATAGTTCAAGCCAGGTCGAGGACGGCACTTTCGCATACTATGACCCAGAGGATGGGTCACTCCTCGGAGAAAGTGATTTCACGATGATCGTGGCCTATGCGCAGGACGGATTACCCCTGGAAGATATGGACCTGCGCATAGCCATTGTTGATGAGTCCGCCCCCATCACCGATGGACACTTCTGGGCGAAATACGTCGCGGAGCTCAACATCCTTCCGTTCATAAAGGATTGGACACTCAACCTAAGCGGCGTCACGGACCTTCAGATCGACAGGCAGACCTTCGAAGGACTCGCATCCTGCGAGTACCATGCTGCATCATGGACCTTCGTGAACGAGACTGGAACCCATGAATACACAGGTGTCGCACTCTGGACCCTCGTCTCCGCAGTCGATGGTGCAGATGGACCTGCCACCGACTACCTATTCAACGATCTGCTTGCACAGGCAGGCTACAATGTGACAGTAAGGGCATCGGATGGCTATTCCAAGTCCTTCGCCTCGCTGCAAGTAGCCAGGAACGATACTATGATAGTCGCGAACAGGCTCGATGGAGAGGTACTTTCAGAAGATGATGAAGAATTCCCGCTCAAGCTCGTCGGTGATGGCCTGACGTCAGGTCAGAGGATCAAGTCCATCGAGAACATCTCGATTGTCGACCCGCATGACGTTCCGCAGTGGACCCTGAACCTGACAGGATTGACCAGCGCGGTGATAACCGCAGAAACATATGTAGCAACATACTACTCGGGATTGCACACGAAGAACTTCACATACACCAACTACGGTGGAGTGCACGCAGTGTACTACAATTACACCGATAGTGAGGAAGTAGCGCACACCTACGCAGGTCTGCCACTGTGGCTCCTGGTTGCAGTGATGGATGGAACGGACGAGAGCCATTACGAGCTGAACAGCACATTGGCGGCTGAAGGCTACGACATATTGCTCACGGCATCTGATGGCTACGATGTGACCATTGATTCGGTAACGGCGGCGTTCAACGACACGCTCGTTCTCGCATTCATGCTTGACTGGGAGATGCTCACCGACATGGCACCTCTGAGGCTCGTGAACGAGTACCTGCCGGGCTCGATGAAGATCAGCAACGTGGTGGACATAGACCTCGAGAACCTGCCAATCTGAGTCGAAGTATGAAAAACTCAAAGAGAAGCAAGATCGCCCTGGTGATCGGCTCGATAGCCGTAGCTTGTCTGCTGTTGGCATCGATGTTTGTGCTCCTGCGCACAGACGATGATGGAGCAGAGATCACCGGAGGCATCTTGCTTTCTGAAAACCCCGATATGATTATCTTTAGATGTCTCTCTCCAGAAGTGGCCCTGTCACTCCATGGCTTTTCAGGAGAAGTCATTCTCACTAACTGCCAGCTAGATGCCCGGCTCAAAGATTATGATGATGACATATCACGAGATGGGACGAACTTCTCATTCATGGCGGAGAAAGGTAGGGATATATACGAACTGACCACAGATGAGAAGTCTGAGTTCAAGTTCGTTGTTCTCGGGGACAGTCAAGGATTCAATTCGATGCTGGAAGCTATCCTCAGCAACATAACGGATTACGAATTCGTGATACACTGTGGAGACATGACGCCATCTGGATTGCCTAACGAGTTCGATGCTTTGGAAGCAGCGTTCGATGTATCCCCTATCCCAATCTACACGACCCCCGGAAACCACGACGTCAAGAGCGATGATGGCATCGAGTATCGGAACAGATTCGCTCCAATGTCCTATTCGTTCGCATATTCTGGGATAACATTCGCGATTGTGGACTCCTCCGATCTGAACATATCAGAGGAGGAGATTCAATGGATGAAAGAGATCTTCAAGGACGCGGAGAGGAAGATCGTTGTGACTCATGCACCCAGTTACGACCCATTCACGGATAATCACACGCTCGACCTAGATTCGTGCGAGAGATTCCAGGAGTTCGTCCTTGAGGAGGATGTAGACACGGTGTTCACCGGGCACGTGCACGCGTTCCACTATCAGAGAATAGAGAACACAGAGTTCATTATAACGGGAGGGGCGGGCGCATCCCTTGACAACGGCACCCATCACTATGTGTCCGTCGAAGTCTCGCCATCATCCATGTCATATGAAAAGACAGATATCGACTTTGGACAGATGGGAGATTTCATATCGATAACAGGGAAGGACGGCACGGTTGTCAATCTTACATATGAGGATCTGGAACTGATGACTCAGGTCCACATGTACTCGTCTTATGAGAACGCCTATGGGAACATCGGCGGTCAAGGAGACTACACGGGCATATTGATCTCCGATCTACTAGCGCATGTCGGCGGCATGGAGGAGGGGGATCTGCTCAGGATCGGATCCGTGGACACCTACTACCAGGATTTCGGGTATCTGAACGTCTACCCGGACGAGACATGGCTAGAATTGCAGGGTTTCATGGTGGTCGCGATGGCGTATGATGATCTCTATGCACCCGATTGGCAAGACGGACCGAGGTTGGCAATGCTGCCCGATGATGGCCTCTACAGTAACTCCGACTGTGAGATGACCTCGTACGAGGGACAGGGATACGATATCAACACCTCTGCTGGCGCTAGATGGGTCAGGAATGTAGTCAACATAACGATATTAGACGGGGCGTGACCTGCATCAAGTATCACTTCAGCACTAAAGACCTTGTAACGATAGCTCTTCTGTCCGCACTGGGCGGGGTGCTTTCGACGTATGTGGGTTACCTAGGGAACATGGTGAACCATATCGTAGGCGTACCTTTCGGCGCAGGCCAGTTCCTTTCAGGACTGCATGTCATCTGGATCATGCTGGCAATTGCCCTGACGAGAAAGAAGGGGGCGGGAACCGTAACTGGGCTCGTGAAGGGCATAATCGAACTGTTCATGGGGAGCACACATGGGATCGTTATAGTCGTGGTCTCCTTGATGCAAGGTATCATTCCCGACATGGTGCTGTTCAAAGATAGCACAAAATCCGATCGGAACATCTTCGCATACACATTCGCAGGAGGACTATCCGCAGCAACCAATGTCGTGGTCTTCCAGATATTCTTCTTCGCGGGAATCCCGATCATACTCATCGCCATGTTGTGCATGTTGGCATATGCATCGGGGATGATATTCGGCGGATGGCTCGTGCTCCAGATGCTGGATACATTGGAGACATCGGGAATAATCCGCGGGCGAAAAACAATCATAGTGGATTCACCCGAGTTCGATGAGAAGGCGTACCTGGAGCATAAGGGAAAGAAGAGGAAGGCCATCGTAGCGATGTCGGTGGCGGTCGCGTTCCTTGCAGCGTTCGCCATAGGGGGGGTCTATTATTACATGTTCGTCTTCGTCCTTCCCGGTGCTGAGACTATTGAAGTAACCGGTGATGTGGGAAACCCGTATGATTTCAGATACAGCGATTTCGAGGGTATGGAGATCACAATCAACGCAGAACTAATAGGCTCGGTGACTCATGTAGCACCCAAGAACTATACGGGCGTGCCCATCAATATCATAATCGAAGAGTCATCGCCGTTGAATGATATTTCAGACGTGGTCATCTGGGGAAGCGATGGCTACTCAGTGGTCTTTTCGTTCGCGAACGTTATGTCGGATGACCGTCTGATACTGACCGTGGAAGATGACATCTATACGCTGGTAGCTGCTGAATATGATGGTGCGTATTGGGTCGAGGACGTCGTCAAGATCGAAGTGAGGTAGATGCTCGAAGTATCGCACCTGTGCGTCAGGTATGAGAATAGGTCCATACCTGCGGTTCAAGACATATCATTCTCGATAGGACACGGAGAGTTCGTCGTACTAGCTGGAGATAGCGCATCAGGCAAATCGACGGTCATGCAGGCTGTGTGCAGATTCATACCTGAGATCATCCCTGCAGAACTATCTGGATCGATCAGAATAGATGGAGATGATCTGGTCGATCCAATTGATACTGCACGATTCATAGCGATGGTGCAGCAGGATCCAGAGACTCAGTTCTGTACAGAGACAGTCGAAGAAGAGGTCGCGTTCGGTCTGGAGAATTTCAGGTTCAAGGAAGAAGATATTCGTCGGAAGGTCCACGAAGCGCTGGAGATGGTTGATGCATCTCACCTGACGGATCGAAGCATATCCACTCTATCGGGAGGGGAGAAGCAGAAGGTGGCTATAGCGTCCATGCTCGCGCTCGATCCGAAGATATTGATACTAGATGAGCCGACATCAAGCCTTGATCCGAAATCCGTCGCTGAGGTCGTATCAGCCATCGAAAAGCTCAGAGCGGTAAGAAGCATGACCGTGGTCGTCGTAGAGCACAGGGTCCGTGAATTCATAGATATGGCGACTCGGATCATCCTTATGGATAGGGGCAAGATAGTGCATGATTGCACGGCTGAGGATCTCAAGTTCACAGGAATCTGCAAATCGCTGACGGAAGCTCGCGGTTATCCAAAGATCATCCCACGGAATGGAACCATACTTACCATAAGTCATCTCAACTATCAGATTGGAGGAAAGAAGATACTGGATGATGTGGGACTCACTGTGACGGATGGAGCAGTGGTCGCGCTCATGGGAGGGAACGGCGCGGGAAAGACGACTCTTCTGAAACACATCATGGGATTGACTAAGGTATCCTCTGGTTCAATAAGATTCAAGAACCACTGTATAACCGAGGACAATCCAGTCGAACCATGGATACTGGGTAGAGACATCGGATTGGTCTTCCAGAATCCGAATCACCAGATGTTCGAGAAGACTGTCGAGAAGGAAATCGAGTTTGGGCCAGTGAACTTCGGAACATCGATGGAAGAGGCAGAAAATGCAATCTCATCTTTTGAAAGCACAGAAGGAGTACGACGATACGTCCATCCCCAATGCCTCAGCTTTGGACAGAAGAGAAGGGTGAACATCAGGTCCGCATCTGCCCATGGACCCAGCATACTCCTCCTAGACGAGCCCTTTGCAGGGCAGGACGAGAATAACGTATCCAAAATCATGGAATTGCTTGCCAATCTTCAGAGATCTGGTAAGACCATCATTGTCGTTACTCACGACATTCCATTCGCGAGAGGATTCTGCACAGACGCCCTGATCATGAGGCATGGCAGGGTAGTTGCAGATGGACCCATTGCGAAAATCTCTGAAGAATCGTGGCAGGATCTCCTTCCAAAAGGAGGGAAGATGGATGGATAAGCCTCACGCCATCAACCCCTTGGCCAAGTTCCTCATCTTGATAGTACTATCAGTCATGGTCTTTCAGATTTCCGATTCCGCATACATGGTTCTGTTTGTGGCAGTGGTAATCGTGGCAAAGGTTCTGGCGAATGCCAGGAGCACATTGACCAAAGGCGTTATGTGGTTCGCTTTCGCCATATTTCTTGCCCAAGTGATATTCAACCATTCGGGAGATATCGCCCTCACGATACTGTTCCTCGATGTCAATTGGGGAGGAATAGAGGCAGGGATATTGATTGCAGGAAGGTTTCTGGCCTTGATTACGATGTCATGGATATTCGTCGCCACGACAAGAGCCTCGGATTTCTCCTCGGCACTCATTAGCGTCGGTATGCCGTACAGATTTGCATACCTGCCGGCATTGGCGATGAGATTCGTTCCCGTGTTCCAGATGGAATTAAGCGCCGTTCGCGAAGCTCAGGTCACTAGAGGTTTGAAGTTGGACAGGAGCATCAAGGGAATTGTTCGGGCAGCACGATATACAACCATGCCGATGCTTATCTCAGCGATGTCGAAGGTCAACACTCTTGCAGCATCCATGACGGGAAGAGGATTCGGCGCATACCCAAAACGAACATTGCTCAAGCCACTCCGGATGACCGTGTGGGACATCTTACTGGTCACATTATCTATCGCTCTGGCGGTGGCAATCATCCATTTCTCCAGATGCTATGAGATAGACTTGCTCGTTCATATCTAGAATTGGTCCCAGGTGGCAATCTTGTCCGCCCATTCATCCATCAGTACGCGATCGCTCCTGAATCCACCATAATATCTCAAAGCACAGGAGACTGAGCCGGGTAATCTTGACCTGATATCGTCCTTGATTCTATCCTCATACCGAGCGGTCAACTTCCTGGCGAAATCAAACTTCGCATCAACGAACATAGGTCTTGTGGCTATGATGTATGCGCATGCCTGTCCCAAGTCTTCGATTGGATCCCCCTCATGGGATTCCTCGAGGTCTATTCCGACCAGCTTTCCGGGAGCGTCGATGAAATTACGGAGAATCGAATCGCCCCTGACCCGTTCGAAATCGAACGCCCGATGGAAAGTGTATAGCCAGGATGCAACACGATCGGCAAGTTGATCCAACACCACATCACCCGTCTTCTGACACGGGCATTCGAAACATGAATCAAAGAACTCGGATGCATTATCCCCACCGACATGGCTCATGACGAAGGCATTCTCCAATTGCAAGAGTGGTTCCGGAACAGATACTCCATATCGTTTGCATCGGCAAAGGATTTCATATTCGTTGGCAATCGAACGCTCACGGCCAGGTCCAGAGACTTTGGCTACGCATATCTTTCCTTCAAGATCCACTTTGAACACTCGATTCTTCCTGCTGAAGAATGGTTCACCGACCCTCATCCGCTCCAGGTCGGCTATTGACAGCTTATCGGCCAACGATGATCCTCCGATGATGGATAATGCGTGAACTCCAATGAATAGCTGACGGCTCCCAGCATCGATCAGTTGGCAATTACACAAGACTAATTAACGCAATTGTCCATGAATGAGGGATCATCATGGATTCAATCGACCCAATCAGCAAAAGAATATCTGTGCGAGAGTATGATTCGAGAGAGATACCAGAGGAGGCGCTCAGAAGGATACTCGAAGCGGGACGGATCGCACCCTCCGCCATGAACTACCAGCCATGGAAATTCGTGGTTGTCCATGACCCATCAAGAAGGAAAGCCCTATCCCATGGAAGATATGCGAAATTCTTGACCGAGTGCCCTGTCGTAATCGTGGGGTGTGGGAATAAGAAACGATCTCCAGAATGGTATACAGTTGATGTCACCATCGCGCTTCAGAATATGGTCACCCAGGCCACCGCTGAGGGGTTGGGAAGTTGCTGGATTGGCAGTTTCGATGAAGATGCAGTCAAGGCAGCCATCAAAGCTCCAGAAGACCATGCGATTGTGGCTATGCTTGCCATCGGTTATCCCAAGGATGGAAAACGCAAGATTGCACACAGAAGGAAGAGCTTCGATGAGATTGTCTCATTCGAAGACTTCCGTTGAATCGAATTAAGAGAAAAAACGGGTAGACCCTCGCCGGTCTTCCCGGTCGGATTCCCCAGCTTCAATTGAATCTATTATTAGAAGCCAATTGTGGTTCATTCTTCAAACTATTCAGGTCATTGAAAATAATCAAACGGGAAAGGGTTTGATGCCGATGATGGCACGATGGAGTTCATTCCGTCTGTGGGACTGCCATTAGCTCCACAGTGAGGGGGTTCTCCAACAGGTCCTTCATCAGTTCCACGCCGGCTTGTGCGATACCGCAATCCAGAATGGTCAGGAGGTCGCTTGCTTCCGACACCTGTCCACTGGACAGCAACGCTCTGGCATCGCCTTCGCCTGCAACGACGTCCACGAGGTTCTCGCTCTCCCATTGCTCGTAGACCGGGACAAGGTCACCCCATTCATACAATCCGCTCTCCCTGAGCTGAGAAGCAGCGCTCCATGCGCGTCCAACTATGTAGTCCTTGAGGAGTTGGCTCGCCATATCCAGCTCGTTCAGAATGGCATTGTGCAGAGGCACGTACGGGGCCCAGACCGGACCGTTTATCGCCATCCACATCACGGACATCTCGCCAGTGTTGGTCGCATCGGATCTGAACACGGAGGCGCTAACCGTTCTCGTATTCGATATGGAGAATCCAGGATATCCATCTGACCAGCAATCATCAGGAATCTCTGGGTGGGCGTCCTTCACCTCATTGGTGTTCGGATTGCCAAAGTTCTCGAGGTCCCTTGTGAAGGTCATCACCGTCGGTACGTCCAGAACGGGGTTCTCAGCCAAGAGCTCGAGCCCACGGTCATACCTGGCGACCGATGGCGTCCAGAAGTATCTGAATCCATCCAAGACCCATGAATAGAACGGTTCCATCACGTAGTGGTTGGTATGGACGAACGCGCCCTCTGTTATTATCTGGACCACCGCATCCGGCGTGTTGATCACGGACGGGACGGTCTCGACAAATGCTGCGATTGAGGCATCCGCCAATATGAATGTCGCACCTTCTCTCTTTGGCACATCATCTATCAGAGCAACGGCCTCGGTCGCATCGGCGCATTGTTCCATGACCATCTGGTTCACTATGAACGGGGTATAGCCCTGCTCATAATACTCCGGAACTGGCATCCAGGTGTGGCCTATCGAGACACCCTTCTCGTTCATTCCCTGGGATATGCCGACATATCCGGCGGACATCATGCCGATGTACTTGTATCCGGATTCTGGAGCGACAAGAAGAAGGACCTGGATATTGTGCTGGTCCCTGTTCTTCGATATTATAGGGATTCCGTCGGTCGTCCCGCTGCCTGCAGCGGCGAAACAGGTGCAATCCTTCTGTTCATATTCTTCGTCTCCGAACTTATTGAAGGCCAGCAGATCATTGTACGAGACTCCTGATGTCTTCGACATCCCTTTCAGCTCATCGATCACAGCTGAGGACAGGTACGCTTCGTCCTCAAGGGCTTCGGCAATCAGGGCCTGTTGAGACAACCCACTAGCAGCCACCCATTCCCAGAACTGTGCCACATTGCTCTCGATGGCTTCCTTCGCCATCGTTCCGTACTGCAGACCCATCTCGCGTGGTGTCCCACTTAGATACAAGATTGTCGTCTGCGACTTTCCGCTTCCACCATCATTCTTTGCAAGCATCGGGACTGCCATCGCAGATAAAACGACGGCGACTAGCACCAATGCTGCGCTTACCTTAATTGCCTTCACGATTCCCCTCCACACTTGCGCCAATATGCAATCCTTTCCCCCAAAAAGATGAAGGTATGTGGACCATCAGATCAAGACTACTGGCGCGTCAAAGAGATTATTCTCATCCACTAAGTCATTTTCGGTTCATGATTAGAAGGATCATCTTCGCATGAACCGAAATTATGCATCGAAGAGCACAATTCTAAGGCGGTTCCGATTGAGCACTAAATGGATTCAGGACCAACTACACGATTCGGAGATAGGTTAATATTCTACTAACACCAATCAATATAACAGCGTTATCTGGTGAGGTGTTTCGACGATGGAGAAGTTGACGAAAGAACAATATGTATGGGCATCCGCCCGGATAGGTCTGGGTTGGATATTCCTATGGGCATTCATTGACAAGTTGTTCGGGCTAGGATATTCCACATCTTCTGAAAGCTCGTGGATAAATGGTGGGTCACCGACCACGGGGTTCTTGAGCTATGCGACATCTGGCCCGCTCAGCGGGTTCTATGAAGGACTTGCAGGAAATACCATTGTGGACTTGGTATTCATGACAGCAGTTCTCCTTCTAGGAACCGCTCTCATTCTCGGATTCGCAAATCAGATTGCAGGATTTGGTGGGGCAATCTTGATGATTACCATGTGGT
Organism: uncultured Thermoplasmata archaeon; assembly: GCA_963748615.1. Classification (GTDB taxonomy): domain Archaea; phylum Thermoplasmatota; class Thermoplasmata; order UBA10834; family UBA10834; genus UBA9653. The sequence goes on from CAVVJQ010000003.1 coordinate 87,635, forward strand.
CCTCTAATCTGCCGCCAGAGAACAATCCAATTCTGGATGAGCACATAATCTACATGATCATACTGCTCGGCATAGCCTTCGTGCAACCAGGCAAATGGATTGGTTTGGGCAGATGGTGGAGCAGAATGCCATTGGTGCAGAGATTCGCAATACTTGAGTGACGACGTTGGATGAGTCGAAAAGACATCAGAGCGTGCGACAGAGAATCAGACTCAATCGTATCCGGTCACCAAGAGCTGGTTCAGCATATGACCCACAGATCATGCGGCAACGAGGCAGATGAGAGTCGAGAGAACAGAGTATGGACTCCATTTCCTTGTCCCATGGATCTGAAGATGAATAGATGACGATGCCAGCATCGGTCTCCGCCAGATCATAGTCGAACCAAGGCGAACTCAGAGCCTCGCTGACAACCCGTTCGATGCGTTCGTCGCCACGTGCCATACCCAGTCCAAACCGTCCATATGATGAATCACCGATGATACGACCAAGAGGACCAATGTCCAGTTTCGATGAAGTTGCGCACATTTCCATGACTGGTCGCAGCATGATGGTGTTCATCAACGAGAAGGCCTTCGACAGAGGCACATTCGGCGCCAGAGTGGACAGCTGGTCGTTTCCAAACTCGATGCAGATAGTGGACGTCTCAAGCAGCTCTCCAAGAATCCTTTTGGCAAACTCGCGTCTCCTGGTGCTCTCCGCAGAGAACGGTGTCGCGGCAAGAACTATTTCAAGCGTCCCCTTTGACTGAGCGAGTGTCGAGAAGACCTTCGTACCCAGGCTCCCGCTTATGCCGCCGAGACCGCACATCAAGAATGCGAGATCAGTGTTGTTGAATAGATCCGTCACCTCGTGTCCAATGATGGTCGGTATCTGCTTCAGTACGGATCGATCAGTGTGATATGCACCGACCAAACGATCCTGGCCCAGAAGGATCCTCCTCTCCGCTCCACTTCTGTCCAGATCAGCGCTCGATGTGGACACTGCAACCTTGGGGTATGGGGCAGGCTCAATCATGTTGCACCCTGCACTTCCGAGGCCGAACAGCTTGGTTCTGGCGCCTTGTCCTTCTTGAAATTGAGAGAATCTTAGCCTTTCCGCCATCCAGACCATTGATGAACCTATTCGGATTTTAACCTTTCATGTTTGGACTCATCATCAGCGATGGTTCCAGACATATCATGGGCAAGAACCAAGCTTAAGTAATCAAACCGATATCAGTGATGCCAGAGCATCTATTGCTCTTAATATTGGGAGGACCGGGCAGGCTGAGTAGGGATGCCTCGAGCTTGGCTGGTGTAGGGTTCAATCCAGCGGTGCAGTCATCATGGCAGACTTGCAGACAGAGTTCGTAATGAGCATGGCACTCGTCATAGCGGTTGCTGCAGTCATAATAGTCCTCTTCCACAGGTTCAAACAACCACTCATTCTAGGATACCTTCTAGCAGGGTTCCTGGTCGGACCCTTCGTGGCTTCGTCAAGGGACTCCGTTGAGCTTTTAGCAAGGCTAGGCATCATCCTGATCACATTCTCAATAGGGCTCGAATTCAACTTCAAGAAGCTGAGAGCGCTCGGCATAACCGTGATAGTGGCCGCCACCATTGAGATCCTGCTCATGATAGGATTCGGATTCCAGTTGGGCCTAGCCCTGGGCTGGACCTCCCTTGAGGCGACCCTTTTGGGTGCCATCCTGTCAGTCGGGTCTACGATGATAATCGTTCGGGCGCTCATGGAGAGCGGAGGGCTCGAAAAAGAGCGGGCTAGACTCGTCATGGGCCTGCTCATCGTTGAAGACTTCGCCGCGGTATTGATACTCGCATCCGTATCGGGATTGGTATCGTCAGGGGGCATAGATCCAGGACAACTCGGAGGATTGCTCCTGAAGATGGGCGTGTTCGTGGCCGCCGCATTCGTATTCGGACTTGCGGTCGTTCCGAAGCTGGTCGATTACATAGGGAAGCAACGCTCAGGCGAACTCCTCATAGTCACCGTGTTAGGGCTATGTTTCGCCATGGCATACTTCTCCATAGCAATCGGATTCTCAGAGGCCATCGGAGCATTCGTCATGGGCGTGCTCATATCCGAATCAAGATTCGCATCGGATGTCATGAAGAAGGTGGAGCCTGTCAGGGACATTTTCGGAGCCATATTCTTCATAACCATAGGTATGCTCGCCATAGGGATGTTGATGGAGCTGGATGTACTCTCCGATCCATCCACATTCATAATTCCAGTTGTCATCATAACCGTGGTCTTCATCCTGGCAAAACTGTTCTCATGCACACTATCCACATTCGTGGCAGGATTCGGTGCCAAGAATGCGATAGGCGCGGGATTGGGCATGGTCGCAATAGGAGAATTCTCACTCATGATTGCAGCGGTCGCAACGACGAATCCCAACATCCGTCCGGACCTGTACCCAATAATAGTCGTGGTGACCACCATCACGGCCTTGATTGTGCCGTATAGCGTCAAATCCACAGGAGGGATAATCAGAGCGATAGAGACCAAGACACCGCGGTCCCTGGTAATCCTCGCATCCTACCTTAATCTGATTATGAGAAATCTCAGGAGACGCTCGCGCTCTTCCCGGGGGATATCTAACGAGATGAGGAACAACATCTCGAGCATACTCGTAAACATCGTGATCGTCATTTCGGTTCTTGTAGGCCTTGGCAGCTTCGTCCAGCGGGCGGAGGATTATGCGTATCTGGTCGGAGGACGAGCGGACCTCTTGACGATACTGGCGGTCACCGCATCCATGGTGCTCATAGTCCCGGCCATGTACAATACATGGGGCAGAACAATCAGATTCGTCGAGGTGTCGACGAGCGAGGCGATGCTGGGAACACATTCGGGAGAGGAGATGGGTTACCAGGCTACTGCGAAAGCCCTCAGATGGGCCATGCTCGGCCTGTATCTCGCGGTCGGATTCGTAATCATATCACCAATAGTGCATTCTGTCGTCCAGGAGAACATGCTATTCTACATCCTGGTACTGGGCATGATCACAGTGATCCTTATCGCACTCTGGAACTCGGTTCAGACCGTCAATGACAAGATGTGTGAGGTCTTTGCAAGGACGAACCGATCGACCCATGAATCGGCATCATCCAAGGAATTGGCGGAGATATCCGAGATAATTGCAGCTATGGAGCGTGATGAGAATTGAGGATACTGCATATCTCCGATACTCACCTCGGGTACAGCGCTTATTCGAAAGTCGATTCGCAGGGGATCAACCAGCGAGAGGCGGATTTCTACGATTCATTTCGACAGGCCATTGACAAGGCGATAGAGATGCGGCCTGATGTCGTCATCCACGCGGGCGACCTCTTCGATACGGTCAGGCCGCAGAACAGAGCGATTGACTTCGCGCTCAAACAGCTTATCAGACTGTCCGATGAGAAAATAGAGGCCGTGCTGATATCAGGCAACCATTCCACTCCGAGGCTGAGGGAGACAGGGAACATTTTCAGGATCTTCGAACATCTGGAACATGTACATTCAGTCCATCAACCTGGACTTGAGAAGATTGTGAAGGACGATCTCACGATTCACGCCGTCCCTCATTCTGTCGCACCGCCAATGCACGAATTCATATCGAATGCAACTCCGTCAGGAGATACGAAGTACAATGTGCTCGTCCTCCACGGAGGCATACTTGGATCGAACACATACAAGATGGACGAATTCAACGAACAGGACGTGCCAGCATCGTCAATATCTAAAGATTTCGACTATGTCGCGTTGGGGCATTTCCATAGACATACAGAAGTAAGGAAGAGAATGTACTACTCCGGATCGACCGAGAGACTAGGCTTTGGCGAGGTCGGTCAGAAGAAGGGCGTCATCGAAGTGGACCTTGACGAGGACAGCACCACCTTCCATGAACTTACAACGAGAGATATGATAGACATCCCGTCGATAGACGCGTCTGAGCTCACCTCATCGGAGATATTGAAGGAGGCTAGGGAGAGGATCAGTGCATCCTCAATCGATGACAAGATCGTGAGACTGACCGTGAGCAAGGTCAAGCCTGACGCATATAGAGCTTTGGAAGTCGCGACGGTGAGAAAGCTGGGCTCTGCTGCGATGCATTTCGAACTGAAAGTGGAAAGGGTTGAAACCGAGGAACTCCGCGAAGTCTCAAGCGGTCATATCGGATCCCTCTCTCACGAATTCCAGCAGTATGTGAACTCGCTCGATGTGTCGGACAGCAAGAAGAGAAAACTTGCGGAGATTGGTCTGCCATACTTCTCGGAGGACGAGGGATGAGAATATCATACCTCGAGATTCGGAATTATCGGAGATTCCGAGAGGTCAAACTGGAATTCCCGGATGGTGTCGTTGGTATACTCGGATTGAATGGTACGGGCAAGACCACGCTCATAGAAGCGATAGCGTGGGCTCTATTCGGTAACGCGGACGAAGTGGTGAGGACATCTCGAGAAGGCATCAGAAGCGCCGCTGCTGGACCATCAGAATCCTGTTCTGTAAATCTCGAGTTCGAACTGGGAGGCACGGACTACAGGATTGAAAGGGAGATGGGAGGGAAGAGCCTCACGATGAAGGCGTCTCTGAAATCAGGGGATACGGTCCTCGCTGATGGAGACAAGCCCGTGAAGAAAGCAGTCGAGAAACTGATTGGCATGGAACATAAATCGTTCTTCACTTCGGTCTTCGCGCGCCAGAAGGAATTGAACGCCCTCCAGAACGTCACACCAGGAGAAAGAAAGAAAGTGGTCCTTCGGATGCTCCGGATCGATGGCGTTGATGACATACTCCAGACCGCCAGAGCGCACAGGAGGGATGTGACTGAGAGGATCAAAGGCGCGGAGCAGACGCTCCACGATGAGGAGGGGCGAGACCGGGAGTCATTGATAAGGAGCAAGGTGCCGACTCTGGAGAAAGTCGTCGAAGAATCGGAACGGATGCTGAAGATTACCGAGGAGAATGAGATTAGGGCCAAGAAGGATTTCGAAACCACCAAGATCCAACGAGATGAGGCAAAGAAGGACTATGAAGCGTACAATTCGACCAATAGGGACCTATCAGCGAAGACCTCTGCGCTGAAGGAATTGCGTAACAGGGAAGAGCGATTACAGAAGAGAATCAATGAGGCGAAGGCAAAGCTGCAGAGACTTCCAGTGCTCGAGGAGGCCGAGATTGGCTGGGGTAAGAGTTCATCCATATTGGATGAATTGGAGGATTCTAGACGGAAAGCTGAGCGTGCCAGACACCTTGCCAAGGACATCGAGACGGACGAGAAATCGAGGGAACATATCAAGGCAGAGGTCAGAGCTGCCGAAGAGGAACTCTCGAAGTTCCCTGATCTTGAAGAACAGGCGGAGAAACTGGACAAATCTCGTGCAGAATCAGAGAAGGCCAGGACGGACATCTCACACAGGATAGGAGAGCTCAAGGCAAAGAGAAAGGAACGAACAGATGCGGCATCGAAGGACCGCAAGAAACTCGAAGAGATCTCCAAGCTCGGTTCTGAAGGCACCTGCCCAACCTGCGAGCGAAGGTTGGAGGACGCATACGAGCTCCTGATCAGCAAGCTCACGGAATCGGTATCGGAAGCCGAAAGGGCTGCTGCAGAAGCGAATACGGATATGGAGAAGGCGGATACGGATCTGTCAGGCCTCTCGAAGAGGGAGGAGGCCTTCAGGAAGAAAGCCACCTGGATCGAGACGGAGACTCGTAGGAAAGGAAAGATTGAGGCCCAGATTGAGGCATCCCATAGACAATCCAAGGCGATAGATGAGAGGATAGCCTCCAAGAAACGAGATTTCGAAGATCTAGGCAAGATTGCATTCTCGGAGAACGAATATGCCAAGGCTAAGATCGAGAGGGACCGGCTGAAGCCCTTGCACGACGAGTTCGTCCGATTGAAAGGGACTCAGGAAGAGATGTCACGATCGGACCACGAGATGGGAGAGGTCAGGGGATGGATCGACAAGAATTCCATGGATGAACGGACTCTGAAGACACTCATTTCAGAACTTGAACCAAAGAAAGAGCTTTACGAAGTGATTCTCAAGGATATTGATGAAAAAATGAACATCCTATCCAAAGCGAAGGACGAGGTGCGGAGACTCTCCGATTCGAGGGATAGTAGCAGATCCGAACTCCAAACGGCCAAGAAAGAGCTCGAGACTATCGAGAGGGTCAAGAAGAGCATAGAGATGGAACGCACAAAGGCTGACGATCTCGCACTTCTCGAAGATGTCCTGATAACATTCAGGGACCACCTGATTGGCAAGGTGGCCCCCACCCTATCCGAACTCACATCACATGTATTCGAATCCATGACGGAGGGCAGGTACTCCGGCGTAGAGCTGAACGACAGTTATGAGATCCAGATCGATGACCAGGGCACACTGTATCCGATCAGCAGGTTCTCGGGAGGAGAAGCGGACCTCGCAAACCTATCCCTCAGACTGGCCATCTCGAGAATCATAGCGGAGAGGACCGGTGCCAACCCGATCAACTTCCTCATCCTGGATGAGATATTTGGATCGTTAGATCCCACGCGTAAGAGAAGTGTGATGGCAGCCCTATCTAACCTATCGACCCAGTTCAGACAGATATTCCTCATAACGCATTTGGAGGATGTCAAAGACCTGATGGCATCAATCGTTAAGGTGGAAGAACTTGAGGATGGGAGCAGCACCGCGTTCTTGGTCTCTTGAGCGCATCAATAGCCACTAAGTGTCATCTGGTCCTGTATGAACACATCCTTGTGTTCATGAGGCATGCCGAGTATCTCCATCATCTGAAAAGCGTTCTTGACGGCTTTCGCCCGTCCGTGGTTGTTGAAATAGATTCGTGTCTTTTCGCTATTGGACACTATCTCCGTAAGCCGCGGTTCCCAATCAGCCAGTTGATCGTGTGAATAGAGGTAGTCATAGCGGTTGATTCTGTAGTCATCCTCAAGCTCGTCTTTGTACCAGATATCATAGTTGCGACCGTGGAACCGCACATAGGCATGTTTCGAAGTGAGAGATCGAGTTATCGGGAACCCTGGCCCATCCACTATCACATTTGCGACACCGAACTCCTGCAGGATCTCCACTGCATCTGGAGCAAGCTCGTTGCCGCGCTCGTTAAGCCACGACCGGTGACGAAACTCTACTGCATAATCATAGAGGTCAGTGTCGAGCATCTGGAAAAGCGACCGCAACTTCCCTAAGCTGCCCTTGCCTTCGAACCTGAAGTGCGGAGTCAATTGAATCAGGACCGCCCCGAGAAGACCTGCCTCCGCAAGTGGTCTAACGCATATGCCCTCGAAACTCGATGCTTGGGAGGAAGCGGCCTCAGAAGAGTCCTTCAGAATAGAGTCATGGGTCACCATCTGAGGCAACTTCACCGAGAACTCGAACCCAAGCCTCTGTCGACCCTTCTCAATCCAAGATTTCACCATATACTCATTTGGCACCCTGTAGAATGTCGAATTTATCTCGACTGAGGGGAAGTACCTGGAATAGTATGCGAACCACTCCCCCTTCTTGCTCGCGAGATCGGCAGGATAGAATCTGCCGACCCAGTCATCGTATGACCACCCTGAGCAGCCAATCAACGCTGCCATAGAGATATTAAGATAACTTATGGCTATAAAAATAATTGCGTATCGGATCCCGTGGCATCCAGAGCGATATGTGCCGGCCATTCTTATGATGAATGGAGAGGGAAAGCCATATATCCAACAAACGGTGTAATACTCTTGCCTGGAATATTATGCTGCTGATCTACATGATGCAGTGTTCCGACACCAGGCTACAGTGCGTCGTATGGGTCCCTCTATGAATCACCGGTGAGACGCCGAAGCATGTGTAGGGGACAACACGACGAGCAACAAAACCCCCAGGAGGGTCAGGGCGACGAGAGTGCTGAGCATACCATGAATCGCACTGTTACACCTGGGGGACACCGATCATCTTCTTGTTCTGGAGCGTGAGAGTTTCACAAGCCATCCCTCTGCCTCAGAATACATCGAGAACTGTCGCTCGCGTTCCTTGAATTCCCTCGTGTGATGGATGCTCCTTGTGGCAGTTCCCTTGGGATTCATCACCTCGTGCAGTAGTTCGTGATAGACGACGAATTCGAGCACATATCGAGGGACTCGCTCAGAGTCGAGAACACGATTGACCGCCAGAAGGTTCAACGCCTTGAAATAGAAACCGAGACGGGACGAAGGGGACTCCTTCGTCCATGCGAGGTCTGGTCGTCTCAACCCGCCGCTGAAATAGCATCCGTTGACGTAATCGAACACCTGGCCGAGGTCCCTGTGGTTTCCTACGGGGCGGAAGGACAAGTTCCTCGCTCGTGATATGAACGAGTCCCTTTTGGACTCCCATAGCTCGACCGATCGCGCGTAGCCGAGGTATTGAGCGGCCATTCCAGCGGGACATTTACTGCCCTTCGCTCTGCATATGAGATACCATGCGAGTGCCGTCGTGACGTCATCTGGAGCACCATCCATGTAATCGCTTATCTTGAATGACAGCGTGTGGTTTTTGAGCTTCCAGGTATGCTTGAGCTCAGTGTACTGATGATACCCTGCAGATATCCTATCCTCGGTCACCTGCTTTCCGACCTGCCTGAAGATTGCCTCAAGTTCCACGATGCGCGTATGGCTGAACCATTTTATATGGTTGACCGATAATCCAAAGCCATGGATGGACAGCCGTCCGCACGATGGTCGCCAGGTTTATCGCATAAAGGAACATCAACCAGGGCGATGACTCTTGCAGCTGCAACCGTCATGGTCTGCGTGGTCCTGTTCTCGACAAGCTCCGGAATCATGCCCGCAAAGGCAAGCGAAGATGGAGAAGTGATTCGATCGATCATTGAGAAGGTCGATGCAGCGAATATTATGTCTACGATTGAAGATCTTGAGGATTTTGGGTCCAGGAGTTTCTTCCTGGAGAGTGCAAGACAATCGGCACTGTACATATATGGGAGATTCACGGATATGGGATTGGAGACCGATATCCAGGAGTTCATGGTCGGTGATATCGTCAGCTCCAACGTCATAGCGACCATTCCGACAGACAGCGGAAGTGAAGATCTGTTCCTGCTCGGGGCGCACTATGATTCTGAGAACCATTTGGCAGATAGCCTGGCGGACACGGAACTCCTGCCCGCCCCAGGTGCGGATGATGACGCGTCTGGAATCGCAGCTATAATCGAGATAGCCAGGGTACTGGTTGATGTCGAACTGCACAATACGGTGAAGTTCGTTGCATTTGGAGCAGAGGAATACGGATACGATCATTCAGGCGGATGTGCTGGCAGTGAGTACTTCGTCGAACAAGAAGTCGTGAACGGCGAGATATACAAGGGCTCCGCGATTCTGGATATGATCGGATACAGAGACGGAATAGAAAACACTGTGACAATAATCACGAACGAAGACTCCAACCTCATGGCAGAAGCGACCGAGGACATGATAGGGCGGCTAGGTCTAGAATTGGAGATAAACCTGGTGAAAGCCCCGAGCATCACGTTCAGCGACCATTCATCTTTCTGGGAGGCAGACTTTCCGAGCATGCTTGTGACCGAGGAAGTCAGCGAATATACCATGATTCCCGTCAATCCATACTACCATACTTCACTTGATACACTAGGTACGCTTTCTGAGGAACAGATAGAAGTGACCACTCAAGCCCTTTTGAGCAGTATAATCTGGTTATCGGCCGAAGAAAACGGTGACTCATCAATAATATTAGGGATTGTAATAATAACCGTGCCCGCCATTGCGATCATGATGTTCTTCGCGATGCGGAGGAGAAGAGAGAAGTGATACATATGATGGACAAAGAAAACCACGAACGTAGGCGTGAATATCCCGATGCCCCATTGATAGGAGTGGGCACAGTCACAATCAAAGATGGCAAAATATTGTTGATAAAGCGAGCTTTCGACCCTGGAGCAGGCAAATGGAGCATACCAGGTGGACTTGTAGAGGTCGGAGAGAAACTCTCAGAGGCCGCAGTGAGAGAGACCGAGGAAGAGACAGGAATCAAGGTCGAGGTTCTCGAACTTATCAATGTGTTCGACATGATAGATAGAGACGATTCGGGTAAGATCAAGTTCCATTTCGTCCTAGTGGATTTCCTTTCAAAGCCAATCAGCGGGGAGGCGCGGCTGAGCGTTGAGGTCCAGGAAATAAAATGGGCCACCTATGAAGATGCAAAGAAGATGGACCTGACCAGGACCGCGAGGAAGGCACTCGAAGAACTCTTCGGAGGAATAGTGGGCTAAGTCCTGCCAGGCGGCATAAAGGTCGGGAATGACACGACCGTCCCCGGCTGTAGGGTCTTATTGACATTCGTGGTCTTCAGGACCATCACAGGCACATCCACCGACCGTATGATCCTATCGTATGCAGTCCCGAACAGAGTCTTCTCAATGGCAGTCTGTGCACCTGCGCCCATCACCAACAGGTCGCATTTCTCAGCTGCCAGGAGCACTGCATTGACACGCGATTTCGAGCGGACGACATGGACCTCATGAGACACATTGACCCTAGTGCACATCTTGCTAAGCCTATTCGCATTGCCCTTGGCAAGTTCGACTTGCTTGTCATCCGTTATCACTGAGAGGATGTCAATCGATGCGCCATATTCCTTCGCGAGTGGCAGTGCAAGGAGAAGTGCCTTCCTTGTTTCATAGTATTTACCCGAGACAAGGAGTATCTTCTCTATGTTCTTGCTCAGCCTCTTGGTCTTGATGATTGCCACATCGCAAGGTGCCCGACGCACCACCTCATCGAGATTCCTACCCAATATGGTCCTTCCGCGTCTGCGGGTGCCTTTCCAGCCCAGGACAAGTAGGTTGGCAGCATCGTGTTTTATCTGGTCGACAATCGCCCCTGGCACGTAATACGATACTGAGACCACAGGACGGATCCTCACAGTAGAGGGCGCAACCTTGATGGCTTTCTTCAACCCCTGGGCAATTTCATCGACATAGTCCCTGCTGATGGCCTCTAAGGGCATCGCTCGAGGGACTTCGACCACAGTGTTCACGGTCAATTCACCCTTGAAATACCGCGCAATCACACCTGCAGTCTCCACGAGCCTGAGGTCTCCAAGGTCTCCGAGCGCGAGGAAGACTCTGTACCGTTCGATCTGGTCCTTCTGGAGAGGCTTGGCCGGGACCCTCTTCCTCTCGACGATCGACTGGAATTCCTCGGCGGGCTTTGCGAAGACGGATAGCGCGAGGCCCGCTCCCAGCCAAATGAGTGTGATATACCAGGCCATCGGCATGAAGTTGAACATATACACGGCAATCGCGAGGCTGCTGATAATCCCGACAACCGGGAAGAGCGGGAAGAAAGGGGTCTTGAACCCAATATCAATCTTCGTGAGCCGGCGTCTCAATTTGATGGAAGCCGCGTTCGCGAAAGTGAAAAGAAGAAGGAACATGATCGATGTCGATGCGACCACCACCTCAAGCGGGAAGAATAACGCCATGAACAACATTATCAATCCAGTTATCGCAATGGCGTTGTGAGGGACGCGCCTCGTCTTGTGAACTGCCCCGAAGACCTTTGGCAAGGAGCTATCCCTGCCCATGGCAAAGCTGACTCTGGATGATGAGAAGACGGTTGCATTAAGCGCCGCCATCGCGGACAGCACGCCCCCAAATATGACCAATGGAGCGCCCAAGTACGGAATCACACGCTCAGCGGTCGCGATGACAGCATTCTCGCCTTGCTCACCAATCCATTCCGGAGAGAAATTCACAAGGCACGCGAATGCGACCAAGAGGTACAACACAGCCGCAACGAGGACGGATATGAAAATCGCACGAGGTATGTTCCTCTTCGGATCCTTCACTTCTTCACCGCATTGGACTATTATCTCGTAGCCTTCGAAGGCGATGAATGTGAATCCCATCACCATGAAGATGCGAGTGAAATCATCCGGGAAGATCGAATCGAAGCTCTTGAGCATGTAGATGCCAGATATATCAAGGGCGAACAGCACTGAGAACGTAACAAAGAATGCGACAATCATTATCTGAATCAGGGTGATCATGGCACCAGCTTTGCCAGTAGCACCCACACCAGCATAGTTCACCCCAACGAAGGATATTATCGCGAGAACAGCGAATAGTTTCACGATCATATCATTCGTTAGTCCGAAGAAATCGACGCCGAAGTATCCCGCGAATGCCACCATCGCATAGCCCAAGCCCAATGCATAGTAGCTGCAAGCTACAGTATGGCCGAACCAAGACATCCACCCAGAAAGAAACGCCGCTGGATGTCTCAACCCCTTCTTCGCCCATAGATACCCTCCACCAGCTTCTGGAAATGTGGAACCTAGCTCAGCATATGTCCCTGCTGTGAATACTGTCGCTAACGCATTGAGTACGAAGACGAGCAGCACAGCTGCTCCGACCTCTCTTGTGGTGACCCCTATGAGGACGAATATGCTGGTGCCAATCATGGCACCAATGCCGATCATCGTCACATCGAAAAGGCCTAGGTCGCGCCTCAGAGTGACCGTAACAGACGGATTGCCTGCGCTTGGCATTTTGGATTCTTGAGATTAGACAGGCAGTGTATAAGCCTTTGCGATAAGCGCTTAATCGACACAGGTGGAAAAGGCGTCGTCTCCAACGGATCAGCACGATCATTAATACGCACCTGGCCATTTCGAAAAGACTCTCGTTTCCAAGGTATAAGTTTATATGCAACCGAATCATGCACATATTTGTCCAATGGCTAACCTCCTCTTCCAAAACCTCAGCGAGAGCATCATCGACGAGATACTGAGCTGGGACCCCGCCTACGCCACTCAATTAGGATGGCATAGATACGACCACGAAGTCAAAGCAGTCAACCAAGGAATATTCTCTCAACAGACGAAAAGGCTACGCCAACTCATATCCGAGCTAGAAAGGTTCGACAACACCTCGATCTCTCCAAGCGAACGCCTGGACAAGGATCTGGCGAAGTATCTGTTCGAGATAAGGATATTCGAGATAGAGAAGTTGAGAATGCACGAACATATGTCCATGGTACCTGACGAGGTATGCAATTCGCTCTTCTTCCTGTTCGTGCGGGATGATATCCCCTTCGAGAAGCGTTTTGAGGCGATTGCTTCACGGCTTGAGAAATTTCCTCGATTTATCGAGCAATCGAAATCGATCCTCAAAGACCCATTTAAGATCTGCAATGAAGTGTCTCTCGAGACCTGTATGACGCTATCAACGTTCCTCGATGAGATCGTTATGATAGCGAAGAAGGTCGCAAAGGATGAGGGAATCGTTGCCAGATTGGAGCGTGCTGTCGATATATGTAACCAGGCGATTGAAGGCTACAATCAATGGTTGAAAGATGATGTGATACCACAATCACATGAAGGCTCGATATTGACAGAAGAGGAGTTCCAGGAGTATCTAGAACTCAGAAGCTACGGAGTGACCGTCGATGAGGCATTGGAAGTTGCTGATGCCTATTTCCAGATCGTCAAGAGGGAGATGGCGGAAATCTCGGCGGAGATTGTAGACACTTCAGATCCGATCGATGCCAGAAACAAGATGCGGTCGAATCATCCAAAGAACTTCGAAGAAGTATTGAAGGCGTATAGAAAGGAGATTGAACGATCACGCCTATTCGTTTTAGAGAATGATATCGCTACAATTCCTGAGGGGGAGAAACTGCTAGTCATTGAGACTCCCATCTTCATGAGGCACACCGCACCGTTTGCAGCACAATACGAGCCGGCCAAGTTTTCAACTGACATGAAAGGGTTGTTCCTGGTAACACCGGATGATGATCCAGAACATCTGAAAGACCACGCCTTCGGGACCATCGCGAACACTGCAGTCCACGAGGGATATCCAGGACATCACTTGCAGGGGATAGTCGCCAACGCCAACCCATCATACCTGAGGGCTCTGAGCGCATCCATGGATTTCGCCGAGGGCTGGGCACTCTACTGTGAAGAGATGATGATGGTCCAGGGGTTCAGCAGCACGCCGATCGAGAGACTAGCACAGCTGAACGATCTGATGTTTAGAATCGTGAGGGTAATCGCTGATGTGAAGCTATCGACGGGAAGGACGACGACAGAGGAGGTGACCGACTTGCTCGTGAGGGAGGTCGGCCTTCATCGGAAGGCAGCGATGAACGACGTCCGCACTTACGCGATAACCCCGACATACTATCTATCATACTTCATAGGCAAACTGAACATCCTCCAGCTCAGGGATGATGTGAAGGAGCTCATGGGAGACAAATTCACACTCAGGTTCTTCCATGACACACTACTGCGCTCAGGGGCTCTGCCGATGAAATTCATGAGACGTTCCATGGCGATCAGACTCCGCGAAGAGTATGGGATTGAACTCGGTGAACCAAAGGAGTCGCTGTACGAATATGCCATGAGGAATGCTCGACGGAGCTGATCGCACTATTTCAGGATCCCTTGTCGAGGATGTCGACCCATTCCGCTTCTCCGATCTCTTCCTCGGCCTGCCAGGAACCGGGCTTGAACTCGTTTGACATGAATGTCTGCAGCATCTCCTGCACGCCCTTGAGCGACTTCATCGTTCCGTTCCAGCGAATGATCCTATCGGCAAACCTCTCCTCGATGTCACGGAGCAGCATCGCAAGGGATGTGAAGATCTCCTTTCGTGGCCAACCCGAGTAGATCATGGCGATGTACACGGACTTCCCCTTCTCGATGATGACGCTCTTGTCGCCGATCTCGAGCTTCTTCAGCCCTACTTCACCTTGTTGGAAAGAATCACGCACGAATTCCTGAACAGCAGTGAACATTGCGCTCACCACATCATTGTCCATGTTCGTGTTTTCCTCCTCTGTTACATGGGCAATAAGTCTGCCATCATTGTGAATCAGGAAGAGGTTCTCAAGAGAGTATGGCCTTGGCATCCTCATTGCAGCGAAGTAGCTCGCGATTCCAGCAGCCAGCAACACCAACGGGAAAGTGTACGGCCATCCAATCGTCTCGGCCATGGTCTTAGTCACGCCGACATTGAAGCTGACCTTATTCGATGTCGCGCCGTCTTCGTCTGTAGCTTGAAGAGTGATCGTGATGACGTCCACGTCATCTGGCAGACTAACGTAGAGGTAATTTCCGACGACGCTCACGTGCAAATCAGGGGTTGCCGATATCAAGAGCGAACTGTACGGCGTCTCACTGTCGATGAAGAATTGGCAGATGATGTAATGGGAGTTCCTTGGCCAACCCTTGAACACGAAATCATGAATCGGTAGGATGATCGGCGCATCATTAACTGGCGTCACTGAGACCATGACAATCCACGAAGCCCAGGCGCCGTGGGAGTCCATGGCTACGAATCCGAGGATTTCGTTGCCAGACCAGTTGACCTCGGCCGTGAAGTTGACCACTCCATTAGCATATATCGTGGCGTGTATGTTAGGAGCCGCACTCTCATAGACGACCCTGTACGACAGGTCAGTGTCATCGACATCATAGAATAGCAGATTCAAATTCAGGGAATCATTGAGATAGGTATCCTCCGGAAATGAGAGGAGTGTTGGATAGGGAATTGGGTACGTGACCATTGGAGGATAGTTGTCGCTCACGACCACGCTGAAGTTCAGTATCGCGGATGCATGTTCAGGATCAGTGACGGTCATGCAGACATTTACGATATAGGGGCTCGTGAACGCCCCACCGCTAAGGTTTGCAGGGAAGAGCAGTTCAATCATTCCATCGGAATAGCTTGCATATGAACTGTCGAATGAGAAGGTCAGCTCCTCCAAGGTGTGATCAGGATCAGTGACGTACGTGTTCGCATCTATCGAGGCCGTCACATCGTAATGCACGTGAACATCATCAATAGGATCGATCGATGGAGCGTCGTTCACCGCAATGACCGTCACAATGATCGTATCTGTCTTGAAGGCCCCTGTCGGGTCCATCGCTGTTAGGGTACCCTCCGTGACTCCAGACCATTCGAACGGGGCGGATACGTAGACTTCGTGTGTTTCCTGACCTATGGATATCACGATGTTCTCGAAGCCGGACTGATAGACGAGATAATCTTCGGGATCCTGGTCGAAGAAGAAGTCATCCAAATCAAAGGCATAGACATTGAGATCGCCCTCGTTCAATTCTATGTCTGGCAACGTGTCGTTCAGAGACGGTGGCGTATCGTCCGTCACCCATATGACGACATTGAGATAATCGGAATTGGTCGAATCCGATAGCTCGGCAGTGGAAGCATCAGTCAGAGTGATTGTGACGATTTCGAAGTAGCTATTTGTCCCATCCTTTTCCAGAAAGAGGAATGTTGAGATCAGATGGTCGAAAAGAACATCACCATAGTTTGAAGATTCGGCGAACATCAACAGGTCGCCCTTTGGGTTGTCGACATCTGTTACGTAGTAGCTGTAGTCGATAGCGTATGGAGTTGAGAACTTGACATAAATCTCGGTCGGTGGACTGTGGACGAAACGAGGTCTGTCGTTCACTGGCTGGATGCTCACCATTATATCCTGATAGGTGGAAAACCCGTCAGGATCCCTTACCCAGAGTCTGAAAGTATCTGAGCCATACTTGTCAGATTGCGTATAGAACTTCACCAGGGCCTCAGATGATGGGTCGTGCGTGACCAAATAGAGCGAAGTATTGACATCCTCTGCAAACCACTTCAGATTCGCTGTGCCGTTGGTGTGATGCCAATATGAAGTCAGACTCAGGGTCCACGTGCTATCTTCAGTTGCAATCTGGGTCGGTATGGTACTGAGCCTCGGACCATTGAGCGCGTTCGTGACTGTCACATTTATCGAGGTGCGTATGGAACCATACCTGACCTCGATCGCCCCTGATTCCGGTATGTACCCGGCAGTGTAGGTAGCGGTGGTCCCGCTACCAACTATCATTCCCGAGGTGTTGGTACTCCAGGTGGCACCTGGCATACTGACAATGTTGCCGTATGAATCATAGCCCGTTGCCAGAAATACTTGACTCTGACCTTCTGGAATCGATAATGGTCCGCTTGGAGACAATGCAATCCACACTAGGCTTCCCGCGATAACCGTGATATCCACATTCACATATCTGCTGGTTACAGGGTCAGTGCAGTTGATTCCACCAACACCATCATCCAATGCGACGAAGGAGATGGTCATCCCCGTGCCAGAAATCGTCCCAACGCCGCCAAACACAGACCAGGAAGGCGACCAGGAAGTGTTCTCGTTCCCGAGCGAGTCCAGTCCGACAACTGTGAAAGACACTATCGATCCTGAGAGAAGGGAGGTGAAGGGACCCGCTGGATCAATGGACATCGTACTGATGGGACCACTCCACACGTGAATCTCTGTACTATAGCCGAAATGGGAGTTCGAGGATGCGATAAGGATTATCATCTCTTCAGCAGCGTCGTAGGACTGGTTCTCGACCGAGATGATACCATTCTCCGTCCCATCGAATTCAATTGTTGTGACATTCAGTGATCCAGAAGAGGGTGTCATCGTCTCTGAATAGACGGACGAGATATCGACTGTGCCTCTCCAATTAGGAACAATCTCTCCGGCCGAATCCAGTGCGGTGATAGTCATTTCGAATTCCTCACCAGTGGTGATATTTGGCGGAGCCAGGACTTCAAAATGATCTGCTGTGACCACGGAGATCGAAGTTGTCAACCAGGTCGGAGTGCCCAATGCGTCATAGCCATACGCAGTCAAATCGAAGGTTCCGTTGCACAAACGATCGAGAGTGGTCGAGAACAGCTTCCAGGAGGGGTTAGAGGACGAGTCCTGCGAAACCAGGGTCAAAGGAGCCGATGGGATGCACACCGTCCCGTTCCCGGAATATGCGACTTCGAGATAGGATTCGTGGATATCATATGCTCCAAACGGGTTCGATACGTTCGCGTATACTGTGATCTCCTCGGTGTCAGCGAATACGGTCCTGGGTGCTCCAGATTCATCTTCCGTCCATACATCATCGACGCTGATGAAGTCCACGGTCGGAACGATCAGATATGAATCGAATGCATTGCTATCATAGAGTATCATCAGACCATCATTAATCGAATCCCCTCTCATGATGGTCAACACGAGAGAGTGGCCGCTCGACAGCACATAATCTATTCCTGGGATGCTGAGATTGTATGCTTTCCATGCCCAATATAGAGGACCCGTTAGCGCGATCGAGGCACTTCCCACGACGGTCCATGAGCTTGGGCTATAGAATGTGGATGGAGCCATGTCAGATAGCGTAATGGTCATAATCGATCCCGATTCGTTATCCCTGGATGCCGCCCAGATGTGGGCCGAGATATCGCCCTGGATGTCCACGTCGGAGTTCACAGGTGGGGAAAGCACCCAGAAATGCCTCCAACGCTGAGATGGGAGGTTCTTCTTGATTGTGATCCCGAGCAATCCATCAGAATCGTAGTCGAGGTTGCTGGGATTCTGAGGAGCAGAGGTGTTCAGCCAATCATAGTCTCCCGAGGAAACAGGAGTTCCTTCATGCATGCGCAGCAAATGGTTCCAGGAGGTCAGGGAATCTGCAGAGACGCTGATGGGGTCGTCCCCAATCATAAGAAGGACTGGACCAGATATCATCAGTATTGCAAGAAGCACTGCAAGTGAGCCGCTCAGAATGCGAGCATGACGACTGCAACCTCCTGCAGGAACTTCCTTCATGAACTTAAGCCGCCCCTTGACACTTTGCAGGATTTCATAGCCGGCGCTGGGCTTATAAGGGTTATTAATTCGTTATCATGGTTGGTAATGGACAACTGGCTACTACCTGGAACCCATCTTCTCTGAGACCGCGAGACCGAGAGCCTTGAAGACATCCTCGACTCCCTGGCCAGTCTTCGCACTGGTCATGAACGACTTGGCCTTGTATTTCGATGCCAATTCCTGGAGTTCCTCGTCCTTGATTACCCGCTCATTCTCGAGATCTGCCTTGTTTCCCGCGAACACTATCGGCACATCACCCGCGACATCCGTCAGGGCCTTTATCCAATATCTGAGTTCCTCGAGGGTCTCCTTGTTCGTCAGGTCACAGACCGCGATCGCCCCGTGCGCCCCGAAAAAGTATGCTTCGCGCAGGAGTTCGCGGAACCCTTTCTGACCCATGATATCCCAAATGAGCATCATGACCTTCACGTTGGTTCCCTGGTCACTGACCTCAACTATCTTCTTCGTGACCTTGGTCCCAATGGTTGCGATATACCTGTCGTCGAAGACGTCGAGAACAAATCTCTTGATAAGGCTGGTCTTACCTACGCCTGCGTCTCCAATGAAGCAAATCTTAACTTTCATGAGGTCATCATCGTTCATCAAGTACCCTCCGAGAGTGGTTTATGAACTGTCTGTTTAGGTAAATAACCTATACCCCTCTTAAGCCTTTGGTAAATCGCTGGCACCTGTACATTTCCGGTCGCGGCGTTAGTATGGCGGCAATCAACATTGATAGTCAATGGCCTACCGACTGACATCAGCAAATGTCTGTAGCAACGCATCTAGGCGAGAGAGGGATGGCTTGTGACAACTCCGATGGATGAAGAAATCCGATCAGGAGCGTCAAGGGTCAGGTGTAAAAGCTCGTGAACAGTCTCATTCGAGACCACACCGTCCCCTTCAACAATGATCTAGCGGACCCATCAATGACTGATAACGGATTTGCAGCGTTTTGCATTGCACAGGAATACAACTAAAATCATTCTGATAATTAGTGAATAGCTCTTTTTCTCACACATCATCTTCATGCATCATGACGTGAACGATGGCTTTTTCAACCATTGCGCTAGTCATGCAATCGTGACGGACGTCGCAGGCCTGTTAGATGCGCTCCGAGCGGCAGTCAAGGAGTGCATCGGTCAGGAATCAGAGGTTGCGGTAGCATATTCGGGGGGATTGGATAGTTCCATCATCGATTCACTCGCGACAGAGATCACACACACGTCACGATACATATGCGCGGTTCGGGGATCACCGGATGACCGACTGGCGATAGAGATGGCGAACATGCATGGGACTAGACCAGAAGTCATCATGCTATCCGAACAGATGATCACGTCATATGTCAGAGAGGCTGCATCCGCTTTGAATACGACGAATCCAGTGCAGATCGCATACACGATACCTATACTGGCGGTGATCGCATCCGCGACAGAACGGCTTATTCTCGCAGGAAGTGTCGCAGATGAACTCTTCGGCGGTTATGCGAAGTACCTGAGGAAAGAAGATCCGACCATTCAAATGGTCGGAGATCTCGAAAAGGCCGTTAGGGAGACCGAGAAGCTCAAGGAGATAGCCTCGTCGAAAGGGAAGGCCATCTGCTTTCCATTCGCATTGAGACAGGTGATGGACCTTGCGTCGGGCATCCCTCTGAAGAGGAAGATCGAGGGGGATGGACGCAAGATAATCCTTCGACAAGCGGCCAGGCAACTTGACATCGAAGCGCATGACCGTCCGAAGAAAGCGGCTCAGTATAGCTCAGGCGTAATGAAGGAGATGGAGAGGCTGGCGAAGAGTGACGGACTCGATACCAAGTCATGGGTTGGGAATATAGTCTCGTTCGACCACAGAACTTCTTAATATGCAGGTGGATTTGCACCTTTGTCATGAGCTACACCGACTTGGTAGGCTGGATGTTCAATCTTGAGAGATTCGGCATAAAGCTGGGATTGGACAACATGCGGGAGTTCCTAGAAAGGATAGGGAATCCCCACCATGAGTTCCGGTCCATACATGTCACGGGCACCAATGGCAAAGGATCCGTCTGCACTTTCGTATCAGAGATTCTCAAGGCACACGGCTTCAAGGTCGGACTGTATACCTCACCACATCTCGTCGATTTCCGTGAGAGGATCAAGGTCAATGGTCAGGACATACCGGAAGATGCCGTGGTCAGAATCGGAAAAGAACTCCGCGCCGAAATGGAGTCCATGGCGAGAGAAAGCACGGATAAGCAATTGACTTTCTTCGAATTCACGACCGGGCTCGCATTCAGATACTTTGCCGAGGAGAAAGTGGATTTTGTTGTCGCTGAGGTAGGCATGGGGGGAAGGCTCGATGCCACCAATGTGATCAAACCAGACGTGTCAGTCATAACTAGAATAGGGCTGGAGCACACTGACTACCTTGGCAGCACAATCTCCGAGATTGCCTATGAGAAGGCAGGCATAATCAAGAAGGGAGCTCCAGTCGTGACTTGTGAGCGGGATCCATCTATACTCAGCATCTTCGGTAAGAAGTGCGATGAGTATGATGTGCCGCTGGTGAGAATCGACCTTGATTTCGCCGTCGATTGCATCAGACAGACTTTGTCTGGAACATCATTCAATTACTCAGGCAAGAGAGAGATCATGAATCTTGAGACGGCTCTGATTGGAGGATATCAGGCAGAGAACGCCGCTGCAGCAATCGCATGCATGGAATGTCTCACAGAAAAGGGGGACAACATAACCGAAGAAGAGATCTGCAAAGGACTCGCAGAAGCCAGTTGGCCCGGTAGAATGCAGATCGTACAGACCGAGCCTCTGCTGATTCTCGATGGAGGCCACAATCCCGATGGTGTGCGAATGGTAATGTCGACTCTGAAAGCGCTTGGTGTACTGCCGATGACTTTCGTGATTGGCTGCATGAATGATAAGGACGCGAGGGAAATCCTCCGGGCGATTGTTCCTCACGCATCCAAGATTATAGCGACCCAGGTTGACAACAAGCGTGCGCTCCCGGCAGACGCTCTATATGAGATCGTGAAGGAGGAGTTCAAGGGTCATTCATCCGTCTCGATGACTTCCTCCAGGGGGATAGAGATGGCATTGGAGAGCACTCCTGGAAAAGGGGTATGCGTGATAGGGTCCCTCTACTTGGTCGGAGAAGCCATCCAGTGGATGGAAAAGAATGGGCGTGGAGAGGCCTCGACTTCGCACAAGATATAAATGGGCCCTGTGTATTGAGGCGTACAACCAGTATGCGGCTGTAGTGTAGTCTGGTTATCACTTGAGCTTGCCAAGCTCAAAACTCGGGTTCAAATCCCGGCGGCCGCACGTCCATTCTTTTAGGAAAAGGCCATATGGGCGGAGGGATATCACTCATCCGGCTGTATTCTTCTTCAATCTATGCAGAGTCAAGAAAATCAATACAACAATGATTGCTGGCACAAGAACTGCAGCTGAAGCCAGGATCCAGATATTCAGAGAATCGTCCTCTACATATGGGCTCATCAATGGATAGAGATCCGCGAAAAACCATGAGCGGGACCCGATGAAGTACGTATCACCTATGCCATCGCTGCCGTCCAAATCCTGATTTGGCCCGCTTTTGACGTCTACCCCTGAATAGACGTCCCAGAAGTTGCCCCCGTTCGGATAACCGTCGTCGAGCCGCACGACATCGTTTGTCCAATCGATTGCCAGCATCAGGCTATCATAGATATTGTTGTGATAGAAACTGATGCGAGTGCAATAGCGCATTAACAGCGCTCCGTCATCGTTGGTTGAGAAGTCATTTTCGCTGATGGTAATATCGTGGCAATTTGAACAGATAATGCCGGCAGAGTTGCCCTCGATTTCATTTTCTGTCACTCTCCCATTCTGGCATGAACTGAACCATATGCCCGTGGAACATTCCTGAATCCTGGTGCCCCGGATAACAAAATGAGACGTTGTATTGGAAATTCTGATTCCTGTCGATTCTGGAGAATTGATCACCCAATTCTCAATAACAAATGGGTCACTGGGGGATCCAGTTCCCATTCTTACGCCATTCTCCGAAGTGAAGTCGATATTACTATCGATGATAATCGCGGCATGGTCATAATGCGCTGAGCCTCGACCTAGGAAGACTGATGGCAAAGCAATGCAGAGAGCGAGGACAACGAACAACATCGCAACAAAGATCATCGTCAATCGGCTGCGTCTTCCTCTTCGATGATGATCGCAGCTGGAAGAGTCATGACTGCTCATTTTCGTGAGGCATCCCTTCCGTAAATTGATTATAGAAGCTGACTGCAAGACATTCATTAGATCTTGTGATCACACACAGACGGGCATAAGCAATCATCAGGTCGGCCGCATATTCATACCGCCCAAATTCCAGCTCAGCCCATATGTACATGTCCGGTAGGGGGATTTCATATTCACCGGACACTCCTCCCCAAAACACCATGCATTCATCACCTTGATGCCAAGAGAGCAGGTAGGAAATCACATCCGAACTTTGGCGAATA
Source organism: uncultured Thermoplasmata archaeon (assembly GCA_963748615.1). Taxonomy (GTDB): domain Archaea; phylum Thermoplasmatota; class Thermoplasmata; order UBA10834; family UBA10834; genus UBA9653. The sequence goes on from CAVVJQ010000003.1 coordinate 110,848, forward strand.
ACAGGGACGCTAGGGAGATGATAGTGTGCCTTGGAAAAAATCTGGCTTGAGTCCCAACCACCCTCGGACATCACTAGGATTAATAAGCGCTCCGCTATAAGAGGTTGTGTCTAGCCACATCATTCTCCCTCGTGAATGTATCCACGATATACTTTATTACGCTCTAGTGCCACCTAGAAGGTCTAGCCCCCGTCAATTCCCCCTCTGATTGAAATCAGAAAAATGGGGACTGGCTAGCGCAGGGTTCGCGGCCCGGCGGCCGCACGTCCATCTTTCTCAGAATATGCCATAAGGACAGAATGAAGCTCTCAATGAGTCGAAGGCGATTCGTAAACGGGCTGCTGGATTACTCATTCTTGCTGTCCTCGGAGTCAAATCTGTGCTCTCCCCAACGCCTTCGCATCCTCTCGAGGTGTTTCGGTTCTCCTACATGATACTCATACATCACCCAAAAGAAAATCAGGCAGCTCCCAGCAATCCAGCTTATCACGAAGAGCATGAGCTCTTTGGCGGAGAGCGCCTCCATTTCTGCGAGGATGCTCAAGACAATGTAACCTCCGCCTCCAACGAGCACAAGGAGAACAAAAAGAGCTGTCCTGTACCACTCATATGGCACCTTCTTCGGATGATACTGTTTGATGTGACTACTGTAATCCTCGAAAGAAACAAAGTTGTCACATATATCGCATCTGACCATCCTCTTGAGAATGACTTCCCGCGCCATCTTACGCGCCTCTTTGACTTGCTCCGGTATGGTGAAGTGAATTGTGAGGCCGATCACTCCAATTCCGATGAAAACTCCTGCGATTGCCAGGACAGTAAGGCATGCTCGCCTCGACGCCAAGAACGAAAAGGATGAAGACAATGAAGGCCTCTAACCCAACCCAAACACATACTGCGAGAAGCCCCTTCTTCTCACAGTTCCGTCGACCCTTTGATGGTATTCTCAGCTTCAATCAAGTCGCGGTGTGCTAGGTTCTTATGTTCCTCGATCCGCGTGCGGTGCATGCGTTCGAAGCAGTACTCGCAGACCTCCATTTCCCATGCAGAGCCAGCTACCATCTAAACCGCGGATTCGCGAGTGTCGTAATAATCGTTTCTATGGAAGGCCGAGGAATGAGAATGAGGTCTAGCTCCGGTCATTTTCCCTCTTGATTGAAATCGGAAAAAGGGAGTCTGGCTTGTGCAGGGTGCACGGCCCGGCGGCCGCACCACAATTCTTCTGAGAAAAGACCTTAGGGAAGGAAAGGCGTCTGGAGGTCCAATAGAGGGTGTGTCTCGTGGCTGAGAAACATGTCAGTCTGATATCAAAGGCGCTCCTAGCGCCCTGGTTTGGTGAGGTCTACGACATCATTCTCACAGACAGGAGATTCTTATTCGTGTTTGTCGAGAAGTTCGGATTGAGCAACAAGCTTGACGAGAAGCCGAATGAGGACAAATACGTAAATGATGATCTCGATTCCCTGACAGCAAGAGAGGGATCTATAACGATTCCCTACTCATCTGTTCAACGCATTCGCATGAAAGGCGTCCACAAGAACGAAGGAGGACTGCACTACCTCTACTTGGAGTACAACAATCCTGATGGAAAAAAGAAGAAGCTCAAAGTCTTGCTGCAGAGTCCGACCAGGGTTGGCAGGGATTCGTTCTTGGCCGCTGTTAGGGACAGCGGAAAACTAGCGGTCGAACAAAATTCGATTCAGCTAGAGTATGCTAACAGCATCAGGCAGAGACTTGAGAGGGCTCTTCCAACGTCTATCCTCGAGGATGCTGAGTGGCGCATTGAATACGCTCGCTTTCCCTAGTGAATCGGAAAGAAACCTCCTTGTTGAAATGCGTCGGCCCATCACAACGACATCAATTGAGAAGGACCGTCATTTTGGTGGCATCTAATCTCGCATATTCCTCAATTCTTGGAAAAGGCCTTGTACTTTGATGCTGCTTCCCAGAACGGGGAAATGGCATGGCTGCAAGTGTTCCGCCCATTGTAACGAATCCAAAATCGACCCAGACAGATACGCATATTCCAGATCGGAAAAATCGCAAACCGGTAACAATCTCATCATATGAGACGGCCACCTTCGCAGCTGCTATCGGTCTAGTATTGCTCATCATGGGACTTGCGCTGTCTGTTTACTACGGAGAGAGATTCATAGTACTGATGAATAGTCCTGAACAGGATATTGATGATTTCCAATCTCTATCGGATGTATCCAATGCGATGGAGTATCTTTGGAAGCTTGGCGATTTAGCTGTGGTTCTCTCCATTGTTCTGATGATTCATGGCGAGATGAACAGGCGGCAACAAGGTAGGAACGCCACACGTCTACGGCGAATCCCTCTGCTCAATGCCGAGCTACTGCTACTTCTGGCACTTGCTGCCATGATGGCATCCTTGATTCTATGGGTGTATCTGAGGGAGTTCGAAACCGGCTTTGACGGAGATCTGATATTGAGACTCTTCAACATAGCAGGCAATATGTCACAGATTGCATGGATTCTTGCGACATCAGCAGTTCTACTAGTCGCAAATGGACTTCGGAGCGTTGACTGATAGGACAGTCAAGAAGCCGAACCCGCTTCCGGGTTTGATTGAAATCAGAAAAAGATGCATGGTTAGCTCCACCTCCAGATGCATGACCCAGTGATCGCTCATTCATTTTTCTTGAAAAGACGTAGAAACAGGATACCTGCGAAAAGACAATAGAGTTGAACTGCTATCGAGAAAGAGGGAGAGAAATGACGAGTAGCAGAGAGACTCCACCATCTATCAAGAGTCCTCTATCGCTTGAGGCAGACTATGCTGACCCGATGTTGTACGGTTGGGCGAGTATCCTTGTGGGCGTCCTTTCGCTGTTCATCGGGGCATTCATGTTGTTCATATCACCGGTCCTGTTTCCAGTTGCTATCATCCTCGTGTTAGGAGCGGTGTTAGTTATCGCTGGCACCTGGATGGTCAAAAGAGAGGAATGAGAGTCATCGTGAGAAGAGACCACAAGGGATGTAATGCTGCAGAAACAGAATTACTCCACAAGCAGTGTCCCTCCGCCACATCCTATCCATCTTCGGGCAACAGGATAATAAGGGTTCTTCCAGAACAGAGAATTCTGGGCATTCTATCTCGATCGATGAGGTCGCTCATTTCGTCGATTCGTGTTTGACCTTCTCTGACCTCTTTGTTGTTTTGGCGGTGGTCTTGCAGCAGCACCAACGGCATCTCTTGCCGTATTGGAATGGAATGAATGAGACATTACTTCGATATTCATCTTTATGAGGCTTTCAATTTCTCTCAAGGCATCCCGTTCATAGCTCGCGCACAGGGAATATGCGGTGCCCTTCGCTCCTGCTCTTGCGGTACGGCCAATTCGATGGACATAGTTATCAATCTGGTCAACAGGCAAATCATAATTTATTACATGAGATATGTCGTCGATATCAATGCCTCTTGCAGCAATGTCTGTCGCAACCATCACTCTTGCATGTCCAGATTTGAAATTATCTAATGCTCTTGTTCTTTGACTCTGCGATTTGTTACCATGTATAGCTTCGGCCCGAATGCCCTGAGTGGTCAGCAACTTGGCGACATTGTTTGCTCTTCTTTTTGTTCTTGTGAATATCAGCACACATTTCAGATCTTTATGTTTCAGCAATTCCAATAGAATCGAGATCTTGTCTCTTTCGTCCACAAAGAGGACCTTCTGCTGAACTAGTTTTACCGTGGTTGCCTGAGGGGCAACTTCAACACGCACAGGATGATGGAGCAGGGTCTTTGCTAGTTCACTTATCCTCGGGGGCATCGTTGCTGAAAGGAATATTGATTGTCTGTGTTCCGGCAATTTCGCAATGATTCTCTTGACATCAACTAAGAAGCCCATGTCAAGCATTCTATCAACTTCATCGAGGACAAGGAATTCTAAATGGTTTAGATTCACATGGCGCTGATTCATCAAGTCCAATAATCTGCCAGGTGTAGCGACAAGGACATCGACTCCCATGGAAATTGCTCTAACCTGAGCGCCTTGGCTGACACCGCCGAAAATTACGGTGTGCCTGAATCTCATAAATGAGCCGTAGGTTGCAAAGCTTTCATCTATCTGCGCAGCCAATTCTCTAGTCGGCGCAAGAACCAGGGTTCTGGGAGATCTAGGGATAATACGCCCAGGTGATTGAGACATTATCTGCAATAGGGGCAGAACAAATGCAGCAGTCTTTCCTGTGCCCGTTTGTGCTATCCCGACCAAATCCTTGCCTTGAAGAATATGTGGGATTGCCCGTTCCTGTATTGGCGTTGGCACGGTATAACCCTGTTTAGCAACTGCATCCAGTAGAGGCTCTATGAGCTTGAGATCTTTGAACGTCATTTGTTCCTCTCTCCAATCGTCATCCCCGCAACAGGAGATAAGGGTTATTCATAACTATGTGGACGGTGTAGGCGCCCATGCTTGTCGCGATTTGAACACAAGCCAGGCAGAGTTTCCCACAATGCCAGGATCATTCGAAAGCACAACATGTCAATGACAATCATACGCATCACCCATGGGCTTGTTCAGACGTGATGAACCTCCGAGTCGCCTTCCTAGGAAGACACGGAGGGCAATCGACGAGATATCTAAAGCGCTCGAATCATTGAGTAGGAATGCATCGGAGGAGGATCTCGCCATTTCCGTTGATGGCCTATCACTCAAATCTGCAATGGGAGACGGCTCCAGATTGACAGCTATATCGAGATGTCAGGATGAGGACTCTATGGCTCACATCGAATGCATTGCGTCCATATGGTCATTTATGGCGAAGACACTCAGGGAAAGGAATCGTATGCAGAACAGCCTCTGGGAACTCACCCCCAGAAACCCAGATTCCTCACGATCTGATCCGCAGGATGCGGCAGAACAAGTAAGAGAGCATATGAGCGAAGCACTCATCAAGGGCCTGACTCTTCTGGAGAACGAAATTGAATCTCATACGCGGGAAGTGCAGTAACCTTTCCCGGAATATCCCCTTGAACGAAACCTGGGAAGGGCCGTCCGCAATCACAATGATCAGGATCGATGCGAACATCGTCCACGTGGGCATATCGATTGAATCAGATCCGTCTCAGATTGATTTCGTATCTTGACGTCCGGCTCAGTTCATCCATCGGTATATGCGTCCGCTCAGTCCTCGGGCCTAGGATCGTTGCTGCCAAGACAGCATAGAGGATGATAGTGAATAGCACCATGATGCATGGCTGAACTAATGGATTCTCCCACCAGGGTTGATTGAGTTCATCAGCAGACAGCCTTGCAGACGCAGTCTCCGTTCCAAACGCGAGAAAGAGCACCAGAGATGATAGCAATACCAGCACGACAGACCTCATTATCTGTTTGTTTGAGACACTCACTCCAAATCCCCAATAATAAAGACAGAGATTTCGCTATATTAAAGTGATTATGAATCCGCCAGAATCAGGTCTAAATCAAAGACCAACTGGCAAACAAGATCACGGCGCTCGCAACACAAAAGGTATATCCCAATCCACAAGTCTATGCTATTTAGCAGGAATTTGGGGATTCGTGAATGAGTGCGTCACATAACGATTCGATGAAAGGAAAAGTCGTGATGGTAACCGGGGCCACCGGCGGCATAGGCAAAGAGACTGCGAAAGGGTTGGCCTACATGGGAGCAACGGTTGTTCTCGTTAGTCGGTCGATGGAGAAGTTGGCTAGAGTCGCGAGCGAAATGAAGTCTGAGACGAAAAATGATGACATCAGCCATCTGTCCTGTGACTTGACATCCATGGATAGTGTCCGCAGGCTTGCATCCGAGTTCAGGGAGCGATACGACAGACTCGATGTACTTATCAATAATGCAGGGGAGATAATCAACGATAGAAGGATTTCAGTCGATGGTAACGAATACACTCTGGCCCTTGACCATCTGTCACACTTCCTTCTGACATCGCTGCTTCTGGACATCATCAGAAGGAGTGCCCCATCGAGGATAATCAACGTGAGTTCAATGGCTCATATCATGGGGCACATAGATTTCGATGACATCATGATCGAGAAGGGATATACTCCTGGAAAGGCGTATGGACAGGCCAAGCTAGCGAACATATTATTCACATATGAACTCGCGAGGAGACTCGCAAGCACCGGAGTAACCGTCAACTGTCTCCATCCTGGAATGGTGAGGACCAATTTCGGGAAAGACACGACAGGTGCCTGGAAGCTGTTCATCTTGCTGAGCAAGCCATTCATGATCAGCGCCAGGAAGGGCGCCCAGACATCGATATACTTAGCATCCTCCCCCGAGGTCGTCTCGGTAACCGGGAAGTTTTTCGCTAAGAAGAGAGAGAAGAAATCCTCGAAGGAATCATATGATAAGAATACAGCGAAGAGGCTTTGGGAAATCAGCGAGGAGTTGACAGGCACGAGTCATGCATGAATGATGATGACCCGCACAGATATAACATCGGAGATCATATCGAAGGATTGCGAGCATCAGAGGACTGAATCATATCTTGAAGGAGGGAAAACATGAAATCATCAAGATTCCCCAACGGCCCATTCAATGGCAAGATGAGGAGACTCGTTACCAGTCTCGTGTTGCCGATAGATTCCAAGAGGAGCGGAAGCTGCAAGAATTGCGGGGCGTGTTGTGAGTTCCTTGTCAAATGCCCATTCCTTGAGTATTCTGATGACGACCCACCGAAAGCAAGGTGCAAGGCATATGCGATAAGACCTCTTCAGTGTCGCAAGTATCCAAGAACCAATGATGAGCAGATACACGAACCATGCGGGTATCACTTCGAGCAATCAGAGAGATAGCGCATCATCAGATGATGATATGCGGGACTGCTCGTCCACCGTTCGATCGATAGTTCTTAGATACCCTGCTACCAATTCGAGGCCACCAGCCGTCAACAACCGGATCAAGCTTGCCTTCTTCTTGATTCCTCTGTTCGATGCGAACATTTTCCCCAAGATACGGATATTATCAACAATGTTCAGTTCACGATTCTCGCCGAAATCGAAATAGTTCAAATCCACATCCATATTGATAGTGTTCAGATCAGATTTTCCTGGGATGACCTGGATATACTCTACCCCGTCTCGCGTGGTTTTCATGATCCAGCTGGTAACGGCCAGTCCATTATTCATCACTGTGAGCTGCATCGTCTGATTGCCAAGGAGCCGCAGGAACGTGCCCATGTCGATGAGGTTGTGTACACCCACATCCCTCGTGTAACGCTCCACACCATGGTCTGCGGACGCCTCTATCACCGCCAGCACATGTTTCCCGAGGTTCTTGTTCTGAAGCTGCGAGCCCATCTCAACCGAGAAACTCAGCTCATGGAGCCTTTCAGCGATGAATTTGGCGAGCGATCTCTTGGACGCATGCCTTATCATATGCATCCGCTCCTTCTCAAGGAACGTGTCTACTGTCCAGAATTTGGCCATACAGATGGAGGCTAGCTCTTCAATCCGTTCACTGGAGATGTACTTTAACTTGAATATCGAGTGCATCTCATCATAACGATTCCAGTCTGTCTCAAAGATCAGTCCTTGGGCATTCAAATCCTCGTAGAATCGAGTGCCTGGAAAAGGTGTTGCGATGCCGTAGGCTGTGCTCGTAAGCCCCAACATCTTGGCATATGCGGGGAACCCCAGTATCTGGTCTTCGGTCTGGTCGGGGAGGCCGATGACGAACGTCCCGCCTGCATTCCCGCCCCATCGTTTTATGTTGTTGACCGCTTGGACATGCACGTCTGTGCTCAGGCCCTTGGATGTGGATTCGAGGTCATCCATGTGCGGACTCTCTATGCCCATCTCGAAGCCCTCTATCCCCACTGCGATCATTTTCCGAATGGTGTCAGGGTGCTTCGCCACCGAGTCGGCCCGCACCTTGACGCCGAAGCGTATGTCGAGCTCATGTGGAGCCAATAGATCGCATAGCCGATTCACCAGCGCGGGTCTGCCCAGGAAATGAGGGTCGGTGATATCTACGCTAAGGGGCTTGTGGTTGTGGAAGGAGTCCATTTCCAAGATCTCCGCCAACACATTCTCGGGAGAGCGGAAGCGCTGATGACCATTGCTCATGGTTGGTTCGCAACAGAAAGTGCATTCACCATAACATCCTCTGGATGTCGTCAGGACGTCGTAGTCCCGACCTCGCGACGTCCTTGTACCATAAGTATATCTCCTAAGGTGCCTGGCGGGAAAAGGTAGACTATCCAGGTCCTTGATGAACGCTCTATCAGGGTTATGGATTATTTGCTCCTTCGCCTTGTACGAGACTCCCTGCACGTCTTGTGGTTCTCCTTTTTCAATCAGCTCCCGCATGGTGATTTCACCCTCGCCACGGACTATCAGGTCCACTTGGGGCTGCAATAAGAGTTCGTCCGCGATGGCCGAGGGATGATACCCACCCAATATGGTCAAGGCACCGTGACCCTTGGCCAACCGCGCGATTTCCAGACCTTCGCCGTGATCCGTCGCAGACATCGTTATCCCCACAAGGTCAGGGTCCAGAGCCATCAAAGACTCCTTGAACGTCTCTTCGAAAGGCCCAGGCTCCATCTCGAGGTCCAAGACGGTCACAGTGTCTGTGACGTCCTCCACCGTGGCAGCGATGTATTCAAGCGCAGTCGGAACCAAGTCGAATGCATAGGAAAGGCCGTGCCTGCCGGAAGGCTTGACCAGAAGAACTCTTTTGAATGACATGACTGAGCTTCACCTATCAGCGCTCGATAAGAGCAATTAGTATTAATAGCAAACTAAAATCACAGAATCTGGGTCGCGCTTCGATGACTCAAAAACCCTGGCACTGCCGCATCATAGCGCATTCCATCATTATCCCATCCCACAGTCGTCCATAAGCTCAAAGATACCAAGCTGGGGGAAACAATGATGTACATATTAGACAAATGGATATACCTGGCTTTGACGGTTACGCAGGCAGCCGATTCGCACTCGTGCGCAAATCATAGGCTGAGATTCCCCACCAATATGGTTCTAGGGGCAATGGTTATTTGCTCTGCAAGCACATGCTCTCGTGGAGCCCTCTCGGGCTCAGTGATACGATCCTTGGCTCATGTTTGCACAAACACTAGCAAGGAAGAGATGACTCCAGATCAATTCCGAAAATGATACATTGACCAGGGAAGCAGACTACGTCAGTGAACGACTTTACGAATTGCAGAGATCCAGAAGGTGTTGAAATGCAGTACAGAGATTTTGGAAAGCTCGACTGGAAGACTTCGGCTCTAGGTTTCGGATGCATGCGTCTTCCCACCACCGATGGCAATCCCTTTGGAGGGAACATCGATGAAGGGATAGCAACCAAGATGATCCGCTTGGCCATCGATAAAGGTGTCAATTACATAGATACCGCATATCCATATCACGAAGGCAGGAGCGAGGTTTTGCTGGGCAATGTGCTCAAGGACGGATATAGGGAGAAAGTCAGACTCGCAACGAAATCCCCCGTATGGTTGGTCAAGGAGACTGATGATTTTGATAAATATCTGAACGAACAGCTCCAGAGGCTTCAGACAGATCATATCGACTTCTACTTACTCCATGGTCTGGGAAAGGAGAAATGGGAAGATACCGTAATCAAGCTGGGATTGCTCGATAGAGCGGAGGCTGCAATCAAAGACGGAAGAATCAGACATCTCGGATTCTCATTCCATGACGACATCGCAGCGTTCAGAACGATAATGGATGGATATGACAAGTGGACATTCTGTCAGATACAGTACAACTACATGGACACAGAGAACCAAGCAGGCATGGAAGGGTTGCGGTACGCTGCATCAAAGGGACTCGCAGTCGTGATAATGGAACCGCTCCTGGGCGGAAAGCTAGCGAGGCCGACTATGCAGATAACTGATGTTCTGAATGAATCGAAATCAACACGGACTCCGGCAGAGTTGGCTCTTCAATGGATATGGGATCAACCAGAGGTCTCCCTCATCCTGAGTGGCATGAGCACCATGGACCAAGTCGATGAGAACCTGAGGTCAGCGGATGCATCAGTATCGCGTCGCCTGAGCGAGGATGAGCAGAACCTAATCACGCGAATTCAGGAGAAGTATCGGCAGAATATGCTCGTCCAGTGCACCCAGTGCGGATATTGCATGCCCTGCCCGAGCGGAGTCAAGATACCGTCCAATTTCGAACTATACAATGAGGGACATATGTACAACGCCTTGGAGTCATCACGGTTCTCCTATCAGAGGTTCCTCGAAGAAGGAGGGCGTGCGAGTGCGTGCACACAATGCGGGGAATGTGTGGAGAAGTGCCCGCAGAAGATACCTATCAAGGAGCTTATGCCAAAGGTACATGCAGTGCTGGGCGAAGGTAAATCATACGAAGAATGAAGAATCTGGGTCAATGAATCAGGAGACCGTACTTGGCATTGACCCTAATTTCTTTACTATTATTGCCGGATGACAGGTCTTGTTGCGCTCTGGGCATCCTCGACATCCATCGAGAGTCTTCAGACCTCGCTCACCCTTGCTCAGAATACGATAGCCGATCCTCCTGTAGAAATCCGGAATCCTTGCTTTTGCCCAGAGTTCGGCCATACCTCTAGACGTCGCCTCGGCCTCAATCATTGCCACGAGTGATGCCCCTATTCCTCTAAGCCTCATACTGTCATCGACAGCGACCCATTCGAGGAAATAGTTGCCTTCCTCGAATTCTAGGGCGGCACAGCCCATGAGTCGTCCTCCGACATAGTATCCGTAGGCTGCGACTATGCAATCGATCGATTTGTCCACTACATCCAGACCCGCTCTGAGTGCCATTTCCTTGACCGCGCCATAGTCATCTATCCGCCGGAACTCGGAATTATCTGATGCAACGGGATCCATGAGCTCATCGCATGGATGAACTTGGCTTGAACCTTGCTATATGAGGTCTTTGACTACCTTTCCTTCCAAGACATCAACCTGCTGGCCAGTATGAAAAACACTGCCCCCATGACAACAATGATGACGAAGTTGGCCATCGCGCCCATCTCGTTCCCGAAGACCATGGTGTCCCTCAGCCCTTCGTTTAGATAGGTCAGTGGCATGACCTTCGATATCCATTGCAGGGATTCCGGCATCGACCCGAGGTCCCAGAACGATCCGGAAAGGAACATCATCGGGAAACCAATTGCGTTTGAAATCGCCGACCCAGACTCCGGATCCTTCACAACAGTCCCCAGCAGCATGCCCAAGCTCGTGAACAGGAACGCCCCGCCTATGACCAAGACGATAGACATGGGCGTCAGAACTGCGTTCAGGTCGAAGACCATCATGGCCACGGCGAAGGTCAGTAGGAGAGAAGCTATCAACAGGACCGAATTGAAAAGAAATTTGGATATTAGCCAATCGGATTTTCTGAGCCTGGTCGTGGCCAGGAGCTTGAAGTATCCGCGACTCCTGTACTCGGCGCATGTGGATGTCATGAAGTACATCGCCGTGATCATGACTGTGAGGCCGACGAAACCTGGCAAGAAGAAATCATACGCCGTGAGTTCGTCGGAGCCAGGATTCTGGGTAACGAATCCAATCGCGCTCTCCGAGCCAGATAGATCATAGTTCAGCTGCGAGATGACGGCCTGGAACACCCCTGCAGCTACCTGGGACGATGATTTAGACTGGTCGATGTACAGTGTCACATCAATGTGCGTACCGGCCATGATGTCCTCGCTGAAATTGGATGGGATCAGGGTAGCGAGCGAAAGGCTGTTGTCGCTGATGTACTCCTGGATGTCCGAGGATGTGGGTATCATGTGTATCTCGAAATAGCCCGTCGAGTTGAGAGCTTCCATCAGAGCCAAGGAATATGGACCATCATCCATGTTCTGCACATGGAGGGTTATCCCACTCACATCGCCTCCGCTGAAGACTGCCCCGAACAGCATGATCAGCAGCAGAGGAAATATGAATGTGAAGAACGCCCCAATCTTAGTGCGCATGTACTGCCGCCCGAAGCTGACGGCATCGGAGAGTATCCTGTTCATTTCTGGAGCACCCCCTCGTCCATCTTGGCGCCGACCAGATTGAGGAATACATCCTCTAGTGTGTCTCTGCGAGTGAATATCTCCTTGATCTCAATCTCCATGGATGATAGCTTGGCGAACATGATCCGCAGCTCCGCAGGATCCGAGACGGTAACGGTCGCATCCCCATTCCTCTCCTCTGCGGAAATCCCTCGCCGGGACAGTTCGAGCATTCCATGATGTCCGATGCCTCTAAGAACGATAGAGGTCTTCTTGCCGTGCCTCGACACGAGTTCTTCGGGAGAACCCGAGACCAATATCTTGCCTCTGAACATTATAGCGACATCATCCGCCAGCTTCTCCGCTTCATCAAGATAATGGGTTGTGAGAACAACCGTGACCCCATTCTTCTTCGACCTCTCGATGAGCTCCCAAAGGTCTCGCCTGGCGCGCGGGTCGAGACCGGTCGTCGGTTCGTCCAAGAAGAGAAGCTCGGGGTCGTTCACAAGGGATAATGCAATCCCCAGCTTCCGCTTCTCACCACCCGAGAGCTTCTTCGACATCACATTCTTCCGGTCAGATAGGCCGACCTCATCCAGGAGCCGGTTCGCCTCTTTCTTGGTCTTTGGTTCCTCGAACAGATCACCCCAATACCCTACTGCTTCGAACGGAGTCAGCAGGTCGAACGGCTCGTAGTCCTGAGGCAGCACTCCAATCCTCTTTCGTATGCTCGAGTAATCCTTCAGAGCATCTACTCCGAGGATTGTCACCTCACCAGATGTGGGGGTCCGGAGACCTTCAAGTATCTCGACGGTCGTCGTCTTCCCAGCGCCGTTAGGTCCAAGGATGGAGTGTATCTTTCCTCTAACGATGGAGAACGATACATCATCCACGGCCTTGATGTCGGGAGGGTATCTCTTGCAGAGGTTCCGAACATCGATTACATAATCGACCATGCGAGTCGACCTCCCATCAACAATCGGTGCAATGTTCTTCCGCCCTAGATACTTTGTGGAATCAGACGGATATCTGGTCTAATATCCCTATCGAAGCTTCATGGCATGCCATTATTAAGAAAATGTGAGCAAGGAGTTTGAGATTCCTGAGGCAATGAATAGATTGGGCCCAAGGTCTGGACGGTCAAGCTCAGTTCTTATCCAAGACTCGAATCAGGTGCCAGCCGAACTGAGTCTTGACAGGACCCACGACCTGGCCCTTCTCGCCCTCAAAGGCTGCTATCTCGAATTCTCGAACCATCATGTTCTTGCCGAACCAGCCAAGATCTCCTCCGGATTTTCCGGAAGGGCACTGAGAATGTTTCTTAGCCATTTCTCCAAAGTTCTCTCCGCCCTTGATCTTGTTCAGGAGTTCCTTGGCCTCGCCCTCGCTCTTCACCAGTATGTGCGCTGCGTGAACCTTGTTGACCATACAGCTGCATCCAGTCGTCGATATAATAAGGTTTTCGGGGCAATGTGTACAGGTGATAACAGATGCTTGACCTCACATCGATCGCTTCTCGCACTCCGAAATCAGCCCATCACCTTGACGAATGACCTCTGAATCATATGCGGGGACCCTGTGCTCAGACAATAGCTTCCGAGCAATGCTACGCGCGTCCTCGACCATTGAATCGGACATGGTAGCATCCCATTCATCCATGGCAGCATTCTTGATGGTCAGCTCGGTCTTGAAATGCTTGGCGGTATGCGGATGCGTGATGAACGTGTTCCCATGACCGACCTGGCGCACTACGTCCAATGCGATCGAATCCTCATCGACCACATGCTTTCTCATGAACCCTCGCACCTGCTCCCACAGTTTGGAGTCGATAACCGCCTGATCGAAGGATGCGCCTTTGACAGCATCCAGGCCGCCGATTCCCGAGACCAGGTCCGTGTTGCCGAGAGTGCTCAAGGCCAAGCCCATTATCTCAGTGAAAGTATGTGGCACACCGGGCTCCGGAGTGTCGTTAGCGCCCCAATCCCCGACCATGCTCGGCAATCCATATCTGCGAGCCATCTGACCTAATCCCGCCGCGATGAGACTCTGCTCGACCGACATGTAATTCATCGATCCAGTCCTCATGTTAATTGGCGCTGACGACGAACAATAGACATGTGGCGCACCTGGAGCCGCACACTGTGTCATGACAAGGCTTGCGAGGTTCTCCGTGTTCGCGTTGCAGATGGTACCAGCATACGTGACCGGGGCAGAGCCTCCAGATAGAGACATGGACATAGCCATGACGGGAATCCCTGCCCGAGACAGCTCAAGCATGCCCTCAACAATGCCGGTCTCGTACGACAGAGGAGCGATCGAGCAACATATCACCGAGAACAGAGGTCTCTTCCTCAGAGCATCCTCGCCTCCTGCAAGAAGCGATGCCAGTGATACCTGCATGCGTGCATCCTCTGCACTGAGGATCGACACACCTGTCACATGCTTCGTGGTGTTCTGGAGAGCAGTCCACAGTTCGTGGAGGCTGTGCGACACTGGCGACACTTCAGTGGCTGTGAGGGTGGTCCATACGTAATCGACACCCTGGAGCGCATCGGCCAGTCTTATGATGTCCGCGATATCCTTCCGAGTCGAGGGCTTCTTCTCACCAGTATCCATGTCCCGGAGATATACACCGAGGCCGGTTGTGGCGGCGAATGGAGGACCTTCGACGGGGATATCCATGTCGTGCTTCGGATCTCTGGCACACATCCGGAATCGCTTAGGCGCCCTTCTAAGCGCCTCCTTTACGAGATCTTCCGACAATCTGGCAATCATCTTGGAACGGTCCACCTGGGCACCATTTCCTTCGAGGAGGTCGAGCACGTGGTTACTGGGAACGTGTATCCCGATCTCCGCCAAACATCTCAGGCTCTGTTCGTGCACTATCTCTATCTCGTCTTTGCTAAGACTAACAAAACGTCCCACGGCCATTCCTGCTCAACCCCCCGGCCGCCGCCCTCACCAGGATATCGCAGCGAGCCAATTCAGAATCATGGAGCAAATAGTTAATCTCTGGTGCGAAGATTTAAGTCGATTTTGGTGCGGCTATGTCTCCAGGTTTCCGCATCAGAACCTTGAGGACATCCCTCTTGCCAGCCACCGCACCGAAGGTAACCCGCCGTATAGCACCGATTTCCATCACGATCTCGAATGTCCGGAACAAGGACTGGACTTCACCCTCTTGGAAATAGTGCGTCATTATGCCGTCGCCACGAAGGTAAGAGAAATCCTCGATCTCCTTGCCTTCCCCGCATCTTATGTCCCCACGCCCGAAGACCTCGACGAGCATGAACCCGCCCGTTTTGAGGGCCGCCGATAACTGGTTCGCCGCTGTGACCCTTTCCGCTCCGACCATGTGCGAAAGGATGTGAACGCAGGAGACTACATCGAACTTTTCTTCACCAAATGGGAGTTTTAGTATGTTGCACTCGACCAAATTAACGATTCTATCCTGATCACGCTGAGACCTCAGGGCCATGAGAGCTTCTCGAGAAAAATCACAAGCCACGACGTCGCATCTCTTCAGGAGGGCCTCGGTCGTCTTCCCATCTCCGCAACCGGCATCCAAGGCGAGGCTCCCTTTGCTCAGATGAGGCTCGAGGAATGATATGTCGCCAGTTCCCCCATAGTGAAGCCCGCGCTTTGAATATAACTTCTGCCAGGCGTCCCTTGCCTTGGATAAGCCACCGACCATCTTACGACCCGCGCTTAGAAACCATATGGATTCAAATAGTACAAAAAGACTAACTCGATATCTGGAATAAGACAAGGAAGATTGAAAGCATGGAATTTAAAGAGCTCATAAGCAGCCAAGAATTACTCAGAGCTATATCCGAATTGGAATGGGAAGATCCGACCCCAGTCCAGGAACAGACCATACCGTTGGCCAACCAAGGCTACGACCTGATGGCCCAGGCCCAGACGGGCACTGGGAAGACAGGAGCGTTCGCTATCCCGATCATATCAAAGATACAGCCCAAGAAAGGGATCCAGGTCCTCGTGCTGGTGCCGACAAGGGAGTTAGCTGTGCAGGTGGCCGAGGATTTCTTCGAACTATCGAAGCACATGGACCTCCGGCCCCTGGCAATCTACGGTGGACAGTCGATAAACATCCAGGTCAGCAGACTGAGGAAGGGTGTAGAGATCGTGGTAGGTACTCCTGGTCGATTGATGGACCTCATGAGGAGAGGCGAACTCGCGTTCGATAGTGTGTCCGTCGTCGTGCTAGATGAAGCTGACAGGATGTTGGACATGGGATTCATCGATGATATTGAATGGATACTCCAGAGGGTCCCAAAGAAGCGGCAGACGATGCTCTTCTCCGCAACCCTTCCTGAGGCCATAAGAGAACTCGCCCTCAGATACATGAAGGATCCAAAGACGGTGAATATCAGCCAAGACACCTTGACTGTCGACCAGACGGAGCAGGTCTACATCAACGTGGGCAGGAAGAACAAGCTCTGGGCCCTATGCAGGATACTTGACACAGAGAAGCCAGAACTCTCATTGATATTCTGTTCCACGAAGAGGATGGTTGATACGCTAGTAAGAAAGCTCAGGGCATATGGATACTCAGTTGAGGGCATCCATGGAGACCTGAGCCAGTCCGCAAGAGAGAAGGTCATGGCGAAGTACCGGAGTGGCAAGTTGAAGATACTTGTCGCAACCGACGTCGCTGCCAGAGGCATAGACGTCGAAGGCATATCTCATGTGTTCAACTACGACATTCCAGGGAACCCCGAAGACTACGTCCACAGGATCGGCAGAACCGCAAGAGCTGGACGTACAGGGAAGGCGATCACCTTCGTATCCAATGAGGAGCGGCATCTGGTCAAGGCCATAGAGAGCTTTGGCAGGACGACGATTCAAGAAGAAGACGTGCCCGATTCCAGTGGCAGGGACACCGTGAAGCGTCAGCTTGACTTCGAAGAGTACGCAGACCATTTCGGAATGGTGGCCTTCGCGATCAACCTTGGAAGGAAGGACGGCATCGACATGGTCAACCTGCTGAGGTTCATAGAGAGGAAGGCCAGGGTCCAGGAACACCTCATAGGGGATGTGACGATAGGTGATGAGGATAGCAGGGTCCATCTGCACAAGAGCGTCGCATTCGGAGCAATGAAGGATCTCGAGAGATGCACGGTGGCGGAAAAGCGCGTCCGGGTCAGTCTGATAAGAGACCGGCTCAGGCGTTGACCTCTCGGTTGATATCATCCGCCCGGATGTGTCCAATCACTTTGACATTCACTTTCGTGATGCCATCGACTGTCAGGACTTGGTCCTTGATCGCCTTCGCAAGTTCGACGCCTACGGGGCAGAACGGGCTTGTCGGCATGAACGTGAGCTCGACAGAATTCTCGCTCACAACTATGTCGGAAATCAATCCCATGTCGTATACGCTGACGCCTGTGTGAGGGTCCAATACACCCCTGAGCGCCTCGACGACAAACTCCTTCTTATCCATGTCCAGGTGCAAATTGTGGACTGAGTATTATAAACTGTCGAGGAATGATTTCCAGCATGAATCACTTGTATATCAGCACAGAAAGTCCACCCGCAGTGATATGGTTGAGCTCTCCGCGCTCGGAGGAAATCGTCTTCACGACATCATAGAACTCCCGTCCAAGAGAGATCTTCCTGCCATCGCTCATAGGCACTTCTATGCCGCTGTCCGATGCTGCAATCGCATCGCCACTCAATGAGGAGACGTAAGCGACGATCTCCTTGGCATCCTTCTTGAAGGTCGGTCCGAGTTTCGCGTGGATGAGCTTCATCCCTGTGATGGTCTCATTCAACCTGACATCGACCAGCAGCTGCAGTTCCTTCGTCTTCACTGTCGCGCGGATGTCCTCCTCGGAGCCAGCGATCAAAGACGCGGCCTCGCGACCAACTATCTCGACACGGGACAGCTCAGAATTCAGAGACATACCATTGGCCGCCTTCCACGCACGGATCGAAGACACGATATCTTTCACCGATTCACCCATTATCTCGTGCGTCTCGTCCTTATCCGGCTTCTCGGGCCAGGCGGACACGTGTATGCTCACGGGTTCCTCGAACTCTCTGAAATTGACCTGATAGGCATCCTCCGCCATGTGAGGCAGTATGATGGACATCATCTTGAGTAGGCCAAGGCCGACCGTGTAGAGCGCATATCTGGCGCCCTCGTCATCGTCGGAGTAGACTCTGTGCTTCACGAGTTCAATATAATGATCGGCGAACTCGTGCCAGAGGAAATCCTCCAGGAGCGCAGTGGAACGATCGAACTGGTATTGCTCATTGTGTGTCTCGATTCTTCCGATCAGTTCCCCGAATCGGCTCAGTATCCATCTGTCGATAGCATGCATCTTCTCAGGCTTGGAAGGGCGACCCTTACAGGCAGCACCGACCAATCTCATGATGTTCCATGTCTTGACAGAGAGCCGGTTCCCGCGGACCAGTTCTTGTTCCTTGAATGAATGATCCATTCCCAAGCTGCAGGTGGAAGCATAGTATCTCATTGCGTCCCCACCGTATTTGGCCAGCAAGGGCATGGGATCGATGACATTCCCTGCGGACGTGTGCATCGGTCTCCCGTCCGGAGCCATTATGAAGCCATGGATCATGACCTCGTTCCATGGCTTCTTGTCCAGGAGATGTAGTTCACGGAGGATCGTGTAGTAAGCCCATGTGCGGATGATGTCATGGCTTTGAGCGCGAAGACTCATCGGATACAGCTTCCCGAACATCTTCGCATCCCGCTCCCAGAAGGTGTTGTACAGGGGCGAGATGCTGGAATCCATCCATGTATCGAAGACGTCCCTCGAGCCGACAAGTCCGCCATCACATTTCGGACACTTGTCAACGCTTGGCCTGTCGACGGTTGGGTCCACATAACAACGGTCCTCCTCTGGAAGAACCACCTCGCCGCACTTGTCGCATTCCCAAAGAGGGATGGCAGTTGCGAAGTACCTCTGGCGGGATACCACCCAATCCCAAGCAAGTGAATTGATCCAATCCTTGATCCGGATCTTCATGAAATCAGGTTTCCAGACGATCTCGTCGACCATCCTCAACACTTCGTCTTTGTATTGAACGGTCCTGATGAACCATTGGGGGACCTTCAGGAATTCAATTGGCGTGCTGCATCTCCAGCACATTCCAACATTCTGATCCAGCGGCTCCTGTTTCGTCAATAGCCCTTGCGACCGGAGCTCCTCGATGACCGCCTTCCTGGCATCTGCAACTGGCATTCCCTCGTATTTTCCTGCAAGTGAGGTCATCCGACCATCTTCGCTGATCCCCTTCTCCAAAGGCAGGTTGTATTTCATGATCCATTCCAGGTCGTCCTTGTCACCGATAGAACAGATCATGACTGTCCCGGTTCCGAACTCTGGGTCGACCTTCGGGTCGGCGATGACTTTCACGTGTCGGTCGTAGACCGGAGTGACCAGCTCTTTCCCCAAGAGATGGGCTTTGGATTTGTCATCTGGATGCACGGCGACCAGAAGGCAAGTACAGAGCAACTCTGGTCGAGTCGTTGCAATCAATACCTCCTGACCGGACACTGCTTCGTGGAATCTGACAAAGTTCAACTTCGTCGATCGGTGCTCGTAATCGACCTCTGCATCGGCGAGGGCGGTCCCGCATCGAGTGCACCAATTCACCGGGAAATGGCCTTTGTACACGAGCCCTTTCTTGAACATGCGTAAGAACGATATTTGCGTGAGACGACGGTAATACTCTGCATCTGTCTGATAGAATATCGACGGATCCATGCTCTCTCCCAGTATCTCGAACTGGTGGATCATCTCGCCTATGTATTTCTCTGCGAATTCGCTGCACATCTTCACGAATTCCTTGCGGGGAACATCCGATGCCTTGATTCCTTTGACCTTCTCTACGCGCACCTCGACAGGCGTGCCATTGACATCGAAACAAAGCGGGAAGAATACATTGTACCCCTTGAGACGCTTGTATCTCGCGGCAAAATCGATGACCGTATATCCATAAGCATGCCCCAAATGAATCGCACCAGAAGCATATCGGGGAGGATTGTCGATGCTGAAAATGTCCTTTTCAGAGGAGGGGTCGAATCTGTAAATCTCCCATTCCTTCCACTTCGACTGCCACTTGGGCTCGCTCTCTCGCCAATCGTACTGGGCCATGACTTTCGGGACAAAAGAGTAAGCATAGATAAAGCTTGTCAACGAGATGTCTGGCCAGAGGTCATGTATCCTAGCGTCTGGCCCGCTTCTTCCTGAACACGTTGGCTAGGATTATGTCTTCGATTTCAGAGGTCATGGGACCGGTCCATTGGTCCAACGTGAAGAGCCCTTCCTGCAGGCATCGAACAAGAGTGGCCATCTGATGAGCGCAGAAATATCCTTTCTCCCTGAACTCAAGGCACTGGCAAGAGGTGCCGATGTCATCCGTCGTCTGATTCACGAAACGAATGTTGTAGACCTCGTAACCATCGGACCGACGGAGAGTGAATGTGGCATTCGCAATCGTGTGATCACTCTCGGGGTCGAGCTCTATGACCTTCCTGCTCCCAGACCATTTGATCGCCTTGGCCATGTTCTCCACGAAATAGATCTCTTCCTGCACCGTGCAGAAATCCTCGAGTACCCTGGGCTTGATGTTCTTCAAGATGAACTTGACCAATTCATCCTTCTTCAAATTCGACCATCCAGATAGCTTCTGAGCGTCACAGAGATTCTTCAGGCTGGTGACGGTCAACCTAGAAAGTCTCAATTTAAGAGGCGGTTCAACTGGCATGATCCCATCCTTCCAAAGACATGATTAGAAACCGGGCATAATAAGATAGCGATTCCCGACCTCTCGACATAATGAATAACCTCGAAGGCGCAATATCAGAGCCCAGAGTACCTAGAAGGCGAGGGCAGGGCATCAATAGTTGTCCGAAACGATTGCGTTAAATCATTTGCATGCAGATACATGTACAGGTAGGTTCAAAGATGGAGATAGAGCGAGGAGGTGACCAGGCATGCGAAGAGGGTTCTATCCTCGACTCGAAACAGCTTCTCGACATTGCAAACAAGATTGTCCCGATATTCTTGAATTCGCCAGATGATGAGATGTACAATGAAGTGCTGAAGTTACTGCTCAGAGATACAGATAGCAGACATGGAATCTTCGGCTACATCGATGAGAATGGTTCGATGGTTGCGCCCTCGATGACCAGAGACATATGGGACCAATGCCAGATACCGGGAAAGACCTACGTCTTCCCGCGGGAAGTCTGGGGAGGTTTGTGGGGGCGCGCAATGATCAAGAGAAGGGCGCTGTATTCAAACAGCACGCATCATGTTCCCACAGGGCATATAGCAATAGTCAGATCCATCTGCGTCCCTATAATCCACCAGGGTGAGCTCATCGGCTTGTTTGCCGTAGCGAACAGGTCCTCGGATTATGTGGAGTGCGATGTGAAACATGTGAAAGCGATTGCCGATTTCGTGGCGCCTGTGCTGCATGCAAGATTACAGAGAGATCTCATGGACGTCGAGAAACGGAAAGCAGATGAAGCCGTCAAGCTCGCGAATAAGAAGCTCGGACTCATGAGCGCAGTCACGCGGCACGATGGTCTGAATCAACTAAGCCTCATACTCGGCTACGCGCAGATAGCGAGGGAAATGTCGAAGGACCAAAAGATGACATCATACCTGGACAAGATAATCCACTCAGGCGAGTCGATGAGCGCTCAACTGGAATTCACTCGTATCTATCAATCGATAGGTTCCACTAGCCCAGAATGGCAGGATGTCCGGCAGGTATTCGACAAGGCGATGTCAGGGTTGGACCTGAGCGGGATCAAAGTGGTCAATGGATTGAGTGACATTCAGATCTATGCGGATATGATGCTCGAGAGAATCCTCTACAATCTCGCGGAGAATTCATTGAGGCATGGAACAAGGGTCACCACGATAAACATTCATGACACACAGACTGAGAATGGATTGATAATAAGCGTCGATGATGACGGGATCGGGGTCCCAGACAACGAGAAGGAGATCATATTCGAAAAGGGATATGGGAAGAACACGGGATACGGGTTGTACGTGACCAGAGAGATTCTGGATCTGACGGGCATATTCATAAGGGAAAAAGGGGAATGTGGCAAGGGAGCGAAGTTCGAGATACTCGTCCCGATAAATGGATACAGGACGCCTTCGTGACGTTGATCGATTCAGAGGCAGTCCATGGAGGGTCTTCTCTTTCTCTGAAGAACCAGTATGTAGTCCCGTTCGATCCGACTATCGTTCCAGCGCGGAATGTCAAGATGTCGATTTATCACATCATAGACATATATCCCTTTGAGTTCGTATCCGCATTGTGAAGCGATCCTTGCTAGGATGAGATAAGTCGGTATTCTGACCTTCCTGAAAGTGTTCTCACCGACCACCATGCAATATATACCGTTCCGCCCAAGGACACGATTGACCTCACAGAGGTTCCGCCTCATATCATCGAAGTACTTGTAAACGATGTACGCGCTCTTCTTCTCGTTCTCAATCAGCTCAGTCAACACTCGTTTCAATTCAGGGACGCTCGTCTTTGGCTCCCAAGGTTTGTACTCCCTGACATATGCCCTAGATGTCCCCACAACCTGACCATCCAACCTCGCCATGTCATCGAGCAGGTCGAGCCAGAACATCTCCAGCTTGTGCACACTCACATAGTGGACGGCACTGGCATATGGTGGAGATGTGACAGCGAGGTCGACCGATGAATCGTCCATTTCTATATCCCTAGCATCTCGTCCGATTATGTTGATGGAAGGGGGGTTCCTGAATTCCTCCTGCACATCCTGAGAAATCTTCCAAAGTCCCTCGGCATCCAGCAGTTTGTTGCTGACGGTGTTCTCGAATTTGGACATAACATCGAACGAGGTCTTACCTTGCTCATCCAGTTTCTTCCTGAAGCTCGTGACCTCGGGAATCAACGAGTCGGCGTCCGAGTTCGACATCTTCCGAATTATCGATGAGAAGCATATCTTGAAGAAGTCCTGTGTGGGTCCGCTTCTTATACGCCACACATGCTTCTTTATCGTAGCCAGATTTCCAAGGACCTCAGGGCGGAACCAGTGGTCCCTGTTGGGTATTTCAGGGATCAGCGAGCTGTTATCACCATCATCCGAACGGATATCACCCAATAATCTCTCCGCGACACGAGAGAGATGCTTGGGGTCGATCGGCGTGGTCTTGACTTTGGCTATCATCCTGGCCAATGGATGGATATCGATGCCGTTGCTCTCCCTCCCGAGTATGTACGATTCCAGGAGCGTAGTCCCCGAACCCATGAACGGATCAAGAACAACATCATCCTCCTTGGAAAAGGATTCAATGCAGAATCGTGGGATCTGTGGAATGAACTTCGCAGGATATTTATGGATACCATGAGTGGCATAGCTGACTTGCTTGCCTATGTATTTCCTGAACTCGCCGGATAAGTCCACGGGCCTTGGAAGTCCGCGGAAATCAGGCGGGTCGCTGGAAGATTGTGAGGACATACTGTTTCCTGATCTCCCCTTCAGAGTCCTTCGAGAGCGTTTAGACCCGCTCCCGACACGATCCTCGCAACAGCTACAGCGACGTTCTCCTTCTTAACCCTAACTTGCTCGGCGCTGTCCCTATCGCGAATCGTCACCGTTCCGTTCGTCTTGGTCTCGTAATCGATTGTGACACAGCATGGAGCCCCGATCTCGTCCATTCTAGCGTATCTGCGTCCGATCGACCCCGAATCATCATAATAGGCGGTCATGCTCGCAGAGGTGAGTGAATCCTGCACTTCCGCTGCAATCGAATCGAGTCCATCTCGGGCCATGAGCGGGAACACGCCAGCCTTTACCGGGGCCATGCGTCCATTGAATCTCAACACGATGTAATCATCCTTCTTGGCGTACGAATGCTCCAGAAGGGAATATAGCATCCTATCCACACCATAGGACGGTTCTATCACATGAGGCACCAGCTTCCGCCCAGAGACCTTCTCTCTTCGCATCACCACTTCGAAGCAGTCCGAGGAGACCGTGTATGCCGTTCCATCCACATCCAACGAGACTTCGGCCTTTCCTCGGACAGATTCCGCGGGAAGCTTAGATAGGGCGTCTGCGATCTTCTTCGTCTCGCCCTTGAACAATTTGCCCATCACGTCGAAGCGGGCCCTCACGACTTCCTCCTCCACCTCTTTCGGTTCATCGAATAGCTCAAACGCCATGAGCTCGGACCCGGAATGGTTGATGTGAGCCTGAAGATCGTAACAACCCCGGTCGGCTATTCCGACCAGTTCTATCCAGCCGAAGGAGAGTTCGGCTTCCATATCCCAGCAATCAGATGCGTAATGCGCCATCTCGTCCTTCTCGTGTTGCCTAAAACGCAACCTCGAGGGATCCAGTCCGATATCACATGCATATTTGAATGTGAGATAGATGAAATAGGCGAGAGTCTCGTTGACAATGACCTTCTGCTCCACCGCTTCCGCAAGGGTCATCACCCTTGGCGGTTCGGAGTTGGGGACCAGCGGCAGCTTCGTATCCTTCACCGCAGAGAATCTAGGCCACGATTTGTTCTCAGGATGGACGAATAGTTCGGCCTCCATCTGGTGGAACTCCCTCAGGCGGAGAAGGCCCTGCCTGGGTGATATCTCATTTCTGAATGCCGTGCCAATCTGGACCGCGCCCACAGGGAGTTTCTCACGAGCATGTCTGTAGACCTGGGAGAAATTGACAAACATGCCCTGAGCAGTTTCCGGTCGAAGGTATCCTGGCTTGGATACTCCGGCACCTACAGAGGTCTTGAACATGAGGTTGAATTTCCTGGGATCTGTGAGGTCGCCCTTGCAGTTGGGACACTTCACGTCACTGGCCCTCAACAGCTTGCCCAGTTCATCCTCCTTGAGAGTCGCAGGGTTATCATGGAAGCCTTCCGCGAGGTGGTCCGCACGGTAGCTCTCATGACATTTGAGACATTCCACATACATGTCAGAGAACGCATCCAGATGTCCAGATGCCTTGAACACCGGTTCCGGTGCGATGATCGGGCATGAAATCTCCAGAAATCCCTCGCCCAGAACATATAGACTGCGCCAGTGGTTCTCCATGTTGTTCTTGAGGGCAGCGCCTAGTGGGCCATAATCATACATTCCCGCCAGCCCACCATATATGTCGTAGGCGGGCCAGAGGAATCCTCTGCGTTTGCAGAGAGAGAGAATCTCCTGCGAGTCCATATCTGCATCACTTTGTGAGTGTGGATACAACATCGACATCATAAATCATTGCCACGAGGTTGTCCTTCGAATCCCTCACTGGGAGTTGTCCGAAATCGCTTTTTCTCATTATTCGAGCCGCGTCTCCAACGAGAGTCTTCCTGAATACCGTGATCGGGTTCTTGATCATGATGTCCTTGACAGTCAATTTAGGGAGGTCCACTTTCGAGACTTCATACCAGAGCTTCATGACATTCCGCAAACCTTCCCAAGTCCAGTTGTCGTCACCATCGCTTATTCCAAGGTCACTCATCGCGACTGTCCTGTCGACAATCGTCTGATTGAAAATGTCTCTGTCCGTCACGATGCCCACGAGCTTGGCGTCGTCATCCAGCACAGGCAGGGCGTAGACCTTCGCGGTCTTGAATGTGGCGAGTGCGACCGTCAACGGAGCGCCGTGATATATGGGGATGCAGGGAGACCGGACGATGTCTTCCACGGACAATTCTGGATTCATCTTCTCGACTACGATCAGAAGGTCTGTGGGCGTTACGATCCCAATGAGCTTGCCTTTCTCCACCACGGGCAGGTGACCAAGATCCCTCTCGACCAATATTCGAGCGGCGTCCTTGACGCTGGCGTTCGGACCGATCGAAGGGTAGTCCCTCTTCATGACCAGTGCGAGCTGCTCCTCCTCTGGCTTGAAGAAGATGTCCTGACGGGTCACGAAACCAGCGAGGGTTCCGTCATCGGTCTTCACGACGGGCATGCCGGTGATATTGTGGCTGACGAGCTGCTTCAGCACTTCGGAACGCGTTCCTGGCAATTCGGCGACTATCGGATTCTCAGTCATTATCTCTCTTACTTTCATCAGGTCGTCACCTCTTCCTGCTCCTAACTACCAGAACGGGGCACGGAGCATAGCGAGTAACCCTTTCGGCAACACTGCCCATGAAAAGCTTGGCTATTGCCGAGCGCCCAAGAGTGCCGAGAACGACAAGATCGAAATCGGAAGAAGCATCGATGATCTTCCGCGTAGGTGAACCTTCAAGGACCATCGGAGTGACTTTCACACCCATTTCCTCTCCATCTTTACGAACTTCCTCCACCGCCTTCTTGCCCTCGCTCTCGAGCAGCGAGAAGACGCTGACAATGGACGAATCCATGGGATAGCTGACAAACGATGTCTGGTCGATGACATAGAGAGCGGTGACCTCTGCATCCAGCCGCTTGGCAAGCCAGAGGCCGTATGTGACCGCCTCTCTAGTGTATTCGGATCCGTCTGTGGCTATGAGTATCTTCTTGATATCATCCAACTTGCGGCCTCCGTAACCTTCCTCCCAGGGAGATAGCAGATACGTTCGCAGATCCCGCAGCAGTGGCCACCTCAGTCAAAGGCTCGTCGCCCGTGACATCGATGACCGCGAGGTCATCATTACAACTGATTTCTGTAGTGATGCTCTCCGCATTTAATACTTTGCGCCCGGAATACGTCGCCAGACGTATCGCAATCTCAGGAGATATGACACCTCTTCGTCTGCTCAACCTATGGGCAGCCTGCAACTCAAGTAGCATGTTCGGGGGAGCAATCATAGCATTGTCCGTCCCCAATGCGACTTCCACTCCATGACGCAACAAGGTGGGTATGCGAGGATCCATCCCGAAGAATTCATTGGACCTCGGGCAAACGACAATAGGAACCCCTGCCTCAGCACATCGCGCGAGATCGGATTCCGCAGCAGAGGTCATATGGATGAGGAATCCGGGTTTCAGGTCCAGCACCCTGTCGATGTCGTCACGCACGGTTTCGCTGCAGTGCAACGCGAATATCTTACCGGACGCCCTCGCGAGTCTCGATGCCCGTTCAAGGAGATCGTATGGGATATCCCTTATCGAACTCATTCCAAACCCATCAGACTGTGACAACATTTCCCTCAGCTCAACATCCCCAGCATCGATGTTCAATGGACGGCTAAGAATGATTGGTTTGAGCAACGAACCAGTCATGGCCTCTAGGATCATGACTACCCCGTCGATCCCTTCCTCTCTGAAGTCCGCGAAAACCGATGATCCGGTGGAAGACATCAATCGGGCGGATTCGCGCATTGCATGGACCTTGATGTCACGGCTGGCTTCCCTCAGTTTCCGGTGTTTATAGCCATCAGGGGGCCCAACGATTTCCTCCACCGACCCTTTTAGAGAAGGATAAGCAAAAGCATCACCCAAATGAGTGTGCGCATTTACGAAAGATGGGACGATCAGTGATTTTGTGGAGCCCTGGGGGGCTTTGCCCATTCGCACATCGATTACCTCATTCTCAGCAAGGACAAGGTATCCATCTTCAAGACCCTCTTCAGTGAGAATCCACCGCCCGATATAATTTGCCGTCATCTTCAATACAAGCGAAGGAGCATTCCAGACAAATACTTTGTCGAGAAGACCTAACCGCAGCCTCATCTATCTCGATGACGACTTGCCAGAATTAGATTTCAGAGTTGAATAAAAATCTAACACTATAAGATTCGGTCAAGAAAGTTTATATGGCGGCAGATAATGCCGAAAAATACCAACGGAGGTTAGTCAGATGCCAGCTAAGATCACAAAGGACGAATGCGTTGCATGTGGCGCTTGCGTAGATGTTTGCCCAGAGGGAGCAATCACTTGTGAAGATGTCGCAGTCGTGGACGAGAAGAAGTGCCTAGACTGCGGCGCTTGCGTGGACGAGTGTCCGAACAACGCGATCAAGATGGAGGACTAGGCGAGTCCTCAAACCCCTTTTTCCCAATACATCCTATTTAGAGAACCTTGTTTCCATTGTTCAAGGCGTAAATGGACCATCTTTTTCACGGCGAGAGGAGCATGTGTCAATCTTGATATAATATGGCAATCCTTCGCGATATGGTGCGGTATTGGACGATTGGGTGTTGTTCGCGATAGCCATAATTCTTGTCGCATTCGTGCCATCCCTGCTGTACTTGGTATGGGTCAGGAACACGGAGAAGTACTCACGCGAACCGTGGGGCCCTGTCGTCAGAGTCTTCTTCTATGGATCCCTAATCTCCGTGATAATCGCGATCGCATTGGAGATAGTCCTTGCATCATTCTTCGACAGGAACCTGGAAAGGCTATACGAGTTCGTTGGAGAGAATCCGAGCATCCCCATGCTCATCCTCGCATGTGTCATCGCACCTTTCGTCGAGGAGGCAGCGAAGGCGGTCGGCGTGTTCAGAGCCAGATCCCGCAGGATGTTGACCGAGCTGGAGAACGGGATCGTGTACGGGGCAGCTGCAGGATTGGGGTTCGCAGCGACTGAGAACCTCCTTTATGAATTCAGCGCCTACGCATCCGATGGGGCGGGTGCATGGATCGCTACAGCCATCGTAAGAAGCCTATCCTCGGCGCTCCTCCATGCCACTGCATCCGCGCTATTCGGTTTCGGAATAGCGAAGAGCGGGATTCTGAGAAAGTCCTGGCTACCATATTATCTTGGAGCGGTGGGACTGCACAGCGCTTTCAATTTCTCAGCCTCGTTCGGAGCGCTGTATGAGAGTTCGCTCGGGGACCTCGCATATATGATAGGCCTGTCTGTGGCATTCATCATAGCCATCATGGGGTTCAGCATGCTCAGGAAGAAGATACGATCTCTGGACACGAGACATCGCAGGAGAAGGCTGAAGTAATCAATGCGCAAGTTCACCGTCACTCGCGCGCAAGAAGGACTATTAGTCGAGAAGTCATTTCCTCAGCCATTGAGGATCAGGGCGTTCATCTCAGTCGATATCGAACCGACGCAGGAGCTGGTCAGGCTTCTGGGTGAGCTTCGCCATTTGGGGACGGACTTGAAGATCGTGAAGCCGGAGTTACTCCACCTTACGTTGAAATTCCTGGGAGACACCGAAGAGGATCTCGTCGGCGAGATATGTTCGCGAATGGGCAGGATATCCGAGGAGACCACACCATTCTCCATCAGATTGACGGGATTAGGAGCTTTTCCATCGGTGTCAAACATCAGGGTGGTCTGGATTGGCGTGCACGATGGTCAGCTGCTTACTGTCATCGCGGAGCACTTGGACATCGCTCTTGGAGGAATCGGATTCGAACGAGACCAGAAGGGGTTCAAGCCGCATCTAACGATCGCTAGAACGAGGAGTTCTAGAGATATTGGTCCACTTCAGGAGATGATCAATGAGAAGGCTGCTACACAATATGGCAGCTACAGGGTCGACCGCATACGCCTGAAGAAGAGCGTCCTCGGTCCTGGCGGACCGACCTATCACACGATCGGAGAATTCGCCCTGGACGGACACGGATGATCCGGACAGGTTCCGTCATTACTTGGGCATGAGCGCTTCGTGGACAATTTCCACCAAGTCCTTCACCGGGATCTTGGCCCTCGACTTCTGACATTCTCGTAGGCTTTGAACGCACCACGGGCATGAAGTCACTATCAGCTCTGCGCCCACGGATTTGGCCATCTGAATCCGATCCGCACCCATCGCTTCGGAGAGCGAGGGGAATCCACTCTTGACGCCACCACCAGAACCACAGCAAGAACTGTTCCTGCGAGATCGGTCCATCTCCGTCATCGGTGCATCCAGGACCTGTGAAAGCACACGACGAGGTTCTTCATAAACGCCCTGAATTCTTCCGAGGTCACAGGGATCGTGATATGTCACCTTGCCTTTGAAGCGTACAGGGGAGAGCGATTCAAGCGACAGCTTGCCATCGAGGAATTGAGAGATGTGACTGACCTTGATCCCGTATTCTTCTATCAGGTCAGGATAATGATTCAGAGCGGACGAGCATCCAGGACAGGATGTGATCACAACCCTTGCCCCGGCATTACGGAAATCTCGGAAACATGCTTCCGCCTTGTCGCGCGCGATAGAGAACGCACCCAGTTTTCTGGCAGTCGACCCGCAACATTTCTCCTTGGAGCCTATGTATGCGGGTTCCACCCCGAGGGCCCTCAGTATCTCAATCATCTTCTGCGCATTCTCAGGGAAGAGAAGGGATGTTGAGCAACCTGCGAAGAACATGACCTCGCCATTAGGTTTCAATCCAAGGCCTTTCGACCACTTGGACTTCTGCGCCCTTGGAACCTTCCAAGGGTTGTCGTAATTTCTAAGGCTTGCAAGGACCTCCTTGTGCTCGGATATATCAACCTTTTTGGAGTCTATTGCGGAACATCTGAGTTCAGCTACCCCTTTTTTAGTATCAATCCTTGACGGGCATACTTCGGTGCATGCACCGCATGAAGTGCAGAGAAACAGACCACCCTTCACGGAGTCATCGAGCTTTCCAGTCGAGCCTGAGAGATAGACCCCCTGACCACCCATGTGACCTGAACTCCCGAAACTCGGCCCAATCACATTGTATACGGGACAATGCAGAAGGCACATGCCGCATCCGATGCAATACTGAGGCTCCTTATCAACGGCCGACAGCCTCCCATCATCGACCAGTATCACGACGACGTCCTTCGGTCCGTGCATCCCGCGATATAGCTTCTTCTCGATATCGGCTGTGTAACTTGGACCAGTGATGATGTTGATATACGAACTGACTATCTTCCCAGTCGAAAGATAAGTCTGCAACCTGACAGAGTTCATGGCGTCCTCAAGAGTGGGTACTATCTTCTCTGGCGTTGTAACGATGATATGTTTGTCAGGGAGCATCGCGCACTTCGCTGCATTGCCCTCGTTATGTACGATCACCACTGCCCCCTCGGCCGCGGTGATAGCATTCGCACCTGTTATCCCCGCCCTCGCTTTCGATAGATACTCCGCGATCTCGTCGCGCATGACTGATGTAAGCTCCATGGGATCGTCGGATATCTTCCGTCCAAAATGCTCTGAGAAGAGTTGCGCGATCTCAGACCGCGTCATATGGCAGGCAGGTCCAGTGGGGTGAGCAGCTTCGCAACCAGCCAGCTGGACGATCCTGTCTCCAAGATCCGTCTCTATCACTTCGACACCCGATTTCGCAAGTTGTTCGGCCAGGTGCAGCTCCTTCGTGACGTTCGACTTTGATTTGACAACTAGCTCGTGACCGTGCAGCTCGTGTTGGATGGCTTTAAGAGCAGCCTCGGCGGTTTTGACCATAAGGACTCTGAATCCGTTCTCCTTGAGAGCGGAAATCGCTTCTAAGAGCAGCTCCTGGTTACCCACCGAACTCTCTTTCATGGCGCGCAATCTGTCCTTACGGTCCTCGAGGTCAGGTATCTTCGCCTTGTTCTTGCACTGTCGCTCCTCGATGGTCCTAAAAGAATGCCTCATACCATCAAGAGACGACTTGTCACGAACAATCTGGTCAACCCGCTCCTTGAGCCCCATGGATCACACGACTCACGCAATGCAATTGTATCGACCAAGCTCAAACCTGGAGATGTTTAAGCTGATCCCATTCGACCGTGTGAGGCACTCCCGCCTTCTTCAAAAACCTGCTGAGCTTCTCGGTTATCCTGATGATCTCAGTGGTCTTCGAATCCGACCGGATATAGAACTCCTTCTTGGCAGGAGTGTTGGGAAACACCATCCTGATCCGCCCTCTTCGGTTGAACCCCTCGGGTTTCCGATTCTTCTCGATGTCCATCATATTGATCCTGAGGAACATCTGGACGATCTCATCGTCGTCGGGGACCTGGTCGGTCTCCTCAAGAAAAGTCTTGAGAAGTTCCTCGAAACAGTCTTTCAGGGATTTCCACCTGAACTTCTCCTTGAACACGATATGGCCCGACTCAGCCTTCATACAAACCGTTCTGATTGGCTACCGCATATATAACCGTGATGTAGCGTCCATGGGGTAGGTTCACCATCGGACACAAGAGATTTATCAATAGGAATCCATGGAGCCTCGATGGCGAACGCTCTGACTATTGCTGGCTCCGATTCCGTCGGAGGGGCAGGCCTACAGGCCGACCTTAAGGCGTTCGAGGCCCTGGGGATCCACGGATGTACGGTCGTGACCTGCGTGACCTCCCAGAACACCAATGGCGTATCCTCGATATTCCCCATACCCCAGCAGGAGGTAGCCAGCCAGATCAGGTCAGTCCTTGAAGACGTGAAGCTGGGAGCTGTCAAGACAGGGATGCTTTTCAGCAGCGAGACGGTCAAGACCGTGGCTACCCTCCTCAAAGGCGTTCGAGCGCCGATCGTCGTAGACCCTGTAATGGTCGCAACGACTGGCAGCCCACTCCACGAATCAGGATTCCTTGAGATGCTCATCACCAAACTGATTCCAATGAGCACCATTGTGACGCCAAACCTCCTCGAAGCCGAGAGGATGACTGGCATTAAGGTGAAGGACGAGAGGAGCGCGAAACGAGCGGCCACTGAGATCCTGGAGCTCGGTCCAGATGCAGTCCTGTTGAAGGGGGGGCATCTCAGGACCAAGGAGGCGACGGATTTCCTCTTGTGGGACGGAGAGATTCTGAAGCTATCGACGCCTAGAATCGATGTCGAAGTCCATGGGACCGGTTGCACACTCGCCTCACTGATTGCGGGCAACCTCGCGCATGGATACGAGATCGAGGAAGCTGTGAGGATCTCAAAATCGATGATATACAAGGCAATACTGAGCAGAGAGGTCGTCGGTGCTGGCATACCTTGTGCGAACCCCCTTTCCATACTCAGAGCCGAGGCGCAGAAGGCGACCGTGCTCGAGGATTTGGAGGTTGCTTCAAAGGCTCTCGAGGACATAATGGATTCAGATCTCATCCCGGAAGTCGGAACGAACATGGGATATGGGATGTTAGGGGCATTGGAACCCGAAGAGGTCGCAGCCTTCGACGGAAGAATCGTCAGATGCGGCACGAGGGCGAAGAAGGTCGGATGCGCGCGATTCGGTGCGTCAAAGCATGTCGCGAGGATTGTGCTGGCCACATCCTCGTGCGACCCTGAGACCCGATGCGCCATGAATGTCAAGTATTCGGAAGCGAATGTCTCCGCTTGCAGGAAGGCCAAGTTATCGGTGGCTTCGTTCGAAAGGGCCAAGGAGCCGAAAGGAGTATCATCCATGACATGGGGCGTTCTCGATGCTATTGAAAGATATGGCCGAGTTCCGGATGTGATATATGACAAGGGCGGGATGGGCAAAGAGCCCATGATCAGATTGCTCGGCAGATCCCCGGAAGATCTGCTATTGAAACTCAAGAAGATATCGTCCAACAGATAGGCGGGGTGATTCTCTGAAAGTGGCCATGTTCGCAGATTCGTTCTATCCGACCATCGATGGTGCCGTCGTCTCCATGGAGACTCAGGCCAGAGGGCTTGAGGCACGGGGACATGAAGTGGTCATGTTCGCCCCAGACACTCCGAAGAGGCTGAAGATGGATCGACCGGTCCATTACTTCCCATCGTTCGCATTCAGGTCATACACGGATTATCGCATCGTCTGGGCAGCCCCCCGCATGATGGAATGCGTCAGAAAGGAGAAGGTCGACGTGCTTCACTGCCATGGCCTTGCATCTATGGCAATCCTGAGCCTTACCGTCGCCAGGGCGTTGAACATACCTCACGTGCTGACGTTCCATACGATGGCAAATGAGGCAGTGAAATACTATTCGTTCGTTCCTTTGAGAGAAGATATGATGGTGCCAATGGTCTGGATATATCTCCGGAACCTCCTGAGACGTCCGGAGGTCGTCATAGCGCCTTCGGCCCCTGTAAGGGACGAATTGGTCGAGAACAGGATCAAGATGAAGGCCTGCGAGGTGGTCCCCACAGGTATCGACATACAACGGTTCACACCGAAGAATCACGACTCGGCGTTCTTGGAGAGATGGGGGCTCAACGGGAACCGGGTCATCTTGCACGTTGGCAGGCTATCATTCGAGAAGCGGCTGGATATCGTGCTGAATGCGATTGCTGACCTGAGGAAGGAAGAGCCAGACCTGCGGCTATTGGTTGCAGGGAAGGGACCGGCTTCGGATCATTATCAACGACTTGCGGAATCCCTCGGGATCAAGGACAGAGTGGTCTTCACGGGATTCCTGCCAGACGACGATCTGCCAAAGGCGTATGCAAGTTGCGACATGCTCGCCATAGCCTCAACCTTCGAGACCCAGGGATTGGTGGTACTCGAGGCGATGGCGTCGGGCACGCCGGTCGCGGGAATACGGAGCAGGGCGATACCAGAGTTCGTGAAGGAAGGCAAGAACGGTTGCCTCTTCGACGAGGAATTTTGCACCGATGCTATCAGGAGATGCCTGTCCAAGGCAAACTCCATGAAGATGGAAGCAGTGGCGACGGCAAGGGATTTCTCCATCGATTCGTGCACTGCCAAATTAGAGAAAACATACAATCTGGCTGCTGAGATAATGAAGAACGATCTGGAGAACAGATGGTTCTGAGAGAACCATAGGAGCCATTCTCTGGTAACCTTTTTCTATGCCAGTTCAGATGTAATGGCGGGACATATGCCGTTATCGTATCCAGTCTTCCTGCTGTTATATGTCGTTTCCATGATCGTGGGAGTCGTAGCGGGTGTGCTACTGCTGGTTGGCTGGAAGAACATCTCGATGCACAAGACGTTTCAGGCCCTGAAATTCAACCTGGCATATGTTCTGATGCTCATCATGCTCCCGCTCATAACCCTACTGGAGAGCACCATCCGGAGCGCCGACGAGGTCTCCAAGGAGGTGATCTATACAAACTGGATCTTCAGCATAAGCGGGAACGCGATACGCGTCCTCCAAGACCGCCTTGATTACCAGATCATCGTGGACATGTCCATATTGGTCTACGTCTGGATATTCACATTCATACTCTACTTCACACCAGTCATCCTGCTTACTGTACGCGAGATGGACCTGGTAAGACGATACTCTGTCGCGATGATGTTCAATTACATCATATTGCTGCCATTCTACATCCTAGTCCCGATCACCGTGACAGGGTTCTATGCGGACTCCGGTCTCACACCCTTGCTATACATAAACACAAATTGGGGAAGGATGGTCACTAGCGTCGATCCGCTCAACAATGATTTTCCGAGCGGGCACGTCAGTATCGTGATGACCACTCTGCTGGTTCTGAGTTCAGCAGGCCTCAAAGGGATAAACATCGACTGGAGAAAGAAGGTATACGTCTATTTTGTCGGATTCTCGGTTGTGGGGATAACCTTCACCGTCCTATATCTCGGGGTGCACTGGCTCGCGGATGTGTTCGCAGGTTTCCTATTGGCCGTGGGTGCGACCCTCATATCTGGGAACGAGAAGGTGCAACTCACCATGGATAAGCAGTTCAGAAGACTCACGGCAGGATTGATTAGAGATGGGTACATCGACCCAGAGAAATGATGGACGAAGAAGGACTAGGCCTTCACTACACCACGGATGTAAACCTCAAAGACGAGCGTCCGTCCCGCAATCTCACCGTTGTATCCGACCTCGCTGTTGCTCCAATGGACCTGGAATGTGCCTGCGCTTTCATTATATCCAGACACGATGAAGATTGAACCATCATATGTCACGCCCTTGACATCGTACACATCGGACTCCGTGATGTCGTGGTGGACTACTATCTTCCCGATACCATCTTCAGCTGCAGGGTCGTATGACACAACAGTGCACGCCCATCCCGATGGAGTGAATTCGTCCCCAGGGTTCCCGAACGGATAGACCACCTGGCCAACACTCGGGGCATGCTTGTAGGTCACCATGCCGTATTCATCTGATATGACCAGGACATCCCAACCCCATTCATAGTGAGTCACATAGCTGAACGGGGTCGCTGACGTGCCGAAGAGTTCTGAGAAATCATCCGAGGATATCGTCTCCACGATCGGTATCTCCTGATAGAGGCTGATGTTGCTCACCATAGTGGGATTGACAGCGTAGGCATCCTCGGGCGCAATCACAATGGTTCTGACATCGTGGGCCTTCAAACCTATGACACCCATGGCGAATCCCTTGATTGTTCCGCCGGACTCGCCATACAAACCAGCGGTCATTTCGAAGGGAGAATACGACGATTCCTCTCTCGGAGAGAATGTGAGTGATTTCGGATAGCTCGTGTCGTTCGAGGCCACGTTGTAGAGGCTCGTATCGAAGACCCTGCCATCTTCGAACATGCCGATATAGTCGAGATAGACCGTGTCCCCCTCCTCAGCTATGTAGGTTTGCGCTGCGTCCGCGGCCTGGGAGTTGTCGTATATCACATATCCAATCAGACCTATGGATACAACGATGAGCGCTGTCAGTACGGCCAAAACCATGCCCAGCTGGTCTCTGGGCTTGCGTGGTGGCTCGGTCTCGCTTGCCATCTCAAATCCTGAATCGCGGTTATGGCCTGGCCCGATATAAAGCTTATCTTGCGATCCGCAAGACTTACTGAAGGGCATTTGGTCGTCATCCACCTGAGATCGGCGGGAACAAGGATACTTCATCATCATCGGTCAGGGGGGTGTCCATCCCTTTCAGCTGACGGATATTCTGGCCATTCACCAATATCACGAGAGAATCTGATATGGCATCAAGGTCGTTACCCGCAGTAACTGTGGTGAGACCATAGTTCATTGACAGGTGCGAGATCAGAGAGCCGAGATCATCGACATTCAAGCTGATCGATGCAATCCCTGCAGCCTCACGCAAGGTAGCGAAGAACTTGACATTGACTCGGACCAATTTGCGATACCCCGCATCGCCGCATATGCGATGCTCCATAGTAAATACATCCATGTGAAAGCACATGGGTGACCAATCAGCGGGCAGATGTGCCCGCCTAGAACGACCAGGATGACCATGCATTTGCTTCATACATGACAATCGGAATAACCGTCGGGAAACAAAGGACATTCGTGGAGATGGAGAAGAACTCGAGCGCTCGCGACGAGAGAGCAGCGAAGATCTCGTGGAAGACACTATTGCGACATAGGATCGTTCATGAAAGAAGTACCTTTTTGGTGACAATCAAGCATATGTATTGAAATAACATTCCCCTTTTTGATACATTGTCCACCCTCTGATCGATCGATTCGAGGATTATGCAGACAAGCGGCATCGAACCGGCACAATTGATATTTGATTGCATGTGCTAGGACCACTTGTAAGCGGGGGGAGATTGGACTTGTCTAGTTCGAGAAAGGGGTCGGTTCGAATCAAGGGCATGCATTGTGCAACGTGCGTGGACACAGTGCGAGAATCCATGGAATCTCTGGAAGGAGTTGACGACATCTCAGTCAACCTGGCGACCGAGAAAGCTACCTTCCGATTTGACCCAGATAGGATTTCGATGGAAGATATTGTCAACGCAGTCAGATCAACGGGGTACGATATCGCACGGGACGAATCGACCCTCACGATTGGTGGCATGCATTGCGCCACATGCGCGCTCACTATCAAGGAGAGTCTGGAAGAGGTTCCAGGGGTGAAAGAGGCAAAGGTCAATTTCGCCCTCGGGAAGGCGACGGTGGACTACGATTCCACATTGGCGTCAAGATCCATGCTGGCAGCAGCGGTTGAGAAGGCCGGATACAAAGTCCTCGAGATAGAGGGGGTCATGGCCGAAAGGCTGGCGAGGAGAGCAGAGTTGAATGCCGTGATGAGGGACCTCATCATAGCGCTGGCATTCGTGATCCCGGTCGCATCGATCACCATGACGTACTCGTTCTGGTCAGACCTTATGACTACAGACATCAGGAATTACATCCTGTTGATCCTTGCTGCTCCAGTCCAGTTCTTCGCGGGATTCAGGTACTACAAGGGTGCCTACAGGGCGACCTTGAATAAGAGGGCTAACATGGACACATTAGTGGTCCTTGGGACCAGCTCCGCATTCATATACAGTCTGATAGTCACACTCAGTCCAGATTTGGTGAGCACGCCCGATGTTTACTTCGACACTTCGGCAGTGATAATCAGTCTGGTCCTTGCAGGGAAGTATCTCGAACTAAGGTCCAGAGGTTCCACATCAGAGGCGATAATGAAACTCATGGACCTCCAACCATCCACAGCAGTGACGATAAGGGATGGCGCTGAAACACAAGTCAGCATCGATGAGATCAAAGAAGGAGACCTGGTCTTGGTGAAGCCAGGTGAGAGAATGCCGATAGATGGCATGGTCCAATCAGGACTTTCATCTGTGGACGAATCCATGGTAACTGGCGAATCGATACCGCAAGAGAAGGTCGAGGGGGCCGAAGTCATTGGTGGAACAGTCAACATATCAGGAATGTTGAAGGTGAAGGCCACTCGCATCGGCAGGAATACGACCTTGGCCCAGATAGTGAAGCTTGTCGAGGATGCGCAGAGCTCGAAAGCGCCGATAGAGAGGTATGCTGACAAGATCGCAGGATACTTCGTGCCAGCGGTACTGATAGTCGCAGTATCCACATTCATCTTCTGGTACTACCTGGGATCCGAGATATGGGATGTTGGAGACGCACTGTCATTCTCCCTCACCGCGTTCGTGGCGGTGCTCGTGATCGCATGCCCATGTGCATTGGGGCTCGCAACTCCCACAGCCATCGTCGTCGGCACAGGCAGGGGCGCGCAGCTGGGAGTGCTGATAAAGGATGCCGATGCTCTGGAGACCGCTGGAAAACTCACCACCCTGATATTCGATAAGACGGGTACGCTTACCATTGGCGAACCGAAGGTCGTGAAGTTGATTCTTGGAGATGCGCACGACGAGCGAGAGCTGCTCCACTACGCTGGAAGCGCGGAGAGGGGTTCTGAGCATGTCCTGTCCGGCGCGGTGATAGAAGCCGCTCGCGAAGCTGGCATCGTTCTAGACGAACCCGAAACGTCAACTGTAGTGCCAGGCGAAGGGGTGACTTCGGTCGTGAAGGGCGTGACCATCCATGTCGGTAACAGGAAGATGGCAGCGCGGCTGATGCCTACATCATCCAACCTTGACCAATCCATCTCCCAGATGGAGGATGAGGGCATGACCGTCATGGTCTGCATCGCTGAGAACAAGGTGTTGGGAGCCATAGGAGTCGCCGATACTCTGAAGGCAGGAACGGAAGAGGTGGTCCGCACACTCATGGACATGGGACTGAAGGTGGTGATGCTCACAGGAGACAATGAGAGGACCGCCAGAGCAATCGCCGCTAGAGCAGGGATACATGATTTCAGAGCACAACTCCTGCCAAAGGACAAGGCATCCGTCATACGATCGTATCAGGAGGTCGGAGAGATCGTCGCGATGGTAGGCGATGGGATAAATGATGCACCCGCACTTGCACAAGCAGATATTGGGATTGCCATCGGGAGCGGGACCGACATCGCCCTCGAGTCTGGCAATATCGTTCTCGTCCGAGACGATCTGAAAGGGGTTTCCACGGCAATACGGCTCAGCCGGCGCACTTTCCGCAAGATCAGAGAGAACCTGTTCTGGGCACTCATCTACAACACGGCATCGATACCCATAGCAGCAGGGATACTCTATCCATTCACTGATTGGCTTCTAAGTCCGATGATAGCAGCCGGAGCCATGGCGTTCAGTTCGGTCTCGGTCGTGGCGAACGCATCCTTGCTGAGGAGATTCAGACCTTGACAATGATCCATCGGACAAGTGCATGATCGATGCGTTTGCCTCGCATGGCACGAACTCATTATAGATATCTAAAGGGAAAAGGTTATGTTCAGGCGACCCGATAACAACTGCCAATCGTCCAGGTATGCGGGCATCACACAGATGGTTCGAATGGTCTATGCCCGTACCCCAACGACCCGGTCGACACCCCCGTCGGAAGTGGTCTAATGTTTGGGAAAAAGATGCACAAGGGATTTCTAGTTGAGCCAGATGGCCGACTTCTGAAGGAGTTCGTATTCAGCACAAAGGCAGATATCCGCTATGATGATGTCAAGAAGGCCATCAAGGACAAGGGAGACATTGCGGCCATTGGAGCTTTCGAGGTCGACAGACTCGTCGGCACGGTCATAAGAGGCCAGAAACTCCATTTCATACTCGTGGGAAAGGATCTGGCAGAGGACGATGAGACGGGGTTCATAAAAGAGATGCTCAACTCGGTCGAAGGCACATTCGATGCGGCGATAGAGACCAGAAGCAAGGCAGCTCTTGAGGCCGAGCAGAAGGCCAAGGATGAACGGGCGAGCGCTCAGGAAGCCGTAAAGGTTATGGATGCTGAGAAGACCGCCCATGCCCAGGAGATCGAGGAACTCGAGAATCTCAGGAACGAACTCTCGAAGTATCAACAGGACACTGAATCATGGCAGAAGGAGCTTGAGGAGTTCGAGGTAGAGGTCTCGGACAGACATTCCCAGATAAACGAGAGGGTCACACTACTATTGGAGAGGGAGCAGAACCTCAACCGCAGCAAACAGTCGTTCGAGGCGGCAGCAGATGCCAAGCGAGGCCTGATGAGATCACTGCAGGTAGGCATTGGACAATCGATAAACGAGTACGAGATCGGTTATGGACGGTTGGTGAAGGAGAGACTCGGATTCGAAGAGAGTCAGAAGAGGTTCGACGAGGAGATGGAGAGCTTCGAACAGGCCAAGACCGAGTGGCAGAAAGAGGTCGAGGAGACCAAGGTGCGTCTTGAGAGCCTTGACAGGGATCGGAAGCAGATTGAGGCCGAACGCGAAGAGGTCGATGCCAAGGAACGCTCTCTTAAGCAGCTGCAATCCAGCCTGGAGGCGCGGAAGATGGACCTGGACCATTCGACCTCCGCTCTGGAGGAAGAGAGGAGAGCATTCGTAGTCGAGACGGAGAACCTCAGGGCAGATTTGACGGACATGGATGTCAACCTCAGAGAAAGGGAGGAGAAGATATCCCGAGCAGAAGAGGACCTCAAAGCACGACAAGAGGAATCCCAGAGGTCTGCTGATGAGCTGGAGCAGAGGAAATCCTCCTTCGAATCGGTGGAGCAGGAATTCAAGGATAAGATTGCCAACATAGAAGAGAGGGAGCGGGAACTGGCCTCAGAGAAAGAGGAATTGGAGAAGAGGAGAGCGGAGATCGACTCCAGTGCCGAATCACAGCAGGCAGAACTATCCAAATTACTCGGCAACATAGGCAAGGAGAACGAGGACCTCAAGAAGAGGACCGAGGAACTCGACTCTATACAAGCCGCCTTGACCGAACGAGAAGAAGGCGTTCAGGAGTCCGAAACGCGCATCGAATCAATGCTCAGAGACCTGGACAAGAGAGAGAAGGAAAACCAGAAAAGGGAGGCGAAGCTCAGCGAATCGCTATCAGGTCATGAGGAGGCCGTCCAGAGCATGTTGGACCGCGAATCGGCGATAACTGATAAGGAACGGACTCTGGCGGCAAAAGAGGGCGAAAGCGAAGAGCTCAAGGCGAAACTCGAGACCGAATCCGCCGAAATCGCCAGACAGAGGATGGAGCTGGAATCGATCAGAACCGAGATAGACAAGAAGACGAGCGATTTCGAAGAGCGTGAGAGGCTCATCGAGGAACGCGAGCAAAGGGTCGAAGGGGACAGAGCCGAGATGGATAAGATGGTGGAGGAGCAGAAGGCCACCAAACTGGACCTCGATTCCAAGCTTCAGACGCTCGCGGACCGCGAGAGCAACCTAGGACTGGAAGTAGACCAGACGAAGACCCAAGTGGAAGATGAGATGAAGCGACTCGATGCCGAGCGCAAACATGTCTCCGAGAGGATGGCCGAGATGGAAGAGAAGGAACGGAATATCCAGGAGAGGATGGATTCCTTCGATCAGCGCGAGGAGCAGCTAAGGGCAAGAGAGCAGGCATTCGAGGAGAAGACGCGGGAGATGGACGAGCGCAGAGAGCATATGGCAGAGGAGATGGAGAAGATAGAGCTCGAGAAGACCAAGACGGCGAAGATGAGAGAGACCATCGAACGCAGGAAGCAGGTCATCGGGGACCAGGTAGACAGCATCTCAGAGATCACCAAGAAGCTCGAGGAGATTAGGAGCCGAGCGAAGAGAAGGGCGGATGCCCAAGGCGAACCTGTGGATAAGAAGACTGAAGCAGAATGAGACATACCCTCCATCAAATCGTCAAAGGCCTGCAATAGATAATCATCTAGGCGAGACTGGGCCAACCGTGCTCAAGAGTCTGCGCGACTTTTTCAAATGGCCTCCGGAATAGAGGCTTCGACCGGACAGAACTACGCAGATGCTTGGCCACGTATGGTCTGACACTCTCGAGAGATTCCAAACCACTCGCGTCTTCGTATCCTTCAAGCATTGTGAAGCATAGGTCGAACTTTATAGGCGTGAAGAACGGCTCGCTGCCAAGTATGGAAGCGGCCATCTGACCCAGATCATCCAATGGTTCCCCAGGAGACGCATCTTCGAGATCGAAACCGAATATACGATCATCTTGCATGATGAAATTCTGAAGGGTGGCATCCGCCATCACAAGTGGCCGACCGAAGCTCTCGAGACGATCGTGGAATGTCGCAAACCATCGACCCAATCCTGCGGCAGCATCATGGCTGAACATGTGGTTTATCAGCAGATCACATGATTCACCAGTGACGAACTCCGTGATCAAATAATGCTGGTCCATGTAGAGTGGGTAGGGCACATCGACCCCTGCCTTCTTCGCCAACAGCATGGTCTCGAACTCCACGGGCGAGCGGCCTGAAAAAGAACGCTTCATGACTACCGGCCGCACATCGGTCTCGACGAACCAGACCCGGTTCCTATTGCTCGGGACGATCCTGGACCTCGTGACAACTACTCTCTGATTCAATGCTTTCTTAAGGACTTCCATGCCCAGTGAGTCTATGGAGGTATGGTCCGAAGACATCGCTCACACTACCCATTTCCAATGATAAGAATCCTTTCCCCGAGTTCTCACAACGGGGAGAGTAAGGAGTTTCTGGAAGCGGGTGATCCACCTTTCCTCCAGGAGACCGAGTCCTCTCTCAGGACATCCATCAGATCCTTGGTTATCCGGAGCGCCTCGTCGACATCGTTGGCTTTCAGGCTATTCATGGCAGCCTTCATGCGCAGGACATAGTCTGAGACCTCGACCCCTGCAGCCTTCGCATCCATGAGATACTCTCTGGCTCTGGCCAGTTCGGACCTCACCAGCGATGGTATGTTCGGGGTCATGACCTCTTCCGTCTGTCTCGCAAGGGCAGAGACCAGCGTCCAATTGCCTTCCCTGCAGGCCTCCCATGCATTGCCTATCAGCCTCCGTGCCCTCGAGGTGTCCGTGCCCAGAGAGCTGATGTCTGAGATCAGGCGCTCGATCTCCTCGAGAAGCCGAGCCGAACCAGCAAATCCGTTCAGAGCCTCCTGGTAGAGGAGTTCTCGTGCCCGAACACGTGTCTTCATCATGCCGAACAGGTCGAACTTCTCCGGTCGGACGAACTCCTCACGGATCATCGGAGGGGCGTCTGATGGCTTCTCATCCGCTTCCGCGGTCTCATCCGAAGACGATAGCGGGCCGTCTGCGAATATAGCACCGCAGAACGGACAGTATGGATCAGAATCCCTCACCATCATGTCGCACTCGGTGCATTGATACTGCACGCACTCGTCTTCTGAGACCGATGCAGGCACTAGCAGTTCAGGCGAGAGGGTTGCTTGCTTCTGCGCCAAGCTCGGGCTGGAGGTCTCCCTCGGACCGAACTCACCGGACACATCACGCAACTTCAGGTCCTGGTTCCGAACGATCCTCTGAAGCTTTCGCCTTTGCTTATTGAGCGAAGCACCATCATCGAAGGACCCGACTGCAGTCCGCGTCCTGGATCCCTCTCTGCTATCATTTCGGGACATCTCGTGTTCACTCCGCTAGCAATAACCTGCACCTATTAATGTGTCAATTTCGAGTATTTGAATCCGCGCGTCTGGCTATCAGCGACTGCAAGCGATGATATGCATGGCGAGGTGCCCGAGAGATGTGACTACTTGCCCACCATTTTGAGGAACTCGTCTTCGTTGAGAATCGTCTTCCGAAGCTTCTTCGCCTTCTCGAACTTGGACCCAGGGTTCTCGCCAACGACAACAAAGTCCGTGCTCTTGGACACCGTGGAGGAGAATCGGCCACCTAACGCCTCGACGAGTGTTCCCGCGTCTTCACGGGAAATCGTCTTCAATTCTC
Source organism: uncultured Thermoplasmata archaeon (assembly GCA_963748615.1). GTDB lineage: Archaea > Thermoplasmatota > Thermoplasmata > UBA10834 > UBA10834 > UBA9653. Next base: position 155,049 of record CAVVJQ010000003.1, read on the forward strand.
CCGTGAACAGGAAGACCTTTCCTGACAACGGGCCTTCGACCTTTCCGGTCCGTTCCATCTTCAACCCCGCCTCCGCCAACCGCTCGATCAAGTGCCGGTTCTCAGGGTTATCCAAGAAATCCCTCGACGCACCGGCGACGATCGCACCTACGCCCTCTGCCCTGGACAGTTCATCTATACCAGATGAGAGCAGGCGCTCCATGCTCCCGAAGGCATCCACGAGAGATACGGCGGTCGTACGGCCGACATGTCGGATTCCAAGTGCGTATAGTACGCGTTCGAAATCCCTGTCAGTCGAACTCCTTATCGCGGAGACGATGTTCCTTGCCGATCTATCCGCAATCCCCTCGAGAGAGAGGAGGGATCGTTCTGTCAGACTATAGATGTCTGAGACATCCTTGACCAGTCCAGCATCGACAAGTTGGTCAATCAGCGCAGGTCCGACCCCTTCGATATCCATTGCCCCTCTCGAGCAGAAATGTGCAAGCCTCTCCTTTACCTGGGCAGGGCAGGAGGCGTTCACACAACGCCTGACAGATTCATCATTCTCACGAACGGCCTCGGAACCACAGACGGGGCAGACTCTCTGCACGACGATCTCACGCTCCTCACCGGTTCTCCTCTCGACCAGTGAACGCACCACCTGTGGAATCACCTCTCCTGCACGCTCAATGAGGACGAGGTCGCCTATCATCAGCCCCTTCCGCTTCACTTCATCCTCGTTGTGGAGGGTAGCGCGAGATACTGTGACGCCCCCGATCTCGATGGGCTCCAAGTGTGCAACAGGTGTCAGAGCACCCGTCCGCCCCACCTGGAAAGTCACATCCAATAGCCGAGTGGTCTTCTGCTTCGGAGGGTACTTGTACGCCATGGCCCACCTGGGGTTCTTGGCCGTGTGACCTAGCTGCTCCTGCTGCGAAAGCGAATTGACCTTCACGACTATGCCATCGATATCGTAACCCAGCCCCTCACGTTTGATCTCCCATGCATTGATGTGGTCAAGTACTTCGTCGATTGAGGAAAACTTGCTGGCATGAGGACTCACCCTCAGACCTGCTTTTCTCATCGATTCGAGACACGCGTCCTGAGTCGGTGGAATGGCGTCCGCGCTGTAGCTGAGAGTGTAAAGGAAGACGTCCAGGGGTCTGGAGGCTGCGATCCTCGGATCCAGTTGTCTGATGGATCCCGCTGCAGCGTTCCTGGTGTTTGCAAAGGGAGGCTCACCAGCCTTTTCTCTTGTGACGTTCAATTCACCCAGACCCGCGACGGGCATATAGACCTCTCCACGGACCTCGACCGTGCTCAGACCCGATTCACTATTCAATCTCAGGGGGATGCTTCTGATGGTCTTGATGTTGGACGTAACATCCTCTCCGATGAGACCATCACCTCTGGTCGCACCTCGTACCAACACGCCATCCTCATACAACAACGCTATTCCAAGACCATCTATCTTCAGCTCAGTCACATACTCCACTGACTCAGAGCCGAGCCACTTTCTGACCCTGGAATCGAATTCACGCAGCTCCTCGGAGGAATAACAGTTATCCAGGCTCAACATCGCGGCCTTGTGTTCCACCTGAGGGAATCTATCAAGAGGCTTTCCGGACACTCGCTGAGTAGGCGATTCAGGGAGTGCGAGATCTGGAAACTCCGTCTCAAGAGCCTTGAGTTCGGAGAACAGCTGATCGTATTCAAAATCAGTGATTTCGGGATCATCATCCAGATAGTATCTGGCATCATGATGCGAGACGGTGTCCACCAGCTCCCTCATACGAGATCTCGCACGCTCCCGGTCATCAACCATTATCTCCGACTCCTTAGGATCTTGAGGACTTCAGATGCGCAGTGTGTGTTGAGCACGTCCTTCGCCTCCAACCATCCTCGCCTTGCAGTGATGACACCGAGTCTAATAAAATCCATGTGCTCGACGCTATGAGAATCCGTCCCGATAGACGCAATAACGCCATGCTCCCTCGCGGCTCTGCAATCTTCGGCCTTCATATCGAGCCTGTCAGGAAACGAATTGATCTCGATGCAGACGCCGTTCGCGGCGGCTGCGTCCATGACCAATGGAAGGTCAATCTCATAAGGTGCTCTCTGGCCGATCAGCCTGCCGGTTGGATGACCGAGTATATCGATCCTGCCAGATTCGATGGCATTGACCACTCTCGCAGTCATCTCACGCTTGTCCATCTTGAACCTAGAATGCACCGAGCCGATCACAACATCCAGATCCCTGAGGACATTGTCTGGGAAGTCCAAGGAACCATCGGCCCTGATGTCAACTTCGCTTCCGGCAAGCACGCGTATGCGGCCATCGGCCCGTTCATCCGCGTCATGAACCTCTTGGATCTGGGCAGTCAATCTCTCCAGTGTCAATCCATTGGCTATTCTGAGGCTCTGGCTATGATCAGTTATCGCGATGAACTCGTATTCCCTATCGATCGCAGATGCGACCATCTCGTCTATGGTATTCGCACCATCGCTCCACTCGGTATGCACATGAAAGTCGCCCAATATCCGGCTCTGGTTGACAAGCTCTGGCAGCGCCCCGTTCGAGGCAGCTTCAATCTCCCCGGAATCCTCCCTTAGTTCGGGTGGAATAAAAAGTAAGCCCAACGCCTTGTAGATATCCTCTTCGGTTGCGCTGGCAACCTGTTGACCGTTGCCCCGTTCAAAGAGGCCGTACTCGTTCAGTTTGAATCCTTTCTCGACGGCTATCCTGCGAAGAGCCACATTGTGCTCCTTGGATCCTGTGAAATATTGCAGGGCAGCTCCATAGTTGCCTGGCTCGATCGCCCTGATGTCAACCTGCATGCCGTCCTTGAGTCGGACGCTTGATTTCGTGCTCCCACTGGCGAGGATGGTGTCGACCAATGGATAGGAAATGAACGCATTCATGATCGCCCCAGGGTCGTCGGACCCGACCAGGATATCGATATCACCGACGGTATCCTTTCCACGCCTGAGGCTCCCAGCGACACTCATCATCATATCGTTTGATTCGCGGAGATGTTCCATATACGCTTCCGCCAGCGGGAGCGCCTCACCTAGAAGGACCCTTCCGACACTGGCCTCGACCAGTGAGATCCCCTGACGGATACGCTCCTCCGTCTTCTCCCCGATGCCTTTCAAAGTCGCCAATCGGTGTCCATCTATGGCTTTCTTCAGTTGTTCGAGATTCGATATGCCAAGCTCTTGGTGGAGCAACATGGCAGTTCTGGGGCCGACATTTGGAACCCTGACCATTTCCAGAAGGCCAGAAGGCACCTCTTCCCTCAGATCCCTGAGGTACTCGAGCTCGCCAGTCTCAAGAAGCTCCTGAATCTTCTTCGCCATGGCCCTGCCAATTCCCGGGAGTTCCTCCAGCTTCCCGCGCTTCATGACATCGAGAAGGGAATCCTCCATCTGCCCTATGTTCTGGGCGGCTCTCCTGTAGGCCTGGGGTTTGAATGAGACACCTTGGATTTCCAGCAGGTTCGCTATCTCATGAAAGATAGCGGCAACTTCTGAATTATCCATCATTCCACTCCGGGGCTGAATCCAAATCCATCACCGTCGGAATATACGTTTCCATAGAGTCCTAGATCACGTGCTCATGCGTTGGGGTTTTATGCCACTTCGACAATGTCGCAATCAAGGGGGAGTTTAGCTGAAGATACAGAAGCCGCCGAAACTAAAGAAGAATTCTACCGTGGCAGTCATATCGCCTTCCAGCAACCCAGACCACTTCGGAATACATACGGGCGTGGAACTGCTCAGGAAGATGGGACTGAAGGTCAAGCTTGGAGACACCACGAGGAAATTGCTCAGCGTCAGAACGCTGGCAGCGGACGATAAGGCCAGAGCAGATGACTTCAACTGGGCGTTCGAGGACGATTCCATAGATGGGGTGCTCTGCGCGACTGGTGGCTATGGTTCGATGAGGATACTGGACATGATCGATTTCGACATGATCAAGGACCATCCAAAGGTGTTCATGGGATTCAGTGACATCACTGCTTACCATACCGCACTGAACCAATTATGCGGAATGATCACATTCCATGGCCCTCTAGTAGATATATGGCCTGCCAAAGGAGAAGAGTTCGTCAAGGCCCAGTCAGAGGATCTGAAGACCTCCATCAGGGTAATGATGGGGCAGGAAGAGCTCCAGGTAATCAAGAACCCGCCAAAGGGCATGATGATGATGACGATTGGGGAGGGCAAGGCCACTGGAAGACTGTGCGGTGGGAATCTGACGCTGGTGTGTGGCATCCTCGGGAGCAAATACGAGCTCGATACCAAGGACAAGATCCTGCTCCTCGAAGAGGTCGGTGAGACCTATTATCACATCGAGTACCACCTGACTCAGCTCAGATTGTGCAAGAAGATCGAGGACGCCAGGGCGATAATCATAGGCGAGATCTCAGACATGAGGAAGCCGGACGAACCATACCCCAGCGTTGAGGAGATAGTCAGGGAGCGAATAGGAGGCGTGAACAGACCAGCCATATGGGGCCTCTGCTCAGGCCATGGCATGTACAATGCACCCCTGCCGTTGAATGCCAAGATAGCCATCGACGCGACCGAGAGGGAGATCCGCGTCCTAGAGTCCGTCGTGGATTGAACGAAACCACAACTTATGTTTTTGTTTTTCATTCATACTGGCGTGACTTATGTATTCATTTCTTATACCACACATGATATATCCGTACCAATGATGATATGAATAACACGATTTCAAGGGAATTCATAAGGGTACTGGCCAAGAAAGGCAGAATAGAAATAATTCGAACCTTGAGGGCACATCATGATCACCGGTTCAGTATCAACGAACTCTCGAGAACCTCCGGAATTCCGACCATGACCGTGTGGAGAGCGGTCGATGAACTGAAGGGGCTAGGATTGATCAAGACAAGAACGGTGGGAAATTCCACTTCGGTGAGGCTAACAGACGATAGGGAGAAACTCCGACCGTTGAAGATCCTACCAGATGCGGACCCCCACAAAGATGCTGCTAGGTCGTATTCGTTGATGATGAGCAGATACGATTGGTTGGAGGAATGCAGACTGTTTGGAACCGTCGGAAGAGGGGAACATGGACCTGGAGAAGAGGTTGATATCGCAGTGGTTTTCGATGATGATAAGGTCACGGAACAGCAGGCGAAGGAGGCGGCCATGAGCCTATCAGATGAAGTGAAGGGTAGACTCAACATAACCGTGATTCCACTCTGCGTGGCGAAGAGGGACATGTCGAGAAAGGGTGGCCTCGCAGCCGAACTCAGGGAGAAGGAGACCATTTGGAAAAGGCGGTAATGACCCTATAGTAGACCTTACCTGCAAGAGATTCAAAATATACCGACAAACGCCATCTTACAGAGGAACGGAGGAAGGGATTTGAGATTCGCGCTCCCGAGGACAACTCGAGGATGGTTTCTCACCGCAGCAGTGCTCGTATTCGCGGCATCCATGCTAATGCTCTTGGCAAATGATGAGCAGGCGGAATTCATGGCCAACGTGGTCACCCCCGCGATTTCGGTCCTCGCTGCGATTCTATCGTTCATCCTCTACTGGACAAACCGGAAGACCCCGTTCCGACAAATCGGGGTATTCTTCGTAATCGCCTTTGCGTTCTTTGCGGCAGGATGGGTCGCATGGCCGATATATCATCAATTGATGTATGATGTGCCACCGGTGACTTTGGCTGACGCGTTCTGGTTGGCGGGGTATGTCATCCTTGCATCAATCCTCACAACGACCGTACTGAAGACCTGGACACGAATCCCTAATTCAGTCCTGGCAGCCGAGCTAGCTTTCTGGGTCCCAATGAGCGGCTTGCTCGAATTCATGGTATACACCACTGCGAAATCAACGGACATCACGGTCATAGAGAAGGTGGTGTACAGCATGTATCCCATACTCGATTCGATCATGCTGACGTTGCTCATTGTTCTGATATGGCTATACAAGCGAGGGCGGCTCGAGGATTATTGGTTGTCAATATTGGTATCTGTGTTGTTCTGGACGGTTGGGGACCTCCTGTACGCATTCACGACAGCATCCGGCGAGTATTCGATTGGGTCTTTGCCAGACATCCTCTTCTTCTGCTCCTACACGACCCTGGCCATAGGGTTCGCCATGATCATTCGATCGAGACAGCAGTTTTCATCGATCATGCCCGAGCCAGAGAGAATGGCAGATAATGCGAGACCGATAACCCTCGAGGCCAAGAAGACATATATTGTCTGGGGCGGCGACGGGAAGAGAGCATATGAGATCATGATGGAAGCACTCGATACGGGGCTCGAAGGACTGATAATATCCCGGAGGCACCCCAACACGATTCGAGAGCAATATGGGCTTAAGAAGACGGCAGTACTCTGGCTATCTGCCACCGCGAGTCATGACGTAATCAATCCTGCAAACGTCGGAATATTGACGGATGCGGTCATCAGGTTCGTCGAGCACGGTTCGAACACCATCGTGCTCTTCGATGGTTTCGAGAGCCTCGTAACGTATAATGATTTTCGCAAGGCACTATTGGTGGTCGATCACCTGAAGGATGTAGCCGCGTACAGGAAATCCAGGCTCATACTCGTGATTGACAGAATGACTCTCACAGATAAGGAGGCGGCCCTGGTCGAAAAGGGAGCCGCCGTGCTCACATGATCAGTATCATGGACGGACGCGGGAGAAGTAATCGTATACCGCCCTGGCAATCCGAGCCTCGACGTCCAACGTCTTCTCGAAATGACCTTCCTCTACCCTCTTGAAGAACGTGCAAAGGATCACATGCGATTTCCCAGATATGAATATGATGCCAGCGTTCGTAAGTGTAGCTGCGGTCCACCCAGATTTCAGTGCGACTGGGGTATCCGGAGACAGTAGATAGGACATAGACGTCGAATCCTTCTGACGCATCAGGAGCTTGAGCATTGCCTGGCAGGCTTGCGGCGAGACTATATCGTTATTCAGGATCTTCTCGAGAATTATGCCAATCTCCCTCGGCGTGCTCAAATTGTCAAAGGCCTCGTCGTATACCTTCTGCGTCTTGAACTTCTTCTCAGCTCTGACCCCATATATGCCTGCATATCGATTTCTGAATTCCTCGATTGATAGACCGGCAGTTTCGCGCTCGGTTTCATTCAGGGTCTTCATCCTTTCGACATCGGACATGCCCGTCCACATCCTCGCAGCCTCGGGTATGGTGCGATCCTTGAGCGGGCCATAACCCATGGACATGAGAAAACTCTCCCTATAGGGGATATAGATGGATGTCTTGGCGAGGCCGAGTTCACGCATGAGCATGTTGACCCTTTGGATGCCGATCCTCTTCCACAACATCTCGGAAGCGGTATTATCCGTAGCGATGATCATCAACGAAAGAAGGTCACCCACCGTCGGTTTCAGGCCAGGAGACAAGTATTGCAGGACGCCTTCGCCGATGCAATAATGCTTGGGTTCCAGCTCGATCCGTTCGTCAAGAGATATTGATCCCTCATCCACCTGTCTGAAAGTCTCTACCATCACACCCAATTTGAAAACGCTCGCTAGAGGGAATGTCTTGTCAGCTTCAACGGTTATTTCACGGCCGGATTCGACATGCTTTATGTATAATCCAAGCTGGCCCTTGACTTCCTTTGCCATCTTTAGCAGTTCAGACTTGAATCGGGCGAGGTCCGAACTCTCCGCAGTAGCCTGGGTTTTTGTGGCCTTCTTCTTCGCAGTCAAATCCAACACCATCAATGACAATTAGGACTCTTGGTGAAGCTTCTATCCGCCCATTTTCCAGTATCCTATGCGTGTGGAAAATCAAGGTGAACCTATTTTAGGACTTCGCTGGGACCCCTCAATCAATGCATCGAACTGATCCAAGCGCGCGAAATTCGCATATGATGAACAGGCCAGTCATCATTATTGAAAGGGGGGAACGGAGATTGAAAGCGGATCGGGACCCGTTTCTTGGGGGGGAGTGTTGGGGGGAGGAGAGTGGTAGAATCCGGGTCATTACGAAAACCGTGATTCGATCCACTTCCAATCTCTTGAGTCCTTATCGGCTATGTCCGGTCATATACCCTTCTCCCCAGGAATCATACGTGATAACATCGATTGGAAGCATCTCGACATAGAGTTTTATGCCATGCGACCGATTGGGGGATTCCTATGAATCGAGGAGAAGCCAATCGGTCCAGTCCGAGCGATTCCAGACCACCCAGAGCGGTGATATTCGACCTCGACGACACGCTCGTGCGATCAACTGTCGATTTCGGCAAGTTCCGCAGGTTGGTCATAGAGAAGATAGTCGATTTTGGGGAGAACCTGGATAATTACGACCCCACCGAGCTCATCGTTGCGATAATAGGGAGGTTCGAAGAGAATCAAAGGACCTCTGGGGTTCCGGAGAGTGCAATCAGGAGCAGACTCGCGGAACTGGACACCATAATGGACAAGGTCGAGATGGAGAGAGCAGACCATACGATTGCCATCAAAGGAGCGGTTGAACTTCTCAAGATGCTCAAGATGAGGGGTGTCAGGGTGGGCATTCTTACAAGGGGTTGCAGACAATATGCAGAACATGTCCTTGAGAGGACAGGACTCATCGATATGGTCGATGGATTGGAGTGCAGGAACTCAGAGACGAGGCCGAAACCGAGCCCCGATGCATATCTAAGACTTGTCCACTCGCTTGGCGTCGGAAAGGATGAGACCGTATTCGTTGGAGATCATGTCATAGATGCCCAATGCGCAAAGAACGCGGGCGTGCCGTTCATCTCCGTGATGACGGGTGATGTGCCGGAGGACATATTGAAGGATGCCGGAAGTATAGCGGTTTTTGAGAATGTCGGACATCTGATCCAATGGTTCGATGTGTTACTCAAAGTTCAACCAAAAAAGGGCTAATGAGTCGTACCATCACGTATTCTATCGTTAAAAAGGCACCTATCTGTGACCGGCATCCAGGATTCTGATCTCGCCTGTGCCTGCGTTGATCATGGGTTCCTCCTCCGCATCGGCTCTAGGCACAAGCACTTCGAGATTCCTTTCGAGGAGTGCGAGTTCCCTCTCCGTCACCGTCCTAGGGTCCATAGGCACGACCAAAATGCTCTCGTTCGTGACGACAAGATCTCTGAGCTGATGCATGAATTGGAGCATGCGATCATAGGTGTTCAGAGAGATCATATATTCCAGACCATCAATCATTACCACGGATTTTGGCTGTCCCTCGATAAAAGACCGGACCTGGCTCATCAGTATGCCTATCGCGGTCGGATTCACACGTCCATCCCCGACGAGGTTGGTAAGCCAGATGAGTTTGCAGCTATCCAATTCCTTCTCAGTGAGCAACTTCTTTGGGAATTCGCGGGTCATTATCATGCCGTTGCAGCCCATCGACAGGGCATGTTCGAAAAGTTCATAGCTCAGCTTCGGCCGGCGCTCTTCCACGAGGTAGACGTTGCCGGATCGTATATCGTTCGATAAACTGGTGCCTGAGCTAAGCATGGACACCATACGAGCATCCCATCCATCGTAAGTATGCCTTGACACATTATATAATACTGTTGACTTGGCTTCGCCAGTGAGGAAAAGATGAGTGGTTTTGAACCTAAGGAAAACCCACGGAGATCACATGCTATCGCAGAACACCCGCATCCGATCCTGAGAGACCTCGCCATGAGGACAACGAGAACAATCTATGATCGACGCTGATGCCTTCATTTCGAAGTAGCAGGGGACCATGAAGAACTTCGTGATCCCCGAGCAAAGCACCCGAGACCCATTATCGACAACGCTTCCGTGAGGACATCTACCACACTCTGGCGCACTGACCATGCGTGATTCCCTCAGATCACACCGGGTCATGAAGATCTTGTGCATCTTCGCGCTCATGGTGAACACCGCAGCTGTAATGGTCGATTAGGCGGATATCATTTGTCATCGGTGTAGCCAGCATCTCAGAGAAATCCGCTCCGAGAACCGACAACAAGTCGCTGAGTCAAAATCATGGTAGTTAATCAGCGCACAACTTTTTTATGAGGCTGAACTCCTGTAGGTTAAGAAGGGCACATTCCGATTGAGACCGGAAGAATCCCTCGGGGGCATAGATGAAGACAGGCCAAGAGATTGATAAGAACATCCTCACTGAGAACATTCTCGATGGCATTTTCATCAGTAGCAAGTCGGGAGAGATACTCTACTCGAACCAAGCGTTCGCGACGATCACGGGCCACCCGAAAAGCAAGATTGTAACCATGAATATCTGCAAGGGCATTGTCGATAGAGAGCTGGAATGGAGGGCCCTTGTATCATTGCTGGAACAAGGAAGTCCCATACAGGACTATGAGATCAAGTTCCGGAAGGCCGATGGCACGATCAGCATAATCTCCCTCACAGCGTCGATGCTCCACGATGATAATGGTGTCCAGATAGGAATTGCGGGGGTAGCGAGGGACATAAGCACCCGGAAGGGAATCGAACATGACCTTCGCGACAAGGCGTTCCGATCAGACATACTGAATAGGATTGCGAAGTTGGCAGGGACCAGCAATGATGTGAAGGCGGTCCTGGGTAGCATCGCAGATGAATTCAGGAAACTCACTGATTTCGACAGGGTTGCCCTCGGAGTCATGGAGGACAAAGACAGGCACGTGGAAGTCTTGATTCCAGACCCGAGCAACCCAAGGAAGGCCAAGTCTCTGGGTAAGGTCCCTTATGAGGGCAGCCTCGTGGAGAAGCTCAAATTCGGCGGCAACGCAATCATAGTCGAGAAGGATGTCGGCAGGAAACTGTTCTCGGAATTCAGCATAATAGAGACCACCAAGATCAGCTCGATGATGGCGGTACCCCTGATATCGCGAGGAAAAATATTGGGCTCCTTGAGCATGATGCACTCAAGACAAGGAGAGTATAACTGGGATAGCGCCGAGGCACTGCAGATGGTTGCAGACCTTCTGGGGGGCATGATCGATAGCACGATTCTGTTCAGCTCGACCGAGAAGCAGATGCGGCTCCAGGAGACCCTCATCAGATCGGGCGTCGAGCTGCAGAAGGCAATCGGGACTGCGCAGATCTACGCAGCGATCGCATCATTCATCAAGGAGATCGTACCGTACAAGGACCTCTCGTTCTACATTATCGACTGGCAGAGGAGGACAGTCTTCCCGGTCTACGTCGTCGGCGGATATGAGGAAGAGATATTGGCATCATCTGGTGGGCTCGACGAAGGTATGGTCGGGCAGGTCGCGAAATCAGGGAAGGCGGAGTTCGTAGACGATGTCGATTCCGACCCCAGAACGGCAGCCATACCAGGGATGCCGCTCGAACATGATGCCATGATGGCCATCCCACTGATTGGATCCGACGGTGTGATCGGAGTCCTGGAACTGTACCGCGATAGGGGAACGGTATTCACCCAGAGCGACCTCGAGGCGGGGCTCTTGTTCGCTCAGCAGGCCTCCGTGGCACTGTCCAACGCACAGCTGGTAGCCAAACTTCAGGAGGCGAATAAGGAGATCGAACTGCTCAACGACCTCATGTTCCACGATATCAACAACTACAACTTCGCGACTATGAATTACATAGAGACGGCAGCGAAGAGTCCGGACTTGCCGAAGGAACTGCACATCTACCTCGACAAGTCCCTTCAGCTGATAAGGAAGAATGCCAAGCTCATCGACAACGTCAAGAAGCTCACGAAGATAGGGATAATGAATCCAAATGATTTCGTCCCAGTGAACCTGAGCGATGTCATCCGCAAGATCGTTTCAAGCATATCCAGCTCGAGTCCGAACAAGACCATCAGCATCAAACTGAACATCCCGGAACGTGCATTCATCAAGGCTAACGCCTTGGTCGAAGAACTCATATTCAACCTTCTGAGCAACGCGGTTAAGTATGATAACCACGACGAGATCGAGATAGACATCGACATGACCAGGATCTTGGACGACGATGCACCGTGCTGGAAGATATGCATCTCGGACAACGGTCCCGGCATCCCTGATGAGAAGAAGGATATGCTGTTCCAGAGATTCGTGCGGCTCAAGACCGATTCCAAGGTCGCAGGGACCGGACTTGGCCTCTCCATATGCAGGGCGCTCACTGACAAGTTCATGGGAAGGATCTGGGTGGAGGACAAGGTAAAGGGGAAGAGTGAGCTGGGAACCAGGTTCTGCCTATTGTTCCCCGCTGAGAGGCATCAGCCCGAGTGAAGTCCCAACTCTTTTTCTGGATGGGTCATTGAACAATCACTCCGATAGCTGAGCACATATCACATTCTGACTCGCATCGAAAAATGAAGAAGAATGAAAGAGGTTTATCGAGTTTCTACGTCCGTTCACTTCGAGAAGCGACGTATGCCGATTCCCAGCGCTGTCACCGCCAACGCGGCCGCGACCACTACGAGCGAAGCCACCTCGGCCGAGGACGCAGCACCCGTCGCGGATGCCTGCTCCCCGGATGCGACCTCTGTCGGGACCGACTGCTCCTGGACCGCCTTCAGGGTGGGCTCCACCACATTGAACTCGATCCAAGGCGCCCCATGGTAGCGAGGTGCCGTCCAGCCGCTTCACGTTCTCGAAGTCCTGCGGGCCGGTTATGGTCAGAGTCTTCCCTACCGGGTCGTACATCGGCATCAGGTCAATGGGCGTTGTTGGGTTCGTCACGAAGTCCCCGAGCTCGAGCGTCCCGTTCTCGCAGATATCCATGAATCCGCTGTTGTCCCCCGATACCGCGAGAGCGGTGTAGTCATCGTCCGTGCCAGCGGTCGCCTTGCCCTGGAACCCTATCTTCTCCTGTAGTGGCAGCTGGATTATCAGCGAGTCGTGGTCGCCGAGGTCCAGGTATCCGGGGGTCGTGTCGTACATGACCTCCTGCCCGAACATGTTGTCGCCGCAGTTCCAGCTCTGGTAGGTCAGGTCGACGTAATCAGCGTTACTCGGACGGATGCCCGGTCTTCGTGGTATAGTCGATCCGCACGGGCTCCCATGCCCAGGCAGGGTCATCCACGGTGTCGTTCGCCTTGACCGCGTGCAGGTTGTACTGGGCGACCGCGTCCGATGTCAGGTTCGAGTCGTCCGTGCCGTAGTCCACCTGCATGGAGAAGTCTTCCCAGTACGGTTGATGGGTGCATATGTTCGCATCGCTCAGCCAGCGACACATGAGGATCTCGAATCCCCAACTGTAGTGACCAATCGATAGGACGATGTTGCCATCGCCATCGACTGTCATGTCCATCATCGTCGCAAGATCGACATAAGGCCATTCGAACCCGCACCAGATGTCGAACACATTGTTCCCCTGGTCATCGATCCATGTCTGCCATGCACTCTTATAGCTCGCTCCATTGGTTGCCCACCAGGTTGCAGGATCGGATGTCTGAGGCATGTTGAGCCATATCTCGGCAGCAGGCCGGTTCATAACAATCGTATAGTTCGTGCCAAGGTAGTATCCGTCATTGCCACTTTCTATGAGGTCGTCACCACCCCAGCCTGCAGAGTCGCCCCAGGTCGGTATCCAGTAGTCATCCCACCATTCGTAGGACAGGTACTGGAAGTATAGATCCATCGACACAGATGGCGTCCCGGTCACGGTAGTCGGTCCACGAATCGGCATGAACTCGGGGTCGGTCACAGTGAGCTCTGGCAGGTACTCCCCCTCCATAGCCCATCTGTAAGGAGCGAATATCATGCCCTGGTAGAGTTTCTCCGACCCAGTTCCGACCGTATATCCGGGCATGTAGAGCAATGTGTTGTTGCCTTCTTCACTCGTTATGACGTAGCTATCAGTGTAGCTCACCTCACGACCCCAGTCCTCGTTCGTCCACCATTCACCCCAGGGTTCTTCGAACATGTCATACATCGTGTATGTCATGGAGCGATACCTCGGTATGATGACGGTTATGGGTGCGCTGTCCGTCAACGAGCCGTCACTCGTATCCGTAGCATCGATGGTCTGGGCGCCCGCAGTCATCAGGACGAATTCATCGGTGAATGTGCGCGTCCCCGCGTCCCCTGAGGTGAACGTATAATCAGATGGCAGCTCCACGGAGCCGTCAAGGTCGCTGCTTTCGAATTCGACCGTGCCAGTGTACTCCGCATCCAGCTCATCGTACTGATGGTATACGCTCACCGTCAGCGTGAACGAAGCACCCGACATCGACTTCCAGGGGCGCCCCCTCGATCTTGAGTGTGGTTGGGACGAGGTCCTCGATCACGATGCCGCTCTGAGTGCCCGTCGCACCCGTATCCACTATGTCGGTGACCGTCACGCTGTAAGTTCCTGGGTCATCGAACGATACTGCATTCGAGAACAGGTGGTCGCCATCGTCTGTGGCAGGCACGAATGTGTAGTCTGTCGGCAGGCTCTCTCCGCTCGCGGCGTCCGTAGAGAACTCTATCGTGCCAGCATAGTCATTGAAGACATTATCGTACTGGTCGAATGCCGTGACCAAGACATCAGATACATTGCCCTCCCACATCGAGGTTATTCCTGTCACGGTGAAGCAGGCGATGTACGGCCCGACATCCGTGACGAATATGTCGGTCTGATACCCAGTCAAAGACGGGTCATCAATATCCGCGACTGTCACCTCGTACCATCCGAGCTCGGTGAAGTTCATCAGGTTCTCGAACGTGTGGCTACCGAGATCCGTTGCTGGTTCGAACGTGTAGTTCTCAGGGAAATTCACGCCAGTGTCGTTCGCAGTGAAGTTTATAGTGCCGTCGTACCCCGGGAATATGCGATCGTACTGATCGTACACATCCACCGTCACGCTCTCGTTGATCCATTGCGTCACCGTGTTGGATATACCATAGACATCGAGGTATGTCGCGACAGCTTCGGTCAACACTTCCACGGTAACGGAGCCGGTGATGGTGCCGTCAACCGTATCGGTCGCGGTCAACGTCTGCATCCCAGGAGTCCCGAACATGACGGATGCAGGGAACGATGCCTCACCATCGTCCAGGAGGTCGAACTCGTAGTCGCTCAGAGACGGAGACAACGGGTCGGTGCAAGTGAAGGTCACGGTGCCGACATAGGTCGTGAACGGATTGTCCCATTGGTCCAGCACGGTCACCGTCAGGTCTGATAACGACTCGTTCGCATACGATGGGTCCACGACACCGCTCAGCACGAAGTGCGGTACCGGCATCTCCTCGACGACGATATCCAATTGCGAGTCCGGATATCGATGGCGTATCGACGTCGTACGCAGTCAGGTCGTGCACGCCCGGAGTCATGAAGGTCACCGCATCGCTCGCGAAGGTCTTCATGCCTCCATCGATCAGCAGGAACTCGTACTGGGTCGGCGAGAACACCGCGGCGCTGTCGTTGGACGAGAATTCGATCGTTCCAGTGTATGTCGGATACAATGCACCGTACTGGTCCAGCACGATCACATCGAATCCTGACGACTCACCCTCCATTATCGGACTGGTGACGTTCTCAACACGCAACTCGTACGCGAAGGGTGGCTCCGTCACGGTGATATCGAACTGAAGGCCGGATATGTCCATGTCGTCGGTGTAGTTGACAATCAGCTCGTGCTCGCCCGGCGTGTTGAAGATGACCTCACCTGCAGGGAATGTATAGCTCCCGAAGGTCCCCGACATCGAATGAGAAGTCGTCGGCAGCACTGCGAGTGGATCAGTCGACGAGAAGGTTATCGTTCCAGTGAAGCTCGGGAACGGTTCCTCGAACTGGTCCAGTGCCGTCACGGTGAAGCTCGAGGACTCTCCAGCCAGGACCGGGTCGGCATATCCCTCGACGCCGAAGGATGTCAGCTCAGCAGGGCCGGTCAGTCTGAACTCGATCGTGGGCATACCATACGGAAGCATCTCCAGACGGTCCCATTCGGATTCTAGCCAGGATCGATCTGTCCTGGTCCCGCGACCAGGTCCACATATCGATCGGACCCACGAACTCTATCATGCGATCCAGTCGGTATCGATGTCTATCTGGCCAGGGAAGTCGATCGCCATCGGCTCCATGTAATCGACCGTCATCGAGTAATTCTCGGTCTCGAACTCGCCCGGCTGAATGTGCCGCAGGAACATCTGCTCTCCCGCGGGCCATGTGAACCGCAGGGTCTCGCCCTCAGTCAGGTTCAGCGCGCCGGGGACATAGTCGTAGAACATCAAATCGCCGTACAACGGGCTTCCAGGTGCAGCACATATGTAAGTCTCCCCCGCATAGGCTTCGAAGAGCGATGGGTGGACGATCGAGGTTATGTAGTCCGCGAGCAGGGCCTCCCACATCCAACAGGGCAGGCCGTCGTCCGTCGTCTCGTACGCGTAGATCGCATACTCGATCGCGGTGGATATGTCGAGGTCCATCATCTCAGGACCAATCTCCGCGTGCATCGAGAAGTCCTCGAACCAGTACTCGGTGTCGTCCATCCACGCATCGTGGAGCCATCTGGACATCAGGGCCTCGAAGCCCCATGAGACTATCACCTGGTTCACGACCACCGTGTCACCCACACGCTCGGCCGTGAGCTCGTGCTTGAAGGCCTGCAACGGGTACTCGTACATGCAGAAGATATCTAGCCTGTCGTTCGCCTCGGAATCTAGGTAGTTCCACCACGCGGTCCTGACAGATGCTCCGTTCGAGGACCACCAAGATGAGAAGGTGTCCCATTCATTCGATGGCATGCCCAGAACGGACATCGCCGCTTCCTGGTCAAGGGTCGTCTCGCCCTCGAAGATCGTTATCCATCCATCGTTGTTGTCGAAAGCAGATGAGGACAGGAGCGCCAGCTCGGCGTCGGTGCCGTAGGTGAAGTACCAGTCGAGTATAGCGTTCCCACCGGTAGTGGTGCCGAGGTTCGGGAGGAACAACGGTCTCTCGTTCATATTGATGTCGCTCATGTTCCGTCCGGTGATGTCCAGGCGCATGTTCGAATAGGTCCAGATGTTGCCATCCTGGGATTGATCGATCCAGTCATAGACATACGGATAACTGTCACTCCAGGGGTTCTCATCGTCCCTCTTGTCGTACCATTCGCCGAACGGCACGTTGAACATGTCATACCAGTAGTAATCCACTGTCCTCACCGGTATGTCCAATGTGATGGTTATCGAGGATGAGCCAGTTGCGCTGAGTGTCCCGTCGGTAGCAGTCACGTTCAGCCATGCATGGCCTTCAGCATGGCCTGTGAAGGTCACGCTCGGGCCAGTCGTTGCATTCAAGGTGTAGTCACCGCTCGACAGACCTTCAACCGCCCATGTGATGTCCGCATCGTCTATGACACCTCCGACCGAATCATACACGGTCGCGGTGAACACGGAACTCACATCGGTCGAGAGAGTCTTGCTGACTGGCACAACCGATACGCTGTCCAGATATGGCGGGTTGATCGATATGGTCTTGGACACGGTCTTGTTGAGATCGTCGATCTCGACGAGACAGAAGACCGTTCCGGTCGTCCCGAAGTCAGCGACGGTCAGGTTGCAGTACCGGTTCCCGGAAAGGTCATAGGAACCGAGTGTGATCGGACTCCTCGTCCATCTGTAATCCACGCTTGCATTGCCGTCCAGCGAGACCTCTTCATCGGTGTCCACATTTCGCAACATGGTCGAGACATAGAGCATGACGGTAGATCCCGCATCAACGGTGACGGCAGTTGTAGGATAGACCGTCACAAGGAGCTCCATCTCAGCAGGCTCTTCCTCCTCATCACCATCATCGTTCACCAACAGGACGTAGGCGGCGGTGCTGAGCAGAAGAATCGCCACTATGATGGCGACAATCATCAGCCATAGCTTCCTACCACCCTTGCCCTTTGAAGGCGTGATTGGTTCCGGTGAAGCATTCGCGCTAGCAGGCTCACTAGTTGATAGCCCTTCAGACATTTGCTGGTTCCCCCACGAACAACTCAACTATCGGAGCGAAGGTCGTACCGTTTACCAGCTATAAATAATCTGTTGAAATGATTATTCGAATCATCAAGATTCCAATACGGGAATGTTTCCGAGGATCGGCCGTTGAAAGCCGCTCGACTCATGTTTCGCGGGATTATTGAAATGAGTTCCGAAGACGCTATTTTGCACGAAAGATCGAATGCGACCATGGTATCATCTTAGACCACGGTCGGATTAGAGTGAAACTCCAGCGGGTCGATTATCGGACGGTTGATTCGAACGATATCGTTCGATGATTCGGCATAGGCAGACATCCACATCCATGTGAAAGGATCAAGCGAATTGCGGATAAAGGTCTGCATTTTCCAATAAATTATGATAATCGAGTTTCATGAGTCGAACCACTTCGCATTTTCGTAACGATAGGTCGGAATGTTCATATACGAAAGTTCTCATTAATGCATCCAGCACGAAGCGGGGATTCAATTAGCTGTGTGTGGATGAAGGAGGAAGGTATGGCTTCCATTCGGCATGAGCCTCAGAGCGTTTCGGTAAGCTTCGCGATTCGATGGGGATATCGTGAAGGACAGCCAAGTCGGAACCAAGGGGGAAAGTAAGTGGATGACTCAGTCGAGAAGAATCTTGTCCATGAGTGTCGTTTTGCTGATTGTATGGTATCCTTTCCGTGCCTCTGGCAGGCATCTCTGGGATGATCGGGGAGGCTGAGGCAGCAGATGAGGAGGTGGTCCTAAATGTGGGATTCATGCAGATGGTCGACAGCCTCAACCCGAACGTCGGGCTGAGCGACGCAGCGTATGTCTACTATGGGTCTCGTCTATGACGCAATGCACACCGTGCAGGATGATTTCGTACGGAAGGGAACCTTGCCACCGACTGGAGGATAGTGCCCGAGAGACGATCCAGAACTCGTAGCTGTCTGGCGAGCCGTACGGGTCCGTCTGGGAATACGACATCACCCAGAACGCGGAATGGCACGACGGCCAGCCTCTGACAGTGGACGATGTCGTCTTCACCATCAACCTGAATGTCTCGAGTATGATCATTCTGGGCATACCAGCCATACGCATACTTCATGCAGTACGCCGAGGCGATCGACGAGGACACGATAAGGATACACTATTACGACAGGGCGACCGATGAGCCAGAGCCATGCGCATATGCGTATCTGATATGCATACCGATACTTCCCCAACACAAGCTGTGGGACATGGATCCGATTCGACATAGCATTCAACTGGCAGGGCGTCTTCGATGGAGAGGAGTTCCCGATTGTTGGCACCGGACCGTTCACCGGCACGGAGTACATCTACGATGAGTGGAACGCAGGGGATCCACAGTTGACGCTCGTGAAGAACCCGAACTACCACTGGGGTCCCGACAAGGACATGTATGTCGACTTCGACAAGATTGTCATGTACTTCTATGACAACGATGTGGCGATGGCGACCGACCTCAGAACGGGGAAGCTCGACATCGCTCAGTTCCCGCCGCAGACATACCTCGCGATCAAGGACGATGTCGATGATGGCTCGCTTAGAACGTCGAGACTATTCGACGGGATCAAGTGCACGCAGTACTGGACCGAGATCGGGATAAACATGAACGAGGCGGGCAACAACCTGGCGAGGCTCGACCCAGCAGTCAGACAGGCGTTGGCGATCGCGACGAACAAGACATACATCGTGAACAACTACTACGCTGGGCTTGCGGAGGAAGGAACCACGCTCATCTCTCCTGTGAACACGAAGTGGCACTACGAGCCGACGGAGGACGAGCTCTACACGTTCGACAAGGATGCGGCCGAGCAGATGCTCGAGGATGCAGGATACAGATACGATGGACGGTGACGTACAGGACGGTCACGACTGACAGCATGGCATACGAGGAGGGATGGTGCCTCGAGGAGAAGAGAACTCATCTTCGACATGCTGATACGAAGGGAATATCCCGAGGAGAAGGAGATTGCCAACTACCTCAAGCAGGTCTATGCGGAGGTCGGTATCGGCCTGGACGTCGATGTGGTCGACGAGGTCACTCTCTCGACCGAAGTCTATGGTTACGCGTATGACACGATGATCTGGTACTGGAGCGCGGACTCCGACCCCAACTACATGCTGTTCTGCCAGGCGGGCAGATCCATCAATGGATGGAATGACAACTTCTACGACAACGCGTCGTACAACTACGGCATACGCGTCTGTCTGTCATGACCATGGATGAGGACAACAGGAAGGTCTACACTGACGAGTGCCAGCGGGTCAACTACCTCGACGCAGCGTACATAATCCTCGCGTACCCATATCAGACATATGCGTACAGGACGGACAAGTTCACGAACTGGGGAGATTGGGAGGAGAACCCATGCCTGAGCTTCGACCACTTCTGGACCGGGCCTCAGCTCATGTTCGAGATAGAGCCGGTGGACAATCGACGACGGAGAGGAACCTCCACCAGATGACACACGACGATGCTTGGATCATGTACGCAGGCATAGGCGCTGGGATGGCGGTAGTGGCGATACTGCTCGCTGTCATGATGCTCCGCGGCAAGAAGGGAGGAAAGAAGGAGCAGAAAGAGGACAGCAAGAGCCCGCTTGGCGAGTGAGCGCTCAAACAGCCCGCGCGGGAGCGCGGGCATCTCTTTCCATTTATCCATTTGTGCGAAAGGACCGAGACACCAGATCGCAAACGAAGGAGAGGATAAGAGGAAGTTGGGGAGCCTAGGCAGGAATCGTGTGCCTAGTTGGTGATAATCAATGGACATGAGAACATACATCATGAGGAAACTCGTCTATCTCGTGATCACATTGTTCGCGATCATTACATTCAACTTCTTCCTTTTCAGAGTCCTTCCAGGAGACCCTGCGAGGGCGTTCATCGGCAGGGGGATCTCCGAGGAAATAGCGTTCGAGATCAGGGAGAAGTTCCATCTGAACGACCCATGGTACATGCAGTTCTACTACTATCTCACAGACACGCTGCAACTGGACTTCGGGGTGACGGGTAGCCTCAACGCAGGGACATCGATAGGCTATCTCCTGGAGCCCAGGATCGTGAACACTCTCGTGCTCGTGGGGATCGGGACCATGCTCGCGATATATCTCGGAGTGCTCCTGGGCAGGTTCGCGGCCTGGAGGAGGGGACGAGCTCGGCGACACTGTCGGCATGGCGTTCGCCTCTGACATTCTACTCCATGCCGACCTTCCTGTTCGCACTCGTGCTTCTGCTCGTGTTCGGCGGCATGCTCGGATGGTTCCCGACAAGAGGTGCGTACGGCAGCCTCCCATGGACAGACACTCCACCGGACTATCGGTTCATGGACCTGTTCGAGAAATTGGTGAGCAGAGGATACCACCTCGATATTGCCGATATTCGCATTCACGCTGGAGATCATGGCAGAGTTCGCGCTGATAATGAGGAACTCCCTGACTGATGTCCTGACAGAGGATTACATAACGACTGCGCGAGCGAAAGGGCTGTCGAACAAGATGGTGCTGAAGAATCATGCCATGAGGAACGCGATGCTGCCAGTTGTGACAGTGATGGCTATCAGCATAGGATGGGTCCTCGGGGGCACGATCATGGTCGAGATGGTGTTCTCGTACGAGGGACTGGGGCAAGCTCACGTGGGATGCAGTCGGCGCCACGAGACCTGCCCTTGCTCCAGGCATCTGTTCCTCATAATGGCAGTAGCTGTCCTGATCGCGAACTTGATTGCGGACATCATATACACAATGCTTGACCCGAGAGTCAAGATCTGAGGGTGATGAGATGACAGACATCGGTTCAAGTACATTGTTCGGGATCTTTGTGGTCGCTCTAGTCGCGATACTGGTGACCATCAGACTATTCAGGAAATACTCCAAGGAAGGCTCGTTGTTCACTGAGACGGATAAAGAGAAGTTGATGCTGCAGATCAAGAACCTGAGGAAGATATGGAAGGTGTTCCGAGCGAATAGGCTGGGATTCGCGGGATTCATCGTCCTGATGATATTCATGGTCATCGCGGTGTTCGCACCATGGATATCGACGGTTCCGAATCCAAACAGCTACGTCAACCATGAGGAGAACATATTCGTGGATGGCGTGGCTGTGCTGCTCAATCCTCTACCTCCAAGCCTGACACCATCGGAATACACAGGGTTCGTGCACCCATTCGGGACCGATTACAAGGGTGAGGATGTCTACAGTGACGTGATCTATGGGACCAGGGCATCCCTGATGGTAGGATTCATCGCGACCTTCATATCGATAGGTCTGGGAGCCATCATAGGCCTGGCAGCGGGATACTTCGGAAGGGTCACAGACGAGATACTCATGAGGTTAACCGATTTCTTCCTGGTGCTGCCATGGTTCCCGCTGATGATCGTACTGATGACAGTCTTGGATCAGAAGTTCATCTATGTCATCCTCGTCATCGGTATCACCAGCTGGCCGTCGACGGCAAGGATCGTTAGGTCCCAGGTGCTGACGCTCAAGGAGAGACAGTTCATCGAGAGGGCAAAAGCGATAGGTGCAGGAGATGGTCATATCATCAGGAAGCACATCCTGCCCAATACGATGCCACTCATATTCGCGAACACTGTCCTGCTCATATCGATTGCGATATTCTCCGAGGCGTTCCTGGACTTCTTCGGCCTAGGTGACCCCAGCGTCATCAGCTGGGGGTCCATGCTCGAATCGGCGTACAACGACGGAGCGGTGGCTCAGCGTGCATGGTGGTGGATTGCCCCGCCAGGTGCAGCCATAGTCGTCATGATAATCGCGTTCTCATTAGTAGGCAACGCACTGGACGATGTGCTCAACCCGAAGTTAAGAAGACGCTGACGCATATCGCAGCGGACCATGGGATGCATCGATGTGACGATCCAGCTTGGGCGAGCCTCATGAAGGATAGAACAGGAATTGGTTTGGGTGTGGGGTTTTGAAGCGCAGCCCTGCGTGGACTCACTTCTTCTCAGCAGCAGCGGCCTGGGCCTGCTGCATCTTCCTGAAGAATGTCAGGTAGCCCATCGCGAACTTGTCCTCGCCCCAGAACAGCTTTGACGACTTGGTCGCAAGCTGCATGTTGGGATCGAGAGGATTGCCGATGAAGCTGGTCATGCCCTGTCCAGCGCACATAAGCATGAAAGCCGCGTTGAGCTTGGGCCTGTCGGGCAATCCGAATGATACGTTGCTGAGCCCGAGTGTCGTATTAACGCCCAGTTCCTCGGTCACGACACGTATTGTATCTAGTGTGGCCGTGGCACCCTGGTCGTTGGTTCCGCACGCAAGGGCGACGCAATCGATTATCAGGTTCTTCCTGTCAAGACCGGCTCTCTCTGCACGGTCGATGATCTTCCTGGCGATCTCCACCCTCTTCTCTGAAGTCTGGGGGATTCCCGTATCATCGATGCAGAGTCCGACCAGTGCAGCATCGTATTGAGCTGCGAGAGGTATGACCGCGTCCATCCTCTTCTCTTCCCCGGTGGTGGAATTGATACCAACACGACCCTTCACCGTTTTGAGAGCGACTTCGAGTACTGCTGGATCGGATGTGTCAATCCAAAGAGGAACGTCAACTGATTCCTGGACGATCCTTATGGCCTCGAGCATGGCATGCTTCTCATCTATCCCAGGAACACCAACATTAATGTCCAGGATATCCGCACCCGCCTCTATCTGCCTCTTTGCCTCCATCTCAAGAACTCCAAACTCGCCGGCTTTCAGTTTGGCAATCAAGTCCTTGCGGTTGGTCGGGTTTATTCGCTCGCCCACCAAAACTGGAGTCTTCGTGGCTCCGATCTTCACTGTCTTTGCCGTACCTCTTAGCTCAATAACTGGCACAACTGCACAAGGCAAATTTCTCGCCTCCTATGAAAGGGGTGAACGCCTTTTCCGGGAAATAGTTTTGGGTAATTCATACACATGAGGCCAGAAACATCTGGATGATTCGTCGAAAGTCGCGCCATCACCCACGAATTATGTGCCGGTGGGACTTGCTCTATCGACCATCATACGCGGACGAACGAGCCGTTTCGCACCATTATATTGACGTGTGTATAGTGTTTTGCGAAAAAACGCCTCGAAATAGCAGAAACCTTAATTATGGTATCGAGTATGCCGGTTCAATCGGAGAAGGGGATTTGTCTTGGAGATGAATCGCTCTTAAACCGACATGGAAAAATCCGATCAGAACAAAAGTTCTGGAAGGAAACCAATTGGGGGTAAAACCAATGGAAGATGCAGTAACACGGCTTAAGAACGCAGTGATAAACTACGAGATGGAGACGATTGCTGATCTGGCGAAGAAGGCGCTCGCGGAAGGCGTCGACCCGCTCGTCGCCATTGAGAAGGGCTTGGCGGAAGGAATAAAAGTCGTTGGCGAGAGGTTCGGCAAGGGAGATATCTTCCTACCGGAACTCGTCATGGGCGCAGAAGCAATGAAGGCTGCGTTGGCCGTGCTTGAACCCGCAGTTCCGACGGGGCAGCACAGGGCTAGTGCGGGCTTGGTTGTCATCGGCACAGTTCAGGACGACATACACGAGATCGGCAAGAACCTCGTGGCAACGATGCTGTCCGCGAACGGATTCGAGGTCGTCGACCTCGGAGTGAACGTGGCATCCGCTGAATTCACCAAGAAAGCAGCGGAGCTGAAGCCAAAGATCGTAGCTATGTCTGCCCTGATGACCACGACGATGCCCAGAATGGCCGAGGTTATCGGACCAATCAAGCAGAAGAACCTTCCAATCAAGGCACTGGTTGGCGGTGCACCAGTCACCGATGTCTACGCAAAGGAGATCGGAGCCGAGGGATACAGCGGCGACGCTTCCAGCGCGGTAGATGTTGCCAAGAAGCTTGTCGGGTGATGTCCATGGCCTACGGAATCAAGAGGGGCATCCAATTCCAGATCCTCAGCGATGAGGACCTGGATAGGATTCATTGGAGCACACTACACATACTGGAGAAGATAGGTGTGCAGGTTGACAGCCCGGCGTGCAGGAAGCTGTTGAAGGACAACGGCTGCGTGGTCGATGAGAGCACCCGTATCGCCAAGATACCGTCTCACCTGATCGAGGAAGCGCTGGTGAAGAAGAAGACATCCATCACTCTAGCAGGAAGGAACCCGAAGTACGATGCGAAACTGGACATGAACCACAGCCACATAACGGCGAATGGTAACGGTGCAGTGACAGTCGACTTCGAGACCGGGGAGAGAAGGGGCTCGACGAAGCAGGATGTCGCGAACTCGTCCAGGATCATCGACGCTCTGGAGAACGTCCATATCCACTGGCCAATGGTCAGTTCGACGGACCAGGACCCAGCCGCCGTCCACCTTCACGACCTCGACGCGTCTCTCAACAACACCGAGAAGCACGTCATGTACGAGACCGGTGTGACACTGTCTGATGCGAAGCACCTGACCGAGATGGGCTACGCTGCAGCCGGTGGAGAGAAGGAGTACAGGAACAGGCCGATCACATCGTGCCTGCAATGTACGTATGCTCCTCTCCAACACGACGCAGGAGTCATGGACGCGAGCCTGCACTTCGCCAAGGCGGGAGTGCCGCTGGTATTCTTCGGAATGCCACAGCCAGGTGCGACTGGCCCGGCTACACTCGTCGGTTCGCTCGCAGTGGGCAACGCGGAGGTTCTCAGCGCTCTGACCATGATCCAGCTCGCGACACCCGGAGCAGCCGTCATATACGGTATGGGTAACGCACCGCTCGACATGAGGACGACAATCAGAGCCGGCGGAAGTCCGGAACACGCGATCTCATCCGCGATGGCGACCGAGCTAGCACACTACTATGGAATGCCATCCTGCGTCGGTGTATCGGCAACCGCAAAGGTGCCCGGTGACCAGTCGGTCCTGGAGTACTACACCGGTTGTGTCGGTCCGCTGCTCGCTGGTGCAGACCTGATGTGCGGTGTCGGGCTATTGGAGGATTCCAGCTGCCTGCATTACGAGCAGATCGTCATGGACAACGAGGTCGTTGGCACGATCAAGAGGCTCATACGCGGCGAGTGGGCAGATGACGACACGGTCCCACTCGATGTGATCGAGAAGGTCGGTGTGGGTAAGAACTACCTTGCCCAGAGACACACGGTCGACCACCTCAAGTCAGAGCACTTCAGGCCGACGCTCATAGACAGGCGCTCGTATGATGCATGGTCCACCTCTGGATCGAAGTCCCTCAGGGACTCGGCTAGGGATAGGGTCAAGGCGATCCTCAAGGACCACAAAGTCCCACCACTCGATGCTGAGAAGCAGAAGAAGATTGATGCGATCATCGAGAGCACCAAGAAGGGCTTGTGGGGCGGCGAGTCCAAGACATATTAAACCTATTCAGGGCCGGTGCGGTTTTCCGCCCGGCCTCGATAATCACTTTTTGATTATCGCAATTCCAGCGAAGAACACACGATTGTGACAGATTGAGTCTTGAGGGATGACAAAATGGCGAATTGCATAACCGTATCGTGCAAGAGGAACGTCCTGAGCGAAGACGACATGCGGATGATCCACTACGCAGCTCTGGAGATCCTCGAAGTGACTGGTGTGGCGGTCAGAAGCGAAAAAGCGCAGAAGATGCTACAGGATGCCGGTTGCGATATTGACAAGAAAAGTGCAGTCGTGAAATTCCCTCAGGGACTCGTGGAGGAACTCTCCCGGAAGAACAACAGGGCGGTCACATTCTATGGAAGGACGCGAAAACACGACGCTAGGCTCGACGGAGAGCATACCTACGTCGCCAGCGATGGAAACGGTACCATGGCAATGGATTTCGAGACACGACAGAGGAGGGAGTCCCGGAAATCAGATGTCGCCAGAAGCGCCTTCGTCTCCGATGCCCTTCCAGGGCATGGCGTGAACTGGCCCAGCGTCACTTCTCAGGACGTCCCTCAGGGGACGAGGCACATTCACGATCTTCAGGCATCACTCGAGAATACAGAGAAACACATCACGATCGCAACGGATACGACCTCATGGGAGGTCGAGGATGTCATAGAACTCGCCTCCGCAGCTGTCGGAGGACGAGACGAACTGAGGAAGAGACCAATCATATCTTCGATCCATACCAGCTCATCGCCGCTTCAGATCGAGGGTGAAGGGTTGGAGGCAGGGTTCGTCGCGGCAAACGCAGGTATACCGATCTGCTTCTATGTGATGCCCGGACCAGGCGGGACAGGCCCAGCTACCCTTGCAGGATCTGTAGCCGTCGGGGTCGCAGAGGCACTGGCAGGCAACACGATCTTCCAGCTGAACCAGGTTGGCACATCATTCGTGTTCGCCGCGGGGATGGCCAATCTGGACATGAGGGCGTCGACGAGGGCGGGAGGAAGCCCAGAACATGGCCTAACGTCCGCCGCATACGCGCAGATGGCGCACTACTATGGATTCCCGGCACTCGTGGGCGGTTTCGTCACAACATCCAAAGAACCGGATCAACAGGCGTCTGCAGAGAAGCTTGCAAGCGCCATACCACCAATACTCGCAGGAGCCGACATGATCGCGGGCATAGGGTTGCTCGAGGACTGTAGGACTGTCTGGCTGGAACAGATGGTCATCGACTCGGAGATGTCTCAGATGATCAGCCGAATGGCCAGGGGAATCGATGTCAACGAGGACTCTCTGGCACTGGATGTCATCCACAAGGTGGGAGTCGGCAAGGACTACCTGGGGCAGAGGCACACGGTTGAGAAGTTCAGAACCGAACATTTCATGCCGACCCTGGCAGACAGGACATCATGGGACTCGTGGGCGCAGAGGGGTTCGAAGACACTTCTCGACCGCGCCGCGCAGGAAGTCAGACGCATATTCAAAGAGCACCGTGTCGAACCCGTTCCAAAAGAGCTCAGTGAGACCGTCGACAAGCTACTCAAGAAGAGAAGCAGGTAGACCGCAAACTCATTCCTTTACCGTGGTGAAGCATGCGCAGGTGAGCGTGCGCGCCACGCCTCTCACTTCTCTCAACCTATCAATGACCAGCTGGCCGATATCCTCCATGCTCGAACCGCGTACTTTGAGGAGCATGTCGTATTCGCCAGATATCATGTGCACCTCGAATATGCCTCGGATGGTGGCGATCTCTTCGGCCGTATCCCTCTGGGAGAGCCCTTTCTCGGCCTCGAACTGAACGAGTATGAAGGCGGAGACGCCCAGGCTCAGCGCGGAATAGTCCGGGAGCGCGGTGTACCTGCGAATGACCCCCTTCTGCTCCATCTTGACGATTCTATCATGGACCGTCGCCCTCGGGATCTCCAATTCACGGGCTATTGCCTTGGTGGTCTTCCTCGCGTCTTTCATCAACTCCTCGAGTATCGTCGAGTCCTTCTCATCAAGCATGAACCGTCAATATGACGGATTTCTTATATGAATATTGCCCTTTCTCGGATTGTTTCCGCCATTTCTGAAGTAAATGTCAAATAGTATATTGACTTGTCGTCTATTCGTCGATGATGAACATGCAGGAAACCGTATTGCACCTGAAAGAGAGCAAGATGGGGCACATACTCAGAATCCAGAGTGCCGCTCTGAAAGCGATTCACGATTACATGTACGAGAACCGCGTGGTCCAAGCCATGCCAGTCATGTTGTCTCCGGAGACCGACCCCCTCAACCATCCTCATTTCGATGCATCGGTGGAATACTACGGACAGAGACTGCACCTCACAAAGAGCATGATAATGCACAAGCAGCTCGCACTTCTGAACGACGGTTTCGACAAGATCTACATAATGTCCCCTAACGTGAGGCTTGAGCAGGGCGAACTCGGGTCCTCGGGAAGGCACCTTTTCGAGTTCACCCAGGTGGACATCGAACTCAAGGACAAGACCAAGAAGGAGTTCAAGGAACTCGTAGATGGTATGATTGTGAAGGTCTTCGAGTTCGTCAAGAAAGAGTGCCCAGAGGATCTGGCGGCGCTAGGCAGGAAGCTGGAGGTCCCTAAACTCCCCTTGAAGGTCTTCGAATCTGAGGAACTGA
This sequence comes from uncultured Thermoplasmata archaeon, assembly GCA_963748615.1. Lineage (GTDB taxonomy): Archaea > Thermoplasmatota > Thermoplasmata > UBA10834 > UBA10834 > UBA9653. The sequence continues at coordinate 183,881 of CAVVJQ010000003.1, forward strand.
AGGCGAAATACGGCGATGATTTCGAGAAGATCGCATCCGAGACGGAGAGGGACCCGTTCTGGGTCCTGAACTTCCGGCGCGAGTTCTACGACAGGGAAGACAAAGAGCGGAAGGGATACTACCACAACTACGATGTGTTCTGGCCAGAGGGATACGGCGAAGCCCTTTCAGGAGGCGAGAGGGAATGGGAGTACCACGAGATCGTCCGCAAGATGATGGAGCGCAGGACCAACATGGACGCCTATAAGAGATACCTCGAGGCCGCGACCAAAGGACTGATACCTCAGACGGTTGGAGGCGGTCTCGGGATCGAGAGGATGATCAGATTCCTGACGGGGCAGAGTCACGTGAGGGACATCTCACTCTTCCCGAGGGTGCCTGGCGAGAAGATAGCGTTCTAGTGTCACATCGTTCAGCATGTCCCGATAGGGCAGAATGGTCGGATCAAAGAACCTTTTCCACTCTGGCGCCTCCGCCAGGGACCGTGATGAATGATTCCGATTCGAGACCGGATGATTTTCTGAATGTGCGTGTCATAGCCTGCTTGATCTTGAGCGCGTTTCCGATGGTTATCGCGAAGACGGCGGGTCCGGAGCCACCTAGAGATACACCTAGAGCTCCCGAATCGAGAGCGCTCTTTCGCACATCGTCGAACCCAGGAACGAGTTTCTTCCTGTAAGGGACTGATAGAGTATCCTCCAGATATGCACCCACTGCGGTCACATCGCGCTTCATCATCGCATGCACCATGCCAGAGGCCAAAGAGAGGTTGCTGACGGCATCTGACATCGGAACTGATTTTGGAAGGACCGCACGCGCCTTTCGCGTCTCCACAGAGACCTCGGGCAGAACGACGACGATCTGGAAGTTCGGAGGCTTGATCCTCAATATCGTTCGTTTGCGAGCATCGGATACCACGGTGAACCCACCATGCAACGCCGCAGCGACGTTATCGAAATGCCTGGCCCCAGTGATCAGCTCCTCACCCATGGCCGCAGCCTCAAGTATGAGCGATTCGTCACGCACGCCCATCAACGCAGCCATGGCGAGTGCTCCGCCGACGGATGATGCAGCGCTGCTACCTATTCCGCTGCCAGGCTTCATGCCCTTCTTGATGGTCATCGTGAAGCCATATTCCTCGCACCCACACATGTCCGCGAGGCGCATGGCCGCATAAGATGCGATGTTCTTCTCGGGCTCAGTCGGTATGCCACTCCGTCCCGATACTCTGACCTCGCGCTGACCAGGTTGTCTCAATTGAATAGTGACCGTGTCCCTAGGAGAATCCAGGCACAATCCAAACGAATCGAATCCCGGACCGAAATTCGCCAATGTCGCAGGCGAGGATACTACCGCCTTGCTGTACATCATGATATGTCCCGTCTGAGGGGATGAGACAACGACATATTAAAGAAACTCTGTGACCGGACACCGTCACCATGGACAAATCTGTGCAGAACGCGGTTGCCAGGCGGTTCGCATGGATCATGATTCGACGACCAGATGTGCGAAGGGCTTATATCCACTCTAAACATAGCATGCGCGCCCCATGAGGAATGCGCATGCCGTCCTTTGAGATGAAATGCATAGAATGCGGAAGAGTCCACGACATGTCCAGACCTATCTATGCATGCGATTCGTGCGGCAATCTCTTGGAGATCATTGTTGACATCGATTCCGCAAGGGAGAGGCTGTCGAAGACCAACCTCGCATCCAGAAAGCTCTCAGTCTGGAAGTACAGGGAACTGCTGCCGGTCGCCGAGAATGCTCGGATATACACCAGGGGAGAGGGAGGGACACCGCTTGTCAGATGCGACAGACTCGCCAAGCATCTGGGCCTTAGCAACCTATGGCTGAAGTTCGATGGCATGAATCCCACCGGATCGTTCAAGGACCGTGGCATGACCATTGGAATCACGAAGGCGATAGAGCTCGGGATGAAGGTTGTCACATGCGCTTCGACTGGCAACACCTCTGCGTCGCTCGCAGCCTATGCAGGACACGCGAATGTGAGATGTGTCGTCCTCATACCGGAAGGTAAAGTGGCGCTGGGAAAACTCGCACAGGCGATGATGCACGGTGCGACGGTCGTCTCTGTTCGAGGGAATTTCGACCAGGCGCTGGACATGGTCATGAGATCATCGGATTCACTTGGGATGTATGTACTGAACTCAGTCAACCCATTCAGAATCGAGGGGCAGAAGACCGCAGCATTTGAGGTATGCGACCAGCTCGAAGGTACTTGCCCGGAGACTCTATACGTGCCCGTCGGGAACGGCGGCAATTCATCCGCATACTGGAAGGGGTTCAAGGAATACGAGCAGCTGGGCTTAGTCGAAGGCCGCCCTATGATTAGGGGGGTCCAGGCCGCTGGGTCCGCTCCGATCGCGGAGATGTTCGCGAGAGGGATGGAAAAGATGGTGCCCGTGCAGAAGCCCGAGACGGTCGCCACTGCGATAAGAATAGGCAACCCTGCCAACTGGAAGAAGACCTTCAGGGCAATCAAGGAATCGGGCGGCATGGCATTCACTGTAACGGATGATGAGATACTCGAGGCCCAGAAGTTGATGGCTGCCTTGGAAGGGGTGTTCCCCGAACCAGCAGGTGCAGCTGCGGTCGCAGGTCTAGTGAAGGATGTCGCGAACGGACTCGTCGATAGATCGTCGAAGATAGTCTGCGTATCGACGGGGCATGGATTGAAAGACCCGGACACCGCGATCAGCCAATGCTCGAAGCCACATGTGATAGATGCAGACATGAAGGCGCTTGAGAAGCTATTGGAGGATGCCTGATATGAGAGTCATCCTCGTCGGTTTCGGAGTTGTAGCCAGGAGCTTCGCAGAGATAGTCGAATCAGACTTGGAATCGCTTACCAGAGGATACGGGCTGAAGCCAAAGGTCGTTGGAATCGTGGATCGAAAAGGAGCTGCGATATCCCATATCGGTATCGACCTCAAGAAGGCGCTCGAATCCAAGAAGGTCAATGGAGACCTGAGCGGTCTTGGTGGCGTCTATCATGAAGGCATGACCGGTGCCAATGTCATCAAGGAGGTGGATTGCGAAGTCGTTGTTGAATCCACACCAACTGAGATAACGACAGCCGAGCCTGGAATCACTCACCTCAGAACAGCCATGATGAAAGGACGACACGTTGTATGCACGAACAAAGGCCCGCTAGCATTGGCGATGCCTGCCATGATGGAGTTGGCCCACCACAACGAGGTCGTGCTCAAATTCAGTGGCACAGTCGGCGGAGGGACCCCTGTGCTCGACTTCGCGAAGAAATGCCTCGAGGGCAGCGAAGTCCGATCGATAAAGGGCATACTGAATGGAACCTGCAATTACATACTCACAAGGATGGCAAACGAATCTGCGACCATGAAAGACGCACTCGCGGACGCGCAGAGATTGGGATATGCCGAGGCCGACCCCACATATGACATAGAAGGCCTCGATACCGCCTGCAAACTCGTCATAACATCGAACCACGTGCTCGGCACTGGTATCTCCATCAAGGATGTCGACATAAGAGGAATCACGAACATCTCAGTCGAAGATGTCAAGGAGGCCCTTTCCCAGGGCGAGACGATCAAGCTGATTGGCAGTGTTCAGGGCAAAGCAAAGGTCTCTCCCGAGAGGGTCAAACTCACGCATCCTCTGAATGTGTCTGGCACTTTCAACGCCATCTGCTTCGACACACACCCGTCAGGAGAGGTCACGCTCGTCGGCAAGGGCGCTGGTGGACCAGAGACAGCGACCTCGATAATCAGGGATTTGCTGGAGATAAGGAGAGCGTACGCGAGATAGCACATTCGAATTGAGAGTTGGTGACCAATGAGATTAGTCATGAAGTTCGGAGGAGCGAGCGTTGCGGACGGAGAGAGATTCAGAAAGGTCGGCACAATCGTCCACAAGTTCCATCAGAGAGGTGACCAGATCGCAGTCGTCACATCCGCCATGCATTCCGTGACGAACTCGTTGGTAGAAGCCGCATCACAAGCTGGTCGAGGGCGGAAGGAGCAGGTCAGAAAATTCGTGGATGACCTCACCGAGAGGCATCGCAAAGCCAGTCAGGACTCGATCAAGGACCGTGAGATACTGGACAAGACCCTGCATGTAATCACATCGACATGCGAAGACCTCCGGAACATACTGCTCGGTATAGCGCACATAGGCGAACTCACTCCGAGGTCGAGGGATTATGTAATCGGTTTCGGCGAGAGACTCGCTGCGCCTGTGCTTCAGGGGGTGTTCGAGGACCTTGGTATGAAGGCTATTGCGCTCTCGGGCGGAGAGGCGGGCATAGTAACGGATAACAATTTCGGCGCGGCACAACCGCTCATGAACTTGACCACGCTGCAGGTGATGCAGAATCTAGGTCCGGTCATGGAGGATGGCACCATACCCGTAGTCAGCGGCTTCATAGCCCAGACACAGGAGGGTATACAGACCACCATCGGCCGAGGAGGTTCGGATTACACTGCATCGATCATCGGCGCTTCGATAAGGTCCGACGAGGTCTGGGTATGGAAAGACGTCGACGGACTCATGACAGCCAACCCGAAGATCGTGAAGAACGCGAAGATGATCGACAGTATCTCATTCCCAGAGGCTATGGAACTGGCGCATTTCGGCGCAGAGATCATCCACCCTAAGGCACTCGAATGCGCGGCCAAGTATCAGCTTCCATTCAGGGTCAAGAGTCTGTCGGACCCCGACAGACCAGGATCCACCATCGTCAGCGAAGTGAAGGTCAAGGATGGCGATGTCGTCAAGGCAATCACCAACATAGACGATGTCGACCTGATAACGGTCTGTGGCGCGAGCATGGTGGGCACGCCAAGGCTGCCGGCGAAGGTACTGCAGATACTCACGGATGAGGAAATCGATGTCCTGATGATATCCCAGAGTTCCTCGGAGGAGAGCATCACGCTCGCCATACCCAAAGAGAGCGGTTCAGGGGCGCAGAACGCACTCGAGCTGTCCTTGCTTGGCTCCAAGCAGGTCAGGGAAGTCAACATCGAGACGGGATTGAGCATAGTCGCCGTGGTAGGAGCGGGAATGAAAGGAACTCCGGGTGTCGCAGCCAGAGTGTTTGCCACCATGGCAAAGGAGAACATCAACATACGCGCGATCGCTCAAGGTTCTTCCGAACTCAACATATCATGCATAATCAAAAAGAAGGACGCGGCCAAGGCGGTCAACGCGCTTCATGACGATTTCAACTTGGGGGTATGAGGTTGGCGCAGACGAGCAAGGGTGTCCGGTTCAGGAGCGATGCCGTCAAGAAAGGGAACTCGAGAGCTTCCGCAAGAGGATTGTTCAGAGCGGTCGGGATGAAGGACGATGATTTCGACAAACCGATCATAGCTATCGCAAACTCATACAACACCATAGTCCCCGGCCACATACACATGAACCAACTTGTGGCCGAGGTCAAGAAAGGTATCGAGGAGGCGGGAGGAGTCTCCTTCGAGTTCGGAGTACCAGGCATCTGCGATGGAATAGCCATGGGGCTGCAAGGCATGAGATACTCCCTCCCGTCGAGGGAGATAATCGCAGACACGGTCGAGGCCATGGTAGAAGCACATGTCGCTGACGGATGGGTAGGCGTCACCAACTGCGACAAGATCACACCAGGCATGCTGATGGCGGCTGGCAGACTGAACATACCAGCGGTCATGCTGACGGGTGGACCGATGATGCCTGGAAAATATAAGGGACGCAAACTCGATGTCATTTCCATATTCGAGGCAGTCGGCGAACTCGCTGCGGGCAGGATCACGCAAGAGGACCTTAACGAGATCGAGAGACGGGCATGTCCCGGACCAGGATCGTGTTCAGGGCTCTTCACTGCGAACACGATGGCCTGCCTGACCGAAGCGATGGGCATGAGTCTGTCGGGATCCGCGACCGAGCACGCGATCGCAAAGGAGAAGCTGTCGACTGCCAAGAAGACTGGGACGACCGCCGTCGAGTTGGTGCGGAACGGCATCAAGCCCAGAGATATAGTCACCAATGACAGTCTAGAGAACGCCATCCGGGTCGATAACGCGATTGGCGGCTCGACCAACACCTGCCTTCACATCCTCGCGATAGCAGAGGAGTTCGGCCTGGACATTGAGCTATCTGCATTCGACAGACTCTCTCGCGAGACCAGGCACATAGTGGCTCTGAAGCCAGGGGGCCATCATTTCATGGATGATTTCGAAAGAGCGGGCGGGATACCCGTAGTTCTCAACAGGCTTTCGGGCGCTTTGAAGAACACGGAAACGGTCTCAGGCAAGAAGATCCTCGAAATCGCGAAAGCGGCGGTCTCAAAAGACGATGATGTCATCAGGACTCTCGACAAAGCATATCACGAGGAAGGAGGTATCGCCATACTATATGGCAACCTTGCAGAGGAAGGATGCGTCATCAAGCAGTCGGCGGTCGTTGAGTCCATGAGGCGATTCGAAGGTCCAGCCAAGGTCTTCGACGCTGAGAAGGCGGCCACGGATGCGATGATGAAGGGTGCGATAAAAGAAGGAGATGCCGTGATCATACGATATCAGGGACCACAGGGTGCTCCGGGCATGCCAGAGATGCTCGGACCCACATCGATGATAGCCGGCCTTGGTCTCGGTGAATCGGTCGCGCTCATTACAGATGGACGATTCTCAGGAGGCACGAAGGGACTGTCCATAGGCCATATATCGCCTGAGGCTTATTCCGGCGGCGCGATCGCTGCAGTGAGGAACGGAGACATAATCCGGATCGACCTGGACGCGAGAGAGATAGAGGTGCTGATATCCCAGCGTGAGGTCAAATCGAGGCTGAAGGAGCGGAAAGTGCCTAAGGTAGCGGTGTCCGGATACCTTGCGAGGTACAGAGATGGCGTGGGCTCTGCAAGCAACGGAGCCGTGATGACGCCTAAGAAGAAGTGACGGCATCTGTCCGGTGAGCCAACAATCATAATACGATAGATGCATGATTGGGTGAGACGGCCCGAATCACGATGTATGACTGAGGGGCGATCGGAACCAGCGGAGATCGGGAACAGGAGGATTCGTCGATGGATGCGGAGAGAATCGCTTTCGAGATTGCACCGAGCATACTAGGACTGCTCCTTGTGATGTATTCTGCAGTGCACATAAGGAGGCTGGGTGCGGATTTCTTCACCGTGATACGCGGATGGATATTCACACTATCCATCGCATCCATAGCACTACTATGGGCGTTTGAGGCCTTGAGAGAGTTACTTGGCTCCTGGGGCCAGCAGCCGCACATCGCGATATACGCGACATTCATGGTGGTCATGATATGGCTTTCAGTCGGCCTCGTCGCGCTGAACTCCAGGTACAGGACTTTCGGTAGTGTCGATCAGTTCTCCGATATGATGAAGAGACGCCCAATTAACATCATAACAGCCTGGGGGTTGGTAGGTTTGGTCGTGATAGTCTACTCCTGGGTCGTCGATCCGATTGGGACCCAGATAAAGGACGAGGTCGGCCTCCTCACCGTATTGTTCGCATACCTCATCTCATCGATGGTGATAGATTTCGTCCTTCCCCTGACGCGCAAGGAGGAGGGGTTCGATCAGAGCAAGGGCGCGAGGGTATTCGCAGGCATGATGAAGGGCATAGGACTCGCATGGATAGGCATACCAGCTTCCTTGTTCGCCCTGTTCATCGTTCTGGGCAACTTCATGGAGTACGATGGTCCGAACCCCTATTCCTGGGTGATGGTAGCGCTCTTCGCGGGCATACTGGGGTCCATGACGGAGACACGGTTCACCGCGCTGATAGTCGATCCAGAGGTGGAGAACGCCAAGAAGTCCGGATTCAGAGCTTACGACATTCCACGAGGACCATACATCATCGAGGATGAGAAATCTGATTCTGCCATGCAGCTGTTCTCGGAACTGATATCCCTGCCTCTCACGCCCGATGCAAACATTCCTGGAAAGGAGAGTTCTGCATCAGCGACGCTGGAATACTTGATTCCGAGAGGGATCATAGTGACGAGGGAGTTTCCGGACAACATCAGGGAGAGGTTCAACATCCAGGTGACCCCGATAATCTGGCTCACGGAGACGACCGGAGAGCGGAGGATCGCACCCACGAGCTTGGCGGTGCTGACGGACACACTCATCAGGTTCATGGAGAGCAACCCGAACAGCATCATACTCCTCGAAGGGATCGAATATCTGGTGACATTCAACGAATTCAAGAAGGTGCTCAAGTACATGGACTCCCTCAACGAGACGACCTGGATATCCAGAGCTCGGACGATCATAGCATTGAATCCCCGAGCGTTCGACGACAAGGAGCTCGCCATGATCGAGAGGGACCGAAAGGTGATCAAGGGAGAAGAGGGCATCGAGGAACTCAAGAGGCAGTCCAAGGCCACTTCATCTTGAGAGCCCCGCAAGTGTACATAACAGTACATTCTTTCAGAATCGGAGACTGAGAAGGGATTTATAGCTTGACGATTTTATCAGGCATAGTCAGTATGGCTCTTCGGGCCTCTTGAGGTTCCGTCGATCAATAAACCGCTTTAAATATACTACGGGGGAAGAGAACAGTGAGGGAATTGAGTAGGAGACTTGTAGCGCTGGCAGCAGTCACGATGCTAGCGGTGATGGTTGTTCCGACCACGATATCGGCTGGAGATGAAGGAGCAGAATGGACTTTCATGGTCTATCTTGACGCTGACAACAGCCTGGAGACATTCGCCTATTTGAACGTCGAATGGCTCGAGACCGTTGGCTCCGATAAGAACGTCAACTTCGTGGTCCTCATGGACGTGCTCAGCGGGGATGCGAACCTTCTGTACGTGAATGAGGGAGAATCTGATTATTCAATCGGTGCGGAATACGGATACCCGAAGGAAGTCGACATGTCGGATCCTGTGGTTCTTGAGGAGTTCATCGTGAACACCTGCACGGACTACCCAGCAGACAAATACGCACTCATAGTCTGGGATCACGGCGGAGGATGGCGCGGATTGTGCTGGGACGATACCACTGAAGCAGCGACTGAACAGGAAGAGTGCATCACGATGGTAGAGTTGAGAGAAGCACTCATGAACGCCAAGGAAGAAACCGGCATCGTGCTCGATGTGGTTGGCTTCGACCTGTGCCTCATGGCCATGCCCGAAGTCGCATATCAGGTCAGGGACTGCGCAGATTACGTGGTCTTCAGCGAGGAGACAATACCTGGAGCAGGCTTCCCATATGATGCCATCGCCAGTGACCTAGTCGAAGATGCGGCCATGGACGGAAAAGGACTATCAGAGGTCATCGTCAGTGACTACGGAGAATACTACTCGTCCATAGCAGGATATGTCGACGTGACGATCAGCGCCTGGGACATGGAATACATGGACGACCTCTTCGATGCGGTAGATGACCTTGGAACCGAGTTGCTTGTGTCTCTTCGGGCATACATGAACAATATCCAGCAGGACCTGCTCAACGCTCAGAAGTACTACTATCCGTACAATGTCGATCTGAAGGGGTTCGCTATGAACTTGCTGGCTGACGACACCATCAAGAACGATGCGATGAAGGATGCAGCCAAGAGGGTCATTGCGGCAGTGGAAGGCGGTGTGTTCGCGATGTGCAACGGTATCCATAACGACAAGTCATATGGCATTGCTATCTATGCCCCGTCAACGAACGACGGCATGCATGACATCAAGGACAACTACATTGACGTACCGTTCGCGACAGAAACAAGCTGGTATGAATTCGCCCTGAAATTTTCGAGCTGGGAAGGCCGAACATGGGGCCGTGACAAGTGAGTGTCTGGTGTGAAATCACGCCACTTTCGAGAAACCCTTTCAAGAAACCCATTCTCGTTTTATCATTCAGATACTGATGCCGATGTCAGGCTTTCTTGTACGAGCCGAGGACTTTCACAAATGCACCGGTCTTGAGCAGCCCACCTATTGCTGCATGGCAGTCTGGATCCTCCACTCCGCCCTCGATGTCCGCGAAGAAAACGTACACCCAAGGCTTGTTCCTCCTCGGTCTGGACTCCAACTTGGATAGATTGACACCTCTGGATGCGAACTCACCGAGGCAGTTGTACAATGCTCCGGGGGCATTCTTGGTCGCGAAGACTATCGAAGTCTTGTCAGCATTCTCGGTCTTGCCCGGGTTCTTCTCCATCACGAAGAACCTCGTGACGTTCGTGTCTTCGTTCTGGATGTCCTCCCGGAGGATTTCCAGACCGTATAGTGAAGCGGCTCTCTTGCTTGCGATCGCTGCAAGGTCGAGGCGCTTGGATTCGGAAACGATCTTGGCGCTACCAGCGGTATCGTAGGATGCTATAGTCCTCCACCCACCATGCCTCTGAAGGAACTTCCTGCATTGGCCGAGGGCCTGGGGGTGGCTGAGCACTTCCCTTATGGTCTCCTCGGATGCACCCTTGGCGACCATCAGACAATGCTTGACCGGGACGATGACTTCGCCGGATATCCCAAGGTCGTGGTCCAGGAGAAGGTCATTGACCTGAGTGACACTTCCCTCTATCGAGTTCTCGACAGGGACGACTGCATGGGTGACATCATCTCCCTCCACCGCCTCGAAGACGGACTGGAAATCGAGATAGGGCATGGTATTCACCTCGGCTCCGAAGTATTTCACACATGCGTCTTCGGAGTATGCACCTTGTTCACCCTGGAACGCTACTACGATGTTCTCCTTCACGAATACCACCAGCCTCATACAAATCACATCATATTTCTACCCTTCCAAAGTGGCATGAGGAGTGCCATCGAAAGCATTGTACAGATGTGTCCGGAAGCGAGGTGCGACCAGACATAATGGCGTCGGCAAAAGTTTATATCAATCGAGACCATGCAGAAGATTGTCACGCCCAAGAAGAGTGTGACCCCACTATGACATGGAGGCAAGGAATGGCACAAGAGAATAAGATTCAGCTTATTCTGCCCTTGGGGCTGCTTATCCTAGCCTAGATGCTGCAGTGTAGGATTTTTTGGAGAGTGTTTTGATGCCCACACAAGCTCCGAGTGAGAATGCTAAACAAGAAGAAAATGCCGCGTTCAAGGTCCCAGACAAAGGGGTCTTTGTTAGTGAATACAATAAGCAGATCTTTCAGGCGACCAGGATGCCTGAGAGTGTGAAGATCCTGGATACGACCCTGAGGGACGGCGAACAGACACCCAATGTGGCGCTCTCGATCGACGACAAGCTCAAGATCGCACAGGCGTTGGATGAACTGGGAGTGGACATAATCGAAGCTGGCTTCCCCGTCAACTCAGAGGGAGAGGCAGAGGCGGTCAAGAAGATCGCTGCGGCGGGACTCAAGAGCGAGATCTGCGGACTCTGTCGCGCGGGCAAGCCAGATATAGATGCCGCGTTGGCCTGCGATGTTGATTCGATCCATATATTCCTCGCGACATCCAAAGTACACCTGGAGAAGAAGCTAAAGATATCCAGGGAGGAGGCCGTTGAAAAGGCGGTGACGGCGGTGCAATACGGAAAGGAACATGGACTCATAGTCGAGTTCAGTTGCGAGGACGGCACGAGGACCGACCTTGGATTCCTCAACACCGTGCATAAGGCGATTGAGGAAGCAGGTGTCGACAGGATCGACATACCAGATACCGTGGGTGTCATGACACCGCAGGCGATGATGCAGTTCGTCACGGAGATCAAGAAGACCACGAAGGTCCCTCTCGCAGTGCACTGCCATGATGATTTCGGACTCTCTGTCGCAAACTCCCTCGCGGGCATACTCGGGGGCGCGGAAGAGGTCCATTGCACGATAAACGGTCTTGGAGAGCGTGCGGGAAATGCCGCCCTCGAAGAGGTCGTGATGGGACTCCAGGCGTTCTACGGGATCAAGACCAGGATAAACACGAGGAAGATGGCTTTCGTATCGAGACTCGTGTCACAGCTCACTGGGATAGCTGTCCAACCGAACAAGGCCATTGTTGGCGAGAACGCGTTCTCGCACGAAGCGGGGATACATGTCCATGGGGTGCTGAGCGAGAGCTCGACTTACGAACCAATGAGACCAGAGATCGTCGGCAAGGAGAGGGTGTTCGTTGTTGGCAAGCACTCAGGAGTACACGCGGTCCAGAACAAACTGAAGGAATACGGACTTGATCTCACCGGGGACCAGCTCAAGGAAGTGGTCGCGAGGATCAAGAAGTACGCAGAATCCGGGAAGAAGCTGGATGATGCGGAATTGCTCGCGGTCGCCTATGACGAGATAAGTGAGGAGAAGGAGCCTGTGATCAGGCTTGAGGAATTCACGGTCTTCACCGGATTGAACTTCACACCAACAGCTACGGTCGTTCTCAACATAGATGGAGAGGTCAGGCGGGCATCGGAAACTGGTGTTGGTCCGATAGATGCGAGTTTGAGCGCGATAAGAACAGCTGTATCGAAGAATATCGTGTTGAAGCAATACAGGCTAGAAGCGATAACAGGTGGGTCCAACGCGCTCTGTGAGGTCACAGTGAAGCTCGGAGACTGCGAGGATTCTCAACTCCTCGCACTCGGAAAGAGCGTCGGTTCGGACATAGTCACGACCAGTGTGGACGCCACCGTGGAAGCGTTGAACAGGCTCTGGATGCACAAACTTGGCGCAAATGGCGACAAGGTCAAAAGGAAGGCTTACTGAAAGGTGGTGCGTGACATTGGGAAAGACCATGGCTGAGAAGATATTGTCAACGAAGGCTCAGAAGGACGTTCGCGCAGGAGAGATCGTCGAAGCCGAGGTCGACTATGTGATGGTGAATGACATCACGGCTCCAGCAGCGTTCGATGAGTTCGAAGGTTTCTGCACCCCACCGTTAGAGAAGAAGATGGTCCTGATCCCTGACCACTACGTTCCGAACAAGGATGTGGCATCTGCGATCCAGGCGAAGAAGATGAGGGATTTCGCATCCAAGTACAAGATACGCAACTACTTCGAGATCGGGTCCGGCGGCGTCTGCCACCAGCTGATGATCGAGAAGGGATTCGTCGCACCCGGGAGGCTGATAGTCGGAGCCGATTCACATACATGCTCATACGGGGCAATGGGTGCGTTCGCTACAGGGATCGGAAGCACGGAGGCCGCGACGGTGTTCGCGAGAGGCGTTCTCTGGTTCAGAGTGCCAGAATCGATGAGGTTCGAGGTCAACGGACGGCTTGGAAGACACGTGTCTGGGAAGGACATAATACTCACGATCATAGGAGACATCGGGGTCGAAGGTGCACTCTACCAGTCGATGGAGGTCGTCGGTGACACCATCTCCGCATTGCCCATCTCTGAAAGGGTGACGATATCCAACATGGGCATAGAAGCAGGAGCAAAGGCCTGCATAGTACCACCGGATGCTAAGGTGGATGACTATCTGAAGAGCCGTGTCAGAGGCACCTATGAGAAGGTCTATGCGGACAAAAATGCCGAGTATTCAGATATCAGGAAGTACGATGCGAAGGACATAGTCCCATTGGTCGCGAAGCCGTTCCTGCCGAGCAATGTAGCCCCCGCGAGCGAGGTCGGAGTAGCCATCGACCAAGCGTATCTTGGCTCATGCACGAATGGAAGGATAGAGGATCTCAGGGTCGCTGCGGCGATACTGAAAGGGAAGAAGGTGCATGAAGGGGTCAGGATGATCGTGGTGCCCGCCAGCAAGGATGTCTTCGATAAGGCGATGGAGGAAGGGCTTTTCAAGATATTCTCCGACGCGGGTGCGTTCATATCTGGTCCTACGTGCGGCGCATGTCTTGGAGGCTACATGGGTGTGCTCGCTCCAGGCGAGAGATGCGTGAGCACGACGAACAGGAACTTCGTTGGAAGAATGGGGCACAAGGAATCCGAGGTCTACCTTGCGGGTCCCGCGGTAGTCGCAGCGAGCGCAGTCGCGGGGAGAATAGTCGATCCATCGGAGGTGACCGGATGAAATCGCATTTCGCCGGGAAGGCGTGGGTGTTCGGAGATAATGTGGACACCGACCAGATCATACCAGCCGAGTATCTCATCACGATGGACAGCGCTGAGCTTGCCAAACACGCATTCGTGAAGGTGATGCCAGAATTCTCGGTCAACGTGAAGGACGGCGATGTGGTAGTCGCTGGCAGGAATTTCGGATGCGGCTCGAGCCGAGAGCATGCACCAAGAGCATTGATAGGAGCGGGAGTGTCCTGCGTCGTCGCGGAATCGTTTGCCAGGATATTCTTCAGAAACGCGATCAACATAGGGTTACCAGTCATCGAAGCAAAGCTGGAGGCCGACCAGGGAGACGACATCGAAGTGGATATATCGAAGGGTGTCGTCAGGAATGACAGCTCTGGAAAGGAGGACAAATTCGCCAGCTATCCGCCTTTCGTGATGATGCTTATGGAGAAAGGGGGTCTAGTCCCCTACACCAAGGAGAGATTGGGTTGCACGAGATCGGAGTAATCCCCGGAGACGGGATAGGACCAGAGGTGGTCAGGGAAGCGCGCAGGGTTTTGGATGTCATCTGCGAAAAAAGGGGCATCCAGCTCGATTTCGAAGAGTTCCCGTTGGGCGCAGCGCACTACCTGAAGACAGGAGAGGTGCTCTCTGACGAAACCATATCGAGATTGGAAGAGAAGGAGTCCATCCTGCTCGGCGCGATGGGTGACCCTCGTGTCAAACCAGGAGTGCTTGAGAAGGGCATTCTTCTACGCCTCAGGTTCCATTTCGATCAGTATGTCAACCTTAGACCAGTGAGACTGTTCCAGGGAGTGCCTACCGCATTGGCTGGCGATAGGAAAATAGACATGTACTTCATCCGAGAAAACACGGAGGACTTCTACGTCGGCCTGGGGGGCCGGGTCAAGACAGGATCTTCCAGAGAGCAGCTCAATCTGATCAGAAAGGCATATGAGGTCAAGTTCGACATAGGAATCGACCTCAAAGATGCAGATGTGCTGGCATATCAGATAGGGATTATCACCAGGCAAGGTGCGAGGCGCGTGATCGACTACGCATTCGATCTCGCAAAGACAAAAGGCCTCGACCTCGTGACATCCGTGGACAAGGCGAACGTCCTCACGGAGGTCTACGGACTCTGGAGAGAGGAAGTGGAGAAAGCATCGAGCAGCTACGGGATTGAGAAGGAGTTCCAGTACGTCGATGCGGTGGCCCTGCATATGGTCAGGAACCCTGAGAGGTTCAAGGTCCTGGTCACGCCCAACCTGTTCGGAGACATCCTGACGGATCTGGGTGCGGCCCTGCAAGGAGGGCTCGGCTTTGCGCCATCTGGCAACATCAACCCGAGTGGTGTGAGCATGTTCGAGCCGGTCCATGGTTCAGCTCCAGATATCGCGGGAAAAGGTCTCGCCAACCCGGTCGGGGCAATCCTCTCTGCGGCGTTGATGCTGGATACGCTAGGATACAAGGATGCTGCTCAGGAGATGGAATCAGCGGTCACGAGTGTCCTGGGCGATGGAAAGCATAGAACTGCGGATGTGGGTGGCAAGATGTCGACCACAGCCATGGGAGATGCAATCCTCAGCATGTTGAAGAGCCAGTAACCAAGCCGAAAGGAGAATTAACGAAGGGTTCGACCATACCTTGCCGATCGGATCATTTCTTTGGACCTGCTAGCTCATCCAACATCGATATCACTCGGGCATACAGCTCTGCATAGAGTGCTTTGTAACCATTATCGATCCTATCGTCGAGAAGCCATGTGCGAATAACTCCAAGCCTCATCTTGACGTGATTGCGGTCTCTTAGAGAATAGGCCAGATTCATTTCCAAGGTTGCAGCCAGATAATGGGCCTCCTCGACCTGAGCCGGGTCATTGAGAATGGAATCGCGGTCGAGTCGGACACCAAATTTCTTGAGTCCTTCGATCTCAACCAACTCATGCACCACAAGGAGTGGGAACTTGATGACCACGTCCAGGGTCATGTCCGCCTCATACGGATAGGCCTCGAAGTATCGCATGACATCGCTTGCTGTCGTGCTGCATTCTAGTCCGTTTGCAGACATCAACTCTTTGGCTCGAGCGACCGCAGCCTCTACCTCCGTTAAGCCCACCAAAAATATCCCCTCACAGCATCGGGAAAGGTGAAAATCCGTAAAATACTCTTCCATGGGCAACTCATTTGCGCATCCATCACGTATCAGCACACTGTTTCGGAGCTTTTTTGAGCATAATTATAAGTAATCATAAACAGATTTGAAGTAAAAAGGGCAGATTAGGAGAGATGGGATGCCACAGCAGATGACGCCAATTTCGAAGGCCAAGACAGAAGAGATCGGAGAGTTCCTCACGAACAATGTATCGAGAGCAGTAGTCTATACTCTGCTGCACAAACAGCCGCTCACGCGCAGGGAGATCGAGAGGAGTCCGCTCACCGACTCCATGAGAAGAATATCGCTCAGCGCTCAGACCCGGTCACTAAAGGACAAATCCAATGTTCAGATGAGGACTCTGCTCGCCAAGGGCGTGAACTGCGGAGTGCTGATACCAATCACCTCCAAACGCCAGAATTACTACTTCCTCAACTCCGACCTCAAGATAGACCCTGCCCCGATAAGAGAAAATGTCGATGACGAAGAAAGCGTGGCACTCACCGCACACCTAGACCGGACAGTGACCCACACTCCTGGCCATGCGGTTTTACCTGCATGGGGCACAGCTGCAGACCACACGATTCTGCCGGTCCCATACATTGACTCACCAAAATCGTTCACCCTTTGGATGAGTTGGTTGATAACCCCTACGAGGAGGAAGATACTCAACTACATCAACCAGCAGGGGGCAGTGACTCGCCCGAAACTTCGAACGGATCTGGGGTTCTGGGCAGACAGGATTGTCGCGAAGGAGGGCATTCCTTCAGGCGTGCTGGAGGCCACGGACGGCAAGATTAGGTACCAATTCTCGACCTTCTCGTTCTCCAAGTTGAAGGTCAAGAAGGAAGACGAGCCTGGCAAGAGGAAATCATGGACCAACTTTCCACCGTCATTCTGGATGACACGCTCCTACGAGCCACTCAAGTGCATAATGGGTGCGTCCAGGTACTTCACTGACACAGTGAAACCGAATGCGACGCCAGTCATGGTTCTGGAAGAGCTGCAGAAGCAGAATCCCACTATTGTCGAGAAGAACAGGAAGGAGTTCCTTGAGGTCAACTTCCTGGAAAGAATGAGTTTCTATGCGATCTATCACTCCTCGGGAGACGCCGCGACGAAGATATCCGTTGATTCACTCATGCCTGAGAAGGTGACTTTCAACTCCCCGGAACATCCGCTCCTCTGGGCATCCAAGACGGACGAAGAGCACGCGAGCGCGAGGCTCGATTTCAGAGAGGAGGCAGCGAAGATGCTTCAATCAATGAAGACCAAGGAGGAGCAGGTCAACTTCCTCGAGAACATGCTCAGAAGCATAGCGATGGAGCGGATAGGTGCCAAGATAGAGGAACATGAGAGAGTGCTTTCGAAGGATCTAGACAAGCTCAGAATGGAGTCGTTCGGCCTTGGTTCGGAATCGATAAGCGCCATGGCCAATCTTGAAACCGAAAGAGAGGGAGTAGTCAGTGAGAAGATGTACTTCGAGAAGTTCATGAACATCTTGATCCCGGGTTCGATGAAGAAAGCGAAAATTCCAGAATCAGCGGATACTGAAAAGGCGGATGAAACGCTCCCTGAAGAAGAATCCTGATCGGAAGACATTCCAAATGGTTCTAAACAAACCACTTTCACGAGTTTTCTCGATGATTCCACCGATTTCTTGAGCGATCAGAGCATCCGCGGCGGATAGACGCCCACCGTGTTGCGTCATGCGAGGATGAGACGGACATTACTTATGGGTTGCACGAACGTTTAAGCAAGATTCTTGTCAAATCTGGCTATATTCACGAAGGATATTTCTGGGTGCAATACATTACCTCATTACAGACCGATGTATAAGCACATATTAGTTTGCATAAGTGCCCACTAATACATCACTTATGGGTGTGATATGATGGAACTAACCGATAGAGAACGACACATCGTGGAAATCCTCAGAAGAGGTACCAATTCTCCAACTCGCCTCGCAAGGGAACTCGGAATCACTCAATCGGGAGCTACCCAGGCCCTCCAGAAGTTGGAAAAGAAGAATGTTGTAGAGAGGAACAAAATTGGCAGAAATGCCATGTATCGCCTTATCATAGAGGAGAAGGTGGAGCCAGTCAGGGATTTCGATGAAGATTTGGAACTGATTCGGGAGTCATATCATGCGTTATCGAGGGTATGGTCCCACGTTTCTCAGACTGGATCTGACCCATGATGAACTGGCCAAAGTCAGGGATGCGAGGAACCACCTGGAGGAGATCCTGGTCAGAAGAGGAAAAAGCCTGGACTAGGAATCATTGAGGAATGACGCTCCATCCCGATGCCAGACTGTTCATCGGAGTGCTTGTTCAGCCTTCCGCAGGTTATCGACGGTGAACGCCACCTCAGTCATACCGTCGTCCTTTCCCAGGATGTAGATGGAATCCACGTTGACCATCGCTCTTGCGAGCTTTCTAGCGGTTCTTCCGAGTTCGCCAGGGCGATCAGATATCTTCAGGGATAGGACCTCCCTGAGATCGTAGCTTATGCCAGATCGTTCCAGCGCAGAGCTTGCAGTGGTCTCATCGTCGGTCACGACACGTATGATCGGTTTATGGCCGCTGCGTTCGCTGGATATCGCCTTGATGTTGACGCCATTGTTACCGAAGATCTCGCAGACCTTGGCCAGCTCACCAGGTTTGTCCTGGACGTAGACATCGAATTCCTTCAAAATCCCAATCCTCAGCACCCTATGATTCGCCAGGGTAAAATGTGTATCGGCGAACGGGTCAGACAGAGGGATTAGGCGCCTTTGGGCAGGTGGACCCACCGCTTGACCCACCAGTATGCAAGATAGGTGGCGTTAATGGTGCACAGAAATAGAACCGTGATGTACCACATGAGAGTATTGGCATCCATCCCAGCTATCGAGCCTACCACGGTAGCAATGGTATTGGGGACCAGGACGGCGGTACCCAGGATCGTCAGCCAAGTCATCGTCAATGCCATACGATTATTAAGTGTTTGAAGCTGGTTGTTGTAGAGCGCCTGCAGAACCTCCAGTCCCGACGCGAGCACCTCAGACATGTGCTCACTGAGGGATATCTGTCGGTTGACATCCTCGACGAGAAGGCCCACCTTCGCCAAAACCTTGGGATTGTCCGTTATGAGTTCCGCATCGCCATACCTGAGCGAATGCAGCACATCCATCGTCCTCCACAGACTGTTAAGGTAAGTTATCAGGGCGTGCTTGAGTTCGTATATCTTGCGCCCTATCTCCATCCTGGGTGACTCTGGGTCAAGGAGCAACTCGCTCATGTCATCCGCCTGCTCCTCAATCTCCCGCAGATGTTCGAAATTGTGAGAGTTGTTCTCATCGAGTATCCTGACGAGCATCATCGTCAACCGATCTTGCTGACCCATGCGCTCAGGCAGCTTCCGCAGGAACACATCAGCGTAGCGAGAGAACAAGATCAGCCGTTCTATGTCTCGGCTGTGGATGGTGACAATGAGATCCTTCCTGACGAGTATGAGAAGTGGAAAGATGCTGACATCCAGCTTGGACACCTTGACGGCAGGGACCATGATACCCATCTCGGTATCCCTGTCTTCGAACGCAGAATGATACCCTTTGAGCAGGGTTGGGACCATCGAATCACTGAACCCGAACTTCACCGCAACCTCAGCAGCATCCTTCCCGAGGTCGTCCACCATGAAATTTACCCAACCCAAACTGGCAGTCTTCAGTGAGGATATGAATTCGGTAGGGTTGTCCCCGAATATCTTCGTGGGTTTCCCTACATGTGGAAGTGCGACACAAACCGCCCTGTGAACTCTGGCATTCAACCCGTTTGTGTAATTCTCGACCTGTTGGGACGACACCACGGGTGGCGCTGCACCTGATTCACCTCTAGAATCCACGCGAACTAATCTCCTGCTGGGGGAAGGCACCACGAATACCGTATGGGTCAACGGATTTGTATATTTCTCTAATGAACCTAGCAAGTTGCCATAGCAGATGAATCATTTTAATACCCAGCTAGTCATTTCAACGCCGGTTACCATGAGGGTACTCCTCATTCACGCAGACAGCTTCCAATACGACGTAAAGGACCCGACGAAGATGGCCGAGAGACTTGCTGAAGGCCAGCCCAAAGGCCATTCGTTCGATGAACCCTTGGTGGTTTTCGCAACTGTCGAGTCCTCGGATGACAATGCTGAAGCGATAGCATCGGTCGCTGCAGATGATATTTCCGAGGTGTTCGGAAAAGTCGAGGCCAAACGCGTGGTCCTTTACCCATACGCACATCTGAGTTCGAACCTAGCGGCGCCGGACAAGGCAATTGACGTGCTGAAGGCCGTCGAGGCGGCCATAGCTGCAAAGGGTATCGATGTCCACAGGTCGCCTTTCGGATGGTACAAGGCGTTCAAGATCAGCTGCAAGGGTCACCCAATGTCCGAGCTTTCGAGAGAGTTCTCGGGAGAGGGGAATGTCACACGTGAGGAAATCGTGGAAAAGATCAGGAGCGAGTTCCTCATCCTTACGCCGGAAGGAGAGGAGCACCGAATCGATTTCGAGAATATCGATTCCGCCCACATTCTTGACAAGTACCCGTCTCTGAAGACTTTCGTGATATCTGAGGAGGTCGGCCGGACAAAGGGCGTCGAACCCCCATCGATCAAAGCTATGCAGAGACTGGAGCTCGTGGACTACGAGGAGGCGAGTGATCGAGGACATTTCAGGATGTTCCCGAAAGGGCACCTCATATTCAGCCTGCTCGAGAGCTGGGCAGAACAGATCGCTCTCGACAAAGTAGGCGCCATGCAGATCGATACACCTATCTTATACGACTGGTCGATGCCAGATATTCGGAGCCAAGGGATGTCGTTCCATGAGCGGCATTACACGCTTAAGACCGATGAGAAGAGGGAGTTCGTACTCAGATTCGCCGGTGATTTCGGATTGTTCAGGATGATGAAGGGAGCGACTGTTAGCTACAAGAACCTCCCTCTGAGGATATACGAGTTCTCGAAGAGCTTCAGGCTGGAACAGAGAGGTGAGCTTACAGGGCTGAAACGTCTGAGAGCGTTCCACATGCCAGATATCCATTGTTTCGTCAAGGACATCGACGAGGGCTGGAAGGAGTACATGCTCCTGTACAGAAACTACGCGGACCTTGCTGATGGAACGGGTGTCGAATACGCGGTGGCGTTCCGTGTGGTGAAGGAGTTCTACGACAAGTACAAGAATCACATAATCGAACTGCTGAAGTATTCTAAGAAACCCGCCCTGATCGAAGTGCTCTCAGAGATGAAGCACTACTGGGCGGTCAAGCACGAATTCCAGGGAATCGATTCCGTCGGAGGGGCCGTACAGCTCAGCACGGTCCAATTGGACGTCGCAGATGCGGAGAGATATGGGATCGTGTACACAGATGCTGAGGGCAAAAAGAAGGGGTGCATCATATGCCATTCATCCATCGGCTCCATCGAGAGATGGATCTATGTGCTCCTTGAGGAGGCGCTCAAGCACGAAAAACCGAGCCTGCCATTCTGGCTCTCCCCGACCCAGGTAAGAATCCTACCCGTTGGCCAGGAGTTCGTTGAGGACTGCGAGAAGTTTGCCGATTCCATCCCCGGAAGAGTGGATATCGACGATACGGACGATAAGGTCGGCAAGAAGATCAGGAACGCTGAGAGGGAGTGGATCCCGATCATAATCGTGCTCGGAGAGAAAGAGCGCGCATCAGAGAAGATACCAGTCCGATTCCGATCCGGCGAGATGAAGGAGATGACGAAAGAGGAACTCGCGAAGGAGATCGAAAGGTTATCTGGCAGCTACCCGAAAGCGAGGCTGCCCCTTCCCAGGATGTTGTCCAAGAGACCTGTGTTCCGGGGCTGACCAAGCTTACTTGTTGTCCTCATCGCCCCAGATGATCTTGTGCAGTTGAGGCATGACGCGTGCGTCAAGACGGTCCTCGAGCACGATTTCCGCCAACCATTTGAGGTCCGTCCCTCCGACAGGGGTGATTATGATCTCACACGTGGGAGAGTACTTTCGGATGACATCCTTTGCGTACGCATAATCGACCTCGTCAGAGATGATGAACTTCAGTTGATCCGAGGGGCCGAGCATCTCGATATTTGAGAATAACATCTTATCCGATTCACCTGACGACGGGCCTTTGATATCCATGCTGATAGTCAAGTTCTCGACACATGGGAGGTCGTCCAATGGCATAGCTCCGTTTGTCTCGAGCACCAGGTGATAGCCCTTGTTCAGGAGCGCCTCAACGAGTCGGATCGATTCGCTCTGGGCCAATGGCTCACCGCCTGTGAGACAGACGTGCGATGTCTTGTTCCTCTCCACATCATCCAGTATCGATTCGATAGTCATCTCCTCGCCTTTGTCGAAGGCCTGTGGAGTGTCACAGTATGTGCATCTGAGGGGGCAGCCGGAAGTCCTTATGAAGGTCGTTGGTGCGCCCATGGTTATTCCCTCGCCCTGTATCGACCTGAATATCGAGTACACTTTCATTCAATCACCTCATACTCCAACGGGTCCTTCAGACCGGCTTCCAAGAACCCCTGTAACCTCAGGATACAGGAATCGCACCTGCCACACGCCTTCTCATTGCCTTTGTAGCAGCTCCAAGTAACCTCGAGCGGCACGCCCAGCTTGGATGCGACGCGCACGATTTCCCCCTTCGACATCCTGATTATCGGGGCTTCGATCCTTATGCCACGACCATTCCTTCCGGCCTTCGTGCCAACATCGAGCATCCTCTGAAACGATTCGATGAACTCAGGGGTGCAATCAGGATATCCGCTAAAGTCAACCGCGTTTGCTGCGATGAACACGTATTCTGCACCCATGCTCTCAGCTATGGACGCACCTATGCTGAGGAATATTATGTTCCTGGCCGGGACGTAAGTGTTCGGAATGCCTTTGGACATCTCATCAGGAGTCCTTCCCTCCGGTATCTTCTCGTCGCAAACGGTGAGTGTGCTGGACAGGAACTCCCCAATCGGGAGACTGATGATCAAATGATCAGAACATCCGAGTTGGGACGCGACCTTCCGAGCACTCTCAAGCTCTCGAACGTGCCTCTGACCATAATCGAAAGTCAATGCGATTACATCATGGCCCCGGTCCTTGGCTATCGCAAGAACCGTAGAGGAGTCGAGTCCACCTGAAAGCAAGACGACCGATTTCGTCATCTTCCATCACCGCCACATTTACAGGTCGAGGCCTGTCCAAGCACCTTGACCTCTGCCCTCATCCACTCCGAGCTCCACACGCTTTACATTCGCAGGGAACTTCATCTTGCTCAACAAGGTCCTGAGGACGTATTCAGCCAACCCTTCGGCGGATGCCACCTCCAGGTCCAAGAACGCGCAGTCGACTTTTGGGAAACTGTAGTGCTTTCCGGAGGCAGCGTACTTCACAGTCTCACCCGATATTTCGACCGATGGGTCATTCATCGGGATGAGGATCTTGTGGTCGAGCTCATGCGCCACACCCCTCAAGAATTCCTTCAGACTGATGAAATCCACAATGACACCTCCAGCCCCTACCTCGCCAAAAATCGCTGCGTTTATGGCATAATCGTGTCCATGCAGGCGGCCGCACTTCTGATGCCCTGGAATGATATGAGTCGCTGAGAACGTTATCTTCGAGCTCCAGCCGTTTATCTCAAGCCTCATCACGGTGGGATAGCTCAAGAGGCATTATAAAAGTTTCAGGCCCGTGGCCAGCAGCACCGCGTCTGAGAAGTCAGATTTCGCCCTGGAAGTGTCTACGAAGATCGCACCGATATTGACGACTGGGGCGCCGAACGCCTCACAGCCACCTACGAGGTGCAATGCCCGGAACATGAGATTGCCCGAAATCCCATCGGGAGGAACAACAATATCGCGCTTTTCGAGCGCCTCCTCCAATAGTATCGCATAATGCTCAGCATCGACCCCTTCGGCTCTTAGAACTTTGACCATTTCGTCGCCTTCCGCGATGCTCCTCTTGATTTCATCGCCCCTATTGACGTCGTCCATGCGCCCTTTTGACAGAATGCCGACAGAGAGTGACCAGCCGATGCGCGAGAAATACTCAAGGGTGGCTCGAACAAGCGATATCTTAGAAAAAGCGTTCATTCCTTCATCTATTCCGACCGGTGTGAGCATAAAAGTGCGTCCATTCAAAGTGCGCATTATCGCCGTGCGCATGATCTCAGGCACATCGAATGAGGACTTCAGCTCCGACAACAAAGGCGATGATGGAAGGGTGCCACGGACCGCGGCATCGATTGTCTCCGATGACAGCGCATCGACTAGCTCTTTCGGCGAATCGAACCGCACAAGTTCGATAGAACATGCCTTCGATGCTAGACGCTCTCTTGTGGATTCGAAAAGCTGCTCGGAGGCTCCGATCCCTATTCGGGCATGAGACTCGCATCCCCGCCTGAGAATGGCATCGATGTCTATCAGGAGCAGCACCAACCATTCAGAACTCGTCGTCGGTCATCTGGTCGAAGATGTAGTTATCCCACTCCCGTACCCCAAGGACGATCTCGAGCTCCTGAGGGGTCAGAAGTGGCTTGTCATACATGGCAACATCATCGATCGCGATCCTCGGGCATGCAGTGGACACATACGCATCGAAGCCCAGCGATTTCAGCTTATCTGGATCGAACTTATCCATCATGATGAGCACTGCATCCCTCTTCTTCCACCGCAGGAGTTTACGAAGCTCGCGCGCGCGTCTGAGCCGACGCTGTCCTATCTTCTCACCTATGATTATCCCGAATGTACGTGCACGCTGAGCCTTCTCGATCACTGCGTGCCTCTGCCTCAGCATCCTGTCCTTTATCTGATCTATCTCCTGAGGCGCCTCGAGGTTTGGATCCAGTACCACCACTTTCTTGCCCGTTGCCAGATGTACGCCCAGCGCGTGGAACGTCCCAGATCCGATCAGGAGGTAGCTGTTGACATCATTCCCGATGGATAACGCAGATGTGTAATTGCACCCTAGCACTTCACCTGCATGAGATATCCTCGTATCGCCTTCGCCCAGTTTGATCTTAAGGCCCAGGCTTTCCAGGCCCTCTATCACAGGCTCAAGGTCTGTCAGATGAGGGGTCGTCGCTAGGACTCCGACAGGTTCGGTCAGCATGTCCACGGATTTTTTTAGCTGATCTATCAATGGAACATTGGACCTTGCAGGAACGAAAATGACAGGCTTCGCATACTTGATAGACGGGATAGAGGAATGCCCCACATTGATAATGGCATCGACCAGATCGAATAGTGAGCTGGGCACATCGCAGGCTCCAAAGCAAGGCTCGGCAACAACGACGACCTCGGCGCCCGATTTGTTCTCGATGTCTTCGGCATATTGATACGCCCTCCGCTTCAGCCCTTCGGGCACCTGCAGAGCGACGACTCTAACCTTCAGCCTCTTTATCTCGGATATCGCGCTGGCGAGGTCAACATCGTACAAACATCCTCACCCCATTCTTGACTCATACCTGTGCAAAGATCAAATCGCTCGGACCGATGCGCATTTAGGGGTACAGAGACCAACGGTAAAAAACATTGTGCGGAATTGGCACGGCTCAGATGATGATCACTTGGCCGCGCCTGGGCCCTTCTCCACATCGAGATAGCATGGCGTAGGCAATTTGATGGCCGCTCTCTTCAACGCAAGCTTAGCGGTGATGAAGTGGTTCGCGGTAGTCTCGAGCGTGATGATCTCCTGGTCAGGCTGGATCCTTGCTGCGGTCCCTATAGGCTTCCCGAAAGCCGCTCGCATGCCTTCGGAGATACGGTCAGCTCCTGCACCGGTCGCAATCTTGTTCTCCCTGAGCACCTGGTGAGGATATACTCTGATCTTGAGGTGATAGCCAGTCGAACCGATCTTCTTCGCAAGCAACCTGTTGGCGGAGATACGCGCCGCCTCGAGCGCTATATGTCGGATCTGGCACTGTTCCACGGCCTTGAGCGTTATCCTCACAGGATAATCCGCCTTGACGCCGTGCTCGAACTGGGTGATTCTCGATGCTGGAACGCCGCCCATGTACTCTCTGCGGCAGTAAGCCTGCCCTTTTATCTCTCTGTACATGCTTGCTGGCTTGCGTGACATTATAACACCTGGTTCGATTGTCCTATCAGGTTTGCGGGATAATGGTAGTCATATTTAAACCTCACTGATAGTGGCCGTTTGATTTACATGTCGTCCGATGGCTCTGGCACACGCGAATCATCCGGATATGATTATCTAAGACTACTACCTTCCCACGTGTGATATGGCCCGAAGGCACCTTAGCAGGAATGATGCGAGAGGCATAGCTGAAGAGAGGGTCGATAGACTATTCGAACTCGCGGAAGAGGCGGGGCTCGCTGGAAATGATGAGAGGGCTCGAAGGTACGTGGGTCTGGCTCTGAAGATGAATGAGAGACACAAGGTCAGGGCAAGGCACAAGAGGAGGTATTGCCCAGCGTGCCACGTGTTCTTCACGCCCCCAAGGAACGTAAGAGTGAGGATCGGGTCGGGCAATGTTGCGATGACATGTCTCTCCTGCGGCAATGTACTCAGATACCCGCTAAAACCCAAGAAGGTCTAGGGAGCGTGATACGATGGATAAGAAGACGATAAAGAACATCAAAGGAAGAGCGCAGACACTGGAACCGTCGATCCACATCGGCAAGGAAGGGATCACGGAGAACATCGTAGCTGAGGTGTCCAAACAGCTCAAGAAACATAAGATCGTCAAAGTGCGATTGCTCCAGAACATGGAGATGGACCGGCGTGAGGCCGGTGTTCGATTGGCCGAAGCCGCAGACGCGGTCATGATAGAAGTAAGGGGAAGAACTGTGGTTCTCGCGAAGAAATGAGCCATGCCAGACTATTCAGCGCTGCTCACACTTTATATATGAACTAGGTCATTGACAAATGACCTGAACTCAGGTGATACGCATGCTCGATGCCAGATTCATACGAGAGAACGAGGCCGCCGTCAGAAAATCGTTGAAGGACAGGAACTTCGGCGATTCCATACTGGAACAGTTCCTCGGTCTTGACGAGAAGTGGCGAGGACTCATCGAAGAGGGCAACGGCCTCAGACGCACGAGGAATGAAGTATCCGAGCAGATACCGAAACTGGACAAAGAGAAAAAAGCGGCCAAGATAGCCGAGATGAAGGCCATCGCCCAGCGCATAAAGGAGATTGAGGATGATGTGCGCAAGATGGAGTCGGAACGGGATGAACTCTTGCTCAACATGCCTAACATGCCGGACCCTAGTGTTCCAGTTGGCAAGAGCGCCGACGACAACCCCACCGTGAAGGAATGGGGAACCATACGCAAGTTCGATTTCAAGCCATTGCCCCATTGGGAGATCGGCGAGAAGCTGGGGATCATAGATTTCGACCGTGGGGTCAAGATCACAGGGACTGGATTCTATGTGTTGAAGGGAGATGGGGCTCGGCTTGAACGTGCGCTCATCAACTACATGCTGGACCTGCACAGGGATCAGGGATACATCGAGATCTTCCCGCCAGTCATAATCAACAGGAAGAGTTGCATTGGCACGGGTCAGCTTCCGAAGATGGAAGACGACATGTATTGGATAGAAAGGGATGATCTATGGCTCAATCCGACCGCAGAGGTGCCCGTCACGAATCTATACAGAGATGAGATACTCGAGGGCAATGATCTCCCGATTTATCACACCGCATATCTCCCATCGTTCAGGAGGGAAGCCGGGAAGCATATCGAGACTAAGGGGATAGCGAGGGTCCACCAGTTCAACAAGGTGGAGATGGTGAAGTTCGTGGTCCCTGAGACTTCTCCGCAGGAGCTTGAGACCTTGCTCGCAGACGCAGAGGCGGTCGTCCAGGGATTGAAACTCCCATACAGGATCAAACTGCTCTGTACAGGCGATACCGGATTCCATTCATCGAAGACCTATGACATCGAGACATTCGCTTCAGGAATGGACCAGTGGTTGGAGGTCTCGTCATGCAGCGACTTCAAGGATTTCCAGGCCCGGAGGGCAATGATAAAATTCAGAAGGGAGCCACATCTCAAGAGCGAGTTCGTCCACACGCTGAATGGTTCAGGCATAGCCCTTCCAAGGACGATGACAACCATCCTTGAGAATTATCAGAACAAGGATGGCACGGTCACGGTTCCCGAGGTCCTCAGGCCATATATGAAGGGAACCGAAGTCATCGGATGACTGGATGCGCCCCGAGACATCAGGTTGAGTACCGTTATTTCTCAATGCTGAGAATCAACCATGATTGTCACATCTCCACCTTTTATACTCCTCGCGTGGGCATATTGTACCATAAGAAGGAGAAGTTGAGTCAGATGATGAGAAAGGATGAGCGTTTCGCGCTCTTGGTCGGCAAGGCGTTCCTGCGGGAGATCCATGCAGGGCATAGAGACAACGCCATAGCCTTCGGAAGGGCATTCCTCCTGTCACTGGGACACGCAGACCCAGAACCCAGTGAATACAATGGGGCCCTCGCGGATCGATCAAGCGGCGACTCCATGGCCACTGCAACGCACTAAGGCCACAGATCAAATGCTTATAGGCTTGTGGCCACCGCGTCTTAATGTGCGCTTGAGTAGAGGCGGGGTCAACAAAGCCGTGACCAGACCCATGAACACGACAACGGAGTAGAGATCCGCTCCGATAAGGCCCTTCGTGAGTCCGTAATATGCGATTATGAACGCTATCTCGAGCCTGGGCGTCATTCCGACACCGACCGAGATGGCATCCCATTTCTTCATTCCAGAGTAATACGCAGGTATAGCACATCCGACTATCTTGGAAGCGAACGCTACCGCTGTGAGGGCTATGCTGAGAAGGATCATATCCCACATGGAACCAAGGTTCACTGCTGTGCCCAATGATACGAAGAACAGTGGTACGAACAGCGCCTCCAGATACTGCGTGCCCTTCCTGAATCCGTCCCTGAGGGCGGACCCGGAGAATGCCGTGCCCGCAACGAATGCACCGACGATCGCAGATATCTGAATTGCTTCTGCCACGAATGCATACATGAAAGCGATGGCAAGCGCGAGTATGAATCCGCTCATGGGCATCTTCCGTCTGTAACCCGAGATCTGCACATTGAAGACCAATTTCGCAAGGAACTTCGACCCGATCCATGCACCAAGTACGACGAATAGGACGGCTGCGACCACCAGGATGGCGATCCCGATCATATCGAACTCTCCAGAGCCGAGGCTCTTGGAAATGCCCAGCACAACCATACCGAGTATGTCGTCCACCACCGCTGCGCCGACTATGGCATAAGCCACAGGAGTGCCGATCAGTCCCAACTCAGCAATCACGCTGGCGGTGACCGCGACGCTGGTTGCCACGAGCGTGGCCCCTATGAACACCGCCTCGATCTCGTACCCGAAAAGATACGCTGTGGCGAAGCCAGCCCCCCAAGGGACGATGACGCCGCCCAATGCAATCATTATGGATTTCCTGGTGTAGATTTCTTTGAGGTCGCATTCGAGACCTATCATGAACAACAGGATGATGGCACCCATCTCGGCGAGCATCATGATAGATTCGGGGAGTCCGGATTCGCCATCCGCTCCTCCCTGGATGATGCTGAGCACGCTCGGACCAATGATCACTCCGATCACGATGTAACCTATCACCTTCGGCTGGCCGAACCTGGTGAAGAGGAACGCTGCGACCAAGGCCACCGCTAGAAGGAAGGTGAGTTCGAACCAGACATCCTCGAGTAGTCTGTCCAGCAGCGAGTTTATGAACGCGTCCATCTGTGACCGCGTCTCACATTACCCGGTGGCATTTAAGCCTTATGTGGGACGCCCTATACACCGTAAACGCGTCCCTTCACCAGCCAAAGGTCCACGAGATCGCCCGTATCCTTCACAAGGAACCCTGAGACATACTCCCTCGGCACACCCTCAAGATAGACTCCGAATTGAACGGCCCAATTGCCCCATGACCTGCCGACCAACCTACCTAACGCAGGGATGTTGGGGGCAATGGACACGACCATGGTGAGTCTGTTCTCCAAAGCGCCCGCAACCCCCAGGACCTTCAGCATCTTGGGCGTGCCTATCTCGAACAGTAGCTCGAATCGGATATACAGACCGGAGAAGAAGCTCGATGGGAATTGAGGGTATGCTATTGGGTTGCTTGCCCGCCCAAGGTTAACAACGAATGTCGCGAAAGTATGGATGAGCCATCGGAGCACGTCCACGATCGCGTCTCCCGTCACCACGAAGGATGTCCTGAACCCGAAGCCAGCGGTCCCGCTCGCATCGCTCAGGGTCACCTCGATGTATATGATGATCTCATGGATCACCTCTTTCACGATGGACAGCAGGTTCTCGATGAAGTGGGATAGGATGCGCTTGCCCAGAAGCTTCACGAAATCCAAGGACGCCGATACCTCGGACAGCTTCGTCTCTTCGAATGCCTCCTTGAAAGCTTTGAAGAGAGCCTTCGCTATGAAATCCGATGTGGAGAGGAGCACGGATGCACCGTTCGAATCGCTCTTGGTCCCGTCACGAAGCAGCCATCTGGGGCCGCCGTCCCATGTACGCTGATGTGTACGTGCATCGTTCGCGCTGTCACTCAGCGTGGGTGTGACATCGACGATCTTGCCTTCCGAATCCCTGAGTATCAGAGAGTCGCCGTCATTGAACGGGTCCCCGGAATAGCCATTGTCTATCGATGTCTGCGGGAATGTGAAGACCTTGAGGCCGTTCGCTGGGATGGTGCCGGATATGGGCAACTCTGTGCTCATGCCATGAGCGGTCTCGATCACCCAACCATCCACGCACCTCGCTTCCGTGAGCGGATTGTACAGTTCCACCCATTCGCGTCCGGAGTCATCGCCCTGAGGGTTCGCCTCGAACTCGTTGACCACGACATCGGTCGGGAAAGGCGGAGAGTACTTCAACCGTAAACCAGCCTCGATCGAAGCGGACATTCCGAGAACGGGTATTGGTATGTTGGAAAGGAAGAGCCCTACACCTGGAAGATCGGATGTCGATACCTCGGCGATCTCATATGGCTCTGCTTCGGGGATCACCAGGTCCAGAGCCCAGGTCTCCGCCTTGCAATGGACCTCCACGAACCTCCTCAGGATGATCATGAGAGGATCGACGACTACCTCGACGGTGGCATGCTTCAACGATAACGTGCCGTTGACAACGACATCGAACCTTCCGTCAGATAGCCTGGCGATCCTGAACCCGAATGATATTCCAGGGCCGAACCTGTCCGTGCATACGATGATCCTGACCAGGTCCTGGGACTTCTTGTACAGCAGATCCGGGAGGTTGGTGCGTACGATTATCGTGAAGCCATACATTGTGATGCGCAGCTCCACTGTCCCCACAAGGTCGATGAACAGCTTGACGGCTTTCGCCAGAGCCGAGTCGGCGAACTTCTGGACGTATTCCTGAAGTAGCTCCACCATCGATTGGGCGGCCTTCGCAACCAATGCTAGCACCCGTGTCGCATACCCCGCGAGCGTCTCGAACGCATCCTGGAAGAATGTGAAGAGCCGCTCCATGCCATCCTTGATCCATCCGACCAGGGGTTCGATCTTGGACCATAATATCTCATAGAACTTCCTCGCCGCGTTGATGGCATCCGTCAGAGCGGTGTTCGTAGGATTATAGCCCACATCCTCCAATGGCCATGACGATTGGACAACGACCGGGACGCATACATCCACGAGAATCTGCACTCGAGAACTTTCCTCACCGCATATCAGGGAGAGAAGAGAGCAGCTCTCGGACGAGAGCTCGATCTCCACGAGCCCCTTCGCGGAGACCAGCCATTGGGTCGAGTAGGGAGTGGCGGATGCATTGGACAGCGAAGTCATGTGTGTGTTCGGGTAGTCCTCTTCGGCACGGTCATAATCCCATGGTCGCTTCACCTGGACCAAGATATCACCCGTGGGAAACAACTGCTCAAGCGAGGAGTACCCGACCGAGGGGTTGTAAGGCACTTCGGTGAGTGGTGGAAGACCGCCTTGGACCACGATAGAGAGACTCTCGTTCAAGACGGACGATATCTCATCGGCAGCCTCTCGCTCGCCGTCCCAGAACTCGAACGGAGTGGCCATGTCAACATAGACCGATCGTTTGTACGAGGAGATGTGACTCTGAGCCAAAGTGGCATTCGCTATGCACTCGATCTGCGCCTCCATGAATGATGCGATCCCAGGGAAACTCCCGGTGCCGTATGCGAGCATCGATGCGAATGAATCCACCAGCGGACCAGCGAAGTCATCGTCCGCCTGCCCGATGGACTGATTGAACGCAATCTCGAGGCATTCGACGTAGATGGAACATCGCGTATCGTAACTCCATGAAGCGGATGTGGACACCCCCCATGCGTCATCGTACCTCACATCGTGCTCGACGATCTCTTCGAGCTGCTGACGAACGGACACACCCAGATCAGGTATGTACGAATATCGAGCGCTATCGAGCACCACAGATGCGATGTTGGAGCACATCTCAGTCCTGAGATATTCAGGGAATATGCGGGATTTATGATCCTCGATGAAATCGACGAAGCGATCAACCATCTTGTACTGGGTGCTGTACAATGGCAATGATCTAGCCGCGATCATGACGGCTTCGGGATCGGTACATATGGAGACATCGCCCGCATGGTCGGCCATCATCGAGAACACATCCTCTCCGTCCATTGGGTCGACCGAACAGCTGCTCAAGTCCATTGACGATGCGGAGGCGAGATCGAAAGCCAACCTCTGGACGCAATCATACATAAGATCCTTGATCTCCCCCTGGCACTCCTTGAAGACGGGGTAGAACTCGACCCACAGATCAGATTCAAGGAGATTGTATTCCGGGACATCGGCATCCACCATGATGTCTCCCACCCAGACGGGATAGAGATTACCAGAGACATCCTCGACATAGTACACTCTTTCGGGAACTATGACGAGGAAATCAGAGTCGCATGAAAATGTCTCTGAATAGAACCGCGGGGTGTAATCGATCATTTCAAGGCTGCGCTGCATCCACGAACGGACAGAATCTGCGGAGTCATCTTCCCCGGTCAGGAACTCCATCACGCTGTCGACCGAATTGGATATCGATTCTAGTACCTCGTCCGCCACGTCAAACAGTCCAAGAAATCCGAGATAGTCCATGTATTTGACCACCAGCATGTCCGCAATACCAGCGATGGCCTGTGCCATCACGATTGTGGGGTCCAGTCGGAGCTCTCTCAAACCAAGGAACCAAAGGAACAGCTCAGCAGGATCCAGCGAGCACCCCGAGCAGGAGATCATGGCTAGCAGGCCAAGCGTGCTGCCTCCGCAGACATCGACCACATCCGAGGCAAATGAGCCGTCGATCGACCGGAGCAGCCTTGCCTGCTCCAGAAGCAGCGCGACGGCCACTGCACGGTACACATCCACCTCAGTCAGGATCATATCTGTCGTAGAACCGTTGGAATACAACGGCACGCCAAACCCGTCAAGAACCCGATACTGGGACAGCGTCGTCAACATGTACATCACCATCTTCCCGATGTCCGAGTACTCTCCGGATGACGCCATCTCGAATGCCCGCAACTTGGATTCGAGGAATGGCAGTGCCGACAACAAAGGCTTCTCGAAGCACTCATCTCTAGCTAAGACGCAATCCTCAGCCTGGACCGAGACCGAGAAGTTGCCTATGACGACATAGTAAGGATTCGTCGTCTGTTCTCCGATGGAATCATCCGAGGGAGCAGGGAGGGCTTCGTACTCCATCGATTGATCGTCGATCGTGACTTCGGCGGCCTTCCCATCGTCTGCTGATAGGAGGTCCATTGTCCTCTTCTCGGCGAAGAACAGGGATCCAGACCAGTTATGGACTTCGATGTTGAAAGCGCCTCGATCACGAGGGAACGAATCGCCGATATATGCCTCGACCGTACGAGAATATTCCTCGGATATCAGGGTGTCATTCACCGGATATTCGCTCCATCCAGAAAGGAGTTCGTTGGCCTTGGTCGAAGCGAATAATCCCAATTCGGTGTTCACCTCGGATATGGCTGCGTCCATCGATCGAACCATCTCGGCCCTTCGCTCTTCTGAGAGGCGGTCGATCTCCCTCTTCGCGATATATAGACCCGACGCCGTAGATGCGAGAAGGATCACGACGGCTATCACTGAGAACGAGATCTGAGCGGATGTATCGCTCGTTAGTCGATGGCGCACTCTCCTGCGCGCGCCCGAACCAGCAAGAAGATATTTCACTGTCATCCCAGGGGACAGAGACAGCGACTGAGTGTAAACCCCTCCAGCTACATGCAGTATACCAGGGCCGTAAGGCAGAGTCGAGAAACGACTGGCTCACAATTAAATACGGATTATGATATTCAATCTCCGGATGGGATACAGTGGAGACTGAACAGACTCTCGTCCTGATCTTCGTAGCGTTTCTAGCTGCGAAAATCGGCGGCGAGATCATGGAACGAATGAAATTACCTGCCGTGACTGGCGAGCTGATGGCAGGGGTGATACTAGGTCCATCGATATTGAATCTCATCACTGAACATGACACATTCTTCGATGTGCTCGCTCAGCTGGGTGCGACATTCCTCCTCTTCTCGGTCGGCATGGAGACCAAACTCTCTGACCTCAAGAAGGTAGGGATGATCGCTGGATCCGTCGCAGTGTTGGGAGTCATCGTTCCGTTCATCATGGGTTATTATGTTTCGCTGCTCCTGTTCGCCTCATCGATCGAGGCGATGTTCATCGGCGCCGCGCTGGTCGCAACGAGCGTTGGGATCACTGCAAGGGTGTTGCAGGACCTCAAGATGATCAATTCGCAGGAAGCAAAGATCATCCTTGGCGCGGCCGTCGTCGACGACATACTGGCGATGATCGTCCTCACGCTCGTATCAGGAACCGCGACCGGGAGTCTGACCACGCTGAGTGTCGCTGTCGTCATCGCAGAAGCAGTGTGCTTCGTCGCCATCGTTACCATTCTGGGAACGAGAATAGTGAAGTACGCTTCGGGCAAGAGAGAGATCAGGCATGACAAGAATGTCAACGGAACTTGGGCAATCCACTACTCGACAAGGGCATTCAAGAGGGACAGCTGGTTCGACAAGCTCGTCCAGAAGGAGGCTCCCTTCGTCATCATCCTGGTGGTCGTCTTCTTCCTCTCGGCTGCGGCCTCGTTCGTCGGTCTAGCCGCCATAATCGGCGCGTTCTTCGCGGGACTCATATTCTCAGACACCAAGGACACTTACGAACTGGAACGCAAGTTCGAGCCACTCAACGTTCTTCTGGTCCCGTTCTTCTTCGTTGTCATGGGTGCGAGGGTCGATTTCGGCAACTTCTCAGCCATCGCCCCATACGCGATCATCCTGACGGTCGTCGCGATCCTGAGCAAACTCATCGGGTGTGGACTGGGCGCTGCGAAAAGGGGCGAGAAGACTGCGCTCATAGTCGGAGCGGGCATGGTGCCCAGAGGAGAAGTGGGCATCGTAGTGGCCATGATCGGCCTGAACATGGGGACTATAGGCAATGACATCTACTCCATCATAGTCCTCGTATCCATAGCCACGACAATCTACGCCCCGTTCCTCATCAAGACCATAATCAAGGCGGAGAACAAGAAAGGGGGCAAACGAGGTTGGCCTCTCTCGAGCAAGTGACCTATCGGTGTTGGGAGGATAAGGAAAATAAGATGTGCGGCCTCACAGCCGCACGGTTTTCTTGATCGTTTACTCGAAGTCCAGCACGCTCTCGTCGTAGGCCTGTGTGAACGTGAACACCATCTCGTCCCACCAGGTGTCGACCGTGAAGGCCATGCCGTAATAGAGCGTGTTCAGACCGTAGAGCTCAGCGTCCTCGATGTCCTCGAACCAGTATGCCGGATTGATCCAATGGCTGCAACAGGTGAAGTAGATCGATATGCCCGAGGTTCTCAAGATGCCTCCGCCAGCAGCGGTCACATGGTTCTCATACACGACGACTTCATCCACACCCTCGACAATCGCGGTGGTCAGCGGGAGGAGTTCCGGTATCTTCTGGCCGAGGAGTTCAGCGTACAGACCGAGGTCGATGAACGGCAGCTGCTCTCCCTCGTATGTGGGTATCCTCGGGGTCTGAGATTCAGCCGACTCGATCGCACCTCTGTAGCTGCTGTCATCCATATAGCCACCCTCGAACATCTCCTTCGCCAGCGCATCGATGCTCTTGACCAGGTTCGTCACAGGCTCTCCTAGGCGCAGGAATGAAAGCGTCACGTCGGCGCAGTACTCACAGCCCTGTCCAGACTCGGAGACCAGGTTTTCGTAGAAGTCGATATAGGAATCAACGACAGCGATTCCCACTTCCTGGACCGTCGGCGAATCCTCAGTCATCACTTCCAGGAATCCAGCATAGCCCATTCCTGGACCAGGCACGAGGTTGATCGATGCGAACATGTAGTCCGCGATGTACCTGTTCTCGTAGATGACCTCGATCATTGCGTTCAGACAGGCATCGTAGCCGAGGATCGTCAGCTTGTAGTCCGTATCAACAGTCTCCCTGAGCTGGGTCTGAGCGGCAGCCAATGAGGCAGCGGTCTCAGGAGTTGTCAGCCTTGATACCCAGCCATCAGTGCCGATCGCAGGGGAGCTGTCATCGTAGCAGACGCCCCTCCATCCACCGCCGTGGTCCCAGAGCACGAGCATGTAGTAATCAGCCGGGGCGTATGTGAACGCGGTCACGACGGCCCAAGTCAGCTTGGTGCCATCACCCATGTCCACCTCGCCAGGGCAGTCTGCCTCAGGGAACAAATCGCAGTCACAATCCAGTTCCTGTGTCTCGGCATCGTAGTGTGATACTCCTTCTTCGATCAGGAGCCAGTGGGTGCCTTCAACATACGACCATGTATCCAGCAGCACGATGATGGTCACGCCGTTCTTGGATCCGACGGATTCCATTTCGAGCAGATCGTCGATCGCATAGCTCTCAAGGTTGTTGTCCCCGTCCAAGTAGACGAAGACGGTCCACGTGCCTGGCCCTTCTTCATCCACGGCTTTCGGGGCGCTGCCAGCATTCGCGATCATGCCGGTCATCGCCATCGAAGCGGACAGCAACAAACCCATAATCAAAACACAAGTTGGTGCTCTTCTCATTTCTCTTCCCCCGTTAGTAACCATCCGATGGACATTTATGTCCATCACAGGTGTACTGACTCGCATGTTACATTGAGCTATAATAATCTTCCTCGCTCCAAGCACCAATATAGGACAAACATGGAACGTGAGGACTATGTCAGGACTGGCGGTCGGACATTATCCTCAGGAATTCCTCAAGGTGTGCAGCGAGCGATTCGTTATCCGTGTACCCACATGCTGAGAGATCGGCAGCGGCCAAGAGTGCCGCCTTCCCATCGCTAATCACATCTGTCGCTATGAGACCATCTCTGCGGACAACCTCGATATCCTTGGGGGCTTTCACAAAAGGGGTCGTGATGACCTTCACATGGACCCCGCGACTGACTGCGCTCCCGAACCTCTTGCCCAAACGCCTTCGGATTGCTGGAAACGATGGGGAGGATATTATGAAGGTGTGCTCCGCCTTGTCGATCATCTCACCGATCTTATCGAGCACACGGTTCTTCCCCAATATGGTGTAGACCAGCTGGGGGACGCCTTTGTCGGAGAGTATGTTGCGGACCGAATCTATTTTGGAGAAGGAGTTCTTGATCTCCACGATGAATCGTTCGGAGAGCTCTGAAGGGGATATAGGAGAGAATATCCGAGGCCTACCTTGCTTCGGTTGAACAAAACCCTTGTCGCTGAGGGATATCATGACCTTGTACGAAGATGTCCTTGGAATCTGCGCGACGTCCGCTACAAAATTGGCAGAAGAAGGGCCGAGTGCCACGAGAGCGATATATGCTCTGGATTCGTAATCGGACAACCCCAGTTTCGAAAGCGCTCCAGATATCTTGAGGTACTCCGCCATGAGTTCGTCAGCATTGCCACCTAGTCGTGCAATAGTCGCTTTGAGGTCCATTTGTAGCAGTAATAGCTACATAAGGTTTAAATCATTGCCTGAAAATCTATCTCCGGGATAGGGATATCATGCTGACAAAAGACTCATCGTTAGCAAAGGGCTTGCCAAAGACCACGGAGAGCCTGTGTCCGGAGTGTCTGTCTATCATCCAAGCGACCATCCGCGAAGATAACGGGAAGGTCATTATGGAGAAGACATGTCCGCAGCACGGCGATTTCAAGGACGTCGTCTGGTCAGATGCAAAGACATACCTGAGGGTCGAGAAGTGGGCAAAGGATGGGGTGGGAGTCATTGATCCTGCCATACCAAAGGCGAAGCAGTGCCCGTTCGATTGCGGCCTCTGCGATCTTCACCTCAGCCATACCGCGCTTGCCAATCTCGATCTCACGAACAGGTGCAACCTGAAGTGTCCTATATGCTTCGCGAACGCCAATTCTGCAGGTTACGTGTACGAACCGGACTATGACACAGTCGTAAAAATGCTCGAGCTACTGCGATCGCAGCGACCGGTGCCATGCCCAGCAGTCCAATTCTCCGGCGGGGAACCGACGATCTATCCACACTTCTTCAAGGTCATAAAGGCCGCCAGGGACATGGGTTTCGCACAGGTCCAAGCTGCGACGAACGGGATAGAATTCGCAAAGAGTCTGGAATTCTGCAAGAAGGCGAGCGAGGCCGGTCTTAACACATTGTACCTACAATTCGATGGGATGAGGTCTGAGATTTACGAAAGGGCAAGAGGCAAGGACCTACTCGCCACGAAGCAGAAGGTCGTTGAGAATTTCAGGCAGTTGTCAACGCACCCATCGATAGTGCTGGTTCCCACGATAGTCAAAGGGGTCAACGACGACCAGGTCTGGCCCATACTCGACTATGCGCTCAGGAACATGGACGTCATCAGGGGAGTCAACTACCAACCCGTCGCATTCACTGGCAGGATGACCCGTGAGGAATTGGTGGAGGGGAGATACACGCTCACCGACCTGATACACGATGTCGAGAAGCAGTCAGGTGGGAAGATCAAGGCGTCTGACTGGTACCCGGTCCCGACAGTCGTGGCGGTTTCCGAACTCGTCGGTGCCATCGCGGGGAGGGACATGGTCACATTCACGAACCACACGCACTGCGGACTCGCGACCTACCTATTCGTGAAGGACAATGAACATGTGGTCCCGCTCACGAAATTCATAGATGTCGATTCACTGTTCACAGAACTGTACGAGCTGGCGAGGAAGGCAAGCGGTAAGAAGGTCCAGTTGTTCACGAAGCTGAAGGCGTACAGCCTGATCAAGGAACACATCAGGAAGGACCAGCTGCCCGAGGGCATGAACGTCATGGAGTTCCTGAACGTGCTGAAGCGGGTCTTCTCAGAGGACACGAAGAAGGGGTTGTCCAAGTTCAGCTGGAACATGATGTACGTCGGCGCGATGCACTTCATGGACTCGTACAACTATGACATCGAGAGGGTGAAAAGATGCAGCATACATTACACCACCCCTGATATGAAGCTGATACCGTTCTGCGCCTACAACTCTGGCCCGGTGTACAGGACCGATGTGGAGAAGCGCTTCTCCACCCCATTGGACGAGTGGAGAAAGAAGCACGGTGATCAGTACACGTGAGGTGATTATCTTTGAAGAAGGACCAACTCGATGAGTTCGAAGTCAACATAGACAAGTGCATGCACTGCGGCGCTTGCGTGGGCTCGTGCCCTCAGAATGCCATCTACCTCAGGGAGGTAGTGCTTGAATTCAATGATAGCTGCACCTTGTGCAAGAGGTGCATAAAGGCGTGCCCGGTCGGTGCGATCAAACTCGTGGAGAGTGCCTGATATGAAGCGAGACTATGACATTGTGATCGTGGGTGCGGGACCTGCAGGTTCCATGACTGCGAAGTGGGCAGCGAAGAATGGCGCTCGCGTCCTAATGGTGGAGAAACGTCAGGAGATCGGCTCGCCGGTCAGATGCGGTGAAGGGATCTCCAGGGCGTGGCACGACTCCGTCGGGCTCAAGCTGGATAAGAAGAGCGTGGCGTGGGAAGTCAAGGGCGCGAAACTCGTAGCACCCAACGGCACTCCGTTCTACTTGGGAGAGAAGATGGCGGGGGACGAGGTCGGCATCGTCATCGACCGTGTCTTCTTCGACAAGCAGCTTGCGAGAGATGCCATAAAGGCGGGCGCGGACCTTCAGCTCAAAGCTTCGGCGACCAAGCTCATCAAGGAAGGGGACAAGGTCGTGGGAGTGCACGTTAATTCGATGGATGGATCCCGAGATATAAGCTGCGGCTGCGTCGTCGCGGCCGATGGCTTCGAATCCCAGGTAGGCAGATGGGCAGGCATCGACACTAGCCTCGCGCCAAGGGACATCACCACCTGCTTCCAGTACAGACTCACAAACATCGATATCGAGCACGAATACTGCGAATTCGTGCTGGGGAGCAAAGCGCCGGGAGGATACATCTGGCTGTTTCCGAAGAACGAAGATACCGCCAATGTCGGGATCGGCATGCAGCTCACGAAGTTGCACGAGACAGCTGACGTCAAGAAGCATCTGGACAAGTTCATCCAAGGTGACCCCAGACTCAGGAAAGGGATGCCACTGGAGTTAGTCAGCGGTGCGGTTTCGATATGTGCTCCCATCGAGAAGACTATAGGCGATGGGGTCCTCATCGTGGGTGACGCTGCTAGACAGATCGACCCGATCACCGGTGGCGGAATATCGAACTCATGCAAGTCGGGAAAGGTCGCAGGAGAGGTCCTTGCGAAAGCAACCCGAGAGAACGACTTCAGCGAGAAGTCGCTCATGCGATACGAGAACGGCTGGCGCAACCTGATCGAGAACCAGCTTTACAGGAACTGGCTCGCGAAGGAGAAGCTCGTCACCCTATCTGACGAGACTTTCGACAAGGTGATTGCGACATTGAATGAAGTGGGTGTGGAGAAGATGTCCACACTCGCGATACTGAAGGCGATAGAGGATAAGTATCCGGAACTCGTCAAGGAATTCCAGGAATTCCTCTGATAAGACTACACATATACACTCACGACGGTTCGGATACAGGCGAAGGAGTGACCGGATGAGATTGCTCGAACGCCTGACCGAGAATAGGCGGAACGTGGTCATAGTAGCGGGCTTGGTAATACTGCTCGCAGCTTCGATCAGATTCTATCATATCGGCTGGAGCTTCTCCAACAACGGAGTCGACGAGGGCGTCATGCTCCAGCGATCGCTGCTCATTGATTACGGGTTCGACCTCTACACAGAACTCCCCTGCGACCAGGCACCATTCGCATTCTACATCGGAGCGATATTCAGCGGAGATGTCGTCACACTTCGCTCATTGGAGGTGGCGCTATCAATATTCGCGATACTCGCATGTATGGTCGTGGCCAGGAGGATCAGCGGGGACATCGCCATGCTCGCAACCGGACTATTCCTTGCGGTCGACTTCGCGTTCCTTCGGGAGTCGCGGTTGTACTCACTCGATGGGATGGCCAGTTACTTCCTTGCGTTCTCGTTCTTGGCCCTTGTATACTACATACAGAAGGAGAGCAGATGGGCCCTTGCCGCCGGAGGTCTGCTGATGGGGGTATCCGCTTCCGTGAAGCTCTTGGGCGCTTTCGGGGTCTTGGGCGTCCTCCTATTCTTCACCTTCGAGGCGATCAAGGAGAGATCCCTCGGCTC
Organism: uncultured Thermoplasmata archaeon; assembly: GCA_963748615.1. Lineage (GTDB taxonomy): Archaea > Thermoplasmatota > Thermoplasmata > UBA10834 > UBA10834 > UBA9653. The sequence continues at coordinate 225,641 of CAVVJQ010000003.1, forward strand.
GAAGAGGGTCGTGGACATGGCGCTGTTCCTCTCAACATCCGTATTGCCCTTGGTTCTTTTCCTGGCGGTCCTGGACACATCGGCGATGCTCCAGGGAATGATATTCAATCAGTCCCACAGGGATTTCGAACCGTTCCTGAAGATAGCGATCCTGGCATACCTCGGTTTGAACCTATCGTACATACTCCCGTTCATCTACGCGCGCAGCTTATGGTCTGCAGGGCGAGAGATACGTCTGCTGATGGTCGTCTCCGCGGTTCTGCTGCTTCTGATGATATTCCAACCATTGGTGTTCTTCCACCACCTGGTCCTGATGAGTCCTTCCCTCGCCATACTTGCGGGTGTAGTGACTGCCGAGACCGTCAAGACCAAAAAAGGCGTCAAAAGGAGGACCAACCTCGGAAAGATGCTTAAAAAGAACACCGCGATGAGACGCTTCGCGGCAGCCGTCATACTCATGGACGTGGTCGCATCAGCAGGTCTAGCGTTCTACGGTATCGCCGCCCAGGGAGAGCCGTCTGAGATAACTTATGCGGAGATGCTACGTGACATAACGGATAGCATCGAGAACCTAACAGGCAACGACACATGGGTGATCTGCGGCGACCCGTTGATCGCGACCCAGGCCGGTGCGCTCACACCACCACAGGTCGCCAACGTCGCATATAGACGATATCCGCAACTCACATTAGACGATGTGACGAACGCGATAGACGAATACGATGTTTCCGTGGTGGTCGTATGCTTCCGCCTGAAGGACATAGGAGGACTGACAGCATACCTTCGAGAGAACAACTACTCGATGATATTGCCCAAGTACATCGGTAGCGGAAACGACACCGTGCTGGACCTCTTCGAGGACAGCATAGACCCGGTATACTTCTACATCAAGAACGATCTCGCATTCGCGCTCGATATACCTGTCCTGATGAGGATCAAGCCTTAGGTTTGAACGTCATCTCCTTTGAGAAGGTCCACAGGGAGTTCGCGAAGAAGTTGAATGTGCTGACCAGGAAGATCACTATCACTTGGGCGAGCAGGAGATACACGCTGGCCTTGTCTTGACCGATCCCGATCGCTGGGAATACGCTCTCCACGAACAGATACAACAGGATCAGGTTCAGCATGAGGCCATCGAGACTGACCAACAGGAACTGGGGATACTGTATGCGTATCTTGCCCTTCGATCGGAAAGTCCACCACCGATTCCAGATGAAATTGTTGGTGTCCGCGATGACGAACGCGATTGCCTCCGCCAGAAGATAGTAGAGCATGAACAGCTCGACGCCGGCCCACAGGATCGCAAGGTTGATGACCGTGCCGATCCCGCCCACGAAGGCGAACTTTATGTACCTCGCGAGCCAGGGTTTCTTGTGCTCGTAGAGCTTGATGCAGTGATCGATGTACTTCAGGGTGACCGAAGTCCCCAGTTTGCTCTTGCCAGCCTTCCTATCTGCGAATGTGATCGGAACCTCGTCGACCTTCTTGATCCTTCCCTTGACGAGTATCTCAAGGGCGATCTTGTAACCGATAGGGTTCAGCTCGACCCCATCTATCACTTCGCGTTTGATGGCGAAGAAGCCCGACATCGGATCCTTCACCTTGGTCAGGCCCTTGGCCAGGAGGGTAGCACACTTGGATATCATGCGTCTGTGGAAGGGCCAGTTCTCCACCATTCCACCCTTTATGTACCTGCTCCCGATGACCATGTCAGCATTCTCGTCGACCAATTTCGCGATCATCGCGGGTATCTTCTCTGGGGGATGGCTGAGGTCTGCGTCCATGACCACGAGAATCTCGCCCTTCGCAGCATCGAATCCCTCGAGCACGGCGGTGGAGAGGCCGAGCTTGCCTGCTCGGTGTATCACCTTGACATCGTACTTCTTCCCCAGGTCATCGGCCAACTGGCCAGTGCCGTCCGGGCTGTTGTCATCTACAATGACCATCTCGACCTCGATGCCCGATGTCGAGCACGCAACGTTGGTTCTCCTGACCAGTTCCTCGACATTGTCCCGTTCATTGTATGTCGGGACTATCACGGAGATCGTATTGGTTCCCCCCTGAGCCGAAGCCGTCTCTTGTAGATTAATGATGCTACAATGCTCACAGAGATCACTATCAGGACCGCCGCGATGGCGACCCATGTGGCGAGGTCCGCCCTCAGGTTGTCATAACTGAGCCATGACAGGACCACAACGACCGATGACTTGGCAACCGCTCCGATGAATATGAAGACTGCGCATTTCCTTATGTTCCAGCCGCACACGGCCATGAACGCACCGGTATACGGGACGACCGGCGCAAGTCGGTTCAATAACAGCAATCGCTCGTCCTTTACAATGAGGAAATCCGTGTATTGTTTCATCCTCTTCTCGATCCAATGAGGCAATCTCGCGAACTTGACCAGAGAATACAACAGAAAGTTCCCGCAAAGGCTGGAGACGCTAGACACGATGACGATCATGACACCCCATACGAAGGAATCCGAGTGAGCACCGAATATGAAGACGGTCCATATCTCAGGCAGTGTCGGGAAACCCGTACCATCTATCAATATGATCGATGCGATGGCGAGGAGCATCCCGGGATCACCCAGGGATGAGAAGGTATTGATGATATCCTCACCTATCAGCCCTGATACCTCCTTCAGCCAGTTCCTCGTACATCTCCTTGAGCATCTTGGCGCACTTCTTTATGTCATGCTCCTCTGCGAGGGATTTCGCGCCGGTCACCAGCCCCTCACTCAGCACCGGGTCATCGAGGATCTGCTCCAGCTTCGACACGAACTCCTCATCTGTCTTGGCCTTCAGGCAGTGCGTGCCGTCCTTGACCCATTCCTCATAGACAGGTATGTCTCTGATCAGCAACGGACAGCCGCAGCTGGCCCCCTCTAGCATGACATTGCCATAGCTCTCGGCTCTGGTAGGGAACACGAACACGTCCGCAGCGGAGTAGACCCCTACTATGTCCTCGAAGGGGACGTGCCCAACGAAGGATACTCGACCGGTTGATCTCTCGTCGAGAGCATCCTCCAAAAGCACTTCGGATCCGCCGACCCATACGAACTTCACATCCGGTCTGTGAGCCATCCGAGAGGACATAGATACGAAAGTGTCGACTCCCTTTCTGGGGATGCGCAGGCCCACACTGACCACTAGCTTCTCATCGGGCTTGACGCCCCAACGCTCCCTGAAGACTGCACCCCTTTCAGGATCTCTCACGAACACTTCCCTGTTGATTCCGTTCGGAATGATCCTGAAAGGTCCCTTAACTCCGTCTCGGGAGAGCGATTTTGCCACATAAGGCGTCGCACCCAGGACAATGTCGCCCAGGTTGTAGAAGAGCACTGAATAGGCGCGGACGAAAGGATAGAACAGCGAACCCCCGACGAAACCGCCCTTGACCAGCTCAGGCAGGTGCCGGCCATGTACGACCAGGGGTTTTCCAGATATCTTTCTCTTGATCGCCCAGAGAAACGAGTTTGGCAGAGGACTGTGTATGTGAAGGACGTCATAGTCCTCCTCCGGCTTGTTCAACACAACCCTACACCCTAGCTTCTCGAGTTCCCTCGCAACCATCGGTGCGTTCGTTCCCATCCCGCCAGGGTTCTTGTAGGGTATGATGCCCTTGTAGGATTCGAGCTCAGTGAGCATGCATACTGACACCATTTGAGATCCGACCTGAGAGTGATCAGGGGCAGTTAGTCGCGCACCCCAGTGCCGCGAACATCTGTCTGCGTGGATAAATAAATAACCCAGATGACCGAGCGCAATCGCGTCGAGGAAACGAGGAGGGCCAGTTCATTTCAAGAAACGTATTTATAGATAACCGATGCTCGACGGCTCCGTGGAGAAGAAGACGATGGCGACCTATGCATTGATGTTCGCAATAGGCACGTTCATACTGTGGGGTACAACTAACTTTCTGATAGGTTATGGTGAGAAGAACCAGAAGATCGACCCCAACCTGTTCACCGCGATAATGTGGATGGCTATGGGCGCATTGGGAGTCACCCTCTTCGCGTACATCTGGTTGACGGGCAAGTACGAATCGATCGATACGAAGATCGTGTTCCCCATCGCCGCAGGCACATGCCTGGGCATCGGCCTCCTGTCATTCGTCTACGCGATGTCGCACTCGGACATGGGCACGGGAGCGACCGCAGCCATAGCCACATCGAATGCGGTCTTCACGACCATGCTCGCATTGATCTTTCTCAGGGAGCAGCTGAGCATGAAGGAATGGATCGGCATCGGAACCGTCGTGCTCGGGATAATAATCCTGAGGTTCTAGGATTGCATTCCAGCATCCTTCCGCCATACGACCTTGCCATTCTTCATCACGAGTGAGCATAGGTTGGTGCCGAATCGGTATGGCATATGGGCGTATGATGGCACATCCATGATCACGATATCCGCCCTCTTCCCGTGCTCCAGCGACCCTATCCGTTTCTCAAGCCCGATCGCAGCTGCGGCATTGATCGTGGCAGCGGTGATGGATTCCTCTGGAGTCATTCGCATCTGATAACATGCGAGGGCAATGGTGAATTGCATTGATTCATTCCAGCAGTTCGGATTCATATCCGTGCCGAGCGCTATCGGCAGTCCCAGATCGATCAATCTCCGCGCATCCGCATAGATGCCGGTCATCGATGTGAAGGGCGTGCCTGGCAGCATCACCCCGATGACGTCCTTCCGGGCCATCGCCATTATTCCATCATCCGATGGCTTCGCCAGATGCTCCGCCGAGACCGCGCCGCACTCCGCCGCGAGCTCGGCACCCCCGGTGGTAACGAACTCGTCCGCATGGACCTTCAGACCGAGTCCAAGGTCCTTGGCTGCCAGAAGGACCCTGCGCGACTGGTCCACATCGAACACTCCACGTTCGCAGAAGACATCGCAGTACTTGGCCAGAGAACGCTTCGCGACCTCTGGCAACACATCGTCGACAACGAATGAGATGTAATCATCGGGCCTTCCTTCGAATTCTGGCGGTACGGAATGGGCGCCCAGGAACGTAGGGACGATGTCGACAGGGTATGCCTGGTCGAGCTTCCGGGTCGTCTCCAGAATACGGAGCTCCACTTCCCTGTCAAGGCCATATCCCGATTTCGCTTCGATCGTCGTAGATCCGTGAGCGATCATCGACTCCAGCCGTCTAGCAGATTGAGAGAACAATTCAGCCTCAGATGCGGCCCTGGTGTCCTTGACGGTCCGTGATATGCCACCACCCATCGATAGGATCTCCAGGTACGATTTCCCCTTCAGCTTCAGCGCAAGTTCGAACTCACGCGATCCCGCGAACACGAGGTGAGTGTGGGGGTCTATAAGGCCAGGCATGACGACCTTATCGGATGCATCAATCATCTCCATCCCTGTGGCACCATACTTCCGGAGTACTGTCTCGGAGCGACCGACATCCACCACGATGCCATCGGATACGACCACGGCTCCATCTTGGATTATGGATAGATCGGCCATCTCAGCACGGGTCCTAGACCTCTTCGGCCCCCTCAGCGTGAGAAGCTCTGACGCATGCATGATGATTGTATCTTCGCCCATCCTGACCATCGCAGTAATCATGGTCGGTGCCTATAAGAGAATCGGATGGGCTCAGACTCGCTTGCCCAGCAGTTCGTTTATGACGTATTGATATGTGTCCTGTGGATTGAGCATCTTCCTGAAGTATCTATAATCATCGGAGTCCAACTCGCCAAGGAGATATGCGACTGACCCGTAGCTTATGATCCCGATGATTGCAAGGAATATCAGTGATATCCAGTCGATCGATGGCACCACCAACCATCTGACGACATACATGGACGCAACCATGGCGATCGCGCTCAGCAAGTGTCTGAATGACCGCGAGTTCGGGAGTATCCTGCCTATCCGCCACGCCATGTATCTGAGGATGAAGAAATAGAATATGGATGTCGCTAGCAATGCGAGTCCGGCCCCAGTGCCTTTCAATCCCAGCATGGGTATTCCCAGGAACGTCTTCGGGACCAGTATGATCATCAGTGTCAGCTGCACAATCAGTCCGCTGATCCCGACCATGAAGAGAGTGACAGGTTTCCCCACTCCTGCAATGACTGACCGGAGCGGAAGGACCAACGCGAGAACTGCGCCGGCGAGAACAAGGATGTTCATAGTGGTGATCGCTGATGAGAATTCCTCGGTCAGGAAGATCCTCAGGATATCGGATCCGAAAACCAGGTAGAAAGCAGCGGTAGGGATGACAACCAAGGACACATACCTCTCGGCCTGGTTGACCACATCCCAGCTCGCTCCGACATCGTCCTTAATGAAATATGTAGTGACGGATGGGAGGATGAGTGTAGCTACGGATAACGAAAAGACGCCGACGAAGACAGCCATCCTCTGCACGCCGAAATAGAGTCCCAGCTCCGCTTCCCCCCAGAAATAGCCGACAATCCATTTATCGAGATACAAGTCCAGTATAATCGTCATCGAAACCACGAAAACCGGTACGAGCGAACGGATGTAGCTCATCATCATCATCCGGTCCGGAATCGAAATGGGATAGCGACGCATGAGCAATGCCACAAGCAGGACAGAGGTGATCATTCCGGCGGCGTACGCTGCGGACAGAAGGGCGGGGCCATTATAACCGCTGCCCATCACAGATGTGGCAACATAGATTACGAACACAACCCGCACGATGAGCTCCAATATGGCGGGTACCTGCACCTTCGCGCTCGCATCCAAAGCATCGAACGTGTGAGTCGCGATCTGACTGATCCCGAGAAGGACGTAATATACCAGGAAGACGTACATCGAATCTACGAGCTGGGTCAGGACATATGGGTCGGTTGGCATGCCCGCACCCATGTATCCTTCCTTCCACAGCTCTATCATGAAGAATGTCACGGACGCGAAGATCGCCAGTAGAGTTAGCCGTATCGCGGCATACGCTCCGATGCATTTTGCGACGTCGATTGAATGCTTGATGTGGGTCCTGTGCACCGAGCCCATTCCGAAGTCTGAAAGGAAGCTCAGGATGCCCACAGATGCCATCGCATAACCGAGTATGCCGAGGACGGAAGGCCCCATGTTCTTCGCTATGAACACGAGTGCCGTGGTTCCGAGTACTGCGCCCAGAACACTGTTCACGACCGAGAGGGCTGCCTTAGAACTCATTAGCCTATCAGGGGTGGCGGTAGTGCTGGCGCCCTCCTCTGGCATGAATCCTAAAGATATGGGTATCCATATAAATCTATGGAATTGTACCAGGTTCAGATGGATTCTGCGACCTGTTTCACTATCTCGAGCCCTTTCTCTATGTTCTCCTCAGAATTCGCATATGAGAACCTAAGGTGACCCTCGCCCAGGGACCCGAAGGCGCTCCCTGGAGCGCATATGACCCCCTCCTTCAGGATCCTCATGGCGAAATCGTCCGATGCCAGATTCTGCGAGTATTTGGGGAACGCGTAGAACGCGCCTCCAATGGGAGTTGTGGAGAATGTCGGTATCTCCCTCAGTTTCCTCAGAGCGATATCCCTCCTCCGCCTGAAGGTGCTCTGGAGCTGAGTCTTGAATCGTTCACCGTGCTTCAACCCCTCGAGCACCGCATATTGGGTAGGCGTTGATGGGCACGCGAGTGCGTAATATTGCACCTTCGAGAGCTGCTGGACTATCTCCTTGGATGTCGCTACATATCCGATCCTCCATCCCGTGGCGGCCAATGATTTCGAGAACGAATCGATGATTATGGTATCGTCATGGAAACGAGCGAAGGACCAATGATCACCATCATAGATGAAATTGTGATACACTTCGTCCGAGAGGATATAGAGGTCGTGCTCAGCCGCTATGTCGCAAATCGCTTTCACGCATTCCTTCGGGAAGACCGACCCGGTCGGATTGGACGGGCTGTTGACGATTATCGCTTTGGTCCTGGGGGTCACGAGGGACTTCATCTCCTCTATGTCGGGCATGAAGGAGTTCTCATGCGTCAGTGAGTATTCCACTGGACGGCCCCCTGCAAGCGCAACGTCCGGACCGTAGACGATGAAACCCGGGTTGGGCACGAGGACCTCGTCACCCTCGTCAATGATCGTATCGCATGCGATCATCATACCCTCGGTCGCTCCCGCAGTGACGATTATGTTCTCAAATGTGACATCGTGCCTGAAGCGCTTGAGACTCTTCGCTATGGACTCACGCAGCTCCGTGATTCCAGCACTTGGCCCGTACTTGTTCCGGCCAGCGTCCAAAGCCATCTTGAACGCCTCAATCGCCTCAGGTGGGGGCTGGACGTCTGGCTCTCCAAGACCAAGGTTGATGGCGCCTGGTGGCGCTGACTCGAACAACTTCCTTATCCCGGACACCTTCAGCGATGCAACTCGCTTGGGAAACATCGAAGAGGTTAATGTACAAATCCGCACATTAATAGTTCGGGGATACCAGCGCATAGGATATGACGTGATAGCAGGGAGCATGAGGCGAAATCAGAACCGCTCTAGACACGGGCATGCAAGAACGACTGGCCGAATCGAGCCACGATAACATTGAACTAGCGCCGATGCATTCCGGGTATTGCGAGATGAACAGACCGCATAGGTTCTCATCTTGCATGGGGGGAAAATCATGATAGGTAGGGGGATAGCATTAGCCGTTGCCTTGTGTGGATTGTTATCAACAGCATTCATGGCAGGTGGTGTTCCTGCCCAGTTCGCATCGATTTCGATGGATGATTCTCTGGCTAGCGTTCCTGATGATCAAGAATTGCAGGAGAGAGATTCTGAGAGATCATGGACCATCGGAATGTATTGGGCGGCCGATAACAACTTAGACAGCATGACTGAAACCTTCCTCGACATCTGGCTTGATAATATCTGGAACCGTGATGATGTCGCTCTGGCGATATTCATCGACAGGTTGGAGCTTCCAGCGAACATAAGCACGGTCACCGAGGAAGGGTGGGTCGAAAGAGAATATCTTGGAGATGTGAACTCATCTAACCCACAGACACTATCAGACTTCATCGAGTTCTTCATGACTGCGGAGTATCTCGAAGCTGAGCACTACATGCTCGTTGTTCAAGACCATGGCCTCGGCTACCTTGGCATCTGTGTCGATGAGGGTGAAGAGGGTAGACCATGGATGAGCATCGACGGACTCGGAAGAGCTTTGGATATGGCAACAGTTGCGACGAGCAAGAAACTCGATATAATCGACCTCGATGCATGCACGCTCGCAACGGTCGAAGTGGCCTACGAGCTCAGAAATAAGGCATCATACCTTGTTGCTTCTGAAATTGCAGTGCCATTCGACGGGCTCAACTATATTGCTCTCCTCGATGGGTTGTCGAAGGAACCAGACAAACTGCCGCTTGACCTCGCGTGCAAGATGGTAGACGATTACGAGGAGTGGTACTCTGCACCTCTGGGCACATATCCCACACTGTATCCGTACATGCAGGATTTCGCCACGCTTTCTGTGATGGACCTGAGTGAGATGGACGGCGTCGGGACCGCATTCGCGGCGCTCTCTGAAGAGCTTCTTCCGAAGGACGGGACATTGATCACACCATTCAATACTGCAGCCCAGCAGCATTTCGTCGCCATGTGGGAGAACAACATGGGCTGTGGATTCAACTCGGATATCCGTGGGATGTTCGGAGAACTCGCAGAGGTCCTCGCAGAGTCCCATCCGGTCGTTGCATCTCTGTGTGAGGACATCGTGAGCGCAGCAGACGATGTGATCGTGAAGAACTGGGAGAGCTGGAGGACGAGGGATAGGCTGTCCGGGATGGCCGTATTCGTGCCACCGTCTATAGGCATATATGATGTGAATTGGGACAGTCTCTATCGAGTATACGACACGCTGGGACTTGATTTCGTGACCGATAGCGGGTGGGACGAAATCATCCTGAAGTATTTCTGTACGATGAGACAGCACGGGACATGATGAGTTCGAGCAATATCTGGTGAACGGCCCAACTGGCCAGTGCCTTCAAATAACCTCAGGTCTATTGCGGAATTACAATGCAAGGTCCATATCCGAAAAAGAAGCCTCTGAAGACATTTATTGGGACCTTTGAGCTCTTCGGACAGGAGATCGTCGAGCTATCACCATCGTTCTTCAAATCCTTCGGCAGATTGCCGAAACTGGTCCAGAGGTCGATCAAGCTCATACTTCCGTTCGTTGCGCTTTTGCTGATGACCATTCTGCCACTCCCGGTGGACCAGCAGATACAGTATGCGCTCGCGATCTTCGTATGCATATCCATGCTGTGGACATTCGGAGCTCTTCCACTTCCGGTGACCGCTCTGCTAGTTCCAGTCCTGCTGACTTTCTATGGCATATTCCACACGACAGAGGCTTTGGTGCCCTTTGCGGACCCAGTAGTCTATCTGCTCATGGGTGGACTCATACTGGCCGAGGCTTTCCGAAAGCATGGCGTGGATAGGAGACTAGCATACCTGATAGTCTCGAAATTTGGAGGAGAGATCAACAAGATACTCTTTTCGTTCATGCTCGTCGCGGCCTTCCTGTCCATGTGGATATCGAACACTGCGACCGTCGCGCTCCTCATTCCAGTCGTGCTCGGCCTTGCGTCAAAAGCAGGAGAGGAGAAGGGACGACTCTCAGTACTCTTCCTGCTCGGCATAGGCATCGGATCTGCGATTGGAGGCATGGCAACCGTAACGGGATCGGCCCCCAACGCAGTCGCATCATCAATACTAGCAACCAAGTTGGCAGAGAGCGGTATGACATGGACTTTTGTCGATTGGATGAAGATCGGCCTACCGACGAGTATGGCTCTGTTGGTCATCGCGTGGCTGCTCCTCCAGAAGGTGTTTCCAATCAAGATCAAGTCATTGGATATATCATCTGTCAGCAAGGAGCTTAAGGAGATGGGGCGCCTGAGCGCAGGAGAGAAGAAGACTCTGGGCATCTTCCTGCCGACCGTCGCCCTGTGGATCGTGGGTGCGAATATAGGAGAGATGCTCGGATTCCCTGCGAGTTTTATGAGCGCCACTATAGTTGCGCTCGGGGCAGTGGTCATCCTATTCGCCACCAGGACCCTCGATTGGCAAGATGCGCGCACCATCTCATGGGACATATTCCTGATAATCGGTGCAGGCCTGGCATTGGGAGAGGGATTACAGGTATCTGGAGCAGCTGGTTGGATGGCCGAGCAGATAATCAGCGTGACTCATGGCTTCCACATAATCGTGATCATGCTGATAATTGCAGGAGTATCTGTGGCACTGTCCAATTTCATGAGCAACACAGCCACCGCAGCAATCCTGGCACCAGTGCTTATCGGAATGTCCTCAGCGCTCGGCGTTGATCCGAAGCTGCTAGTTCTCGTATGCGGGTTATGCGTGTCCTTATCATTCATGACGCCAATCGGAACTCCGCCGTTCACTCTTGTGTTCTCAACTGGGATGGTATCGAGAAGAGACATAGCGATCGGAGGGGCGAGGGTGACGATCCCTGCGATATTGATAGTGGTTCTGATGGTGTACATATTCGTAAAGTTCGGAATAGTCTAGGAGGACGGGTGGTTATTCGATGAGAGTGTTGGTGATAGGTGCGGGGAAATTCGGCGTGCGAGTGATAAAGCAGTTGCGTAAGAATCCGAGACTCGAAATAGTAGTGGCGGATCCGCATGAGACCCCGGAGGCGGTCGCGCAAGGACTCATACCCAGAGTTGACATCAGAACTCACGTGACTGCGATGAACTTCGATGAGGTGGTTGAGAAGGTTCACCCAGATTTCGTAGTCCTCGCCAGGACGCTGCAAGATTGGGAGAAGACGGATACCCCCATGGGAACCCAGTATATGATCGGCATGGAGAGGGAGCTTACGAAATCAGACGTCCCAGTCTTACCCATATCAGAAGATGCACTATGATCAATGGCACATCAATGCCCGATGATCGACCCATCGAACGGTTCGCATGTCATATCACTCCGAGATGACCAATTGCCAGCAGTCCAGGCGGGAACGGATCAATGGTCCTCGACGATCGAGAGACTCGGACAACTCCGTCGGTCATCAGCGAGAATCCTTCATCCGAGAAGATTTCTTTTGCCAGCTCGTTCGACGAGGATACCCCAACATCCGTTCTGCGGTCGGGCAATCTCGCAATCGCATATCTGAGCATCGCACGAGCCGTCGTCTTATCGGGGTGATTCATGAACCATGGACCAATTGGATTCAGGTCGGAACCCGTCCTAGCAACAAGCATCGAGGTCATTGAGCGCCCTACAATCCTCCCGACAGGATACTTCGGAGGATCTGTCCTCAGGGCATATCGGAAATCACTCTCAGGGTAACCCATCATCCTCTTTTGGCATTCAGACACGGACAGGATCTCTTCAAGATTCAGCAACTTGAACTCATCGTTCGAGGAGGGAGCCACTACGTCATGCAGTCCGCCAGTCCCTGGATGTCTGCAGAAGAATGAGATCTCTTCGATCCTCCTGAATCCGAATTGCGTATAGAACTCCGCAGCGTCAGGCATTGCATGCAATTCCACATTGTCCACACCCAGAGAATCTAGGTTCTGAAGAGCGTCGCGCATCATCCTTGCACCAATCTGCTTCTTCCTCCAACCCGCTTTCACTATGACATGGACTATGAATGCAGTCTTCCCGAAATTGATCAGGGTGATAAGACCGACTAATTCACCGTCGCTCTCCGCAACGATGGAGTTCCTAGTATCGAGAGCAAATATCCTTCGAATCTCGTGGAACTCCCACCCCCAATTCTCCTTGTCAATTAATACGAAGACCTGTGCGAGATCGGTGTCGCGCATCAATCGAATAGACGGCTCCTCGGTCATGATCCCAACGCATGAAATGGACGATACACCTAATATATCCATGCTGACAGGCACGAGCATCGAAGATTTTGTCCATGGCAACCACATGAAGAGAACCAGGGTCACTCTTATGCTGCTATGTGGTGAATTTGGGAAAAATCATAGCGCATCTGGCGAAGGAGAGAGGATCAACGACCCTGAATCTGATCCGTCAAGAGCCTCTCTAAATCCACGCCATCGAGTTCACGGAGTATGTCTTCCGACCACGCAGATGCTTGCGCGAACTTCATCTTGAGATCGTCCATGTCCTTAATCTGTATGAGTCGCTCAAGCTCATCGGTCACATCTGCTGGTAGCTCATGGTAGATGTATCGCAACTTGAAATCGTGATGGAAAGCGTAATGCTTAATGCGAAGCAGTTCGAGCAGGAACTCATAGACAAGGACACGATACGCATCGAAGGCCTCGAGGAAGTTGCCCCTATTGATCTCCTTTGGGACGAATATGGTGAAAAGATCGCGTTTCGCCTTCAGTCGATCCAACCTCGTTCTCAATCGACCGGCCATTGCTGACGTATCGACAATTCTTTGAGGTATCGAGCCACCCTTGTTGAAATGGAAGACAGCCTTTCCATGTATCTCTGGTTCAAGGAACATGTCTGGAGCGCTCGTCGTCAATATGGCTAGATCTATCAGGAGATATTCGCTGGCGTTCTCTAGCCTATAGAACGCCTGGAACACTCCATCGTTGGGAGTCTTGCCTACATCGAACTTCTGTTTAATGGGCGAGAGGCGTTCTAAGGAGTGTTCCACGGCCATGAACGATGCCCCAACACTCTCATCATCGACCACGACATACAGATCAATATCCGACCATTCATCCGCACGGCCAAATGCCACCGCGCCCCCTTCCCAGACTGCACGGACATAGCCTAGAGGTTCAAGATCCCTGACTATTGCGTTCACAACCTGATGGTGGGTCAGAATACGTCCTTCGGACATCTAGGTCACAGACCAGGTATGAACGTTGGTCGTTGAAAAACCTGAGCATCAATCGTCTGATGGAATCAAGCATCAAATTGCAGGATAGGAATAATCGCTAATGCACCATGGGGTTCTGTCAATAATCGGGTGGTGGTCATGATGACCACCCCCTCGATGATCGACTCGTTCCATTCGGCTTTGACCGTGCGCCCATGAATGGGTCGCAGAGGGTCATCACCACGTCATGCTGGAACGCGCCGGGGCTGAACCGTAAGCCCCCTGCCATCCCTTCCGGGAAGGCTGTATTCAGCAGGTTTATACCAGCGTTGACATGTCTATCCGCACGCCAACCGCACTCACACTCGAAATCGACACCCATTCGGGAATGATTCAATCTCCCACATATCGGGCACCTCCTGCTGCTGTTGTATGTGTCCACCTTGATGACTGGCACGCCTATCCAGGCTGCCTTGTACTCGATGAAGTCGTGAAGCATCTTCCGAGGCCATGAGTTCAACCGTCGGTTGAGCGATTTGCCGCGCTTCCGCGCTGTCATCCCACTCAGATCCTCGAGCACAATCGTCGATCTATGCTCCTCCGCGAGGCCGAGGACCGCATTGGCCACTTGGTGCATGCGATACTCGATCCGATGATGCTCTCTCTTCCCCTCTCTGCGACACAACCGCCTCGATGTCCGCCGGTCGTGCGCCTTCCTCTTCTGGAGGCTCCTGCGCCGGTCATGATGCCGTGCCTGGATGATTGGAACATCTGGATACGCGGCCTGGACTGGCAGACACTCATCTTCGCTCAGGAACACGCCGTCCAAGCTCCGCTCATTGGTATCGAGCGACAGGACCGTCTCTGGAATGTATGATTTAGGTGGGCTCTTCCTGAAGACTATTATGACCCTGTTTGGAAGTAGGGTCAGTGATCCAAGGGAGAGAGTTCTGTCGTTCAGATAGATGCGATGGTAATCACTCAGGACGAGCCTCAGCTTCACATGACATCCAGCCCGTATCGGAAGGTCGATCACCCCTTCCTCCCGGTCGAGCTTGTAGGCCTGATTCTCCGCCTTCATCATCAATCGGCGGATATATGGGATGCGATGGACTGGCCCCTTTCCCCAACGCCTCCGCAGGTTCTTCAGCACTGAACACGCGACCTCGAAGGAGGAGACAAGATGCTGAGAATAGATGTTCGGATGCTCCTTCCTGAAGTCTTTGTACGCCAGCTTCACCAGGGCGTTCCTGGAGGTCACTTTCGCCTGGAGGCCGGCCCTGATCGCGCAATTGGCCGCCAGGCGGAAATCCTCCATGAGCATCCTGGCCTCAAACGGGAGCTCCCCATGAATGTGGAGCACTACCGCTCTGTGGAGCATCGAATACGGTATCTGGCCAGGGGCATATCCATCACCTGGCTACATGCATGCTACTCATGCGATCGACGAGATATTCATGTCATCGGGAAAGGCACCATGGAAAAGAATATCTTCGCGAATATGCTCCACCTCAAGAGAGCGCGAAGGAGGGAGCCAGCAATGGTGAGCGAAACGGTACAGTATCCTGAGATTCTAGAGAAGGCGCTCCAGAAGGAAAAGCAGGCTCTGGACATGCTAGGCAAGCTGATAGAATTCCCATCCGTGGCCATCCGAGACGCAGAGAGCATAAACCAATGCGCAGACCATGTCGAAAAGCAGCTCAGGAGCCGCGGGTTCGACGCTAAGCAGTTCAAAACCGCAGGTTCCCCGATCATATTCGCCGAGAAGAATGTGGGTGCAGAACGGACCCTCCTGTTGTATCACCACTACGATGTCCAACCAGAAGGATCTCTCGAACTATGGGAATCTCCTCCGTGGAAGATGACCATAAGGGACGAGCGGATATACGGGAGAGGAGCGCAGGACAACAAGGGGCCATATATCGCGAACTTGATGGGGATTACCCTGATCGAAGAGGTTCTGGGAGAACTTCCGATAAATGTCAAGTTCGTGATCGAAGGAGAGGAGGAGGCATCCTCGAAGCATCTCAGTGAATTTGCGGAGGCTCGTCAGGATTTCCTACGGGCAGATGGCTGCGCGATTGAGCTACTGACGACCACGCCCGGAAGTCCAGCAGAGATATATTGTGGCTGCAAAGGCATGGCCTATCTCAACGTGATTGCCGGGGGGCAACCGCATTTTCCGCGGACTGATGTTCACTCGGGATTTGCTAATGCCGTCCCGAACGCTGCATGGCGTTTGATTCAGGCATTGAGTTCATTGAAGGACGAGAACGAGAACATACTCATCGATGGAATCGAAGAGAGGATCATGAGACCGTCTGAAGACGACCTGGAGGCTCTGCAAGGATACAAGGCAGACGTCGTTGGGATGTTGATGGGCGATTACGGCCTCGATAAGTTGCTGCTCAATCTAACAGGGATCGATGCCCTGGAGGCGGTGTTCATGAGGCCCAGCATAACCGTCTGCGGCATAACATCTGGATATGATGGCCCTGGGATTAAGACGATCGTCCCATCGACAGCAAGGGCGAAGCTTGAGATTCGGCTTGTTCCGGATCTCACAGCTAAGGAAACGGTCATACTATTGAGGAAACACCTCGCGGACCATGGGTTCGACGACATCCAGATACGAGAAGATGAGGGGAGCAACTACGACCCATCCAAGACCCCGGTGAACGATCCATTCATCAAGTTGATCCATGAGATATCGAGCGAAGTGGCAATGCCCGCGTCATCTAGCGTGGTCCCGATGGCGTTCGGGACTGGACCAGGGTACTTGTTCGCGCCTCACGCACCCATGTGTCTGAGCCTCAGCCAATCGGATCTGAAGGGTGTAAACATACATGCACCCAATGAGAACTGGCCACTGAAAAACTTGACCAGCACTATCGCGTTCGTAGCTATGGTTGCAGATAGAATGAGCCGCATGTGATCGGCATGAGCCACTTTCCGCGAAAATGGAATCACGAAGAGGTTTCATGGGTTTGCCCGATCGTCGGTCGTCTTCAGATCCCGGGCATCATGTCGCCTTCGCATTCTTGAAAGTCAACCAGGCCGTTGTGAACGTCAGGCAGGCGAAACCCAAGAGCGCTACGAATGCGAAAATGATGTCATTTCCTGCAAGCTGATAGTGCGTCCCCATGGCGGTGAAATTATCCCCGAGGGCGAAGTACCGGATGCCATTGACGAGATATGTCAGAGGATTCACCGATGAGATCGCCTGAAGCCATGTAGGGAAGGAATCGATAGAGTACAGGGCATTGCTCGAGAACATCAGAGGCAGCGTCAGCAGGGTCATTATGGCCTGAACGCTCTCCATGCTCTCGACCCGCATCGCGAATGTGGCTGAAAGGAATATGAAGCCTGCAGAGAACACTGCGATGAAAGCCACGATCCCGGCCACCGATATCAAGACTTCCAAGGCAGATTTTCCGGCGAAGAAGCTCACGCCCAGAACAAGGCCGAACACAAGGATCAAGCAGACCTGTATGAGCGACTTCGTCACCCCTCCCAACCCGACTCCCAGCTGGATATGATAGGATTTCATGGGGCTGGCAAGCATCTCCTTCATGATTCCCCAGTTCCGGTCAAACAGGATGCCCATCCCACCGAACAGACAGGTAAAGAGTGCAGTCATGGCCATCACGCCCGCGGTCATGAAGGTCAGGTAGTTCACCGAGACGACACCTGGCATGTCCGGTAACTGGAACGCGGAGTTGTCGAAATTACTGCTCATCGCGACTCCGAAGAGGAGTAACCACAACGCCGGCTGCACCAGGGATGCGAAGAGCATCCCTTTGAACCGGACGTATTTGATCATCTCACGCCAGTAGATTGTGAGGAACTCACGAGCCATGACTAGTGCCTCCTTCTTCGAGGGAGTCCGTTCTCAGCAGGCTCATGCCTTATCTCGCGACCAGTGTAATGAACGAACACATCGTCCAGGGAAGGCTTCTTCATCTTCACACTCTGGATCACGATACCCTCATCCTCTATCGAGCGAAGGATCAAAGGCATGACCTTGCTGCCATCAGCATTGAGAATGAGTTCGAGTCCTTTGCCCGACAGGTGCTTCACTTCGGTGACGTTGGACGTCTTTCTAGCGATCTCAGCAGCTTTTGTATCGTCCTGGGTCTCAAGGTAGATCATGTCGCTCCCAAGGGTGTTCTTCAGAGACTCTGATGTGCCTGACGCGATGATCTTGCCATAGTCGATGATCTCGATTCTGTCACTGAGCATGTCCGCTTCGTCCATGTAATGGGTGGTCAGAAAGATCGTCGTGCCTTCATCGTTTATGCGTTTGATGTAATCCCACATCCTAAGTCTGGTCTGAGGGTCAAGCCCAATCGTTGGTTCGTCGAGGAACAGAACTCGAGGCCTTGTCATGAGCCCGCGCGCGATCTCAAGCCGTCGTTTCATCCCTCCGCTGAGATTTTTGGTTCGTTCGCCGACCTTCTCCTCGAGCTCGACCAATTCGATCAGTTCCTTCGTTCTTGCAAGCCTCTGGTCCCGTGGCATCGAGTAGATGCGGCCATGGAATTCAAGAGTCTCGCCCACGGTCATATCCCTGTCCAAAACCTCGTCCTGGAACACTATCCCGATGCATTTGCGCACGTCTAGTGCGTTAGTCCTGACATCATAGCCGCAAACCTTTGCCGACCCGGTCTGACACTTAAGGAGGGTTGTGAGGACATTGATTGTCGTGCTCTTGCCTGCGCCATTAGGACCCAGGAACGAGAATATCTCGCCCTGCTCCACATTGAAGCTTATCCCATCGACAGCTTTGAAGTCCCCGAAGGTATGGACCAGGTTCTCGACCTCGATGATATTGTTAGCCAATCAAATCACCTTAACTCAATCACTTTTCTTCATATCAGTTTCAATCATAGACCAATCGATTGCGGTGTACCCTGTTCAGACCTTCTCGCTTTCCGACATCATCTGACCGAGGTGCTCGGTCATCTTCGCAAACATCTTCTGGAGCACATCGCCTTTTACGAGTCTAACGTGCCACATCCCATCAGGGGCTGATTCGGCGAGGACCAACAGCTTGTCTCCAGCCTGGATGCCGAATCGCTTCCTGAGCTCGGCAGGCAACACGACCTGCCCTCTCTCTCCAACGGTCGCACTCCCGAACAGCTCTGGCTTTCCGAACATGGCAATCTCACACCTCGTAAATGTGGCCGACTATAATACACTATTCATACTAATCACACATTTCACACATATGCGTCGCGAGCCTTTCTTGATCGAAAGCGATAGAATCCATCGACCAATATGGGGTATGGATTAGAGAAATTGTCTATCCCATATTTTAGTATGGAATAGGTTTCTCCAGATTGCATTCGCACTTTATTAGACCAATCGCCTCATCTAGACGCATGATGCGCCCAATGTAGGGGAAGGAAGTGAGTCCGAGACAATCTCACTTCTCCTTGAGTGACCGGAACGTCTCCGTCTTACGCCCCTCCCTCTGAAGCGGTCCCGGTGCCCACCAACCCCATTTGCCGAGTACGGTCATCATCGCAGGGACTATGTAGGTCCGCACGACCATCGCATCCAACAGTATCGCGAATGCGAGGGCGAAGCCGATCTCCTTGAGCATCATGGTACTTGAGATCATCATCATTGCGAAGGCCGATCCCATGATCACTGCGAGAGCAGTGATGATGCCGCCAGTCCAATCCAACGATTCGACTATTGCGTCACGGTCGGACTTCCCCTTGTGCATCTCTTCCCTGATCCTTGTCAGTATGAAGACGTTGTAGTCCATCCCGATGCCCATAAGCATGATGAACAGAATCAGAGGGATGATCCAGAGGATCGGTTCCCCCATCCCGTATCCGAACAGGCCGACTGTCGCAGCGAAGGCCCAGGATATGCTAAGCATGATCGATATTATGGCGAACAGTGAGAGCAGGAATGCTCCGAGAACGATCAACAGGACGATGAATATGCCGATGACCACGACGATCTCCATCAATCTGAACTGCTGGTCGAGATCCTTTGCGAGGTCGGCAATCACAGCTGTGGAGCCACCGACATATATGACTGCTGATGAGAGGGCAGGATTGTCTTCTCGCAGAGTCGAGACCGTGGCTCGTATGTCATCGATGGTGCTGATTGATTCCGGAGTCATCGGTCCTGTTTCGAGGACAATCGTGATCAGCACAGTGCGATTGTCAATGCCCACAGTCTCCAACATGAGCTCTTCCTGAGCAGTTCTCGAGTCAGTGGACAATGCGCTCAGGTTCCTGTAATCGATCGCGGTGACCTTCGGGTTCGTCGTCCCTGTAACCTGCTTCACATTGTCCAGGGAGGACAGCGAAGTGGTCATTAGAGCGATGGCATCCAGAGCCCCCAGGCTGAAATTGCCATCTGCATAGACGGGAGAGTCGAATGTGACCACGATCTCGGTCGGCATTATCCGGCCTGCACCGAAACCGTCAGTCATGGCAACGATACCTTCGTTGCTCTCTACGCCAGATGACATGCCGCTGATGAAATCAAAGCTCGTCTCAGCCGTAAGGAACACATAGGTCGTAGGCACGGAAACGAGAAGGGCAACCACCATGACCGCCTTCGCGTGCTTGATCGAGAATGTCGCGGCCTTGTGGAAGTAACCACGATGACCCTGAGCCCTCTTGGCCATCACGTTCTGGGCGAACTTCTTCCAACGCTGGCCCCTGGTCGGCCAGAAGATCCTGTTACCCAAAAGGAGCAGCAGGGAAGGCACAAGGGTCAACGCTACCATCAGAGATATGCCGATGGCCATTCCCAGCACCAGACCCATGGTCCTGATCATGGAGAAATCGGATATCGAGAGGGCGAAGAATGATATCATGACGGTCGCCCCGCTCGTAGATATGCTCTCACCGGCCCATGTGACCGATGTCCTGACCGCTTCCTCGCGGGTGTGCCCCTTGATCCGTTCCTCCCTGAACCTGGCGACTATGAATATTGCATAGTCAGTGCCCACACCCATCAGGATGCTGAAAAGCATCGTTACGACGGTGTAGTGTATGTCCGCCACGAGGGAACCGACAACGAATACTATCGCCTGGCTCACCCCCAACGCGACCATGACGCTCCCCAACGGAAGGAATTGAGCGACCACTGATCTGAAGAACACGCCCATGAGCACGATTATGAGGATGATCGTGACCGGTTCGATCAACATCATCTCCTTCCCCATCGATGATTCCATATCTGCAGATATGGCAGCATCCCCAGTGACATAGGTCGTGGAATCGGAACCAAGATGTGCTGATTTCGCTTCAGACACCATATCTCTAAGGATATCGACATTCACCATGATCGGCTTCTCGCCATCCTCCAAGTAGCTCGACCCCTTTGAGAATGACATGACAATGAGCATCGTGCTATTGTCCGGGCTCACGAAGCCGGAGAGATATTCTTCAGGGATGGTGATTGGATAATCCGATATTGTGCCCGATGCGACGATCTGAGTGGCCAAAGCGCCGGCTTCAAGATAATCATAATCAGGACCCAGCGAGTAAACCTCCTCGAGGAAGGCGATGTCCTCAATCCCTGAGATTCCGGATATCATAGAGAGCGAGAACGAATGAATCGTGCTGGAGTTCGAGAACGTCGTGATATTGAAGGAATACAAGATGGCAGTCATCATTGCCTTCTCATCGTCTGTAGGCATGCCATCGATGAAGAGAGGCGCTGCATAGGATATCGCGTCCTCAGCCCTTGCCACCGGATCGGATACGAGGGCGATGTCGTCTGAGGTCGCATTCCATCCGCTTGCGAATAGCGAGAAGTACCCGTATGTGGCCTGCTTGACTGTATCATCCTCTTCCGAGAGCATCATATCCAGAGCCGCAAGAGTGATCGCGTAGGCCTCGGCATCCCGCGACGAAGTATCGAGGCTGGCATTCGTGTAATTCCAGTTATTGAGATGCAGCGAAGGTATGCCATAGAAGAGGTTCGCAGTCAGATTGACCTCAGATTCCACGACATAGATCATCGGTCCCATCTCGACAACCGCAGCGGTGATGGCACCCGTGTAGACCGAATAGACGGTCGTCATCGATTCCAGATATGCAAGACCGTCTTCCACCTTGATGCGGTATTCAAGGTCCAAACAGAAATCTCTCATGGACGGACTGGTCACATCGGTCCCGCTTATGACGATCATGAGGGTGCTGTTGGGTACGGCCGTGGGGAATTGCTCATCGATGATATCCTGAGCGATGAGGGACTCCTTGTCACCTGCAACCATCTCGGATTCCTGGTATACCAGCACATCATTCACTTTCAGCACTGCAGGCACCACGAACGCAAGGATGACTATCCAGGCGATGAGTATCTTCTTGTGGTGACGAATAACCCCGTCAGCTAGTTTTTCGAATATCATCGGTGCACCCTCCGACATGTTGTCATTGTCTTACTAACAAGAATGTCGTTAATTCCAAACTAACATATAAGTATTTCGCAATCATATCTACACTGGTAGATATCCAAGAGGAGGATACGTTTGACCCATCAAAAAGTTATTGATAGGCTCATCTCACTCGGCTTGACAACATACGAGGCAAAAGTATTCTCCGCCCTTACAAGATTGGGAGAAGCCCGAGTCAGCGAGATTCACACAGTCGCCGAGGTTCCCAGATCAGCGATTTATGAGACACTGGATCGCCTGGAACACAGGGGGATCATCGAGACTTCGACGGGAAGGCCCAAGAGATTCAGGGCATTACCGCCTAAGATCGCGATATCGAAGATAGAATCTGAGATCATGAGCGCGGTCAAAGACGCCCGAGAAGGGCTTGAGGAACTCGCACACGCGCCGCCTCAGGGAGCCTCGGACGTTCGCATCTGGGCCATCAAGGGAAAGACAAGGATAAAGGAACGGATAGAACACATGATAGACTCAACGGAATCGGAAATGATTATCGCAGGTTTCCCAGAGCTGCTCATATCTTTCGAGAGGCTCTGGAAGAAGGCCAAGGCAAAGAAGATAAAGATCCGATTCGCGACGATGGATCCTGATAAGATCAAGACATTGAAAGATTACGGAGAAGTTCTGCGCCCCAAATCCAAGATAAAGATGACAGAGATGAATCCTCCCAAGATCCTGTTCATCCGTTCAGACAAGAAGCTCATCCTTCTGGCCAGTGAGTACAAGGACGATAAGCAGATAGAGGACATGACCGCATTCTGGACGGATGATCAGTCGATAGTCGGATTCATCAACTATCTTATGGAACCGCTTACGAACCACTATGATTGAACAGGACTTACTTTTTCCTGCAACCTGATGCAATGAACACATGTGTCCTTCGGACACGCACTGACCTACGCCAGGATTAACTATCAGAGCGACAATCACGTGGTAGGGGAACCGGTCTGATCGGACCGGATAGCTCGGGGGGAATCAGAGTTGAGGACCGTAGGATTTCGTAGTGAGTATTGTAGAGTCGCAACCGTCTTCGCCACTGCCGTGATCATCGTGAGTTCTATAATGGTAGGAGTATGCCGCGCTGACGACCAGGTGAATGTCAATCAAGAGGATAACGCGAGGAAGTGGACCATAGCGATGTATTGGGCCAGTGACAACAGCCTGGACGAATACACGGAATACTTCGTCCAACTATGGATGGAGTATTTGAAGAACAGAGAGGATGTGGCTCTCTGCGTCTTCATCGACAGGCTGACGATGCCTGCAAACCTGAGCACACTGACCGAGACGGGATGGGTGGAGGTCCGGAGTTATGAGGAGATCAACTCGTCCTCACCGGACACGCTGAGTTCGTTCATCCAGTACGCCTTGACCGAGCCAACGCTTTCAGCGGACAACTTCATGCTTATGATCCAGAACCACGGGAACGGGTACCTCGGGCTCTGCTCCGATGAGGGGCTCCCGGACTCCGAATTGCTCAAGGTCTGGATGTCCATAGACGACCTGGGCAAGGGAATCAACGATGCGATCGACAAGACCGGCGAATCGATAGACATCATCTCTCTCGACGCGTGCACTCTCGGAACCGTGGAAGTGGCCTATGAATTGAGAGGGACGGCATCCTACATGGTGGCATCCCAGCTCGGGGTACCGTTCGATGGACAGAACTACATAGACATGCTCTCAGGCCTATCCGTGGATCCGGACATAGAGCCATTGGACTTAGCCTGCAAGCTAGTGGACGACTATGAAGCGTGGTACTCTGCCCCGCTTCACACGCTCCCGACACTCTACCCATACATGCAGGATTTCGCATCCCTATCGGTCATCGACCTGAAGGCCTTGGACCCGCTTATCGATGCGTTCATCGATTTCAAGGAGGCTGTGATGCCGAAGGACAACGCCCTTGGCAAGTATCTGAAGACAGCCGCCCTGCAGTCGGATGTATCCCTGTGGATGAACAACATGGGTACCTGGTTCTATCCAGACATTACGATCATGTTCACATTACTGGGGGAGAGCACAGCAGAGTCACATCCAGAGGTCTCGAAAGCCTGCGATGCGATCGTGGTAGCGGCTGACAGAGTCATTGTACATGATTGGGCAAGCTGGAGGATGCGTGGACTAGTCACGGGTCTCTCAGTGTTCGTATGTCCGTCGATAGGGATCTATGAGGTATACTGGGACTCTTTCGACAGAGCCTACGACAACGTCGGGCTGGATTTCGTCGATGACACCGAATGGGACCTTGTGCTACAGGCGTACTTCTACACTCAGAAGCAGTACGGTGGATGACCGCACGAAGAATGGATCAGCAAGATTGTGCCAGAATCATGGCAGGAATAGCATGGCTAGTCGATGGATATGAGATTGCAGACGATGGCCACCTAAGATTTAAGTCCACTTACGGCTTGCTGGCATCATTGATGACAAGGCGAGGGGAGTCATATGGATGAATCACCGCCCGTGGAGTATCGCAAGTACAAGGACGGCGACCTCGAAGCTTGCCGTTGCCTCTGGGAACAGCTCACGATCACTCACAGAACCATCTATGACAATCCAAGCATTGGTGGCTCTGATCCAGGCAAGTTCTTCGACGGACATCTTGACAAGGTAGGTGCAGATGGCATATGGGTGGCAGACGCGCAGGGCACGATCGTCGGGCTCATGGGACTCGAGGTGGAAGACGACGAAATGACCATTGAGCCGCTCGTGGTAGATCA
Organism: uncultured Thermoplasmata archaeon; assembly: GCA_963748615.1. Lineage (GTDB taxonomy): Archaea > Thermoplasmatota > Thermoplasmata > UBA10834 > UBA10834 > UBA9653. The sequence continues at coordinate 250,579 of CAVVJQ010000003.1, forward strand.
ATCATGGCGAGGGAGAGGTATCGGAAGTCGGTTAATGGAGATCGCCGTTCAGGAGGCAACGAGGCTATGCGCCACGTACCTTAACGTAAAGCCAGTTGCTAGGAACATCGAAGCTTTCAGATTCTTCACAGACAACGGCATGTTGAATATCGGCCATGTCGAACTATTCATAGATTTGAAGAACAGGGAATGGAAGGATGGGCTCAGATTGCATGATATCGATCTGAGATATTGAAGACCGATAACCCTATGATGATGGATTCTTGGCCATGGTCACATGTCCTTGCTGCGACTATAGACTCGAATAATTGACACCGTCTCGACAGTAATGACATAATGTGCGTTCTTATTGAACTCGGCTCAGAAGTGAATCAAATGGCCATGCGTTTATTGAGGTCGAGTTGCTGGATCGTAACAAAACAGGTCAGGAATCAGACGCATCTGTTCTGTCAGAGCAAACTCCGTGGTATGCGATGCCCGCTGGATGGGATTCCGGGGAAAACAGCGTTCGAACTCAGTAATCATTGTTTTGATTCGATCAGTCACGAAACTGAGCTAGGGAAGATGGTTCGAAGGCATCCATGAATTCGACGGAGAATCAGGAATGATCGGATGCGTCAATGATCTTCGCTTCGCCCAAGAACGCAAATGAATAATGCCGTAGCGTCTCAATTCCAGTTTAACCATTCCGGGCAAGTTGGTCCAGACAATGCACACATCCTGCGTCAACCGCCGCTGGGAAGAGCCTTTTTCTAAACCTTTCGCCATCCAGTTTGCAGGGGAGGTGCCTCGGGTGAAAGGGATCAAACTCAACTCGAACCAAAGGTTGAAAGTCCTGACGGATGACCAGATAGAAATGGTACATGAAGCCGCTCTTAGGATACTAGAGAGGACAGGTGCCAGATACGACAGTGATGATGCCAGAAAGCGGCTTCAGGACGCGGGAGCCGAAGCCCATCCCACGAGGAAGGGAGTCATCACATTCCCGAGATCGATGGTCGACGACGCGATAAAGAAAATCACCAAACGCAACATATTCTACGCCCGAGACCAGAGATGGGATGTCGAATACGATGGTGAGCACATGTTCCCGTACGCAGGTGGGGGCGACCCGAAGATACTCGACCTTGAGACAGGTCGCCCGCGGCATTCGACATATAGGGATGTCGAGATGGCAGCCAGACTAGGGGACGCTCTCGAGAACAATCATACTGCATCCAGCCTCGTCATGGCGAACGACGTCCCATCGGAGTTGCTGGTCCTGAAGACCATGGAGGCGACCATGAAGAACTCTGGCAAGATTGTCACCGGATACGCCCAGAACAAGGAGACTGTTGATTTCATGGTGAAGATGTGGGCTTGCGTCGCGGGAGGGACCGAGGAACTCAGGAAGAGACCGTTGTTCAGCCTAGGCGGGTCTCCGAGCAGCCCTCTCACATTTGCAGAACACAATTGCGATGTCATTTTACGGAGCGCCGAGCAAGGCATCCCGTTCTCCATCCTTTCGTGCCCGATCTGTGGCTCAACTGCTCCCATGACTCTTGGTGGAGGGTTGGCGCAGCAGAATGCAGAACAGCTCGCCGGGATCATGCTGATCCAGACGGTCACCACTGATCTTCCAGTCTACTACTCTGGCAGAGTCTGCATCATGGATCCCCGGTCAGGAAGAGATCTATGGGGAGTTCCGGAGGAAGGACTAGTGTCGGTGGCCATCGTGCAGATGGCACGCAGGTACGGAATGATAGCAGATACGAATGGAATGGCATCGGACATCACCAGATGGGACATGCAAATGGGGTACGAACAGATGATGACAGCCTTGATGCCGGCTCTGGCTGGCGCGGAGAGCGTCTCCGGGCTCGGATGCGGCTGGGAAGGGGCCAGCAGCCTCGAGATGATGGTCATCAATAACGAGGTCTTCAATGATATTGCAAGGATTCTGCGCGGGATCCGGATTGATGAGGGAAGTCTCGCGATAGATCTGATAGACAAGGTGGGTCACATGGGCAACTTCCTTGCTGAACGCCATACGATGGATAGCATCCGCGAGGGGGAGGCGAGGGCCTCGTCGCTTTGGGACAAACGAAACTCGGAGAAGGCAGCGAAGGAAGGGTTCAAGCCCATACAGGATTCCGCAAAGGATCAGGTCAACAGATTGCTGAAGGAACACTCACCGCTGCCGCTGAAAAAGGATGTGGAGAGAGAGATCGGGCAAATCATCAAAGAGGCTGGCAAGACATTCATATGGAGGCACTAGCTGAGCCCTGGGAAGAGGATGAGAATCTAGAGCTTATCACTCCAAATATACCCCTAATTAAAACTGCCAGCTATAATCTTCAAAGCCAAATGTGACCCTTGAATTCTCCGAATTCTTTGATGGTGACAAGTCATGTATGGCACCTGACGAAATTGGATGCGACCTGAGAGGGGTTCACGCATTCATTTGGCACCTCATTGCATGCTTCTGAGCATGTTGAAATAGTCGGGATGGCATTTTCCTCCAGACTCAGAAAAGCAACTGCTTGCGTATTCCTCGATTTGAGGACACCCGACGAGTGGATTGAAATGTCTGATAAGACAGGATGCAAATCGGAGAGCGAGCCCTTAATCCCTCGATACGTTGTCAGCATCACCGCATTCATTTGTGCCGGTGCTCTGGCTTTGATGGCGATTCTTGGGCCCCTGGGGACGGGGACAATACATTATAGAACCTCCCAGTCTGGAATATGGCAGATAGAAGGGGGAGACCTGGTGAATCTCCTTCTCATCACGCCGATCTTATTGATTGGCGGAACCCTCCACGCAGTTAGGAGGGACAGCTCAAAGTACCTCTTGATACTCCCCCCAATTACATTGATGTACACGGGATTTTCCATTGGGATTGGTCAGGAATGGAGCAATCCTTCATACACCGGCAACGTCGAGGACTACTTCTGGCTCTACATGATTCTCGTCATTGGCGGACTCATTCTGCTGGTCGCCAGCCTGTCCATGTTCACTGAGAAAGACACGCCGGTGTTCAAGCCCAGAAGTTTGAGGATTTACGTTGGGGTGATGGGCGTGTTCCTCTTGATGTTCGCCGCAATGTGGATTTCCGAGCTCTCTCAGGTTGTCTCAACAGGAGACACTTCCTCGGGGTCATATGGGGATGCCCCGACTTTGTTCTGGGTCATAAGGTACTTTGACTTGGGAATTACAATCCCACTTGGATTCCTCGCGTTGTTCTTGCTGCTCACGAGGCCAGAGAGATCATACTCCATGGTTCTGCTGTTCTTCGGATTCTTCATAACGCTTGGGACAGCCGTCAACTCAATGGGCTGGGTCATGTACATCAATGAGGATCCGGAATTCCAGCCCGGAAGTCTGGTGATATTCTCAGTGCTGGGAGTATTGTCCTATGCAGGCCTCATCTATCTGGTGAAAGACAAGTTGCGATCGCCTAGCGCGCGATAACCTCGCACAAAGCGCGCTGATCGCGTCACCGGCAGAACCCGGATTATAGCCCCGAATTTACCCCCGATTAAAACTGCCAGCTATAATCTTCAAAGACTATGCATGGGGCGTCAAACAGTGAATTCTTTGATGATACATAACTCGGCTCTGTTGCATAAGCGTCTCTGTAATCCACGGTCCTCGGGATCGAACCTCCTCACATCAGTCTCCATGAGCCTTGAGATTCGGATATTCGTGCAAGAGCGAAACATGAGTGCGTTTTGTATGCTTTGACCTAACATCGTCACTTATAGCATATAAGTATATATATAATATATGCGCTCATAACATCTCTATGGATGAAGGCATACTCACGACGCTGCGCGACTGCCTCCTTACTAGGACATCCCTGGAAAACCTTCCAGAGGATGTCTGGAGACGAGCAAGCGCTCTAAACACCTGGAGCACGAATGCCATTGAAGGAAACACACTCACGTGGCACGATGTCGAGGTGCTGCTCGTTAAGAAGCGCAGCATCGGAGACAGGCCAATCGGAGATGTCCTGGAGACTCTGCAACACGAGAAGGTCTTCCGTAACCTTACCCAGCTAAGAGCGCGACCTATTACCCTCGTGACCGTTCTAGAGCTGCACGAAGCGGTCTTCAGAGGGGTGAAAGAGGATGCGGGAATGTGGAGACGTGTGAACGTTCGAATCACGGGATCGAAGCACGTGCCCCCGAGAATGGAGAAAGTCGTCAGCGAGATGGAGAAGATGATGAAGGAGTACGAAAGCAGGGATGTCAAAGGAGAGAACGTCTTCATCCTCGGAACATGGTTCCACCACGCATTCGAATCCATACATCCGTTCAGCGACGGGAATGGAAGAGCCGGCAGACTGCTATTAAATCTGCACTTTCTCAAGCATAACTGGCCGCCGGTGAACATCGTTCCACCTGACAGAGACAGATACCTCGACTGCATGGATCGCGGCCATTCAGGGGACCTATCATTCCTCGTCGACTTCGTAAGAGAGATCATGGGCAGATCCATTCTCGATTTGCTAGATCAGCTCGGCACATCAGAGGATGAACTGAGACCTCTGACGCATTTCGAAGACATGTCTGGGCACTCGGCGAAGTATCTGCGCCTGCGAGCCGGGCAAGGGAAGCTTCCGGCACTGAAGATATCAGGGGATTGGCATACCAGCAAGAGGGTCATCCGTTTGTATCGGAAGGAAGTAGGCAGAAGCTAGACGCGACTTATAGAACCACCATTTCAGTCGCGTATGCGTAGCTCGGATATTGACCCGAAATCTACCGGGGTCTAAATGTCCGAGCTTTAAGATTCAAGGCGGAATTCTTTGATGGCAAAGAAATAAGTGAGCAAGTCCGGTGATTGCGCTGTAGAAAATCGCCATTAAAAACAGCTTCCGCCCCAGCGTTGAGAGGCTGCGTTTCATAGGGATCACGAATAGAAAAGACGACAGGAAGGTTGCTGATGACTATTGTCCTTCTGCGAGATTGATAGCAGTCTCTGCGATATCCGATGAATACCCACAAGCTCGTGATACACTCTCAGCTGCAAATGCCAGACCGACTGCAACCTTCCCCCGCCGGGTCATCGCACCCTCAAGGAACTTGTTTATCTCGTCTTGAAGACGGGATGACCGATCCAGACACTTATTGGCAAGAATAGAATCGCTCTTGAACAAGGCTTCGATGCTGTCATCGAGAATTGAGACCGCACCACTACTCAATCGCTCAAGGTCAGTTATCACCGCACGGTCCACCTTCGAAGTCTCCAACAATCTGACGCTGTGCGCGACTCGAACAGCGTGGTCCGCGATTCTCTCCAACGATTTCGCGGTAGAAAGTAGAACGTCGGACTCCAACCAGCTCATCTTCATCTTGACCGCAAATGATACATTGCGACGGATAGTCGCATGCTGTTTTTCTACGAACCAGTGAAGTCGATCAACTTCATCATCCCTTGCGATGACCTCATCAGCAAGAGTGACGTCCATACTATCGACTGCCCTCACTGCCTCCTCGAACATGTTCTTCACCATCAGGTGCATTCGGCGGACGACCTTCCGCATGGCCAGGTCAGCATGGTCAGCGACATCCTGCACAACAATATGATTGGAACTCTCTTCGATAATCTCAGGGCCGATCACCCTTCTTGAGAAATCCTGAACAGCCCTTCTAATCTCAGGGAGAATTCTGGAATTGGATCTCACATGAATCACGTCATGACCCGTGACATATGCACCGATAAGCTGTCTCAGCAATGCTCGTGGATCAGTCTTGTTATCGACTGATATTTCTTTCGTCAACTTCTCCGTCTCTCGGGGAGAACCAGAATCTATCGAAAGTGATCCATCACTGCCTATCGTCATTAATAGAAAATCGCCCTTTTTCAGACCGGAGTCCACCACCCATCTCTTCGGGAGGGAGATCGTGTAGGTCGACCCTCCAGTCTTTTGAATTCGTCTAGATTCCTGCAAAGGTATCAACACCCATAATCGGACTCTATATACACACATTGGCACGAGGTGGTATTATTGCTTTCTATATAGAGACTATACTTCTATATATGCGATGGCTTGACACAGTTTGACAACGACATCTAAGCACTGAACATTCAAGCGCCAACGGTCGCCTGCTGATCATTGAAGAGACAGAGAAAGCAAGAAGATTGCAGGTGATACAATGAGCGAAGAAACTAGTAAAGATTCAACTGATGTCCGTGGAAGGATTGCAGCTGTTCAGAAGGATCGCGGGAGAATCAAGCCGATGAAGTTGGTGATCGCAGCCGCCATCGTTGCTCTACTAATCGGAGTGGTTTTTGCTCTGCAGATTCTAAACTCCCATGGAAATGAGAATGTCACATTATCTGGTGCGGGAGCGACCTTCCCGTTTCCATTGATCTCGAAGTGGGTACAGGTCTACGAAAATGAGACCTCTGTGAGGGTGAGCTATGAAGGGGTTGGAAGCAGTGGAGGAATAAGCAGAATAGTCGATAATCTCGTGGATTTCGCCGGAACGGATGCTCCGCTCACGACCGACAAGGATGATCTTGGACTACTTCACATACCGGAGACATTGGGAGCCGTGGTATGTGCTTACAATGTACCCGAGATCGGAAATGGCCTGAACCTCACGGGAGATGTGATCGCCGGGATATTCATGCTCAACATCACGAACTGGAATGATCCCGAGATTGCATCAATCAATCTTGGCATGACCCTTCCGGACGAGCCGATAACCGTAGTCAGGAGGGCGGATGGCAGTGGAACGACATTCATCTGGAGTTCCTATCTCTCGAAGGTGAATGAGACTTGGATGGAGCTATATGGAGCATCGAAGACCATAGACTGGCCAACTGATACCATTGGGGGTACCGGAAACGGAGGAGTCGCGGGCGCGATGTCCACGACACCATACAGCATAGGGTATCTCGAACTCTCGTATGCGATTGAGAACGAAATCGATTACGCAGCCATCCAGAATTTGGAAGGGTTCTTCGTGCTTCCGTCGACCGAGTCCACGGTTGCAGCTGCTGCATCCAGCGCGGCAACGCTTCCGGCAGGGGATGAGAGCTGGGACGGCGTTGAGATACTCAATGCACCTGGAGATGATTCGTATCCGATAGCCAGCTTCACATACATACTCGTATACAAGGAGCAGGCAGACAACCAGAAAGGAAAGGCGCTTGTATATTTCCTATGGTGGATGGTGCATGATGGACAGGAATATTCAGACAATCTCTACTATGCGCCATTGCCATCCGAAGTAGTCGAGCTCAACGAGGAGACTCTGAGATCCATAGTATGCGAGGGGGAGCCTTTGTACGATGAATAACGAAGAAGGCGGCCCCAATGACCCAGCCCGTAATGGCTGGAATCTTCCGTCGGCTAGAATGGATGGGTTGAGGGAGACACTGAATCAGCTCATCCTGACCTCGGACGGCCGGTTCCAGCTATTCTGCGGAACCCTTGCATTCTCAGCGGTCGCGATATTCGCTTGGATCGTGGGCTACCTCATCGAGGGAGCCTTTCCGGTGCTGGATTCGATGGGGTACAAATTCTTCACAGGGAGCACATGGAGTTTTAATCAAGGGGTTTTTGGAGCGCTTCCGTTCATCGGTGGAACACTCTACACATCCGCTGTGGCGATGATGATAGCAGTCCCAATCAGCGTAGGGATTGCCATATTCATCTCCGAGATCGCACCCAAATGGATCGGCACGCCATTGGGATTCCTCGTAGAGATGCTCGCAGCTGTTCCCAGCGTCGTCTTCGGCATCTGGGGAATATTCACGCTAAGAGGATTCATGAGGGATCAGGTGGAACCGTTCCTCCAAGGGAGCGTTGGTTTTCTGCCTTTCTTCGAAGGAAGGACTTTCGGAATAGACAAGCTGAGTGCGGCTGTCATTCTGGCAATAATGATAATACCTACCATATCCGCGATATCAAGGGACGCGCTCAAGGCCGTGCCAACTTCCCAGAAGGAGGCTGCATTGGCACTGGGTGCGACAAGATATGAGATGGTCGGAACTGTCGCTCTCAGCTATGCACGATCAGGCATATTCGGTGCTGCAGTGCTGGGGCTTGGAAGAGCTGTTGGAGAGACCATGGCGGTCACCATGGTAATCGGAAATGTGAATTCATTCTCGTGGTCTCTTCTCGATCCAGGACAGACTCTGTCCAGTCTCATAGCAACCAACTGGTGGGAGGCGCCATCCGGAACAGTTCAACAATCCGCACTGATCGGAGTAGGGCTTGTACTGTTTGTACTCATGCTGGCGATAAATGTCGCTGGTCGAGTCTTGCTCAGCCGTGTCACGAAAGTCGGGAGGGTCAGGGTCGAATGAACTCCAAGGGCTTTCGAAAGAGGATGGTCAAGGACCGCCTAGCAACGGTCGCGTCGGTTGCGTGTGTCATAGCTGCTCTGGTCCCACTAGTAAGCATACTCGTGGATGTGCTGATGAAGGGGTTGCCACAGTTCTCATTCGAATTCTTGACTGGAACCATACCACCACCAGGGGGCGATGAGGTAGGAGGGATAGGGCCGGCCATTGTCGGCACATTGGCAGCCATTGGAATCGGTTCGTTGATCGGGATTCCGATTGGAATCGTGTCGGGGATATACGTATCAGAATATGGGGACAACTTGTTTGGCAGGACCGTCCGCTTCGTGATGGATGTGCTCGCAGGTTTTCCATCCATAATCATCGGTATATTCGCCTATCTCGTCTTGGTAGTGACCCTCGGAGGCCCGAATGCATTCGCAGGAGGATTGGCACTCTCGATCATTATGATACCAGTCGTCGCAAGGACGACCGAGGAGGCGCTCAAGTTGGTCCCGACATCGCTCAGGGAAGCTTCGCTATCCCTGGGAGTTAGCCGTTCCGCAACGATAAGGAAGGTTGTTCTTTCGAATGGCAAGCCAGGCATCATAACTGGGATAATGCTGTCCATTGCAAGGATAACGGGAGAATCTGCGCCATTATTGCTCACTGTCGGATGGACTGCGTTCTACCCGACGACCCTGTCCCAGCCTATGGCGTCTATGCCTGTGCTGATCTACCAGTTCGCGATATCACCGTTCGATAACTGGCACGATCTCGCGTGGGGAGCGAGCGCCTTCCTGATACTGCTCGTTCTTGGTCTGAACATCACAGTGAGGATAATTGCCCATGGAGGCGGACTTCTGTTTAAGAGGAGGCATTGACACATGGGAGAATCGTCAGCGAAGATAGAGACAAGAGAACTCGATGCATACTTCGGCTCGAACAAGGCAGTCAAGGGAATCAACATCAAGGTCAAGGCAAACCATGCAACGGCAATCATAGGGCCGTCGGGATGTGGAAAGTCGACAGTTCATCAGATGCTTGAATAGGATGCATGAGGTCGTTCCTGGGACGAGGGTGACTGGAGAGGTGCTGCTCGAGGGAGAGGATATCTATTCGAGAGGGACCAACCCCGTCGATGTCAGGAGACGAGTAGGAATGGTCTTCCAGAAACCAAATCCGTTCCCCAATGCATCGATATTCGATAATGTCGCCTACGGACTGAGAATGAACGGCATCAGAGACAAAGCGTTCATAGAGGAGCAGGTCGAGAGAAGCTTGAAGCAAGCGGCTCTTTGGGATGAAGTGAAGGACAACTTGGACGCTTCAGGGGTGAGCATATCAGGAGGACAACAGCAGAGACTGTGCATTGCGCGCGCCATGGCAATTGAGCCAGAAGTGCTTCTCATGGACGAGCCGTGCTCCGCGTTGGATCCCATTGCCACTTCCAAGATAGAGGATCTCATATTCGATTTGAAGAATGATTACTCGATCATCATAGTCACGCACAACATGCAACAGGCAGCACGTGTGGCCGATTGGACGGCATTCATGTATCTTGGAGAACTGATAGAGTTCAACAAGACGAAGAGACTATTCGAGAATCCAGAAGAAGAGTTGACAGAGAGATACATCACAGGGAGGTTCGGGTGATAACATGTCGCCGAGGAAAGCATATCAAGATGAGCTGAACGAGCTCGGAGAGAGGATGAACATGATGGGGTCCATGGCCCGAGAAGCCATAACCCTAGCTGCGAAATCCTTTGAGGATCTGGACCTCTCGCTTGTTGAGAGGGTCAGAAGGCTGGATGAAAAGGCATATGAGACTCTCGTCAAGACTGAGAAGGAGATTGTCAAGATAATCGCTTTGCACGCACCGGTTGCCGGTGATCTCAGATATGTGACCACGAGCCTGAAGATTACCACCGACTTCGACAGGATTGTGAGGTACGCGAAAGATATCGCCGAGATAACGGAGAGAGCTAAGGCATCTAACCTTCGCCATTTCAAAGTGCTCGTAAGCATACCCAGGATATCAGAGATGGCCGTATCCATGGTCGACCTAGCCGTCGAATCCTTCCTCGAGGGAGACCTGGATAAGACAGAAGAGGTCTTCATCCTTGAAGACAGGGTCGACTCTCTGTACGATGAGATATTCCGAGAAGTTCTGATATACATGATGGAGAACTCTGCGAACATCACGATGGGGATGAACTATCAGTTCGTTGCGAGATATCTTGAGAGGATAGCTGATCATGCATGTAACATCGCTGAACGGACGGTCTATATGAAGACCGGAGAAAGGGTAGAGAAGTGACACGATGCAATGTAGTAACTCATGCTTTCTCCTGGACCGCCATCAAAAATAGAACTAGTGATCCCCATTCAAACTCGAGGAGCAATTGAAACAGCGAAAAAGGTTTGTTGAACCAGATTTGGCCTCGCCCACTACGCTGGTTCCGCACGGTTTCACACGTACGCTTCCTCACCGTGCTCCGTCTGGTCCAGACCAGTCAGTTCATCCGCGTCGCTCACCCTGACAGGCGTGATCTTGTTAATCACGTGCAGCATTATGTATGTGAATACGAAGGCATACACGGAAGCGATGACAACCGCGACTATCTCGACCGCGAAGAAGCGAGCGTCGCCATAGAACAGACCGTTCGCACCCGCGCTGTTGACTTCCAGCGTTGCGAATAATCCTAGACAGACCACTCCGACAATGCCACCGACACCGTGAACGCCCCATACATCGAGAGCATCATCCCAATGCCTCTTGTTCTTCAGCGCCACAGCAAAGTAGCATATCACACCGGCCAAAAGACCGATGACCATCGCAGCCTGCGGAGTCACGAACCCCGCAGCAGGAGTTATCGTCGCCAGCCCTGCGACCGCGCCCGTGAGCAGCCCAAGGAATTTCGGCTTCTTCTCAAGAGTCCAAGCCAAGATAAGCCATGATATCGCTGCGAAGGACGCTGCGATATCGGTGTTCAGGAATGCAGTGACCGTTACCTCATCCACTCTCAGCTCGCTACCAGCATTGAATCCATACCAGCCGAACCACAGAAGCCCCGTGCCGAGCGCAACCAATGGGATGCTATGAGGACCAGAAGGCTTGTCCTTTCTCGCGCCGACAAAGAAAACGGATGCGAGAGCGGCCATACCCGCGATGGCATGGACTGCGATACCACCTGCGAAATCGAGAACGCCCCATTGAGCAAGGATACCACCGCCCCATATCATGTGGGCCATTGGGAAGTAGACCAGTAGCAACCATGCCACCAGGAATATGAGATAAGCTGGGAATTTGACCCTGTTAGCGAACGCGCCAGTGATCAGAGCAGGCGTAATGACAGCAAACATCATTTGGTATGCGATAAAGACGAATACCGGGATATCTGCAGTGAACGGAGTGTTCAAGTCAAGCCCCATTAGAAACGCATTATCGAGATTCCCGATAATCCCGCCTACATCACCACTGAAACACAGCGAGAATCCGACTGTGACCCAGATGATTGTCGTAACCCCCATCGATACAAAGCTCTGCATCATTATTGTGAGCACATTCTTTCGTCCAACAAGTCCACCATAGAAAAAAGCCAAGCCAGGCGTCATCAGCATGACAAGGCTCGTTGCCACAAGCATAAATCCTGTACTTCCAGGCTCCATAGAATCTCTCCTTTAGCAGTGAAGCAAAACCCCCCATCACTGCTGGGCAGGCATCGTAACATATCATACTAAATAAATATTTCAGACCATCAGAAGACTGTTGTAAGCATATTTATCATGCCATTGTCACCTAATCGACCACGCCAGATTAGCTGGTCCTGGAAATAATCGTAACGAATACGCAGTTTTGGGCCACCTTTGAATCCCGGTTCATAAATAATAATGTGCGAGGGCCCGGATTATACCCGGAATTTACCCCTGATTAAAACTACCAGCTATAATCTTCAAAGCCAAATGCGGATCACGCAACCACTGAATTCTTTGAGGGTAAAGAAATGGACGGGTAAGCCCGTTCATTGCGCTGTAGAAGATCGCCATTAAGAACAGCCTCAGTCATCAGAATCGAGCCTGCAGATTCGGACCGCGGCCGTTGCCGTTATCTCACGACAGTCACATGACTCAGACGTTATCAGGGCGGCTCAACCTCGGCGTCTACGTGGGTTCATCGTCGGCAAGTAATATCATACTCTTCACGCATATCCTTGGCTGGGTGGCAAGAATGGTCGGGGGAAGATTTGCGGCAAAGCTCCTTGTTGGAATGTTAGTCGTTCTCGCTGCATCCTGCAGCACCGGCACTATGATCGGCAATGCCTCGGCATGGTCAATCCACGATCCTATTTCAATAGGCGGCGATGGCGAGTTCACCGGTGAGAATGGGGTCGTCGAGGGAACGGGGAGTCCAGAGGACCCCTACATCATCGAGGGATGGCAAATCACAGACGCAGCGGGGCAGGCAATCGAGATCATGGACACGACGGCCCATGTCGTAATCAGGAACATGTATCTGTGGTCGGACTCGGAGCAGTTCGCATGCATCAAGATATCGAATGCGTCGAACATCGAAGTCACCGATTCTTACCTCGGCACAGAAGGAGAAATCATTGGATACCCATGGGCGCCTGTTGTTCACGTGGAGAATTCAAGCGACGTGAGCGTGGTCGACTGCAGACACACGAGCGGGGGAGGGGTCCGTGTTCTGGATTCGAACAATGTAACGGCCCAGGGCAACGTCTTCATGGCGATGTCATACTCAGCGATCTCCGCCGTCCGGTCAACGAACCTAACGATATGTGAGAACCGGCTGGATGCGGGAGACAGATACGAAGTATCCCTGAACGACTGCAAGAACTGCACCGTTTCTCGCAACAACCTTGGGTCCTATGGAGCAGGGCTCGGGTTCAGGGTCGACTCATCTGTGAACATAAGCGTATTCCACAACAACATCGCGTGCTGGAACGCGGATTTCGATGATCACACGATGACCTCGGACTGCCCGGAGGAACTGAACCTTGACAACGGTTACCCAGACGGCGGCAACTACTGGGAGAAGTACTCTGGCGTCGACGAGTACACGGGTCTTGACCAGGACATTCTGGGTGAGGATGGAATCGGGGACTCCGAGTTCGTGATTGGTGACGATGTTGACCGTTATCCACTCATGTTTGCGGTTGAATGGTACACCCCGGAGCTACAGCAGATTAGCGCGTGGTTCGACACAAATTACCCGGAACTTGGTACGAACATGGACTTGACCGCAGCAGGCTCTGACCAGTTCGGGTATCAGTTTTACGACATGGAGGTGTCATGGTCCATCGATAACGAGAGGGCCCTGGTCGTGGTGGACGAGTCAGATTCATCCCATGCCGTGTTCGTTCCGCTCCAGGTAGGCATGTGCAATCTCACCGTATCGTCCGACGGAATCTCAGGAATACACCAGTTCGAGATCACACCGGACGTTACTCCGCCGGTGTTGGTGATCTCCGCCCCAGAGGATGGCCATGTAACGGGACAATCAGTAGTAACAGTCTCCGGTAGTACGGAGGCAGGCGCGGTGCTGCAGATTGCCAGCTTTCTGATAGTGGTTGACGTGGATGGAGCGTTCTCCTGTCCAATCGCATTAAATGAAGGCGTGAACAACATTATGGCAACCGCAACGGATGCGAGCAACAACTCGATCACGGTTACGAGGGAGGTCACATATGTCAACCCCATCTATGACCTGCTTGACGAGTTGAATGAAACTCAGGATGACCTAGACGAAATCCAAGAGGAACTCGCCGCAACCCAGAACGATCTCGAGGAGACTTTGGAGACCCTGATAGAAACGATGGAGGAACTGAACTCCACGAGAGAGGCGCTGGAGATTGTCGAGGACGACCTCGCAGCCACGAACGAATCGTTGAATACGACCGTTGACATGCTTGAGGATGCACTTGCAGATCTTGCCCAAGTAGATGAGGACTTGCTGAACGCAAACGACGAACTGGATGACAAGAAGACGATGACAAACGTGCCAGTCGCCACCGTCGCAGCGTTGGTCGCGTTCGCACTCATCGCCTTGCTGATGATCATCATCCTCAGGAAGCGAATGTCAAAGATGATGTGCAAAGAGGAGGAGAACCGGCCCGACACATAGGATGCGAGAGTGTTCGAAGCGCAGGCTCCGCGTCGTCATTATTCGTCTCCACGTCGAAATTGGCCCGAGGCAGTGACTTCCAGTTTGAACATAAATCTATTTGCGATAATTAAAATGTGCGAGGGCCCGGATTATCACCCCGAATTTACCCCTAATTAAAACTGCCAGCTATAATCTTCAAAGGGAAATATGATTTGAGAATTTTCCGAATTCTTTGATGGTAAAGAAGTGACCGAGTAGGAATCCACATAGACGCTTGGATTGTGACCCGGCATACACACATGATTGAACGTAAATTTTTCAGAGTCAGTCCAGAATTGTCGGATCATGGAGAATCCGATAGAGATCTCAAACCTAGTTCAATTCGACTCAGTAGCGGTCCGCAATGACATTCCTGCGGCGCTGTGCAGAAGTGTATGGGCAAACGATCTGGCATCTTGTGCACATGACATGAGTCACTGGCGTCAACTGCGGTTCGTACTTGCTCAACAATGCTCTTGACGCCTTTGGAATTCTCGAACGACAATGGATGCCAACAAGACATTTCTCGGGATCAACAACATAGGGCTTCAGTGCGCCGACCGGACACGCCTTTATGCACCGATCACAGTCGCCGCAGAGATCCTTCTCGAATGGCTTGTCTGGTTCGAGATCTGCATCGGTCAAGAAGTATCCAAATCTGAGCCAGGGTCCATGCTTGGGTGAGACTATCAATGAGTTCTTGCCAAAGGCTCCTATCCCAGCAAGCCTGAAAACCCTCTTGAACGAGTTGGGTGTAGACACCTCATATGGATATGCGACCTTATAGCCCTCATTTCGGAGAGGCATCGCGGCATCACGGCGAATCAAGTGCAATGGGAAGTAACCCGGCCAATCGTATTCCTGTGGTCCAGTGCGGACGCCAAGCTCGGATGAATCGTCCATCGAAGGTATCCCAAATACAACCACGCTCTTGGCGTCGGGCATTGCCAGAGTCGGCTTCATAGTATAGGATGGCTTGGCACCAGTTATGAGTTTCATTGTCGGTCCGATTCTAACCCTCGGAAGGGCATCTACATCGGCAACAGAGGCGATTCCGAATGCCACTGCTCCTTTCTTCAGGCAGACATCCTTCAGCCGGTTTCGTATCGCCGCTCTCTTTTCCCTCATTGTCGTCCCCCTTCCAGATACCCAGAGAGGCTTCTTGAACTGTGACCGCGTCCTCCCGGTTCCAACGTATCGCACTTGCCCACCTAAGGTCTTTTCTCCAGGAATATGCGGGTGGAATCATGGTTTGAACATTAATTCCAGCTCTAATATTAAAATGTGCGAGGGCCCGGATTATAGCCCAGAATTTACCCCTAATTAAAACTGCCAGCTATAATCTTCAAAGCTGGAAAACAACCCAGGCTACGGTGGAATTCTTTGCCGGCAGCCGACTCGTTACACTTATATTTCGCTTGTCTACCGGCCTTCTGTCCCAAGGATGAGAGTTGTTATGAGAGATATCAAGTCGATTAAACATCTATGAGCACCAATGAGACTTGGTACCTCAACCGCTCAACCTGGCCAAGAAATCTCCCTCAAATAGTGTATATTACTCAAATGCAGCATGCTCATCGGCATAGGATGCTCTTATAGCAAACATAGGGCAATCGATTTTCGATCAGGATAATGTGCAGCCGGAAGCGACGATTCCACCAGTTGCCCGATGAACTCCACAGATGAAATGTCTCCCGGCGAAACGCCGGAAGGCAGTTCCAGGAAATCTATGTCACCAGGCAATGGGCTCGGGCCCCAAAATGAGAAGACCTCATCCTTCTTCGTTCTGGCTATGAATGCAATGCTACTCTGAGCCGTTTCACAGACCTTGTTGATACGATTCACTAATTTCCTCGGCAAAGCTGCAGGATTCTCCTTCACCTCTGAAACCTCCGAAGGAGCTACTCTCCTCATCTCTAAGTGATCTAAGTTGAATTCCTGCGATGCATCGACCTCACTCATAATGACCGCTTTAGGAAGAGCCGAACCATCTGTGAGTACAAGTGACACTGGGTAGTAGCGTACCCCAAGTTGAGTAAACGAAGGTTCTATTGAGCCCAAGTATCTCCTTTCGAAGATAGACCTACTGCTCCCAGATGGCGACCCAATCTTACATTTTGGCATTCTTTCACCTTTATGAAATGAATTCCCCTAGCAGATTCAACACCTTCGTTCTGTCGACGATGATCTCTGTGACGCCGATTGGTTGTTCCCTGCATAGGTAAGTTGCCCCTGTCATCACGTCGTTGAGAATGCGGCTGCACTCCTCGTCGAAGTACACGACTCTGTTCGAACGCTTTGCCTTCGGTTTCAGTACAATCTTCATCCCGACAAGGTCGATGTCCGCCATGTCGATAGTGACCAGTTCGCTCCTGCGTATTCCAGTCTTCGCGAGCAGCACAACGATTGCTTTGTCCCTTGCATCCAGAATCGAACCGACGAGCATTTTGAGCTGCTCCGTCGTTATGAGCTTCCTCCTTTGAGCACCGTCTGGGGCATCGGCCTTGTACCTCCGCACATATCGCTTCCTCACAGCCAATGCAATGTTCGATTCGATCACGTCCTCATAGACGAGATAGTCCAGAAACGCCGAGATGCTGGACAGATGATTCTCAAGCGTGGATATGGCAAGCTTGCGCTCCTCTCTTAGCAGACGGATATAGTCCCTTATCGCGTTCTTGTCGATGCGGACGACGTCTGTAATCCCCGAGTTTTCAAGATGCCGTCTGAAGCTCCTCAGAGCTGAAGCATAGGAATGAATCGAGTAGCGTGTCATCCCGCGAAGTCGGCAGTCGTCCAGGAAGACCTCAATGTACTCGCTTAAGCCCTCTCCGTCTTTCCGGAGAGATTCGTGGCTTGCGCTTTGCTCCACCAGTCCACCTCCATTCGAACATTCCGCTCTCAACCAATCCTGCTTTCTTCAGCAGTTCGACCGAGGATTGTAGCCTCGCGACATCCTTGCTGTTGGTCAACTTGATTCCGAGAGCCTCAGGCACTTCGTCGATATTGAGCACCATCTCGGCAAGGAAAAGCTCGATCAACCGGGACGTGAGCTCTGCATCGGTAGATGGCAGCACGGGCTCAGCGAGCTTCGATCTGTAATCTGCAATTGTGACATCGGCCCTCTTCAACGCTTCTTCAAGAGGCTCGAGCCTCGCACTCAACTGCTTTACTTCCGCCTTCGCATCGTTGAGTTCCTTCTCCAATTCCTCCCTCGGAGTGATGCCCGCAGGATTCTTCCGGATGGAATCGTCGACCGTTTCGACGATGAATCGCGACAGAGGAACACCGTATCTTTCGGCCTCGGATTTCCATCTCTCGATCATCTCTTCGGTCGGGAGATAGACATTGATAGCCCTTTGCCGGATGGTCTCGGTTTTCCCTAAATTCGGCCTTCCGCGGGGTTTTTTCATCAATGTTTGATAAATATCTGGCCATAAATACTTTACCATCAAATAATGTGCGAGGGCCCGGATTTGAACCGGGGAACCCCTACGAGAACAGATCTTGAGTCTGTCGCCTTTGACCGGGCTTGGCTACCCTCGCTTGGTTCAACGGTTAGCGTCACATATCTATTAAAGATTCGCAGTCTGCGAGCACGATTATGATTAGCATATCAATAGAAGACATGCCAATAAAATGGGAAACCATCCACACAAATGAGCGCGCTCTGGCACAAATCATGTATTCAATCGACAAAAACCCCTTCTAAAAATGAACCAACGACGTGTGGTGAAAGCGAAAAGCATTAAAATAAGTGAATCATATTAACCTCCGTCAGGCTCGGAGGAGGTCTGCAAAACTCCAAAAAGGAGGGGCATCACCAACACACCTCGCCATTTCCTCCAGAATTTCGAACCACCCACAACTTTTTCACAAAAGAGGTGTTCGTCATGCCTCTCCACCTGTGCCCTATAAGGGCCTGGGTGGGGAGGCATCGGCGGGGAACAAGTGTCATTCGCATCAGCTTGAGAAGAATCGACTTCAGGTAGACAATGCAACGATAAGCTTGCTCAGAATTTCTTCCATTAAGTCAAAACAATGCAACTGTTCTTGGTGACTAGCAACGAGTGTTCTGCCTGGGCGACTATGCCTCCACGAACCTCGGACAACACGGGATAGTTCATCACCATGCCCATGCGCAACATCTTCGGAAGGAGAATCTGGGCGTTTGGATGAAGATCGTCACACCACCTTGATGCGAAAGGGAACGATCCGAATCCGCTCTGCATCCGTGAGAACATCGTGGATATCTCCGCGGGTGCGCGGCGGTCCCTCATTATCCTATAGATATTTCCTCTGCACGCGCCCTTCACTCTTCCTGAACCCGTCGTCGAGAACGGCTCGATCGCAAGAATCATGCCTTCTTCGACAAAGGCCCGGTCTTTTGTCTTTACATTCGGAATGCTCAAGCCTGCGTGGAGATTGAAACGTTCCATGCTGTGACCTGTGAGGTTCTCGATAGGCTTGAACCCTGCAGAGGATATCACCCGGTCCACCGCATCTCCGATGGCAGACAGAGTGGTTCCAGGTGCGATCATCTCCACGCACATCTTCAGGGCGTCTTCAGCCGATGCGATTAATGACTGGTTGTTCCTAGTGCCGATCTCCACGGTTGCGGATGTATCTGCGGGATAGCCGTCTATGTGGGATCCCACATCGAGTTTGACGACGTCTCCGATCTTGAGCAGGACATCGTCTGCTTTGGAAGGGGTGTAATGAGCGGCGACCTCATTGATACCGATATTGACAGGGAATGCACACTCTCCACCTCTGGAGCGGATCAATGATTCCATGGCGTTAGCAAGTTCCAGTGCGCTGATCCCAGCCTTGGCGTGGGAAACGCCGAACTCCCTCGCCTCGCGGGCGATGGCTCCGGCGAGCTTGTATTTCTTCAGCATGTCGTCATTAACGGAGGGCGTTCTCAATCTCCTCCTGAGGTATTACGCCCTTACGGATAACGTCCACTTCGCCATCCGATACGTCCACGATGGTCGATGGGGCAGCGTACTTGGTCTTGCCGCAATCGACGCATATCTTGATATGATCCTTCAGATCCTTCTTCGATATCGAAGCGTCCACCGGATCCTTCTGAGAGTGCAGGTTGGCACTGGTCGCGGTGATCGGGCCGAACCTGTCTATCAGACGGATCGCCAAGGGATGATCAGGTATCCTGATACCCACGAGGTTCGAACCTGATGTGAGGATATCCGGTATGCTGGGCTTCTTCGCAAGCATTATAGTGATCGGTCCGGGCATGTACTTCCTGATGACGGCTCTCGCCTTCTCGTTCAGGACGGCGACGCTCTCCATCATCTTCTCGTTGCTCACTGCAATGGAAAGAGGCATGTCGAAAGGTCTGTTCTTCGCGATGAAGACCTTCTTCACGGAAGATTCCTTGAACGGATCAGCACCTATGCCATATAGGGTGTCCGTCGGGAAGACGATCAGCTCACCGGCTTTGAGCACCGCTATGAGCTCATCCACATCCTTCTCTGGTAGATCGCACTTCTTGCAGACTTCCTTGTGCCCCGTGCACTTCAGCACTTTCATCAATATGCCTCCGATATGTATTCCGTTGACAGCTTCAGATGATATTGCGCATCACCTTCGGCGTACGACCCATGACCAGGGTACATGTTCTTCAGCCCCAGCTCCTTCAATCGAATGATGGAAGATCTGAGCTCAGACAGGTCTCCGCCCGGAAGATCCCACCTGCCAACGCCCCCGTCACAGAACACGGTATCGCCCACTATCGCGGACATGCCAGTCCTGTCAAAGAGCGTTATAGAACCTGGCGAATGACCTGGGGTGTGAAGGACCTCTAGCTCAGCAGAACCGCACTTGAGTTTCTGGCCGGTTTTTAGCGGCTCGAAATCCAGATGGGCGAGTTTCCTGCCGAACATCTGCGATACGGTCAGAGAGGTATCTCCAGCCGACATCAGATCCGCTTCTATCTCGTGCAGGTATAGCTTCGCGCCCGTCGCCTTCTGGATCGTCTCCGCCCCGCCCGTATGGTCGTAGTGGCTGTGCGTGAGCACCACACGTCCGATATCCTTCAGAGGAACTATCCTAGACACCTCCTCCAGAGTCGTATCGACATTCATGCCGGTGCCCGCATCCACCAGGATCGGGTCGTCATCTTCCAGAAGGTACACGTTGCTGTCGTACGCCACCCCTGCTATATAGTGGACCTTCATTCCAGAATCGGGATGGCTCGAGCCTTATAAAACCTTGGCCTCCGACTTGCGCGGGCTTCCTATTTTCGACAACGAACCCAGACATCCTAGCCCTTAGCCAATACGACGAGCTTCTGGCGCTCCTCCAGGTTCACGAGGGCGACGGTCTTTGTGAGCGATAGCTCTTCCGCCTTCGCGAGGCCTTCCAACGCCTGGAGGACCGAGTCCTTGTTCGGCTTCCTTATGTCCACTTCCGCCTCTTCGAACTGGTGCTGGACTATCAGCATGGCCTTCTCGAGGTCGCCGTACTGCGCACAGAAGTCCTGAATGATAAAATCCACGACCTCAGCGAGTGACTGAGGTGCATCTTCGTCAGCCTTCATCCTGCTGGCCACCACGTCCTCGACGAGCATCTGCGCCAGCGCGTCGAACGCGGCTTCTACAGTTCTCGCCAGTCCTGGCGCTCGTGAGGAATATCGGACACCCGAGCTTCTGCCCCATCGACTCGAGGGTGGTGATGGACATCGATGTCATGTCCGCAATGTCCGCCTTGTTCCCGAGGAGTATGGTCGGAACCTTGCCCACGGCGGTCCCGACTTCTCGAAGCCAAAATGCCTCGATCGCCTGGACGGTCTCTGGCCGAGTGAGGTCTCCCACGACGATGACGCCCTGGGCACCGCTCAAGCTCGCGCTCCTGATCTTGGCATATTCCTTCTGGCCCAAGATGTCCCATATCATCAATCTGAGGTTGATTATAAGGTTGGGCTTAGTCAGCTGCATGTCCTTCTTGGACACTTTGGTACCAATGGTGGCGATGTACTTGTCATCGAACTTGTTGACGACATACCTCGCTATAAGGGATGTCTTGCCCACTGCGCCGTCGCCCAGGAGGACGACTTTCATCAGAAGCTCCTTAAGCTCCATCCAGCGGCGCAATAGGCAGTGGATGGCTTAAAAGCTTTTTATCGTCAGAGGGACTTCCGGTACTTCCCGCTCAGAAGTTTCTTCATAATGATGTCCACACCGGTCAGATCGGCCTTGTCGCCCGCCCAGTTCTTGAGCTTGCTCCCGAAGTGCTTCTCAAGGTCGTCGGTGACCATGGTCAGCTGCATCCTGAGCTTCTCTGGCTTCTTGGTGGAGATTATCGCTGCGATGACGACGTTCTTGGAGTGGGATATCACGATGTCGTAGTGTTCGAAACGTATCTCCTTCAGCCGTCCACCGCTCTCATCGAAACTCTCGCGTATGAAGTTCTGCACGGCCGTGAGCATGCCCGCAAGGATATCTTCGTCCTGATCGGGCCTCAGCCGTCTGGTGTAATGCTTCAAGAGTCGTCCGTCCGGGGTCATCAGGAATATCTCGTCTACTATGGTGGGCGATGAGCTCCAGACCATGAAGAACCCGACGATGTTGATGGAAACCAGGACCGCAGCGAGGCTCACAAAGAATATCCTGGTATTGTTGTCCTCGAAGGGCACGAGGAACATGGTCACAGCGAGAGTGGCGAACACAACAGCAGACAACACGATCAGAGTTTCAATCTTCACATCTCGATGCATGATGGTGGTTGATTGGATGGATGTCTGATAAGCCTTTCGACGGGGTTGCCCATTCTTGACCACAGGAACATGAATATCTGTCTCGTGATAATTGCTAAATATGGCGGTTCCCGCTTACGAGCGAAGGCGAATCTGAGATGAAACTGTATGAGTTCAAAGCCAAGGAGCTGATGAGGAAGCACGGCATACCGATCCCGATGGGACAGGTCGTGTCCTCGCCGGACGAGATCAAGGCACTGCCAGGACCCGTCATGGTGAAGGCTCAGGTATTGATAGGAGGAAGAGGCAAGGCGGGCGGCATAAAGCCCGCGGAGACCGTCGACGAAGCGAAGAAGGTCGCCTCCGTGATCCTAGGCATGAACATCAAGGGATACGTAACGAAGCAGGTGCTCCTGGAGCAGCGGCTCGAGGTCGATAAAGAGCTCTATCTGGGAATGACGATAGACAGGAGCCGTCGGGGAATGCTCTTGATGGCATCCGCAAGCGGCGGGATGGATATCGAATCCGTCCCCGATGAGAAGTTGCTCATGCTCTCCATCGATCCGCTGATGGGGTATCAGCAATTCATCGGTAGGCGGGTCGCCAGCTTCCTGGGATTGCCCAAGGAGCAAGGGGTTCAGGTCATGGACATCGTATCCAAGATATACGAATTGGCTGAGGGCGAGGATGCTGAGTTGGTCGAGATCAACCCGCTCGTAATCACGAAGGACGGCAAGGTCGTTGCCGGTGACGCCAAGATAACGATCGATTCCGATGCGATGTTCAGGCACAAGGAATACGATGAGTTGGAGGAAGACCTCACACCCTTGGAGGCGAAGGCGAAGAAGCTCGACATAGCATTCGTACAATTGGATGGAAACATAGGTGTCATCGCTAACGGTGCTGGACTCACGATGGCCACATTGGACAGCATCAACATGTTCGGAGGCAAGGCAGGCGTGTTCCTCGACCTCGGAGGCACAGACGACCCAGAGAAGGTCAGGGAGGCCATGCAGCTCATGAGCGAGGCGCACCCGAAGGTCATCCTGCTCAACATATTCGGCGGGATCACGAAATGCGACACGGTCGCCAAAGGAGTGCTGGAAGCGATCAAGGACATCAAGACCAAGGTTCCGATAGTCGCGCGCATCAAGGGAGTGAACGAGGAGCTGGGAAGGGAGCTGCTCAGCAACGCGGGAATGATACCCGCATCTGGGCTGAGCGAGGCCGCTGAGAAGGCATCGAAGGAGTCACTGAGGTGAAATTATGGCAGTCATTGTAGATTCCAACACAAAGGTGGTAGTGCAGGGCATAACCGGCTACCAGGGGACTTATCACTCGAAGGCGATGAAAGATTTCGGAACGAAAGTGGTCGCTGGCGTTACCCCGGGAAAGGCTGGCCAGACAGTGAACGACATACCGGTCTTCGACTCGGTCGCGGAGGCGGTCGCCAAGACGGGAGCGAACACCTCATGTATATTCGTGCCCGCACCTTTCACCCGCGACTCCGTGATGGAGGCGATCGATGCTGGCATCAAGACAATCGTTGCGGTGACCGAGCATGTGCCTGTCCACGACGCGATACATTTCGTCGCAGTAGCCAGGAGCAGGGGCGTCGTGCTGATAGGACCTAACTGCCCAGGCCTGGCATCGCCCGGACTTGGGAAAGTGGGCATCCTGCCCAGCAAGATATTCATGAAAGGAGACGTGGGCGTGGTCTCCCGATCCGGCACATTGACATACGAGATCGTAAACGCGATGACAGAGCAGAGCATCGGTCAATCGACCTGTGTCGGTATCGGAGGGGACAGGGTCCCGGGCACGAACTTCGTGGATGTGCTGGCAAAGTTCCAGAACGACCCTTTGACAAGGAAGATCGTTATGGTCGGCGAGATTGGAGGCACGGCAGAGGAGGAGGCAGCGGACTTCATCAAGAAGAATGTGACAAAACCCGTAGTCGCATACATCGCTGGAAGGACTGCACCCCCAGGCAAGAGGATGGGACATGCGGGCGCGATCATCGCGAGGGGCAGAGGTACCGCGGAGAGCAAGATAACCGCACTCGAAGCCGCCGGTGTGAAAGTCGCCAGGATCCCAACGGATGTTCCTGAACTGATCAGATGAATGAGGGTTCCACGGACAACAACATTACATACGATGGGAGGCCCTTGAGAGGGCCATGACTGAAGAGTTCGACGCGGTCATGTTCGACGCGGGAGGGGTACTATGGGACCTCAGACCCACACATAAAGAGCTGATCTCTAGAGTGCTCTCGTCCAATGGCGAAGACGTCGATGATGCTCGACTGATCTCCGCAATGCGCAAGGCCGAGCGAGTCACAGACCTCGCGTTTTCGAAGCCCCACGGAAAAGACGACCCATCGTTCTGTAACGATTACGACAAGATAGTACTGGAAGAGATCGGGTCGGTCATTGACCTGGAAGCATTCTCGAAAGATCTGTCCAAGGAGTTCGAGATCCATGCGATGAAGGTCGAAAACTGGGTGCCATACCCAGACGCGATACCGACACTCATAGCGACCAAGAAGAGGGATTTCGTGGTAGGCCTCGTATCCAATGCGACCGAGCTTGCAAGAAGGGTGCTCGCCAATCTGGACATGGAGAAATACTTCGATTTCATAGTGATATCCGACGAGGTCGGCGTGAGGAAACCGGACAAGAGGATATTCGAGATCGCGCTCGACAAGGCCGGGACCAAGGCCCATAGATCGCTATTCCTGGGGGACAGGCCGTCCATCGACATAGTGGGCGCGGTCGGCGCGGGCATGAAGGCCATCCTGGTCGATAGAAACGAAGCGTTTCCGGATTCACAATACACACGTATAAAGAATCTGGATTCACTTGCGAGATATCTCTGAGAGACAAATCAGAAGTCTTCGGCTGGTGGCAGACCCAGCTTCTTCAGGTGACTGGAATCGTTCAGGCTGATCGCCGAGATGTTGTATCGGTCCGGCACATCGAAGATTGATATCGCACAAGGATCGTGCTTGATCTTCGTTATCTCACCCCTCTTCATCTTGAGGAGGTATGCAGTCATCATCTTCAGAGGTACCCTGTGTGATACGATGACCACGGTCCCCGTACCGTGCATGAACAGGATCTCCCTCAGCTGACTGTTTATCCTCTTCCAAGCCTTCCTGGTGGTCTCCCCTCCAGGAACCTTCATCCATGCAGGGTTGTTATTCCATTTTTTGTAGGCCGGGGGAAATTTCTCCTTCACCTGGGCTTCGGTGAGGCCCTGCCACATACCGAAGTGCATGTCGGTCAGACCTGGGGCCTCCCGTATCTCCATGCCATGGGGTTTTGCGATCCTGCGAGCTGTCACGACCGCGCGTTTCAACGGGCTCGTGTATATCGCATCGAAGACCTTGTCCTTCAACAGGTCTGCGACCGCGTCCGCCTGCACTATGCCCGTGGCGTTCAATCGCATGTCCATCTGACCTCGGAAGACCTTATCCTTGTTCCATTCGGTCTCGCCGTGCCGGATGAGTATGAGTTCCATCGTCATGACTATCAGGTCCGATGCCCGCTACCCTATATATCAACTATCAATATGATGAGCGTGGCGCGCGTCTACGTGACGACCAGGGCCGCGTCTAGATAAGCGGTCATGCGCAGGACCTTCACCGGGACATAGCCGACCAACATCTTGCCGTATATTGTAATCTCCGTGTATACGTAACATGTGTAATTCCCGGGCGAATCGAATGTTGCCTCAATCTCCGCGAGGGTTCCGAACCTTTCGCTCGACCGACCAACCATCGTTCCGACCTGCGTGCCGTCCTCGGTGAACAGCGCTGCATCCTTCAGCTTGATAGACGTCCCGACGAACCACGGGTTCTTCATATCCTCATTCACTTTGGTGATGAGCACATCGAATGTCACGACCGTCCCCGTTACGGCCTCTGGACTTCCGGCTATCGAAACGCCCCAGGTGGTGTCAGCGACATGGACGGCGTTCAGCAGCCACCTGATGTCCAAATCCCCGCTGTAGTTCCCAAGGTTCGCGTACGTCGAGGAGCGCAAGTAAGTCTCCCCAGAAACGGGGAGGACCTGAGGACTGAGCAACGTCCAGATGACCATCATGAGCACGATCGCGACTGCGATGCTGATGCCAAGGAGATGAGGTATCTTCTTCCGCGGCTTCTTCTCGGCCTCATACTCCTCCATCCATTCTTCGCCCGGCATCGATGCAGGGTCGGTCTGGACCACTCCAGCATCGGTGGGAGGCTGGGACGCTGGCTCAGGAGCGATGCTCTCTTCGGGAGTGGGCACTCCGTCCTCTGCGCGGGTCCCTGGTTGTTCAGAAGTCAATAAATCTCACCCCATCCTAACGCGGCATGAACAACTGGACAAATCAACATTTCGGTGTCCGGTCCGTGACCTAGATGCGACGGCGACGCGATCCGATTTACCATAGTCGATTATGGGGTTTCTGACAGGCACGGCAACGCTTTTATACAGGACCAAACATAGCGGGATACCCCAGCCTATGGCGAGGCATAATTCCACCGCGTGGAATGATAGTCTTGCGTTAGGGATGGGGAAACGTGCACTCGGTCATTTATGGACCGGGGAAGATGGTTGAGGGGCAACGGGACGGAAGGACTCGCGGGCCCCGGTGAATACCGATCATGTGCAATCCGGACGTGTGCTGAGCCGACAAGCATAGCGGCTAGCTAAACTGTCTGGGGAATGGCTCGGTTCGGGCGCCGAAGAAGGTCGTGCCAAGCTGCGATAAGCGCCGGGTAAGCGCAAGGAGCTATTGATCCGGCGATGACCGAATGGGACTTCCTGCTCTTTGGAGCAATCCGCGAGGATAGGGAACCGGGGGGATTGAAGCATCTTAGTACCCCGAGGAAAAGAAATCAACCGAGATGCCGTTATTAAAGGCGATCGAACGCGGCATAGGGCAAACTGAATCCTGCCTAGAAATAGGTCGGAGATGTGGTGTTGTAGGCCCCGGGTACATCTTAACTAGTGAATTCGAAGTCTCCTGGAATGGAGCGCCATAGAGGGTAACAGCCCTGTAGAGGTAAACTGGAAAGATGATTCCGGGTGTCCTTGAGTAGTGCGCATTGGATATTGCGCGTGAATCTGGGAGCCACTGGCTTCCAACCCTAAATACGACCCGAGACCGATAGTGCAGTAGTAGCGTGAGCGAAAGCTGAAAAGTACCCTTAACGGGAGGTGCAAAGAGCCTGAAACCAGATAGTGACAGTAATATACGGCATGCAAGGGACGAAACTCGCAAGAGTGGACCGATGTCGTATTATCCGTTTCGAATAACGGGCCAGGGAGTTCGGATCGATGGCGAGGCTAATTGGATAATCCAAGCAGCCGAAGGGAAACCGACAAGTCCGCAACCCGCAAGGGCCAGGGACGAGGTGGGCTCGCCTGTAGTCATCGGTGAGAGACCCGAAGCCAGTTGATCTAGGCGTGGATAGGTTGAAGCCCAGGGAAACCTGGGTGGAGGACCGAACCCGTGTTGAGGTGCAAATCACTGGGATGATCTGCGTCTAGGGGTGAAAGGCCAATCTAAACTGGACATAGCTGGTTCCCCCCGAAACTACTCGCAGGTAGATCTCGGACGAGGCGGACGATGGGGTAGAGCGACCGATTGGACATTTAGGGGGAGAAATCCCTCGGTGTCCTGCCAAACTCCGAACCTGTCGTCGCCATAGACTCCGGGAGTGAGCATATGAGGGGTAAGCCCCATATGCGAAAGGGGAACAACCCAGCCTCAAGTTAAGGTCCCTAAGTATTGACTAAGTGTGAACGGGCAAAAGGAGTCCTTAGTCAGAGACAACCGGGATGTGGGCTTAGAAGCAGCCACCATTTAAAGATAGCGTAACAGCTCACCGGTCAAGATCAAGGGCCCTGAAAATGGACGGGGCTAAGTCAGTCACCGATACTTGAGAGTACCGAAAGGTAATCTGGTAGGGGGGCGTCGTGTGCGGA
Organism: uncultured Thermoplasmata archaeon; assembly: GCA_963748615.1. Lineage (GTDB taxonomy): Archaea > Thermoplasmatota > Thermoplasmata > UBA10834 > UBA10834 > UBA9653. The sequence goes on from CAVVJQ010000003.1 coordinate 278,729, forward strand.
TAGAAGTTCGGCCGTGAGGTCGAATGGACCGCATTCGAATGAGGATCCTGGTGGGAGTAGCAGCAAAGAGCGGTGAGAATCCGCTCGGCCGTAGGGGCAAGGGTTCCTCGACAATGTTCGTCAGTCGAGGGTTAGTCGATCCTAAGGTGTTCCTTAACCGAGAACATCGAAAGGGTAAGCAGGTTAATATTCCTGCACCGCTCCAGTCTCTGCACACATCCTGACACATCTGGGTAAGCTGAGCAGGAGCGCCAATCTGTTCAAGTGTATATGCCTGGGGAGAACCGTAATGGTGAGAACCGGGCGAAATCACGAGTAGGAGGGCGAAGGCCCTCTTCAGCCTATCCCGGGTGTCCGTGAAAAGGGATGTGTTAAACAACTGGAGTGTTCGTACCAAGATCCGACACAGGTGCCCCTGGATGAGAAGTCTAAGGCCTGTCGGCGTTAATTGACGCGAGGGAACTCGGCAAATTAGCCGCGTAACTTAGGGAGAAGCGGTGCCAGCTCAGTGATGAGCTGGTCGCAGTGACAAGGGAGCCCCGACTGTTTAACCAAAACATAGGTGGCAGCTAGTCCGAAAGGATGTGTATTGCCGCTGAATCCTGCCCAGTGACGGTATCTGAAACTCCTTTACAAGGGAGCGAAGGACCGTTAAACGGCGGGGGTAACTATGACCCTCTTAAGGTAGCGTAATACCTTGTCGCTTAATTGGCGACTTGCATGAAGGCCCAACGAGAGCTCTACTGTCCCCGCGTCGAGGCCGGTGAAACCTACATGACGGCGCACAGTCCGTCAATTTCCAGCTGAAAGCGAAGACCCCGTGGAGCTTTACTGCAACCTGTCGTTGTGATATGAGTCCAATTGTGTAGTGTAGGCGGGAGACGTTACCAGGGCTGACCGCTAGGTCAGTTCCGAGTCGACGATGAAACACCGCCCTTTTGAACTCGTACCACTTACATCCTCGGATGGACACCGGTAGGTGGGCAGTTTGGGTGGGGCGCCACGCCCTCGAAAAGATAACAAGGGCGCCCTATGGTCGGCTCAGATAGGTCAGAAATCTATCGAAGAGTGCAAGGGCAAAAGCCGGCTTGACGTGGATCAGCCCAACAATGATCCACGATGAGAAATCAGGGCCTAGCGAACCACTGTACCTCACTAGTGGGGGTCAGTGATTACAGAGAAGTTACCCCGGGGATAACTGAGTCGTCTCCAGCAAGAGTTCATATCGACCTGGAGGCTTGCTACTTCGCCGTCGGTTCTTCCTATCCTGGTGGTGCAGCAGCTGCCAAGGGTGGGGTTGTTCGCCCATTAAAAGGGATCGTGAACTGGGTTCAGACCGTCGTGAGACAGGTTTGTTGCTTTTTGCTGGAAGTGTTTTGATGCCTGACGGGAAGGATCCTTTAGTACGAGAGGAACGAGGGTTCGTCGCCTCTAGTCTATCAGTTGTCTGGCAAGGCAATGCTGAGCAGCCACGCGATAGTGGATAAAAGCTGAAAGCATCTAAGCTTGAAGCCACCCCGAAAACGAGGCATCTTACAACCGCCATTACATGATGGCATCGATAGAGCTGGGGTGTAAGTACCAAGGTCCGCCGAGGTATTCAGCCCGCAGCCACTAAAAGTTGTAGCCGCTTATACGCATGTTGGTTTAGCAATTTCGGCTCAGCCGTTATACGGATTGCACATGAGATATCTGTTTCCTTCCGAGCTTCTCATTTTTCAATGAGTCAGCGAGAGCTATCTTCGAGGGGGGATTGCACGTCCATCAGGACTTGTAATCATCCTTCGAGATCGCTGCGATGATCAACGCTATCAAACTAAACACGGAAGCGAGATAGAAAGGACCCAACCCCAACATGCCGAAGGCAGCTGCCAAGATCACGAGGGTGTACTTCGACCGTTTGAAAGAGAGTATGGCACCTAGCAGGGATGATATCGCTCCGAACCAGAGGATCATGACGCAGCAAGAGGCTAATCCCCCGATATCGATGAGAGATGTATTCTCCAGACTCTCCCATGTCCCCCATGATCCGAGAATCATGATGCTGGAGAGAATCGCAAGGATGAAAGCTGCCAAAAGCAGAACACCAACGATTATTGGCATGTAACTCTTTGGTTTCAAGATAGTCTCTATCGAATCCGTACGAGTCCATATGCATACGGGGCACACCATTGATCCATGCTCGAGGACTCTCCCGCATCTCGGGCATTTGCGCTCTGGCTCGTGAACCGTACCAAGCGGCATCAGAGATGCGGCGCATTTCGGACAGATGTCCATATATGCTGGCACACCGCCCCCGCATCTCGGGCACGGCTGCTCATCAGGAACTATCTGAGCAGGTTGGGCAGGTGGATGCGCTACATCGGGCTCAAGCTGAGAACCACATGAGTTGCAGAACCTCGAATCCACGGGGTTGTTGTTGCCACATCTGTCACAAATTGTCATGCATCAACCATCACTCACACAATCAACTCATCAATCGAACTCCTCGCGTGATATTGCTATCAGAATCAAAGCGATCAGGCCGAAAATGAACCCGATTATCAAACCCAACCCTAGCATTCCGAGGACGGCTCCGAGGACAGCAAGCCCGAACTTCTTGCGGCTGAGGGCACAGACTCCGCCAAGGACGGATACCATTCCGAACACAAAATCGATGCCACCGCATAAACAGAGTGTCCCAGTTCCGGGAAGAACGATCATCGCTGAGCCAGCCATGTAGATCAATCCCTGCCCGAGGGCAAAGACCCCTGCGAGTATCGCAAATATCCCCCCGATTACAGGACCGTTGGAGTGCGATGCGGATGATAGCACCTCGGAGGTCGAATATGCGTCCGATGAAGAATATGTCTGTTGTGTATCGTACAAGTGGTCCCACCTGGACGAATTATCACTCCACGGACGCTCCCCGCAGAATTCACATGTGTATGAATCTGCTCTTATTTCCTTCCCACACTTGCTGCAGAACTTCATCTCGGGCTTCGCCCACTGAGCAGGTGTTCGAGGTGCCACTACTTGTGTTGAACCAGTCTCTTGTGTTTCAGACGCGTTCGACGACGCCTTCGGCAGATCATTCCCGCATTTCCCACAATAGACCGCGTAGTCGGGATTGTCGCCCCCGCATTTCCCACACTTCATGCCCCATTCCTCATGGCAGGAATAGAATTGCATGAATAATAATCTTATCGAGGGGTTCCAGGCCGTATACCAAATGGATGTGGCAATCTATTTCCAGGCCGGCGTAAGGTTAATTGATGAGAATGCCATCAAGCACAAGTCAATACCCCAGAGGTCGTGGTTGCATGAGAATACTGGTCATAGGTAACAATGTCGCGGGGACCAATTTCGCAAAAGCATTGCGCGATGCAGATCAAGAGGCGGATATCAGGATATTCACCGATGAGACGAGACCGTACTATCCTCGTCCGAAATTGATAGACTTCGTCGCGGGGGAAATAGCCGAGAATGCGATGCAATTCCACCCAACAGAATGGTATGACAAGAACCGCATAATACTCATCCTGAACTCCAAAGTGCAAAGGATCGACAGAGGAGCCAGGAGAATCCAAGTGAACGAAGAATGGATCGATTACGACAAGCTCGTGCTTGCAAACGGATCCAGTGCTTTCGTTCCACCGCTGAAGGGACTCCCGAAGGAGCGAGTGTTCACTCTAAGGACCCTGGATGATGCAATAAGGATACGAGAAGCTGCGACTACATCCAAGAACGTGGTGATGATCGGAGGTGGTCTGCTTGGTTTGGAGGTAGCACGCGCTCTGGCAACAGGATTCCCCGGGTTAAAGATCACGGTACTGGAATACGCTGAACATCTCTTGATGAGACAGTTGGACCACGAAGGCGCGCAGATACTCCAGAAATGGATCGAGAAGCTTGGGACGACCGTGCTGACGAAAGCCGAGACCGAAGAGATACTCGGTGAAGAAGCGGTAACCGGTGTGAGACTCAAGGACGGAAGAATAATCGACTGCGATATGATCGTTGTCTCGGCAGGGGCGAGACCGAATCTTGGACTCGCGAAAGATGCAGGATTGAAAATGAACAGGGGAATTGTGGTGGATCCTTCGCTCAGGACCTCCGACCCAGACATCTATGCAATCGGCGATGTCGCTGAGTTCGATGGGAAGGTATGGGGGATAATACCGCCAGCTCTTGAGGAGGCGCGGATAGCCGCCAGGAAGATGGGTGGGCTTGACACACCGGATTATGCAGGAACGATTCCTTCCAACACGCTCAAGGTCATGGGACTAGACCTCACTTCGATAGGAAAGGTGAGGAGCGAGCATGAGACACCTGATTCGGGATTCGAGGAAATAAGAGCCCAGACGGAGGACGGGAGCATCTACAAGAAGTACGTCATCCAAGACGGGAAGATGATTGGTGCAATCGTGCTTGGCACGAAGCAGGGCGTGCCGAAGATATCGAAGCTGATCAAAGACGAATCGCCTGTCGGAGAATTGAAGGATAGCCTCTCGGATCCAGGATTCACATTCTGATTGCACGAAATGGTTCGGGGTAGACGTCCGAATCTACCATCAGTCAACACTTCGCCCTCGGGGACGAAAACCGTTATATTCTGAAGACCCATCCAGAACCTGGATGGAACCCAAGGATTACGAGCTCGAGTTCTTCAAGAGCAACGGCTTCCAGCGGAGGCAGTGCAGTAAGTGTGGCAAGTTCTACTGGACCCTCGGGGACAGCGAGACATGCGGTGAGGCGCCTTGCGTAGAATATACATTCATCGGCAAGCCGCTGTTCAAGGAGAAGCTCAGCGTCCATGAGATGAGGGAGAGCTTCCTGTCTTTCCTTGAGAAGGAGGGGCACACCAGGATCGGCAGGTATCCGATCACTGCCAGATGGAGAGATGATGTGTTCTTCACACAGGCGAGCATCTACGGCTTCCAGCCATGGGTCATACAGGGAGTCGTCGAACCACCTGCGAATCCCTTGGGCATATCACAGACATGTGTCAGATTCAACGATATCGACAATGTTGGCAAGACGGGGTCTCATCTGACCATGTTCGAGATGATGGCCCATCACGTCTTCAACAAGAAGGGTAAAGAGGTGTACTGGAAGGACCGCACGACGGAGCTCTGCCATGAATTCCTCACAAAGGTCCAGGGGCTCGATCCCAAGGCAGTCAACTATTCAGAAGCCTGGTGGGAAGGAGGCGGCAATGCCGGACCATGCCTGGAAGTCCTACTCGGCGGCGTGGAGGTCGCGACGCTCGTGTTCATGGCCTACGCGTCTGATAACGGCGGGAACCTGAAACCACTGGACATGCAGGTTGTAGACACGGGATACGGTCTTGAGAGGCTCACCTGGATGTCCCAGGGCACACCATCCGCGTACGAGGCCGTGTTTGGATCCGTGCTCGGAAAGCTCAAAGGGCTCTCGGGCACAAAAGTGGATGAGAGAGCATTGGCCGAGTACTCGAAGGTCGCGGGATCTCTGAAGATCGAGACCGCAGCCGATGTGAGAGAGCTCAGAGCTGATACCGCTGCCAGACTGGGCATGAATGTTGACGATTTCATGAGGTTCATCAAACCCTTCGAGAGCATGTACGTCATATGCGACCATACCAGGGCGCTCATGTTCATGCTCAGCGACGGCGTCGTGCCCTCGAATGTTAGGCAGGGATACTTCGGACGGCTGCTCGTGAGACGCGCTCTCCGAGAGATGTCCCAACTAGGCATCGAGGAGAAGCTGTCCGAGATAGTGGCGCTACAAGTGGATTATTTCTCCAAGGACTTCCCAGACCTCAAGGAGAACAAGGACGAGATACTGAAGTTGGTGGATGTCGAGCAGGACAAGTATCATGAGACGCTCGTCAAGGGCAAGAGCATCGTCAAGCGGCTCGAGGAATCGCTCCATAAGGAAGGCAAAGGGATCTCCGATGCGGAACTAATCGAGCTATACGACTCACACGGACTCAATCCCGAGGTGGTGGCAGAGTTTGCCAGCTCCAAGGTGGACGTCCCAGACGACTTCTACAAACGCGTGGCCGCGAGGCACGCCAAGACGAAGGATGTTGAGGAGGTAATTGCCGGGGTGCAGCTTCCCAAGGACCTTCCCGCGACCAAACAGCTGTTCTTCAAGAGCCCGTACAAATACAAGTTCAGGGCGAAGGTCCTGGCGGTAGTGAACGACCTCGTCGTACTCGACAAGACCTGTTTCTACGCGGAGAGCGGAGGTCAGGAGAGCGATACAGGCACCATGAAGGATATGAAGGTCGTCCATGTCGACAAGATAGGCAACATCGTCGTCCACAAGGTCGAAGGTGAGATGCAGGCCAAGGTGGGCAAGCTGATCACCAGCACGATAGACGAGGCGAGGAGAAAACGCCTCCAGCGACATCACACCGCGACACACATAATAAACGGTGCAGCGAGGAGCGTGCTCGGAAACCATATTTGGCAGACGGGAGCGCACAAGGCTTCTGACTCGGCCAGATTGGACATCACACACTACGCTGACCTCACAAAGGACGAACTCGAAAAGATCGAGACGATAGCCAACGAGACCGTCCTATCCGGAACAAAGGTCCAGAGCTCGTTCATGGAGAGGACGCTCGCGGAGAAGAGGCACGGGTTCAGATTGTACCAGGGAGGTGCAGTCCCTGGCAAGGAGCTCAGGGTGGTGAAGATCGGGGACTTCGACGTCGAGGCGTGCGGAGGCATACATTGCAAGAACACGCTCGAGGTAGGAGCAATCAAGATCCTGGGCACCAGACGCATCCAGGATGGGGTCGTGAGGGTGGAGTTCACTGCGGGCATGGCGTCAGTCGAGAAGATGATGTCTGCATGGAACGACATCCGAGATATCAGCGTGAAGCTCAACTCCAGCCCGGAGAACATATCCGAAGCCGTCGACAAACTCGTCGCGGATTGGAAGGAATTGAGAAAGGAATTGGATTCCGTCAAGAAGGGGCTCGTCGGAGAGACCGTCGACGACCTTGTCAAGAAGGCGTCACATGTCAAGGGGATCAGGATCATTAGACATCTGCAGTCGGAGGATATGAAGCACCTGGTCAGCCTCGCGAAGCAACTGATAACACAACCCAAGACCGTGGCCATTTTGGGATCGGACCAGGGCGGCGCCAAGATCGTAATAGCAAGGAGCGAGGATGTGGCCATGGACTGCAGACCTTTAATAAAGAAGACCATGGAGATGGTGGGTGGCTCCGGAGGGGGCAAACCAGATTTCGCCCAGGGTGGCGGACCTGAGACGACCAGGATCGAGGAGGCGCTCGATTCCGCGGTCGCTTCGGCCAAGGAAGCCCTGGAGAAAGAGTGAGTGACAGATGTCGAGATTCTCTGAATCGCTGAAAAGGATGAAGTTCCATTTCGAGCTGACGAAGTCAGGCTCCATCGCCAGGAGGTACTTCGTCATAGGCGCGTTCGATGGCGCACTGACCATTCTAGGGGTCATCTTGGGAGCGTACGCGGCTGAGACCGGCGTGCATCCGGAGATCGCAAAGCAACTGATACTTGCAACGGGCCTGGCGGCGGGGGTCGCACTTGCCGTATCCAGCGCTGTGGGGGCATATGAGGCGGAGAGGGTAGAGCATATGCTCATTCACAAGACCCTTGAGAAGGCCATGCTCAGCAATGTCGAAGGCACCAGGAAGGATGCTATGAATGTGAGCATAGCCGTGAGCGCGTTGGTGCATGGGATCGCCCCGCTCTTGGCCGCCTTCGTGCCTCTGGTCCCATTCTTCTTCATGTCGCTCGACGATGCGGTCGTAACCGGGACTGTCGTCACACTATGCTTCCTGTTCTTCCTCGGCGCATACCTTGGCAGTCTGATCAAAGAGATGATCGTCTACACAGGCTTGAGGTTCGTCATCGCAGGTCTCGGAACGGCCATCGTACTCATTCTCATAGGGGGCTATTGAAGGTCGGAGCCCATCCACTATTTGATTCAACAATGATTTGGTATAACACGGCCAGTACGCATACTATTGCACATTTCTAATTCAATCGATGGAACTCATCGAGAAGAGGGCGCGGATATGAGCTTGAGATCGAGGACACCCTTCTGAGACTGAAGTGTTCTCGCCAACGACCGGACACGATCGGCCTCCCCCTTGAATGCAATAACCTCTAGGCAAGTGTGCTTCGACAAGTGGACGTGCATCGTCGCGTTGACTACATCGGGATAGTCGTGCTGAAGCTCGGTTAGGGCGTTGTTGACTCCTCGCGAGTGATGATCATATGTCACCAGTATGACCCCCGGCACGATGCCTTTCCCAGCCATGTCCCACTTCTTCTTTGCGACAAACTCCCTCATGGCTTCGCCCACTGCCTTTGACCGCGTCGGATGACCCAGACCGTTGGCGATCGAATCGAACTCCTTGATCAGGTCGCTTTCAATGCTGAGAGATATCCTTTCCTTCCTGGCCATCGCCCTTGGATTGGAAAGGTGCGACATAATGATTCGCCTGCGCAAAAGCGCACGCTTGCGAACAGATAAATACTTCGTCGCAATTCGGTATTACGAAATTGACGAAATGTATTACGGGAGAAGATTAGATGCACATACCAGATGGTTTGATGGACCCGATGGTCTCGGCTATCGGCTGGATTGAATTCCTTGTCGTTATCGCAGTAGCACTGTTGATCTCAGGGAAGAAGTTCAAGGAGAAGGATCTCCCGAGGATAGCAGTCCTCTCAGCAGGGATATTCGTGGCTCAGATGCTGAATTTCCCGATAGGTGGTGGCACCACCGGTCACCTGGTCGGTGCCGCACTGTTCGCGATTCTGGCAGGGCCGGTTATCGCGATGGTCGGCATGACGGTAATCCTGCTGATACAGGCCCTGATGTTCGGGGATGGCGGCATCACCGCTTTCGGGCTTAACGCGATCAATATGGCCATCATAGCACCATTGACAGGATGGGGAGTGTATACACTCATCCAGCCATTCCTGAAAGGTCTCAAGACCGAGACCAGACACGGGAAGATGAACCTCGGCACTGCCATCGCCATAGGCGTGGGCGCATGGGCGTCTGTATTCGTTTCAGCGTCTGCTTGCGCTGCAGAGCTGGCAGTGAGCTACGCCATATCCGACGGCGCATATGGGATAGCTGCGACGGTCTCGATCCCTGCGATGCTGGGCTACCATGTGATAATAGCAATCGGCGAGGCAATGATAACCGTCGCTGTTGCGGCCTATGTGCTCAGCGTATCCCCGAATGCGTTCCGATCGATCTCTGAGAAGAAGGTGGCCATACCAGGGATAAAGGGCATCATGTCATCCAAGATTGCCCAGGCTACGGTCGCAGTCATGATAGTGTTCGCTTTGGCGCTACCACTGTACTTCATGTACTCAAGCGAGGGCGCGGATGGGCTCGAGAAGACGATGGAGGATGCAGGGGTGGATGAGGGCGATGCCGTGCTCACATCACCCTTCGAATATGGGGAGACCTATTTCGCCGCCCTGTTCGCAGGCATCCTGGGTTTCGTAGCGACCGCATTAGTGGGCTTGGGATTGATGAATATATTCAAGATTGGCAGAGCGACGGAATGAGCACCAATGATCGTAGGGCATGTTCGAGGACACCATACACGGACCGATGAGCTCGACGAGCATGCGAGGGCCAGCTGGATGGGCAAGCTCGATGCGCGCGCGAAAATCATCGGCGTCGTCGTCTTCGTGACAGTCTCAGCGATGCTGACCGTCACGGAACTCATATTCGCAGCCCTTGCACTCTCAGTCGTCTTCGCAGCCTTCAGCCAGGTCCCTGCCAGACACCTGCTCAAAGCCTACGCAGGAGCTTTGCCATTCATACTGATTGCATCCGCATCCGTATTCCTATTCGCTGGAATCGACCGTGGGATAGGCATGTGGGCAAGGACCAGCTCGTGTGTAATCGCACTCTTGGTACTTGCCAGCGCTACCGAGAGCCTCCAACTGTTCGCTGGGCTGAGGAGGCTGGGAGTACCGAAGATCGTCTCGACCCTGCTGATGTTGACATACAAGTACATAGTGCTGATGGCCGATGAACTCGGCCGGATGAAGACTGCCAGGAAGGCGAGGGGGTTCTCGAGTGGGAAGAGCCTGTTCGACCTGAGAGGGCTGAAGATAATCGGCTACACCGCTGGAATGGTGTTCGTCAGAGCATCCGACAGAGCTGAGAAGGGATATGAAGGGCTGAAGATGAGAGGGTTCAACTTCGACCTCAAGAAATGGAGACGGTCTAGGCTAGCAGCGGCGGACTTCGCGTTCATCGCATGGTTCGCGGTTGTTTCTGGTCTCCTCATGACATTCCAGCTGAGGGGATTCGCATGAGCATACTGGAGATAGCTGAGCTGTCGTTCTCATACGAGGATGGGACACCAGCGATAGAGGGGATATCATTCAAGGTCGAGCAGGGCGAGAAAGTGGCGATCATAGGACCCAACGGTGCGGGAAAATCGACCCTTTTCAGCCTGATCGCGGGTTTCAGGACCCCGTTCACAGGCAAGGTCATCGTGAACCGCGATATTCTGGATGATGGGAGTCAGGACAGGGTGAGGAGGCACTTGGGCATGCTGTTCCAGGACCCAGACGACCAGATATTCATGCCTACGGTCGAGGAAGATGTCGCTTTCGGACCCCAGAACCTGGACCTCGACGACATCCAGGGAAGAGTCACGAAAGCTCTCAGGAGCACTGGCACAGAAACTCTGGCGAAACGGGTGCCACACAGGCTCAGCCACGGCATGAAGAAGAGGGTGGCGATCGCCGGTGTGTTGGCGATGGAACCCGCCATACTCCTCCTGGACGAACCCACTTCGGGATTGGACCCGAGAGCCAGATCGGACCTCATAGACCTCCTGAAGGGGATGAAGAGGACGATGCTGATGGCAACACACGATCTAGAGGCTGTGGCGGACCTCGCGGACCGTGTAATAGTCATAAATAGATCAATCATGTTCGATGGGACCTTGGCCGACCTGGCTCATAGGAAGGACATGTTGGAACAGGCAGGAATAGAACTACCCCCGCTCTCTAGACTGTTCTCCAAGCTGAAAGATATGGGCTATGATATCAGGCACATACCAGTCAGCGTGGACCACGCAACGTCGGAAGCGACAAGAGTCATCGATGAGGCGGGAAGAAAACGGCAGCGACGATGACATGTCAAGCGGATGCTGGCATGTCCATGCAAATACCTAACCGGCCAGAGTGCAAGAGCATAAATGTTTTATACACCTTAGTGTGTGGGGGATTTGCTCTCCAGACTATGTATATTGATTGGTCTGGGGACCGGAACAGCCGGTTTAGAGCCATGCTACCGTGGAGGTCGCTGTTTGCCAGAACAGAAAGAACCCAAGCAGAAGGGTGAAAAGAAGGAGAAGAGTAAGCAGGCCGAGCCTAAGGCCGAGAAGAAGCCCTCAGTTGATAAGGAGAAGAGGGACGAGAATTTCAGGTATATAGTCAGACTGGTGAACACCGATGCGGATGGCAGGAAGGACATAGTCATTGCGCTCACAGCCGTCAAGGGCATTGGTCTCAGAACGGCTGAGATCATCGCCAAGATGGCCGGTATACCGAAGAACGTCAAGATCGGGGATCTCCCAGAGGAGAAGACCGCCGAACTTGAGAAGCTCATAACTGAATATTCAGAGAAGGTCCCGCACTGGATGACCAACCGACAGAACGACTGGTCCTCGGGCGCGGATCTGCACCTGGTCGGAGTCGATGTCGACCTCTACAGAAGGGACGACGTCAATGTCATGAGAATGATCAGATGCTACAAGGGCATAAGGCATGAACAGGGTCAGAAAGTCCGGGGCCAGAGATCGAGAGCGAACGGCAGGACCGGAATGACCATGGGTGTCATGAGGAAGAAAGAGGGCCCTGCAGCGGCTCCGGCAAAGGAGTAGTGTGACTGATGGGCGATCCTAAATTTTCAAAGAAGAAGTATGAGACCCCATCCCATCCATGGGAAGGGGAGCGTATCAAGGCGGAAAACGACTTGATCATGAAGTACGGCCTGAAGAACAAGAGGGAGCTCTGGCGTGCCCAGTCGCTCGTAAGGAGGCTCAGGACTCAGAGCAGGGACCTCCAGGCAAGGCTGAGGACCGGGGACAAGCAGGCCGAGATAGAGACGAAGCAACTGCTGGCGCGCTGCACGAGGTTGGCATTGCTTCCGCCCGAGGCCACGCTCAACGACGTTCTTGCGCTCAGCACCGAGGAAGTGCTTTCGAGGCGCTTCCAGACCCTGATATACAGGAAGGGACTTGCTTACACACCCAAACAGGCGAGGCAGTTCATCGTGCACGGACACGCATCCATCGCCGGCAGGAAGGTCACTATACCTGGATACATGGTGAAGAGGAACGAGGAGGACCAGATGGCATATCACGAGACCTCCCCGATCGCCAACGACCTTCATCCCGTGAGGCCAAAGGAGGAAGACCTCCCAAGAATCAGGGAAGCTGCCATGGCCAAGAAGGAAGAGGAGCCTAAGGACGAGATCAAGGTAGCCAAGCCTAAGCTCAAGAAGATCCTCAAGGAAGAGCTGAAGGAGGAGAAAGAGAAGGATGGCGCGGACATCGATGCCGCTGAAGCCGAACCCGTAGAGGAGAAGTGAATCGATGGGCAAATGGGGAATAGCTCATGTCTATGCAAGCTACAACAACATCATAATCACGGTCACGGACATAACCGGTGCCGAGACCATAACCAAGGCGACCGGAGGAATGGTCGTCAAGGCCGCGAAGGATGAAGCTTCGCCTTACGCAGCCATGAAAGCGGCCGAGAAGGTGGCCGACATAGCTAAGGAGAAGGGTATCGACAGTATACATGTCAAAGTCAGGGCACCTGGAGGGAACAGATCGGCCTCCCCTGGACCTGGCGCACAGGCGGCGATAAGAGGGCTCGCGAGGGCCGGCCTGCGCATAGGCAGGATCGAGGACGTCACACCCGTTCCGCACGATGGGACCAAGAAGAAGGGCGGAAGAAGGGGCCGAAGGGTATAGTGGTTGCAGATGAAGATCGATGTACTTGAGATGACGCCAACAAAGGCGCAACTCGTGATAAGTGACACGAACCCGATGTTCGTGAACGCGCTCAGGAGAACGATCGTATCAGATGTCCCCAAGATGGCAATTGACAACGTCGAGTTCCACCTTGGACCGATCATGGATGAGGGCGGCACGGCTTACGAGAGCATATCCCCGCTCTTCGATGAGATATTGGCGCACAGATTATCCCTCGTCCCGGTGCCGACAGATCTGGACATGTTCACATATAGGTCCAAATGCAGCTGCAACGGAGAGGGCTGCCCTAGCTGCACGGTGATGTACTCCCTGAACAAGAAGGGGCCATGCACCGTGTACAGTGGCGACCTGGAGCCGATAGGCAGCGAGAAGTACAGAGTGAAAGACGACCTCATACCGATCGTCAAACTCGCAGATGACCAGGCCTTGCTGATATACGCGACTTCCGAACTTGGGACTGGGAGACAGCACGCCAGGTGGCAGGCCGCCCTCGGTGCGGGTTACAGGTACTACGCCAAGATCGAGATAGACCACTCCAAGTGCGACGTCGGGATGTCCTGCGTGAATGTGTGCCCCAGGGGCGTGCTCGCGAAGGACGACAAGAAGATCATCGTCAAGAACCCGGAGAACTGCAGCCTGTGCAACGCGTGCACGGAGGTCTGCGACACTGGCGTGATCAAGGTCTCCGGCGACCCCAGCAAGATCATCTTCAGGTTCGAGACCGACGGTTCGCTCACCGCGAAGGAAGTGCTAGTGAAGGGTCTGAAGATCCTCGAGGAGCGCTTCGAGACCCTCAGGGAACAGATAGGCAAGCTGGAAGAATGAGAGCCGGTCTATAGGAACTCGTCCAGCTTCGCGTTTTTCACCTTGTCTGATTGGAACAATGAGTTGATCGAGTTCTCCAGCAAGGTTATCCTCTGGAGCGTGTAGGGCGGGATATTGTAGGTCGCCCCCATTGATTTTGCCTTTTCCAGATACTTGCTCACGCCGGCCTCATAAACGGTGAGCGTCAATTTGTGACCGCAGTAGCATGCACCCTTCAAAGGTATCCTTCTGTATTTGGCGTGGCACTTGGGACACCGTAGTGTCTGTCCCGTGAACCTCTTCAGACTGCCCTGAATGTCAGGCAAGAGATGTCTCGTGATCACCCTGTGAGCCACATCGTTCACGTCGACCGCGCGTATCCTCACGCCAAGGGCCATCTGAGCATCGAGTTTCTCGTCCATGGTCTCCAGAGAGGTATAGGCCGATGTGATCGGACCTTCCGAGATATCATCCACATCATGCGTGAACCCTAAACCCTCGTACTGAAGGACTGTGCCGATCCTGCTGCCCACCAGGTCCATGATGGACTCCACCTCCTTGGGGTGGGCATATCTCTGGGTGGCCCTATAGAATTCCAGAGGATATACCGAGGATACATCGATGTTGTGCGCCTCTTTGTCGATTTCGTTCGGATCCAGCTTCGTCGTAAGAACCAGCGGGGCATCCATCAGCCCGCCGCGCCGCTCCGGAAGGAATGCGCGAGAGAAGTTGAGCAGACAATCCATCAGCATGATGATGGAATCCTCGTCCCCGTCGCAGTTGCGTCTCTTGGCGGCATGGAAGAATGGATGCGCGTACCCTACGTGCGCATCTGTGAAACCTATGATCCTGGACAGGACTCCCCCGGAAGTGTGCGGAGCAAGTCCGACCACCAGATGGCCGATCATGTCCTGCTTCCTGAATATCCTGTAGAACGGTCCGACGCCATAGAATCGGTCCAGCAGATCGTCGATGAACCGGGCTGTCGCCATCAGGTAGTCCACGCACGAATTGGGTATGATAACGTCCTGGACCTTGATCTCGACCAGCTGGTCCACGCGCTTGACCTCCTTCCCCTCGAGGTCTTTGACATATCCAAGCATGTGCGCCGCTTCCACGCTGAGACCGATCTCCGATAACCTGAAGTGAGTGATCGGCACATCAGTGGCATCCACCCTGATGGTCCCGTCCTTGAACACGAAGAGCTCGTGCTTCGCCCTGAGCACTCCTTTCTCCAGACACTCGGGTGTCTTGCACTTCGATATCATGCCTTGGACGCCTTTCACATCCAACTGGCGCTTCATCTGCACCGAATCAAACGCTCTCTGAAGCATATCAGCGAGAGGTACCGACTGCAACGAGGATTCGCCCGTCGAGGTCGTATGCGACCCGCATCTGCACTTGGACATGAACCCCTTCGCCCCACATGTCGCGCATATCCTCTCGCCCAGTTCCACCCTCAGTTCTCCCGCCTGTGCAGCATCGTTTATAATACGCTGCTGCCCACCAGCTATGCTCACAGGGAACAGACAATGGGGTGGCGGTTTCATCCGCCTCTCCCTCGCCTTCTCAGGTCTGGCCACTCGGGCGCCTATTCGAGTCACGGCCTTCGGACGAATCTCCACCCCAGCCAGAGCGGAGACGATCTCCATCGTCTTCTCGCTCGAGGGTATTTGAACGCCATTCCCTACGAGTCGTCCCTCCTTGTCCTCCAGGCCGAGGCCTAGCATCAACGACCGTGTGGATCCCTCTACCCGGTATCCGCCAGGGACCACCTTGTGGAGCACGCCCAGACTCTCGAGGAGATTCTTCACCCGCTCCCCGTCCCTGACGAACAATGCACCATCGGCGAACTCCGAATTCTGCATCAGATGCTCGCGAAGTAAAAGCACGTCCTTAGGTGGGAGGTCGAACCAGAACAGGTTGAACTTCGGATGAAGGGGCACCTTGTATTCCCTGCACATGTTGAGGGCATCATCCAGCGTAAGATCGGCCCACCCATCCGGGAGCTTGCCACATTTCTCCAGTAGCTCCTTCTCGTGCCATTCAATAGTGTACCCAGAAGGCATCAGGAGGTGGTTGTTCTCGACGAACTCCCCAAAGGGTATCAGTATCTCGCCCACATCGATTATCTCTTTAACCCGACCCTTGAGGGCGCGGGCTTCAGGGACGGTTGGGACATAGACGACGTCGCCATTGTCCAACAGGACTATCGGTCCATCGATCGCCGAGCAAGGGGTGATCGCGCCTGCTTTGCCTGGCCGTTCGATCTTGATCTGGGTGCCTATGGCGACGAATTCATCCAGCATTATCATGGTTGCAGGGTTCATTGCAAGAGCGGCCAGCCCCGTCGCCCTCGTACGACCGTAGCGAAGTCTGAAACCGCCGACCCGGGACGGATATGACAGGACCGGCCTCCCGGCAATGATGTCCTTCAGGAACTTCACGCTCGGGGATATTCCAGAGCCGTCGGCCTCTTGGCCCTTCTTTCTCAAATTCACGAATTCATCGATGAACTCCCATCCGTCGATGGCCAGACGCTTGACGTGTTTCTGTATCTTCGGCGCCTTGAGACACATCCCCTCGGCGATCACGAGACACGCTCCGCCTCGAACCCGGTTGGTAGCTATCCTGGGCTGGTCCCTGAAACCCTGTATCTCCTCGTCCTCAGTCCCTTCACCGTCGACGCAAATCGGTATGTTCTTGGTTATGATGTCGATCTCCTCGTTCGAGGGTGTGTATTGGAGGTGCTGGCATGATTTATAGAGAGGGATCTCCTCCTTCAACCTCTGGACCTCGCCGTTTGTCGCCAGGTACCTGCCGATCCCCAGCTCGCGGCGGACGACATCCGCAATGAGAACGCTCATAGCCTGGCCGGTCCCACCAGCAGACCGGATTGGACCAGCGAAGAATACCGTCAGATAATCCGATCCATCGGAGTTCCTGTTGATGGAGACCTCGGCAATACCTTCGAGTGGGGCGACAAGTATACCTTCGGTGAGGACAGCCAGACCAACCCTGATTGCGCGCTCGATCGCGAACTCGGCCGTCTTAGCAGGCATCTTCGCGTATTCCTTCGCGATGATCAGGGATATCTCCTCCCTGTTGTGGTCTCTCGCAAGCTCCCTTATGCGGTCGGCGACTCCTTCGACATCCCAATCGGACAGGAGCTTCTCGACACGGGCCGCAAGGTCCGATGCCTGTGGTATCTCGACATCGAGTTCTGGATCGAAGCCCTTCAGCCTCGCCCGTTTAGCGACCTCGTAGCATTGATCTACCGCCTTCTGAAGCGATGAGAAGTAACCCTCCATTGATTCGCTACATATGACTCCAGCCGTGTGCTGCTCCCCCTTACTGATTGACTGGTGCGGAACATGGAAGAACCGTGTCCGCGGAATGGATGGCTAAGTGCGATCCCGGACGATAATCATTGCATCCCACTATAAGTCTTGCTGAAGAGGGACGCCTCGGAACGTCATAATGATTAATACCGATGAGGTGGCATAGAACAGCGGGGAGGTGAGAAATTGGCAAAGATAAAGAAGCGTTCTGGCGAGATGCAGGAATTTGACAAGCGGAAGCTAGAGCAATCCGTGAAGAGGGCAGGCGCTAGCGAGGAGGTCGCCCGGCGGGTAGCTGAGAAGATAACACCCTCGGAAGGGCTCTCTACAGAGGAACTCCGAAGATTGGTCTCCCAAGAGCTGAAGAGGGAGAACGAATCGCTATCCGGAGCTTACACGGCTACGAGGAGACTGCGCGCGAAAGAGGCGAAGGATCTCTCATTGGGAGTCGTGAGATTGCACGAGGAACTCCTGAAGATGCACGGTCTCCAATCAGGACAACACGCACATCTGATGAACAAAAACATGAAGACAGAAGTCCGCGTCGAACCCGCGAAATCCGCAGACCGTGAAGAGATTCACATGTCACATGCGGATCTGGAGAAGCTCGGTGTCTCTGAAGGATCCCGAGTCAATGTGAGATTCTCCGTCAGATGAACGCTAGGATGAAAGCCATCCAAGATCGAGGTGCCCATCATGGGCCCTCTAAACCACTTCTTTTCTTTAATTCATCCACGATCAAAACGACCAGTTCAGGCACGCCCTCACCGGTTTCAGCGGATATCTTCGGACGATCGGTCTCGGTGACGAGGACGTCGGATTTGTTCTCCGCGAGGATGATAGGTATGTCCCCGAACTCGGACCTGATGCTCTCAAGTATGCGCTCCTGTTCGTCGACACGGTATCCACAAGTCTCGGAGGGGTCCATTATGAAGACTATCACGTCTGCAAGATACTTCAACGCGAGCACAGCCCTGAGCTCGATCGGGTTCCTCTCGTTGAGAGGACGGTCGAGCAGACCAGGGGTGTCTATGACCTGATATCTGATATACCGCCTTTCGAAGGTGCCGACGGACACCTCCTGGGTTGTGAACGGATATACGGCCACTCTCGGCTTGGCGGTCGATATCCTACCTATGAGCTGGCTCTTTCCGACGTTCGGAGCGCCTGCGATAACGATGGTGGGCACCGCGGGCTCTATCGTCGGGAACTTCCGGATGATATTCCTGGCATTCGCGAGGAACTTCAAATCCTTCCCGACCTGCTTGACGACCGATGATATCCTGCCATATGCGCCCCTTCGGATCTCGTCGATCTCGCCCATCTTTCTCGCGACCGCCACTCTTCGGACCGCATCCTTGGATACCCTAGCAACCTGGCCCCTGCTCCAGTCGATAGCGCCCAGAGATTTCCTGAGCTGGTCCTTGCCAATTGTCACATCGATCAACTGGTTATAGAACGGGCTCAGCCGCTCGATGCTGGGGAACGCCTTGACGTACCTCCCCATGGTGCTCACGATAGTGTCGCTGGAACTCTTGAGTTTGGCTATGTTGATTTCCCTCACGGTCTCCAGCTTGGTTACGCTGCTGAGATCGACCTTGGCAGCCTTCTTGAAGGCCTTGTCCAGTATCTCGTCTGCCGTGAGTACCGTGGGTATTTTGAACATCTTCGACGGCTCGCATACACGGCCACTATGATAAAGCCTGCCATAGATTCTAGAAAAGCCTATTATCAGTGAAAAGGTCTGTAGTAGACGAGTGAGATGACCAAGGTGAAGGCTAGGCGGGGGAATGACAGGGTCTGCAAGGGGTGGAGACAGGAGGCCATACTCCGGATGCTCCAGAACAATCTGGAGAACGCCGAGAAGCCCGAGGACCTGATCATATACGGAGGCACCGGCAAGGCCGCCAGGAACTGGGACTGCTACGACGCCATAGTCCGTACCTTGAAGGAACTGGAGGGCGACGAGACCATGCTCGTCCAGTCGGGGAAACCCGTCGGAGTCTTCAGGACGCATGAGCTGGCACCTAGGGTGCTCATCGCAAACGCCCACCTCGTACCCAGATGGTCCACCTGGGAGGAGTTCCACAAGCTGGAGGCGAAAGGGCTTATCATGTATGGCCAGATGACTGCGGGAGGATGGGCGTACATCGGGACTCAGGGCATCCTCCAGGGCACCTACGAAACATTCGCTGAATGCGCCAAGAAGGAGTTCGGAGGTAGCCTGAAGGGACGGCTCGTCCTGACAGGTGGCCTTGGCGGGATGGGAGGCGCGCAACCTCTCGCCGTCACCATGAACGGCGGGGTGTGTATCGCGGTCGAGTGCGACCGCAAGAGGATAGAGAAGAGGGTGAAGATAGGCTATTGCGATACGCTGGTCGAGGGTCTGGACGATGCGGTCGAAATGGCTCTCGATGCCAAGAAGCGCAGGAAGCCCCTGTCGATCGGCCTACTCGGCAACTGCGCTGAGACGCACCCGACCATGTTGGAGACGGGGATCATCCCCGATGTCGTGACGGACCAGACCTCCGCGCACGATGAACTGGGAGGTTACATACCGAGCGGGCTGAGCGTGCAGCAGGCTACCAAGCTGAGGAAGAGCGACCCTGAGGAATACATCAAGCGGGCCTTGGACAGCATGGGAGTCCATGTCAGAGCGATGCTCGGGTTCATGCAGAAAGGGGCGACAGTATTCGATTACGGTAACAACATCCGGGCACAGGCCAAGAGAGCCGGCGTTGAGAATGCATTTGATTTCAAAGGATTCGTCCCTCTTTACATACGGCCCATGTTCTGCGAGGGCAGAGGGCCATTCAGATGGATCGCGGTGAGTGGAGACCCCGAGGACATACTCAAGACGGACAAGGTCGTCATGAAGGAGTTCAAGGAGAACAAGCAGCTCGTCAACTGGATAAAGCTCGCAGAGGACAGGGTGCCGTTCGAGGGGTTGCCTGCAAGGGTCTGCTGGCTCGGATATGGGGAGAGGGCGCGTTTCGGCAAGATAATAAACAGAATGGTAGGCTCCGGGGAACTGTCCGGACCGATCGTCATAACCAGAGACCACCTAGATTGCGGCTCGGTCGCGTCCCCGAACAGAGAGACCGAAAGCATGAAGGACGGCAGCGACGCGATCGCAGATTGGCCGTTCCTGAACGCCCTCGTGAACGCCTCCGCCGGTGCGGACCTGATCGCAATACACAACGGAGGTGGTGTGGGGATCGGCTACTCTACACATGCAGGATTGCTCGTGATAGCAGATGGGTCCAAAGAGGCTGAGGAGAAGATCGAGCGAGTCTTGACCGTGGACCCGGGCATGGGAATCATCAGACACGCGGATTCCGGATACCCTGAGGCCATCAGGGTCGCTAAAAAGTGCAAAGTCAAGATACCCATGATGAAGTGATTGTCCAGGGAGGCATGTTCGTGTACGACCTTAGATTGAAGTTTTGGCTGGTCCGTGATGACAGGTTCATAATCAGCGATGGTAGAGCCAAGCTTCTGAGGATCATCAAGGATACCAAATCCCTCTCTAAAGCCGCCAAGGAGATGGAGATGTCGTACCGTCATGCATGGGGCATAATACATAGGATATCCGAGAACGCCGGAGGTGATGTCGTGGCTTCGACTCGTGGTGGCAGCCATGGCGGCGAAACGGAGCTCACCGAACTCGGCGAAACGGTACTCAGAGAATACGAGAACAAGTCCGCCCACTTGAAGAGCCAGTTCGAGAACAATTGGGAGAAGCCGTCCGTGACCGCAGACGGGATTGTGACCCGAGATGGAAAGATCCTGCTCATCAGAAGAAAGAACGACCCATTCATGGGACATTACGCGTTGCCTGGTGGCTTCTTGAATCACGGAGAGAGACTGGAGGATTGCGTGGTCCGTGAAGTGCAGGAGGAGACTGGACTTGTGACGGATATCATGGACCTTGTCGGTGTCTATTCCTCACAAGATAGGGATCCTCGGGGACATTTCGTGACCGCTGTATACCATCTCCACGTGAAGAAGGGGACCGTTAGAGCCGGAGACGATGCCATCGCGGCCGAGTGGGTCGATATCGACCATCTACCAGAGATGGCTTTTGATCACGCTGATATAATCAGAGACTTCCTCGCACGACGTCCTCGGTGAATCAGGTGGTCGACCCGTCAGAATGCGGGAGCCATACCGGACTGTGAGAGCACGAAGGGCAGGTAGACGACCTTCGAATCGTTCACGGTCAGCGAGTAATCCAGCTTCTGGAGTACACCGGGCTTCTCCGCTTCCATGGTTACAATCACGAAATCGGCCAACTCAACGGCTTCATCTCGTTTCATTACCGCAGGCATGCGCCTGACGTCACCGAAGTTCAACCTCGTGTTATATCTCGGAGAGTTCGCGGTGAACAATGTCGAATAATACTTGAACGTCGCAGTATCCATCTCCGTCGCGGGCACATAGATGAAGAGGCTGCCGCTATCCCCCCCTCCACGAAGCCATGAGGCGAGTCGTGATATAGTGCCACCCTCAACACTCTTCGTATGTATGGTGAATGAGCAGTACATCCTCCAGAATGGTAGATACACCTTCTCTCCCTGGGCGGATGATTTGAACTCGGCAATCTCGAAATCCAGTTTCTCGATCCCTCCGTCCCGGACATGCATGGTGTTGCATCTGTTGCAGTAGAACAACCGATCCCGAACCTTGGAGTATATCGGTGTGTTGCAGGACGGACATGTCACTTGGATCACGTTCATCTCAGTACCTCCCCTGTAGCTGTTTGGCGATGCTCTGAATCTCTCGGAGAGCATCCTTTGACGAGGCTTTCTTCTCCTTGAACTCACCTTCGACTATCTCCGATCCATGCCGGAAGAATCTGTATGTGACATAGAGCAGACCGACACCGATGGCGAGTCCGCCGAGCGCTAACTCAGCACTCTCTCCAGAGAAGATGATTCCGAGCGCAGCTATTATCCCGCCCAATGATGTCCCCGCCGTGACCGCGAGGCTCTGGAAGAGGGGATCGCCTGGAGCACGACCAGACATCGTCTGGCCCGTGACGCCGTCTACCGTGGACATGTACATCCTATTCCTGTAGTTGTATCTGACGACCCACACGGGATAGTAGACCATCGACAGACGCTTCGGAAGGACATGCAGCTTCTGGAATGTCACGTGAGGCACTCGCACACTAGCCTTCGCCCTTGCCAGGGCGTCGCTCTTCGCGCGAACGACGGCGTCATCTCTGCTCGTGGTGGCCTCGAATGTTGGGATCATGTCGAAATCAGCGAACCCGGTAGCACCCGAGAAGTTCTTCAGAGTCCGTATCCCAAGATCGCCTGGATCACACGCGATCTCAGAGAATGTGTAGTCCTGGAGCACCATCACTTCCTTGGGTATCCTTTCGACTCGGACATTCCCTTTCTGATCGGTGTGTCTCCGTTCCTCATATCCGCAGACCCAGCCAGCCACTCGGGTCAATGCCCTCCAGAACGGCAGATAGATCGGATATATCTCTGTGACCTGCCCAGTGTGCTTGAGGTCCCTTGCCTTGAAGCCTCGCGTCCACCAAGTCTGAGTCGCTTTCATGGCAGCCTCTTTCGCAACCCTGTTGCTGAAGGCAATCGTGGAGACGCCTTTGTCCCCCTCGATGAATAGGGTGGAATCGCAGTATTGGCAGATGACGGTGTTCTCTCCTTCTTCGACAGATATGGCGCCACCACATGCGGGACAGTTGAGTCCTACTGATATGCCAGCCATATCATCACAGCCTCCTTGCAACGAACAAAGCGCTCGCGAAGACACCCACAACAGTCAACCCCATCAATGCCAGTGCGAGTGGAAGAGAAGCCGCTGCGAGGAGACCTTCGACAACGAATGCGACGAAACCTATTCCGGCGACGGCAACGTAGGCACTCGAGTTCCGTGTGGGGAATTCGGCCGAGAAGACTTCGCCTGCAGAGCCGTCGATGATGACTTCGTACCGCTTCTGATTGAACACGTAATCGAGCTTCCAGATCGGGAAGAACACGAGGGCCTGTTCCTTGGGCTTTCCAGGGAGAGTGTCCATGTAAGATAGCATCTCGATATCGGGTTTGATCAACTCGGCGCCGCCGACATCGAAAGAATCGTCATATATCTTGAGGTCTCCAGCTGGCACTTTCAGACTGTGCAGTCCGGGCAGTGTTGTCGAGCCAGCGGGTTCTATCAGCACCTGCTCCTTGCCGTTGATATCCCGCTTGAACATGTAGACTGGGAAATACTGCTTCTTCACGCCTGCCATCTGGGCATTCTTATCGAGGTCTTTTGCCTTAGTCGACCCAGCAGCCCAGCGTCTGAACACGCCAATAGCGCTCGTTTCGCTGACCGCATACGGGAGAGCGTAGTAGAAACCCGCTCCGCTTCTGTCAATGTATATCTGCGAGGTGCAGTACGAACATTTCACGAACTTGGATTCAGCGTCGAACGTCACGGGCGCTGCGCACTTCGGACATTTAATTGATGCCAATTTCCCACCCAACCCTCATCTGGTTCTCAATCATTCTGTTAGATCAAGGTGCCTTCCCACATTCAGGGCAGAACTTCACATTCAAAGGCACCTCTGCACCGCAGGACGCACATTTCTTTGTCCCCCCGATCTGGCCTCCGCACTCCGGGCAGAACTTGGAGGTCTCCGGGACCTCCGCCTTGCATTTCGGACATGCGACCGTGGCAGCTCCGAGCTTCGCGCCACAAGACGAGCAGAACTTGCCCGTGGGCGGGTTCTGAGTGCCACATTTAGGACATGCGACCGTAGGCACCGACTGTGCCTGAGCCGGCTGCCCGGGCACAGCTGACGGTTGTCGCATGGAATCCATCATGGTCCATCCCATGCCGATTCCAGCCCCGACACCAACACCTGCTGCAGCGGCACCTCCGGCAGGATTCGACGCAGCCTCGCGCATCGCCTGTCCGGATTGGTACTGTACATAGTTCGTGCCCAGTATCTGCATCGAAGCACGCGTATCCACCGCCTTCTGGACTTCCTCAGGCATGGAGATGTACAATCCGGATATCTTGTCGATCGAGATACCATAGAGGTCGAAATGATCCTTCGTCCGTGACAGAACGACCTGTTCGATGTTGGTCAGGTTGCTCGCCATGTCCGCAACCCCCATACCCTCGTTCTTCATGTCGCCTATGGAATCGTAGATCAGTATGACCATCTGTTCCTTGATCCGTTCCTCTATCTCCGCGCTCGCGGAATAGTTGAGCGTGCCGACGAACTCGTTGACGAAGTTGGCTGGTGAGGCGACTTTGTATCGGAACTCTCCGAACACGCGCAGGTTGACCATGCCGAACTCCTTGTCCCTGAACTGGTAGGGTTGCTTGCTTCCGAACTTGCCATCGATCGCCCGCTTCTGGAGGTATATGACCTCAGCCTGCTGCTGGACGCCCGAAAGGAATTTCACGATGGCTCCGACGATTGGCGCGTTGAGCGAGGAAAGGGCGTATCTGTCCGGCCTGTCTATGTAAGCCAGCGCCTTTCCGTCTCTATAGAACACAGCGACCTCATCTTCGCGTACGACAATGTTATCGTTGAATCTGATGTTTCTTGGCATGCGGTACATTATGTTTGTACGCTTGTCCACATCTTCCCACTTGAAAGTTGCCGCCCCTATAACACTCATGACTTCACACCTCCGTGCCTTCTATCACGCGCATCCTGCGATTGAACTTGTCCTCGAAATCCGTTATCCTTGCCCTGATGTTCATGATATCCCTATGGCTCGTGGCCTCCTCAGCCGCCATCAGGGAGTTCTTGAGTGACTCTATGCTCGCATTGATCGATGTGAGATGGTCGAGCATGCCCGCATCGTACTCGTACAGCTTGTCGAGCTGCTCCTCCTTGATCTGGATATCTGCCACAAATCCGGAATAGCCCGTCTCAGCATGAAGGACCAGGCCCTCGGTCTTCTTGAACTGATTAATGAGACCACCGATCAGCTCCATCTCCTTCGAGCCGTAGCTCTGCACGAGCAGACCCCTGCACTCCTCAAGACCTCTCCTCTCGGTGCTGAGCTTCTGAGCCAATTGAGCCCTGAGCATGCGGTCTGCGTCTCGAAGATCCTCTCTGCGCCTATATCCTCTGAACCCTGGAATATAAGTCTGAATCTTCTTCAGAATACCCCTGTCTTCCTCAATCCTATCTCTAATGTCTGGCATGGGGGAGCCTCCAATACTTGCGTCAATATCGGGTCGGTTACCTAATAAACATGTCGATGGATGGCCAGTGCCCGAGATTGAATTTAAGTCAGAAGAGCGCCATGAGGTCATGATATGGCGTTCAAGATCATAGGGGTAATAGGTGCGAACAAGCCAGACGAAGAGACATACCGTCAGGCTGAGAAACTGGGATCCGAGATCGCGAAACGCGGTGCAGCTGTGGTCTGCGGAGGATTAGGAGGCGTGATGGAGGCCGTGTGCAAGGGCGCGAGGACTGAGGGGGGGCTCACGATCGGCATAATACCCTCAGATGACCGGAACGATGCGAATCCATATGTCCAGATACCAATCGTCACAGGGATGGGGGTCGGAAGGAACGTCATGCTCGTCAAGACGGCGGATATAGTGATCGCTGTCGGAGGGGAGTTCGGCACGCTCTCGGAAATAGGCCATGCACTGAACCTGGGCAAGACCGTGATAGGTCTCGGCACATGGAAGCTTGAGAAGGCATATCACAAGAAGATACCCCGTCTGGTTGAAGCCGAAACGCCCGAGAACGCAGTCGCGCTCGCGATGAGCGCGATCTCTCCGAAAGAGTAATGTAAATCGCGTAAGCTTATTATCATCACCGAGGAGGTGAATTCTGCGTGCCAACATCGATAGTATCCGTGGTCCATAATCCAGACAGGAGCATCGCCCTCAAGAAGGCCGTGGAAACCATGGGCATGCCCGACATCAATGGCAAGCGCGTCCTCATAAAACCAAACTTCAACACGGCTGATCCAACGCCTGGGTCCACCCACAACGACACGCTCAGATCGATGGTAGAGCTGATAATGAAGCGCAACCCAGCAGGATTGGATGTGGGTGATAGGAGCGGACCCGCAGATACCACGAAGGTGTTCCAGGATAAAGGCGTCTTCGACCTCGCAGAGAAGATGGGGTTCGGTTGTGTCATCTTCGATAAAATGCCGAAGGACAGATGGATGAAGATTAAACCACCAGGTAGCCATTGGAGGAACGGATTCCTCTTTGCCAGACCCGTTCTGGAAGCAGATGCGGTGATTGGCCTATGTTGCCTTAAGACCCATCAGTATGGTGGCCACTTCACGATGGCACTCAAGCTCACCACGGGCATGGTGCACGGAAGCAACATGACCGAGCTTCACACCGCCCTGATCAACCAGAGGAATATGATAGCCGAGATGAACGTGGCGTACAAGCCTGCACTGCTGGTCATGGATGGCATCGAGGCATTCTATGAGGGTGGACCGGTCACGGGCAAGAGATGGTCAGCCAATCTCACATTCGCATCAACGGACAGGATAGCGATGGATGCGGTCGGTGTGGCGGCCCTGAAAATGCACGGCACCACGAGGAAGATAGAGAGCAGGTCGGTCTTCGAGCAGGACCAAATCAAGAGGGCGGTCGAACTCGGCCTCGGAGTGACGAACCCGGACGACATAGAACTCGCACCTGCCGACGAGGAATCGGAAGAGATGGTCGAGAAGATACAGCCGTTCCTTTTCAGATGATCGTAATCGGATATGGCTCATGGAGCGGGTCGTGTCTCTGCATCGAAACGGCGCTTCATCACGACTATGGTCGCTGTGAGAGCACAACCCGTTATGTTCGCAATGATTATCGCAATGTCGTTCATGTGTATGCCATATAGCAACCACAGGAACATTCCCATGCCGAGTATCGCAGGCATCAGAAAGGAGACATCATCCATCTTCCTGGAACGCCAACCTTTGACAATCTGCGGAACATAACCCGATGAGGTCATGGCACCAGCGAGAATACCGAGAACCGTCCAAGCTTCCATGATACCAGTGAAGGGCATAAGCGGTAATTCCTATTTTTCATGGAATAGACCAAACGGTCGTCCATCATCAACTGTAAGTATAGGTACCCCATAATCGACGTGAAAGAAGGTGTATGACAATGCCCGCGGTAGAAGTGAAGAACCTGGATAAGAACTATGGTTCATTCAGAGGAGTCAAAGGCATCTCATTCGAAGTGGAAGACAGGGAGGTCTTCGGACTCATCGGTCCCAACGGGGCTGGGAAGACGACCACGCTGAGAGTGATCGCCACGCTCCTGGAGATATCCGGAGGCTCCGTGAACGTATTCGGGCACGACCTGGCAAAGGAACCCCACGAGGTGCGCAAGATACTGAGTTACTTGCCGGAGGATGCGGGCGCCTACAAGAACCTCACGGGCAGAGACTACCTCAGGTTCATCGCCAATTTCTTCGGGAGCGGTCAGACGGCCAAGGATATCGTCTCTAGAGGGATCGAGATAGCCAACCTCGGGGATCGCATCGACGACAAGGTGAACACCTACAGCAAGGGCATGACCAGGAGATTGCTCGTGGGAAGGGCACTCATGACGAATCCGAGACTTGCGATACTGGATGAACTCACATCAGGTCTGGATGTCGTCAATGCGCAGGAGATAAGGAAGATAGTCAAGGACATTGCCAGGAAGGGTACCACCGTACTGCTGTCGTCCCACAACATGCTCGAGGTCGAGTACATGTGCGACAGGATCGCCTTAATCAACGATGGCGTCATAGTCGAGATGGGCACTCCTGCAGATCTGAAGAAGAAGTATGATGCATCCAACATCGAGGACGTCTTCATGAGTGTGGTAGCATGAAGGCTCTGACAAACATAATCAGGAAAGAGATCAAGGAGATGCTAACGAAATCCACGATCCTCCCGATCATAATACTGGCGATGTTATTCGGCTATCTCGGAAACATGATGAGCGGGGTCCAGGATGAGGCGACCTCAGAGCCGGTCATTGCCGTTGTGGATCTGGACGATGGCGTGCTCTCGGACATCACTCTGACCGTGCTGTCCAAAGGAGCTGGCATAGTCTACAACGGGACGGATATCGATGAAGGTTTGGCGATAGCCAAGGAAGAAGGCGCCACCGCACTCCTGGTCATACCGTCTAATTTCACTGAGAATATATCCAACGGGACCGTTGGAACGATCGAGATATTCTGGATAATGAAAGGTGCGGGACTTCTGGATTCCATATCTTCGATCTCGGTGCAGAACCTGATCTACAGTGTCGAATCAGGCATATCGGCATATATGATCGAGACAGGGTCATCCAGCGATCCCTCATTGGTCCTCAATCCAACTACCACGACGGACACTACATTATTCAGGGACAAGGAGATGGACGGTATCTCACCCAGCACTCTCGATGCAATCATCTCGTCTCAATCACTGACCGTCCCGTTGATCATCATGATGATCATCATGATGGCTGGAGGGACAGTAATCAGCTCCATGGGTATGGAGAAAGAGAGCAAGACGCTCGAGACGCTCCTGACACTTCCAGTCAAGCGCAGTTCCATAGTCACAGGGAAACTGGTGGCCAGCGCGATGATCGGGCTCCTGATGGCCGGAATATACATGCTTGGATTCAATTACTACATGACATCGTTCTCCGCAGGTGTTGATATCGATCTCGCGGAATACGGGCTCGCCCTGAACGCTCTGGATTATGTCCTGATATGCGTGTCGCTCTTCGTGAGTCTATTGGCGGCGCTGTCACTATGCATGGTGCTAGGTACTTTCACGCGGGATTACAAATCCGCGCAAACTCTGACCGCCCCCGTGGCCATACTCGCGATGATCCCGATGTTCATCACGATGTTCAAGGACTACAACACATTGCCCTTGGCCGCTCAAGCCCTCCTGTTCGCGATACCATTCTCCCATCCGATGATGGCTATGAGAAGCTTGATGTTCGACGACTATGTCCTGGTGATATCCGGCATCATCTACGTCACGATATTCGCAGTGGTGATGATAGCGACCGCGGTCTGGATCTTCAGGACGGATAGATTGTTGACGGGCAGCAGGAAGAGGAACTCTCGCATGTTTCCAGTCATGCGACTACTGAAGAGATGACCCCATCACCAGATTGAAAAGCTTTATCAGATGACTACGTCATCAAGACGGAGTCATGCTATCTGAGATCTGGGCCGAGATATCCAATGACCTGTGGTTCCAGGTCGCCATGCTGCTAGCGATTGCGATTGCGTCCAGCATGATATTCGTCAGAGTAGGGCTTCCGAAGACTGTGGGACAGATAGCAATCGGCATCATAATCGGCCCCAGCGTACTCAACCTCATCACCATCTCGGTGAACGGGACGGACGGAGCAGGCAATACAGACATAATCACCCTATTGGCCACCTTTGGCGCAACCGTCATGCTGTTCGTCATAGGATTGGAATGCGACTTCGGTGAGATCTACACGAAGAAGAACATATCCATCGCGATCGGCGGCATAACCCTCCCGTGGATAGGAGGGTTCGTGCTCGCATCCACACTCCTCCCAGGAGCGAACTTCGCGCAGTCCATCTTCGTCGGAACCGCCCTCGTCGCTACGAGCGTCGCAATCACCGGAGGCGTCCTGAGGGAGATGGGCATCATATCATCGAAGATGGCAAAGACCATACTCGGCGCGGCGGTCGTTGACGACGTGCTGGGGATGATTGTACTCGCCATCTCCATCGGGGTCGGGACCGGTAGCGGTATCGATGTCTCAGATGTAGCGTTGATATCCATAGCAGCGATATTGTTCGTTGTTGGTGGCACTTTCGTTGGTTCTAGGATAATAGTGAAGATAATCGGCATGACTGAACGGCAGGGGCTCAAGCACGGCATACCCGAGAGCGGGTTCATTCTAGCGCTCTCATTCGCGTTCATTTACGCCTTCGTCTCCAACCAGATAGGCATCTCGGCTATCGTTGGAGCGTTTGTCGCGGGCACGAGTTTTTCGAGATGCGAGTACAGGAAACAATTCAGGGAAGGAATCGTCTTCTTGGAATGGGCATTCGCACCGATCTTCTTCATATCGCTCGGGGTGCTCGTCGACATCAGGCTGCCTCTGGACATCTGGATTTTTGCGATCGCCCTAGCGGGAGTCGCGATCCTCACAAAAGTCGCGGGAAGTGCGATCCCCGCAAGGATATTCGGAATGACAAAGACCGAATCAGTGGCAATAGGTCTTGGCATGGCAGCCAGACTGGAAGTTGCCATGATCATTGCGCTCTATGGCTTGAATGAGGGCATCATAGACAATACGATCTACTCGGTCATCGTGCTCATGGGAGTCATAAGCGTGCTCATCGCGCCAACCTTGCTGAGAAGAATCATGAAGAAGCTCCCAGTAACCAATGCCTCAAATGTAGTGGAGACCTGCGACATCTAGACCCAGATATCGATCTCAGAGCTAGACTTGAGAGATGAAATGCTTCGCAATTCTAGCGTGGCACCATATCGCTCATCGGGGCATATGGAGTGCACCATAGAAATTCCATGCACGCATCGATGGAATTCATGAGGAAATCAGACAGTCATCGCTTGACCCGCCTTCGCCTGCTGTTGATGGATACATAAGCGCATTTGTTTTGGTAGCAAAAGAGATGAGAATAGGCTATTGCTTTTCACATTGGGTTTATATAGCATATTTCCTTTTCGAACGTAATGCACCTAGTACTGACTCGGTGCCAACCGTGAGGGGGAATTGGACAATTATGAGAGCTAGATATAGTGTGAAGAGAGCAGCAGCTATTCTGACATTCTTATTCGCGTTCGTACTCGTCGGGACCTCGCTCGGAGCGCTCAGCCTATTCGAGAACGCGTCTGCGGAAGACCTGCTGGGAATTGATGTTGACCGAACTTTCACTGTCGGCGTGGTGGACATGTCGATCTCCACGCTGAATCCGAACACATATGTGACTAGCAGCGAGGAAATGGTCATCGTCTCATGCTACAGCTCGTTGCTGCAATACGATGAGGGCGGCAATGTGATAGGAGACCTTGCGAGGACTTGGACAACGGACCAGGACGGCCTCGTATGGCACTTCGACCTTGTGGATACGGCGTACTTCTGCGACCCAATGGAACCGATTTCAAAAAACCACCAAGTCACTGCTGAAGATGTCATCTTCACATATGATAGCATCCAAGATGATGCCACCAGTCGATTGCATTACGCTCTTCCGGACATCATTTCGGACATCTATTCTGAAGGGCAGTTCAGCGTGACAATTGAGCTCAGTCATCCATTCGCGGCGTTCCAGGATTCGCTCATCAATATCCCTATACTTCCCAAGTATGTCTGGGAAGGCGAGGACCTGACGAATTTTGACAACCTGCCGATGATTGGATCCGGGCCGTTCTACTACGCAACTACGGGACTCCCTGACTCAGGCATCGTCGAGCTCAGAAAGAATCCCATCTGGCACATGACCGAAGAGCATGGATGGTCCATCAGGGTCGACAGATGGCTCATCATAAACGAATTGGATACTAGCACGGCTTGGCTAGATGTATCACATGGCAACATAGATTGCATGTTGGATGTCCCAGGCAATGTATTCACATCCACACTTCCGATGCCGGAAGTCATAGGATTTCACCAGTCTGGAGGGTTTGTGTATGAGTTCAACCTCAACCAGATGACTGATGACATTAGAGAAGGTCTCGGAGGTCCCTTCAACGCAGGGACTAGTAACCAGCTGCTGCTTGACAGCACGGTCAAGATGGCTATTGCGATGAGTGTCGACAAGGACGCTTTTGTTCAAGAAGTGATAGATGGTTTGGGAGAGCCGGCGGATTCACTTATTCCTCATGCCAACCCATGGCACTTTGATTATCCAGACCCGATTCAATTCGACCCACTAGCAGCCAGGGAGATGCTGATGGACGCTGGATGGCGCTATGATATCACCGGAAACCAAGCATCCGAGAACACGGTTCCGTTATGCAAAGCTGGCGGGACGGATCCCCTCTCGTTCAGGTTCTATACACTAAACACGGCCGTGCAATGGCAGATAGGTGCAGAGCTAATATTGAACTGGTGCCGCGAGACTGGGGTAGATCTCGATCTGACATTCCTGAGCATTAACGAGATGAACACCGTGTGGAATTCCGCAGACTACGATCTTTGGTTGTGGGATTGGGTGTTCGATCCGCTCGGAGACCCATCGATGAGCATACTCGAAGTGCTCACGACGGAAGCAATCGGTACCGACAGCGACGTGTTCTACTCCGACTCGACCTATGACGCACTTTACGAAGAGTCTCTCGTGACAATGGATCCTGTTCTCCGTGCACAGATAATCGATGAGATGCAGACAATGGCCTATGAAGACATGGGTTGCCAATGCATCGCCTACAGAGAAGACCTGTACGCGTTCAACACTCAGCATTGGGAGAACTTCGGTGATCTGGACTCGAAGTATATGATGCGGCCTGATGTTTCCAACCTTTGGATATCCTTGAGCATGAGCCCTGTGGAAAACGCGGCACCCCATATCTATGTGCATTCGGATAACGTCGTCGCAGAGGTTGGCGAGGAAGTGGCCCTCTTCGTAGCCGCGACGGACGATGACGCTTCGACAGTGCTCGAATACAGATGGTTCTGGGGCGATGGCACTTCCAGCGATTGGAGCTATTCACCCACTGCCTCGCACACATATCTGAAGAACGGGGTGTATACCGCTGACATCGCAGTGAGAGAGGCATCCTCATCTAATGGGTATGACGACCACTTCGTCACGACCGCTGACCTGACTTTGGCCATATACGATTTCTCCAACGAAGCGCCTGTCATTCTCAGCATAATGTACAGCCCATTGGACCCGGATACATCCAATAGCGTCATGTTCTCTGCAGATGTCTACGATTCAGAAGGAGATCCGTTGGAGTACTCGTGGAACTTCGGAGATGGCACTGGGGCGAAGGGACTGAGCGTGACACATGTGTTCCAGGAAGCTTCTGCATATCTTGTGACGCTGTCGGTGACCGACAATATGCTCGGAATCGGAACGAGACCTGCAACATGCTCGGTCCTCGTTATGATCGACTCGAACTTGCCTCCATCGTTATCGGTGCCTGATTTCGATCCGATAGCGCCCAAGACAGAGACGGAGTTCCATGTGTACGCGAGCGACCCAGATGGGGACCAGCTTATGTTCGTGTGGGACTGGGGAGATGGCACTTCGACTGAGACATATGAACCGTTTGCGACCCATTCGTACAACCGCGGCGGAACCTATGTCATCAATGTGATGGTCACGGATCTCACAGGCCTGTCAGGGCATGAGGTACGAGATACCGGAACGGTCTATGTGTACAGCGGCCAATCGAAACACGGCGGCACAAAGTGACGAGGAGCCAGCACCGAGACGCAAGAACCGTGTCCTCCGAAAAGACGTCTCATTAAGGGGCTGAGAAATGAGGGGGCCATAGCCCCCAACAAACCTCTTTTTCTCATTTTAACATAAGACGAAAAGGGCGATGACCGCCAACCATCTGAACGCTCTCCTCGGAGTCATGACTGTCTTCGAAAATCCAAACGCATCATGTACAATGGAATGTGGGTAATGGGAATCGGGTACCACTTGGCAATCTCAGACGGTTGTGTCCTTGATCATCATTTCGTGACATATCCTAATGGAAGAATCTTTGGCCCACTCCATTCATCACGAAGGATGCTGTACATCGCGGTGTCCCTATAAGCACCTCTACTGAAGAATGATTTGCGTATCAGTCCCTCCATAGTGAATCCTGCCTTCTCTAGGACCCTCTGAGACGCCTTATTGTCCGGATGCGTCTCGGCCTGGACACGCACTACAGCCTTGTGAAGGAACAGGTAGTCCACTATCATCTGCACGACTTCGCTACCGTATCCCTTGCCGCGCTCGTCCTTGATCAGCATGTAGCCTATTCCAAGACAGTCCTTCGATTTGAAGTGGCCGACGTATCCGATCTTGGTCCCATCCTTCTTCTCGACCAAATACCACTGTCCATCACCCCTGCCATCGTGTTGCTTTTCGAGATCTTCCAGAGATACCTGATCGAACGGCTCGAACTCACCAACGAAATCCACATCGTTCATCCATTGCTTAATCAGCGAGAGATCGCTCTTCTCGACAAGTTCCAGGTTGATCTTGTGACCTTTCAGCATATGAGCCCATGGCTCAATCACAATCCGGCCAGATGAACCTTTCCACCACCATGCGTTACTAGAAGTTCTCCGAGCATTCGAGAAGTCGGAAAAAGGTCCGAGTTTCAATCCCCTCGATTGACCAAAAAGACGACTATACTAGCGATGTGTTGGAGTGGACCGAAGGGGATTTGAACCCACATTTTCGACTGGCTCGGCTGAAAACGGTACATAGTCCTTCCAGAATGGCATCTCGGGAGGGAGCGGAAAACTTGGTGGCGACCCATGGATTACATGTCAGCCGAATAGTTTAAATGCCATCCTTCAATCGAACAGCCAGCAGCACCATCCGAGAGAGCGGCTCAACTCCGCACGAAGGGGTCTGCACGGTGATATCTTGAAGAAGACAGATGTTCTAGTTGTTGGAGGCGGGCCCGCTGGCAGCCTCGCGGCGATGACAGGAAAGGCAAGCTTCCCTGACAAGGAATTCATTATCATGAGCAACGAGACCCATTCCATGGTCCCGTGCGGAATACCGTACATATTCGGTACCTTGAACGGGGTGGAGAAGAATCTTCTTCCCAGCGGGAGGTTCGCTAATGCAGGAATCGGACTCATCACGGGAGAGCTCACCTCGATTGACAAGGAAGCGCGCATCTGTGAGATGGCAGACGGGACCAAGATAGGTTACGATCGCCTTGTTCTCGCGCTTGGCTCATTCCCAGTCGTCCCGAAGTGGCTCAAACAGACGGACCTGAAGAACGTGCACGTGGTCAAGAAAGAGAAAGAACACTTAGATATGCTCTTCGAATCCCTGCAGGAACTGAAGAAGATCGTAATCGTTGGTGGAGGTTTCATTGGCGTGGAACTCGCCGACGAGCTTAACAAAGCAGGCAAGGATGTGACCGTCGTCGAGATACTCCCACACATACTGGGTCTGGCGTTTGACCAGGACATTGCGACGGAGATTGAGAAGATTATCACACAGAGAGGGGTCAAGCTCAGAACAAGCATGGGGACCAAACAGATTCTCGGCACGGATAAGGTAGAGGGTGTGCTGCTTGAGAATGATGAGAGGTTGGAAGCTGACGCCGTAATACTTGCAGTAGGATACAAACCGAATACAGCGGTTGCGGAACTCTCGAAGATATCACTCAACGAGATGGGGTTCATACGTGTGGATGAGTACATGCGCACCGAGGATTCCAACATCTATGCCGTTGGCGACTGCGCAGAGAAGCGAGACTTCTCGACCAGGAAAGTATCCGGTCTCATGCTAGCATCGACAGCGTCTACCGAGGCAAGGATAGCGGGCATGAACCTCTATGGACTCTCCGTCGTGAAGGCATTCAAGGGCACTATCGCGATATTCTCAACGGCCATTGGGGATCACGGATTCGGTTCGGCAGGTCTCACCGAGACCGTAGCCAAGCGAGAGGGATTTGAAATCGTCACGGGTGTATTCGATGGCGTCGACAAACATCCGAGCACACTTCCTGGAGTGCACAGGCAGCTGGTCAAACTGGTCGTTGCGAGGGACTCCGGCGCAATACTGGGCGGCGAAGTCCTATCCGGGACGAGCGCAGGGGAGATAGTCAACCTGATCGGTTTCATGATCCAGAACAGAATGACCGTCGACGCAGTCCTGAGCTCCCAGATAGGAACACATCCACTGCTTACGGCTCCACCCACTGCGTACCCTCTGATCAAGGCGGCCGAAAACGCTGCTAGGAAGATACGCGGTCCTTGAAGCGTTGCAGTTCACGAGATGCGACAAGATCATAGTCCGTTAGCATGCCAGTGCTGAGACTCGTGAGAAGTGATCTATACGATCCTATTTGGGTTCGCAGAGTACCGACAATCACTTACTCAATTCATCCAATCTAGTGCAGGTCCCCTAACAGCAGGGTTCCTCATCGAATAGTTGGCCGAAAGGGATTTGAACCCATATTCTCGACTGATTAAACTCAAGAAGGCACATGGTCATTCCAGAAAGGCGCCTCAGGAATGGTAGCTGGAATGAGGATCGGACGAACCAGTACATATCTGCCGAGAGATGCAAATACCCATAACGCGTTCACAAGTTGGGGAGGATTGGAGGATGACCGGTAGAAAGAGGAAGAAGAGCCTCACGACAGCTTTCGGGAGACCCGTGGGAGATGACCAGAACAGCGAGACCGCAGGGACACGTGGCCCGGTGTTGATGCAGGATGTCCACCTGCTTGAGAAGTTGGGACACTTCGACAGAGAACGCATACCGGAGAGGGTAGTCCATGCCAAAGGAGCGGGTGCCAGCGGATACTTTGAGGTCACAGCCGATGTCACTGAGTACACGAAAGCTAAGTTCCTCTCCAATGTTGGCAAGCGGACCGATGTCTTCGTGCGATTCTCCACCGTAGGAGGCGAGAAGGGCTCGGCGGACTCTGAGCGTGACCCAAGGGGGTTCGCGATCAAGTTCTATACCGAGGAGGGCAACTACGATCTGGTGGGTAACAATACACCGGTATTCTTCATAAGGGATCCGCTAAAGTTCCCGGACTTCATCCACACGCAGAAGCGCAACCCTGCAACGAACCTCAAGGACCCAAACATGTTCTGGGACTTCCTCTCGCTCACCCCAGAATCCATCCATCAGGTGACTATCCTCTTCTCTGATCGCGGCACTCCTGCGACTTACCGACACATGAATGGATACAGCAGCCACACTTACAAATGGCACAATGCGAAGGGAGAGCAGTTTTGGGTGAAGTACCATCTCAAGACAAATCAAGGCATAAAGAATCTAACAAGGCAGGACGCTGAAGCGATGCGCGCTAAGGATCCAGACCACGCGACCAGAGATTTGTACAACGCGATTGCCCGAGAGGACTATCCCTCATGGACTCTGGAGATTCAGGTCATGGGGGTCTCCGATGCGAAGGACTATCGTTTCGACGTGTTCGACATAACGAAGGTTTGGCCCCATGGAGACTACCCAGCCATCAGGGTTGGAGAGCTGGTGCTGAACCGCAATCCCGAAAACTACTTCGCAGAGGTCGAGCAAGCTGCATTCGCCCCCAGCAACCTCGTCCCAGGAATCGCTCCTTCGCCAGATAAGATGCTCCAGGCACGTCTGTTCTCATATCACGACACACACATACACAGGCTCGGGCCCAACTACCACCTGATACCGGTCAACAGCCCGAAAAACGCACTCGAAATGAGCTACCAGCGTGACGGGTCCATGCGCGTTGATTCGGGCGGGGGGTCCGGCCCGAACTACTGGCCCAACACATTTGGAGGACCAGCACCAGATATTGCCAGTAAGGATCCGCCCTTCGCGGTGAATGGGGACGCGGGCAGGCACTCCTACACTCATCCGAATGACGATTTCGTACAGCCAGGAGACCTGTACAGGAAGGTTATGACCGATAAGGATCGGGAACACCTAGTGGGGAACATCGTGAGCCACCTCGGAGGAGCGCAGAAGAGGATTCAGCTCAGACAAACCGCTCTGTTCTTCAAGGCGGATGCCGACTATGGCAGAAGGGTAGCTGATGGCCTTGGCATCGATTTGAAGGTGGTCGAGAGGTTGGCAGGGATGACTCAGGAGGAAAGAGTCACTGAAACCAGCTGAGACGTCGGAAACGACAAAGTCCGAGTGGACCGAAGGGGATTTGAACCCCTGACCTCCTGCTTGCAAAGCAGGCGATCTTCCGCTGATCTATCGGCCCCTGCGGGATGGGGGCTCATTGGCCGTTTCGGTTAAATATCTTTCCTGGCACGGGTTCTGTATGGTTATTGGATGGTGTTGTTGATGGTGTCTTTTTCCGGTGCCACAAGTATCCCACACATCGCACATGTAATGTGCATATAGCCGCGGGGGGGATGTGACCATGGCCAGATGCTTCCTTCGATGCTCCACAGAGCAGTCGTGTTCCAGCGTGACGCGGTGATGACCCTCTTCGACCCAGAGACGGGCGCACGGTCGGAGCCGAATGGAACGAGTCAATTGGTCCGGCGGTCATTAGGACCACCACCCGATAATCGACAGGACCCTCGGACCAAACCTCATCGGATCAGACAGATGAGAACACACAGGTGTCAGACCCGGTGGCTATACATGAGATTTCCCTGATGATGACCTTTCGTCCCACGGCTCTCGTGACCAGTTCGCTCAGGATCGGCTCGAGGAACCTGCATATGGTATGATCGAAGCGGACGCAGCATCTTGCGAACACGGATTCGATACTGATGGTGGTCTCTCCACTGGCCATGTCAATCCGATCTAACGAGTAGAAAGTCGCCCATCCGCTCCGAACCAGCGTCTGCAGGCCACGGTCGATGACCTCCCTACCCTGCCCAGAGACATCCTTCGGTCTCAAGGGCACCATTGATTCCAGCATCGCATAGAGTTCCTGCACACCTTTGGCGGATGATTCATGATACTTGGCGAACATCGAGGCTAGTCCCTGGATATCGGCTTGGACAAGTAGCGGGGAATCCGATGCCAATTGGCTGGAAGATGATGAATCCGAGGACGGACTGCCTCCTCCGAATGAGAATGATTCGGGTTGTTGACTTGCGCTGCCCCCTCCACCAGACATCGCATGACCATCACCGCGGTCTTCTCTGCGGAGCTCTTCAGGCTTTACACGTCTGTGCCGTCCATCCTCCTTGCCTCTATCATATTCTGCATCCAGTTTTCGGAGGACCCCCAATCCTTGGGCGAGGGACATTAGTTCCTTTCGTTTTGAGCCCACCCATCCGACCGTCTCCATATGTCCGTAATAACCGACCTCCACCCCCAGTTCGTACCCTTGCTTGAATAAAGAGGTGACTGCTTTTGAAACAGTGGATCCTGAGGCGGACCTGAGTCTATCATCCCTGAGGGCGTCCTTCATCGCCCGCAACAATTCCTTCCCTTCGAAAGGCTTCGAGATGAAACCAACAGCACCTCTTGCCAACGCTATTTCCTTTATCCTGGAATCTGCGCTAAGGAACAGGACCCTCGCAGACGGGTCAGTGGCGAGTATCTCATCCATTGCCTCGATACCACTCTTGACCGGCATCCTGTGGTCCATTAGAATCAGGTCGGGTTTGGGTGAGAGTTCAAGGTACTTCTTGACCGCGGAGTCCCCGTCGAAGGCGAACCCCACCACGTCGAAACCCTTCAAAGAGAGTGTGTCCCTGAGTATCTGGACTATAAGCTTCTCGTCATCGACTATGAGTATCCTCGGTGGCACCTAACCACCTCGTAGAAGCAATATCGAGACCTTTGTGCCTTGTGTCCAATCGCCCTGCACGCGATTAGATATGGATATCTGGCCGCGCGAGCGCTCGATGATCATCTTCGAGATGAAGAGACCCATGCCAAAACCGCGTTTGATCTCCCAGTAATCCTTTGACGGCTTGAGCAGGTTGGGCTTGACATCGTCTGGAATGCCTGTCCCCCTGTCCTCTATGACAACCTCCAAATAGCCATGTCGGTGAGGAGATTCCGTCAAAGATATGGTCACATCTATGGATTCGGTGACGGTATTCTCGATGGAGTTCACCAGTATGTTCTCGATGGCCACCTCAATCTTTGAATCGGCCAGCGCGATGGCATGAGGCGTGGCGGGATCGAAATCGATGGAGATTGCCTGGTCATCCCCCGCGCCCGTCATTTGCCTTGCGATGAGATCCATGATTGACTGCGCGAGATCGACCTCGACCATAGCGGTGGGTTGCTGGCTAACCCCGGTCAGCTCGCGAAGCCTCTCGATCATCGTGGATATGACCCGCACCTGTTTCCTCATATCCTGTGCATGTTGCCGGACTGCATCTGGTGTCTCGGCATTGTCCTCGATGAGCTCACTGAAGGACATCAATGCCGTGGAGTAGTTTGCTATATCGTGGCACAATAGATCGAGGTAGGTCGCCGATTCTCCCCTTGCCCGTTCCGCCTCGCTCAGCATCTGCATCCTCTGGACAGCGTATGCAAGCGTGTTCGCCTGTATCTTGAAGAATATCTTAGCTTGGTCGTCGAACGGTGAGTGGTCCTGGGACAGCAGCAGAACATATCCAAGCACATGTGGCCCTGATGTCATCCGCGCCCATATCCCAGAGGACATGCCAGAGGACTGCAGGACCTCCGACACGAGAGGCGAACCAGCACACTCCACAGATTCAAAACCAGAGGAATCCTGAGAGGGAAATAGCGAGGTCGGCTCGATTCCACGGGAATCATCAAGAGATATTGGTGTGCCTTCGAGCAGGCCGAACTTGGATTCGAGAAACAACCTGCCAAAGTCGGAGTCCATCAAGTATATCATGCCGGCATCGGCACAGAACGAGGTCGTCAGTGCGCGGATGGCATTGTCCAGGAGTTCCTGCATGTTCTCCGCGGAGGACATCACCCATAGCAGGTCGGTCATCGATGAGCGTTCCCTATCGAGTTCCCCCAGCTCGGACATGTCCCTCATCATCACCAAGATGCTTGAGACAGAGCGGTCCGGAGCGATCATGGGTGCGATGCTGACATCATACACCATAGCCTTTGCGGATTGGTCATCGGCGACTATTCTGACCGGAAGGAACCTGTTGTGTGTGGATCTCTTCGTGACACGGCACGATTCGATCATATCCATCAATGATCCAGTATCCGCGGCCTGGAAGACTTCCATGAACGGCTTTCCCATGACTCCACTATGAGGTCCCCCGGGAGGCATATACTGCAAAAGGTGTGAATTATGGTTGATTATCCGGAGATCCGAATCCAGCTCGATTATGGCCATGGGAGCGCTCTCGATCAGATTCTTGGTCCTCTGGAGAAGATCCTCGATCATCCTACCGCGGGCGATCACTTCCTGCGACGATCGCATCCGCTCAGAGATATCACGACAGAAGCTGTCGATCCCGACGATCCGGCCGTCCTCGGACCTCAGAGGTATTGCGCTATGTTCCGTCCATAGGACGGAACCGTCCTTTCGCATCATGCGAGCAACAGCGGGCTCGGTATATGGCACGCTACCATCGAGGAGGCCAAGGAATATCGGCAAGTCATCGGGATGAAACAGGCTCGGCAAAAGGTTCGGGTTGGCATGGAAATCCTTTGGAGAGTGGCCTAACAATGTTTGACATGAAGGGTTGATGTACATCGTCCGAGGTTCTGGAACCGCCAGATGCCTGAATATGACATCCCTGGAATTCTCCACCAAGAATCGGAACGTCGCATGATGGTCTCCAGACTGATGGCCATGAGACCCGGCCCCATCATCTGCTCGCTCTGCCCCCATGTATGACTCCTTCGTTTTGACCACGCAATTTCCGGAATGCATCACAGGGGGGATCTCAGCGCCCCTTCTCGAACCACCCTCGGCTCGGATAAATGCGCGAACGGCTCGTTATGTCAACGACGATGTCAAATAAGTTGTCCGTTGGGTCTCATACCTGAAAATCATCGGAGACAACTGTATCGAAGGAAAACAATGGGAAAGAGCGCGCGAATAGGATGTCGCGAGCGATTCAAGGGATGCCCTGAAACAATTCAAATCGAGAAATCAGTTTACATGATGTGCATTTAAATCGCACAGGGTCGATATCAGGAGCGCAGCACGATCTCGATGTTGACGCCGTCTGGAACCTGTATCCTCATGAGCTGTCTGAGGGCACGCTCGTCCGCGTCAAGATCGATCAGGCGCTTGTGTACGCGCATCTCCCAGCGGTCCCAGGTCTCGGAACCCTCGCCATCGGGACTCTTGCGCACGGGCACGAGTAGTCTCTTTGTCGGGAGAGGTATAGGTCCGGATATGTCCACGCCTGTCTTTTCACTAATCATCTTAATCTGCTTACAGACGCTGTCGACCTTCTTGGGGTCTGTTCCGCTAAGAGAAATCCGGGCTCTTTGAGACATATCAACAAAACCTCACATGAAAAACATAAGGGAAAGGGGGTTTAAGGGTTTTACATCTCCTTC
Source organism: uncultured Thermoplasmata archaeon (assembly GCA_963748615.1). Classification (GTDB taxonomy): domain Archaea; phylum Thermoplasmatota; class Thermoplasmata; order UBA10834; family UBA10834; genus UBA9653. The sequence goes on from CAVVJQ010000003.1 coordinate 321,003, forward strand.
TTTTCGACATCCACGACCATGCCAGCCGCAACGGTCTGGCCCATGTCTCTGACCGCGAACCTGCCGAGCTGCGGGAAGTCCTTAGCCTTCTCAATCGCCAGTGGCTTGGACGGCTGGATCTTCACGATCGCCGCGTCACCGGTCTTGAGGAACTGTGGGTTCTCTTCCTTGACAGCGCCCGTCCTCGGGTCGAGCTTCTTCTGAAGCTCAAGGAATGTGCACGCTACCTGAGCTGTGTGCATGTGGAACACAGGTGTGTATCCGACAGTGATCACGCTCGGGTGGTTCAGGACCATTATCTGCGCGGTGAAGGTCTTCGCGACCGTCGGTGGGTTGTCAACCGGGCCAGCGACATCTCCCCTCTTGATATCTGTCTTGGCGATGCCTCTGCAGTTGAATCCCACATTGTCACCAGGCAAAGCCTGTGTGAGCATCTCATGGTGCATCTCGATCGACTTGACTTCTCCGACCTTGTTCGACGGCATGAAGATGATCTTCATGTCTGGCTTGAGCACGCCTGTCTCGACCCTGCCCACTGGAACGGTTCCCACACCAGTGATGCTGTACACATCCTGCACTGGGAGTCTGAGCGCCTTGTCGGTCATCTGGGACGGGGGCTTGAGCATATCGAGTGCCTGAACGAGTGTCGGGCCCTTGTACCAGGGAGTGTTCGCCGAGACCGACGCAATGTTGTCGCCCTTGAATCCGGAGCACGGTATGAACGGAATCTCGTCCGTCTTGTACCCGACCGTCTTCAGAAGCTCGGTCACTGCCTTCTTGGTCTCCTCATACTTCGCCTGGTCGTACTTGACCGCGTCCATCTTGTTGATATCGATGACGATCTGGTTCACACCGAGCGTCCTTGCCAGGAAGATGTGCTCCTTCGTCTGGGCCTGAGGACCTTCGATCGACGATACGACGATGACCGCCGCATCTGCCTGGCTGGTACCAGTGATCATGTTCTTCACGAAGTCCCTGTGTCCAGGTGCGTCGATTATGGTGAAGTAGTACTTCTGGGTGTTGAACTTCTTGTGTGCAACATCGATGGTGAGACCTCTCTCTCGCTCTTCCTTCAGTCCATCCATGACCCATGCGAACTCGAAAGTCGCCTTGCCCTTCGTCTCGGCCTCCTTCCTGTACTTCTCGATGATATGGGCCTCAACGTGGCCCGTGTCGAGGAGCAAGCGACCGACGCTGGTCGACTTACCGTGGTCAACATGTCCGATGAACACCAAGTTCATATGTGGTTTCTCTGCCATATCATGGCCTCCATTGTCTTCTTTTCGAGCATGATGCTCTTGGTATATTAGTCTTTTTGCAAAGGGAATCTGGACTGTGGCTATTCCATCAGCCCGAGTAGTACGCAGCGTCGTACGGCTCAGGCTTCAGTCCCTTCCTCTGCCTTATCTGCAGCACGGCCTTGTCCAAGGGGTCCTTGGGCATCGGCTCGAAGCCAGCGTTCTCAGTCGACCAGAGCGCCCTGCCACTCGTGGCACCCCTGATGGATGCTGCGAAACCGAACATCTCGGAGACGGGGCACTTGGAAGCTACGATAGTCATCTCGCCTTCCTGCTTCATGTCCTCTATCACTCCACGCCTCTGCTGGACCTCACGGATCGCATCGCCCATGACGTCCTGGGGCACATTGATGAAGACCTTCTGCATGGGTTCGTAAAGTGTACGGCCAGCCTGGCACATCGCACCGTATATGGCGGATCTTGCAGCGGGGATAACCTGAGCAGGCCCCCTGTGTATGCTGTCCTCGTGCATCTTTGCGTCTACGAGCTTGATCTTGACAGCCATGCACTTCTCGTTGGCCAACGGACCTCGGTTCATGGCTTCTACGTAGGCCTCTTTGATCAATTCCATCGTCTCGTGAAGGTACTGGATACCTTTGGTCATGTCGAGCAGCATGTTGGTCCCGTGGAAGGCCACGATGCCTCTCGCCTCGTCCCTGTCCATGCCCAAGTCCTGGAGCTGCCTTGCGACCGCCTTCGAGTCCTTGACCTTGCCCTCGACGTCGATGACGCCGGAACGCATTGCCTGGACGATGTCTGCAGAGAGCGGTTCGACCTCGATGTAGAACTTGTTGTGCTTGTTCGGGGACTTGCCCTCGAACGGGCCGCCCATCCCAATCACGCACTCCCTGAACACGACGATCGGCTGAGATGTCTTGATCTCGACCTTGTGCTCGTTGACTATCCTGTATTGAGTGATCTCGAGATGCAGTTCGCCCATGCCGGACATCAAATGCTCGCCAGTCTCCTGATTGATCTCGACCTGGATCGACGGATCTGCCTTCGCGACCGTGCGCAGGACATCCACCAGCTTCGGCAGGTCCTTCGTGTGCTTGGCCTCGATGGCTACTGTGACGACAGGGTCGCTGTAGTGCACGATCTTCTCGAAAGACGCCATCTCAGGGTCGCTTGATACCGTGGAACCCGCGATCGCATCCTTGAGCCCAGATACTGCGACGACATTGCCCGCATCCAGCTCGTCGACCGGTATCCTATCGGCACCGACCGTGAGCGAGACCATCTGGGCTCTGTTGGGGTCAGGCATGCCTATGACATGCAGTTCCTGGCCTTTCCTGATCTTGCCACTGAAGAGACGGCCGACCGCGACCTCACCAGCGTGCGGATCCACTATGATCTTGGTGACCATGAGTGCGACTGGACCTTCGGGGTCGCAGTTCAACATCCCCTTTCCGAAATTAGACTCGGGGTCCCCATGCCATATGACTGGAATCCTGAGCTTCTGAGCCTCATCTGGGTTCGGCAGATGTATGATGACCATCTCTAGGAGGACCTCGTGGAGAGGAGCCTTCTTCGCAAGGGTCTTCTGGTCGCCGTTCTTGCAGAACTCGTACACCTGCTTGAAATTGATGCCAGTAGCCTTCATGAAGGGCACGGATATGGCCCAGTTGTTGTACGCAGAGCCGAATATGACATTGCCAGTCTCGACCTTCAACGCCCACTTGTCCTTCAGTTCTGGTGGTAGGAGCTTCTTGATCTTCTCGTTGACTTCGTTGACGATGCCAGCTAGACGTGCCTGCATCTGCTCCGGGGTCACCTGAAGCTCGTTTATCAGCCGGTCGACCTTGTTGATGAACAGGATCGGATGCACCCTCTCTTTGATCGCCTGTCGTATGACGGTCTCGGTCTGAGGCATCACACCTTCGACCGCGCATGCAAGGATGACGACGCCGTCGATGGCCCTCATGGCCCTCGTGACATCGCCGCCGAAGTCGACGTGGCCAGGCGTGTCGATGAGATTGATCAGATACTCCTGACCCTTGTAATCGTAAACCATCGATGCGCTCGCGGCGTTGATCGTGATCCCTCTAGCCTGCTCCTGCTCGTCGAAGTCGAGGAGCAGCTGCTTGCCAGCGAGATCCCCAGACATCATGCCCGATCCAGCGATCAGGTTGTCTGAGAGCGTCGTCTTTCCGTGGTCAATGTGCGCAGCGGTTCCGATGTTACGGATGAATTTAGTCTGCCTCATCAGAGCTTGCGCCTTGCGGATATTGTCTTCTTTTCTTCCCATAATATCACCATGGGTCTAGCTCAGTTCATATACGACAGTAAAGCGTCGAACATGAAAGCATGATAAGAGGTTTGTCAAACGAACTCAGCGAGCGGACGAAGACACCCTTTCGATCTCTTCCTTCTTGGCAACCGCGCTGCTGTTCATGTCGTTCTTGGCTGCGAGCAGTAGTTGGTTTGCGAGACACTCACCTATCGGGGTCTTGCTCCCATGCGAGGATTCCAATGTGGCCTGGCATACATACCTCAGAGCGAGGTCGACCCTCCTTGCGGGAGCGACATCGACGGCCTTCGGCACGGATATGCCTCCGTAACGCAGCCTAGTGACCTCTTCTCTTGGCGCGGCGTTGAGCAGCGCGTCGACCAGTACCTGGAGAGGGTTCTGACCCGTCTTGGCATGAATCATCTCGAAGGCGTTCTCGACCGCCATGTAGGATCCCATCTTCTTGCCCGTGAAATCCTCGGTCCTCATCATGTTGTTGATGAGGCGTTCGACTATGCTCATCTTGGCCTTCCCGAAGGCCTTGGCAGTGTGTCTTCCACCGGTGTGTGGCACGGATATGGGGGTGATATCGATGTATCTCGCCATACCCGGGTCACTTATGGTGACGACCGAAGCGTCGTACTTGCCGAAGAGGAGTACATTGGCAATCGGTTTCGCCGGCTCCGCTGCCTCCTTAGCCTCCACGGCCTTGCTCTCTGGTGGTTTCTGTTCGCCTGTCTGCGGTTGAGTAAGCGGTGCAGCAGCTGCCTCAGGGGATGCAGTAGGCTCCGGGGCTTGGGTCTCCTGCTCTGGTTTCTTCTCATCTGCCATTTGATCACCTCACAGGTTTCTCCTTTCTGCCCCTCACCAGCTCGTTTAGAGAGACGTTGTTCACTTTGATTACCTTGTATCTGACACCGGGGATGTCACCGTAGGACCTACCCATCCTGCCTCCGATGCCCTCGACCAGCACCTCATCGTGCTCGTCTATGAAATTGATGGCACCGTCGCCGACGGCGAAGGCGGTGATCTGCCTCCCGTTCTTGATCAGTTGGATCTTGACACACTTCCGTATCGCAGAGTTGGGCTGTTTCGCCTCTATACCAACCTTCTCAAGCACTACCCCTTTAGCCTGGGCTGAGCCTTCAAGAGGGTCGGACTTCTCCTTCAAGTGCAGCTGCCTGCGCTTGTAATAACGGTCGCTCCATCTCATCATCTGTCGGCTCTGCTTGAGCTTTCTGGCTGTGATTAGACCTCTAGGCAATAGGTTCACCTTTCGCTACGGAAGTAAGCCCTACAAATCCGTCAGCCTATTAAAACTTACGGTTATACTGTCCGCACTGCCAGCATTCCAGGTTGCCGCTCCGGGGACAATTTTCTCAAGGGGCCTTGATCTTCCGGACGACGGGAAGCATCCAAGGGTATAAACCGTTTCTGCCTGGGATCTTAACGGTCAAGACCTACCTCTCGATTCCCCCAGCACCAGGGCGGACGATATCAGATGGGCTATCCTGAGCGGTTCTGGGAGGGCTCCTCTCACGGTCGTCTGGCGCACCAGCTCCTCGAACTCGGACCATTCAAGACCGACCCCGCACGCGAACAGGGGCTTGTGTTCCGTCCGTATCTGCCTCAGATCCAGCCGGGTCATCAGTCCGAGTCGGTCCTTCCAGTCGGTGAAATGCTTCTTCAGGGCAGATTCGATCTCCTTGAAATCGGGTCTGTCCCGTGTGACCGTTAGCACAGGGACCGATGTGCTCTCGTGCAACCGTCCCACATCGACCACGTTGAATCCAGCGAGCGCGATGCCGTCGATCATGACCGCTTTGATCTGGTCCTTGTATCTCGACCCGAGGATCAGCTCGATCAATCGATCGGTGGAATCCGAGCCATCGACCTTGGCACGGGTCCTCATGACAGCTTCAAGATAGTTCGGCGTCCTTACGAGGGCTCCGACCACCAGTGAGTCGTCATCCTCGAACTTGAAAGGAGAGTCGTCTATGCCCAGTATCCTGATCTGTCGCTTCATCTCACTCACGCGAGCGGAAGGGAACCTGTGATCGAATCGACAAGTCCATCCGGCCCCGGGCCGATACCCAGGCAGGTGGTCGTGTTGGAAGGCAGCTCGGTCAGACCAGCGTCTGTGATAAGACTGTGTGGAAGTCCTGCCCTTGCAGCCTTCTCGTTCAATTCGAAGAGCTCAGCCAAGGTCTTCACCCGTACGACCACTTTCTTCTGGCCCTCTTTGTACCACGAATGGAACCATCCGGAATTCTTGGCCTTAGCCTGCAGGGAGCACGAGACAGCTGCGTGCGCCACCTGGGCAGCCAGCTTTCCCACGGACATCTTCAGGTCGTCCCGGACCACGATGACCAGCTTGTACTCTAGATCTCCCTTTCGCACAGCCAATCACTTCGCCTCCCGGTCCATCCGGTCGAGCGACTCGTTGACCTTCTCGATCCGAACCCTCAGCTCGTCTATCCTCCTCTGGTAGTAGAGGCTCTTGTTAGGATTTGAAGTCGACGACCGAGCGGCATATTTCTCGACCGTACGCACCAGATCGTCCCGCTCTATCAACAGCTTCTCGGCCTCTCTCTTCTTCCCCGGGAATGCGGACCTCATGCCGAAGGCCTTCTGAGGGGGAGGCGGTCGGTAGAGACTGGGATGCGCGAGTCCCATGGAGGGATACGCCCCTCTGAACCACCCACCCGCTAGGAAAATGCCGGTGAGCGACAGGAGGCTGATCCACAGCGGTACAGCGGTGACATATCCTTCCTCATCGGTACTCATGGCGTTGAGCACGAACCCCACGAAGATGGCGATCACGATACTCAGTCCCATGCCCAATGCGACCCTGTAAACGACATCGTATTCAGGGTCGAGCTCGCCCCTCCTGGGAAAGAGCATGCATACGAGCGTGTAGCCCGGAAGGAAGAATACTATCAATATCCCCGCGAACGCCTGCAACAGACCGCTCATCTTGCTCCAGGCGAGTGCAGAAGAAGGAGCATATTTAATTGTTTTCTGGGTGGGGATGCGCCGATGGTTGTGAAACCATAATATCCACCCTCACGTTACATCCGGTTGAAATGTTCGAACTGAAGCACAGGGATGGGCTCGCCCGGGTATGCGAGCTCACCACTAAGCACGGCAAGGTGACCACCCCCGCACTGCTACCGGTGGTGAACCCGAACCAGTTGACCATCAAACCCGTAGATATGAGGGAGAGGTTCGGGGCCGAGATACTGATAACCAATTCATACATCATCAATAAGGATCCCAACCTGAGGGAGCGCGCATTGAAGGAAGGACTGCATAAGCTCCTTGGATTCGATGGGTCCATCATGACCGACAGCGGGACCTTCCAGAGCTACGTCTACGGAGATGTCGATGTCGGCCATCGGGAGATCGTGGAGTTCCAATCGGCGATAGGTTCGGACATCGGGACGATACTGGATGTCTTCTCAGAGCCGACATTCTCGAGGGAGCAGACGGAAGATGCGGTCAATGTGACCCTCAGCCGGGCAGAGGACTCTGTCTCCTTGAAGGGGAACATGCTCTTGGCGGGCCCGGTGCAGGGAGGGACATACCAGGACCTGAGAGAGGAGTGCGCTAAGAAGCTGTCCGCAATGGACTTCGATGTGCACCCGATCGGAGGCGTGGTCCCGTTATTGGAGAACTACAGGTACACCGATATCGTTGAGATCATAATCGCATCGAAGAAGGGGCTCAACCCATCCAGACCGGTCCACCTGTTCGGTGCTGGACATCCGATGATCTTCCCGCTCGCAGCGCTTCTAGGCTGCGACATGTTCGATTCTGCGTCCTATGCGAAGTACGCGAGGGAGGAGCGGATGATGTACCCTACGGGAACGCGGTTCCTGAGGGAGATGCACGACCTCGCATGCGATTGTCCGGTCTGCTCCAAGACATCCATAAAGGAACTGACCCAGATGCCGATGGAAGAGCGTACGAAGAAGCTCGCGGAGCACAACCTATCCGTCAGTCTGAGTGAGATCAAGAAGGTCAGGAACGCGATCCATGATGGAGCCATATGGGAGATGGTCGAGATGCGTGCGAGAGCCCATCCATCACTCCTGTCAGCCCTCAAGATACTCAAGAAGCATTCGAAGTACCTCGAAGTATTCGAGCCGACCAGCAGGAGGGGGGCGTTCTTCTACTGCGGACCAGAGAGCTACGACAGACCTGTGGTAGAGAGATACAGGGAGAGGTTCTTCACTCGATACAGGAAGCCTGATGCAAAGGTGCTCGTCGGGTTCGAAGAGTCTGGGAAACCATATGGCAGGAACTACGCGAACGAGATCGCTAGCATCTCCGCGAAGGCAGATGCGAATTTCATTGTCGCATCGTTCTTCGGTCCTGCGCCCATAGAGCTGGACGAGTTCTATCCCATCGCACAATCCGTGGTCCCAGACGACCTCGATCAGGAGGTGAGGGAGAAGATGAGAAACACGATGGAGAGGCACGCTCACCAACACGGCTATCCTCTGGCAGTCATGTGGGACGGACAGGAGACCCTGGACTTCCTAGAGGAGATCGCCCCTGGAAAGGGGGGCTTCGACTTGGACCTGCTCCGTGTCAAGGCGGTGCTGGACATGCAATTCGGCAGAGGAGCCTCAGATATCCTATGCGGCAAGAAGGTCGAGTTCGTCAAATCCAAGAACACTGGCAAGATCCGGAACGTCATCATAGATGGCATCCACGCATTCTCCATGAGGGCACATGACGGAAGGCTCACGCCCAAGATGGAGGGGGCGAAGATGCTGATGGATATACTCCCACCTCCTGCGATGAGGGTGGTCGTGGAGGATGAGCCTGCGACTTTCGCGGAGAAAGGGAACAACGTCTTCGCAAAATTCGTCGTGGACTGTGACCCGGACATAAGGATCAAGGATTCCGTCTTCGTCGTTAACACGAAGGACGAATTGGCCGCGGTCGGCAGAGCGCTCATGGTAAGAGACGAGATGCTGGCATTCAAGAGAGGCATCGCAGTCCGCGTGAAGGAATCCGTCGACTAATGCTTCCGTGACACTATCTTCTCGGCGACGCTTATGCACGACATGAAATCATCGAGCGTATGCAGGGCGCTCTTCAGCGACCCCGCGGTTATCTTGGCTCTTATGACCTCACCGCAGACCTCGGACTCGAGATAGCCTTCGTTGTCCTGCTCGACCGACTTGTGGACCTTGACCGCCTCGCTCTCGGACCTGAACCTCAGTTCGAGCGTGCATATGACCTGGGGGCATTCATCCTGGTCGACCATGTGTTCAATCATCCACGGCCGACAAAGTACTTAGAAGTTGTCGGTGATGACTTATGGTTAGGGTGACCACGTGGATGTTGTCGAGTGCATCGAAGGGAGGAGGAGCATAAGAGAGTTCGGACCGGACCCGGTTGATGAAAGCACCATCATTGAGGGGCTGAGACTGGCCAACCAAGCTCCTTCCGCGGGCAATCTACAGGCACGGGACTTCATCATCGTAAAAGACTCGAAAACAAAGAAGAGGCTGATGGAGGCGTCGCACGGGCAGGAATATGTTTGGAAGGCGCCGGTAGTCGTCGTGTTCTGCGCCAATCTCGAAAGGATAGCGCATTACGGCCAGAGAGGTCGCGAACTGTATTGTCTGCAGGATGTCGCTGCAGCTGTGGAGAACTTATCATTGTACCTTCACAGCAAAGGACTGGGAAGCGTCTGGGTAGGAGCGTTCGATGAAGATGCGGTGTCATCGGTGCTCGGTCTGCCAACCCATGCGAGACCTGTTGCGATGATGCCAATCGGATACCCCGTGGACAAAGGCATCATGAGAAAACGGCTCTCACTCGAGGAGATCGTGCACAGAGAGAGATGGTGACCGCAGTGGATTGGAAGGTAGATAGGACGATGGCCGCATGGGGGATCGCATTCGGGATCCTCGCCATACTCACGGGAGCGTTCCTGTTGAGTGCGGTGGAAGGCGGTTTCATCGCAGAGGGATTCTTCCTCATAGTCATCTCATGGGTCATCGTCCTGGTTGCGGTGGCGAAGTTTTTCCAGGTGGTCGGAAGATGGTCCAAGGGGGAAGGCCTGAGGAGGAAGAAGGAGGAGTGGTAGCCCCGGGAGGATTCGAACCTCCGTCGCAGGCTCCAAAGGCCCGCATGATTGACCACTACACTACGGGGCTGTTGCGTTCCGTGCGGCTACATTGCAGCCTTTCCATATTAACCGTTTCCAAAGAACTTGAAAGCCGGCTCTCACTTTCTCGAGATTATTATGACGCCGACGGCGGTCAACGCGCCACCCATGCCAGATACCCATCCTATCGTTTCACCGAGCAACATCCAAGCGAAGACGATCGTCACGATCGGCATGAAGTACATGGAAGCTCCAGTGACGGACGCGGCCAATCCTGTCAGCGCCCTGAACCAGAGCACATACCCGATCACAGTGCACAGTACTCCGACATAGAGCGCAGCCACGAAGAAGCTGAGGGGGAATGCCTGGACCGTGAGCACGGCATCTGTTACGGCGAACGGCACCATCATGATCGTGCCGATTATCGTGATATAGGCAGTGCTTGCGATGGGATCGTACTTCTTCACGATCTTCTTGCCCTCGACCGTGTAAACCGCCCAGAAGAAAGCGCATATGACCTGCAGCAACCCGCCGACGATCACCTGCCATTCGGATATGAAGGATATGGACCCGTTGGTGATGACCAACACGGAGCCGCATGCGGCGATGGCGAGTCCGATCTTCTCTTCGCCGGAAATCTTCTCGCCCAGACGTCGAGCGGAAAGCACGAAGATCATCACAGGGCATAACAGAAACACCAGGATGGATGATATCGAGGCACCTGCGAGACCGATGCCGATGTACTGCAGTATGAAGTATATGCCGACGCCAATGAACGCCAGCATCAGGAAGCTCCTCCGATCCTCCCTGTCAACACCGCTCGGACGTCTCATGAGAAGATATGCCCCGAAGATAAGGGATGCCACAACGAACCTGGCCATCGAGAGCATTACAGGCGAAGAACCATCCTTGATGGCGACATCGACGAATACGAAGGCGCTACCCCAGATGATGGCCGTCACTGCCAGAAGGATGAACAGGAAGGTCTTTCGCTGCATCGTCGTCACTCCCTCGGTTCCGCGGTGTTGATGGTGAAGCCATACACCACTAGGTACGCTTTCATCTGATTCCTTGCATCATTATCCAGTATTATTCACTTTCCACAGTGATTGGGTGTGATTCCGATGAAGATAGCTTCATATGCAACAAAGCCGCTCGTTATATTCTGATAATCATGTCGTCCACCAAGGATGCGAAGAAGTACTCATCGGAGATGAACAATTACCGAGCATCCACGAAGAAGTTGGCAAAGGCCGCCAAGCTCAGGGCGAAATCAGCTAGGCTCAGGGAGCAGGTGGCCCGTTACGATGCCAAGATAAGGAATCTACAGAAGAAGATCTCCGAGCTCGAGAGAAGGGCGAATCAGATAGCTGGCCCACCCGGAAAGTGACCGATCCCATATCAGCAACATATATATACGATGAAATAGATATTGTCAGACAATCGTCATACACGGGATGGGATGTTGAATTGAAGAGGAAGCTCGCTGTGCCCCTCGCGATCCAGAAAATCGAGGCCCACAACGGAAACACGATGTCTAGAACCAGGACACTGAGAATGCCTCAAGATGACCCGAAAGGTTTCGATATCCTCTCGAAGCTGGCGGAGAACCGCATGAGGATAAACCAACTGCACACGGAGATCGATCTACTGCCAGGGAAGGTCGATTGCCTGGATGTGATAAACGAGCTGGACTACCTCAAGGCGAACATAGAACTCAGCCTCTTGGAGATAGGGGCAGGCATAGAAGCTACACCGAGTTCAGAAGAGATCCTGTTCCAAGAAGCAGCCTTCGCCTGAGAATTCGGATGTAGGCCGCTTTAGAAACCCCTTCTTGACATCATTCTGAGTCGATTTGATGATTTTCGAGCGCACCATTTAAGTGTGATTCCGACACTCCTGGCCCAAGGAGTCGAGCGCGGATGAATGCAATCAAACCAGCTAAATTGACAGAGGGCGCGACCATCGGCATAGTGTCTCCATCGGGCTTCTCAGAACCGTTCGGCCTCGGACAAGCCATCAACTATCTGAAGAGCCTCGACTACAAGGTCGTGCTCGGGGAGTGCACCAAGAACATCACGCGAAGGGGCTTCAGCTCTGGAAGGGATGAGCAGAGGGCGGATGAGCTTGTCAGCATGTTCGCGAACGAGGATGTGGATGCGATATTCGCCTCGCGAGGTGGCTATGGCGCGATGCGCATCCTCGACCTGATAGATTTCGATATCATCAAGAGCAACCCCAAAATATTCCTCGGATACAGCGACATCACTACGCTGCACATAGCAATCCATCAACGCACGGGCCTCGTCACATTCCATGGCCCTTCAATCGAGGGATATGCCGGGGACAACCCGGAGAAGGACCCAGCGACAGGAAAGGAGAACATCGATCGAGCATTGGGATTACTCTCTCGCGCGGAGCCTTGGGGGAGGATAGATAATCCTCCGAACGGAATGTTGTTGAGGACCGTCGTTCCCGGGAAGGCCAGCGGCAAGATAGTGGGAGGCAACCTCTCGATGATCGTGCATACACTGGGAACGGAAGACTCGATCGATACTAACGAGAAGATACTCTTCCTCGAAGATGTCTACGTCTCAGAATATGATATAGATAGGCTGCTGGTGCACATGCACCTTGCCAGAAAACTCCAGGATACCGCAGGGATCATCTTCGGCCAGATATCCAGCTTCCATAAGAGGGATCTGCCTGGACCGAGCTTGGAGGAAGTCATACAGGATACGATCGGTCGCCTCGATGGCATCCCATCATACTCTGGTCTTTGCTGTGGTCATGGAACCATGAAGGTCGTTATTCCCGAAGGCGTGAGAGCTTCGATGGATGCGACCGACCCATCCTTGGTCATCGAAGAGAGTCCGCTCAAGGAGTGATAGCCATGAGATCCTCTAAGGAGGGGGTCGACCACGCAGTGGACTGTTGGAACAGAGGATGCAACTGCGCAGAATCAACCCTCAGTGGAGTCTGTCATGCACTTGATATAGAGCTCAGCGTGCAGTGCCTCAGAATGGCCACGCCGTTCGGAGGAGGGATAGGACGTTCAGAAGATATCTGCGGCGCGATGACTGGTGCGCTGCTAGCGATAGGTGCTGCGCGTGGAAGATCCGATCCCAAAGATGATAAGTCGAGGAGCTACGGACCCGCTGGAGAGTTCTATAAGAGATTCGTCGAGGAGTTCGAATCATCCAAATGCAGGGAGCTCAACAATAGCGACTTCACGACCCCGAATCACAGAGATAGATGCACGAAATACGTCATTGGAGCGACACGATTGGCAATCAACATACTCGGAAATGAACGATGATAGACCTTTCGAACAATGTACCTGTGCCAGACGGATTTCAGAAAACGTATAAATATTGACCCATATATACATCAACAGCTCCGGGATGGGATGGTAGTTGGAGTCTATATCGAAACTTGACGAGCCGATTGTGGACAGACATACGGAAGTTCTAGGACACCCAGCGAAGAGACGCAAGAATACTCTGGGACCATCGTTCTTCACCCTCAGCGGAGGGATTCTCAGACGCGAACATAGGACATCCAACAGGATAGATTCGATGCTATCCATGATGATCGAGACGTCCCAGGAAGAGAGCGCCTCCCCCCATGTGGACAAGAACCTGGACTACCTCCACACAAGCCTGCAGCTGGACATGATCTCCATGGTGGCGCTCGATTTCAGCCCGCTCGATGATGAGGACATAATCGACAGAGAAGGGATCTGAAGCTCTTTTTTCCCCCACCCCCATGATTTGCCTTGCATGTTCTTTTCGATGAGCGGGAGCTCCGCCTAGAAACAAGAAAAATGAAAACCATTGAAAAGGTTTCTGGGAAATGGTTTCGACCTTCGTCCTTCAGAGATTCTGGTCTTCCGGAGGCGCTGGTTCCTCCATCGCGATACCATCGACACCAGAGTCGTTCGCACCGGACGACTTGCCACCCTTGCCCTTCTTCATAAACATTATGGCAAGAAGAGCGACAATCGCAAGCGCTGCCACGATTCCAATCGGGAGACCGTACTGCTCGATGAATGTCTTCTCATCGTCGTCGACTGGTTCCTCATTGATCGTGACGCTTACTGTCGCCTCATCAGTCTGGCCGGAACCGTCCCTGACCGTCAGGGTGACATCGTATGTGTCCGCTACATCGAATGTGAACGAGAACGATGCAGTGTATCTTGTCACTGTAGCATCCTCGTACACGAACGTCCAGGTGTAGTTCACTATGCCGATATCATCAGATGATCCAGTGCCGCTGAAGGTAACCGATGTCCCGACTGTCGCTGATGCAGGTGTCACTGTCGCAACTGCTGTCGGATCTGCATCCGTAGAAGACGCCTCCACGGTGACCGTCACAGTTGTGGTGTCGTAGTTCCCGGCAGCATCTGTCACATTCAAGGTCACGATGTAGGCACCTGCGATGTCGAACTCGAACGAGACCGTCGCACCATCCAACGATACCGGAGCACCGTTGTAGGTGAAAGTCCAAGTGTAGCTATCGATACCCACATTGTCAGTCGAAGTCGTTCCAACGAATGTGACTGTCGCTCCTGCATCGACCTCTGTCGCGCTAGCGGAAGCATCAGCAACGGGAGACTGTGTATCCAAGACCGTCACCGTCACTGTCGCGGTGTCGCTGTTCCCTTCGTCGTCGGTCACTGTCAAGGTTATCTCGAATACTCCAGCGTTCTCGAAGGTGTATTCGACTGTCTCGCCGATCAATTCGACTGCCACGCCGTCGGTGAAGGTCCACACGAAGTCCATCTCATCGTCGTAGTTGTCGCTGGACCCAGATCCATCCAGAGTCACCGTCGCATCCATATCGACTTCAGATTCGGAAGCTTCTGCGACCGCGACTGGAGCTTCTGTGTCACGAACGATTATGTCTATCTCGTCGGAGCCCTCGTTGTCCATCGCATCCTTGGCCACAAGGGTCACAGTGTACGAACCGGGCGTATCGAACTGGTAGGACATGGACTCACCATAAAGGGTCACGATGACCTCATCCACCAGTGTCCAAGTCCAATTGACCACATCGACATTGTCACTTGAGCCGGATCCATCGAATGTGACTGTATCACCCATGTCAACATCCATGTCATCGGCCACTGCAACAGCGGTTGGGTCCGTTGCATCAGTGATCGTGACTGAGACCACATCTGGATCAGACTCCTGATCAATGGTGTCACGGACCACCAGGGTCACTGTGTATGTACCGACATCCAGGAATTCGTACTCCGGCTGCGAACCGTACAGCGTGACCGACAGCTCCTCGATCACCCAGGTCCAGTTGACGACAGGGCCTGCATCATCGGAAGAACCCGTGCCATCGAACATGACGAGTTCATCCTCGGGTGCGGTTATGTCTTCACCTGCATCTGCGACGGGTGGAGCATCCGCCACGACCTCAATCGTTGCGGACGCGCTCACGTTGTGGCTCATTCCATCATCGACATATACCCGGCAAGTGTGCGTTCCGATTGTGTCGTACGCGTAGTCTACATCCTGACCAACAAGGAGGACGCTACCGTCGTCGTAGAAGTCCCACGTGTATGTCAGATCATCTTCGTCAGGATCGCTGGCATCTGCGTAGTATCCAGTCGTTTGACCTACAGCGACAGTCTTGTCCGCGGGGTAGGTCGTGAATTCCGGCTCATAGTTGATGCCTGCAGGGCGGACGGTCGTCTTCGCACTGCTGGTCACATTGTGACTCGACAGCGAGAAGCCGTCATACACCCATACCTGGCGAGTGTAGTTGCCGACGACGGTGTATGTATGGGTTATCGAATTGCCGACGAAGTACCCTGTGCCATCGCCAAAGTCCCATGTGTATACGAGCGCTTCACCATCTGCATCAGTCGCGACTGCAGTGTACGTACGAGAGACATCTTGCGTCACGTTGATCCAGGTCAATGAATTCAATACAGGTTTAGCGTTGATGAACGCATATCCTGCGGCAGATTCATTGTAACCCTTATTATCATCGGCCCACACCCGGTACACGTATCCATCCTCAGCTGAGGATTGGGTGTAGGTATGCGTAGTTGATCCACTCGTTGTCACAGATACCTTCTCATCGCCCCAATACCAGGTGTACTTCAGAGAGTCAGAGTTGGGGTCGACCACATCGACGGAGAACGAGGTCGCCTCATTTGTCGTACCGTATACCGTTGCAGGGTCCTCCTGGAATTCTGGAGGATCATTTGGCAGAACGACCACGGATAGCTCAGATGAGACATTCGCTGCGCCGTCGGATGCATGCATATACACAGTGTGGGTTCCAGCAGCCTCATACGAGTGGGTGGTCGAGCATTCGACCACCGAACCGGTTCCCGCAAAGTGCTCCACATAATAGCTTCCGTCACCGAATTCGAAGGTTATCGTCAACGGGTCTTCGTCCTTGTCGCTCGCGAGTCCGACGAATACCAGGTCTTCACCACAATATGTAGCAGCGGGCGTTGAGTCCGTTATGGTGAACCCCTGGATGACCGGAACCTTGTTCGACATCGTGATGACGCTCACAAGTCCCGAATCCGAGACATTGTGATTATCCAGACCCGTCAGATCATCTACCCACACCGTCAGCGTGTACGTTCCTCTCGAATTGTAGGCATGGTCCGCTGATGAAGTGGTCGTGACGGAGAATTCCCCGTCGCCCCAATACCACGTATACCGCAGTTCATCCCTAGAATCTGGGTCGCTCGCCGTCGCGGTGTAAGTGTAGGTCTGCTTCGCGATCTTGTTCGCGTAGTCGGGAACCGTCACGGTTGGAACCCTGTTGGAAGTGACCGGCACATAGGCGTATCCCATCGTCGGCCTGTCGACCGCACCGATGTGCTTGTCATCGACAGAGACTGATACCGTAAAGGATGTCGCCGTGAGGAATTGGTGCGTGACCGTCTGTCCACCCAATATGCCTCCATCGCCGAAGTTCCATGTGTAGTAGAGAGTGTCGGCCTCCTCGTCGGTAGCGACACAAGAGAAGGTTATCTCAGTACCAGTGTCGGGATCGACTGGATCAACGATGATCTCCTGGATGACCGGCTCGGCATTGGTCATATCCCTGACAGTGACCGTCGCCTTGGTCCATGTCATGAAGCCATCATCGAATCCATTAGACAGACCATTCTCATAGACAGCGATGTAGACAGTGTATACACCGTCCGCATCATATGTGTGAGACATCGAAACGGTCCCGGTTTCATCAACGAGCACATCGGACGTCGCGCTGCCATCGCCCCAGAACCACTTCATTCTGAGCGGGGTCGTGTCATCATCATCGGAGACAGTAGCGCTAAACCCATTGATCGGTGTATTCATGTCACCAGTCAGGGCAGCAGTGTATCCGTTGAATTGAGGAGCCTCATTGTCGGTCGGCTGCACCCTCATTCCGAGGTACTGGAATGTGACATCCGGAAGCAGCATGTAGGTGCTGTTCCAGTCACCGTAGTTCGACCAGTACTTCGTGCTAGCTGCGTACAGATCCTTCCTGAAGGCAATGCATTGGCAACCCATGTTCTCGTATGCCATCCTCTGCATGTCGTTTACAATCTCACGCCTGATCGAGGGATCCATGGTAACGAGACTCTCATTGTACAATGCATCGTAGGTCGCGTTCGACCAGTACACATCACTGTCTATGCCGATCGAATCGGTCGTCAAGACAGACAACACGCCAGTACATGGATCGTTCAATGGACCGAATATCCAGTCCCACAGCCAGATGTCGTAATCGGCTGCGTACCAGTAATTGGTCAATGTAGTACCGCTCACAAGCTCCAGATTGAGCTTGATACCGGCATCCTCCGTCCAGTTCACAATCATTCTGGCGCCCTCTTCCCACTCTGTGGCAGAGTTGAGACTGTAGAACCTGAATTCGAGCGGATCGCCGAATCCACCAGTCGGCAGCGCCCTGTACAATGGACACGTGTCGTCGGTCGCGGCCTTCCCCAGCGCATCATACTTCCAACCCGCATCGTTCAAGATAACACGAGCAGCAGCGGGGTCGAATGGAATCTGACTCTCACCATCTACGCTACCGTACTCGTAGTACCAAGGATTCACGTCAGGGACCAGAGATGTGGCAACGCTTCCGAGATCCTCCAACACTTCATGTATGAAGTTGGGTTTATCAACGCACATCGCAATCGCCAGCTTGACCTCGTCTATCAGCAGCAGCTGGCTGTTCGTTCCACTCTTGGTAGTGCCGCCGAGCTGTGCTCTGAGATCATCGGTCATCTGGTTGAGGTTGAACTCATAGACGAATCCTTGGCTCTGGGCGAATCCAAGGACATATGGCGTGACATCCGCCTCGGACACGTAGACCGAGGGGGAGACGCCGAGCATGACATCGATCGTACCGTCCTTGACATCCTGCCATGCAGTGCTCGCTTCGAGTTCACCCACGATGAAAAGCTGATCTATATGCATCTGCCACCCACAGTTCTCTTCCATATACCAGTTCGGATTCCTTCGGAGCTCAACTGTGTTGGTAGTCGGCAGGCCGTCAGTGGCGTAGTACCATGGGCCTGAACCCACTGGGGGCAGATTGTCGAAATTCTGAGGGTTAACAGTCTCCCATATGTACTTCGGCAGAATCGGCATTGTGAATATATCGTTGTACGGTGCATATGGCTTGCACAATGTGAGAATCATCTCGTAATCGTTAACCTTTACCATCGAACCAACCGCATCGCCCATGCTTCCGTGGAGTCGGCTCAGATCGTTGTCCTGATACATCCACAACGACCATATCACATCGTCTATCGTGAGGTGTCTTGACTCCTTCACGATAGGGTCGGTGGGGTCAGGATCAGTTGGATCGCAGAAGTAGACGTTATCCCATATTTTGAAATTCCATGTCAATCCATCAGGGGTAGAACTCCATTCGTAAGCAAGATCCCCGATGACGTTATTGTCCACATCTCTTTGAAGAAGCGCGCTGTACAAACTCCAAATCACCATGGCCTCGGCCATCCAGGTATATGTATTCGGATTCAGAGTTGATATCGTCAGCTCACCGCTCAGGCCCACCACAAATTGGCTTCGCTCGCGTTCGGCCGCGCTCGCCTCATCAACAATCTTCACGGCATCTCCGCCTGTAAGGAAGGACGGGATACCGACCATCAATATCGCCAGGACAACTGCGAGTAGAGTCTTGGTCGCTCTTGCCCTGAATATGTTCCTACTCTTGCCAATACTATCCATCATTGATTCCCCCATTCGTACATCAGATTCCAAATCATCGTGCGAATCTATTCGAAATCCTATTTATTCCATCATTCAACTTGAGTTTTATAGAGAAGTCGCACTAATCGAAATTGACCATGTACCGTAATCAGCAGGTCTAAGGCTCTGCGCGACTGGTGACCGCATCCGACCGCACTACTCCCCCGTGCCCTCTTAGAGAAGGACTAAGGAGTTAAGCTCGGGGCGCTATAAAATCCTTTTGAATATTGTCCATCGTATGATTGTCATCCAAGGGCATCATAGCGCAATACTGGCGCATCAGATTGCATCTCGGAAGATAACGTACAACCTGCACGGGTTCGAACGGCGGTCCGAACCGTATGAACGGCACCCGCTATGAACGGGCGAGAAGCCTCTTCGAAATCATCGTTTCCTTAGCTTCGGGTTCATTACCTCATCCAAGGCATATCCGAGCAGCGTGAAGCCCAAGACCACGAACACGATGCAGAGACCTGGCATTATGATCCAATAGTGAAGGCCAATATGGAACGCACCCTGGCTGAACGCGTGGCTAAGCATGGTGCCCCAAGTCACGACGCCGATAGGTCTCATTCCGAGGAAACTCAGGGTCGCCTCCGACAATATGGATATCGCGACCGTCAAGATGGTGTTGGCGAACACCAGAGGGAATGAATTCGGGAGGATATGTCTTCGGATGATCTGCATGTCCCCCGAACCGATGGCACGAGCTCGCTCGATATACTGCCGCTCTTTGATCGAAAGCACCTGGGAACGGACCAGACGAGCGGTTCCAGACCATCCGGTCAGTCCAATGATCAGGATGATACCTGTGAGATTGATCTCTCCAAGGAACGCAGCTATGATGATCATAAGGACGAGCCATGGGATTGACAGAACGATGTCGTTGAGCCTCATGATGACCTCGTCCTTCCAACCCCCTACATAACCCGAGTATAGACCGATCAGCGCGCCAAGGAATGATGCAATCATCGCGGAGACTACGCCGACGATGATGGAGGTCCTGGCACCATACAGAAGCTGACTGAATATATCGAACCCGAAAGCGTCCGTGCCCATGATATGTTCGCTAGATTGAGGCAGCAAGTCTTCGAACTGCCCCACGCCTTCCGGATTCACTGTGTAAGGAGCTAGGTAGGGTCCGAACGCCGCAATCAATGCGAAGAAAACCAACAGGCAGATTCCGATTAGACCCATCGGATTCCTCAGTACCTGCTTGGTCATCTTGCGCCAATTATGAAGCGTCAGTCGAATCTTCTCGTGGGTGACATCGGAGAGTATGCCCTTCCTGGAAGCTTTGCCTTTGTTGGTGTTATCACTTTCCATTTGGGTCACCTCACGCAATCTTGATCCTTGGGTCGATGTAAAGCAGAATCACATCAGCGAATAGGTTCGCTAACACGACCGCAGCGCCACCTACGACAATTATGAATTGCAGGATCGGGAAGTCCCTGTTGTAGATGGCATTTAGAGTTCTGTACCCGATACCAGGATAATTGAAGATCACTTCGACCTGATACGCACCGCCGATTACGAACGCAATGCCCATCGCGATCAGTGTGACCATCGGAGCCATACCGTTCGGTAGCGCATGTCTTCTCAGGACCATGTAGTCCGTCAACCCTTTCGCCCTCGCGGTCGTGATGAAATCCTCAGTCATGACATCGACGAGCGAACTCCTCATGACCAGAGACACGCCTGCCAAGGACCCGATCGACAACGTCAGAGCCGGTAGTATCAGATGCTCGAGGACGCTCAGCACGATCGGGAGCTCCCATTTGAATGTCGGACCATAGGTGATGGTGTCGAAATACCTGCCAGTCGGCAGCTGTGGCCACCAATCCATCCCAAGCGGGTAGGAATTGAACAGAATCTGCAGTATGATGGCGAACCAGAATATCGGCATGCCGTAGAAGAACAAGGATACTCCTGTCGATGAGAAGTCGAACGCACCACCCCTACGATATGCAGAATATGCGCCCACGGCCATGCCGATGAGGGTCGTGAAGACGGTCGACGTCCCGACCAATAATAAAGTCCACCTCATATCGTTGAAAATGATATCTGCAACAGGTCGAGAATTTTGCATGTAGGATATGCCCCAATCAAGAGTCATCGTGTTCTTCATGTACACGATATATTTCTCGGGAAGGGATGCGTTCAGGTGGAACCGTTCCATCAAATCATACTTTAGAGCCTCGTTGAACTTCGGATCCCTTGGGACCATGGTATCGATGGGATTACCAGGCATCCAGTGAATCAGCAAGAAGTTCAATGTCATGATCCCAAGAATCGTTATGATTGCGAAGATCGACCGCTTGATTATCATCTGTCTAAACGAACGGGATGCCATCAACGATCACCTCTAGACACTTCGGTTCTCATTGCCTCGCGCGGTATATCGGTTCTCCTTCTCAGCATATTTCTAAGGGCAGCCTTGTCGGAAACGTACTTTTCCTTGAGGGCGGACCTGGCTCCATCATCCTTCGCGGATGCTCGCGCTTTCCGATATGACGTCTTCAGATCCTTCATTCGAAGCCTATACTCATCGAGAGTCATTCCATGCTGATCAAGCCACTTCCTGTAGCGACCAAGAATCAACGCGCGCAGGGCAAGCCCACCGATCGATCCGAACAATATCAAGAGACCAACATAGTCCCATTCATCCCAGACACGGTCCGCTCTGGGAGCGAAGTTCGAGACTACAACTCGCATCGTGTAAGAGATATTGTGGAATCCGATACCGATCTGATTATCAGTAATCCAGACCATTGGATGGTATTCATTGGACAAATCGTATGTGTAATTGACGGTGATCGTTACGTTCCCACTTGAATCGTAATCCGTCGTCTGAATGTGCATGATACTACTGTTGTCATCAAAATCCCAGTACAGGTCAATGGGGTCCATCTCATTGTCGTGTATTTTGAATGTGAAGGTGACGACAGAACCAGGCAATGCGTAGGTGCGTTCGGACATCCCTAGTGCAAAGGATACTATGCTCGGAGCCTGGTTCGTCGAATTGATCATGAGCAGAAGATATCTCGTCACTTCATGGCCGTCTCGACCGTCGGTGATGACCACGGTCACATTGTAGATTCCACTCTTGTTGTAGCCGTGGCTCTGGATGAAAGCGAAGGGAGCGGTCCCTCCACTAGATTGCTGAGTGACAGTGTCAGAAGAATCACCGAAATCCCAGACTGCAGTCATGACGTCCCCATCGACATCGTTGGCCCTCGCGGTGAATGTAACGTTCACCGTCGTGTTGACATCGTCGAGTATCAGTGTCGGTGCGGTGTAGCTGATGACCATCATGGCCAGTGGCGCATAGTTCAGCGTCACTGTGACCTTGGCTCTCACGGATATATTATGAGGGAATATCTGGTCAGGAATCAATGCATCACTGACGTAGAGGGTGACCGTGTAATTGCCGACTTCCTCGAAAGTGTGAGTGATATTGAGCGAGAGATTCGTGCCGGGAGGAGCAACATCAGTATGGTAGACCTCGGTGTGATAGATGCTTACGCTGTTGTTGAATGTGAATGTCCATGTCAGAGCCTCACCCTCGAGATCCAGAGCAGAAGCATAGAAGGTCACTTCACTCATCGGACTCGACTCGTTCTTCGATGAGACTAGGGTGATGTTCGGCACGAAATTGTAGGGCAGGTTGATCGTCACATTTGTCAGGGATGATATCATGTGCCCCTCGGAATCTTCGACTGTTACAGTCAACCAATAGTATATCGGGTCCGCCTCATTCCAGCCAGGAGCGACATCTGGATCCCATGTGTGTGTCTGATTCGCATAGACGCCTGATGCGGCGGGTCCGGTCGAGTTCGTGGCCACAGGCGATCCGTCACCGAAATCCCAGGTTACCGTCAGCTCGTCATCATCAACGTCTTCCACACCAACGCTCAGGTTCACGGGGACTCCCGGATCGGCTGTCATTCCAGTAGGTAGACGGCGAGTGAAACTCGGAGGTGCATTCTCCACTACATAGACCAGAATCGTCTCGCTAACGGTGTTCGTTCCGTCACCCACGTACAGCTTAGCCTGGAAACATGTTCCTTGGGTGTAACTCAGGTTGCCGATGTGGTCGTAGGTGAATTTCGTCACTATCGAGCCAGGATTAACAGTATTGTTGACTGAATATGGACTCTGAGTGTTGTTCGTGCTGTTGGCGAGTCTTGCATCGTAGAATATTGTGAAGGTAAGAGAAGAAGAAACATCGCTCGATGCGTTTGCATAGAATGTCACCTCATCCCCAACATATACGCGAGATGGACTGGCGACGAAATTGATGATTGTGCTTGCCTCGATGCGCGCAGGAATCTCAGACGGCTCTATATCATTCGTGAAAGGAATTGGCATGATGCCCATGATGGGCGAGATCAGTGAGACCGACAGGAAAAGGACGGCCACCGAGATTTGGGTCATGCGATTGTTCTTTCTCTTCGACAAATCAGCTGGAATTCCGAGAAAATGAATTCCTCTGAGCCCCCGACGATCCGAGTCCAAGCTTCTCTTCCCCCTCGAATAAGCGCCCGTACCGTGGATAATGAAGAGTGACCGCATCCACGCAATCGACGCGCGCCTCGACCGCACGAATGTCCTAACTCTATATAAAAGATAACAACATGATTATAATTATACATAGCACATATTAATTCGGTTCTGAATACAAACATCATGTGTCCATCGCATCCGAATCGAACATCTGGATATCACCCACTTGCCTTCATTTTCCAGAGAGAAGTTCATAGTTCGAATAATGAACGAATGCTTGTGATAGACACTTCGCCCATCGCATCGATCGCGGAAGGATATCCTCAGGTCCGCCTTTAGTCTTCCCGACGAACCTTGCGAACAACGTCCTCTCCTCGTCTGATGTATGACGCACCGATTATCCCGAACGAGGCGAACGCGATGGACACACCAGCAAGAGCAAACAACGCCGTCACGAGTCGAGAAGTCTCCGTAGACGGCACTAGGTCCCCGTAGCCGACCGTCGTTATCGTGCACACAGTGAAGTAGAACGAACTAGTCCAACTCCACCCTTCCATCAGATGGTAGGTCACCGTCCCCAGAGAGATCATACCAGAGAGTGCCAAGAAAGTCGCCGCGAGCTGAGCGTTGAGGCTCCCTAACGATATACCGAACAGCTTCATGCACCGTGTATCTACGTATGATAATCATATACCGTCGTTCGACAAGAGATTAAAGAAGGCGCGGGGAGGGGGATTTGAACCCCCGAACTCTTTCGAGCACTGGATGTTTGCCTGTCCCATCTGGGACGAGATAGCAATCCAGCGCCTTGCCGGGCTGGGCCATCCCCGCATCGATGGCGCATAATAGAACGCCGTTCTTTAATAGTTTGTATCATGGAGCAGGCCCTTGGCCGAGCGTCTAGCTCTGCAATGACACCTGCCCGATCATGGAACTAGTAGAGTCGTTCAGGATATAGGCAATGTAGTCGACATCCGAATCATGCGCTCCAGCATCAGTTGCGCGAGAGAAGATTCGTGATGACTCAGTAAATGGCTCGCGAGTCTTGCTGCATCGAGGAACAGCTCAATCGCAGCATACGGACATGAATTAGTTATATTCACGATGCATTTCCAAATAGGACATGTGAGGTGGGACGTGATGGGAGAGATGGACCGAGATGGAGTGACGGAAACTCCGGAGAGGCCGATCAAAGGATCGGGGACAATCTCTCGCAAACTCCTCGCAGTCATGATTGTAACTGTTCTACTTGGGGCATCAGGCATATTCGTGTGGTATGAGTACTTCAGACACTGGGACGTCGATGACCTCAACGATGCGGTCAATGTCATAAACGAGATGGGCCCGATCATCGAAGGGTTCGACACGGATCTCGCTGGAAGGACTGTGACTGTCGACGCGGAGGTCAAGGATATCCGAACTCATCAGACGAGTCTGGGGCAACTGAATCTGATATATCTGGTGGGTGGAAGATATGTGGGACTCATGCAATGGGGACCTATCGATTTCGAGGTCGGCGATTCAATCGAGATGAAAGTCTCCTTCGAGTGGGCCGTTATAAATGGAGTCGAGGGGGTCTACTCCCCCCAGGCAGTGCTCGGGATCGGCCATCTCGAGCAGATACAAATCATATTCCAGGAGGGGAACTGGGTCTCCTCCGAATGGGTCGCAGAATTGGAGGATACGCAGGAGGACGTCATAATCAGAATCATCAAGGTTGGTGAACCGGTTCAACTGTCTATCTGCAATTGCAGCATCAGGGCGGGTGCCAATGTTGGCACCATGGAGTACGCGGATTTGCTGGGATATTATGCAGACACACCAGATCTGGACGGTATGTCGGACTTGAAGAACACCGAAGGACCGAACGGCACAATATCATTCTCTGATGCGAACGACGATGGATATCTGGATGACGGCGATTCGTTCACCCTGCACAATTTGGCCCGGCCGAATACAGCATGCGGAGCGCAGACATATTTCCTGAGAGTGTCACGGATATTCTATGAGGACGAGGCCCTACCGTATGCTGTGTACCAAGAGCCGCACGTGTTCCATGCATATATCGTCATGACGCAAGAGGGGGTTCTGTGGGTCACGGATTCGGGAATGCCTCATGCCACGGCATCACTTAGGACCGTTCAGGAAGGGGTGGTGGTCACGATAGATTATACTTCGAAACCTGTGAGCTGGGATGATATTGCGTTTCTATTCTCCGATGGAATGAACAGCGGGAACTGGCATCCGAACGCGACGGCGCTCATGAGCGATGCTCCAGCGCAATACAGCTGTGGCGTGGAAGATATAAATGAAATGTCAATAGAGTGTATTGTCACGGATCATGCAGGCAATGGTCTCCTCGATGTCGACGATATGATCGAGATCGTTGCCGTGGACGGTACCCATCTCAACCGAACAAGATACTCCACAGTCTTCTGCATATGCACGCAATTGTCGACTGCGATGTTCGATGAGTCATTTCTCTATGATGCCATCCCCGTAAGCGAGTGCGCCATCGTGAACGACGAATATTCGATCGCAGTGACATTCGGTCCAGTCCACAACGGAACCGGATACAATTATGAATTGATGGATATCTTCTGGGACGAGGTTGTTATCGACATAGGATACGACGAGAACATGGTCGAATGGAACCCCGATGTCTCCATCATGATGACGGGTGTGCAGACCACTTGGATCTCCGATGGCATCCAGCTCGGAAATATGTCCGTGCTCTGCATCATAGAGGACCTCCAGGGCAACGGACTAGTAAACACAGGGGACACCGTCCAGATCCTCGTCACCTTGGGAGAAGGGTTCAGTCCGGATACGGATTATTCGCTCAGTGTCCATCACATTCCCACGGACTCAGACATCTGCGCGGTGACGTTCACGGGATGATATTCGACGATTATGCGGGCCTGAGTACGAAATCCTCAAATACCACGCAGTTGTAGATAGTAGGGGGAGGACCGTCGGAGCGACACATGTTGCTTCGTGAACCGAGTTCGAAACGCATATATACAGCATCGAACTTAGCGGGACTACCCAATCTGCGACATACGGCGATGGTTGAGAGGGAGGCGCTTATGCCTTTTCTGATGATCAACCAACATCCACTTGTCGCAGACATGATGGAGGATCGAGATCTCCGGCGTTAGCCGTGTACTCTCGATTCTGACGTTCGATGGCAGAATAGGTTTCGTGCAAAAAACTCCGCGACGACACGTTCGTCGCGCAGCAGGGAACACGTATAATAGGTGCTAAAGTGAGTGATCCTTGTCAATTCAAGAAACGAAGACCAAGCGAAATTGCGACCGACAATAATAGTGAATGATAGTACTGTGTATCGACGACAGATCAATTCCGGTTGATCCTGCCGGCGGGCACCGCTATCGGTATGCGACTAAGGCATGCGAGTCGAGAGGTGCAAGACCTCGGCAGACGGCTGAGTAACACGCGGATAATCTGCCCTGGAGTGGGGGATAATCTCGGGAAACTGAGGATAATACCCCATAGGTGAGGTATGCTGGAATGCTTCCTCGCTCAAAACCCCGGTGCTCCAGGATGAGTCTGCGGCCTATCAGGCAGTAGTGGGTGTAACGGACCCACTAACCTACGACGGGTAGGGGCGTTGAGAGACGGAGCCCCCAGATGGATTCTGAGACACGAATCCAGGCCCTACGGGGCGCAGCAGCTACGAAAACTGCACAATGTGGGAAACCACGATGCGGGCATACCGAGTGACAACGCTTTGCGTTGTCTGTTCTTTCGCCTAAAAAGCGAGAGAAGTAAGGGCCGGGTAAGACGGGTGCCAGCCGCCGCGGTAATACCCGCGGCCCGAGTGGTGCTCATTATTATTGAGCTTAAAGCGTTCGTAGCCGGCCTTGTAAATCCTTGGGTAAATCGGGCAGCTTAACTGTTCGAATTCCGAGGAGACTGCAAGGCTCGGGACCGGGAGAGGTTAGAGGTACTCTCGGGGTAGGGGTAAAATCCTGTAATCCTGAGAGGACCACCAGTGGCGAAGGCGTCTAACTAGAACGGATCCGACGGTGAGGGACGAAGCCCTGGGGCGCAAACGGGATTAGATACCCCGGTAGTCCAGGGTGTAAACGCTGCGGGCTTGGTGTCGGAGGTCCTACGTGGGCGTTCGGTGCCGGAGAGAAATTGTTAAGCCTGCCGCTTGGGGAGTACGGTCGCAAGACTGAAACTTAAAGGAATTGGCGGGAGAGCACCGCAACGGGAGGAGCGTGCGGTTCAATTGGATTCAACGCCGTACAACTCACCAGGAGCGACGGTTACATGAAGGCCAGGTTGACGATCTTGCCTGATTTTCCGAGAGGTGGTGCATGGCCGTCGTCAGTTCGTACCGTAGGGCGTTCTCTTAAGTGAGATAACGAACGAGACCCTCGCCGCTAATTGCAAACCTTTCCGTGAGGGGAGGTGCACATTATCGGGACCGCTGGCGCTAAGTCAGAGGAAGGGGAGGTCAACGGTAGGTCAGTATGCCCCGAATCTCCTGGGCTACACGCGCGCTACAAAGATTGGGACAATGGGCTCCTATGCCGAAAGGCAACGGTAATCCCGAAACCCAACCGTAGTTCGGATTGAGGGCTGTAACTCGCCCTCATGAAGCTGGATTCCGTAGTAATCGCGTGTCAACATCACGCGGTGAATATGCCCCTGCTCTTTGCACACACCGCCCGTCAAACCATCCGAGTTGGGTCCAAGTGATGATGCCTCTACCTGGGGCGTTAGAACTTGGGTTCAGCAAGGGGGGTTAAGTCGTAACAAGGTATCTGTAGGGGAACCTGCAGATGGATCACCTCCTACGCAATCAACGGAGGGGAACTACCCCTCCAACCAGATTTGCAGAAGAAGGCATGGTTCCAAGACCTGGAACGCAACTGTCTGCCATCGAACGACCATCATAACTTTTTCATTCACATCGATCAGCTTCAGCTCTTTTGACATTGAACCTGAAAAGTGCGAAAACGCTCTTGAGCCAATGGATCAAGAAGATAAAACGGTAAGAGGTTTAATGGGTTTTATCTCGACTTCCACCATCATTCTACAGGCGGTGGAGGCACGGACTTCGGTCTCATGAACATCATGACGACCAACAGCAGGATGACTATGATGACCAGAACGATCACGACATAGTTCATCGTGTTGTCCGTATCATCGGCCGCTACGTCAGCGCTCACGTTGTCGAGCGAGTCCTGCAGCAGTGCCACCTGGTCCTGCAGTGCGCCGATCTCGTCCATCAGATCCTGGTTGTCAGAGGATACGGACGATTCCAGCGCCGCCAGTGCATCCTCCAGATCAGACACCTGTGTCTGGAGAGCGGCTATCTCCGTCTGAAGTGCGGCTATGTCCTCGGCCTGCAAGTCCACCTGACCAGATAGAGCATCCAACTGTGCTGTCATTGCATCCTGCAAAGCAGTCAGGTTCTCTTCGAGCATGGCCACCTGCTCCTCGAGCGTGTATGCACTCAGCACGGTGAATTCGAGTTCAACTTCGTTGAATTCGATACCCCCTGCATCGGTGTTTATGTACCATAGGACCGAGACGATGTAGTCACCGGGACCGAAACTCACGGGCACGGTCATATCGAACCCGACTGACGAGTATGTCCCAGAGACATATCCATAGATGGGATTGAATGGAATGTCGTCGGATGACATTATCGCCGCGAGATATTCAATGCCGCTATCTGGCATCGCATATGCCAGGTCAACGCTGACCATGACGGTGAAGCTCTCTCCCGGGTTCAAGGTCGTCTTTGACAGGCTCGCGTGCGTTACATACACCTGCAGTGATGAGACATCGCCACGGGTGGCCAGATCGTCGTTCCCGCCGAGGGCGTAGATGATGCCCTCTGAACTCATGGCCGCGCCGAGGTACCTGGCAGCGAACGTGACATTCTCGAGCTGCGTCCATTCAGCGGTTTCCGTGTTGTAGCAGAAGCTTGTGTTGTAAGCTTCACCGACGTTCCATCCACTCGAACTCCCGCCAATGACGTATATGAGAGCATCCGGACCCATTATGGCAGCGTGCGCTGCAAGGGCGATCGGCATATTATCCAATGTGCTCCATGAGTCGTCCCAGTAGTAGTATCTGTAGACACTGTCAGTCGCAGTGTAGGCACCATCTCCGCCGCCGAAGTAGTAGAAGTACGAGCCGTCCGCCACCAATGCGCCGGCAATCGGTGCCGCGGGTGCGCTCGCCCTCGCGGACCATACGCCAGTCTCGGTGTTATAGATGTATGTCGCGGAACCCAGACCTTCGCCGCCGACCAGCAGAACCTCATAGTCGTAATAGCCGGCAACCGCCTTGCCTTCCCAGACAGTTCCTGGAGCAACGGTGCCGTAGCTCCAGCTGTCAGTCATGGGGTCGTATATCTGGGTGTAATCAACTGCGCCCAAGGAAGTGTTGACACCTCCTATCACATATATCTTCCCGTCGTGTCCCATTGCACCAGCTGCGCCTCGCACACCAACATCCATGGGGGCGATTGCGGACCAATCTCCTGTCGCTGGATCAAAGGCATAGCAATCTGGGACCACTGCCCCATATCCAGATCCGGCGAATTCGTTCACTCCGCTGAGCGCGTATACTATGCCGTCCTCGCTCTGAACAACAACTCCCTGCGTCATATTGAGAGCCATTGGCCCCTCCACCTGCCATGTCGGGACAGTAGGACGCCCCTGATGCAGAAGGAAGACTTGCCAGTGAGCATAGTGCCAATAACGACACGATGCATACTGCCATGCCTCTCACTACCATAACATTCTTCATTTTCTCAACCTCATCGATCCACCCAATATACATTGAGTGCATCCCAATAGGCCATCTGAGCCTAATTCAATATCGTATGAGCGGTTTAAAAGTCCTCCGGAATCCACATTTCCAAATGTAAGAAGAATCGGCGCAATGTCGAAGCCCACGGAAAGTGAACCAGGAGAAAGGAGAAGACAGAATCAACAATGTGAAACGGAATGGACTATGGCAATATTCAACATCCATCGAAAAACAATCGATAAGTGCACGGTGAAAACCAACTGACTTTCGATGCCTGTTCCGAATGTTTTTATACCACGGCTCGATACCTCCAATCACACGGCTTATCCGCAGGTCTGGCATCCTTTTGGCTGCACCTGTGTGGAAATAGGGTGATACTCCGAGCTAGGGAAGAGATACCATGATGATTTTGAAGATGAAGAAAGAGGACCTTCCTGCTTTCCTCGAGAGCGCAAAGGAATGGGGAGAGCTATGGGGTCCTGCGAGCAAGGGAGGGAAGACCACCTACGCGAAGGTCGAGTCGCTCTCCCAGATGGATCTGAAGGCGACCAGGACGGTCATCCCGCCGAAGAAGTTCCTATACCCGCCAAAGTTCACAATGTTCGACTTTGACGAGGAAGGTTTCGTCGAGAGGACGGGCGACGTCTCGAAGAAGATTCTGTTCGGTCTCCACCCATGCGACATACACGGGATATTGATCATGGACAAGCTCTTCCTGGAGACATACAAGGATCCGTATTACGCCGAGCGCAGGGAGAAGACCATACTCATGGGTCACAGCTGCATCCCGGATGAGAGGTGCATGTGCTTCGCGACGAACACGGATTTCGTCGCTGAGGGCTTCGACCTGTTCTTCACGGACCTCAAGATGTTCTACCTGGTCTGGGTCGGCTCGAGCAGGGGACACGACCTCATCAGGATGAGGCCCGAGCTGTTCAGCAGGGACATCAACAAGGACGATATCCTCAATTACACTGAATACCGGAAGTGGAAGAACTCCCAGTTCAAGGCGAAGGTGGACTTCACCGGCATGCCTGACATATTCGAGCTCGCATACAGCAGCCCGATATGGGAGGAGCTGGGGGAGAAGTGCCTGTCATGTGGACAGTGCTCCATGGTCTGCCCGACCTGCAACTGCTTCAACGTGGTCGACGAGGTCGAACTCGGGACCGCGGAAGGTACGAGGGAACGGTCCTGGGACAGCTGCATGTTCAGGGAGTATTCGCTCGTAGCGGGCGGCCACAACTTCAGAGACAAGAGAGCAGACAGACTGAGGCTCTGGTACACTCACAAACTGCAGGCATACATCGGCGAGTTCGGGAAGCCGGCCTGCGTTGGCTGCGGAAGATGCGTCTCGACCTGCCCGGTCGATATCAATGTCGAGACGGTCTCGCAGGCGTTGAAGGAACAGGAGGTGGGCAAGTGAAGAGACTGTGCGTAGTGCTGGACGACAGGGAGGTCGATGAGAACCCATACCAGCCGGACATGTGGAGGATCGTCCGCAAGTACCCGTTGACCAGCGATGTGAATTTCTTCCAGGTGAGGCCCGTGGATGTGGACGAGGCGTTGAAGATGAGCTATCTTCCTGGGCAGTTCGTCATGCTCTCCGTCCCTGGAGAGGGTGAGGCACCGTTCTGCATATCGTCCACGCCTTCGAGACCGGGACTCCTGGAGTTCTGCATAAGGAAGACGGGGACCCTGACGGAATCCCTCTTCGGACTGAAGGAGAACCAGACCATCGGGATAAGAGGACCTTACGGGAACACTTTCCCCATCGAGAAGATGGAAGGCAAGGACATCATGATCGTCGCCGGAGGTATGGGAGTCGCTCCGCTGAGGTCGCTGCTGCTTTACATCCTGGACAACAGGGACAAGTTCGGCAAGGTGACCTACCTGCACGGCGCGAAGAACCCTGGTGAGATGCTCTTCAGGGATGAGTTCTTCCAGCTGAAGGAGCGGGAGGACCTGAACTGTCTCTTGACGGTGGACAAGGACGACACGGGCAAGTGGACCGAGAAGGTCGGATTGATCACGACCCTGTTCAAGGACCTCGGACCGGTCGACGCGAAGAACACATACGCGGCCGTGTGCGGTCCGCCTATCATGTACAAGTTCGTGATGGAACACCTGGTGAAGCTCGGGATACCGAAGCATCAGATCGTCATGACCCTGGAGAGGAGGATGAAGTGTGGGGTCGGCAAGTGCGGGCACTGTGCCATAGAATATCTGTACACTTGCATCGACGGTCCTATATTCACCTACTGGGACGTGCTCCATATGAAGGAGCTCATAGGGAGGGGTGTCAGTGACAAAATCATCGCCTAAGATCGGAATATACGGTTTCACGGGTTGCGCAGGCGACCAGCTCATGATACTCAACTGCGAGGATCAGCTGGTGGACATCTTCGGCGCGACCGAGATACGCTCGTTCGTGATGGCGAAGAGCGACAACCACGAGGGAGAGCTGGATGTCGCGCTCGTTGAGGGTTCGATATCCACCGAGGCGCAGCTGAAGCATCTGAAGGATATCAGGGAGCGCGCCAAGATCCTCATCGCGATCGGCACATGCGCCTGCTGGGGAGGGCCCCAGGCGATGAAGCTCGGCGAGGGCGGATACGAGGAGCGCTACAAGAAGGTCTATGGCAACGCCAAGATCACCATATCCAAGGCATTCGAGGCGCAGCCACTGGACGCGTTCGTCAAGGTGGACATGAAGATCCCGGGATGCCCGATCGACAAGATGGAGTTCTTGAAATCAGTATCGAAACTGGTAGCTGGCAAACACCCATACCTGCTGAAGTCACCCGTATGTCTGGAGTGTAAGTGGAAGGAGAACACCTGCCTGCTCAACGAAGGCAAGTTCTGCGCAGGTCCACTCACGAAGGGCGGTTGTGGCGCGGTATGCCCGTCGCACAACCTACCGTGCGTCGGCTGCTGGGGACCGACTGACGACCTGAACGTGACATCGGAGTACAACCTGCTCAAGGAGAAGGGGTACGATCCGGCTGAGATCATCACGAAGATCAGGAAGTTCGGAGGGTCTGGTGTCGTAGAGCTTGTCAAGGACCTCGAGAAGAAGAAGGGGGCTAAGAAATGAAGGAGCTTAACGTTCCAGCACTCGCAAGGGTCGAGGGAGACGGTGGCATAACCGTCACACTCGACGGCAAGAAGGTAAAGAGCGTCACATTGGATATCCATGAGGGCCCGAGGCTCATAGAGCAGCTGGTCCGCGGCATGACCCCGGCTGACGATCTGAACGTGGTGCCGAGGATATGCGCCATATGCACCCTCTCGCACAAGTTCGCCGCGATCCGCGGCCTTGAGAAGGCGCTCGGCATAACGCCACCGGAGAAGGCGCAGCTCACGAGGGAGCTCATGATGCTCGGGGAGAATGTCGAGAGCAACTCGCTCCACACGTTCCTGCTGGCCCTACCAGATTTCCTCGGATATCCGTCCGCGATCGCGATGTTGAACGACTTCGGGGACGATGTTAAACGCGCACTGCGCCTGAAGAAGTTCGGCAACCATGTCATGGAGGTCACGAGCGGAAGGATAGTCCACGGCGAGAACCCGGTCCTGGGAGGCTTTGGCAAGTATCCGAGCAAGAAGGCTCTGGAGGAGATCAAGCTCAGATCCCGTGAACTTGTCCCCGATGCGGCCCGAGCAGTCGAGCTGTTCGCGACGGCGGTCGAGTACCCGAAGTATCCAGAATCCGAGAAGATGGTCTTCATGTCCGTGAACGCGCCGAAGAAGCAGTACGGATACTATGGAGATACGATCCTCATCTCGAACGGCAAGGAGACGAGCGTGGAGGATTACAAGAAGCTCACGAACGAGCGTGTTGTCCCGCACTCCTTCGCCAAGAGGTCGTTGTTCAACGAGAAGACCTTCACGGTCGGTGCTAACGCAAGGATGGTCAACATGGGGAAGAGGCTGGACGGACAGGCCGCCGACCTCTTCAAGGAGCACTTCAACGAGAGGTGGCTCACGAACCCCTTGTACAACAATCTCGCGCAGGCCATCGAGCTGTTGTGGTCGATGGAGCACCTCCCGGAAGCATGCGACCAGGTCGCAGCGATGGACGATCCCGCGATAGAGATGCCGACAAGGCAGACAGGGTCTGGCACCGGAGCGGTCGAAGCTCCACGCGGTACGCTCTACCATCACTACGAGATTAAGGACGGGCTGATCGATGTCGCGGACATCATCACACCCACGGCTCAGAACCTCGACGACATCGAGATGCATATGAAGCTCACGGCCGAGAGGATGCTCGCAGATGACAAGAGCGATGCCGAGGTCAGATTGGGCCTTGAGATGGTAGCGAGGGCGTACGATCCATGCATAAGCTGCGCGACACACCTTGTGAATCTGAAGAGGATCTGAGGCACTGTCTCGCGGATATCGCGGGCAAGGGGCGAATATACGTCCTTGGCCTGGGGTACACGGACAAGGCCGATGACGGTGCGGGTGTGCTCGTGGCCGAGGCCTTGAAGAAACTCTTTCCAACCTATTCATTTTCTGAACATGACGGAGTAGAGGGCACTGTCCTGGACATCTCCGAGAAGCACGAGGATGCGACCATATTCTTCGTGGACGCCGCGGGGCTCAAGGCAGAGCCTGGGACCATTCGCGTGATCATGAGAGAGGAGATACAGGACAGGGAGATCACGACTCACAGGGTCGCGGTCGCGCTGCTGTCCGCCATGCTGGCCAAGGAGGGCAAGAGGATCGCAGTCATCGGCATACAGCCAGGCACGATCGAGTTCCGAGCAGAGGTCTCGCAGCCAGTCGCGGAAGCAATCGCTGTGGTCACAGATGTCCTCGGCGACCTGATGAAGTCGGCGAACCATGACTGATTCGCCACCGTGGATCAGATAGGCCTGGTGACTCCATTAGAAGTTGTAGCAAATCTTTAAGTTGGTCCGAACTGTTCTCCGTATCCCGTGAGTTAAGATGAAGTGTATTATTGTCACGGGCGGAGTTTTGTCAGGCCTCGGAAAAGGCATCACATCGTCGTCCATCGGATGCGTTCTGAGAGCACGTGGTGTCAATGTCACGGCTATGAAGATCGACCCATACCTCAACTCCGATGCGGGGACACTCAACCCGTTCGAACATGGAGAGGTCTTCGTCCTTGATGATGGGGGAGAGGCCGACCTCGACCTCGGCAATTATGAACGTTTCATGGATGCCAGCCTCACCAGCGACCATGTCATGACCACGGGAAAGGTCTATGGCAATGTCATCGAGAAGGAGAGGGATGGGCACTTCCTGGGAAAGACCGTGCAGATAATCCCGCACATAACGAACGAGATCAAATCGATGATATCCAATGTCGGGATCAAATCCGGTGCCGACGTGGTCATAGTCGAGCTCGGTGGCACGGTCGGTGACATCGAATCCATGCCGTTCCTGGAGGCCATGAGACAGATGCACTCCGAGATGGGCCATGAGCACATTCTGTTCGTACATACCACCCTCGTTCCGGCTTTGGGAGCGTTGAAGGAGCAGAAGACGAAGCCGACCCAGCACTCAGTCAGAGAGCTAAGAGGACTTGGGATACAGCCCGATGTGATCGTCGCGAGATGCGAACGGCCGCTCGAGGACAGCGCGAGGAAGAAGATAGCACTCTTCTGCGACGTCCCCTTGGAAGCTGTCGTGAGCGCCCCCGATGCGAAATCGATCTACCAAGTCCCGATATTCCTGGAGGAACAGGGGCTCCCAGATTATCTGATGAAGCGGATGAACATCAACGTTCCCAAGGACGGATTGAAAGACTGGAAGAAGTTCCTGAACAAGGTCATGAACCCCAAGCACGAGGTCAAGATCGCGCTCGTGGGGAAGTACATGGACCAATACGATTCGTACATGAGCCATTATGAGGCTTTGGCGCATGCGGGGGCGGAACTAGACACCAAAGTCACTTTCATCAGACTTGAAGCAGAGGCTATCGAGAAGGACAACCCCAAGAAGCTTCTGGAAGATGCAGATGGCATTCTCATACCGGGGGGGTTCGGCTCGAGAGGCGCCGAGGGCAAGATGGAGGCGATCAAGCACGCCAGGACGAACAACGTCCCGTTCCTGGGGGTATGCCTCGGATTCCAGCTAGCCACGGTCGAGTTCTCGAGGAACGTCCTTCAGATGCACGATGCAAACAGCACTGAGTTCGACTCACACACATCACATCCAGTGATAGACATCCTACCCGAGCAGAAGAATGTGACGAGGAAGGGCGCGACCATGCGATTGGGAGCGCAGGCGGTCGTGATAGAGAAGGGATCGAACGCCGAGAAACTCTATGGATCGAACGAGATCTCGGAGAGACACAGGCACAGGTACGAGGTCAACCCGCACTACATCGACAGGATACAGGAGAGCGGGCTCAAGTACACTGGAAGGTCGCCCGATGGCAAGAGGATGGAGATTTTCGAGCTCGAAGGGCATCCGTTCTTCATGGGATCCCAGTTCCACCCAGAGTTCAAGTCGAGACCTCAGAAACCGGCGCATATGCATTTCGGCCTGGTCAAAGCCGCTCTGGAGTTCTCGAAGAAGAGGAAGAAGTAGATCGGCACCCAGTCACGTTATCTCACTTCTCTGGGGGTCGAGCCTTCGGAAGCATGATCTTGAAGACCGTGCCATTCGAGAAATCGCCAGGGACCCTGTCCTCGACCCATATCCTGCCCTGGAACTTCTCCACGATGGTACTAACGATTGATAGACCGAGCCCGAAACCTTTCACGCCGGTACTGCCAGTGGCGAACCTTTCGAACACGGTCTTCTTGCGTTCATCTGGGATCCCACGGCCCCGGTCGATGACCGATATCACCCAGAAGGCCCCCTGAGCATCGGTCGCATCCGAGACCATGACATCGACATGGATCGATTTCGCACTGTCGAACTTGACAGCGTTAGATATGATGTTCTGGAACAGGTCGGTGATATATTGATTCGCCATCACGTAGTGCGCGCCCTTCGGAACCGATGACGCCACCGTCACTGCCCTGTCGGGGAACGACTTGTTCAAAACCTCCACTGCGCTGGCGATCGGATTGTATATGTCCCACTGCACGAAGTCCTTGTCGGACATCGCCCGGACCTTGGATAACTTGCGTATGTTGTCAATGATGCGCGCGTTGTTCCTCACCTGCACCAACGCCTTATCAGCATATCTGCGCTGGCCATCGTCCAGGCGCTTGTCCTGGAGCAACAACTCGATATAGCCCATGATGCCCTGGTTGAAGTTGTTGATGTCATGGGTCATCAGATCGTTAAGCAACGCAATCTCGTTGACGGCAAAAACCTGCTTCTCGAACAACCTGGAGTTCTCGACAGCGATCGACGCGATCCCTGACAATATCTCGAGGAACTCGATCTGCTCCTTTGTGGGAACCTTCATATCGACCGGTTCGTCCACAAGCATATATCCGATGAGCCGACCACTTCGATCCTTCAGAGCGAGCATCAGGATATCTCTCTCATGCCAGGCGTCTTCTGATTCGCGAGGTTTCGATGCGAGTTCGGGATGCGCGATGAAGTCGAACTTCTCTATACCATAATCCTGCTTCTCGTATGGGACATAATAACTAGTCTCGGCCACGCGGAACTCGTCCCTCATGTCCTCGAGGACATCCTCTGCAGGCATGTGCTCGCCCACCGACACCCATTCAGGGTATCCGGCCAACGCGCAGTTCACGAACACATTCTTCTCAGGCTCGAGCAGGGACACGGACGCGCGCTTGAATCCGAACGACCGAACGGTCGCATTCGCAAGTCTCCGCAGGAGGGTGTCGAGGCTGTCCATGTACATCACGGATGTCGTCAGTTCGAGTACGCTGGACATCTGTTCGATCTTCTTCTTGCTCTCACCCAGAAGGGTCTCTTCCGTCTTGTATAGTTCAGCGTTCTCCACCGCGACCGTGGCTTGGTTGGCGAACAACTGAGCAATCTCGAATTCGGATGATGTGAAAACCTTGCCACCCTGTCGATACACTGTGAGCACGCCAATCACACGTTCACGGCCCTTAAGCGGAATGGCCATGATGGCCTCCTCATCCAATGGCGTGCCCTCGACCTGGACTGCGCGGGAATCTGAGATTGCGTCATTGATAACCTCGGCCTTGCCCGTCTGAGCGACTTGGCCTGTGACTCCAACTCCGATCGGGAATATATCCGACATCACCTCGTCCGTATACGGCCCTATCGCGAGAACGGGCACGACCATCTCCCCACTTGCATCTAGTCGATAGAATGTGAGGGCATCGTACCAGATGACCTCGCGGAGTTTCTCCGCGACGTATTCGTATATCCCGCTCGAATCGATCTGTCTCTGCATGAGGAAGGCGGTCTCGAGGAGCGCTAGCTGAGACCGCACCCTCTGGTTCAGGGATGTCAGCAGGTTGGAGTTCTCAAGGGCGATTGCGGCATGATCCGCGAGCGACGACAAGAAAAGCGCGTCGCTCTTCGTGAATTTGGCACCGTCCATCTTGTTGTATACGTTTATCACGCCGATGCCTTTGCCCTCGATTATCAGAGGTGCCGATACGATAGATTTGATATTGAACAGCTGCCCATCCCTCTGACTTGCGTCCGGATCGAGCAGATAATTGTTCACGACTTCGGTCTTGAGACGAGAAATGGCTCGTCCAGTGACTCCCCGAGCGGAATTGAATTCGAGCTGGTCCAGCAATGACTTCTCGACATTGCATGATGCCATCCATCGCAAGTGCCCTGATCCCTCGTCTTTCAGACCGACCAGAGCCTTCTCGCCCTTAAGCAAGGCTGCGGCGTCCTTTGCAACCTGGTCCAGGATCACTGCGGGCTCCCTCCTGAAGGAGATCTGTTTGCTGATCCTGTCCAGGATGGTAAGAGCCTGCTCCCGTTCCTTGGATTCCGTGAATGTCCGAGCGTTGATTATGGCGGTGGCGAGGATATCGGCGAGCATCTCGAGCAATGTGACATCG
This sequence comes from uncultured Thermoplasmata archaeon, assembly GCA_963748615.1. Lineage (GTDB taxonomy): Archaea > Thermoplasmatota > Thermoplasmata > UBA10834 > UBA10834 > UBA9653. The sequence goes on from CAVVJQ010000003.1 coordinate 360,182, forward strand.
TTCCTGGTGAACGCATCCTTGGTGTCGCTCTGGATGTCCAATACACCTATGAGATCGCCTCTAAAGACTATAGGGATTGCCAGCTCGGATTTTGTCGCGCTGATATCCTTACTCACGTAGCGTGGGTCTGCATCGACGTCCCCAGTCACCAGCGTCTCTCCGAAGAAAGCGGCATGACCGATTATGCCCTCCTTGAGCTTGATTGTGATATCCCGGTGGACCTGTCGGACCTTGGAGCCATCGCCCGCATTGAAGTGCAGTTCACCTCGATCCTTGTCCATCATCATGACCACGACATGTTGGTACCCGAAGCCGCTCGCAATAGACTTGGCGAACTCCTTCATCAGGTCGTGTGGGTCCATGATCGATGTCACCACTCGGCTGATCTTGTTGATGGTCGTAAGCTGGTTGACCCGTTTTGCAAGCTCGGCGGTCCTGGCCTCCATCTTCTTCTCGAGCTGATATTTGTACTTCTCGAGCTCGACCTTCTCGGACCGTTCCCTCGTGATGTCCCTGAACAGACCGACTATGCCGATCGCAGTTCCTTCGGGTGTCTTTACGGGTTTGGTCTCGACGTGGAGGATGGAGGGTCCATTGCCATCTCGATTGATGGTCATCTCTCCGGACCATCCGTGGTCCATCGAGTCCTTGAGTACTTGACGCATCATGGCCTCGGGTTCGATGTGCTCCTCCATCGTCATTATGTTGAGCTTCGAGAGTCTATCCCTGCTGTACCCTGTCACCGTCTCGAAAAACTTGTTGGAATAGACGATGCGCCCATCCGCATCTGCAACAGCGACCGCTTCTGCCATCTGGTCGAGCGATGCGGCGAGACTCCTCAGATACTGCTCCTGTTCGGTCTGCACGGTTATGTCACGTTCGAAGGAGAAATAGTATACTTCACCGGTCTCATCGTCCTCGTATCTGGTCGTAGTCAGCTCGTATACCGTCCCGTCCGGCTCCTTGGCCGTGCGAGAATGCGGAAAATTGGACGGGTCCCAGTTCTGCGCAACGGGGCAGCCTTTGCACACGTCCCCGGATCCGAGCGCAGTCTCGTAACACTTCTTGCCCACAAGATCGCCGTATGAATCCCGCAGGGCCTTGCTCATGAAAACGACTGTGCGGTCCTCGCGGACCACGGATACGCGTCCTGGATATGCTTCTAGCAGCGAAAGCCGATGCTCGAACGAACCGGATGGCTTCTCTTGCTTTAGGGTGTCTATTGAGCTTCTCATCGTCGTCGGTTTCACCCTACTCCGAGGCTGGCAATCCGACTCATAGTTCCCGGTCATCAATAAACGTTTCGTAGCGGGTGGTCTCCATGGAGAAGAAGGTGTTCCGCGCACCCGCTCGGGTCTGCGATTGCCAGAGATGGCCGCGATGGAATCCAATAGCTTTAACTAGCAAATCCACTATGGAACCACGATGGCAGCCGACGAGAGTGTCGATTACGAAGCCCTCCTCGAAAGGGCAAAGAAGAAGTTGCCCCAGAAAGTGGAATCACACGAGAGGTTCAAGATACCCGAGCCAGATGTGATGATCGAGGGCAAGACGACAGCCATCAGGAACTTCGCTGATATCGTCGGTACCCTGAGACGGGAACCCGATCACCTCCTAGGATATCTGCTGAGAGAACTCGGGACGGCAGGAACGATGGAGGGAACGAGGGCCGTCTTCAAGGGTAAGGTCGCCACATCGCAGATCATCGACAGGATCGACAATTACGTTTCAGAATATGTTTTATGTTCGGAGTGCGAGAGCCCTGACACGAACATGGTCAAGGACGGCAGGGTGCTCATACTCACCTGTGAGACCTGTGGCGCCCACAGACCAGTGCATGTGAGAAAGCACATGAAGGCCGAGGAAGTGAAGGAGATAGAGGCCGGAAAGGTGTACGACCTCCTCATAAAAGATGTCGGCAAGAAGGGAGATGGGATCGCCCGCAAGGGAGAGTTCATCATCTACGTTCCAGGCACTGCAAAGGGTGTTCAGGTCAAGGTCAAGATCGAGAAGGTGTCCGGAACGGTGGCCTTTGGAACGCTCGTCAGGTAGGACACGGCGTCACGGGATCGTTATCTTGCCTCTCACGGTAGGCCTTACGGATCCGCCGACATCCACTTTCTTGATGGTAGATCCACGCTTCTCTATCCGGACATGAATCCTGGATGGTCGCCCCATGAAATGCCCTTGCTCGATTATCACTTCACCCATTCTATCCCTGGGTATGAAATCGTTGTCCGCGATGTATGAGGCGAGCGCACCTGCGGGCATGCCAGATGCGGGATCTTCATGACACGACGGTGTCGGGAGGAAGCACCTCGCATGGACAGTCGTGGAAGAATCGAAGCCACCCCACACATAGACCGCGACCGCGCCTACCTCGAGGTCCTTGCATAGGCTGACGAGTTCGTTCGGTCGCGGGTTTAGCTTTTCGATCACTTCGAGGGACCGCACCGCGACCAGCAGACAAGGCAACCCAGTCGACGCCCTGCTCATTGGGAACTCCTTGTGGAATATCGATTCCGCACCGATGCCCAGCGCGCTGGCCACCTCGGTCACTTCATCAACCTTGGAGAACATTGGCCTCTTCTGAGTCATCCAGACACTCTTGGTCCCCTCAGAGTTGAGCTCCACATAGAAAGGGAGTATGCCCACGGAGGTCTCGGCTCTGTGTCTGCTCCCGAAGGTTGTCCCGAAAGCATCTTGGTCGGCCATAGCCCACAGCGCGCCGATCGTCGAGTGCCCGCTTATCGGGACCTCTGAGTCAGCATCGAAGAATCTCAGTTTGACATCCGCCTTCTTCGACCTCATGACGAAGACCGTCTCTGGTGATCCGAGCTCGTATGCTATGCCCTGCATCACGATCTCGTCGAGCGTGTCCGCGCCGAACACGACCCAGGTAGGATTGCCACTGAACCGGCTCTCGGCGAACACGTCCAATTTGAGCACTTCCAGCTCAGTCACGGATATTGCTAGGGCTTTTGGCTATATTGATGTTTTTCCCACCAGACGCAAAAGTATTTCTAAAGCGCTGCGGAATAGCGTGACGATGGACGACACCAACAGGGCAGTTCTGATCATGGCTGCGATATTCGTGTTCTCGCAGTTGGGAGCGCTTGTACTCGTTGCGTCCGCACTTGGAGAGGAGAACCAGGCGTTCGAGGACCCGAACGACCCGATGATACCTGTCTATTATGTGATAGCAATCGTGATGTTCACATTCCTTGTATTATACATAATAAAGAAGAAGCGGGACGACGTCGTGAGGATCATATTCATCGGCGCGGTATCGTTCACGATATTCTATGTGATCCTGACAGTCGCGATACTCTTCGACGAGGGATTGTTGGCGCTGATGACCTCGATCGCGCTCACAGCCATCCTCGTATATCTGCTCGTGAAGAAGCCAGAATGGTACGTCGTCGACGCGACAGGAATACTAGTCGCGATTGGCGTCATCGGGATACTGGGCGTATCCCTCAACATCCTGCCAGTTCTGATATTACTCATAATCCTCGCCGTATATGATGCGATATCTGTCTACGGCACGAAGCACATGGTCGACTTGGCGGATGGCGTGACCAAGATGCACCTGCCCATCCTGCTGGTCATACCGAAGAGAAGAGGGTTCTCATATCTCCGCCAGAAGTCTTTGAAGGCTCAGCTCGACGAGGGAGAGGAGAGGGAGGCCATGTACATGGGCCTGGGAGACATCATAATCCCAGGAGTGCTCGTGGCTTCGGCGTTCTATTTCCTACCATCCGAGATCCTGGGAGGAATGGAGGGCAACCTCCTGGTCGCCCTAGGAACCATAGTCGGCGCAACCATCGGATTCTTGGTGCTCATGAGGTACGTGCTCAAAGGGAACCCTCAGGCAGGGCTACCGTTGTTGAACGGCGGCGCTGTCGCCGGATACGCGATAGCCTATCTGATAGTATTCCAGGAATTCTCCCTGGGGATCTCATTGCCATGGTGATCAGATGAAAGAATTGAAACTGCTGATATGCGCCGACCTTCACGCATCGGAAGATGCGATCAAGCTGCTAGGTAAGGTGGCCAGCGAAGACACGTTCGATGCGGTAGTGGTGTGCGGCGACCTCACGACATATGGCTCCGAGAAGTATGTGAAGAAGGTCATTGACACTTTCGGAGACAAGCTCCTGGCAGTTCCAGGCAACTGCGACACCGCGGACATGCTTAAGTTGCTGGAACAATCGGGATGCAGCCTGCACGGCGCATCGTCCGAGATAGATGGTAGAGTGTTCTATGGCTGCGGTGGAGGGCTCCCCTCGCCCGCGTCAATGCCATTCGAGCTGGATGAACAGGAGATAGTGCGAATATTGAACGATGTCGCGGTCAAGGGAGGCGTCATGGTGACCCATACGCCACCCCATGGCATGAACGACATCGACAGGTCTGGAAGGAACGCTGGATCGCAGGGGATCATGGGAGTGATCGAGAAGCACAGGCCGAGGATGGTCCTCTCGGGACACATCCATGAGTCGAGAGGGTGCAAGAAGAAGGACGGCACGGTATTCGTGAACCCGGGACCAGCTAGGGGAGGGCACTATGCTATCGTCAGGATAGGGGACGACGTCCTGGTCGACCTATTCTGAGCCTTCGGTGAGTCACAAAAGCTTTTAATACCCTTCCCACTTTCACATCTCGCGAGAGGTTTCAGATGGCCATTTGGCAAGGAAGACCAAAGAGGAAGTCTTCGGGCGGAAGGATCACACCGGCCAGGAAGAAGAGGAGATTCGAGATCGGCCGAGAGAAGCAGTTCACCCGCCTGGGCCCCAGGAAGGTCAAGATGTACAGGACGAAAGGGGCAAACTCGAAGGCAAGACTCCTGCTGGCCGATACAGTAAATGTCGTGGATCCTAAAACGAATACCGTCAAGAAGGTCGTTATCCAGACAGTCAAGAGCAACCCCTCGAACCCGAACTATGTCCAGCGTAACATCATGACGAAGGGCGCGACGATCATGACTGAGCTGGGCGAGGCTGTCATCACATCCAGATGCGGTCAGGACGGCGTCGTGAACGCCACCTTGATCAAACCGGAATGATCGGCGACCAGGTTCGGAGCTCGTTTTTCCGATTCTCTGCTTGATTACGCTGAGCGCGTTATGTTTGCATTTCTCATGCGAAGCGAGGGCAGTGTGGATGGCGGAGCAGCTTCGTCCCACCAGAAGACCTCTTGGGCGGTCTTTGTTATGCCGTCCACAGTTCTTCCAGAGATTGAGCATGTTGTCGCTCACCCGGATATTCTTCACAGAGCCAACGATCTCCCCGTCCCGTATCTGCAGGATGGCGTCTCGTGGGATCGTCGAGAAATCACCCTTCGAATAGCTCTGGAACCTGGTGTACCAGGCGTTGTTCAGGTAGAGGCCGGACGCGGTATCCTCTATCAACTCGTCCAACTTCCAGCATCCTGGCTCCAGTATGGGATGGAAGGCGGTCGGCTGTCCAGGTGTATCGAAGGTAGATGGGACGAGGGACCCCATGTTGCCAGTGGGCTTAGCCTTGAACTTCTTCGCGGTTGCCGTGCTATGAAGATATGTCTTGAGGACTCCATCCTTGATCACGACGTTCCGCCTAGTGGGTCGACCCTCGTGGTCGAACGATCTTCGAGATATGGATACGATCGTCGGGTCATCCACGAACGTGACATCTTCAGACATAACCTTCTTCCCGACCTTCTTCGCAAACATCGACATGCCGATATCCACAGCGAAAGCCGACATCATGAGGGTGGTCGAATGCGTCAGGCTTCCCAGGAACAACGGTTCGACGATGATGTCGGTCTTGCCAATATCGCCCTGGATGGGATTCCTAGCCTTTCTCGCCAGAATCCCTGCGCGGACTCCGGTGCCTTTTGCATCCATCTTGGCGATGCGGGGAACGCAACAGACCGCGTGGCCAGAGGCTTCCGGCTCCGAGAATGCACGGACGGAGAGTTCGACGGACGCGGACTCATCATTCGCGTACGCGCCCCCGGAGCTCGCGATGCCGGTCCGGTGATGTCGCGCGAAGAATGTCCCGCCGACCTCGACCGCTCCCTCGGACTCTGCGCCAGATATCGCATCGTAGACGAACTTCGCAGGAGACCGAATGTCCGTGATCTTCTTGTCCGCAATGGATCGTTTGTACTTGAATCGGCCACTCGGGATGCCGCGATAGTTCTTGTTCTCAGGGGCGATCCTCGCGGCCTGGACTGCAGCTGGGACCGCATCCAGCGCGTGGTCGATGTCCCTCAGGTCCGTGGCGAAGTTCTTCTTGCCTACCGCGACGAAGAGAACCGCGTGATGCTCCCGCCACATGTTGGAAGCATCGATGCGGTTGGATGAATACCGGATCTGATTGGTCCTGGACTCGATCACTTCGCATATGGCGTCGTCTGCGCCGAGGCTGCGGGCCTTCTGGACGATCTCCTCGGCCGTTTCCTTGAAGCCTTTCAAGAGAGAGTCACCCCCCTCAAGCGCATCATCGGGCCGCCCGTGAACACCGCCATGCTCTGGATCGGGTCGCCCTTCCCACATTCCGCAGCCTGGTATTCGACATTCTTGGACACCGCATCCAGGGAACCCCAGAACTCAGGGGTCGTTATCTCGAGAACGCACTTTCTCGCTGGCCCAGCCAATTCGCCATCCTTGATGAAATAGGCCTCGCGAGAGACGTATTTCTGATTGAACCTCTTGTCATCGATGTTCCATTCGGTGAACGAGTGCATCAACACGCCCGACTTCACCGACCCGAATATCTCATCATCCTCGAAATCGCCAGGGGCGACATACGTGTTCGCCATACGGACTATCGGCTCCTGAAGGTACGTTTCGGACCTTGAGGAACCATTGCTGGTCGTGCCCAGCCTACCAGCGGTCTCCCTGTTGGTATAGAACTCATTGATGATGCCCGCCTTGTAAAGGTATCGCGGATGGGCCTTCACCCCTTCCTGATCATATGCATAGTAACCGTACGAGTTCCGGACCGTCGGGTCGTCTATGACCGTCGCATATTCCGAGCCTATCCTCGAACCGATCATATCCGGGGAAACGAATGATTTGCCAGCTTGGGACATCTCTCGCCCCAGTATACGGTCAGCCTCCATAGGGTGCCCGCAGGATTCATGAGCAGCAATGCCAGCCACCTCGGGGCCACAGACAAGGTCATACTTGCCAGGCTTCACCGGTTTGCCATGCTCGATCATCTTCTTCAGCATGTGCACCTCCTTGTCGAGCGCGTTCGGAATGTCCCATCCCTCGGCGATCTCCCAGCCACCGGTTCCGCCCCATTCCCTCATCGATTGTTCGCTCTGACCTTTCGAGGAGACCACCAGGAACGAATCGAACCTCAGCCTGGGCAGACGCGATGAGATCATTGACCCTTCGGAGTTGGCGAAATAGCTCTCGATCCGGGCATCGCGGAGCTCGAGGAATCTCCCCTGGATCTTCACCTTCGAACCCATGATGGACTTGTCGACCCCTTTGAGGAACTCGACCCTGTCGTCGATCGTCATGTCTGCGATGGGTTTGGACTCGCCGACCGACCAACTCGTGGTGACGGTGGGTTCGTCCGAGAAGGAGATTGGCTCCTTCAGGTTGACGTTCCTTGCCAGTTTGAACGCCTTGTCCGCCATCGCCTTACCGATCTCACTCGAGATGCCGTTCGTGCTTGCAAAGCCTATCCCAGTCGGAAGGACCACGCGGACGTTCATTCCGATATCCCTGTTCGATCCGAGACTGCTGACCACTCCGGACTGAACCGTGACATCCGTCCTCTCAGAGACTTCCATACGGACCTCCACCAGTTTCGCATTTGCGAACGAGCGTGCATAGTCAAGGACCGTTTCTGCGATATCTTCGTCAATCACAACCTCGCCTCGGCCAGGTAATCGCATAGTCCAGTAGATAAGAGTACTTCCGAACGTGCGGACCGACAGGATTAGATATGGGTGGGACGTTTGGACAAATGAGCCATATGACCGTAGACCCTGAGAAAGCCATCGTCCTCTGGCCGACTTATTTCGACGTGAAGATAAGCAGGGAGGATGGACGGCGAGTGCCAAGGAGGGACGCCATCGATGCACCTACCGCACATATGCTTTATCAGGCGGTGAGGGCCCTCGACCTCGATTGTATACTCGAACTCGAAAAGGCGTATCCGAGGTTCTGGTACAGGAAAGAGGGAAGAGTGCTTGTGGAGCCCAAGCTGGACAAGAAGAAGTTGGTTGCCGAGGTGGCAGCTAGACTGAAGACGGTACCCCGCGAAAAGTAGGTCGGAACTCAACGGTCCTGAGGGGTCTCCACTTCTTCGACGAGCATCTTGCCCGCGGACACGCTGTCGACCGAGTGTATCACCGCTCCGCAATCGGAGATGGTCTCCTCGAGACTCTCGAAATCGATTGCGTTGCCGACGACCGTGATCTTCACACTCTCGGTCTCGCGGTCCACTTCCTCAAGGCTGCAGTTCACACCGGACACACCGTTCAGAACCGATATCCTTCGGGAAAGTTCGATGATGGTCGGATGGTGCGGTTTCAATACGTCCAATACAAGACGTTTTATGTCACTCAATTACACAATCCCTGCCAGTGTTTCAGCATTACGAAGTCTGTGTATTTAGTTCTTTTCAGAAACAGGCGCTCGATAGGCTTTAGGCTCATAAAGGCAACTAGTCACGTTTATTACGTTTCCGACCAATCAGCGCTCGTGGTCAAGGCAGCTATTCCGCCGGAAGAGGTCAAGGTTCTGGACATCAACGCCGCATATCACGGCGTCAGGACAATCACACTGATGGAGCGCGCAGGGGAAGCTGTGGCCAGATATGTCATCGAGAACTATCCGCCGAACTCGCGCATAGCGATCATCTGCGGGAAGGGCAATAATGGAGGAGACGGCTTCGTCGCTGCCAGACATCTTCTCAGAAGCATGAGGCCAGATGTGTTCTTAGTTGAGCCAGAGCAGGAGATCACGACGGACCTGGCACGATCCAACTTACACCTGGTCCGAGGCGTGGCCAGACCGGTCAAGTTCATGGACATCCGACAGTACGATATCATCATAGATTCGATGCTCGGAATTGGCATCAAAGGCCGAGCGAAGGAGCCGTATGCCAGCATCATCAGAAGTCTGAACAGGACTAAGAAGCCCAGGATAGCGGTGGATGTGCCATCGGGATGGCCTTCTAATCTCGCGGTCCGCGCAGACACCACGATCACCTTCCACGCTCCGAAGACCGGAATGACCAAGCGGAACTGCGGCAAGATAGTCGTCGCGGACATCGGGATACCGCCCGAAGCGGAGATGTATTGCGGACCCGGCGAGTATGCACTCCTGCCGCCGAGGAGGAGGGACAGCCACAAGGGTGACTCCGGAAGAGTCCTGGTCATCGGAGGTGGCCCGTACAGCGGCGCGCCAGCATTTGCGGGCATGGCCGCCATGAGGTCGGGCATCGACCTGATATTCGTTGCGACTCCGGAGCCCGCCGCGATTCCAGTATCGATCTATTCACCCAACCTGATCGTTCGGCCGCTCAAGGGGACGGTGTTCGGATCCGAGCACGTTGAGGAGCTGCTGAAGATGTCCACGGAGTTCGATGTGGTTGTCATAGGACCCGGACTGGGTGACTCCAAGCAGACAATGATGGCTGTTCAGAAGTTCATAGGCAAATGCAGGAAACCCATGGTAATAGATGCGGATGCCATCGCCGCGTGTGGAGCGAAACCGCACATACTGAAAGGGAAATCAGGGGTCATCACCCCCCACGCGGGCGAGTTCAAGAAGCTCACGAGGAAGACCGTGCCCCAGGATGATTACGACAAGCGTGCCCAGATGGTACGTGAGGCTGCCGCCAAGCTGAGGATGACGGTCGTGCTAAAAGGACCGAGGGACATCGTGAGCGATGGCAGATATGTGAAGCTCAACAGGACTGGAAACGATGCGATGACCGTCGGAGGGACTGGGGACGTGCTGACAGGTCTGATCGCTGGGATCATGGCGCAGAAGGCGACCCCGTATGCAGCAGGTAGGATAGGGGTGTTCACGGCCGGTCTCGCAGGGGACCTCGCGTTCGAGGAGAAGAGCTACGGCCTTTTGGCCACCGATGTGATCGATAAGATACCCATCGTTCTGAGAAGGTATCTCATGGCCATCGGAAGCTGAGTGAGGGCATGAGGCTGGGCGTGATCGCGGATGTGCATTCGAACATCCATGCTCTGAGAAGCGCGGCCGAGGTCATGGATGCTGAGAGGGTCGAGAAGATTTTATTCGCAGGCGACGCCGTCGGTTACGGCGCGAACCCGAACGAATGTTGTGATACCATCCGGAGGATCTGTCATCGGTCGATCCGAGGGAACCATGATGAAGCTGTCGTGACTAGGATATTCTCAGGGATGAATCCATACGCCCATGCAGCGGTGAGTTGGACAGTTGGGACACTGAGTGGGGACGCGCGGATATTCCTCGAATCACTTCGACCTTCCGCGAGCGAGGTCATCGAGAACAGGACGATCGCCATGTTCCATGGTTCACCGAGGACGATGAACGAGTATGTGTACGCTGAAAGTGCGCACGAAGACATTCTTGACATCGCGAAGGCCGACCTGGTCATCCTCGGCCATACGCATATGCCATATGTCAAGGAGTTCACGAAAGGTATCGTCCTGAACCCTGGCTCTGTCGGGCAACCGAGGGACCATAATCCACAGGGAAGCCTCGCGATAATCGAGACGGATCCGCTGAAATGCCGCATAATCCGTTTCGACTACCCGATAGACGATGCTGCGAAAGCGATAATAGATCAGGGCCTGCCCCATGTCCTGGCCGAGCGACTCAGGATAGGCTGGTAGGGGGAAGGATATTTATCGCCGTCCAGACGGTATGAGAGACCGTGGACCTGGAACCAGTACCCGATATGCCAGCGCTCATAATGAAGGGAAGGGACAGCTGGGTAGCTGTAGCGGATCTTCACATAGGCATAGAGGTCCAGATGAGGAGGGCGGGATTCAGCATCCCGACCCAGATGCCCAGGATGATGAAGGATCTGGAATCCCTGTCAAAGATCGCACATAATCTGGTCTTGCTAGGGGATCTCAAACACAAGATACCGAACGTGGGCAGAAGAGAGGATGCTGAGATCAGACAACTGCTCGGGCGCATGCTGGAGGTTTTCGACAGGGTCGTCCTGATCTCAGGCAATCACGATGGTGGCATCGCGTCCGTCCTGCCCGAAGGGTGCGAAGGCATTGGAAGCAAAGGGTGGACCTTGCAGGACACAGGCCTGTTCCACGGACATGTGTGGCCTTCCGATGAGGTCATGAGATGCGAGAAGATAGTCATGGGACATCTCCATCCGGCCGTACTGCTGAAGGATTCGCTCGGCGCGAGGAACCTCGAGAAATGTTGGCTCAGATCGTCATTGCACGAGAAGACGACTTTGAAGAGATATGACTCGTGCCCCAAGGAGCTGGTAGTGGTCCCGGCATTCAACCCACTCCTCACAGGCACGGCGGTGAACAGCGACCCAAGGGCGCTCCTCGGCCCGATATTCAGGAACTCGGTCGCAGATGAGGAATCGTACAGAGCATACCTTCTCGATGGCACATTCGTCGGGAACCCGCTGAAACTCAGGAACCCATCGGAATGATGACGCATCACTTCTTCGCACGATCGAAGAAGATGCTCTTGCCAGTGGCGGATAACGGTATCCCATGGACGATGTTCGACTGAGAGAGACCGAGACGTCTTGCAGAGACGCCCACACGGTACATGATCCTGTTGTCCACATTATGATTGGATGCGGTCTTGGCCGCAGATCCGAGGGCGATGCCGAGGTCGAGCGATCTGACCGCGCAGTTGGGTCCGATGAAGTCGCCACTGTGGGTGGCCTCGTTGAACTCCGCACAGCCAGCAAATCCGCAGGCGCCGCAGTCGAGACCTACCCCTTTGTGCGCCTGCAGGCCGATGAGAAGCACCGCATCGGAGTCGAGGACGTTCTGCCCATCCCTATCGAATCCGGGTGAATCCCTTTCCTTCGCCACCTGTTTCATGTCATTGCCGACCGCGATCCGTTCTGAATCGGTGAGCAACCTTATCTCGATGAAGTCCTGGCCCACCGCCTTCGGAGCGGTCTTAGCGGACAAGGCCATCAGTTCGCCAACGAATCGTACGGTTTCTTTTAGGGACATGATTGGTGGAACGAGTGCCTGGAATTTATATCCGTTGCAGACGTTGCCCCAATCACTGGAGTGAAGAGGTTGCCAATCGGTACAGGGAAATCGCCCAGAAGGACTGCTCCTCGCGGAAGATCCAAAGCTGGCCCGCGTCTGATCAAGGTACCGAAGGGACAGAAGCTCAGGGCAGCCACCCGAAGGATGCAGGTCAGGACAAGACCGCAGGTCAAGGCGGTCAGGGTGAAAGGGCAGACCAAGTGCGACATATGTCTCGGAGTCATCAAGCAAGGGTTGCCAAGCGTGCTGTGTGGTTGCGGCAAGCAGTTCCACAACTCATGTGCCATGCGCGTCGAGACCTGCCCTGTGTGCGACAAGGAGCTCGGATACTCGAGGCAGAAACCTCATGTCGTCGACTCCGAGATGCCTACGGTTAGATCGATATCTCTCTCGAAAGAGGATAAGTTGCTGCTCATCGAAGAGAGGTTCCTGCTGGGAGAGATGACCGAGCACACTTATCTGACCCTCAAGGAGCAGGTGCGGAGTTCGCCGGACAGCGCGATGTTCTGCAACATATGCGGGCGCAGGCTGATCGATGGCGAAAGCTGCGATTGCTCGCTGTACAAGCGGGCCCTCCAATGCCCCGAGTGCGCGAACACGCTATCGGAGGACGACCAGTTCTGCAACATATGCGGCGTGGTCTTCTCCACGGATTTCTCGCAAGACCTGTACCAGTGTCCGGAATGTGGAAGGATAGTCTCCGATGAGGATGGTCTATGCGAGTGCGGAGCGAGGCTTGTCGGAGAAGGCAACGTAATCTGCACAGGATGCGGCAAGGAGATACTGGAGTCGTCGTCGGAATGTCGTTTCTGTGGACGGTCATTCATCGAATACATTACCGAATGTCCATCGTGCGGACGACGGGTGGACAAGGACGCCTTCGCCTGCCTGTGCGGTGTCGTGTTCTCCGACAGAGTGGGCGGGGCTGAGTGCTCCTTGTGCGGGTCCAAGGTGAGTCTCGAGGACAAATTCTGCCCGAAGTGCGGTGCGAGGTTCGCGGACGAGCCGAAGCTGGAAGGTAAGAGGGAGAGAAAAATCAAGGTTTAGGCGGGGACGACCGTTCGGCCGCCGCGCCTTTTGTGTTTGTTGACTATCAGATCGGTCGGGTCTATCTCACGAAGTCGATCCCAGAGTCGTCTCCGGAACCGTAGGAACGCGACGGTGCAGCTGAAGACCTGTTGTTCGACGGGTCTGAGGCAACACTGTTGTGGTTCTTTCCGATCAATGTGCTGGACTTCGCACCTGTCACGATCAGCAACACACGGACCTGGCCCTCATAGTTCGGGTCGACGCTGCATCCCCATATGAGTCTCGCATGCTTGTTGATCCTCTCACCGACGACCTCCGCAGCCCTCTGAGCTTCGGAGACGGTCATGTCCGGTCCACCGACTACCCTGATGAGCGCACCCCTTGCGTCTCCGAGATCGATCTCGCCAAGCAATGGTGAGTTAAGAGCCTCATCGACAGCGGATTGTATCCTCTCCTCGGCGTCCGTGTCCTCTGACTCGCCCATGCCCACGAAGGCCACTCCGCCCTCGTTCATGACGGTCATTATGTCGCTGTAGTCCAGATTGACCAGTCCAGGTTTCGTTATGATCTCAGTAAGGCCTCTGATCGTCTGCATAAGTATCTCGTCTGCGACCTTGAACGCCGCATCGACCGGAAGCTTCGGGACCAATTCCAGGAGCTTGTCGTTGGGTATCACGATGGTCGTGTCACAGAGTCTCCTCAGCCTCTCCAGTCCGTCAAGGGCGTTGTCCATTCTGAGTTCTCCCTCAGCCTTGAATGGCAAGGTGACGACTCCGATCGTCAACGCCTTCATCTCCTTCGCGAGCCTCGCAGCGAAGTGAGCCGAACCAGTACCCGTTCCGCCACCCATGCCTGCTGTGACGAACACTATGTTGGCACCGTTCAGGAAGTCGCGTATATCGCGCTCGTTCTCCTTAGCAGCGGCCTCTCCGACCTGCGGTATCGCGCCGGCTCCCAGTCCTCGCGTGACGTTCTTTCCGATCAATATCTTCCTGGGCGCGTGTATGACCAGCAGATGCTTGGCATCCGTGTTTATCGCGCACAACTGCGCTCCGGAGATCCCTGCCTCGACGCACCTGTTTATGGTGTTCGATCCGCCACCGCCGCACCCGATGATCTTGATGCTGACATCCAGTTGTTCCGCGATCTTGGCAATCTCTTCATCGTCCGCGGACATGGGTGCAGGGTGTGAAGCCTGCGCTTGCTGTTCGGGTTGTTGAGAAGATTTCTCTATAATTTCTTGCACGTCTTTTCCCAATGCGTCTTTGACAAGTGATTTCGGCATTAATGCACCCCATAAAGCTGTATAAGATATCCAGTAACTCGAATATAAACATTCCTAAGTATTGCGTCTAGCCAGTATTTCGTTCTCAGATACGATAACGTCCCGTACCGCCCACCGTGCACGGGGGTGCGCGCGCTCGATAGTTCATCAGAACCTATCGACATGCGCATGTACATGCGGGTGGTCGAACGATGAATCCGAGAGGTCGAAGAAACGGGCTCATGTGTTACTTGGGGACACGATGCGCGTGCGCGCTAACGCACCTCCGAAGAAACGCATACTGGCGGGTGTGGATTCGTTTATATAGTTAGCTGATTATTTCATACTTGCAAACAATTTAGGATGGGATGAAATGAAATCACTCATAGATGATGCTCTCGAGCTGCACGCGCTTGAAAAGAGCACGAAGGAAGCAATGGGCACTCCCGAGGATGAGGAGCTCGCCAAAATAGTCGAGAAACTGAAGGTGAACATAACTATCGTAGGATGTGGGGGCGGAGGTTCCAACACGGTCAACCGTCTCCAGCAATCGGGCATATTCGGTGCAGATATTGTCGCCGCGAACACCGATGCCAAGCACCTGCTGCATATCCATTCACCACATAAGATCCTCCTGGGCAAGACCTTGACGAGGGGATTGGGCGCTGGAGCACTCCCAGAGGTGGGCGAGAAAGCTGCGATGGAATCCGAAGAGGATCTGAAGCAGTACGTGAAGGGGTCCAACATCGTCTTCGTCACTGCAGGTATGGGCGGAGGAACTGGAACCGGGTCCGCACCAGTCGTCGCGAGGATGGCCAGGGAGTCCGGCGCTCTGACGATCGGAATAGTCACCATGCCGTTCAAAGCTGAGGGCAGGATACGCATGGAGAATGCGATCAGGGGTCTGGACAGGCTCAAGATGAATTGCGACACCACCGCGGTCATATCGAACGATAAGCTTCTGGAGCTCGTACCCAAACTACCACTGGATGCTGCTTTCAGGGTGGCGGACGAGGTTCTTATGGAATCCATCAAAGGGCTCACAGAGATAATCACAAAACCCGGGCTCGTCAACCTGGATTTCAACGACGTCATGACCATCATGAAGAACGGGGGCGTCGCGCTCATAGGGATGGGAGAGGCGGACAACAAGACCTCCTCGAGAGGAGACCGCGTGGACAGCGCAGTCAGACAGGCGCTCGAATCGCCGCTCCTTGGAGACATCGATCTCTCCACCGCGAGGGGCGCTCTGATCAGGGTCACGGGCGGAACAGACATGACCGTCACTGAGGCGGAGAAGGCGGCCGAACTCGTCAACGCGAAGATCAATCCGAACGCGAGGATAATCTGGGGTTGCAGCGTCGACCCGGCCATGGACGGACTCATGAGGGTCATGCTCGTCCTTACAGGAGTCAAGAGCCCGCAACTACTGTCCCCAGACCCACAGAACACAGCCAAACATGGCGTGGAATTTGTGCGCTGATAGCCATGCCGAAGAAGGCCCCTGGCGAGAGGTGGAGGTACATAGCGTTCAGGATTGAGAGCGCTAAGCCTTTCGCCAGAAACGATTTCCTATCATCACTTTTGGCGACGGCGAAAGGCACACCGGTCCAGAACGGTTTCAGGATAACCGTGTTCGAGCCCGAGGTCGGGATACTCAAGGTCCCTCACATGCTCAAGGACGATGCGATAGAGGTGTTGACGAAGGTGGATTCTGTCAGGAACGTCCCGTGCAAGGTAGTCACGCTCAGGACTTCGGGCACCATCAAGAACCTCAAGCGGCAATACCTGAAAGCAGATTCGCCCAAGCAGAAGACTTGGGAGTAGGCCGGGTCTGCAATAGCGATAAATTCGATTCCACATTCGCCAAAAACCTTTATACCGGCAACCGCGTTAGGCACTTCCCAGACAGCGGGCGATATGCCGGCTAGGCTTATATCACAGTCAAGAAAAGAGGTGTAATGAAGATGCAGCCAGGACAAATGGCGTATGACAGGGCGATCACGGTGTTCTCACCGGATGGCAGACTATTCCAAGTCGAATACGCAAGGGAAGCAGTTAAGAGAGGTACTACGACAGTCGGTCTGAAGTTCAAGGACGGCGTCGCACTCATAGTCGACAAGAGGATTGCGAGCAGGCTCATCGAATCACGCTCGATAGAGAAGATATTCCAGATCGACGAACACATAGGCTGTGCGACCTCCGGACTGGTCGCGGATGCGAGGGTGCTCGTGGACCACGCAAGGGTGATCGCGCAGATCAACAAGGTCACCTATGCAGAGAAGGTAGATATCGAGACCCTCGTCAAGAGGCTCTGCGACTTCAAGCAGAACTATACACAGTACGGCGGCGTTAGGCCGTTCGGAACAGCCCTCCTGGTCGCGGGTGTCGACGAGCAAGGTTGCCACCTGTACGAGACGGACCCCAGCGGCGCGCTGGTATCATACAAGGCCGGATCGATCGGTGCTGGCAAGAACGCCATCATGGACGTCTTCGAGGAGGAGTACAAAGAGGACCTCAATGTAGACGAGGCCATACTGCTCGGGCTCAGGGCGCTATCCAAGGCTACCGAGGAGACCCTGAACACGAAGGCGGTCGAGATCGGCGTCGTCAGAACGACCGAGAAGTTCCGGAGATTGAGCGATTCCGAAGTAGAGGGATACGTCAAGAAACTAGCAACATGAGCTGAGGACCATGGTCGACCTCGATGAGGCGATAGTCGCCAGGATGGAATCTCACGGCGAGAGCTTCGAGATACTGATAGACCCAGACGTCGTTCAGAAGATGAAGGACGGCAAAGAGGTAGACCTTCTGGACAACATGGCCATAGACACGATTTTCAAGAACGCCAAGAAGGGTACGAGGGCGTCCGAGGACAAGATAAAGGAGATCTTCGGGACCACGGACCCGATGGAGGTCGCGAAGACCATCATCCTCAAGGGCGAGGTACAGCTCACCACGGAACAGCGCAAGGTGATGCAGGAGAACAAGCGCAAGAGGATAGTGGAGTACATCGCGAGGAACGCGATGAACCCCCAGACAGGCGGACCACACCCACCGACCAGGATCGAGACCGCCATGGAAGAGGCGAGGGTCCACATAGATCCGTTCAAGTCCGTCGAGGCGCAGGTCCCCGCCATCATGGACGCACTCAGACCGCTCATACCGATCAAGTTCGACAAGGTGAGGATCGCTGTCAAGGTGTCCGGAGAGGACTACGGCCGCTGCTACGAGGAATTCCGCCACTTCGGGAAGATCGTCAAGGAGGAGTGGCAGACCGACGGCTCTTGGATAGGGGTCGTGGAGATGCCCGCGGGGTTGCAGACGGAGTTCTTCGAGAAGATAAACAACAGGACCCATGGAGAGGCAGACGTCAAGGTTCTGAAGGCGGGGAAGTGAACACGCCCACTCCAGCACAAAGCCAGGCAGTTCCCTGAAATGGCCTTATTACGACCAAAAGGTTAAAACAGGAGATGTTCTTCAGCCATTCGAAAAGAGACAGAGGTAAATGCGCTGCGGGTCTCGGGACGAATCTTTGTCCAGGGCCGTGCTGGCATATTTATCTGACTGTGAATGCGAGTGAGTCAGATGCAGACAAGTGATTCTAAGGACGTTGCGAGAGAGATAGTTGTACCGGGGGACCTCCTGGACAGCTCCGGATTGACTCCGGGCCCTGGAACTTTCAATGAGGGCAAGAACATATACGCGGCGCAACTAGGGATTAAGAGCGTAAGGCAGAACGTGGTCGGCGTGGTCCCGCTGTCAGGACAGTACGTGCCTGATAGAGGGGACATGGTCGTCGGCAAGATCGTGGACGTCAGTTCGTCCAACTGGTTGGTAGACATAAACTCCCCGTACCCAGCACCGTTGCATGTCAACGAGGTGCCTTGGAGAGTGGAGTTCGGAGAGACAACGAAGTTCATGACCGTCGGAGATGTCGTGCTCCTCAAGGTCATCGATGTGGACGAGACAAGGAAGATCCATATCTCCATGAAGGAGCACGGATTGAGGAAACTCACCGGGGGCATGATCCTGGACATATCACCCTCTAAGGTACCACGAGTGATTGGCAAGAGCGGTTCCATGATCCAGATGCTGAAGAACTCGACCGGATGCAGGATATACGTCGGGCAGAACGGCAGGATATGGATCGACGGGGACCTCGATAACATTGTCAGGGCCATCAAGGCCGTCAAACTGATAGAGGAAGAGGCGCACAGCGTAGGCCTAACCGAGAAAGTGAAGAAACTCCTGGGAGATGTCCCGGAGATGGAGAGTGAGACTGATGGGCGGAACACCAATACCCAATGATATCAAGTTGCTAGATGAGAACGGCAAGAGGGTCGATGGCCGGAGACCCGAAGAGATGAGGCCGATTAAGATCGAGGCGGGGGTGCTGAATAAGGCAGACGGCTCCGCATATGTCGAATGGGGACTGAACAAGGTCCTAGCGGCGGTCTACGGGCCGAGGGAGTGTCACCCGAGGCACCTGCAGAACCCGACCAGAGCCCTGGTGCAGTGCCACTACAACATGGCAGCGTTCTCGGTGGACGACAGGAAGAGGCCGGGACCGGACAGGAGGTCTCACGAGATCTCCAAGATCACCAGCGAGGCACTCACGCATGTGGTATTCACCGAATACTTCCCGAGGACATCGATCGATGTGTACATCGAGGTCCTGCAGGCGAACGCCGGCACGAGATGCGCCGGGTTGACTGCAGCATCCGTCGCGCTGGCAGATGCGGGCGTGCCGATGAGGGACCTGGTCGCGTCATGCGCTGCCGGAAAGGCGGCAGGCACGGTCATGGTGGACCTCGGAAAGGAGGAGGACAACTTCGGGGAGGCGGACATACCAGTCGGCTATGTCCCGAGGACCGAGGAGATCGTCCTGCTCCAGATGGACGGCGACCTCACACACGATGAGTACACCCAGGGCCTGAAGATGGCCATCGATGGCTGCAAGAAGGTGTACGAGGAGCAGAGGAACGCACTCAAGAGGAGATACCAGGTGCGATCCGTGGATGCAGACTTGGAAGAACCGAAGGAGGTGGCTTAGATGAGCAAGGATGTAATGGCCGACCTGAAGAAGGACCACATAGTACAGCTCCTATCCAAGGGCACAAGGGTCGACGGGAGAGCCTTCGACGAGATGCGCCCGCTCACGGTAGAGATAAACTACGTCTTATCCGCAGAAGGATCCGCAAGGGTCCGACTGGGCAAAACGGACGTGTTGGTCGGCATCAAGATGATGGTAGGCTCGCCGTTCCCGGACACGCCCAACACCGGCGTGATGACAACGAACGCGGAGCTCATCCCATTGGCGAGCGAGACCTTCGAGTCCGGTCCACCGGACCAGGAATCGATCGAAGTGTCCCGTGTGATCGACAGGGGCATCAGGGAAGGGCACGCGGTCGACATGAAGAAGCTCTGCATCGAGGCTGGGAAGGAGGTCTGGATAATGTTCCTTGACGTCCATGCACTCGACTTCGATGGCAACATGTTCGATGCGGGCAACATAGGAGCCTTGGCTGCGCTGAAGTCGGCGGTCGTTCCGGCGGCAAGGGCAGGCAAGGGAGAGGACTACCCGATGCCGATCTCCCACGAGCCGATCTCAATAACCGTGGTCAAGATAGGCGAGCACCTGCTCGTAGACCCGACCCACGACGAGGAACGGGTCGCAGATGCGAGGCTCACGGTCGCGACCTTGGAGAACGGCAACATATGCGCCATGCAGAAGGGCGGCGATGGGATGCTCAAGGTTGACGAGGTCTTCAAGATAATAGAGATGTCGAGGAAGCGAGGCGCGGAGGTGCGCGCGAAGCTCTCCGGGTGATGACCATGGCCAAGAGAACCAAGAAGATTGGCTCGGCAGGCCGGCTGGGCCCGAGGTACGGCGTCAGAATCAGGAAACGCATAGCCGATATAGAGAAGCTGAGCAAGAAGTGGCATGAGTGCCCGAAGTGCAGGGCGAAGGCCGTCAAGAGAGAGGCGAACGGCATCTGGAAGTGCAGGCACTGTGGCGTATCGATAGCCAGCAGTTCCTACGTGCTGACGCAGCCCGTCGCGGTCAAACGCGAAGTGATCGACGTGCTCGCTGAGGCAAGGGCGCGGGCCGCCGCAGCTGCGGCCGCGGATGAAGAGAACGAGATGCTCAGCGAAGAAGAGAGGTCGGAAGAGATCTCTGAGAAGGAGTAGATGGACTAATGTACAAGTGCTCGAGATGCAAAGAGCCCGTCAGGTCCGGTATGAACACGGTTGGACTCCAGTGCGAGAAGTGCGGGTCCAAGGTGTTCTACAAGGAGAGACCTAACGTGCGCAAGTCGGTCAAGGGCAGATGAACTTGACCAACAGAGCGGAGTTGACTTTCAGAACGATGCACGCCGATGTGGTCGTGCGCGCGCTGTCCCCGGAGATGTCAGAGAGCATCCCGCGGACGAAGGTCGACGTGCTCGGAGGGGAGGGAGAGGTCACGATCCGCGTACAGGCGGACGACCTCACATCGCTGAGAGCGGCCCTCAACTCATATATCAGATGGGCCAATGTGGCAGAGGAAACGGCAAAGGAGGCAAGTAGATGATGGACAACATCCCACCGAAAGTTCAGAACCAGATCGCGCAGTTCCAACAGCTCACGCAGCAGATACAGATGGTCACCACGCAGAAGATCCAGCTAGAGGCGCAGGCAAAGGAGCTGGACCGGACGGTCCAGGAGCTCGAGAGGGCCTCTGAGGATGCAGCGGTGTTCAAGAACGTCGGTACGCTCCTGGTCCAGAACAAGGACAGGGGCGCGCTCGTGACCGAGCTGAAGGAACAGAAGGAGACCGTCGAGGTGCGCGTGAAGACCCTCGAGAGGCAGGACAAGCACCTGAGGGAGAGGCACCAGACGCTCCAGCAGCAGATCACCCAGGCGCTCCAGGGCGGTCCCGCACAGAAGTCCGATGAATCAGAAGACAACTGATCGGACCGAATGGGCCGATAAAACCCTTTTATCTCTATTCTAACCAGGATGCGCGGTCTTTTCGGCATCTATTTTATCATCGGGCATCATTCAGCCCTGAGATACGTGCTTTCCAGTATAGTTGAGGAATTGTCAAAGGGGCCGACCAAGGCCGTCCTGCACGGAAACGCCGACCCGGACGCGATCGCTAGCGCATTCGTGGTGCAGTCGGCGTTCCCCGATGTCGTCATATGGACCCCAGGAGGGATAGACCGGATGGGGAAGGTGATGACGAAGACTCTCGGGATCGTGACCGTCGAGGGCCCGGACGAGCCGCCCGGAAGGCTCCTGGTCCTGGACACTTCGGGACCAGAGCAGCTTCCCGAAGGGATCGACCTCAAGGACGCCATAGTGATAGACCATCATGCCAAGAGCGACAGATGGCCCGAGGCGATGTACTACTATTGCGATGACAGCAAGAGCTCCTGCTCCGAGATAGTGTACGAGCTCGTGAAGTTGGCAGGCATGAAGATGACGCGAGAGGTCGCGTTGGCGCTCATGGCGGGGATAATAACCGACACGGGCATGTTCAAGTTCGCTAAGCCATCCACCTTCCGTGTGTTCTCTGAGCTCATGGAGCAGAACGGCACACAGATAGACGAAGCGACCGGGCTGGTCTCGATAGACGTCGACATGTCCGAGAAGATCTCTCAGCTCAGAGGGGCCCAGAGATTGAAGTACTGGAAGGTCGGGGACAAGATCATCGCAGCGTCCCAAGGGAGTGCTTTCGAAGCGTCCGTCTGCAAGGCGCTTCTCGGCCTGGGAGCGGACATAGTGTTCGTGGGCTCGCAGAGGGGAAACATGTTCAGGATAAGCGCGAGGGCCACGCAGGCCATGGTGAGGCGCGGGGTGCACCTGGGCAGGTTGCTAGGAGGTGTCGGGACGGAGACCACCAACGGCGGCGGTGGCCATCCAGGAGCAGCAGGCATAACAGGCATGGGCGATGTGGAGGCCATCCTGAACATATCGGTCGACAACGCCATGAAGCTGTTGAGGAACCTGGACTCATCTCGTGATTGAGAGGTTCTTCAGCTTATCGAGGTTCTTCGGGTTCTTAGAGAAATACTCCCGGACAGGAGCCAGAACCGTCGCCAGAGAATCCGCGGCACCCTTCTTGAGGTCCATCGGATGCAGGCTCTTCGACTCGTAGGTCGAATGAATCTCCTGGTAGCTGCTGAATGTGACAGGGCCTCCGAACTTCGCGGGCCTCTCAATGGTGACACCGCCCAGCTTCGGGAAGACGATCAACCTCATGACTTCCAGCACGGGGTTGTTCTCCGCCTCTGGTGGGCAGAAGGCGTTCTTCATCTTGCGGTGAATGTCCTCGGGCGAGTCGTGGAGGAATATCGCGCTGTTCGGGTCGCTCTTGGACATCTTCGCCTCGACGGGGTCCATGCGGCCTCCGCCCACGAGACTCATCAATAGCGGTGTGTGCAACGCTACCGGTTTCCTCCAACCGAGCTTCTCGGCGACATCCCTGGCGAGCATATGCGCCCTTCTTTGATCCATGCCAGCAAGCGCGATATCGACATCCAGTTCGAATATGTCCGCGACCTGCATCGGAGGGTACATCACCTTGGAGGCGTCAATCTCGGCCTCGTCCTCGGTCCTGCCCATGATCGTCATCGCCCGTTTGATCCTCATCAACGAACTCGCCTTGCATATACGTATGAACTTCTCCCAGTACTCAGCCCGGTTGACGAGGTCGTTCGCCCATACGAACTTGGTATCTTCTCGAATGCCGAGCGCGATGAAGCTCTCGCGCATGTACTCGCCGCACATGCGGATGTTCCCGATGTCCGCGCCCAGCTTGTCGTTTATCATGGCGTGCCAGTCGGCCAGGAACATGGTCACCTCGACGCCTGCCTTCTGGAGCTCCGCAATCTTGGTCGCAGTTATGACTTGACCGACATGCACGAAACCGCTCGGCTCGTAGCCAATATATGCGGTCGGCGTCTGTTTCGTCTCGAAAAGTGTCTTGAGCTCACCCTCTGTGACCACTTCGAGTGCGTTCCTTGTCGCTAGTTCCACTTTCGAGTCGACGTCCATCCTAGTGCCTCGACAGTAAAGAATCGGACCCGTGGAAAAGCTTTGCGGAGGTCCGACCGAAAAGAGTTAAGAACTGAGCACGCATTAGCAATATCTCCCTGCCGGGGCCATATAGAGGGGAGAAGATGCCTGTTTCTAGTCTTCGGAATGGAAAAATGATAATCAAAGTCTCAGATGTGAAGGATGCTGTGGGCGACCGACTCAGGATCTCGGAAGAATTCTATTGCGAGCTGGACCGTGAGGTCCACGAGATGATTGAGCGCGCTGCGAGAAGGGCCAAGAGGAACGGGCGCAAGACCCTGAAGCCATACGACCTCTGATCATATTCTCGATGATACACCATGGCGCGATCGAATGACTGCAAATGAGAGGGACCATGGTCGGCGTCCTCGGAGAAAGGACGAAGGGAGCGCCGTAGCCGTCTGGAAGGAGAAGGAGTTCCTGGACGGCAAGTTGCTCGATGCGGGCGTCATAATCATCCGTACGGGTGGCTGCAGCCATTTCCACAACGGCGGCTGCTCCATGTGCGGGTACAACACCGAATCGAAGAAGGGCATCTCCGCCGAGCACATCGTGAAGCAGTTCGAGCGTGCCCTCCCAGGCATAGGCGATGTGCAGGTCCTGAAGGTCTATACCTCAGGGTCGTTCCTCGACAAGGCCGAGGTGCCAGAGGAAGCTGCGAGGAGGATCCTGGAAGAGTGTTCGTCGAGAGGGATGAGGCTCCTCGCGGAGTCCAGACCGGAATATGTCACCGGTGAGCGCATCGATGAGATCCTGTCCATGCATGATAACCTGGAGATCGCGATAGGCCTCGAGAGCGCGAACGACAGGGTTCTGAAATACTCGATTAACAAAGGGTTCACAGTAGCGGATTATGACAGGGCAGCGAGCGTTTTGAAGGAGCGCAAGGTTGACCTGCGGTCCTATGTGCTGATAAAGCCCCCGTTCCTAACAGAAGCGGAGGCGATTGCGGATGCGATCGCAACCGTCAAGCATGCAGCCAAGACCAGTGCTACGATCTCGATAAACGCAGTGAATGTCCAGAAGGGGACTGTCGTCGATAGACTGTGGAGGAACTGGGCTTACAGACCGCCATGGTTATGGAGCGTTCTTCAGGTCGTGAGGGAGAGCAAGGACCTCGGCGTGAAGGTCGTGTGCGATCCAGTCGGCGGAGGCAGCATCAGGGGTGCGCACAACTGCGGGGAGTGTGACCAGATAATCATAGATGGTCTGAAGGATTTCAGCATCTCCCAGAACTGGTCAAGGTTGGGTTCCAAGGATTGCAGCTGCAAGGATACGTGGAACATGATCCTCGATATCGAAGGATTGGTCACTGGCGGGACGTGCGACCTTCAGAGATTTTTCAGGCCACACCGCTGAGGATGAATTCTCTCAGGCAGGAGACTCATTCACACTTTTCTTTGGGTGCGATTCTCATCCATCCACTGTACGGCGAAATCAACCAGTTGTCGTTGAGGCATCAGACGACACGATGCGCATCCGACGGAGCCGCTGCGCACCAAGCCCGTCTCATCGGCGAATCGTTTCCCGATATCCACGAAATCATCATCCACGAGTTCTATATCGTCGTAACTCACCCATTCCCTACTACTGGCGACAGTCATGGGAGCGCCGCGTTTTGCCTGCTTGTGATTCTTGAGTGATGAGCGATACTCTGCCAAGTGAAGGGATGTGTTGACATCGTGGTCGACACCTATCAGCAAGACCCTGCCATCAAGCTCGTATATCCTGGCAAGCGGAGAACCTTCGCCGTGGGAGAAGTCGAGCGAGTGACCGCCTACGATCGTCTGTGCCTTCGGGCCACGGGCGGCGAACGAAGCGTTAGGATGGCTGCTACGGACAGCTCCGGATTGCTTCCAGAAGCACTCTGGAATGGCACCCAATTTCCGCGTTGGGGTCATGTCTGGGTCGAACGCGGGCATCTTGTCACGGATGATAGGCCACCAGGCCTCAGGGACCGGAGGATTGTGCCAGTCCGCAGGCTCCGACAGGTCGCCCGCCATGGAAGGCATGACCAACGTCCCACCCGGACCCAAGGCATTCTCGATCGCGAGGATCACGGCGACCGCACCACCGCACACCCATCCGAGAGAACTCAAAGAGGAGTGAACCAGCAGGACCATGCCTGGCTCGATGCCCAACATGGACAAGTCACGCTCAAGGGATCCAACAGTGATCGGCATCCCTGGTGTCCGCGCGATCGATTCTCGTTCACTCATCCTGTCCACCGTCACAAGTACCGGCTATCAGTCCTCGAATGCAAACCGCAATCCATCTTCGGAATGACCCGCCAATCCATTAATATATTGGCGAGCGCATTTCCCGACGGCGTGGGTCTTATGATCAAGTCCGGGGGAAAGAGGCTCGTTATTGCAGGCGTAGCGATTGTGGCCATCGTCCTCACTTCTTCGTTCGTATACGCATATTCGGGTGAGGATGGATGGTACGTGGAAGAGATCGACGATTGCGAGCACTCTATGAGATACAGCAGAACCGCCATGGCCATGGATGAGGATGGTCAAATCCATGTAGCCTATCGCAGCACGAGATACTACCCCGACATAGGTGGATTTGGGTATTTCATCATGCATGCGACGGGATATGGCTCAGACTGGACCACAACAATGATCTCCGGTTGTGGTGAGAGACTCCTGGACCTTGCGATCAGGATCACCGATGATGGCTCAGTACATATCCTGTGGTGCTATCAAATGCCAGCCCCGTATAGTGGGAGTGGTGAGGACATGGTGGTATTGGGATATGCAGTGAATGCAGGAGAGGGATGGGGTATCGAGACCGTCGATATCGATAACGGAATTTCTGCAAGAATAGCCCTTGACCGCGACGGTGTTGCTCATTCACTGTGTGTCCTCAGGGACTATGAGGAGGCATGGGTTCCAGATGTGGGTACAGTCTCCTATTATTCCTATGAGCTTCAGGAGTGGACCTACATATCAAGCGCATGGAATATGACACGCAGTCATGCGAATCCAGAAGGCGGACATTGGACTTCGATATGTACTGTCGCAACCGAAACAGGAGAAGACATCAGAGGGATGCTGTTACTCACTTTAAACGGGACGGACTCGACTGCACCGATGCGTGTGAGGATAACTGATTCGGGATTGGAGTATAACGAGACAAACGGTCCAATACATATCCAAGATAATGCCCAGAGCAGGATAGACTCTCAAGGGAGAATGCATGTCATCCTTCTGGGGATGGGGGATTCGTACGCCATCGTGTACATCAGGGATGACAATATCACGGAGGCCGATACGGTTCACCAGATACATGTCGACGACTACTGTCTCATCTACGACACCCTAGATGATTATGCCTCGATATCTCTTGATTCCAACGATGACCCCCAGGTCGCGTTCATAACCGGCGATCAGCAGGTCATGCTGGCACGCATAGTGGATGGAGAGTGGGAAACGGAAACGGTTGGGGGCAGGGATATGCCCGGGGCGGTCCTTGGGATATCCATGTTCGAGGACGATTCGGATGTCTCGCAGATCATGTTTTACGCACCGTCATCCTCCTGGGACCCTGTCCTAATCCATGTGACTTCAGACTCAACTGAGGTACTCAAATCAGCGCTGATAGATGCCGCCCTATTCACAGGTGTTGGCTTGATGATCGCGGGGCCAATCGCATTCGTCACATACCATGTTCGGACGAAGAGGAGAGAGGAACGCCGAAAGAAGGAGGACGTCGGGCTATTTGAATCCCCTCGCAGGATCAGGCTGGGCAGGAAGAAATCATAGGTAGGTGATGATACCGAGCCAAGACACGGATGGCTCGCAAAGGTTTTTCAGTACCTATCGATCTTAGAGGCTAGCAAGGTGACGACCGCATGAACGAGTACGAGGTCAAGAGAGGGAAGTACGACAATGTCAAGGCCGACAATCTGAAGACCGCTATGAAGGAGAGCTTCGGAAGCGTAAGCGAGAAGGATGGCAAGCTCGTCACATCATTCGGAGCACTCAAAGAACTGGTTGCATGGCCAGGCGAGTCGAAGAAGTCTCTGTGCGTCGAGACCAAGATGGACCCGACCGTGGACGACGAGACCGCCCAGAAGACGATCAAGGCGTACAACACGTTCCTCGAGAATGTCACGGGACTGAACGCGAAGGAACGCGGCAAGCGCGCCCAGAAGAAAGTCAAGCAGGGCGGCGCATAGCCAACATCCCTCGCAGACACCTGCTAGATTTATATATAAGTACCCCATTCGCCACACTGCGATACCAGAGGCGGTATCGGCCAGACGCCGTTTGGGCAATGCCTAATGAGCAACCCATCACTCGCGCCAGAACAAATTTTCAGGCGTGCACGAGGCGTCACGGCCGAGAAGTGATGCCTCGGACTGTGTGCTCGGACTGTTCGAGTTCGTTCAGCCAGGTCTGTCGCTTCAAACAGAGGGATAGTAGATGTCAACCAGAAGGAGGCCAAGACAGGGCTCGATGGGATATTCTCCCAGGAAGAGAGCCAGAAGCATAACCGCCAGAGTCTCCACGTGGCCAGAGTCTGATGGAGATGGCGCGAAGCTGCAGGGGTTTGCAGGCTACAAGGCCGGCATGACCCACGCATTCGTCGTGGATTACAGGCCCAGGAGCACCACCGCAGGACAGGAGATACAGATCCCCGTGACGGTGCTCGAGGTCCCACCCATGAAGGTCTGCGGAATACGATTCTACGCTGAAACTGCCTACGGCAAGAAGGTCGTCGGAGAGGTCTGGGCGAAGAAGCTGGACAAGGAACTCTCAAGGAAGTTCCCGGTCCCGAAGGATTACGATGAGGTATCCGCCTGGAAGAAGACCGAGAAGCTGGAATACGACGAGATCCGGGCCATCATGTACACCCAGCCGGTGCTGGTGAGCGGGCTGCCTAAGAAGAGGCCGGAGATGATGGAGGTCAGGATCGGCGGAGTGAAGCTCGAGGACAGGATGAAGTATGCGAAGGAGATCCTCGGCAAGCCAGTCACGATCAAGGATTTTGCGAAGGATGGCGAGATGGTGGATGTCGCGTCCGTCACCAAGGGCAGAGGATGGCAAGGTGTGACCAAGCGTTGGGGCACCAAGCTGCTCATGCACAAGAACAGCAAGCACAGGAGGCTCATAGGTACCCTCGGTCAGAAGAGACCGAACTATGTTCACCCGACCGTCCCGCAGGGCGGGCAGAGAGGGTTCCACCAGAGGACCGAACTCAACAAGCGTATCCTCAAGATCGGTGAGAAGGGCGAGGAGATCACCCCCAAGGGAGGATTCCTTCACTACGGGAATGTGTCCAACTCGTACCTGCTATTGCACGGATCGGTGCCGGGACCCTCGAAGCGTCTGATAAGGCTCAGGGAACCCGTGAGGGACATCGGAATCAAACTGTCGGAAGCGCCGCAGGTCACGTTTGTATCACTTGAATCAAAACAGGGAGTGTGATTTGATGGCCGAGAAGAAAGTGAAGAAAATAAAGGCAGAGGAATCCAAGGCCCAGGTCGCTCCCGGCAAGGTCAATGTCTACGATCTCAAGGGTGATGTTTCGGGCGAGAAGGACCTGCCCGAGATATTCAAGAACGAGCTCAGGACCGATGTGATCCACAGAGCGGTCGTCGCCATAGAGGCGAACGCGAGGCAGCCCTACGGGCCGGGCAGATGGAGCGGCAGCCGCCACTCGGTCGAGACATGGGGCAAGGGTCGCGGAGTCGCCAGGGTCCAGAGGATCAAGGGCGGCTCGAACGCTGCACAATCACCGAACAACGTCGGTGGCAGGCGTGCGCACCCGCCAAAGCCCGATAAGGACCTTGGCAAGAAGATCAACAAGAAGGAGATGTACCTGGCCAAGATCTCCGCGCTCGGGGCAACCAGCTCGGCAGACCTGGTGAAGGCCAGGGGTCATCAGTTCAGGGACGAATTGACTATGCCAGTCGTCGTGAAGGACGGTCTGGAATCATTGAAGAGCACGAAGGATGCAGTCGAGGCGCTCGAATCGATCGGTGTCTACGACGATGTCCAGAGGGCGGTCGACGGCAAGAGCGTCCGCGCAGGCAGGGGCAAGATGAGGGGCAGGAGATACAGGACCCCGAAGAGCTGCTCGTGGGTACTCTCAAGAGTGACTGCGACGGAGGCAAGAGCCTCGGGCACCTGACGGGTGTGGATATCGCCACCCCAAGTCGCTGAATGCGTCACTATTGGCGCCTGGCGGCGATGCAGGTAGGCTGATGGTCAGGTGGAAGCGGCTCTGAAGAGATCAGGGGGTGGAGCTGTGAAGATCATTAGACGACAGGTCCTACTCCATCCATACGTGACTGAGAAGACGATGAACGCGATGTCTGGCACACCATCCCAGGACCTGGAGGACGGCAACAAGCTGGAATTCGTGGTCCGCAGGGACGCGAAGAGCCGGAGATGAAGAAGGCCTTCGAGGAGCGGGTCGACGCGAAGGTGGATCAGATAAACGTCAAGATATCGAAGGACGGCAGAGCACGCGATCATCAAGTTGAAAGAAGGCTACTCCGCAGAGGAGATTCGCATGAGGATAGGAATATTCTGAGGTGCTTACATGGGAAAGAGACTGATAACACAGAGGAGGGGGCGCGGGTCGGAAGATATCGGTCCCGAGTCACCTCAGGTTCACTGTGCGAAGCACCCTAAGCTGAAGGAGACCGTCAACGGTAAGATCACCGAGCTCGAAGCATGAGGCGGGCAGGATTGCGACCCTCGGCCGAGGTGGAATACGCTGGCACCGAGCACTGGATGCTCGCGCCGGATGGAATCGAAGTCGGCCAGGAGATCACCTTGCGGAAGGAGGGGTGCGGTAACCGCTGGGACACGATGCGGTCGGGACATGCCGAGGGTACGCTGCTGCACAACATCGAGCTGCAGCCTGGA